>NZ_CP121252.1:0-1200000 GCF_029637705.1 Citricoccus muralis
ACTTCTCATTCGCCGTCATCCACAGGGGTCGAGACGCCACGGACATTGAGGGTTCTCCGAATTACTTGCACTCGAATCGTCTGAAAGGACAGCTCGGCCGATGAGCACCGATGAATCAATCAGCAGCTCCTGGCGTCACGTCGTCCAGACGATGAAGGACTCACAACAGATCAGCCCACGTCAGAGTGGGTTTATTGATTTGGTTCAGCCCCAAGGGCTGATCGGAAACACGCTGCTTCTCGCCGTCCCGAATGAGTTCACACGCCAGGTTCTGGAGAATCAACTCGACGAGGTTCTCGCACAGGCCTTGCAGACGGTCTTCCAACAAGACATCCGGTGCGCGTTCTCGATCGATTCTTCGCTGCAGCCGGCAGCACCCCCACAGCGAACTGATCCACAGATTCCACAGGACGAGCCACAACCTGTGGATAACTCTGAGTCAATTCCCGCTGCCGTGTACTCGCAACGGGAACGGCCTGTTGATGGGCAGCTGAGTTCACAGTCGAATCCTGCGCCGACGTTAGCCGATCCACAGCAGGCCTCTTCGATTGCCAACGCCGCGGAGGAACAATCTCGGCTGAATCCTCGGTACCACTTTGAGACTTTCGTGACCGGTTCTTCCAACAGGTTTGCCCACGCCGCGGCGAACGCCGTGGCTGAAGCACCGGCCAAGGCGTACAACCCTTTGTTTATCTACGGTGAGTCCGGCCTGGGCAAAACACACCTATTGCACGCAATCGGTCATTACGCGCGGGAGCTCTACCCCGGACTTCGGGTTCGCTATGTGAACTCCGAAGAGTTCACCAATGACTTCATTAACTCGATTCGTCACGACGAAGGTGCCAGTTTCAAACAGATCTACCGCAATGTAGACATCCTGCTGATCGATGACATCCAGTTCATGGCGAACAAAGAAGCCACCGTGGAAGAGTTCTTCCACACCTTCAACGCCCTGTACAACAACAACAAGCAGGTCGTCATCACCTCGGACTTGCCCCCGAAGCAGCTTTCCGGTTTCGAAGAACGGCTGCGCTCCCGCTTCGAGTGGGGCCTCACCACCGATATTCAGCCGCCAGACCTCGAGACGCGTATCGCCATTCTGCGCAAGAAGGCGGAAGCCGAAGGTCTCACGGCCCCTCCGGAAGCGCTCGAATACATCGCTTCGCGTATCACCACAAACATTCGCGAGCTCGAAGGTGCCTTGATCCGTGTCACCGCTTACGCATCATTGAACAAGCAATCCGTCGATATTCCACTGGCGGAGCACGTGTTGAAAGACCTCATCACCGACGATGACGCGCAAGAGATCACTGCTGCCTCGATTCTGAACGAAACGGCGAAGTACTTTGACTTCACCATCGAAGAACTGATGAGCAAGTCTCGGACGCGAACTCTCGTCACGGCGCGACAGATCGCCATGTACCTGCTGCGCGAGCTCACCGAAATGTCCTTGCCGAAGATCGGAAATGAACTCGGAGGACGCGATCACACCACGGTGATGCACGCAGACCGTAAGATCCGCGACTTGATGGCAGAACGCCGGATGATCTACAACCAGGTCACCGAACTGACCAACCGGATCAAACAACAGCAGCGGACGAACTGACGGATAGCCGGAGGAACCTCACCGGCGCCGTCGACTTCATCTCAAGTTAAGCTTGAGGGTCGGTCCACAGGCCAGATTCCCAGGATCACAACGATTCTTGTCATTCGATTTCCACACTCTCCACAACTATCCACAGGTTTCCACAAGCTTTTCTGGCCGCATCCTTCAAGTAGAACTCACAGCTGTGGAAAACGTTGTGGATCATTAAGTGGACCACGCCGGTTAGCTTCGGGATAACCCTGGGGTTCGTTGTGAATCCGGGCGAATCACAAGAATGCGTTATCCCGGATCTCTACACAGCCACCACGAGAGAACTCCACGTCTTGCTCCACATGCAGATCGGGACAAATGGCCGCACCAAGGCGGTTATCCACAGAATCCACAAGAGTTATTAACACTACTGAACCTGTTAAACCTCTTCTGAAGAACAATCTCGGTTCAATGCCCAACGCACTCGAAGTTCACTTCCGAACCTTCACATCGACGATGCATGCCCTTTCCACATCCCGAAATCACAAGAACTCTGCATTCGCGATAAGCTGTCCATGGATTTTTGTGCTTCCCGCGTGATCTCGTGAAAACGTCGGAAGTCTCGAAAGACTGTGTACCCGTAGCGAGAGGCAGATACACCCGTGAAGTTCACTGTTGAACGCGACATCCTGACGGACGCTGTCTCCTGGGCTGCCCGCTCGCTCTCGCCTCGTCCTCCTGTGCCTGTGCTCTCTGGTCTGTTGATCACTGCAAAGGACGGGCTCGTGTCCATCGCGAGCTTTGACTACGAAACCTCTGCGCGGCTTGAAGTCGAAGCCGATATTGAGACCGAAGGCACCATCTTGGTGTCCGGTCGTTTGCTGAACGACATCGTCAAGTCACTTCCTGCTGCACCGGTCACCGTGGAAACCGAGGGTTCCAAGGTAGTTCTCACCTGCCGCAGCTCCCGTTTCGCGCTGGCCACCATGCCCGTAGACGAATACCCAACGCTGCCCTCACTGCCGGAGGTCTCCGGCACCATTGACGGCGCAGCATTCGCTCATGCCGTCAGCCAGGTCACGGTTGCTGCATCGAAGGACGACACTCTTCCGATCCTCACCGCCATCAAGGTCGAGATCGAAGGTGACACCATCACCTTCCTTGCCACGGACCGCTACCGACTCTCGATGAAGGAAATCACCTGGACTCCGAGCGATCCGTCGATTTCCACCTCGGTGTTGGTCAAGTCCCGCACTCTGACGGAAGTTGCCCGATCCTTGGCAGGTGGCGGTGAACTGCAGCTGCGCTTGAGCAACGACGGCACCGGACAAGAACTGATTGGTTTCTCCTCCGGTGGACGCCGCACCACCAGCCTGTTGGTGGATGGCGAATACCCGAAGATCCGGGCACTGTTCCCGGAGTCCAGCCCGATCCACGCCGTCGTCGAGACGTCGCAGTTGGTGGAAGCGGTCCGTCGTGTGGCCCTGGTGGCTGAGCGCAACACTCCGCTGCGCATGGCATTTACCGATGGACAGGTTTCTCTGGATGCCGGAGCTGGAGATGACGCCTCGGCCAATGAGTCGATGCCATGCCAGCTCGATGGCGAAGAAATCACTGTAGCGTTCAACCCCGGGTACTTGAGCGAGGGCCTCAACGTTATCGGCTCCGAGTACGTGCGGTTCGCATTCACCTCCGCTCCCAAACCCGCTCTGCTGACCGGACAGAGCGAACAGGACAACGGTGAAGTGGATGACTACCGCTACCTGGTCATGCCGATCAGGATCACCAGCTGAGCCGGCGGGCTCACCTCACTGGATCACGTGCGGATATCCCATCTCTCACTGACGAACTACCGGTCATACACGCAGCTCGATCTCGAACTGCAGCCCGGCACCAACGTGCTGGTGGGCCGCAATGGCGTCGGCAAAACCAATGTTGCTGAGGCCATCGGCTATGTCAGCACGCATCAATCGCACCGGGTGAGTAATGATGCTCCGCTGGTGCATTTCGGGGCTGATCAGGCTCGGATTCGGACGCGGGTTCACCGGGGTGAGCGCGCCGTCGCCGTCGACTTGGAGATCAACCCGGGGAAATCGAACCGGGTAGCCATCAACCGGGGTGCACCGCAGCGGGCTCGTGAAGGTCTCGGACTGCTGCGGTCGGTGCTTTTTGCCCCGGAGGATCTACAGTTGGTGAACGGGGATCCCGGAGTGCGGCGCCGGTTTCTGGACGATCTCATTGTGCAGATGCGTCCGGCCCTGGGTGGGGCGCGCTCGGAATATGATCGGGTGCTGCGCCAGCGCAATGCCCTGCTGAAGTCAGCGCGCACTTCCGGAAAATGGACCGACGAACACGATGCCACCCTGGCGGTGTGGGATGAGCACTTGGCTGTGACTGGTGCCCGGTTGTTGAATGGGCGGCTGCATGTGTTGCAATTGCTCGCCGAACCGCTCGCTACGGCCTATGCCCATCTCGCGGATGCCAACAAAACCGCTAGTTATCGGTACGACTCCGCGGTTGCTCTGGCGGCCGGACAGCACCAAGACATTCCATCGGAGGCGGAGCTGGCCGAGGCGATGCGCGAGGCATTGCAGGGGCAGCATCGGCTTGAGCGCGATCGCGGGGTCACCCTGGTGGGGCCCCACCGCGACGACGTCATCTTGAATTTGGGTGCGGCCCCCGCGAAGGGTTACGCCTCGCACGGAGAGACGTGGTCGTTATCGCTGGCACTGCGACTGGCCAGCTATGACGTGTTGGTGGCGGATGATGCGGATGAGCATGCACGGCCACTGTTGATTCTCGACGACGTGTTTGCCGAATTGGACGCCACGCGCCGGTTACGCTTGGCGGCCTTGGCGGACCGCGCCGAACAAGTTCTGGTGACGGCGGCCGTCGCCGAGGATTTGCCGGACGAGCTGGAGGGCCCGCGGTTTTTCGTGCAGATGGACGAGGGTGTGAGCAGTATCGGTGAGTCCGGTGGCTGACCCCGAATCAACCTGGGATCTGCCGGCGGATGAAGCCCCGGCGCCCACCGATGTGGATGCCCCGGCGGTGGCCCTCAACCGGGCCCGCCAGGCGGCACAGGCTGCCGGATTCACGGCGGCGTCGGCAAGCCGCCGCACCCGGAAGTTCACCGGTGACGGCCGGGAAGAGAAACCGGCCTCGCGACGTCGTCGTCGTTCCACCCTCGATGCATCACAACAGGGCAAGGATTCTCGGTTGATTGGCGCCGTTTTTGACCGACTCGTGGCCGAACGCGGCTGGGATGAGCCGGTGGCGGTGGGATCGGTGCTGTCTCGGTGGCCCGAACTGGTGGGACCGGATATTGCCGCGCATGCGCAGGTGGAGGAGTTCGACCATGCGCAGGTGGTGATCCGGTGTGATTCCACGGCCTGGGCGACCCAATTGCGGCTGATGACGCCGACGCTACTCGGCCAGCTCGAAGACAAGCTTGGTCCGGGGGTGGTCCGCGAAATCGTGGTGAAGGGACCCTCGGCACCGAGTTGGAAAAAAGGTCCGCGTTCGGTGCGAGGCCGCGGTCCGCGCGACACCTACGGGTGACCGGCTCAGTGGCCCTGTGGCGCTGTGCGAGGCTGACTCCTGCACAGGGATCCATCTGACCGCATCTCAGCGCGGGAAAATGGCCGCTACGGGCCCAGTGAGGCATGTTTATTCACTGAGGACCCCAGAAATTCGGGCCAAACCAGACTCGATCGCGTAGAATAGACGAGTCCCAGTGCCACGAATGAGGAGTCGTTGAACCGACGTGTCCGAAGAACAGTCTGATCAGGCATCGCCGTCCGAAGTACCCGTTGACCAGGATGCGGTTCCGACCCAGCAGGAATCGGCGCTGAGCAAAGTCGAGCATGCCTACGATGCCGGCGATATCACCGTGCTTGAGGGTCTTGAGGCCGTGCGCAAGCGTCCCGGTATGTACATCGGCTCCACCTCCGCCCGCGGCCTGCACCACCTGGTGTACGAAGTGGTCGATAACTCGGTGGATGAGGCGCTGGCCGGCTACTGCGACACCATCGACGTCACGATTCTTGCCGACGGCGGGCTGCGAGTGTCCGATAACGGGCGCGGTATCCCGGTGGATATGCACCCGACCGAGGGCAAGCCGACCGTGGAAGTCGTCATGACCATCCTGCACGCCGGCGGTAAGTTCGGTGGCGGCGGCTACGCGGTCTCCGGCGGTCTGCACGGCGTCGGTATCTCCGTGGTGAACGCGCTGTCGTCGCGCGTGGACACCGAGATTCACCGTCAGGGCAGCGTGTGGCGGATGAGCTTTGCCAACGGTGGCGTCCCTCAGGGTGAACTCGTGAAGGGTGAGGACACCGATCGCACCGGCACCACCCAAACTTTCTACCCGGATGCCAGCATCTTCGAAACCGTCGAGTTCGACTTCGAGACGCTGCGCGCCCGGTTCCAGCAGATGGCGTTCCTCAACAAGGGACTGCGCATCACCCTCACCGATGAGCGCGAGCTGGAATCCAACGACGTCGCATCCGATGAGATCGCCGGAGCCAGCAGCGCCGATCAGCCCGATGAGGCCGGGATTGCCGAGGGCAGCGCTGCGGAAGGAACCGCTGAGCGTACCCTGCGCCGGGTCGACTACCTCTACGAGGACGGTCTGCTCGACTACGTCAAGCACTTGAACTCCTCCAAGCGCGCCGAACTCGTCCACGACGACGTCATCGCCTTCGAATCGGAGGACACCGACCAGAAGATCGCCGTCGAGGTGGCGATGCAGTGGACCACCGCCTATTCGGAGTCGGTGCACACCTACGCCAATACGATTAACACCCACGAGGGTGGCACCCACGAAGAGGGCTTCCGGGCGGCGATGACCTCGCTGATCAACCGCTACGCTCGCAACAAGGAACTGCTCAAGGCCAAGGATGAGAACCTCTCCGGTGAGGACATCCGCGAGGGCCTGACCGCGGTGATCTCCGTGAAGCTCTCGGAGCCGCAGTTCGAGGGCCAGACCAAGACGAAGCTCGGTAACTCCGAAGCGCGCGGATTCGTGCAGAAAGTGGTTACCGAGGAACTCGGCGACTGGCTGGAACGCAATCCGAATCTGGCGCGTGACATCGTGCGCAAGGCCCAGCTGGCCTCGCAGGCACGACTGGCCGCCCGCAAGGCGCGCGACAACGCCCGTCGTAAGTCTCCGCTGGAATCTTTCGGCATGCCCGGCAAGCTGGCGGACTGCTCCTCGAAGAATCCGAACGAGTGTGAGGTCTACATCGTGGAGGGTGACTCCGCGGGTGGTTCTGCCAAGCGCGGGCGCAATCCCGCCACCCAGGCGATTCTGCCCCTGCGCGGCAAGATCCTCAACGTAGAGCGGGCCCGATTGGACCGCGCACTCGGCAACGCTGAGGTGCAGTCGATGATCACCGCTTTCGGAACGGGCATTGGCGAAGAATTCGATATCACCAAGCTGCGGTATCACAAGATCGTGCTGATGGCCGATGCCGACGTCGATGGTCAGCACATCACCACCCTGCTGCTCACCGTGCTGTTCCGGTACATGCGCCCGCTGATCGAGCAGGGCTACGTGTTCCTGGCGCAGCCGCCGCTGTACCGCATCAAGTGGTCCAACGCCCCGCACGACTACGTGTTCACCGACGCTGAACGCGATGCCGCCGTCGAGGCCGGTTCTGCCCGCGGCTGGCGCTACCCCAAGGAGAACGGCATCCAGCGCTACAAGGGCCTGGGTGAGATGGACTACAAGGAACTGTGGGACACCACCATGGATCCGGAGCACCGCACCCTGCTGCAGGTCACCATGGATGACGCTGCCGCCGCCGATGAGATCTTCTCCATGTTGATGGGCGAAGACGTCGAATCGCGACGCAACTTCATCCAGCAGAACGCCAAGGACGTGCGCTTCCTCGACATCTGATCGAGCAACCGAAGCCCCACCTCCCCCACGACGAGCATCAAGGACTTTCACGCGTGAGCGACGAACAGACCCCGGACACCCCCGAGGAACCGAACCAGAACCCCCAGCAGCCCGATGACGAGGGCCGCAGCGAGATCGTGGTCGGTTCCCCGATCGACGCCGGAGACAAGGTCGAACAGGTCGACCTGAACACCGAAATGAAGCGGTCCTACCTGGACTACGCCATGGCGGTGATTGTCGGCCGTGCCCTGCCGGACGTGCGCGATGGCCTCAAGCCCGTGCACCGCCGCGTGCTCTACGGCATGTTCGACGGCGGCTACCGCCCCGACCGGTCCTTCAACAAGTCGGCCCGCGTGGTCGGCGAGGTGATGGGCAACTACCACCCGCACGGTGACTCGGCTATTTACGATGCGCTCGTGCGCCTGGTTCAGGATTGGGTGATGCGCTACCCGCTGGCGCTGGGTCAGGGTAACTTCGGTTCCCCCGGTAACGACGGCGCGGCCGCTCAGCGTTACACCGAGACCAAGATGGCCCAGCTGGCCATGGAGATGGTCCGCGACATCGACGAAGACACTGTCGACTTCCAGGACAACTACGACGGCAAGCAGCAGGAGCCCACCGTGCTGCCCGCCCGGTTCCCGAACCTGCTGGTCAACGGTTCCTCCGGCATCGCCGTCGGTATGGCCACCAATATTCCGCCGCACAACCTGCGCGAAGTCGCCTCCGGTGTGCAGTGGTACCTGGAGAACCCCGAAGCGAGCCGCGAAGAGCTGCTGGAAGCCCTCTTGCAGCGGGTCAAGGGTCCCGATTTCCCTACGGGCGCCCAGATCCTCGGACACAAGGGGATCGAAGAGGCCTATCGTACGGGGCGTGGTTCCATCACGATGCGCGCCGTCGTGAATGTGGAAGAGCTGCAGAACCGCACCTGCCTGGTGGTCTCCGAGCTGCCTTACATGGCCAACCCGGACAACCTCGCCAGCCGCATCGCCGAGATGGTGCGCGACGGCAAGCTCACCGGCATTGCGGATCTGCGTGATGAATCCTCGGGCCGTACCGGTCAGCGCCTGGTCATCGTGCTCAAGCGCGACGCCGTGCCAAAGGTAGTGCTGAACAACCTCTACAAGCACACCCAGTTGCAGGAGAACTTCTCTGCAAACATGCTGGCGCTGGTGGACGGCGTGCCGCGTACCCTGTCGCTGGATGGGTTCATCCACTACTGGGTGAAGCACCAGATCGAGGTCATCGTCCGCCGTACCGCTTACCGCAAGCGCAAGGCAGAGGCTCGTGCCCACATCCTGCTGGGTCTGCTCAAGGCCCTCGACATGCTCGACGAGGTCATCGCGACCATCCGCCGTTCGGCCTCGGCCGATGTGGCCCGTGAGTCGCTGAAGACCCTGCTGGAGATCGACGACGACCAGGCTAAAGCGATTCTGCTTATGCAACTGCGTCAGCTCGCCGCCCTGGAGCGCCAGTCGATTCAAGACGAGTACGACGAGCTGCAGGCTCGTATTGCCGAGTACATCGCGATCCTGGAATCCCCCGAGCGTCAGCGCGAGCTGATCTCCGAGGAGCTGCGTGAAATCGTCGACAAGCACGGCGATGATCGTCGCACCGAGATCATGTGGGGCTACGACGGTGATATGTCCATTGAGGATCTGATCCCCGAAGAGGACATGGTCGTCAACATCACCCGCGGTGGCTATGTGAAGCGCACCCGCATTGACAATTACCGCGCCCAGAACCGCGGTGGCAAGGGTGTGCGCGGGGCAACCCTGCGCGGCGAGGACGTCGTCGAGCACTTCTTCACGACCTCCACCCACAACTGGATCCTGTTCTTCACGAACTTTGGTCGGGTATACCGGATCAAGACGTATGAGCTGCAGGAAGCCGGCCGGGATGCGAAGGGCCAGCACGTGGCCAATGTCATGGCGTTCCAGCCAGACGAGCACATCGCCCAAGTGTTGACGCTGCGCACCTACCAGGATGCGCCGTACCTGGTGCTGGCCACGCGCAAGGGTCTGGTCAAGAAGACGCGCCTAGAAGATTACGACACCCCGCGTACCGCCGGGGTCATCGCGATCAACCTGCGCGACGACGACGAAGTGGTCTCCGCTCAGCTGGTCTCCGAAGAGGATGACGTCATCCTCATCTCCCGTAAGGGCCAGTCGTTGCGCTTCACCGCCACCGATGAAGCGCTGCGTCCGATGGGCCGTGCGACCTCCGGTGTGACGGGTATGAAGTTCCGTGACGGGGATGATCTGCTCACCATGGGCGTCATCCAGGACGATTCCTACATCTTCACCGTGACCGACGGCGGCTACGCCAAGCGGACCCAGGCCGATGAGTACCGGGTGCAGAACCGCGGCGGCCTCGGCATCAAGGTGGGCAAGTTTGTCGAAGACCGCGGCGAGCTGGCCGGCGGACTCGTTGCCCAAGAGGATCAGGAGGTCCTCGTGGTGATGCAGTCCGGCAACGTGGTGCGTTCGGCCGTCGAACAGGTTCCGGTGCGCGGTCGCGACACGATGGGTGTCATCTTCGCCAAGCCGGGCAAGAAGGACCGCATCGTCGCCGTCACTCTCAACAACGAGACCGAGCTTGAGCACCCCGAGGAAGAGAACGTCGAAACGGCGGCCACCCAGGAGAACCCCGAGGACGCTCCGGTCACCCCGACGCCCGCATCTGGGGACCAGGCTGGTGCAGATGTGACAGATGGTTCCGGTGCAGTACCCTTGGAAGCTGACACGGACTCTGACGGAGGACAGCAGTGAGCAATACATCCGGCAATTCCAAGCCGTCGCAAGGACAGGCCCCCAAGCGTCCCAGCGCTGCGCGCCCGGGCACGCAGCAGGGCCAGAAGCGACCAGCGGGCGCCCAGGGGAACCGACCTCAGGGTGGTCAGAACCGTCCCAACGGGCAGAAGCCGGGCTCCAAGCCAGGTCAAAAGGGACTGGTGCGTCCGGCCCCGAAGGCCAAGGTTCGTAAGGCACGCCTGCTCGTCGCCCGCGTTGACCCGTGGTCAGTACTGAAGATGTCGTTCCTGCTCTCCGTGGCACTCGGTATCGTCACCGTGGTGGCCGGTGTCGTGCTGTGGATGGTGCTGGATCTCACCGGAATCTTTGACGATGTCAACGCTCTGCTGGGCCAGATCCTGGGTACCGAGGGCGGCGGGCAGACCATCCAGGAGCTCGTGACTCTGGGTCAGGTGGCCTCGATGTCCACGATCATCGCGGTGATCAACGTCGTGGTGCTGACCCTGCTGTCCATGCTGGCAGCGGTGCTATACAACATCTCGGCATCGCTCGTGGGCGGCGTCGGAGTCACCCTCACGGATGACTGATCCGACTCGATTTTGACCAACGGAATTTCTACGGTAATGTTGGTTCTCGTCTTGAGCTGAGAAGTTCAAGGTGGAGGGCGTATAGCTCAGGCGGTTAGAGCGCATCGCTGATAACGATGAGGTCCCAAGTTCAAGTCTTGGTACGCCCACTCACTCCACACGACACCAGGAGGTAGCGGTGAAGAAATCACTGATCGCCGCCGCGGTGAGTGCGGGAGTGGGGGTCGGCATCGGGTTCTTCCTCTGGAAGGACAACGAGCGGACCAAGGGAGTCTGGTCAGACGCCACGGATTCCCTCGACACCGGCAACACGTCGGAGTTGACACACAACTGAATACCCACGGGGGCATGGCGCAATTGGTAGCGCATCTGCTTTGCAAGCAGAGGGTTAGGGGTTCGAGTCCCCTTGCCTCCACCGCACGCACAAGGCTCGAACCCTTGCCAACGGAAACGTTGGTTGAGGTTCGGGCCTTGTGTGCGTCTGTGGCCCAGGTCAGCGCGTTGGCGTTGACCTGTGGATCGAGGAGCATCTCGAAGGGTCGGTTGTGCTCGACGCGCAGCTCGTTGTCTTCGTCGATGAAGACCTTGGTGAAGAACGCCTGATTGCACAGCCGCCGGTTGGTGTCGTCGCACCGGGTGTAGATGTCGGCGCAGTTGGCGAGCAGACCGAGCGCGTCGTCGAGGTGGGAGCGGGCGTCGGCGTAGTCGCCGTAGTGGGCGTCGATGCGGCGGGTCACTTGGTCGAGTTCGGCGACGATGCGGTCCTGTTCGCGCTTGAGCACTGAGAGCGGAATCGCGTCGGCGTAGTGCGCCTGCATGAGGCGGTCCTGCTCGCTTTCGAGCCGGTCGCGGTTGGTGGTGAGGCGTTCCAGTTCCTCGGTTTCGGCGGCCATGAGCCGGTCGAACTCGTGGTGGAGCATCCCCGCGAGCGCGTCCTGCTGGGCGGGCGTGATCTGGACGCGGGTGTAGTAGTCCTCGACGAGTTTCTCGACGTCTTCGATGAGCATCGCCTGGCGTGTGCAGTCGGTGCGCTTGGAGTGCCGGCCGGAGCACACGAAGTAGCAGTAGACGTTGCCGTGGCGGTTCTTCGCGTTGGAGACGATGAGTCGGGAGCCGCACTGGCCGCAGTGGATGGTGCCTTTGAGGTAGTGGCCGTGGACTTGGGTTGCCTCGACGGCGCACTGGTGCGCGGTGAGCACGGACTGGACCTGGTACCAGACCTCGGCGGGCACGAGCGCCGGGTGGTTGCCCTTGTAGCGGGTGCCTCGGTAGACGACATCGCCCTTGTAGTACGGGTTGGTCAGGAGGCGGTGGATGGTGGACACGGCGAGCGGCTTCGCCGGCCTCTTCGGCGTGGGCAGACTGCGCAGCCCCCGCGAGGTGAGTTCGTCGTGGAGTTGGCTGACGCTCCAGTTGCCCGAGGCGTAGGCCTTGAACGCCCATTCGATCATCGGTGCGCGCTCAGGATCGAGCTCGATGGTGCGGACTTCGCGCCCGAGCTCGTCGCGCTTGCGGACGTTCAGATACCCGATGGGTGCGCGCCCGTTCGTGCCGCCACCGATGGCCTTCTGCGTCATGCCCTTGGCGACCTCGGTGGCGAGGTTGCGGGAGTAGAACTCGGCGATGGTGGACATGATTCCGTGCAGCAGCATCCCCGAAGGAGTCTCGTCGATGTTCTCCGACGCGGACACGAGCATCACCCCGCACTGTTGGAGTGCGAGGTGGATGCTCACGTCGTCGGCGCGGTTGCGGGCGAGCCGGTCGACCTTGTGAACGATGCAGTACGCGACCCTATTGGCCTTGACGTACTGGATCATCCGCATCAGCTCGGGCCGGTCGGACGACTTGGCTGAGGCTCCCGCGTCCACGAACTCCTCGACGATGCCGGCGCCGAGCTGTTCGGCCTTGCGCCTGGTCGCTTCGCGCTGGGCCGGGATCGAGAAGCCTTCGTCGGTGCCGCCCTTCTCTGCCTGCTCGCGGGTCGAGACTCGCAGGTAGGACACGGCGGCAGCCGCAGTCTTGGGCGGGTCGATGAGGCTGGCTGCCGGATCGTCGGCAATGGTGGTCATCGGGGGCTCACTCTCACGCGGTTCGACCCTCGCGCTCCCACTGTTGGTGGGAGGGGTGTTGATCGTGAGAGCAGCCGGTGAAGGCTGTAGGGCGAGACCCGATGGTCTCGGTGCGTGTTGCCCGCCGAACGGCGGGGTTTAGGCCACAACACCCCGCATCGCGAGGCTTGCAGGTTTCATTCTACCGGGCGGCTTCAGAGGCGGCCAGGCCATCGGGAGCCGCCTGGTAGGTGTCGGGCACCCGCACGGCTTCACGGGCCGCGCGGCTCTCGCCGGTCTCCTGCAACGTCAGCCGGATGAGAACCTCGGCGAGTTTGTGGAGGTCGGCGCGCTCGCGGTGGACGGCCCGGACGGAAAACGACCGCTCCTCGTAGGGGCGACGGTCGGTCTTCTTGGCGTAGCGGCTCATCGCTCTACGGAGCTTCATCGTCGGCCAGGTTGGCGTAGAACTCGTCTTCGGCCTCCTGGCGCTTGCGGACTTGGGCGATGACGAACTCGACGAACTCGGTGTCGCGGTTGGTGAAGGTGAAGTCCTGGATGGTGGGCGCTGAGTCTTCACCGGGCCATGCAGCTTGTCGGGTCGGGCGGTCGCGGTCGCCACGGGTGCCGCAGGCGGTGACCCAGTAGCGAAGACGTTCTCGCGCGTCGGCGAAGTCGCGGTGCCAGCCGAGTGGCGCGGATGCGTTCTGCTCGGGGTCGTAGGCGGCGAGCCAGTGCAGGTGCAGCGCCGACAGCTCCCAGACCATCTCCGGGTGGTGATGCCAGAACGGCGGCACCACCGCGACGGTGAGGCCGTAGGTGCGTCGCAGCCAGTCAACCCACCGGTTCAGTGCGAGCCATTCCTGTTCCAGCTCGTGCGCCGTCAGCAGGTTCCAGTTCACGGGGTGAGGCGGTTCGGGTATGTCCGCGTTGGTGACGCGGGGCGGTCCGTCGAAGACGTCCGGCTCATCCATCTCATGCTGATCGTTCATGGCGTCTCGGCTCCCGAGCTCACATACTGACCGGGGAGGCCTGCGCCGCGGTCGCTGCCCGCTGCGTCGGGTCGTACGCCGCTGCTTCCCGGCCGACTCCGCTGCGCGGCGTGCGGTCCACCTCGTAGCGGGTTCGCGCGGCGTCGTGTCCGATCTTCTTGGCGACGAACTCTTCGCCCTCGATCGCCTGACCGTTGCGCTCGTAGTTGACCGGTCGCGTGTAGCCCTCGGCGACGAAGTTGTCGCCCTGGGTGAAGTTCGCGTGCGCGTGCTCGGCGGAACGTCCGAACATCACCAGGTGGTGGTAGGTCGTCTCGGTCTGAGTGAACGAGCCGTCGTCCTCGCGGCGGAAGTGTTCCTTGCCGATACGGGCGAAGAACCTGGCGTCTCCCTTTGCCGTCTCGGTGAGCAACGGCTCCGAGGCGATGAAGCCTGACAGCGATTCCTGGGTATGAATGGCCATGATGGCCTCCTCCTGAACTCGGGCGACCAACTGCGTGTGGTCGCTCTGTCAGGCAGGTGCGCCCGGGTCTCCCAGGCGTCGTCAGGAGGCGGGACGGCGACGCAGCAGTGCTTCGAGTTCGTCGCGATCGCTGCGGAGTTGCGCGGCGTCGGGCCGAGTTGGCCAGGCGCGCAGATCGGTGACGATGGGCGGCGCGGAGCGCAACATCGTGATGCCGGTGCCGAACGGCAGGGTGCGGATGCGGTCTGGCGGCAGGATCGGCACGCGGCGGATCGAGCGTTGGTTGGAGCGGGTGCCGTGGTCGCCGAGGGTCACGCTGTCGGTGTACTCGTCACGTTCGCCGATGAGGGTGGAGAGGTCTTGGAGGTCGCGGCTGTTGGATGCGCCGCCGAGGATGATCTTGACGATGCTGGCATCCCAGATCGCGCCGGCCTGGTGTTCGCTCCACTTGTCGCGCGCTTGGGCGAGGGATTGCAGGACCGGCATGGTCGTGATGCCGGTGCCGCCGCCTTCGGCCATGAGCGTCGGCAGTGACGGCAGTGGTGCGAGGTTTCCGATCTCATCAAGCGCGAGCAGTAGCGGCGGGTCGAGCCGTGCTCCGGGTGAGCGTGCGGCGAGTCGGCGGGCGGTTTCGATGAGGTCTTCGACGAATGCCGCGACCAGCGATGCGGAGGCTCCTGCTCCGGCTCCGGTGGCGAGTAGGTAGAGGGTTCCTTGCTCGGTGAGGAAGGTTTCGGGGTCGAAGCGTTCGTGTGGGCCTGGGGTGACGGCATCGAGCACGCGGGGGTCGGCGAGGGCTGCGAGGGCGAGGGAGACGCCTTGCCAGATGCTGTCGCGGGTCTTGGGGTCGGCGTCGATCATCGCGGCCAGTGAGTCGTCCCAGCCCATCGCCGCGTTCGGGTGGGAGTTGAGGATGGCGACGGCCTCGGATGCGGCGCTGGGGTCGAGGGTCCACCGGAAGAGCTCGGCGGGTGGGCGGCCGTCGAGCGCGGCGGCGTGCAGCAACGACTGGAGTGCGGTGCGGGTCTTGCCTTCCCAGAACCCGCCTGACTCGACCCCTCCGGCGGACAGTCCTGTGGCGGCGGCGAGTCCGTTGGCGCGGATCATCGCGGTCAGCGGATCGTCGCAGCCGCGAATGGGTGACCAGCGCAGCCCGGCGGGGATGCCTTCGGCGAGGTGTTGCGGGTCGAACACGGCGACTGGCCCGCCCTTGCGGCGTCGGGCGCGAAGCGTCGCGGTCAGGTTGTCGGGTCTCGTGCTGGTGGTGACGACTGCGCCGGGCGCGTCGAGGATCGCGTTGATGACGACGTGCAGGCCCTTTCCGGAGCGGGGTGGGCCGATCAGCAGGATCGAGTCTTCGACCGATGCCCAGACCTTCGTGCCACGACTGGCGCCGAGCAGGTAGCCGACATCCTGCGGTGCTGGTGACTCCAAGGAGGGCCGGAGCGTGGCGGCGCGGTGAAGCAGCGCCTTGGCGGATGCTGCGGTCTTGACTTCATGGCTGGTCGCGATCCCGGCCAGTCGGTGCGGGTCGGTCTCTGTCTTCCGTGTGTGTCGGCGCAGGACCATCCACACCCAGACGATCCCGGCGGCGAGTCCGCCGAGCAGCGCCGTGCTGACGAGCCAATAGACGACAGGATTGAGCCCGTCGGCACCGAGCGCGGTCGCCGGGTCGCCGGGGTTGAACAGCACGCCGATCCCTGCCGCTGCGCCGGCGTCGGGCTGGGGTGTGCCGGTGAGGAACGCGGCGACGCTGCCGGCGGCGCGGAGGACGAGAGCGATCCCGAACATGCCGATCAGGCCAATGAGGGCGGCGTTGGTGAGTTCGTCGCCCATGCCCGCGGCTTGCCGCTGGTTCATGTCAGCCGCCGCACCGCGAGCGTGCCCGAGATGCGCCCGAACAGGATGACCTCGTGTGTGCCGTCGGGAAGGTCGTCGAGGTCGATGAGCGCGCGGGCCTCTCCTGTTCCGGTGGCGTCGGTGTGGGAGACGATGGTCGCGACGGCGACGTCCTCGCCGGGCACGAACCCATCGGCGGTGACCTCCGCCAAGCGCGGCACCCGGCGGGCGTGACGACTCCGACGAGTCTCCGGCACAGGGTTCTCGGACGGGGCCACTGCGCGTCGAGGCTTGCGAGTGCGGAGGATGTCGGTGAACACACTCCCGTCGCTCTCGCGCACCTCGACTCGGACCGCGATCGTGCGGTCCTTGGTGATGGCATCCATGAGCGGCCCGAACGTCGCCCGCGTCCACGCACCCGCGTCCGGTGGTGGGAACGGTGTTCCATCGACTGTCGCGGCCAGCGTGCCGTCTTCGGCAACGGTCACGAGGACGTGCGGCAGCTCGACGGGCGCGGTCGCATCGTCGTCGTTCGGGCCGGATCGGCGCGTGCCGATGAGGTTCATCGGTGGCCTCCCGCTGCGCGGCTGCTGGTGTCGAACAGCGCGAGTTCGTCGGGGTGGAGCTGGTGCTGGCAGACGAAGCTCCTGGCCTTGATCCGCCACAGGCCTTGGCCGACGCCGAGGTTCGGCAAGAGCTGCTGCTCCGTGCCGGTCAGACCGAGCGCGGTCGCGGTCGGCCCGAGCTGGTCGGACTCCTGCCGGTACACGATCCGCGTCTCCGCATTCGCGAGTAGTGAGTTGGCGAGGGAGCGCATGGCGGAGCCTTGATCGCCCACGTTGTCGAGGTCGGTGAGCTTGTGGAAGATCAGCATGTTCGCGATCCCGTAGTGCCTGGCGAGTCGCCAGTGAGCATCCATCCGCCGCAACAGCGCCGGGTGGGACATGAGCCGCCATGCCTCGTCGTAGATCACCCACCGCTGCCCTCCGTTCGGGTCGAGCAGCGCGGATTCCATCCACGCCGACGAGCACGTCATCAACACCGAGATGAGGGTCGAGTTCTCGGTGACCCGCGAGAGGTCGAGCGAGATCATCGGCAACGACGGATCGAACGCGACCGTCGAAGGGCCGTCGAACAGCCCGGCCAGGTCACCTGCCACGAGGCGACGCAGCGCGTGACCGACGAGCCGGCCGTCCTCGGCCAGCCTGCCGTCGGCATCCGTGCTTGGGGCGAGGATGCGATCGACGACCATCGGCAGGATCGGTACGTCGTTCTCCCGCACCGTCTGGGTCAGGGCGATGTCGATCGCGGTGTGCTCCAACGGCGACAAACCCCGCGCGAGCACGGTCTCCGCGAGCGCGCCGATCAGGTCACGCCGCCGGGCCGCGACCGTGGAGGCCCACTGCTCATCCGAGAGTCCGCTGGGCCGGTGGCCTTCGTCGAGCGGGTTCAGGCGGGTGTTGAGGCCGTGCCCGAGGACGATGGCTCTGCCGCCGACGGCGTTGGCGACGGCGGTGTGTTCGCCCTTTGGATCGCCGGGCACGTACACGCGCCGCCCGAACGGCAACGACCGGGTGTAGAGCGACTTGGCCAGCGAGGACTTGCCGGAACCGACGATCCCGGCCAGCACCACGTTGGGTGCGGTGATGATGCCGCGCGCGTAAAGCACCCACGGGTCGTAGACGAAACTCCCGCCCGAGTACAGGTCCTGACCGACGAACACACCATCCGCGCCGAGCCCACCCTCAGCAACGAACGGATACGCACCCGCCAGCGTCGCCGATGTGTCCTGATGCCGCGTCAGATGGAACCGGCCCGGAGTGCGTAGTCGCGCAGCACCAGGCTCACCCGCCTTCGGCAAGTAGACCGTGGAGCGCCGCTCGGCACGCTCATCCTCGGCCTTCGCCTTCGCTGCGACGAGCGCGGTCTTTCGCTGCTCGGCGTGGAGCCTGGCCTCTGCCTTGCGGCGCTGCTTGCGGAGCTTCCGCCGCTCCTTCGACGGTGCCACCAGAACGGCGGTGTGCAGCCGCGCGCGATCGTCGGTCACCGCACCAGCCCCCGCGACTGCTTGACCGCCGTGATCTTCGCCGGCTCGAACCACGACCCATCCCGCTTCGCCGTCGGGAGGTCGCCCCGCTCCGGTGCACCCGGCGACGAGTACGACACCAGCAGCTCCGGCCCGGCCTGCGCCGGAGGGGGCTCGATCTGTTCGGCGTCCTGGGGCGCGGCCTCCGGGTCGGCGTAGCGGCGCAGCAGCGAGACGTAGCCGACGTGCGGGTTCACGACCAGCGCGTAGTCGCCCGAGATCGCCACGCGGTCGTTCGTGCCCTCGCCGGGCTCGTCGTAGACGTACCCGTTCTCCAGCGCGGCCTGTGTGGTCTCGTCGCCGTAGTCCCACTGCGCGAGGAAATCCACCGCATCGACATGCCCCAGCTCGCCGAGGATGCGCAACGGCCGGTCGGCCTCCTCGCCCTGGAGGAACACCACGCTGACCCACCGCGACGGCGCAGCCTCCTCCGTGGCGGGCTCGGGGTGCCAAGCGATCCGCCCTGCCGCGATGAACCCTTCCGCGAGCCTGTCGTAGGCGCGGTCGACGAGGCTCGCGGCCTGACGAAGCTCCTCCGCAGCAGCGAGCGCGTCTCGCACCCCTGCCTCGTGGCTTCCGGCGTCGTTGAAGGCGTGCGCGGCCTTGCGCTCGTGAGCATCGGCGATCTGGTCGAGTGCCTGTCGCAGCGAGCGCATCCCCGAGGACAGATTACCGATCACCCCATACATCTCGGCGGGCTGATCGAAGCCCCGGCTCGCGTGGGCCAGGCCACGCAAGGCCTCGGATGCCTCGGCGGCGTCAGCAGTGGAATCGAAGAACGTGGGCATGGTCGGCCTCCTCGCAAGTCTTGTGACGAGGAGGTGTGCTGCGATGACCCCCGGGCGCTGTCGGAGGTGGCTGACATACTTGATGGAGGCGTCGGAGGGAGGCACGAGGCAGTCACCGGCGAGAAGGAGAGCCGACATGGACGACCCGCGCGACGAGTCCGGTAGCGACGACGCCGTTGGCAGGCAGACCTCGGAAGATGGTCAGGTCAGGTCCGATGCACTTGAACTCGCAGCGTCCACGACCCTCGTCGAGGTGACGCCAGGCGTCGCAGTCGTATTCGGCGAAGTCCCCGACGGTCTTGAACTCATCAGCCTTGACATGGTGCCTTCCTTCGACCGCGCTCAGCTCTCCACCGCTCTCGGTTCCTTTGGCAACGCAGGCACGATCGTCGGGAACGTCGCAGAGGCTGTATCGAGCGCGCAAGGCCTCTTCCGCGTCAACGATGCGACGCTGTCTCTGCTGAAGAGCGGCGGTCAGATGGCCGCGAAGGACGGCGCCAAGCTCGGGGCGATCTTCAAGAACGGTGAACTGGTCGCGCAGGCGCGATTCATCCCCGCGTCGATGACGGCCGCCACGGCGATCGCAGCCATCGGCCCGGCCGTCGCCATGATCGCGCTCCAGATGCAGCTCGGTGAGATTTCGGGCCTCGTCCGCTCCAACATCCAGCTTACGACGCAGACGCTCAAGGCCATCCGAAACGAGCAATGGGCAGAGCTTGAAGGGCTGGCGGAGTCCGTCGATGAGGCAGTCAAGGAGACCCGCGAACTCGACGCCATCACAGACTCTGTCTGGGAGCCCATTGCTCCCAGTGGTCCCAACATCCGCAAGCAGTTGAAGCTATACCGCAAGAACGTGGCGGGCCATGTCCAGGAACTCGGGAAGTTGGACGGTCGTGCTCGCCGCCAGTACCTCGAATCCAATGCCGAAGCAATCGTCTTCGATACCTACGCGCTTCTCAGCTCGCTCAAGACTCACGCGGAGTACCAGGCTGTCCGGGCTGCCCTCGCCAGAACACGAAGCACCAACGACGAGAGCGAAGCGCAGCTCTTCGACCGGATCGCCCGGAACACTCCCGTCGAGATCGACGAGTCGCTCTCCGAAATCCGGTCGCTGACCGAGTCGCTCGTGCGTGAGTTGCGGATCATCGCCGAACTCCCCGGCCGCGCTACCGTGCCTCTCACGAAGAAGCGAAAGGACGCAAAGGCTTCTCAACTCACTTGTAGGCAGCTCCTCGAAGCGATCGACCCCTTGGCCAACATGCTCCAGCCAGCAGTCGAGATGCCAGCAGTACCAGCGGCGGTATGCGCACCTGAGGGGCTTGAACTCGATCCGTATCTGCATATCCTTCGGTGGTTCCTTGAGGACGGCGAGACGCTTCGCAGCGTGGCCTTCCCATACGAAATGGGAACTCACAACTTCGCTGGAGTCGTGCCGGCCATTCTCGCCAGAAGGGTTGATGCGACCTGGGACGCGCTCGCGCCAGGAAGAGCCAGTGCCATCGTTGAGAAGTTCGCGTCGAGCACGTTCGTAGCGGTGACTGACCGACGGATCGTCACCGCCAACCCAGGGAACTTCCTAAAGCGAGGCGAACTCGGCCCGATCTACTCCCTGGATGACGTGCGGAATGTACGCGGTCGCTCGCACCGGGGAGCGGGCGTCCGACCCACTATCGACGTGGCCACAGAGGAGCGCGATCTGCATTGGATGTTCCCCGACGCCGCGGAGCACGAGGACATCGACAGCCTGGCGGTGGCTCTCTCCGAAAGAACGCCCCGCGCAGTTTCGGCCCCGACAGGGATTGAAGGACTTGCCACAGCAGACTCCGCCATCGACGCCTAGAGATTGCGCGAGTGTAGGCATGAGTGAGCAGGAAGGCTTCCGGCCGACGGGTGGGCGGGCAAAGAGCGGCAAGTGCGCGCTGTGCGGGGCCCGGGCAAGGCTCACCAAGGCACACGTGCCACCGAGAGCTGCGTTCAACAATGGGAGCTTCTCTTGGGGCGGCACGACAGCAGGCAGCCGACTTGCCCACGGGCGTCCACGACTCGGTGGCGCCAGCCTGTACGCGCATTGCGAACCCTGCCGGGCAGCCACATCCCCTTGGGATGACGAGTACATTCGGTGGGCCTACACCTTCGCGGGCAACCTGCTCCACTCCCAGTGGAAGGGCGAGCGGACTCATATTGAAGGAAAGCTCAGCGAGGTTCGCCCGGGCCGATTCATCCGCTCCGCGCTCGCAGGCATGACAGCGTTGACTCCGAAACTCATCGATTCACACCCTGACCTGGTCTGGGCCGTGCGGCATGGAGTCGCAGCCCCAGCGCCCGAGGGCATCCGATTCTTGGCGGGGATCGCGCCTGACGGAGCGGCGGCGGTTCTTGAGGGAGCACACGAGGGCTTGGCCGTAAAGCTGTCGCGGGATGGCGGAAGGGACGATGAGTGGACGACAACGACCACACCGACAATCTCTGCCGTGATTCACTTCCCTCCGTTCAGCTTGCTGCTTGCGGATCGCCAGCTGGTGAGCGCTTTGCCACACGCCGACTGCACTGACTGGCTAGAACTCGGGGTCGATGACCTCGCAGACGTGTCCTTGGCGCTTCCCGTTGTTGATCTGCCACGAACTCCAGACGCGCCGGTTCCTGTTTCGATGCTTCGGTTCATCGAGGCGCGAGCCTGATCCTCTCTCTCTGCCGGAACGAAGTTGGGTCACACGGTGTCGGGAGGGGCTTACACCCGTCGGCAGAGCGGAAGTGCGGCGGCGCTGAACGCGGCAGCTTGCTGGCCGACGAGGAGCCGTGTCTCGCAGGAGGCCTGAATCGCTGCCTGCTCGATGGCGGCGACGGCGGCGTCGAGTTCCTCGATGGTGGGTGCGGAGACGGCGATGAGGCCGGTGTAGCGGAGGATGCCGTGTCCGGCGGTGAGGTCGGCTTCTTGCTGGAGCACGTCGTGGTACTCGGCGGTCTGGGAGGCGTCTTCGATCTGGCCGATCTTCGCGCGCTGGGCTTGGTCGGAGATGTGCTCGACCTTCTTCTTGCGGATGTCGCGTGCGGCCTGGTCGGAGCGCATCGGGGTGCAGATCAGCGAGAACGACCGTTGGATGCCGGTGGACAGCAGAACCGGAGACAGGAACCCCGGATACACCAGCGACCGCGGCCACTCGCTGACCCAGAGCACAGCGTGGTGAGCGGAGTCGGTTCGCAGCCTGCCCCAGGTCTCGGTGACCGCGACAGGCCCTGCGGTCGCGAGGGACTGGCCGAGCCTGCCGTGGCGTTCGAGGGTGGCGGCGATGGCGGGGTCGTAGGCGGAGCGCAGCATCACGGCGATCTGCCCGGGCGTCATCCATCCCGAGGGCGAGAGGTCGGCGGAGCGGAGCGCGGCGACGAGGGTGTTCATTTCCTGTCGCAGCACGGCGGCGGCACCGCGTATCCCGCCTCCGGCGGTCCTGATCTGACGGGCACTGGTCTTCATGTCCAGTGACAGCGAGAGCGTGGTGGCGTGGCGTTCGCCGGCGGGTCCGGCGCGGTCGATGAGTTCGGCGTAGGTGTCGGCCGCCCATGATCCGTCCGGGGTGCCGTGGGTGGCCCACCATTCGGCGAGTCCGGTGCCGGAGTCGGGGAGGGTGCGTTCGAGGACTTGCAGCGTCGCGATCCGCCCGGAGCGGCACACGGTGGCCAGGACGCGGCCCCAGGAGCTGACGCGGCGTTCCTGTTCGCCGGGATCGAGGAGCACGAACGCGGGATGGGTGACCTCACACACGACGGTCAAAGTTGCGGCGTGGGGGTCGTGGATCATCCCGGCGGTGGTGTCGGGGTCGGTGTATTCGCGCAGGCGGGCCATGTCGCCGGGCAGTGCGAGGGTGCCGACGGGACGCGGGGCGACGATTCTGCGCCGGTAGAGCAGTTGTCCGCCGGTGGTGCGCCATAGCCACCAGCAGGCGATGGGCAGCCACTCCACGATGGGCCGTCCTGCGATGGGTATCCAGGTCAGCGCGGCGGCGAGTACCCAGATGGGGGCGGTGTAGGCGAGCAGTATCCCGCCGCCTGCGTAGAACGTGCCGATGAGCGTGGCTCCGCCGATGGCGAGCGTGATGAGCTGGGTCAGCGACAGGCCGAGGAGGACACCGCGGCGGGTGAGGCGGGAGAACTTCACCGGCACGAGTTCGCCCGCGGTGGGCCGGTCGTGGTTCGTGCTGCTCATCGTCTACTCCTTCGGTGGGCGTGGCGCGGGCGGCGGGGGCTGTTTCGGCGGCGGTGACGGATCAGTGCTCGGCGGTCGTGGTGCCGGGCTCGACGACGGTGCCGCAGGTGCGGCTGCGGGCGGTGGCGGTGTCTGCGCGGCTGCGTCGGCGGCGTGCTCGCCCTGGGCTCCCAGCGCGGTTCCGGCCTTCGGCCCAGCGGTCGCGGCACCCTTGGCGACACTCGCCCCGACCACGACGCCCGCCGCGACGGGACCGGCCGCCGCTGCGCCACCCCCGCCTGCTGCGGCCCCTCCACCAGCGGCGGCGCCTCCGCCGCTCGCGACGGGTGCCGGTGTCGGGGTCTTCGGCGGTGGCGGTGCGCTACTTCCTCCACCGGAGCCTCCGCCCGCGCTACCGCCGCTGCTGGTTCCGTCGAGCACTTTCTTCGGATCGCCGCCGCCTTGCGGCTTGGTCGGGACGGGGATCGGCCGGTTGAGGGCGCTCTTGGCGTCCTGCTCGGAGCCGATCGCGTGGTACATGTCGAATCCGACGAACGCGATGAACTTGTACGTGAGATAGGGCGCGAATGCGGCCATCGCCATCAGCACGATCCCCGCGATGGGATCGCTGACCGAGGCGAGGTCGGCGTCGATCGGTGCGGAGACCTGGGTGATCGCGACGAGGAACATCACGACGAGCACGAGCTTTGAGCAGATCAGCGCGACGACGAACATCGCCCACTTCCCGATCCACCCCCGCGAGGCGTCCCAGGAGGCACCAGAGAAGGCGAGTGGCGCGAACACGACCGCGACGAGGAGGAGTGCCTTTCTGACGAGGAGAGACAGCCACACGATCGCGGCGGCGGTGATCGCGAGGCCGGCCATGAAGATCGTGATGATGGCGCCGACACCGGGGGAGGCGATGTTGATGCCGACCAGTCCTGCGGCGAGGAGGGCGATCTTGTCGCCCATCGACTCGGTGGTCTCTCCGGCGGCTTGCACGATCCCGATGCACAGCTGGTCGACGACTTCGAGCAGCAGTGCCGTCAACGTGATGACCACGAATGATCCCAGTACCGACTTGGCAAGCCCTAACGCGGCGCGGGTAAGGGCGGTGGGGTCGCGGCGAACCAGCCCGGTGATGAGTTGGAGGCAGAAGAAGATCAGCATCACGAATACCGCGATGCCGAACAGCAGGTTGTAGACAGCGATGTAGCCGGGCTTGGTGACATCCACCAGCGTCGTGGTGTCGAAGACCGACCAGACCGCCTCGAACAGCCACCCGGCGGCGGCACCCATCGCCTGCGCGAGCCAGTCGAACGGCGCCGCGACCAACGACGCGGCGCCTTCGCCGACGGCATCGCAGACCGAGGAGATCACGGGAACGTCGCACACGCCCATCACGAACACCAGCCCTCTCGACGACGGTGCGGGTCAGACGGACTGGCCGACGTTCCAGAAGAAGTTGATGAGCGTCACGCTCGCGCCGCAGATCACCGCCGCACCGCAGGAGACGAGGACGCCGATCTTCCCGCGCGAGGCGAGGTGCGGGTTCGACGAGTTCGCGCCGAAGCCCCACACGGTCGCGGACACGATCAGCGCGAGCACGCTGAGGATCAGGCCGATGGTCATCACCGCGCCGACGATGGTGCGCAGCTGGTTGATCCCCGGCAGGCCGTTGGTGTTGGGGTCGATGTTGATGTCCATCGGCACCAGCAGCGGCGCGGACATGACGTTGGCGAGCAGATCGAACACGGTAGGTCTCCTTGGCGACGGGCGACCCGCCCGCCGACTCGCAGACGGGGTACACGCGACAGGTGCACCCGTGACCCCGCCGATACACTTGGGTGATGGCATCCGAAGCGCAGACCGTCGTGTTCCTCCACGGCATTGGTGCTGGCCCCGGCTCCTGGAACACCCAGATCGCCGCACTCCCGGACGGATTCACCGGGTTCGCCCCGCGAATCGCCGGGCTCGCCGACGCCGATGGCGAGGGATTCTCGCTCACCGCTGCGGCTGCCGCTGTTCGCAATGAGCTTGATCGGCGAAGTGTCGGGCGGGCGCACCTCTGCGGGCTGTCGCTGGGCGGGATGGTCGCCACTCGGTTCGCTATCGACTATCCAGAACGGATCGCGTCGCTGGTGCTTTCTGGCAGTCAGGTCCACCCGAACCCGACACTAATGAAGGTGCAGAATGCGGTCATGCGGGTCCTTCCCGCCAGACTCGTCGCCCAACCCGGACTGAGTAAGCAGCAGATGCTCGCTGTGCTTCGTGCTGTCGGCGAAACGGATTTCCGCGCAGAGCTATCACGGATCGCCGCGCCAACCCTTGTGCTGTGCGGGCTGAGAGATCGCCCGAACCTCCCTGCCGCGAGAGAGCTCGCGGGCGGCATTGCCGCATCCGAACTGCAACTCGTGCCGGGTGCCGGCCACGAGTGGAATCTGCACCAGCCTGAAGAGTTCAACAGACGGCTCCGTGCCTTCTACATGAGCAAGAAGCGCTGACCTTCGGTCTGGCGCGGCCCATCCGAGCGCTCGGAGCACCGGGCATGACCACGCGGGCGACGGAACATCGCATCCATCTCCAGGAGTACCTGGGTCACGATGAACGGGGCTCAGAGTTGTTGGCCGAGGTTGAGTAGCCAGTTCATCCAGGCCACGCCGCCTCCGGCGAGGACGGCGGCACCGACGGCGACGAGCACACCGATTCGGCCCTTGCTGGCAGTGGCGTAGTTACCGTGGGCGGTCGCGATGGCCCAGACGATTGCGGAGACGATCAGCATGAGGACGGCGACGATGAGGACGAACGTCAGGAGCGCGCCGACCACGGCGCGGAGGTCGCCGATGCCGCCGAGCCCGTCGAAGTCGGGGAACACACCCATCGCCGATCACCCTGCTTTCACGGTGACGTGGAGGTGGTCGTAGTGGCCTCCGGTGATGGAGGCGGGGTCGTGCATCCCGCCGCCGTTGTAGGGTCGCCAGCCCTCGGCGTCGCGGGCGAGGGACCAGATTTGGCCTTGCCAGATCAGGTACTCGACGCCGAGCACGTCGGCGTTGTCCTTCATCCAGTTGGTGACCTTCCAGCCGGCGTCGAGCTGCGCCGGGGTGGGTCGCTGGCCGATCCGGTTGCCGAAGGTGATGTCGCACGCCCGCCCGAGCGGGTGCTCGGACTTGGTGCCGGGGCGCGGTGAGTAGCAGCCCCAGCCAGTGTCGGGGAACGCCGCAAGGGTCTGCTGGTAGAGGTGGAGCATTCGGGCGGTGATCTTGCCCGAGCTGGTGGGATCGTCGACGAGCCGGTCGGGGTCTCCATCGACGCCGGTCGGCGTGCCCACAGCGGTGGTGTTGCAGGAGGCGGGTGATCCGCTGGTTGCCGTCGGCAGGTTCGCGGCCCCGTGATCGTTGAGCCAGGCGGCGGCGTCGATGGCCTCACCAGTCGTGCCGCCGGGCCGGACCTCGAAGTGCAGATGTGCGCCGGTGCTCATGCCCGAGGAGCCGACATCACCGATGTGCTGCCCGGCGCTCACACGGTCTCCGCGGCGGACGTGGATGCCGCCCTGCCACATGTGCGCGTAGGCGGTCGCGGCAGTATTGCCGTCGATAGTGTGCTCGATGACGATGAGACCGCCGTACCCGCCTGAGAACTCCGCGACGGTGACAGTGCCGTACGCGGCGGCGAGGATCGGCGTGCCATCGGGGGCAGCGAAGTCGGTGCCGGTGTGCAGCTTCCGTTCGCCCGTGATCGGGTGCACCCGCATCCCGAACGGCGAGGTCAGCACCCAGGTGCCCTCGGGCAGCGGGAACACCACCCGCGACGACGAGACCGCCGGGCCACCAACGCCAACCGGAGCGCTGCCGACGTTGGTGAGGGCGGCGAGGATGCTCTCGGCAACAGGCGCGTAGTTGCGGTAGCGGTCAGGGTAGGCGGACACCTCGACGGCTTGGGCGGCTTCGCCGGGGTCCATCTGCTGCCAGCCGGGGATGTCGAGCAGGCCACGCGGCGAGGGGTAGTTCGGCCCGGTCGGCCCGCCGAAGAACGCCCGCGCCTGATAGTTCGAGTCCATCAACTCTGCGGCAGTGCCCCACCCGGATTGGGGGCGCATCTGGAACAGGCCGAGGGAGTCGTGGTCGCCGCCGTTGCCGTCGTTCGGATAGTTCGCCGACTCGGGGTAGGCGCTGGTGTTGGTGAGCATCCGCAGCGTGGACTCGGTGAGCGCGGCCATCAGCGCGATCTTGATTCCCGGCCTGCCCACGTCGGTGATGCCGTTGCCGACGGCGATGATCGTTGCCGCGTGCGTGAGCTGGTGACGGTTCAGGGTGAAGGTCTCGCCGTTCGCGGTGGTCACGGTGAGCGAGTCCGGGATCGGGCCAAGGTTCACGGTCCCGGCGGGGGTGGCGCAGTAGGCGGCAGCGGGGTTCATCAGCACCCCGACGCCGAGGAGCGCGGCGGCGGGGGCGAAGAACAGCAGCGCCAGGGCTGCGATGGCGGCTTTGCGGAACACGGATGCCAACCCCTTCAGCGCAGCGGGTTGTCGAGCTGCGACAGCCGCAGCAGATGGCAGGTCGGATAGGTCGGGGCGCAGACGACGAACACGGTGAACGCGACCGGATGCTCGCTGGTGACCGGTTGCCCGTTCCAGACCCCGGCACGATGGCGGGTTCCCTCGATCGTGACGGCCGTAGTTCCTGCCGCGAGCTGCCCTGGCTGGGCCTGCGCGACGGCGTCGGCCCAGGCGTCGGGGACGTACGCGGTGTCGATGGTGAGGTGCTGCCGGGTGGCGTATTGCCGCAGCTCGATCCAGGCGTCACGGGTCGGCAGGTACGCGGCCACATCGGAGGCGAGCCCGGCTTGCTCGTCTCCGCTGGGGTCACCGACCGCGAGGATCGCCGAGGTGTAGTCCAGCGGCCACAGGCCCGAAGCCGTGTCCCACGCGAACAGCGTGGACGCGACGCCCTGCGCGAACGTCTCGGGATCGGCCGAACGCGGAACCGCTGGAACCCGCGGCGGTCGCGGTGTGCTCGGTGCCACGGTCGGCGGAGCGGTCGTGGTCGGGCCGGGCTCCGAGGCAGGGTCGGGGCTGGTGCTGCGGCTGGGGCCGGTGAGGAGTCCGTAGACACCGACCCCTGCCAGCAGCAGCAGGACGATGCCGGCGGCGATGAGGGCGACGAGTCGGCGACGGTTCCGGGCGTCGGTGGGTGCAGGGCTCATGCCGAGCAGGTGCGCACCCGGCACCTGTGCCCGTGGTCAGAGCGCGCGGAGTCGTGGGCGCTCGGCGGCGCCGTCGCGGGCGGCTCGGAGGGCGTCGGCGAACCGGACGGTGCCGTCGGCGGTGGTGAGGAAGTTCTCGAACTGCTCGTCGGTCAGTTCGGCTGCGAGGGTGTCGGCGTCGTAGTGGGTCCACCAGTTCGTCAGCTCGCCCCAGGTCTGCACGAACGCGCGCAGCGGGTAGCGGACGGGTTGCCCGTCGCCGGTGACGAGCGGCAGGGGGCGGGGCGGGGTGCGCTTGCCCTTCTTGATCGACTTCGCCTGGGCAACGGCTGCTTCGGCACGGGCGTGCATCTCTGCCTCGCGCCGCTCCCGCGCGGTGGTGTCGGCGTCGCGGATCGCCTGGTAGATCGGATGCACCGGGTCGCCGGCCTCGATCCGTTCCAGCCCGGCGGCAGCCTCGGCGCGCATGGTCTCTGGCTGGGTGGGGTTGTGGGCGATGTCTTCGAGGTAGCCGATCTTCTCCAGCGTCGTGTGTGACGCGCCGCCGGGAATCATCGCCGCCGCCTGTTCACGGGCCTTTCCGAGCGGCCCGTTTGACGGTGGTGCAAAGTTTGCACCACCGTCGTTTCCGGGCTGGTTCTCGCTGCTGAACTGGGTGGCGGACTTCCGGCGGGCGGCGTCTTCGGCCATGACCTGCTTGAGCTCGCGGTAGAGGCCGGCGGCTTCGAGCTGGGTGTAGGGCTTGTGGAGCATGTTGTCGTCCTGCTCGGCGAGGAGCTGCCCGAGCCGGTCGGACAGGCCGCTGCGCACCCACACGTTGACGGTGCGCCAGCCGAGCTTCTTGATCGCGGCCAGGCGTCGCGCCCCGCACACCAGCACCCCGTCGATGGTGATCGTGAGCGGTTGCAGCAGCCCGTCGCGGTCGATGGAGGCCGCGAGGGCGTCGATGTCGCCGAGGTCGGCGCGGTGCCGGGTACCGACGATGATCGAATCGACGGTGCGGTCGAGCTGGATGCTGCCGATCTGCGGGTCGGTCACGACGACTCACCGCCTCCACCGTTCGGCGCGGCGAGTGCGAGCGCAAGGATCAGGTCATCGTCGCGGAGCAGCAGGTCGAGGGTCTCGCCGAGCAGGAGCCGGAGCAGGACGCCTCGACCGCTGCTGGTGGCTACGTAGGCCGGGTGCGGGTTCCCGAGCAGCGCTTTCAGCAGCGCGGCCCAGGAGCGGCGCGGCAGGTCGAGCAATGCCCGCGCGTGCCGGTCGCGGTGCAGCGTCTCGTACGCGGACTGGCGGGTGCCGGCCTTCATCAACGCCCCGCAGACGTGCTCGACAGCGGCCCGCGCGGTGTCGGCGGGCCAGTCGAGCAGGCACAGCATCGCGATGGCATCCTCGGCCGCCGATCCAGCGGACATGCACGCCTGCGCCGACCCGAGTCCGTCGCGCGGCTCCGGTTCGAAGTCGCTGGGACGTAGGTCGGTGGTGTGGAACGCGGGATGATAGTCGGCCAGCGCAGTGTCGCGTTCGGAGAACCGTTCGGGGTCGTGGAACGCCGAGACGTGCGCGCGGCGGGCCTGATGCACCGAGCAGAGCAGGCCTTGGGCGCGTTCCTCGTAGACGCAGGTGATCCGCACGGCGTGGGTGATGATCGCCCACGGATCGTTTGCCTCGCGGGTCGACCGGTACTGCATCGCGTCGAACGCCGCCGTGACCGCTTCCCAGGTGTCGAGCTTGTGCTTCCTCGCGAGAGCGCGGTACTTGTCGGCGGCGAACTCCATCAGGTCGCGGGCCACCGGGTCGTGAACCCAGGCGTCCTCGCCGCCTTCGGCGAGGCGATTGAGCAGGGCGCGCAGGCCCTCGCCGGTGGTGAAGTCCTCAGCCCCGTAGTCCGTCGGCTCGGTCCTGGTGTTCGTGTTGGTGCGGGTTGGTGTGGTCATGGTGTCGGCACCTCCTGGCAGGCAGGTGCGCACTCGCTCCCACGAGCGCGTCTCGCATGCCGATGCCGTCGCAGCCATGACCTCTCACCGCCGTCAACTCATCGAGACCCCGGAGCGGGATGTCTGCGACGCCGGTGTGCTGCTGCGCCCGAACGCCGCGATCGAAGGCAACCGTCGGGCACGGTCCCCGAGACGACGGACTCCGGCCCCGAGCGGGGTGCGGGTGCGGCGTGCCAGTTCGGCCTGGAAGTCGAGGCCACGACCTGCCGCGTGCGCCGAATGGCGGGCGATCAGGTCGGTGGGGCGCACCCACTCCACGCCGCGCCCACGAACGAGCGCGTTCTGCTTGTCGTCGCGGGCGACCTGCGCGGCCCGAACCGCCTCCGGCGTACTCGCCGCCTCGACGGCCTCCGCGCGCTCCCTCGGCACCTCGGGCATCAGTCTCGCCGGATCGGGCCTGGCCGGGTCGTTGTGCTGCGGGTTGTCGGTGGTGTTCATGGGGTCGTCTCCTCCCGCTCGTCGGCGGTATCGGTTGTGTCAGTGAGGTGCGCGACGGCGAACCAGCGGCCCACGGTCGAGGGATGCACCCCGAGTTCACGGGCGATACGCTTGTTCGACCAGCCCGCCTCTCGCAGCTCCCACCCCAGCGCCCGCCGATCCGCCACACCGTCGTCGCGACGGCCAGCCTCCGTCTCGCCGGACGGCAGCGCGGGCATCGACTCCGCAGTGGTCGTCGAGAACGACACGGCGTCGGCAGGTTCGTTGTCGGGGTCTGTGGTGCGGGTGAGGATCACGGTCAGGTGCGTGATGGCCAGCAGCACGACGGGCGGCACCGCTGCGACCGAGGCCGCAAGCATCCTGGGAACGTCGGCGTCTGCGGCTACGACGGCGTGAATGGCGTTCGCCGTCACCGACACGAGCGCGCCGCCGACCAGCAGCGCCCACGGATACCAGGCCGAGCGCTGCCCGGCGAGGGCGACGACGGCGACCGTGGCGACGACGATGATGCCGTCCACGATCAGCGGCCACGCCCACGCCTGCCCCGCCCCGATCCCGGAGCGAGCGGCCAGATCGGCCAGCGACGTGAAGGACAGCCAGAACGCCCCGGCGGCGATGAACACCGTCCCCGCGACCGCCGTCATAGCGGCCCAGCGCCGCCCCTGCTGTTCGCGCATCACAGCCCTGCCCTCCCGAAAGCTGCGGACGGTGGGCTTGTCGTGCGACCGAACCACCGACCCGCACTCTGGGCTCGGCCGTCTGGCGTGGCCTCGGGTGGGTGTTGGGTGGCTCGGTAGGCGGAGCGGACGGTCGTGGTGATCTCGCGATCGCCCAGACCCGCCGAGTGTGCCGCAGCGCCCAGAGCGTCGAGTGCGTCGGCGGGCGAGACGCCGTTCTCGGCGAGGCGGCAGGCGGCCCAGAACAGGCTTCGGTTCCGCTCGCCCTCACCTCGCCCGGCGACCCACGCCGCCAGCCGCTCAGAATCCACGACCATCGAGGTGCCGTTGCTGGGACGTGGTGGAGCGATGGGGCGGGGGTCGAGGAAATTCCGCAGACGGGCCGCGTCGATGGTGCCGACCGAGTGCGTGGCGATGTCGGCGACCTCGTAGCGGCGGACGTGGCCGTCGATGATGCGTCGGGAGGGCGGAGCGATGATGTAGCCGCCGTCGCCCCGGAAATCGACACCAGCGGTGGCTGCCTGCCACGACCGCTGCTCGCCGCCTGGTGTCGCCGGGAAGTACACGTGCGTGCCACCGGTGGGGGTGCGCACCAGCAGACCCGCTCCATCGACGAGCCCCGCGTCGGTGGCACGCTGGTACGCCGCGCGACCGTCCTGGCCGCCGTGGACATCGACATCGACGACGACCACGCCCGATGCCGCGCCCGTCGGGATGCCGATATTCGCATTCGGTGTGCGCGACCACCACCCCGCCACTTGCTCCGGGGCGGTGCTCGCGTCGAGGAACCCGCGGCGAGTCAGCGGACGCTTCCCCTCGACCAGGCATGGGAACACGGGCACGCCAGCCGCCGCGAGGCTCCGCGCCGCGAACGCCAGGCTCGGCGAACCATCCACGCGGATGAGCGCCGCCAGGACATCGAAGGGCTCGGGCATCACAGCCCCCGCCCTGCTAGCTCGGGCACCGGGGCAACACGCGAGCGATCCACCTCCACCGCAGGCGCTGCCGTGCGGGAGGTGCGCGGACGGGGGGTGTCGCGGTCGAGGCCGGGCGGGGTGCCGTCGCCGACCTGGAGCGTGTCGAGCTGGTCGAGGATCGCCAGCGCGGTCTTCCGCACCCGTTCGCCGGTGGCCTGCACCACCTGGACGGGCTCTTGGCCGTCCACGCGGGCGGCCCAGGTCGAGACGTACGGGATCGTGTAGCCGGCGGTGTCCATGCCGTGCGCGGCACCGATCATCAGCGCGACGGACTCGGCTTCGACCTCGCGGATGCCGCGATGCTGCCGCGCCTCATCGTCGTCGGGATCGTGCATCACAACGTGCGCCAGCTCGTGCGCGAGGGTCTTGACCTGCGCGGCAGGGTCCATGTTCTCCCGCACCGCGACCGTGCGCGCCTCGTAATCGGTCATGCCGTTCGCGCCGGAGATCATCCCCTCGTGCGGCACCCGCAGCACCTCGAACCCCGCGCCGCGAATCTGCCCGGCCAGCCCCTCCCACAGCCCCGAAGGTGCTTCGCCTTCGAGCAGCGTCGGCGTGGGCGGCATCGGCAGTGGCTCGCCGTCGGTCTGTGAGGCATCCCACACGTAGGCCGGCCGCACTCCGACCATCCGCGAGCGCACCACCTCGTTGACCTTCTGCTTCTCGCGCGGCCCCAAGCGGCGCCAGGAGTTCGGATCGGCAGGATGGGAGGACGCGAACCGGCCCGTCACCGGCGCGAAGATCATGTAGCCCGGCTGACCCTTCATCACCTGCCGCCCAAGCCCTTGCCACTGCCGGTACCCGGCAACCAGAGTCGGGAAGGGTTCAGGCACCCGGCCTGCCTCGAACGCGGCCTCGTGCTGCACCCAGATCAGCATCGTGTTGTTGAACGACCGCGACCGGAACCGTGCCGCGAAGGCGAGCGCTTGCCGCCAGTCATCACCCGAGACCAGCGACTCGACCGCGCCAGTCAGCTTCTCGTGCAGCTCGTCGAGCTTCGCCTCTCGCGCCGCGCGGGCGTCCTCGTTCGATGCCATGCTCCGGTCTCCTCTTCGGCGGGCCGCGCCAAGGTTGCGCGCGGCGGTACACCTGACAGGTAGGCGCGAACACCCGCGCCCGAACCGTGAGCTGGACATCGTTCACCCCCTCGAGGCAGCCCGAGCCGAGACCGAAACCGAGCATTGAGCATGCTCAAAGTGTCCCGGAGTCCTGTTCTAACATCGACCGTTGAGCATGCGCAAGCTTGATTTGTGCATGCTCAACGAGTACGGTTGAGCATGCACAACCACCCTCCGGGTGGACTACATCGATGCCTTGCCCGTCGCGAAGGGAAGGGGGTCACCGTCATGACCGAAGACGAGAGTCAGGCTGCGGCCGAAGACCTCGCCAAACGTCTGCGGCTCCTGATGGATGTCGCCGTCGCCGAGTCCGGCACGGAACCGACCTACTCGCAGATCGCAGGCTACCTCCAAGAGCGAGGCACCAACCTGTCGCGGTCGCGCTGGACGTACATGGTCAACGGCCACCGTTACGTCCAAGACCCCGCCGTCTTCGAGGGGCTCGCCGCGTTCTTCGACGTGGACGCGGCGTTCCTGCTCGGCGAGGACGGTGCCGCTACGCCCGAGAAGGTCTCAGCACAGCTCGACCTGGTTCGGTCCATGCGTGCCGCGAAGGTGAAGTCCTATGCTGCCCGCACCCTCGGCGACATCTCGCCGAAAGCACTCCACGCCATCACCAAGTTCCTGGATGAGGAAATGACACCAACGCCTGAGCACTGACAGGTGTCGCGCAGGGCGAAGCCGATACCGGTCGCTGCTCCCCACTGAGAGGGGCGAACCGTGAACATAGAACAGGCCGTATCGGCGGCCGTCGCGGGCCTTCAGCTCGGCAATACCTTCACCTTCGACGACCTCCTCCGCTCTGTCCAGGACCAGCGGCACCGCAGGCTCCGCGTCATCGAGCTCGCCGACCTCGACACGCACGACGGCCTCTGCGCGCTCTGGCTGGCCACTGATACCGACGACCTCGTGCTCCACGCCCGCACCGACTCGACACTCCACCGCCAACAGTTCGTCTTGCACGAGTTCGCGCACATGATCCTCGGCCACTGCGACGGAGAGGACTGCACAGCCGTGGACATGCTGCTGCCCAACATCCCGCCCCGCACACGCGGACGCCTGCTCCGGCGGCAAGACCTCGACAGCGAAACCGAAATCGCCGCCGAGTCCCTTGCCGACCAGCTCGCCGCCGGCATCCGAGGATCGGTGTTCGCCGAATCGGCCTTCTCGGAGATATTCGGATGATCCAGACGCTCGTCGCGATGCTCATGTGGGCGCTCGTGGCGAGCCTGCTCATCTTCCGCCGCAAACGCACCGACCGAAGCATCACCTACGCCGCGCTCACCATCGCCATCGCGATGACGCTGAACGTCGATGGAATCTACACGGCCGTCGATCCGCTCCTCGGCGGAACGAACCTCGCAACACTGCTCGCGGACGCGCTGCTGATGACCGGACTGTTCTTCCTCGGACGGGGCGTCATGAAGTCCGGCGAGTACCGGCCCGCGCTCGTCCGCGCCGCCGTGAGCGCACCCATGCTCGTGATCTCGCTCTCCGCGATCGCCGTAACGTTCCTGTTCATCGACCGCGGCCCGACGACCACGCAGTTCATGAGCGACCTCGGCGCTCAACCCGCGACGGCTGCCTACTCGATCATCACCTTCGTCTATGGCGGCATCGTCATCGCCGCGATGCTCACCCTCGCCGCCCGGCGATACCGGCACAGCGCCGGTGTCCAGCGCCTGCCCGCAGCGCTGCTGACGCTCGGGTCAGCTTTCGGCGTCGCCCTCTGCCTCGCTGTGATCGTCATGGACATCTCCCACGTCACCGGCCGACTCGGCCTCCTGCATGCCGTTCAGCCCGCCTACGGGCCGCTCTCGCTCCTGACGTTCCTATTCCTCTGCGCCGGGTTCGCCGCGCAACCCGCCGTCCGGCGCGCCCAGCACTACCTGCGCGACAAGCGCACAGCCGCCCTCGCGGCACAGTTGGAGTCACTCTGGAACCGAGCGACACAGGTGCGGCCCGGCCTGAGCCAAGCAGACCCGCTCGCCGCCAGCACGGAAGACCCCGAAGGGCGACTGCACCGGGTGATCGTCGAAATCCGCGATGCGATGATCGACCCCCGCATCACCTTCGACATCAGCGCCGAAGACCGCGCCCTGCTCGAACGAGCCGAGAGTCACCTCGTCGGAAACGACACCGCCGTCGCGACGACCTTGGCCGTTCCCAATGTCGAGGAGCGTGAATCGTGATCGGGCGCATCGCCCTCGGCGGCGGGATCGCGGCAGCAGCAGCCGGCGGGCTCGGGTGGGTAATCGCGCGGCGGCTCACCGCGCCCGCCGGGCCGCGCAGGTTCGACCTCCCCGCCCGAGGATTCGAGCACGACGACAACGGCGACCTGATCGTGCTCGACCGCACCGACCAGACCACCGCCGACGGAATCTACAACCTCTGGTTCGAGAACGGCGGCTGGGCGCAGCTCTCCACAGATGCCGTCGATCGCGGACCTGCTGGCATCGCTCGCAGGATCACCGGCTCTGCACCCGGCTTCACCCCGAAGACCGGGGATCGTGCCTCGTGGAGCGGGATCTACTACGCCACCCCGGCCGATGCCGGGCTCCACGCCCGCGACATCACCATCTCGACTCCCGCAGGACCATGCCCGGCCTGGCGCATCGACGGCGACCCTTCGACCTGGGCGATCCATGTCCACGGCCTCGGCAGCACCCGCGCCGGCACCCTGCGCGGCGTCCGCGCCGCAACCGAGCTCGGTTACACCTCCCTCGTGGTCAGCTATCGCAACACGGCAGAAGGGCCGCGAGTCGGCACCAGTCGAACAACCCTCGGCCACACCGAGACCGCCGAAGTTGACGAGGCCATCGGATACGCCGTCCGACGAGGAGCCGAACAGGTCGTGCTCTTCGGCTGGTCGATGGGTGCCGCAATCGCCCTCCAACTCGCCGACCGGCCTCGACACAAGGGGCTGATCGCCGCGCTCGTGCTCGACTCACCCGTCCTCAACTGGACCGAAGTCATCAAGACCAACTGCGCCCACAGCGGACTGCCCGCAGCAGCCGGGCACCTCGCGACCCCGTGGCTCACCCTCGCCCCACTGGCTCGGGCAGTCGGCCTGCCGGGCCGCATCCCACTCCGCTCCTTCGACCGGACCGCACGAGCCGCAGACATCACCACGCCGACCCTGATCCTCCACGGCAACCGAGACGACTCCGTGCCGATCCGGCTCTCACAAGCACTCCGAGACGCCCGCCCGGGCCTCGTCGAGCTGGAGACCTTCGACGCCGACCACACGCTCTCCTGGAACGCCGACCCCGACCGGTGGCACGAGACTGTGACCACCTGGCTCCGGTCGCGTGTCCCACGCTGATCGGCCGAGCGGAGCGGCCACCCTCCGCACCCATGTCGTTCGGCCACGCCCGGAGAAACCCAACTCAAGCCGTACTTCCGACGGTATCATCGTGAGTGTTGGCCTGCCTGGGCCATTGAGCGAGGGAGGACCAACGTGGCTGAGCCGTGGCTGTCCGCAGACGACATCGCCGCCCACCTCGGGGTCACCAAAGACACCGTCTACACCTGGATCGCCGAGAAGGCCATGCCCGCCCACAAGGTCGGACGCCTCTGGAAGTTCCAAGCCAGCGAGATCGACGACTGGGTGCGTGCGGGCGCGGCGGCCAGCGACGACGAGACCGCTCAGCAGCCCACGCAAATGTCAGCGGTCACTCCTACGATCGTGACGACGAGCACGGGAAGGGGAGACGATGACGCTGAGTGAAGCCCAGCGCTTGGTGAAGTCTAAGCAGCGCGTTGCCGATCACGGCGAGGTGTTTACGCCGGGGTGGATGGTCGAGGACATGCTCGATCTCGTTAAGCATGAGTCCGAGCGGATCGACTCTCGCGTGCTCGAACCCGCCTGCGGCTCCGGCAACTTCCTTGTCCCAGTCCTAGCTCGCAAGCTCGTCACCGTCCAACTTCGCCACGGCAAAAGCGAGTTTGAGAGGCGTCACTACGCTCTATTTGCGCTGATGTGCACGTACGGCATCGAGCTCCTCGCAGACAACGCCGAGGAGTGCCGCGACAATCTCGCCGAGGTATTCAACACCTTCCTAGGTATCAGCGACGACGACCAGTGGGCGCAAGCGGCACGCGCGGTCCTAGCCGTGAACATCGTGCAGGGCGATGCCTTGACCATGACCGTGCCAAGCGGTCAACCGATTACCTTTCCTGAGTGGGGCTACCTCGGCAAGGGGAAGTTCCAGAGGCGCGACTTCCGCTACGACGACCTCACCCAGCGCGCCTCGTACGAGGGGACTCTGTTCGGCGAACTCGACGACGACGACCTGTTCGTGCCCGCGCAGACCTATCCGACGATGACCTTCAGCCAGATCGCCGAGGCCGCCGCGTGACCCTTGCACCTTTCACTCTCCGAGGGCACAACCCGGATGTCTTGACCTGCATCGCGAATCTCTCCAACGATGAGGTCTTCACCCCGCCCGAGTTCGCGAACCAGATGCTCGACACGCTTGCCACCGCGTGGGCAGACGCGAACAACGGCGCGGACATCTGGGCCAACCCCGATGTCACCTTCCTCGACCCGTTCACCAAGTCCGGGGTGTTCCTCCGCGAGATCGTGCGTCGGCTCACCGACGGACTGATCCTGACGATCCCCGACCTCGCCCAGCGCGTCGATCACATCCTCACCCATCAGGTCTTCGGCATCGGGATAACCCAGCTCACGGCGCTGCTCGCGCGTCGGAGCGTCTACTGCTCGAAGTTCGCCAACGGCCCGCACTCGATCGCCACGTCATTCACGACCGAGGACGGCAACATCTGGTTCGAGCGCACCGAGCACACCTGGGGCGGTGGTAAACGCGAGTTCCGCGTCGATCCGCTCACGAGTGAAGAGATCGCTGTCTACACCAACCGCAAGTGTGTCTACTGCGGGGCGGGCGAGGACGACTACGCACGGGGCGACGAACTTGAGACTCACGCCTACGCCTTCATCCATACCGACGACATCAAAGCTCGCATCGCGGAGCTGTTTGGAGACAACATGCAGTTCGACGTCATCATCGGCAATCCGCCCTATCAGCTCAGCGATGGTGGCTACGGCACGTCTGCCGCGCCGATCTACCAGATGTTCGTAGAGAAGGCACTTGGGCTCGATCCACGCTTCGCCGTCTTCGTCACACCGTCTCGGTGGTTTGCAGGCGGCAAGGGTCTCGATGAGTACCGCAAGAAGATGCTCTCCGATCACCGCATGCACGACATCGTCGACTACCCAAAGCTCTACGAGGCCTTCCCGGGCGTGAAGATCAGAGGTGGCGTCTCGTACTTTCTTTGGGACCGCGAGCATGACGGACCTTGCACGATCCAGACAATGTGGGACGGGCAGCCGGTGGGTGAAAAGGCCACGCGATACCTCGACGCCTACGATGTGCTGGTCCGTCGGAATGAAGCGGTTCCGATCCTCGACAAGGTTCGGGCGCTCGCTGAGCCAACGCTCGACTCGCGGGTGTCGAGCCGCAAGCCTTTCGGACTGCCTACCAACTTTCACGGTAAGCCAAGCCCCACTGCCCTCAAGGCTCCGGTGGAACTTTTCGGCTCGCGGAGGGTGAGCTGGGTGGATCGTGCAGAGATTCCGCTCAACGACTCCTGGGTTGATGAGTGGAAGGTGCTCATGACCGCAGTGCAAGGCACGAGCGCTGCGATTGAAACCAAGTTCCTCTCGCGCCCGATTCTCGCGGGTCCAGGCACCGCGTGCAGCGAGACGTATCTTGTCGCTGGCCGGTTCGAGATCGAGGAGGAGGCTCGGCGCTACGCCGGGTACCTGCGGACGCGCTTTGTCCGGTTCCTTGTGTCGTTGCGGAAGTCCACTCAGCACGCCACCAAGGACGTTTACTCATTCGTGCCTGACGTCCCGCTCGACCAGGACTGGACTGATGCTCTCCTCTACGAGCGCTACGGACTAACTGGCGACGAGATTGCCTTCATCGAGTCGCAGGTCGCTGCCCACGACGACACCCTCTTGGACGAGGACGGGGCCGACGACAGCGATGAGTAGGGACATCGACGAACTGCTTCCTGAGAAGCCGGAGGCTCGGCTGCGCATCTACGCGTGGTCGCCGAACGATCCGCCAGCTGGATACGCGGGACTCCTCAAGGTGGGACAGACGACGAAGGCGGATGTGAACACGCGCATCCGCGAGTCTCAGGGGCAGATGCAGCAGACCTACACGCTGCACGTTGATGAACTCGCCGAACGTGACGACGGATCGGTGTTCCGTGACTCTGATGTGCGCCAACGGCTGATCGACAAGGGCTTCGAGAACCCGATCTTCGGCTCAGCGCGAGAGTGGATGCGCTGTACCCCAGACGATGTGCGCACGGCGATCACAGAGCTTCGCGCCGGCGTGAAACTTAGCGGCACCCACCACGAGACGTTCCCGATGCGTCCGGAACAGGCCAGCGCCGTGGACAAGGCTGAGGGCTACTACGAGTCGATCTGGGCCGAGGATTCCCAGGCGGTGCCGCGGTTCCTGTGGAACGCCAAGATGCGCTTCGGAAAGACCTTCGCCTCCTATCAGCTCGCAAAGCGGCTCGGCGCGAGGCGCATCCTCGTGGTGACCTTCAAGCCTGCGGTGGAGGACGCCTGGCAGAGCGACCTGGAGTCTCACGCTGACTTCGACGGCTGGCAGTACCTCTCCTCGGCTACCGGGGGTAGCCCGGACGATGCCGACAAGACGAGACCGCTGGTCTACTTCGGCTCGTTCCAGGACCTGCTCGGGCGCGACCGGAAGACCGGGCTCATCAAAGCGAAGAACGAGTGGGTCCACACCACCAACTGGGACCTCGTAATCTTCGACGAGTACCACTTCGGTGCCTGGCGAGAGTCCGCCAAGGAGCTGTTCGAGGGCGAGGACGAGAAGGTCAAGCAGAAGGAACTGGCCGCCGAGTACAACGACGGCCTCGTGGCCTTCGACGAGGAGCTTGACGAGCTCGGCAGCGACGAGGACGACTTCCTGCCGATCACCACCCGCGCCTACCTGTACCTGTCGGGCACGCCGTTCAAGGCGCTGGCAACCGGTGAGTTCATCGAGGAGCAAATCTTCAACTGGACCTACACCGACGAGCAGCGCGCCAAGGCCGAGTACGCTGTCGCGCATCCGGACGCGTGGAACCCGTACGGGGCACTCCCGGAGATGCGCCTGTTCACCTACCAGATGCCCGACGAGCTCATCGCCGTCGCGAATCAGGGCGAGTTCGACGAGTTCGACCTCAACGAGTTCTTCGAGGCAAAGGGCATCGGCAAGGACGCCGAGTTCACGCACAAGACCGACGTGCAGAAGTGGCTCGACCTCATCCGCGGCGCTCACCTACCCACGCAGGTCGACGCGATGCGAATGGGCACCCGCCCGCCCTTTCCGTACTCCGACGTCCGGCTCCTGCCTTACCTCCAGCACTCGTTCTGGTTCCTACCCAACGTTGCTGCCTGCGAGGCAATGTCGAACCTGCTCGCGGAGAAGCAGAACGTGTTCTGGCACGACTACCAGGTCCTTGTCGTCGCGGGTGCCGGCGCGGGCATCGGGCTGGATGCCCTTCCACCGGTACGGGCGGCGATCGGCGACGGCCACGACACGAAGACGATCACCCTGTCCTGCGGCAAGCTCACCACAGGCGTCACCGTCAAACAGTGGTCCTCGATCCTGATGCTGCGCAACCTCAACTCGCCCGAGACCTATTTCCAGGCAGCGTTCCGCGTGCAGTCACCTTGGTCGATCAAGAATCCCGACGGAGACAACCCGAGCGCCGAGGCCGTACTCAAGCCGGTGTGCTTCGTGTTCGACTTCGCGCCGACCCGGGCGCTACGTCAGATCGCCGACTACGGTGCCGGTCTGTCACCAGAGACGCCGAACCCGGAGCAGGCCGTCGAGGAACTCGTGAAGTTCCTGCCCGTCTTGGCCTACGACGGGTCGAACATGACCCAGGTCGATGCCGGCGGCATCCTCGACATCGCCATGTCGGGCACCTCCGCAACCCTCCTGGCCCGCAAGTGGGAGTCCGCGATCCTCGTCAACGTCGACAACGACACCCTGCGCAAGATCATGAACAACCCCGACGCCCTCAGCGCCGTCATGAACATCGAAGGCTTCCGCGCACTCGGCAACGACATCTTCGAGACCGTCGTGAACAAGAGCGACGCCGTGAAGAAGGCTAAGAAGGAGAAGGGCGACGACATCACTCCGGCGGAGAAAAAGGAGCTCACAGCGGAGGAGAAGGAGTACAAGTCCAAGCGAAAGCAGATTCAGGAGAAGCTGGTCAAGTTCGCCACCCGCATCCCAGCGTTCATGTACCTGACCGACTTCCGCGAGAACACGCTCCAGGATGTCATTACCAAACTCGAACCCGGACTGTTCCGCACCGTCACCGGCCTGACCGTCGAGGACTTCCACCTTCTCGTGAACCTCGGCGTCTTCAATGCCACCCACATGAACCAGGCTGTCTTCGCCTTCCGCCGCTACGAAGACTCGTCCCTGTCCTACACCGGGATCGAGTCCCACAAGGGGCTGCGGCGCTACGGCCTCTACGACACCGTGGTGGCCGTAGATGACGACGCCATCGCCTGACCACCTACCAGCCTTACCGAGAGAATCCACATGTCGTTCCAGACCCCGCGCAGCATCGAGGAGATGCTGACCGCTATCCACAAGCGCGAGTACCTGATGCCTGCGATCCAGCGAGAGTTCGTCTGGGGTGCCGATCAGATCACCAAGCTCGTCGATAGCCTCATGCGCGGGTACCCCGTCGGGTCCTTCCTGCTCTGGGACGTCAAGCCTGAAACCGCGCAGTCGTACACGTTCTACGAGTTCCTGACGAACTACCACGAGCGCGATAACCCCTACGCGGACAAGGCGACTGTTCCCGCCGGGAGCGGTACGACGGCGGTGCTCGATGGACAGCAGCGGCTCACCTCCCTGAACATCGCGCTGTACGGCAGTTTCGCGGAGAAGAAGAAGTACGCGTGGTGGAACAGTGCGGACGCGTTTCCCGTCAAACGCCTCTACCTCAACCTCGTCGACGAGCCCGACGATGAGGAACTCGGCACGAAGTACGACCTGCGGTTCCTCACCGACCGGGAGGCCTCCCCGGCGGACGGCGAGGCAGACAAGTGGTTCCGGGTCGGAGCAGTCCTCGATCTCGCCAGCGCCGGCCCTGCGATCATGCGCGAGCTGGAGCAACGGGGCATCGCCGGATCGGCTGACGCGTTCCAGCGGCTCTACGACCTGTACGAGGCGGTGCGGGTTCTCAAGCCGATGAACTACTTCCTGGTCACCGATCAGGACGCCGACAAGGTGCTCGAAATCTTCGTCCGCGTCAACAGCGGCGGCACCACGCTCTCCTACTCCGATCTGCTGCTGTCGATGGCGACGAACCAGTGGCAAGAGCTGGATGCTCGTGAGGAAGTCCGCTCGCTGGTCTCCGAGATCAACAGCAACGCCGGCCGCCAGTTCTCGTTCTCCAAGGATGTGGTGCTGAAGACCGCGCTGACGATCGCGGACGTGGATGTGCGGTTCAAGGTCACCAACTTCACCCAAGGGAACATGGCCAAGGTGGAGGCAGCCTGGCCGCAGATCAAGGGGGCCTTGCTGCGTGCTGCGACGCTGCTTCAGCAGTTCGGGTACAACGAGCGCAACCTCACCGCGAACAGTGTGATCGTCCCGGTCGCGCACTACCTGCACTTGCGGGGTGCGGGCGACTCGTACCTCGATTCCACTGCTGACGCCGCCGACAGGCTCGCCCTTCAACGGTGGGTGACCCGCTCGCTGGTCAAGCGCGGCATCTGGGGGTCGGGGCTCGACACGCTCCTCACCCGCATCCGCGATGTCCTCCGCACCAACTCGACGAACGGCTTCCCGGTTGCGGCGGTCGAGGAGGCGATGGCGGCCGTCGGCAAGAGCCTCGCGTTCGACAACGCCGAGATCGACGAACTGCTCAACCTCAAGTACGCCGGCCAGCGAACGTTCTCCGTCCTCTCGGTCCTGTACCCCGGGCTGGACTTGAGCAAGAAGTTCCACGAAGACCACATCTTCCCCAAGTCACGGTTCACCAAGAAGAAGCTCCTCGACGCCGGGATTCCGCTCGACAGCATCGATGACTACCTCGCGGCCGTGAACCTCCTGCCGAACCTCCAGCTGCTCGCCGGGACCGCCAACATCGAGAAGCAAGACGGCCTACCTGCGCAGTGGATTGACACCGCCTTCCCGAGCGAGGACAAGCGAGCCACCTACCTCACCGAGAACGACCTCGACGGCCTTCCGCTCGATCTGGCCGACTTCACATCGTTCTTCGAGGAGCGCAAGCAGCGAATCCGGACCCGCCTACTCGCCGCTCTGGGAACAACACCGGGCGCACCGGAGGAAGCGGCTCTCTCCTAGCCCAGGCTCACGCGGCGAGCAGCGACAGTGCGGACACGGCCTGGAGAGGTAGCACGCCGTTGCCGAGCGCGGTGAGCTGCTGGTTCTGCGTCAGGTCGTCGCTGTCCGCAACCCACCCAATCGGGAGGCCCATGAGCCATTCGACGAATGCTGGTGCCGGGCGGGGGCCCTCCGCGTAGTTCAGGAGGGCTGGCGCTGGCGCGGGGCGTCCGGTGATGTGTTCCCAGCGGGTGATGGCGTCGGCATAGCGTCCCCAGCGCTGAACAGTCCGTCGATCAGGGACCACAGCGTCTCCGATTCGCCTCGCCTGTTCGGTGAGCCAGCCGGTCCGTGGAGCGCGAAGTCGATGATCTGGTGCGACAGGGCGATCGTCCCGCGCCTCGCTCGCACCTGGTCGAGCGTTTCTCCACCGCGCGATGAGTCCGTCGCCAGCGGAGTGCGGAACAGTGCGCCGGGCGAGGGCGAAGATGCGGAAGCGTTGGTGGGGAGCGCCGACAAGGGAAGCCGGTAGGCCGATCCATCGTGCATCCAGCCGCAGGTCGGCCAGATCGCCGAGAACGGCGCCGAGAGCCCGTAGAGGTCGAGCTGCGTTGTCTCCCAGACGCCACGGGTCGGGTTCCAGGATGCGAAGGGTTGCGTCATCGGGGGTTGCGTCGCCGGGGTTGCGTCGTTCATTGTCGTCTCCTTCTGCGGGTGGCCGCGTTGCGGGTGAGGACAGCAGCCCGCGGACGTTCTCGATGACGACCCATTCGGGCTGGAGCGCGTCGATGGCTATGGCCATGTGCGCCCACAGACCCGAGCGCGTGCCAGGAGCGAGGCCGGCGCGCTTGCCGACGGTGGACACGTCTTGGCATGGGAACCCTCCGATGAGGATGTCCACAGGCTCGACATGACGCCAGTCGATGGCCGTGATGTCACCGAGGTTCGGTGCGTCGGGCCAGTGGTGGGAGAAGACGCGAGCGACGGGCGCGTTGAGTTCGGAGAACCACACGGTCGTGGCGTTGAATACGTGCTCGACGGCGAGGTCGAGGCCGCCGTAGCCGCTGAACAGCGAGCCGATCCTGAGTCGTGATTCGCCGCTGGCGTCAAGGTCGTGCATAAGGTCTGCTCCGGTGACGGTCGTCCCCGGCATCCGTGCCTCGTCGAGAACTGATGCCGAGCTGGTCACCTGTCAGGTGCACGGCTCCGCCACGCGCTCGCTGCTCGACCGAGCACCGAGCGACTCCGCCAGACGCCACGGCTTCCGGTCTCTGCTCGGCCCCGTTCGAGGTCACACGCGTCTTGCAGATCGAGGTTGAGCGGGCATTCCCGCGGCCGAGATCACCGGGTGCGGGTGCTCACCTGCTCGGCAGGAGCGGAGGCGAGCATGACGGTTTCGATGCGTGTGATGTCGGCGGGTGACGGCTACAAGTACCTGCTCAAGACGGTTGCGGCAGCCGACGGGAACAGGCCACTCTCCACGCCGCTCACTCGCTACTACATGGAGGAAGGCACCCCGCCTGGTCGTTGGCTCGGCGCGGGCGTAGCGGCCCTCGGTAAGGGCGAGATTCAGGTGGGTGACCGAGTATCGGAGCACCAGCTCCAGCTCCTGATGGGGACTGGCCATGATCCGATCACCGATGAGCCGCTCGGTCGTGCCTTCCCGACCTACAAGAGCCAGGACGAGCGGATCGAGGCGCGGATCGCCGACCTCGACCCGACGATGACGCCTGGGGCCAAGGGTGAGGCAGTCGCGCAGATCGTTGCCGAGGAGACTGCCCGGAGCACGCGACGCGCGGTGGCGGGCTTCGACTTCACCTTCTCCATCCCGAAGTCAGCATCAGTGCTGTGGGCCGTCGCCGATGCCGGAGTGCAGGCACTGATCGCCGAGGCACATCATCGAGCGGTTGCGGAGGTGGTTGCGTTCATGGAACGTGAGGTTGCAGCCACCCGCACGGGCGCAACAGCCGGGGACGGCGCGGTTGCGCAGGTCGATGTCACCGGGCTCATCGCGACCGCATTCGATCACTTCGACTCCCGCGCCGGCGACCCCCACCTCCACACGCACGTCGTCATCAGCAACAAGGCCAAGACCGTCCTCGATGGCAAGTGGCGCTCGCTCGACGGCAGACCGATGCACGCCGCCGTCGTCGCGCTCTCCGAACTACACGAAGCCGTGTTCGCCGACCACATGACCCGAACATTCGGCGTCTCCTGGGAAGCGCGCGAGATGGGCCGCGACCGGAACCCAGCATGGGCGATCACCGGCGTGCCGGAGGAGCTGGTCGCGGAGTTCTCCACCCGCGCCCGCCACATCGACGCGGAGAAGAACCGGCTCATCGACGAGTACGTTGCCCAGCACGGACGCCAACCATCGAACGCGACGATCCTCAAACTGCGAGCCCAAGCCACACTCACGACCCGCCCCGAGAAGCAGGTCCGATCCCTTGCCGACCTGACCGCCGAGTGGCGAACGCGAGCGAGCAAGACCCTGGGCCAGGACGCGACGTCGTGGGTGCGCGAGGTCACCGACAACTACAAGCCGATGCTCCTGCGTGCCGACGACGTGCCGCTCGACGTGATCGGCGAGCTGGGGCGCACGGTCGTCGAGGTGGTCGGTGAGAAGCGGTCGACCTGGCGGCGATGGAATCTCATGGCCGAGGCATCCCGGCAGACGATGGGGTGGCGGTTCGCCACCATGCAGGACCGGGAAGCGATCGTCCCGATGATCGCTGACGCCGCCGAGCTCGTCTCGCTGCGCCTGACCCCACCCGAGCTCGCCGCCTCCCCGATCGTGTTCCGCCGGCCCGACGGCACCTCGGTGTTCCGTCCGAAAAGCTCGACCGTGTTCACCTCCGAGTCCCAGCTCGCTGCCGAAGACAGACTCCTCGAACGAGCCGCCAACCTCGGCGGGCCGACGGTGCCGCTGGCAACCGTTGAAAAGATCACGCGCAGACCCGACGCGGATGGCCGGATGCTCGGCGACGACCAAGCAGAGGCGGTGATCCGCATCGCGGTGTCAGGACGGATGCTCGACGTGCTGATCGGCCCCGCCGGGGCGGGCAAGACCACCGCCATGAACGCGCTCCGCCGAGCGTGGGAAGCCGAACACGGCACCGGGTCCGTCGTCGGGCTCGCGCCGTCAGCGGTCGCTGCCCAGGTCCTCGCCGACGATCTCGGGATCGCGACGGAGAACACCGCGAAGTGGTGGCAGAACCACCTCATCCACGCCACCAGGTTCGAGGCGGGCCAGCTCGTCATCATCGACGAAGCATCCCTCGCCGGCACCCTGTCACTGGACCGAATCACCCACCTCGCTCAAGACGCGGGTGCGAAGGTGTTGCTGGTCGGCGACTATGCCCAACTGCAATCCGTGGACGCCGGCGGAGCGTTCGCGATGATCGCCAGAGACCGGTCCGACACCCCCGAACTGGTCGATGTTCACCGCTTCACCCACGCCTGGGAGAAGACCGCCTCACTCGAGCTACGCCACGGGCGCACCCCGGCCATCGACACCTACCTCACACACGAGCGCATCCAGGACGGCGACGGCGAGGCCATGACCGATGCCGCCTACAATGCCTGGCGCGCCGACCGCGACGCGGGGCTGGTGTCGGTGCTGATCGCCGAGACCCATGAAGACGTGACCGCGCTGAACGGTCGCGCCCGCGCCGACCTGATCCTCAACAGGACGCTGAACCCCGACCGCGAAGTCGAGCTGCGAGACGGGACCGCCGCAGGCGTCGGCGACACCATCATCACGCGACTCAACAACCGGAACCTCCGCACCCTGGCCGGTCGGGACTGGGTGCGCAACGGCGACATCTGGACCGTCACCGCCGTCGGCGACGACGGGACCATCACCATCGCACGCGACTACGGGACTGGCACCACCATTCGCGACGACGGCACCATAAGGGCTCGCAGGCGTGGCCGCAGGTTCGGCGGCAGCATCCTCCTTCCAGCGGGGTATGTGGCCGAGCATGTCGATCTCGGCTAGCCGAGGTGCCCCAAACGCACTCACCTGTGATCGTGCGCGTATGCGCAACCCCAGTCTACCGCTGTGGAGCGGGGCGGGCTGGTTACAGGCTGCGCCCTGGATCGTGTGGGCCTGGGCCGGAGCGGTCTTGCCAGGGGTTCGGGAACGGGTCGAAACCGTCATTGATGGCTTGTTCGCGGCGCTTCACAGCATCGGTCGCGGGAGCGTCGCGCCGGGCGTGTGCGCGGGTGGCGACTTCGTCGGCGATGTAGCGGTGGCGTGGCAGGAGTTGCCCTGTCGGGTAGGTGGCGGTGAGCAGGTCGATGCACTCCTGGGCGTTGATGTAGCCGAGCCGGTTGAACAGCAGCGCGGCGTCGTCGAGGTCGCGGTCGTCGCGGGAGGCGTGCAGCTTCATCGCCAGCAGATACTCCGGCGAGGGCACCTGCACCAGCAGCGACTCCGACTCGAACACCGTGTGCGGGTGCTCGTCCGAGCCGGGCAGGAATCCCTTGGCGGCGTCGTTGAGCCAGTCCGGTTCCAGCCCGTGCGGGCCGCTCATCTCCTCCGCGATCCGCCTGACCTCGGGCGCGGGAACGAACAGGGCGTCCACGTCACGGGTCAGCCGGTCGGCGTCGTAGGCGAGGGCCATCGCCGCCCCGCCGACCACGAACAACTGCGCAGACACTCCGGCTGCTGCGAGCCGGTCGGACAGCTCACCGAACAGGGCGCGTACCCCGTCCGCGTCGAGCTGCCCGGCCTGGGTCATGCCCTCGCCAGGGAACGGGAGGTGATGAGAATCCCGCGCCGCCGGAACGCCCCGGGGCTCTCCCGGTCGGCCTCGGCGCGGAAGATCGCCGGAACTGCCGGGTACCAACCAGCGGTGCGCCGCGATGGGTCTTGCGCCCAGGCCGGGGTGGGCCAGCCGTCACGCTCAGCAAGATGCTCGGCGAGCGCGGCGAACGCGGCATCGACCTCGACAGAGCCAGTACGGGGCGGCTCGTCAGCAAACACCCCGGCCGCGAGGTCGGGGCCACCACGCCGGAGCGCGGAGGTGTAGTCATCCAGGGTTTGGAGGACGCCGAGCCGCCAGCACACATCGAGGGCTTCGCCGTCGTTGACGAGGGTGCGACAGACGGCAGCGTTGGTCGCGGCGGTGTGCCGCACCCCCACGCTCGGGTTGAGCGCGGTCTCGGGTGTCGTGCGGGCAACATCGAGCAGCGCGCCTACCGACAGCACTTCGCCTTGGAACACCACGACCGTCGCCTCCCTTCTCCACTCTTATTCTCTCAGACCCGCACGCGGAAGTCTCGGGGCTACAGCCTGCGTGCTGGCCCGTCACGGTGCGGGTCGGCGCGGTGGGGGTCGTGCTCGAACGGGTCGTGGAGTTGCCGTGCCCGTTCTGCTGCTCGTTGCCGGGCGTGCTCCTGCTCGGCGCGCTTGGCCTCGATGCGTTCTGCCGCCTCGGTGACGGGGAGGCTGCGCAGCTCGTCGGCTTCGGCTCGGATCAGGGCGGCTCGGGTGCGGGCATCTTGGGCGTTGCGGTGGGGGTTGGTCATGCGCATGCCAAGGTGGTCGCGGCGGGCTCGTTCGGCCCCGTACTCGCTGACCAGCAGCGCCAGGTGTTCCTGCTCGTGACGCTCCTGTACCGTCTCCCTGCTCGTTCGTGCTGTCGCCACGGTCTGCGCGGCGTCGGCCACGCGCGGGTCGACCTCGGCGCGTCTTGTGGCAACCCTGCTCGCCCACTCGGGGAGACGGTCGGGGCCAGTCGGGGTGGTGCCCCATTCGGTGCTGACCTGTCCGCGCAGCTCTTGTGTGCGTCCGGTCGCGGCGCGGTGTGCGGCACGGGCCTTGCGCCTGCCGAACCGCCCCACGGTGGCAAGTCGGACGCGGGCGGCGGCTTCGTCCTCGACGGCGGCGAGGTAGGCGGCGCCGTCGGTCTCGGCCCGGACGATGAGCGGCCCGGCGACTTCGGCACGCACTTGCCGGGCGGCTTCTTCGGCCGCGTGGAGCACAGCGGCGCTCTCGTCGTCCTCGGCTCGGTGGGTGGCGCGTTGTGCGTCGAGGCGTGCGGCGATCTGCTCCCACCGCTCCGCCTGCCGCTGGGCGCGCTCGGCTTCATGGTCGAGCCGTGCGAGTTCTTCGGTGACGAGTCGCACGGGGCCGTCTGCGACGAGTCCGCGCACGGCTTCGGTCGCTTGCTGGGTGGCGTGGTCGAGGCCCCGGTCTGCCGGGTCGCGTTCCATCGCCTCGATGAACTGCGCCCGCGCGTCGGCCACGTCTGCGGCAGCGACGTGGAGGCGGTTGGTGTCGCGGCCTCTCGTCATGCCGACGTAGACGCCTGCCGCGCTCGTCGCCTCCGACAGGATCGTGTGCGCGGCATCGACGGTTGCGCCCTGGACGCCGTAGGCAGTCGCCGCATACGACAGGTGCGCGTGCTCGGCCACGTACTCGCTTGGCAGGGCGACGGTGCGCAGATGCTTCCCTCCGATGCCGACCTCGCGGGCGTAGACGGTGCCGTCATCCTCGACGTGCTGGACGATCCATTGCTGCCGGTTCGCCACGCCCAGGTCGCTACTGTTCTTCCGCGTCTGGATCAGGTCACCAGCCCCGATGCTCAGCCCGTCGCTGCCGGTCGCCGTCACCGCGTCGTCGACCTCGCCTCGCTCGACACGCCCGGTACGGATGCGCTCGTTCAGCTCGGCGGCTTCGTCGTTCGTGGCGACCGTGATCGCCTCCCCGTCGTGGGAGTGGCCGGTGATGTGCTCGCGGGCCTGCTCCTCGTCGGCATGCAGGGTCACGAGGCCCATCGCGGCAAGGCGGTCGAACACGTCGCCGGGGTGCTCCCGGTCACGCATCGTTAGCGTGAGCGCCGCATAGTCGGGGTCGGTGAAGCGGTGCAGCTCCGCCATGTCGTAGGTGCGGCCGCGAATCTGGGCGGCCATGTCGAGCACCCCGCCACGACCGACAGCGGGCAACTGCGCCCGGTCGCCCACGAGCGCCACCGACGCTCCGGCCTCGGCAGTCACGTTCAGGAGTGCGTGTGCGGTGTCCTGGTCGAGCATCCCGGCTTCATCCACGATCACCCGCTCACCCCGAGCAAGCACGGCATCACGCGGCGGGGCCGTGTAGGCGCGTCCGGTGTCGGGGTCGAGGTCGCCGGGCTTCAGGCGTGTCCATACGCCGTCCTCGTTCCACCGCCACCCGTGCGCGTAGACGAGCGCGGCGACGCTGGTCGCCGGTACTCCGAGTTCGTCGTGTGCGACCTGCGCCGCTCGGAGGGTCGGTGCAACGACACGCGACGCTCTGCCGTGTTCGGCTGCAACCTCGATGGCGACGCCGAGCATGGTGGTCTTGCCCGCGCCCGCCGCGCCCTCCACGATCACCAGCGGATCGCGTGAGGCGACCGCGCCAGCGGCGACGGTCTGCCCGGCATCCAGGCCCGCCTTGCGTGCGGCCTCAGCAACGCTCGGATGCTTCGGCTCGTGCTCCGGCACGGCGGCGGTGAGCTGGTCGCGCAGCGCAGTCTCGGCGGCGAGGACTTGCACGCTCGTGAGATGCGCGACGTGCTCGGGTTGCACCATGCCCGGCGGCAGCACCGAGAAACAATCCGAGACGGCAAGCCCCGTCGCCAGCTCGATGAACTCCCGCAACTCCGCAGGCGTCGCTTGCACGCCCGCCTCAGTGGTAATGCGGGTGACGTGCTCTCGCACGGTGTGCGGTGTCCAGGTCGATGCCGCCGCCGCGCAGCGATCCAGCGCACGACTCGCGACCTGCTGCACGCTGAGGTCGTCCAGCGACGCCGACGCAACAGCGTCGCGGTGCTGCAAGGTGTCGGGGTCATAGCCGGCGTCTCGGAGTTCCTGCTGCCACCACTGCTCGTTCTTCAGGTCGGCGGGCTTCTTGCCGGGCCGCTGGAACGCCCACGCCGCGTCCTGCATCCTCGCCGTCAACGCCGGGCCGGGCGTCTCACTGGGATGCGCCTGATTCCACTCGACCTCCATACGTTGCAGGTTTCGTCTGATCTGCGCCGACCGCTTCGACATAGCGGCGTTGAACGGCTCCAACTCCGTCACTTCGCCGCTCACGGGGTCGAGGGTCAGGCCGTGCGCGGCGAGCGTGTCCGCGAGCTGCGGGTGCGCGGCGATCACCGCCGTGCCGAGGGCGCGGATCGCGCCCTGCTGCTGGAACAACGCTGCCGTGGTCAGTGCCCGCCACTTCCCGCCCGCCCACACCCTCGTGCCGATCTGGAAGTGGATATGCCGGTGCGGGTCACCCGCACGCGAGGTCTTGTGGCTGATGGCGACGGTCTGCATGTGCTCGATAGGCAGGACTTCCTGCTTGTCGCGTGGCCCCACCAGCGTGACCGAGTGCTGGCCGAGGAACCGTTGAATCTCCCGCGCCGCGTCCTGCTGCGCTCGGTCGAGGGCATCGGACACGTCGGGGTGGAGCGCGGCGGCCACCGACAACGACTTGGGAGCGTTGACCGTCATCTCCGCGAACAACGGCGACCCCCGACGCGCCTTGCCCGCCTTGCGCGGGGTGCCCATCGACTCGCCGGTGTCCGGGTTGATCCAATCGACCCACGCCTCGTATTCATCCGCTGAGAGTGACCGTGAGGCGGTGACCTCTCGCGTGCGGTCGATCACCGCGTACTCGGCCACGGCCTGGTCTGCGCCCAGGTAGTACTCGTCCGCGCGGGAGCGATCCGCCTCAACATAGGCGCGCGCGGCAGCACCGCTGCCGCGGAACAAGCGCACCCCGCCCTTCACCCTGGCCTCCCTCACGAGTCGTCTCGTGAGAGAGGTGCGCACTACGGCCCCGCCGTAAAATACGTGCATTTTGAAGAACAGGGGTGGTGTTCGGGTTGGTAGAGAGCGGGAAGCGTGGGCCAGTGGGCTTGGCGGTTGACCGCGAGAGCCTTGGTTGAAGAACTGTATGTGAGTGACTAACATTTGGACTATGGATCGTTGGGATCGGACGCATGAGGCGCTGAGGCAGGCCGCGTTGGAGCTGTTCACGGAGCACGGGTATGACGCGACGGGCACGGCTCAGATCGCGGCGCGTGCCGAGGTGAGCGAGATGACGCTGTTCCGGCACTTCTCGTCCAAGGAAGCGTTGTTGCTCGCCGACCCGTTCGATCCGCTGATCGCGGAGGCGGTTCGCGCACGACCCAAGGACGAGCCGCCGATGCGGGCTGTGGCGGAGGGCATCCGGCAGACATGGGCCGAGGTCGATGCCGAGAGTATTGCCGCCCTGCGTGTCCGTCTGCGGATGGTGGTGGCCGCGACCAGTCTCCGGGGAGCGGTGGAGCGCAACAGCGAGGCTACGATCACCGCCCTGAGCGGTGCGCTTTCGGATCGGGGCGTCGCTCCGGTCGCGGCTCGGGTTGCGGCGACTGCGGTGATTTCCGGGTTGAGCGTCGCGCTGCTGGATTGGGCGCAGTCTGAGCATGCCGCTCCGGGCGACGCGCTGGCCCGCGCTCTCGACGTCCTGGGAGGTGCGGCTAGTGCTTGAGTTCGAGAACGTCGGCCTGCGCTTCCGAGGCGGCGCGGGTGTGGAGCATCTCACGTTCCGCGCCCTGCCGGGCGAGATCGTCGCCCTGATCGGTCTGAATGGTGCGGGTAAGACGACGCTGATGCGGCTCGCGCTCGGGATGCTCCGTCCTCAGCGCGGCACGGTACGACTGTTCGGCGAGTCGCTGGAATCTGCCCCTACATCGACTTGGGCGGGGGTCGGGGCATTGATCGAGATGCCGCTGGCCTACCCCGAGCTGACCGTGCGGGAGAACTTGCGTATCGCCTGCCTCTTGCACGGCACCGACCCCGACCGGGTCGAGCACTCGCTGGACGCCTGGCGGCTGACGCCGGTCGCTGATCGCCGGTTCCGCCGTCTCTCCCTCGGGAACCGGCAGCGCGTCGGCCTCGCCGCGGCGCTCCAACACGACCCGAGGCTGATCGTGCTGGACGAGCCGAGCAACGCGCTCGATCCCGCGTCGGTGATCCTGCTGCGCGACCAGCTCACCCGCCGCGCCGGAGAGGGGTCGGCGGTCCTGGTCAGCAGCCACCACCTGGACGAAGTGGCACGGATCGCGGATCGCGTGCTGCTGATGAACGCGGGTCGCTTGATCGGGGAACTCGACACCACCGGCCCCGACCTCGAACGCGCCTTCTTCGAGCGCATCCGAGAAGACGACGAACACCATCTGAGAGCCGGGGAGGTTGCACGATGAACGCGGCGATCCGTGTCGAAGCTCTCAAACTTGTGCGCTCCCCGGTCGGCATGATCGGCACCCTCGCCCTCGTCGCAGGTACGCTCGCGCTGCTGGGCGGGATCACTGTGGCTCTGGCGGACGGCAACCCGGAGCTGACGGCCAAGGCCGGTGCTGCGGCGACGCTGGACTGGAACGGCCTGCTCGCCAGCGCCGCGCAGATCACCGCCGCCGGAGGACTCCTCGGCTTCGGCGTCGTGCTGTCCTGGATGTTCGGCCGCGAGTTCACGGACGGCACGATCACCGGCCTGTTCGCGCTCCCCGTCAGCCGCAGCCGGATCGCGCTTGCCAAACTGACGGTCTATACCGCGTGGTCGATCGCGGTCAGCGTTGTGCTCACGCTCGGCATCCTCGCCCTCGGACTTCTGCTCGGCTATGGCACCCCGACCGCCGACGACTGGGGAGGTCTCGCCAGGCACGGCGCGCTCACCATGTTCACGGCCGCAATCGCCGTTCCCGTGGCGTGGATCGCCTCCGTGACACGCTCGATGCTCGCCTCGGTCGGCGGTGCGATTGCCCTCGTCATCATCGCCCAGGTCGGAGCCCTCGCCGGAGCCGGAGGATGGATGCCTCTCGCAGCTCCCGCGCTCTGGGCGATGAGCAGCGGCACTGCCGTGACTCCTGTCCAGCTCGCCCTCGCAATCGCGGTCGGCATCGTCTTCGCGGCACTCACCTGCGCTGCCTGGGCACGACTCCAACTCAACCGATAACCGCTGCGTGCACAGCGAGCGGAGGCCTGTGGCCTTGACGAGAATCTGAAGGTACGTTTAGACTCATGAACATGCGTTCAGTAGATTCGAATGACCTGACGACTCGTGCTCGCATCCGCAATGCGGCGATCGAGCTGATCGGTACCCACGGGTTCGAGCGGGCGAGTATGCGGATGATTGCCCAGGCTGCCGGGGTGAGCCCTGCGCTGGTCGTTCACCACTTCGGCGATAAGGACGGGCTCAGAGCAGCCTGCAACGCGCATGTCTCGGCCATGTTCACCGTCGAGCGCGTGGGCGCGAACGGGGCTCCTTCCTTGGACTCCATCCGAGCCGCATTGAACGATTGGGAGGCAAACGGCCCAGCGTTGAACTATCTCGCGCGGATGCTCTCGGACGATGACTCTCGCTCAGTGGACGAGCTGTTCGACAGCCTCCTGCAAGGCACACTCCAAGTCGTTCAGGATCAGGAGCGAGCCGGGGTGATCCATCCGCAAAGCGATCCGAATGTTACCGCTCTGCTCCTCACGGGCCTCGGCCTCGCACCCCTTGTTTTGAGCCGTCACTTCGCTCGTTCCCTCGGGGCCGACGAACTCACACCTACGGCTCTCGCCCGCCTCACCATCCCCCTGCTGGAACTGTTCACCCACGGCTTCTACAAGGACGACTCGATCCTTAACGCAACCAAGTCCGCGATGGAGAACCAGGAGAAGAAGTGACCATGCCTCCGATCATTCAAGGCGAGAAGCTGACCAAGCGGTTCGGCAACTTCACCGCCGTTCAAGACCTCGACCTCGAGCTCGAACCGGGAACCGTGCTCGGGTTCCTCGGGCCGAACGGAGCGGGCAAGAGCACCACGATTCGTATGATGCTCGGACTCTCAATGCCAAGCTCGGGCACGGTACGACTCTTCGGCGAAGATCCGCTGCGCAACCGGGCCGCACGCACGCGGGTCGGGTACTCGCCAGGAGAACTCCGCCTCGACGACAGGCTGACCGTGGCCGCGACCCTGAAAAGCTGGGCGCGACTTCGCGGCGGAGTCGATGAGGCGTTCCGCGACAGCCTCATTGACCGGCTCGGGGTGCAAATGGGTCGGCATGTGCGCGGCCTCTCGACCGGAAACAGGCGCAAGCTCGCGCTTGTCGGCGCTTTGATGTCGCGCCCCGAGCTCTTGATTCTCGATGAGCCCACCAATGGTCTCGACCCGCTGGTGCAGAACGAGTTCATGTCAATCCTCGAAGAGGTCACCGCGACTGGCACGAGTGTGCTGCTGTCGTCGCACATCCTCAGCGAAGTCGAGCGGATCGCAGAGCGGATCATCGTCATCAGGGCCGGGGCTGTTGTGGTCGACGGCCCGACTGCGAAACTCCGCAAGGGTGCCGCGCAAGAGTTCCGTGCGGTGTTCGCCGATGCTGTACCCGATCTGTCCGCGCTTGCGTCACTCGCAGGGGTGGGAGCTATCGAGTCTCCGCAGCCGGGCGAGTTGAGGATTCAATGGGCTGGCCCGCCGCGCCCGCTTCTGCAAAAGCTCGCCGAGTACGAACTTGAATCGCTTACTGCACCTGAGCCCGACCTTGAGACGGCATTCATGTCCTACTACCGCAGCCAAGACACCACCCCAGCACTTGTGGAAAGGAGCGCATGATGAACGCGGAACTTCTGAACCGGGGCCTCGGCGCACAGCGACGCAGCGCACTCGTCTGGGGCATCGCGCTGCTCATCCTCACGGCATCTGTGCTGGCGGTCTGGCCGTCCATGAACGAATCGGGGTCGCTCGAATCGCTCGTCAGCGGCATGTCGCCCGAACTCATCGCCGCACTCGGCCTCGAAGCACTGGCATCCCCGGCCGGATTCCTGAACGGCAACCTCTACGCGCTCCTCCTGCCACTGCTGTTCGCGGTGCTCGGGATCATGCACATGAACGCCTTGACCGCAGGCGACGAGGATGCCGGGCGGCTGGAACTTCTCCTCGCGCTTCCCGTCAGCAGGGTCAGCGTCTATCTCAACCGCTTCGTCTCCGTCGTCCTTGTGCTGGCTGGCATCGCCCTCCTGGTCGGAGTCACAGTCGGCTTCGGAGCACCTGCCCTGGACATGGAACTCGACACGGAGGGCGTCGTCGCAGCGACCCTGAGCATCTTCCTCCTCGCGCTGCTGCACGCTGCGCTCGCGCTGGCGCTCGCGGGGCTCGGACTGCGCGCCGGGATCGTACTCGCAGGATCGTTCGGGGTGCTCGTACTGGGCTACCTGGTCTACGCGCTGCTCCCGATGATCGAATCACTCGACGGGCTCGCTGCCGCATCCCCCTGGCATTGGGCGCTCGGCGAGAAACCCCTTGAGAACGGGTTCGACGGAACAGGAATCGCCCTGCTCATCGGCGGCAGCATCGTGCTCGCCGTCATCGGGCTGATCGCGATACGACGACGCACCATCAGAACAGCATGACCTCAAGCGTTCAGAGCATGGCGGCTGTGCGATGCAGCTCGCAATCCTCTCGACGCATAACGAGGGCCACCGGGTACGACTGCGTGCGCGTGGTCGTAGTGCGAGACGGCTCTGTTCTCCTTGCCGACGACTCGAAGCTGCGCACTGCCGCTTGTGGGGATGCCGTGCTCGTTGCGCCGGGGGCGGTGCTCGGATACGAACCTAGGTCCAAGTATGCATGACCACGCTTCTGATCGATACCGACTATCTCATCGACCACTTGTTCTGGCAGCACCTCGATCTGATCCCCGACCGCGACGCAGCCCGTGAACTCGCCGCCAGACTCTACCCCGAACCGGTTCAGGTGCTTCGCCTTGGAGAACGCGAGGTCGAACGACTGGGGCCGATCCTCGATGAACTCGCCACCCGAACTAAAGCCGCGCAGGACGCAGCAGGGTACTTCCGCGCCCATGCGCTCCTGATGATGGTGTTGGAAGCGATCACGCCGCATATCCGACACGCAGCAGTAGAAGTACCGCCTCTCACAGCTAGACAACGTGCCGTGCGCAGCGCACCACCGCGCTGGCGGGCGTTTCGTCCGGTTCGTCGTGAAGCCGCACGAGTAGCGGCACTCATGCACAGCGACATAGCGCGACACTGGCCACTGGACGCCTTGGCTGCGCATGCTTGTCTCTCGCCAAGCCAGCTCAGCCGAGTATTCAAAGAGGCTTTCGGAATCACGCCGTTGGCGTACCTCTCGATGCTCCGGGTGCAGGAAATGGCGCGCCTGATCCGCGAAACCGACCTGCTCGTAACCGTCATTGCCGAGCGAGTCGGCTGGTGCTACCACAGCGGCGTCGCCTCGCGAGCGTTCCGCCGATACATGGGAGTCACCCCGATTCACTATCGCCGCTACGGGCCACCGACCGAAAGCCGCGAGGGGCCAGGCGTTGCCGTCGCTCGGGCTGCCTGCGACGCGCACCGTGTGGTGTGATGTGACGGGGAGCGGTACCTTTCATGTGCTGACTCATGTGCTACCGACCGCGTAGGGGTGCGTATCGCGGTGGAGTTATCCACAGGCAAGCCTCGCAGAAACCGCGGAATCATGCGGCAGAACGCCGATTCGTGATTTCGTGTGCGAGGGGAAACGGATCAGTTCAACTCCCGTGTCGTCACCGGCATGTGGCGCCCAGACCGTGCCTCATCGCGACGGGGCGGGCGTGGTGCCGTCGAATCGGCGGCACCAGCGGCGTGCGGATACGGGGTGTACGGTGCCTGCAACTTGCCGTCACCGTCGTTACCGGGGTGACGGTGTGCGAAATTTTCTCGCACCGTCCACGGCCCCGGGAAATTTTTCGGCCCCGTCACGGTGGTGCCAAGTTGACCCCACCGTGCGACCTGGGGTTTCGCATCGTTCGCGGTGGTCGTGAATCACCACCACCGGAGAACTCGCGGTTCCTCGCCCTGAGTGGGGGGTCACGGGGGTGCCGATTCGGCACCACCGTGACCTGCCCCGCTGCGCGGCCCGCGCCGACCGCTCACCCTGTGGATAAGTCTGCATATAGTACCTCAATCGTGCAACGAATACTAGATGTTGTGGTCGGGCGGTCGTACCTGTCCTCCATGACGACCACAGCACCGACCACCACGACCACCACCGAACCCCAACCGCCCAGCGATGCCCCCGAGTCGTTCGGGGCGCGCCTGGCCCGGCGCAGCCGCGAGGCCCAGGGCCTCGGGCCGGGGGTGAGCGACCCGACCGTGCTGGCCGAGCTGCGGGAACTGTGCGCCGCACCTCGACCCACGCGGGGAACCGCTGTCACGGCAGGGGAAGGCCCCGCCTCCTGACCGTCGCGTCCAGCCAGGATGCGGGGCCGATAGAGCCTCGCCGGAGGGTCAGGCGCGCCAGACGAACTCGACCCGGCGGGCCAGCACCTCAGCGCGGTGCGCGTCACGGCGGGCGTGGAACGCCTCGACGGTCTCGTTGCGGCGCTTGGGTACGGCGGTCATCATGTCGGCGGGGTGGGCGTGAACGAGCACGGCTTGAAGGATCAGGCTGGTCGCCTGGTACTGCCACATCGGGGTTCGCCCGACCCATTCCTTGGCGACGGTGGTCATGTCGATGCCTGGCCCGGCATGCTCGGGTATCGCGGCGGCGTACTCGCGGCGCCTGGCCTCGATCCGTTCCGCGATCCGTGTCCGCTGCCGAACCCACATCGCCTTGTCAATCAGGCCGTCGTAGTGGTCGTCGTCCAGCCTGGCGAGGCGTTCCCGGTCGGCGTCGAGCCTCGCTGCGAGCCCGACCCGCGCCCCCGCGTCCGCGCTCGGGGTTCTCCGGGTGGTGGGGTTGAGGGTGATCTGCTCGAACGTCGCCAGCACCGCCTCCTCCACGAGCCGGGTGATTTCGGCGGAGCGGATCGAGCGGTGGCAGCCGCCCCGTGTGGACTGCACGCACTGGTACACGTCGCCCCGGTGCATCATCGCCCGCCCGCAGTCCGAGCAGCGGATCAGCCCCGAGAACGGATACATGCGCTTCGCCGCCCCGGTGCCGGGCTGATGGAAGTTCCGCGCCTGCTTCCGCGCGTCGAGCACATCGCAGACCTGCTGCCAGGTGTCCTCGTCCAGGATCGCGGGCCAGACCGCCTTCACCTGCATTTGTGAGGTCTTCGCGCGCGTGCCGTCCGGCAGCATCGGCCGGTACTCCCGCACCCCCTTGATCGAGGGGTTGCGCAGCATCAGTTTGAGCGTCCTGTCCGACCACGCGCACCCATGCGTGGTCAGCACCCCGCGCTGATTCCAGTCCTTCTCGATCCGGTATAACGACTCACCCGACAGCACCCGCTGCGCTGCCTCGGCCACCATCGGCCCCGTGACCGGGTCGATGACGAGGGTGCCCGACTCGGCCCGGTACCCGAACGGCACCCGGCCCCCATGCCAAGCGCCCTCAATGGCCTGCTGCTTCGCCGCCCGCGCCACCCGCCGCGCGGTGTCCGCGCTGGACTTGTTCGCCATCGCGACCAGCACCCTGGCCATCGCCACATCCGAATCGGTGTCCAGTCGGAGGGAGCCGGTCACCGAGCGGACCCCGAACCCGGCGAGCACCTTCGCGTCGATCAAGTCCTCCAAGTCCCTCGGGTCGCGTACAGCGCGATCCAGGTCGTAGGCGACCATCACCTGCGCCTGCCCGTCGGCCAGGTGTCGAAGCATGGTGCGGAACTCCGGGCGGATCACCCGCCGCACCCGCTCACCGCTGGGCAACGTGATCGTGCGCTGCTTGAACGCCGACGTGTCATTCTCCCGAAACACCGCAACGACCTCCCAGCCGTGCGCGGCCGCATAGGCGCGGCAGTCGGCCTCCTGCCGATCCACCCCGCGTTCGGTTCCCTCCGGGTCATCACTGATGCGGACGTACACCGCCGCCCGCAACGACGACCCCGGCATCGTGGCCTGTTCCTGCTGTTCCTGCTTGTCGTGGCCCATCTCCGGCCCACCTTCCTGCTCGCAGTGAGAGGTAGGTGCGTTTACAGAACCTCGGCTACGCGGTCACCGCCTACCGTGCCCAAGGCGTCACGACCGACACCGCGCATGTGCTGGTTGAACCGACCTCGACGAGGGAGACCTTCTACGTCGCGATGACCCGAGGACGGCAGTCGAACCACGCCTACGTGACGCTTGACCGCACCGACGATCATGCGCAGCCACACCCTGGCGACGATCCGCATGCCACCGCGCGGAGCGTGCTCTACGGCGTTCTGCAGCACAGCGGGGCCGAACTCTCGGCGCACGAGACCATCGTGGCCGAACAGGAGCAGTGGGGCTCGATCGCCCAGCTCGCCGCCGAGTACGAGACGATCGCTGCCGCTGCTCAGCATGACCGCTGGGCCACCCTCGTTCGAGGCTCCGGACTCTCCGAAGAGCAGGCCGAGAGTGCCGTCGAGTCCGAAGCGTTCGGCCCGCTCGCGGCTGAACTCCGCAGGGCTGAAGCGAACCATCACGATGTCGATGAGTTGCTGCCGCGCCTCGTCGCTGCGCGCGGGTTCGGCGACGCGGACGACATCGCCGCCGTCCTCCACTACCGCGTCGAACGGGCGACCGCGCGACCCGCAGGATCAGGCCGGACCCGCAAACCACCGCGACTCATTGCCGGCCTCATCCCACAGGCTCATGGAGTCATCGACGCCGAGATGCGAGCGGCCCTCGACGAGCGAGAAGCACTGGTCGAGGCACGCGCCGACGCCGCACTCGAAGCCGCACTTGCCGAGGGTGCACCGTGGACGAAGACACTTGGAACGCCGCCCACCGACCGACGACGAGCCACGACCTGGCGCAAGGCCGCCCGCGTAGTCGCCGCCTACCGAGACCGCTACCGCATCACCGACGAGACGGCCCTCAGCGCCTCGCCCGAGTCGGCCGCACAGAAGATCGACGCTGCGCGGGCACGAGCGGCGCTTGAACAGGTACGAGCCTTGGAGCCAACAGGGGAGCCGCGGCCGACAGGGCGAACGCCTGGCAAACAGGTGCCCGGCGTCTCGCTGTGAACCTCTGCGGGATGTTCCGACGCGGAACCGACCGCATCGCTAGGATGGAGTGAGGTGACGTGTCGGTTCGGCGAGCCTGCACGCTGCGAGAACGTCAACTGTGTTCTCCTGGAGGTGAGCGTCTAGACGGGAAGGAGCGCTGAGGCTTGGCAACGTACGCAGTGAAACTTGAGCGCTCGGCGCCGCTTACACTCCCGAGACACCCGGAAGCACCCGAAGAAGAGTCCTTCGAAGAGTGGTGCGCGCGGGAGAAGGCCACAGGGCGTCCGCTCGCCGTCGACCTCTTCTCCGGCGCAGGAGGGCTCGGTGCCGGTGTAGAAGCCGCAGGCTGGACCGTTGTCGCTGCCGTGGATCATGACCGCGCGGCCCTTGAGACGCACCAATCCAACTTCCGCGGGCTTGCCCTCGATGTGGACATGTCCGACCAAGACCAAGTGGCGGCTCTCATCGAGAGGCTCCAGCCGCTTGGGATTGATCTTGTCGCGGGAGGGCCACCCTGCCAGCCATTCAGCCGGGCGGGCCGCGCGAAGATACGAAGCCTCATCAACGAGGGAGTCCGTGAGGAGGAGGACGCCAGAAAGGAGCTCTGGCGATCCTTCATCGACGTTGTTCTCGCGGTCGCGCCTCGGGCGGTGCTCATGGAGAACGTCCCGGATATGGCAATCGGCGACGACCTGACCGTCATTCGCGAGATCGCCATGCTCCTCGAAGAGGCCGGCTATATCGTCGACTATCGACTCCTCGATGCGTGGCGCTACGGGGTGCCCCAACACCGCAAGCGCTTCATCCTCCAGGCACGCAACGACGGAGCGCTCCCGGTCTGGCCAGAACCAGCGACGACCCGTCCCACTGTTCGCGACGCCATCGCCGACCTGCCAACGCTGAACGACACTACGGGAGCACGTGAGCTGCGCTACACGGGAGAGCCCTCCAGCGCGCTGGCCAAGGCACTGCGAGGGGACGGGCAGAGCGACGTCATCCACGACCACATGACTCGCCCCGTTCGCGACGACGATCGCGAAGCCTTTGAGCTCATGACCTCATCAACGCTGTATTCGGACCTTCCTGAACGGCTCCGCCGCTACCGTTCAGACACGTTCAACGACAAGTACAAGCGCCTTGACTGGGACGACTTGAGTAGAACAATCACGGCCCACATTGCCAAGGACGGTTACTGGTACATCCATCCCGCCGAGCATCGCACGCTCACCGTCCGCGAAGCCGCACGCATCCAGACGTTCGCAGACGACTTCCGCTTCGCCGGAACCCGCAGTGATGCGTTCCGGCAGATCGGCAACGCCGTTCCACCAAGCCTGGGCAAGTACGTCGCCGAGGCGATCCTCCCGTTGGACTTGCCGCGCACTGAAGCCCCCCGACTCCCAGCGATGCGCGAGCTACTGGTTCAGTGGGCGAAAGAGCAACGCGCCGTGAAGTGGTGGTGCTATCCCGGCCCCGATATGACTCAGGCTGCTGCTGCCGTCGCATCGCTGCTCGACGTTCACCGCATGCCCACCGCCGCTGCTGAGACTCTCATGACGCCACTGCGGGGCGCGGAGGAACTATCACTCGACCTGCTCCAGCACATCGATGTCCATACGCTCAGCGCTACCCGCAAGCGGACCATGCGAGCACTCCGCGAGTGCCTCCGCGACGAGGACAACAAGGACTGGCCCGAGCATGTCGAGTCGGCGCTAGGCGAAGCCCAGGGTCGTCTCTACTCCCTGCTCCAGGGCTCTGACGAACTCGTAGTCAACGGCCACGTGAGCAAGGTCGTCGCGCTCCTCATGGACCTTCCTGACGATCACACTGGCCTGCGCACCGACATCAAGGTCGCGTTGGCTCAGCTAGTCTCAAGTGGGGAGGAGGCGTCACTGAGAATGTGTGCCATCCGCGGCATCACTGTTGCTGAAGCGCGGGCGCGCATTGCGTCCAACGTCGTTTCGGTGCGGGATGCGGCTCCCGAGGAGAGTGCCTCATGACACGCGGTGCGAACCAAGACCCCGGGGCGGAGCTAGCAGGACGCGGCGCGCTACGCCCCAAAGCGCGGCTTCTCAGGACACTCGGCAGCGACCTCATCAGCAGCGACAAGGTTGCGCTCATCGAACTGGTGAAGAACTCCTACGACGCCGACGCAGGTGTCGTCCTGATCCGGTTTCGTGGCCCTCTGAAGGCGGGCGAGGGAGGCATCGAAGTTTGGGATGATGGACATGGCATGGACGCTGCCACGCTCCAAAGTTCTTGGCTCGACATTGCCACCGACACCAAACGAAGGAACCCACGCAGCGACGGCGGGAGGCGTGTTCTCGGCGAGAAGGGTATCGGGCGCCTTGCTACCGCGCGCCTTGGCGAGGAGATGCTCCTTACCACGAGGAAGCAGGATGCTGACGAGGTCAAGCTCCTCATCGACTGGACAGACTTCGACCGGGAGGATGCCTACCTGGACGAGATCGAGGTCGCCTGGGAGGTCGGGGCCCCGGATGTCTTCGCGGCAAACGGTGCCGCTGCGGCGGCCTTCAGCGAGCTCGACGCTGACGGGTGGCATCAAGAACGAGGCACTGTTCTCCAAGTCGACAGGCTCTCCCGAGAGTGGACTCGCGACGACCTTCTTGAGCTTCGCACGGCCCTCACCCGCCTTATCCGCCCGCGTCCGCAGGGTTCAGGCGCTGGATCGGCCAAGGACGCATCCACCGAGCCGGACTTCCAGATTGTGCTTGAGCTCACGGATGTGGACGACACGCTGGAGGATCTCGCTGGTCCGATCGAGCCGTCGGCAGACCTACGAACCCCCCACTACCGACTGAGCGGTTCGATCGATGTCAATGGATCGGCCACGCTGCACTACGAGCAGCAGGACCCGCCGGAGACCCAAGACATCGGAGTGATGCAACTCTGGAACCTCGAAGACCGCCCACCTCAGGCCGGCCCCTTCGAGTTCGAGATCAGCGTCTGGGATCGCGACAAGACGGCACTCCAGAGATCACTACAAGCAGCCAACCCCGAGAACACTGCACCGAGCGCCAGCGACCTCAAGGGCTTCCGAGACACGATGGACGAGGTTGCGGGCGTCAGCATCTACCGCGACGGGTTCCGCGTACTCCCGTTCGGTGAGACTGGAGACGATTGGCTCGGACTCGACCTGCGACGCGTGCAGAGCCCGACGCTGAGGCTGTCGAATAACCAGATCATCGGTCACGTCTTCATCGGTGCTGACACAAACGAGAGCCTCAAAGACCAGTCCAACCGCGAGGGCATCCTCGCCGGGGCCGCCTACGCCGATCTTCAGTACCTGGTGCGGGCGGCACTCAACCAACTCGAACAACGCCGCTACGGCGCTCGACACCCGAAGAAGGAGCAGCCAGAACGTAAGGGTGGTCTGTTCGAACGGTTCGACCTCGGTGAGATCAGCACTGCACTGAAGCAGAGCTACCCGGGCGACAAGCGGCTGCACGGCCTCATCGACGAGAAAAATCGCGACATCCAGGAAGGCGTAACACAGGTCCAGAACGTACTGTCCCGGTACTCACGCCTCGCCACCCTCGGCGCGCTCATCGACCGAGTGCTCCACGATGGGCGCACCGTCGTCACCCGACTCAAGAACATCGCGCGCTTCGGAACCCGCGACCTCAACAAGCCAAGCGTGAACAACAGCGACAAGGTCAGCATCGCGCTCGGATCAATGACTGACACCGCCGAGCAGGCCGAACTCCTCTCCTCGCTGTTCAAGCAGATCGAGCCCTTCGGTGGGCGGAAGCGAGGCCGTCCCAAGCAGATCAGCGTCAGCGAGGTAATCGACCGCGCTATCTCGATACTTCAGCAGGAAGCCGACGATCGTAACGTGCAGCTCGTTGGCGGCGGCACAGACATTGCGGTCAAGATTGACGAGGCAGAACTCCTGACAGTCCTCGTGAACTTGATCCAGAACGCGATCTACTGGACCGCTACCCAACCCCAGGGGATTGAGCGGAAGGTGCTCGTCGGTGCCCGGACAAACGAGGATGAGTCGCTAACCCTGGTCGTCAGCGATTCCGGGCCAGGCGTCCCCTCTGAGAGCCGCGATTACATCTTCGATCCATATTTCTCCAGCAAGCCTGATGGCGTGGGGCTCGGGCTGAGCATCGTTGGCAACCTTGTAGAAGACATCTATGCGGGAGAACTCACGCTGGTCGATGAGGGTGCGCTTGACGGCGCGACATTCGAGGCCACCTTCAGGAGGCGGGTGTAGTGAGACAGACGGTGCGGGTGCTCATCATCGAGGACCAGGCGGTGCTTGCGGCGGATGCTCAGCGAGAGATTGCCGACGCGTTCGAAGACAGCGAAGACATTGAGGTTCAGGTCCAGGTTGCCACCGACTTCGATGAAGGGTTCAAGCGGGTGCGCAAGGGCGAGAGCGACGTGGTAGTGCTCGACGTGCGACGCGACGCCACGGCTAACACGCCAGAAGACGACACAGCCGGGCACGCTGGGTACCTTGAAATCAAGAAGGCGAGGTTCGCGCCGATCATCTTCTGGACAGCCCTGCCAGAGAAGGTGTCGCATGAGGAGATGCCGCCACTCGTCACCGTCGTTACCAAGGAAGACACTGAAAAGCTCCCTGCTGCGATCCAGGCAGCGGTAGATAGCGGCGCGATGGCGACCATAGGCAGCATCGAGCAACACGTTGCATCAGTGCTTACAGATCACATGTGGAGCGAGTTGGCTCCGAACTGGACCGAGTACACCCAGGACGCGGACGGGGCCAGCATCGCTCCGGTCTTGCTCAGCAGGCTTGCGCGAGTCATCGACGACGATCGCGAACGGTCGCTCACCGGACGCCCGAGCTTCAGGTACGTCTATCCGCCGGCCTCTGATCGCAGAGCGCCGGGTGACATCCTGCGAGCATCCGATGAGACCTGGTGGGTTGTTCTGACCCCGGCATGTGACTTCGCTCAACACAAAGTCGGTCTTGTACTCCTCGCGCAAGCGTCCCCACTTGAAGCGCACGCAAAGTACGTCGCCTGGAGAGACGAATACCTGGCAGAGAAGAACAAGGGGAAGGCCGCCCACAACCGAGGCAAAGGCGAGTGGAACAGCTTGCGTCAAGACGTGCTCACGTCGACCCGTGGGCAGTTCCACTACCTTCCCAGATTCAGGGAGATTCCAGACTTGGTGATCGACTTCGAAGATGTCCGGGCCGTGCCGGTCGCGCGACTCACGGAGTACGGTCCCGTGGCATCGCTCAGCAGCCCGTTTGCCGAGTCTCTCCTAGTGCAGCATAGTCACTATCGGGGACGTATCGGAGTCCCTGACCTCGACAGCGAACTGATCCAGAAGCGGCTCTTCGCCGACGTTGAGGACGCGACAACCAGAGCGTCGAGCTAGCGGCTTGCGGGCAGAGCTACATTGCGTGTGCTCTCGTGGACTCCGTGTCCGCTGAAGAACGCCTCGATGTGCGGGATGCCGTTGGCGTTTGGCTCGCTTCAGTCCCCTCACGTCCGCATGGAGGAACCAGGTCCGAGGCCTCCGCGACCAATGAAGCACCGTCGCGCAGGAGTTGGTGAGGCCCGGCGCTCGTCGCGGACGTTACCGGACCAGGGACAGCTCCGACGGTGCGGCCGAGTTCGTGTGCGCGCCGGGCGACGGCCATTGAACCGGATCGAGCACCGGCTTCAACCACGACGGTGGTCGCGGAGAGTGCGGCCATCAGCCGCGCCCGTGCAATGAAGCGATGGCGCGTCGGCACCGCACCTGGCGGAACCTCGGTGACCATGAGCCCGAGGTCGGCGACTCGCTCAAGCAGTTCACGGTGACCCATCGGGTAGGGACGATCAACGCCGTTCGCCATGACCGCGATCGTGTCGCCGCCGGATGCAAGGGCCGCTCGGTGGGCGGCTCCTTCGATGCCGTACGCGCCGCCGGCCACGACTATCCGCTCAGCGTTGGCGAGGTCGGACGCCAGCTCCGCCGCCACATGCTCGCCGTAGGAAGTGGCGGCCCTCGCGCCGGTGACCGTGACGAGATCGGTGAGCGGTCGTGCGAGGAACGATGTCGCGCCGCGAGTCCAGAGGACGTAGGGGCGCCGGTCGCCAAGATCGTCGAGCGCAGATGGCCATTCCTTGTCGCCGGGGATCAGCGTGCCGATACCGGCGCGCTCGGCTGCAGCAATGTTCTGCTCAAGTGTCCGAGTATCTGAGCGCTGGAACTGGGAACGCCACACGTGAGCGTCAACGGTACTGAGGCCCGGCACCACGTCGTCACGCCCGGCAAGCCGAAACAGCTCAAGTGCCCCCAGCTCGCCCAGCAGCCGGCCAGTCACGGTATCGTCCGGTTCGACGAGCATCGACAGCGCCATCCGCGCCGTGCGCTCGTCCTGGACTACGTCGCTCAGGTTCGTCATCGTCGGGTCCTCTCACTCATATAGAGAGGTGCGCGCGGCGACGCGGGAGCCGAAGGGTTCCATGAACGCTGACCCCGGCGTACAGTGGATGGTGAGGCAGGTTCTCCTCATATTGCGGGTCCTCCGGGACGGCCTTCGGGCACTCACACACGTTCTGCCTCCTCGACGGAGTAACACGTGTGACGAGAGGCCTGTCATGTTCCGCGTTATCTGGACGCTCAGCGTTCGCACTCGCGACTACCTGCACCGCTACATGCCAAGCAACCGGCTGCTCGCTGCCATCCGCACCCGCCGCGGACTCAAGTGGGGGATACCCGCGATGCTGGTCGCGCTTCCGTACTTCCTGGTCGCCAGCATCTGCTCTGGCTCGGCAGCCGACGGCGGCCCAGGCTGGCTCCACCTCATCGTGCTATGGGCATGCTGGAACGCGCTCAAGTTCATCATCATGGGACCCGTGAGCGTCGCTCTGCTCATCCGTGCGCGCCTGCGCGAAGCTGCGGTCCGCCGTCACCAGCGCCACGACTCGCGCGTCGAGGCGAGCCTGCGTGAGCCAGCCCTTCGTGTCTAGGGTCAACCGCCCACGGCTGTGGGTGCCGTGATGCGAGAACCAGAGCGTCCGCCAGGCCGGATCACGACGCCGTGCGAAGCGAGCGCTCGCCGGACAGCCTGAGGCCCCGCCCCAACCTTCACGCCGACCTCTACCAGCGTCAACCCGCTGAGGTAGAGGTCGGCTGCTTCGTGGATGCGGGAGGGATCGAACCGTCCACGGCGGATCGTTACCTCCCGCCGGGTGAGGTGGGTGGCGACCGTGCGGCGGTTCACGCCGAACACGGATGCCAGCTCCACGAGCGTTGCGCCCTCGCGGTACTGCGCCACCAGATCGTCGACTTGCTCCGGGCGAAGGAGGGTTTGAGCCATCCTAAGTGATCGCACCACTCGCCCCCTGGAGTCGGAAACAGTAGGCCCAGAGGAGCGCTGGTCGTGGTCGTAGAAGCCCCGTGACCTGCGCAAAGACAAGGTTTTCAGGTGTGGGCAGGGGTTCTCAAACTCTCTACGGAGGTCCACCACCGGAAGTCCCGGATCATCGGCAACGATGATCCGGGACATTCGTTTTTTCTGGCTACCTTCTCTTTGGTGCCGCGCATTTTCTGGGGATACAGAAATGGCGACTGCGGGGTGCTTTCAAGGGGACGCCTCGGAGTACTCAGATGCGGGTTATGTGCCAAAACGTGTGCTTTTTTGCGGCGTGTCATCGTCGTGAACGACCGGCCCAGCCCTGCTGAATCCCATTGCCGTCCTCAGCGCTGAACGCAAAGTCGTACAAAGCCGGCGCCCCACGATCCTCACTAGTAGCCTCGGCAGGCTTCACCGCTGGTTGGTAGTGCTCTTTCCTCACGAGCTCCCACGGGTCTTTCGGGTGTTCGGTGAGGAAGTAGAAATACCAGCCCAGGATCTTCATCGCGTACTCCGGGCTCGTCCCACGGTGTTGAAGCGCCCTGGGTTTCGTTCCGTGGTTAGACAACAGCGGACGCGGCCGTCAGGTGTTGAGTGTAGGTGGCCTCGACTTCTGCCGGGGTCCGGTAGCCGAGGTTCTCGTGCAGACGTCGGGTATTCCACCACTGCACCCAGTCCATCGTGGCCATCTCGACGGCGGTGACCGAGGGCCAGACGCGACGTGAGTGGATGATTTCCGCCTTGTAGAGGCCGTTCACGGCTTCAGCCAGGGCGTTGTCATACGAATCCCCGACGGACCCGACTGACGCGGTGACACCGTAGGCGGCCAGCGTCTCAGTGTAGGACAGACTGACGTACTGAACGCCTCGGTCCGAGTGATGGACCAGCCGTCCGGCCCGCAGGCGGGCCTCGGTGCTCAGCAGCGCGTGTTCCAGTGCTTGCAGCGGCAGGGATTGCGTGTGCAGGGTGCCTGCCACGGCCCAGCCGACGATCTTTCGGGTGCAGACATCGGTGATGAACGCGACATAGCAGAACCCGGTCAGGATCCGCACGTAGGTAATGTCCGCGACCCAGAGCCGGTTGGGGCCTTGCGCGACGAACTGGCGCTTCACCAGGTCCGGACGATGATCCGGCTCGACGGAGGGCCTCGTGGTGACCGGTTTGCGGCCTCGTCGTACGCCGGTCAGACCGGCGGCCTTCATCAGGCGTGCGACTTGGTCTCGGTCTATCTCCCAGCCGGCGCGGCGCATGGCATGCCACATCTTGCGATACCCATAAACGCCGTAGTTCTCAGCGTGGATCCGCCGCAGTTCCTCGCCCAGGACCACATCGCGCAGGCTCCGCGCCGAGACCGGACGGGTCTTCGCCGCGCGGTAGCCGCGGGAGGTGATGAACCCACACTCCGTCGCACCCAGGGTGCGGCAGATGGCCTCGACCCCGAAACGATCCTTGTGCTCGTCGATGAACCGGATCATCTCGTCGTGGGGCGGTCGAGCTCCGCTGCGAAAAAAGCCGAGGCCTTCTTGAGGATCTCGTTGGCACGGCGGGTCTCGGCCAGCTCGCGGCGCAGCTGCCGGTTCTCCTCCTCCAGATCCGACTCGCCGCTCAGGGCCACCACTGCAGGGCCGGACGACTCCGCCCTGCGGCACCAGTTCCGCAGGGTCTCCGGGCCACAGCCCAGGGACTGCGCCACGACGCGGATCGAGGCGGCTCTGGGCCCACCTTCCGCGACTTGTCGGTCAAGGACCATTCGCACCGCTCGGTCGCGGAACTCAGGGGTGAACTTCTTGGGCATGTACCGATTCTCCTTAGTGAGACTCGGAACGAAACCCAGGGCGCTTCACGTAGACTCCTACTTATGGACCTTCTAGACCTGGGGCGGATCATTGTCGGGTTGGTGCTGCTGGTGCTGGGCGGGGAGGTACTGGTGCGAGCGGCCTCCGCCCTGGCTCGTCGAGCGGGGGTCTCCTCCCTGGTGGTCGGGCTCACCGTGGTCTCGGCGGCCACGTCGGCGCCCGAGCTTTCGGTGAGTATCGGTGCGGTCCTGCGCGACGAACCCGGACTGGCGGTGGGCAATGTGGTCGGCAGCAACATTGCTAACGTCTTGCTCATTCTCGGCCTCTCCGCTCTAGTTCTGCCGCTGGCCGCGACACAACGGTTGGTGCGCTTTGATCTCCCCCTGATGCTTTCTCTGTCCGCGGCGCTGCTGCTGGTCTGCCTCGACGGGGTGATCAGCGCGGTAGACGGGCTAATCCTGTTCGGTGCCGTGGTCGCTCACACCGTGCTGAGCGTCACCATCGGCCGCAGAAGGACACAGTCCAAGGCCCCTGTTATGCAGCTGACTGAGGGTTCCCCGGGTATCGGCACCTCCGCCCAGGCCCAGAAACTGCCTGTGGCATCGAGCGGAAAGTCGATTCTGCTCGTGGTGTTCGGAGTTGCTCTCCTGGTAACCGGGGCCACGCTCCTCGTCGAGGGCGCGGTGAACACCGCCACCACGCTCGGGGTGAGCAGCCTAGTGGTCGGTTTAACCGTCGTGGCCATCGGCACATCTCTGCCTGAGCTGGCGACTTCCCTCATCGCCGTGCGCCGTGGCGAACGTGACTTGGCGATTGGCAACGTGGTCGGCAGCAACATCGTCAACATCGGAGTCGTGCTCGGGTTGCCAGCCATGATCTCCCTCGAGGGCATTCCCGTATCCAGCGCCGCCCTGGCCTTCGATATCCCGGTAATGTTGGCGGCCGCGATCGCCTTGCTGCCCGTAGCCTTCACCGGCTTCACGGTGGCGCGATGGGAAGGCGCCCTGTTCGTAGCCCTGTATCTGGTTTACCTTGGGTATCTCATCCTGGCTGCCACCGCACACGACGCACTGGAAGGATTTACCGCCGTGATGGCATGGTTTGTCCTCCCCTTGATCACAGTGACGCTGATCGCCTTCACCGCATACGAAATCGGGCTGCGTAAGGGCCGACAAGGCAGCGGCACAACCCCCCGTCCGTCCTGACCACGAGCCGCTGACTAGATCAACCCGGGCCTGTCAATACCGCGCGCCACCCAGGCACCAGATAGTCGCCCCCCGATCAGCGCCAGACCCAGTGTCTAGGGCGTGTCTCCCTTATGCGCGTAGCCAGGTGAGAATGGCGCAAACGGTGACGGCGGCGCGGTAGGTGATGGCGAGCTTGTCGTAGCGAGTAGCCAAGCCGCGCCATTGCTTGGCCAGGGCGAAGTACCGTTCCACGACGTTGCGCCTGCGGTAGGCCTGCCCGTCGACGGCCGGGGGTCGCCCGCCGCGACTACCCCGCCGTTGGCGGGCGGCGATCTGGTCCTTCTTGTCCGGGATGACCGCCCGGATCCGGCGCCGACGCAGTTCGGTGCGGATCACCCCGGTGGCGTAGGCCCGGTCCGCGATCACCGCCTCCGGTCGGGTCCGCGCCGCCCCGGGGCCGGGCCGGGGAACGTGGATCTCGGCCAGTACTTGTGCCAGCACGGCCCCGTCGTTGCGCTGACCACCGGTGACGATCGTGGCCAGCGGCCGGCCCCGGCCATCGACGGCGTGGTGGATCTTGGTGGTCAGTCCACCGCGGGAGCGTCCGATGCCGTGACCAGGCGGTTCAACCTCGGTCACCGGCAGTTTCTTGTGATTCGCCCCGACCCCCTGTTGTCAACGGCGGCTGAAAAGTGGACATTAATCGACGTCTGAAAACTGGACACTCTGACAGGTTCAGGTCGTGATGTTGGTGTTCTTCTCAAGGAGTTCCCGTCGGGTTCGTGTCCGATAAGACTCTCCATCGAGGGTGAGGACCTCTGAATGATGGATCAACCGGTCAATCATCGCTGCTGCAATCGTGTCATCAGCAAAGATCTCACCCCACCGGCTGAAGGGCAGGTTAGAAGTAATGAGCAACGAACCCTGCTCATACCTTGAGGCGACTAGCTGGAAAAACAGATTCGCAGAGTCAGCGTCTAAGGGCAGGTACCCGAGCTCATCAATAATGAGTAAGCGGTATCGTCGCAGGCGTTTGATTTCAGCTGCTAATCCTCCATGACGCTGATGAGCAACGCTAAGCCTGTTGATCCACCCAGCAGCGGTATCAAACAACACGGGATACCCAGACTGACAGGCCCGAATGCCGAGTCCGATCGCTAAGTGCGTCTTGCCTACTCCGGGCGGGCCAAGCAAAATCACGTTGTCAGCTTTCGGAATGAAACTCGTGGTCCCTAGATGCGCGATCAGATCACGGCGTAGGGTTGGCTGAAAATCAGGGTTGAAGTCCTCGAGAGTCTTCATCGCTGGAAACCGGGCGGTGGAAATCCTCAAGCTGGTGCCATTGGCTTCGCGATCAGCAACCTGACGTTCAAGCACGGCAGCTAAATACTCCTCGTGTGTCCATCCCTGCTCACGAGCGGTGTTGGCCAGTTGTTCCCAGACCTTCGCGATCGTGGGAGTCTTCATCGCTCGAGCTAGATGTGACAGCGTGGCCCCGATCTTCTCTGGATTGGTCCTCATACTGCCTCCTGTTCCGTCACCGGCGCCGGTGCAGCCGGTGCAGATCTCAATCCGAAGAGCTCGTCGTAGACGCTCAGAGGTCGATACGCGACCTCAGTATCGCGCCCGACAGGACGACGTCGGATCTGGTTGTAATGGGCTCGGAGCATCTTCGCGGTAGCAACATGACCGGGATCAGTGATCGTTTGCGCGGTGGCCCAACAACGGGGGTGATCAGCAACAGTCTCCCCATCACAGACCACGAGAATCCGTTCTAGGGTCGTGGTGACTTGTACCAGTCGCCCGATGTATCGGGGATCCACACTGTAGTCATTGGTATCGACACGAACGTAGTAGTCCCGGCCTAGTCTGATCTGGAAATTCAACCCGACAGCCGGTGGTGACGGAGGAAGCGCAGTCATAGCTGCTCGATCCTGATCAAGTACATTCACTGGACGATCTCCCAGGCTGCGCACGAGTCGTTGATTAGCGCGTGTCTCTAACCACGCTTCCATCTGGGCGTTGAAATCTTGGGGTGAGCCGAAGGTTCGCCCCGGCAGGAAACTCGTCTCGAAGAACTGGTTATTTCGTTCCGTCATGCCCTTAAACTCTGGGTCTCTGGCCGGAGCGATAATCATCTTGGCCGCGATCGTGCCGGCGAAGCCTTGGACTGCAGGCAGAGGCTTTCCCTTCGGTGCGATTGCTGCTTCACGGTCCCAGATCAATGACTTGCTCACAGCGCCAACGCCAGTGATCAGATGCCACATACCTGCCAGCAGATCCCCCGACTGTCTCGAGGGAATCATCCGAGCACGAAGGAATCTACTGAAAGTCAGAGTCATCACTAGCACCGGTAAGACGCGTACTTGGCTGAACCCCACCGGGATCTTCGGCTCGGGAAACCACAAATCGAACTGGGCAGCCTCACCAGGAGCATGCTCTAACCGGTCCGCTGGATCTACCCCGGTATACAAAGGACGGATCTGACGCACGCGATCTTTGAGGATCGTCATCGAATGCTGCCACTGCAAGCGTTCCGCGATAACGGTCGCTGGCATCCTCGGAGCGTCTTTAAGAAGCTTATGGATCTCTGGGACCACCGCATCTACAATCGAGCCCTTCGACGCTCGTTGATACTTCGGTGGCTCTGTTGACTCAAGAGCTCGATACACCGTGGTCCGAGAGACTCCCAATCGCTCAGCGATCTGCTTCTTCGGCATCTTCTCCGCACGATGCAGCCGACGGATTTCAGCCCAATCTTCCATAGTGATCATGCCTCCTAGCATGGATGAAACTGTCCAGTTTTCATCCGTCGCTACGTGCCCACTATTCACCCGTCGTCGACACCTGTGTCCTGGTCCGGGCGGGTCGTGTTCGTTGCGTGCTGATGGGCTCGGGCGATGGTGGCATCGACCGAGACGGCCCAGTCGATCATCCCGGCCGCATCGGCCTCGGCCAGCACCTGGGTCAGGACCCGGTCCCAGGTGCCGTCCGCGGCGTAGCGGCGGTGGCGTTTCCACACCGTCTGCCACGGCCCGAACTGCTCCCGTGGCAGGTCCCGCCACGGGATCCCGGTCCGGTACCGGTAGGCGATGCCCTCGACCACCCGCCGGTGGTCACCGAACGGGTGCCCGCGCCGGCCCTGATTCGAGGGCAACAACGGCTCGATCCGCGCCCACTGCTCGTCCGTGAACACCCGATATCGCGATCCCGTTGATCTCACCCGACCAGCCTGCCGCGAGCCTCATCACCGATAAGGGAGACACGCCCTAGAGCCCTCCCAAGAGCAGGTAACCCCTGAAATCCGATACCCCCTGGGGTAGTTTCAGAAGGAGGGTGCAATCGGAACGCGATGGCCCTGACAGGGTGGGTGGGAGCTGGTAATTCAGCGTCTCGCGCTCAAGCAGCCACCGGCCGAACCCGTATACTGGGGCCTATGGCATCCGTCGCCGCAACGCGTTCTCGGAGAGGTCTTCCCGACTTCCTGCGATTCGTGCTGTTCGGCGGGCTGCTGGTGGTGGCGATCATCCCCGGGCTGCTCGCCATGCACACACTGAACCTGCATGGCACCCCCTCCGCGCACGCGCCTGCCGCCATGTCCGTCACCGTCGCCGACTCCAGCGAGCCACACCAGGGTGTGGCGCATCACGGCTCGACGGGCTCACCCGGGTTGACCAGCGGCACGGCTCACGATCGCGGCGGTTCCTGCGCGGACTGCGGGGGTGGCGATCATCTGGGCATGGCAATGGCATGCGTGCTCGCACTGCTACTCGCCCTCCTCGTCCTGGTGCCGCCGCGGCTTCTACCCGAATGGATGCACACCGCACCCCGGCCGTTCCTCGTGAAGCGCTTCATCGACAGGCTGCTGTCTCGGGCGCCGTCACTTCAGGTTCTCTGCATCAGTCGCACCTGAGGGAGCAACGAACCCGGCGCACACCCGCGCCGACGGTTCCCCTTCTCTCACTCACGCGGCGCCCATGTGGGGTTCCGCGTCACTCAAGCGACTGTTGATATTGGAGAACGCTCATGAAGTTTCGTACCGCGGCGACCGCCGCACTCGCCCTCACACTGACCCTGGCTGGATGCTCGGCCGGAAGCGAGGACGAAGACATAATGCCGGGCATGGACCACGGCTCGTCCGAGCAGGCAGCCGGTGCCAACGACGCGGACGTGATGTTCGCTTCGATGATGATCGTCCACCATGAGCAGGCCATCGAGATGAGCGACATCGTCCTCGCCAAGGACGACGTCCACCCCGAGGTGGTCGAGCTGGCCGAGGCGATCAAGACCGCCCAGGGGCCGGAGATCGAACAGCTTCAGGGCTGGCTGGACGACTGGGGCGTCGACCCCGACGAAGGCCAGATGGACGGCATGGACCACGGCGACGGCATGATGACCGAGGACGACCTGGCCGCCCTCGAATCCGCCGACGGCGCCGAGGCATCGCGACTGTTCTTGGAGCAGATGATCGTCCATCACCAGGGAGCCGTCGAGATGGCCCAGACGCAGGTCGATGACGGCAGCAACCCCGATGCCGTCGAGCTCGCGCAGACGATCATCGACGCGCAGACCGCTGAGATCCAGGAGATGCAAGACCTCCTGGCCACCCTCTGATTGACCACCAGGGTCGGTCGGTGCCGTGGCGAGAGTGCCCGGCACCGACCCGCCCAACTCTCTTGAAGGACCACGCCATGAACCACCCCACCGTGCCGCGGCGCCGAAATCTGAACGTCGCTGCCACCGCTACCTTTGCCGCCGCCCTCGTTCTCACCGGATGCACCACCACGTCGCCCGAGCCCGAATCCACCTCCATCGGCAGTCAAGCCGTCGACACTGACTTCCTGGCAGACCACAACCTGGACGGACTCGACGCCACGCAGGTCATCGAGCGGCTCGACACGATGCCCGTCGCCGACCGCCCCACCGATCTGATTGCATCTGTGCAACCCGACGCGCTCATTCTCACCGACGATCAAGACCGCGAGACACGACTGCCGATGCCCGAAGACGAGGTGTACATCTCGGTCGCCCCATATCGTGAGCAAACGCACGATTGCTACTTCCACAGCCTGACCACCTGCCTCGGAGAACTCACTAACAGCGAAGTCCAGGTCACGCTCACCGGCGAGGACGGCGATGTGCTCGTCAACGAGGTGCAACAGACCTACGACAACGGGTTTGTCGGCGTCTGGGTGCCCCACGGCATCGAGGCAACGCTCACGATCGAGCACGAAGGTCAGACGGGATCCGCGATCATCTCCACGATGAACGACGACGACCCGACGTGCATCACCACATTGCAACTGACCTGACCTGAGGACATTAGCTCGCCGCGCTCGGGGACATCGTTCGATTGGAGATGGATACAACTCCGAGAGCGTTGGCGTCTGGCCGATCACCAGCGCAGAGAGGGCTGTGTTCTGCTGGTTTGCCGTCAGCTCGTGCGCTGGATCGGTGACCCCGCTGGCAGACAAGCCCATAAGCCATTCCACGCACGCCGGCGATGGTCTCGGCCCGAGGTCCTCGTTCAGGATCGACGGTGCCGGGGCCTTTCGTCGGTGACATGTTCCCATCGGGCGATGGCGTGGGCGTAACCGTCCCAGCGGCGAAGATGGTCTCGATCAGGCTCCATAGTGTCTCGGATTCGTTCTGCCTGGCGGGTGAGCGATGCGGCCCGTGCCGGGCGAGGTCGATGACCTAATGGCTCAGCGCGATCATTCCCGGGTCATCGGAAACGATGCTCCGGGATTTTTTCGTTCCCACTATGCTCCTGTCAGCCCTGCCGTTGCTGGTGCTCCAGGACGTAGATCGCCAGCTGCACGCGATTGGTGACGTGCAGTTTCGCAAACAGGCTGGCCAGGTGGGTCTTCACGGTGGTTGCGCTGAGGTGCAGGGTTGCAGCGATGTCGGCATTGGTGAGGCCCTGGGCGACGAACTGGCCCACCTCCCATTCGCGCACGGTAACCATGGCTGGCGGTGAGACGGGTCGGCTCGAGAAGGTCTCGGTTCGAGATGCCACGGAGTCGCGGCCACGTTCGGCAAGCTCGACCAAGGTGGCGAGAGCGGTCGCCGAGACCTGAGGGTGGCCGGCAGCGGCCTCCGTGACAGCCTGGACAACCCGCTGTGGAGCGGAGTCTTTCAGCAGGAAGGACACGGCACCGCCGCGCAGCGCGTCGAGGAGAAAGTCATCGGTGTCGAATGCGGTGAGTACGACCACGCGGGCGCGTGCCCCCTTGCGGGTGAGTTCTCGGGTGGCTTCGATGCCGTTCATCCGCGGCATGCGGATATCCATCAACACGACGTCGGGGTCGAGATCCCGGACCGCGGCGACGGCGTCGATTCCGTCGGCGGCTTCCCCGACCACCTCGATACCCTGAACGCCGTCGATCATCAGCCGGATGCCGGCCCGCATGAGCGTCTCGTCGTCGACAACAAGAACCCGGATGCGAGCGGTTGATGTCAGGTCCACGGCAGTTCCACCTCCACGCTGAAATGATCATCGGCGGTGGGCCCAGAGCGGGCCTTCCCGCCCAGCAACATTGCCTGCTCCTCGATTCCGAGAAGCCCGTTCCCGGTGCCCAGCACCGTCTCGTCAACGTCGTCGGGGAGACGATTGCGCACCCGCAGCAGAACGGCCGCGTCGAGGCGCTGCAGGTCGAGGTGAACCGGTTCTCTGGGGGCGTGCTTGCCGGCGTTCACGAGCGCCTCGTCCAGCATTCTCAGCAGCGAGGCTGTTCGAGCGGGATTCCGCTCCCACTCCGCGGTCGAGAGCTCCTGTCGTACCACCACGATGTTCGTGCCTCGCGACGCCGCAGAGTCCAGAACCGAGCGCAGTGTGCGCAGTGTCTGCAGGTGCTGCTGCCCCGCATTCTCAGCATCCACGGGTTCACGCAGCGCGGTGAGAATGTCGGCCAGCATGCTGCCGGCGTCTCGAGCTGCTTGATGGATGACGTGTGATGCCTCCCGGATCTGCGCGGGAGCGAGATCGTCGCGGGAGGCCAGGGCCCCGGCGTGCATGGCAATAATAGAGAGCTGATGGGAGACGCCGTCGTGCATGTCACGGGCGACCGAACGACGTTCGTCGAATCGCGCCTGGCGCTTTTCCGCCTCTCGGGTACGCGCCTGCTCCGCCCGGGCCAGTTCAGCGGTTCGGGCTTGCTCGCGCAACGAGGCGATGAGCGCGGCTCGGGTGCCCCGAACCCGTCCCCACAGCAGCCCGCAGCCGGTAATCAACCCGGCCACGGCCGCGGTGACGATCGAAGGGAGCGGCACCTCGGACTGGTAGGGCGCACTCACCGAATCCTGCCAGGCGTACATGCCCCAGACCCCGAGCATCATCGCAGCGACCACGGCCAGATCCAGGGCGAGCATCCGGCGTTCGCCGAGTCGTTTCGTGGCCACCAGCCAGGCGGGCAGCGCGAAGCTGCTGACCATACCGCAGCAGATGATCAGCACGTTGCCCCAGAGGGAGCGACGCAGGGGGCCGACCGCGATACAGGCGGCGACTCCGAGAACGAGGTCCGCGAGCAAGAAACCGGTCAGCGCGTTGAGACCCGCCTCGCCCACGTCGTCGAGCGTTAATCCGAATCCCACGAGATAGATGGGCGCCCCGAGGCCCAGGCACAGCAACGAGGTGAGCGTGGGGCGGAGAAGACCGCCGACGGAGACACGGGGATCTCGGTGTCGACGTGGAGTCGTCTCGGTGCGCTGGGCTGCCATGGTCTTCATCATAGGTTCGGCGATGCGGTGTCTGGATCCTCCGAAAGAACGAGACTGAGTTCGAAGTCCGACCGAAGGGAGGATCCGCCGCCGGCACATTCCCGCGACGCTGGAGGCATGACGATCACCGACACCACCCTCACCGCCCCTCTCACCACCTCCGCTGGCCCCTCGACTGCCCGGCAGGCCGACTTGCCGTACCACCGGCTCATGCGGCACTCCCCGCGGAGCAGAAAATGGTGGCGCCCGCTCCTGGCGACACTGACCACCGCGGGTCTGTATGTGGCGTTCGTTCTTCCGCTGTTCGTCTTCTGGTTCATCGCGGAGGAGGGGGCGTTCGGGGAGTCCTGGCGCCCTACGGCTGAACTCACCGACCCGTCGAACCCGATGGACCTGTTGCTGTTGCTTGGACTCATCGTGATGATGCTGCCCGCGGTGCTCCTCGGGATGCGGTGGGGCGGACGCGCGCCGGGGATCCTGCACTCCGTGCGGGGACGGGTGCGCTGGGGAATGATCCTGCGAGCCGCCGCGATCACGCTGCCCCTCTATGCCGTCGTCCTGGTGGGGCTGTACGTTCTCTTCCCGCCGAACGATGTCGCCTGGCCCGAGGCCACGAGCCGCACGCTGTGGCTCTACGTCATCATCGTCCTGCTCACCCCACTGCAGTGCGCGGCGGAGGAGTACGTTTTTCGCGGCCTGGCGATGCAGGTGCTGGGAACCTGGCTGCGCTCACCGCTCTGGGGCATCCTCATCCCGGTGCCGCTGTTCATGCTCGGACACGGCTATGACTGGGTCGGACAGATTGATATCGCCGTGTTCGCCCTCTGCATGGGTGCACTGGTGTGGAAGAGCGGTGGTCTCGAACTCGCCATCGTCATGCACACCGCCAACAACCTCGTGCTCTTCCTGCTGGCCCCGTTCAGCGCCACTTCCCTCGAGCAGGGTGCTGTTGATCCGATGTCACTGCTGGTGAGTCTGCCGATGACGATCGGTGTGACCGCTCTGCTGTGGGTGTGGGTCTCCCGTCGACACGGCCTGCGGGTTCTCGAGCCGCTGACGAACGGCCACGGGGCTGAATGTGCGAGCGGGGAAGTGCGACAAACGACGTAGTCGGACTAGGTCGAGGCGCTCGTGTTCTGGGATCGGGGCAACTCTAGACTTCAGCAGTGAGACAGCTCACAGTGGCGCTGCCGCAGCGAGGTTCGCGAGACGTGAGCATTGAGAGAGGACCCGTCACGATGAACGAGCTCCATTCACCCCACACATCGAGTATCGATACCTCCGCATCCCCGGACGAATCCGGACCGGGGCGCGGATTGCCCTCCGCCCGGGAGCGCAGCAAGGTTCTGAGCGCGTCACTGGTGGGGACCGCCATCGAGTGGTACGACTTCTTCATCTACGGTTCCGCGGCCGCGCTGATTTTTGGACCGCAGTTCTTCCCCGCGGATGACAACCCGGTGGTGGGCACCCTGGCGGCGTTCGCGACCTTCGCGGTGGGATTCCTGGCTCGTCCCCTGGGCGGGCTGCTCATGGGGCACTACGGGGACCGGATCGGACGCAAGGCGATGCTGATGGTGTCGATGCTGCTCATGGGTGTGGCCACGGTGGCCATCGGGCTGCTACCAACTTACGCGACGATCGGGGTGTGGGCGCCGATTCTGTTGGTGACCTTCCGGATTCTCCAGGGGGTCGGCGTCGGCGGCGAATGGGGCGGGGCGGTGCTGATGGCGGTGGAGTACTCACCGCGGAACCGGCGCGCCCTCTATGGGGCGTTCCCGCAGATGGGGCTGCCGTTGGGGATCATCGGCGCCAACCTGGTCTTCGTCGTCGTCTCGAATATTCTGGCACCCGAGGCGTTTCAGGCGTGGGGCTGGCGAGTTCCCTTCCTGTTCAGTGCGGTGCTGGTGCTCATCGCGCTGTGGATCCGGCTGCAGGTGGAAGACTCCCCGGCCTTCAAGACGATGAAGAAGGAGAAGACGGTAGCCAAGGCGCCGATGCTGGATCTGTTCCGGCGGCACACCGGCACCGTGCTGCTGGCGGGCGTGGTCTCGATCGCCCCGCCCGCCATCGGTTACCTGTATTCGGTGTGGATGCTCTCGCACCGGGGCAACCTAGGGGAGGATGGGGTCTCGCAGAACACGATGCTGGCGCTGATCATCTTCGGGGCGGTCTGCCACCTGGTGACGGTGGCCCTGGGCGCGCTGTTGGCCGATCGGTTCACCCAGAAAAAGGTGTTCCTGTGGGGTGCGGCGATGCTGACCCTGTGGGCGTTCCCGTTCTTCTGGCTCGCGGATACCGGCCAGTGGTACAACATCGCGATTGCGTTTGCCGTCGTGCTGTTGGCGCAGTCACTGATGGCTGGCCCGCAGGCTGCGCTGATTGCGGAGCTGTTCCCCGCCGAGGTGCGGTACTCCGGGGCGTCGGTGGCCTACCAAATTGGGTCGATCCTGGGTGGCGGGTTCATGCCGCTGATCGGTACGGGCTTGTATGCGGCCTTCGGCACCTCGACACCGATTGCGCTGTATCTGATGCTGATGGGACTGATCAGCTTCGGTGCCATGGCGGTGCTGACGGTGGGCCGCTACCAGGCGTCGGCCGATGCGGTACAGCGGTGACCCCCTGACCGGGACGAGACGGAGTATTCTGTGCACAGACGTGCCGTGAAGGAGGGCTGAGCCGCGATGACCATCCACCCCGACACGACGACCATGGCGGAACTGGAGGCCGTGCGACGTCGTGAACGGCACGCTGCCGCCGTGGCACGCACCGCCGCCCGGGTGGCTTCGGAGAGGTCGTTGCCGGCCACGCTGCGGGCGCTGGCCGAGGAGATCCTGCAGGCGGATGGGTTGGCCGGGGTACAGGTGCTCACGAATGAACACTCCGGCGACCAGCTGCACATGCTCGGAGTGGCGGGCTTTCCGGCCTCGGGCCAGCGTGCGTTCTTCTCGCGATTGCTGGAGTGTCAGCGACGGGGTGCACGGCTGCGGATGCTGGAGGTGATGGAGACCGGGGAGCCGGTGATCATGCCGCACCGCTACGCCACGGTGATGGAGGATCCGGCCTGGGAGCCGCTGCGCGAGTACCACCGTAGTCCGGAGTGGGACGCTTTCGCTTCGCTACCGATCACGGTGCGAACGCGCACCATCGGAATCCTGAACGTGTTCTTCACCCCGGGTACTCATATCGACGACGACGGCTTCGAGTTTCTCGCGGCGATGGCGGAGCAAGCGGGGCTGGCCATCGACTATGCCTCGCTGCTGGAGCAGGAGCGCCATACGGTGCAGCGGGAGGAACGGCAGCGCCTGGCCCGGGACCTGCACGATTCGGTGGTGCAGCAGGTGTTCTCGATGGGCATGATGACCCAGGCGCTGAAGGTGCTGAGCGAGGGTAACCGGCCGGAGAGGATGACCCGGATTCGGGAGATATCCACCGACCTGGAGGAGATCACTGCCTCGGTGTTGCAGGACCTGCGCGGCCTGGTCGCGCAGTTGCGGCCGAGTCCGCTGACGGGGGGCGGATTGGCGGACGCCGTTGCGAAGCTCGCCGCGACGACCCACCGGCAGACCGGGATCGACGTGGACGTCCACCTCGATGACGTTGCGGCGTCTCTGGATGCCCCCATGGCTGAAGACCTCTACTACGTGGCGGCGGAGGCGGTGCACAATGCGATCAAGCACGCGGCCCCCGACGTCATCACGATTCGCCTGGAACGCGGCGAGCCGGGCACGCTGGAGCTGCTGATTCGGGATCACGGTACCGACCCGCATCCAGTACACCCGGAGGCAGGAACCGATTCGGGCGAGGGCCACGGACTGGAGTTCATGCGCGAGCGAGTGGAACGCTGGCACGGTGAATTGACGGTGGCGCCCAGCTACAACGGTGCAGGAACCGACGTGTTAGCGGTGGTTCCACACCACATCGTGACTCTCGAGGAGGACGCGTGACCACGGAACAGCACTCGAGCCACGCCGCCATCACGGTGTTGATCGTGGACGATCACGCGGTGGCCCGGCGTGGAATATCGGCGTACTTCGATGTGCTCGATGACCTCGAATCGGTCGGCGAGGCGGTGGACGGTCAGGATGCCCTAGAGCAGCTGGCCGAGCTCGACACCTACGGACGGTTGCCCGATGTCGTGCTACTGGATCTCGTGATGCCGCGTATGGACGGGATCGCCGCGCTGAAGGAGATTCGCCAGCGTTACCCCGGGGTGAAGGTCGTGGTGCTCACCAGTTTCGGGGAGACGGAGCGGCTGAACACCACCATGCAGCTCGGGGCGGCGGGTTACCTGCTCAAGGACGCCGGTCCGCTGGAAGTGGCCTCGGCCGTGCAAGCGGCGGTGCGCGACGAGGTCTTCATTGATACCGCGATGGCGCGCAAGCTCACCCAGATGTTTGGCTCCCCGGCGGGTGGGATCGCCTCGCTCACCCAGCGTGAGCGGGCGGTGCTGATGCTGGTGGGTGAAGGATGCTCGAACCGAGACATCGCTCGCCAACTACACATTTCCGAACGCACCGCGCGCACCCACGTCTCCAACATGCTGGGCAAGCTCAACGTGTCGTCCCGCACCCAGGCGGCACTGCTGGCGGTCAACGCTGGCTTGATCTCACCCGACGCCTAATCGCTCGGGCGAGAATCGCGACAAACGTCCCGGTCGAATCGGTGCCGATGGCCTGCCTGAGGTCTCCCGAACCTTCCTACAGTGGTGTGAAACGGGTCACGCTACCCACGGCGGTGGCCCTCCGCTGAGGAGAGGAACGGAACCATGTCAGAGAAGTCCCTGCAGGACGTGCTAGATGCCTCCGGTGACGTCGTCGAGCATCTGCGCAATGTCCGGGTCGGCGCGTACGTGTATCCGGTGGTGGCCGCAGAATTCACGAACTGGCGCAATGAGGTAGAAGCCTGGCGCGAGACCGCCGTGCTCTTTGACCAGACCCACCACATGGATAACCTCTATCTCTCCGGCCCCGATGCGCTGCGGCTGATCTCCGACACCGCGATCAACTCGGTGGAGAACTTCCCCGTCAACAAGGCGAAGCAGTATGTTCCGGTGACCCCGTACGGCCACGTGATCGGCGACGGCATCCTGTTCCGCATCGCCGAGGAGGAGTTCGTCTACGTCGGACGCAGCCCGGCGGCGAACTGGCTGAGCTTCCACGCGGAGACCGGCGGCTACAACGTGGAGGTCACGGTGGACCGGCGCTCGCCGTCGCGGCCGATGGGCAAAGCGGTGTCGCGGCAGGAATGGCGCTTCCAGATCCAGGGGCCCCGCGCCTGGGAGGTCATCGAGAAGGTCAACGGCGGCCCGCTGGAACAGCTCAAGTTCTTCACCATGTCGACCATGAACGTGGCCGGGCGCCAGGTGCGCACGCTACGCCACGGCATGGCCGGTGCCCCGGGTCTGGAGCTGTGGGGGCCGTATGAGGACTACGACGTGGTGCGTGAGGCGATTCTCGACGCCGGTGCCGAGTTCGGGCTGGAGCTGGCCGGAGCACGCGCCTACTCGTGCAATACCCTGGAATCCGGCTGGATCCCCTCCCCGCTGCCGGGCATCTACTCCGGGGACAAGCTTGCCGACTACCGGCGCTGGCTGGGCGCGGACAGCTATGAGGCGAACTCGGCGATCGCCGGGTCATACGTTCCAGACTCGATCGAGGGCTACTACACGACCCCGTGGGAGCTGGGCTATGGCTCGTTCATCAAGCACGACCACGACTTCATCGGTGCCGATGCGCTGAAACAGATGGATCCCGCCGCTCAGCGCAAGAAAGTGACCTTGGCCTGGGACGGGGACGACGTCGCCACCATTCACGCGTCGATGTACCAGAAGGACCAGCTGCCCTATAAGTTCTTCGACCTGCCGAACGCCAACTACGGTGCTTCCAACTTCGACTCGGTGGTGGATGAGTCCGGAGCGGTGGTGGGCTTGTCCATGTTCACCGGATATAGCTGGAACGAGAAGCGACCCCTGTCCTTGGCGATCGTGAACCCCGAGGTGGAGATCGGTGACCAGCTGAAGGTGATCTGGGGCGAGCCCGACGGCGGTACGCGCAAGTCCTCGGCGCAGCCGCATCGGCAGTACCCCGTGGGCGTCGACGTCAGCCCGGTGCCCTTCTCCGAGGTGGTGCGCCGGACCTACACCGACGGCGGCTGGCGAAAGTAGTACGCGGACGGACCTATCCTGGTCGGTGATTGAGGGGTCAGCCAACGAATGGAGCCCTCATGCTGTTCACCGCCGACTGGTGGGCCCACGCCCTGAGCTGGGGCGGCCTCGTGGCGATGGTCAGCGGAGCCGTGCTCATCGCCACCCTGTTCTTCGCCCCCTACGAGCTGCTCAGCGACTATCCATAAGAGATTCAGGAGACGGCGCCGAAGCCGACGCGGCGCCAACGGATGGCGGGGTTGGTCGCCGGGCTGGTCCTCATCCTCTGCCTGTTCGGCGGAATGCTCGGCGCTGTCGTGTCCTGGGGCGTAAGTCATCCCGGCGCGGGTTTTCTCGGGTTGGGGCTGATGGCGCTGGTGGTGATGGTGCTCTTCGCGCTCGTCGACCTGCTGGTCATCGCCTGGTTGCTCATCTGCATGTGGCGCCCGAGACGGCTTGTGTTCTCAAAACCGAGGACTGCGACGGCTGGGGCGCCTACCGTTTTCACCTGTCAGAGCAGCTGTCCAGCTGTCCCTCCGCGGGGTCACCGACCTGTTGGCGTCCAGCGCGGTGATCGCCGTGTTGGCTTGGTGGATCACATAGCGCTGGAGGGCAGACTGGAAATGGTTGAGAGCCGTTGCATCAGCCGGTGAGCGATGCGCATGAACTCCGCTGTGGCCGGTGAAATGGCTCCGTTGCGTTTGGTGATGAACGCGTAGTGTTCTAACAGCGGGGGATCCAGTGGCGCCCAGTGCAGATGGCGCGATTCAATCACGGACCGACCTACATGGTAAGAGACGAAGGTGTCTCCCAGGCCTTCGGCCGCCAGACTCAGCGCGTGCGTCTGGAATTCTACTTCGATGATGGGCTCCAGGTTCTCTCCGGTGCGCTGGGTGCGTTCCAACAGTGACTTGCGCAGTGGGTCGGTCTGCGACCAGCTGGACTCGGAGAGGATGATCGGGCGATCGGCGATGTCATTGACATTCACCGTGCCGCGGCCGGGAATCGGATTCGCGGACACGTAAACCACCTGGTCTGTGAAGACAGCGGGGGTCACCGCCAGATCACGGGCATCGACGGGAAGCTGCACGAGTCCGGCCTCCAGTTCGCCTGTGCGAACGCCATCGGCGACCTCAGAGGAATTCAGGCCGGTGACGTGAACGCGCACTTTCGGATGGCGTTGGCGAAAGTCGCGGATGAGATCGGTCAGCAGGTAGAGATGCGCGCTGCTGAACGTTCCGAAGGATACCTTTCCTACCTCGACGGAACGCAATCGCCGACTCCATTCGGAGAACACCCGGATATTGCGCAGGGCCTCTTCGGCGAGCGGAACCAGTTGGGATCCAGCGTCGGTCACGATCAGGCTGCGTGATCCGCGGGTGAAGAGTGAGACGCCGAGATTCTGCTCCAGATTGGAAATCTGTTCTGACAGGCTCGGCTGGGCGATGTGGTTCTCGGCTGCCGCACCGGCGAAGGTGCCGATACGGGCAGCCGAGATGAAGTACTCGAGTTGGCGGACGGTGGGTAGCGCCATAGAAACCCCTTGCTAATTGAGAAACTCAACGAACGTCCGCGGATGATCTCATCGCTTCCCCACGTGTCAGGCGTGTTTCGTGCGGGAAAACTCTGGAGTCACCCGGTCAGTGAGCGCCGATGAAAAACCCTGAAATCATGCGGTCGACATGGTCATTATAGGTAAAACCTAGCACAGTCATCAGAAAGTAAGCATTGCCCTGGGTCGATGAAGGCTGATGCAATGACGTGAACGTAACGAACCGCACATTGGAGAACGCCGGAGATGAATTCTAAGAACCTTACCGCTGTGGTCACTGGCTCCGCCTCGGGCATGGGACGAGCCGCGACCGTGGCTTTTCTCGAGCACGGCTGGCGAGTGATCGCACTCGATGTCACTGACACGGCGGCGCCGGACTCGGGGTCCGGCACCTTCATCAGTCGCGTCGTTGATGTGCGGTCCCGGACCGCCGTGGAAGAGGCGCTCTCAACGGTCCTGGGAGATGATGAGCGGTTAGACGCGGTCGCCAATATCGCTGGCATCTATCCGCCCACCACACTCGACTCCTACGACGAGGAGACCTATCGACGGATCTTCGATGTCAACGTGCTCGGGGTGGCGAACGTGATAGCCGCGGCCCGCCCGTACCTGGGCGAGGGGTCCTCGGTGATCAACTTCGCCTCCGTCGACGCCTTCGAAGTTTCCCCGGGTCAACTGTTCTACGGGGCGTCCAAGGCGGCGGTGGTGATGCTGACCAAGGCGCTGGCCCTGGAATTGGCCCCTCAGGGAATCCGTGTCAACGGGATCGCGCCGGGCTGGGTGGAGACTCCCGGCAATGCCGCCACCGGGCGCATGGCGGAAGCCGCAGCGAGCATCCCCCTGGGGCGGGTGGCCCAGCCCGAGGAGATCGCGCAGTGGGTGTTCACCCTTGCCCAGCCCAGCCACACCGCCTTCATGAGCGGGGAGATCATCACCCTCTCCGGCGCGGCCGTCATCCGCCAATAGCGCGCACCCCATTCACTCACATCGTCAGGAGCAACAACCATGAGGATCTTTCCCTCCGAATCCACCGTCGTCGTCACCGGCGCCGCACGCGGCCAGGGCGCAGCCCACGCCGCACGACTGGGGCGCCCGGGAGTGCGGGTCATCCTCACCGACGTGCTCGACGACGAGGGCGAGCGCACCACCGAGGTGCTGCGCAGCTCCGGGGTCGACGCGCATTATCGCTCCCTTGACGTCTCGGTCCCCGAACAGTGGTCTGCCCTGGCGGAAGAGATCCGGCGTGACCAGCCCCGATTGACCGGGCTCGTGAACAACGCCGGAATTCTGCGCTACGGATCGATCGAGACCACCGACCTGGCCACTTGGTCACTGCACGAGCGCATCAACGTCCACGGGACCTTCCTCGGAGTGCAGACCATGGCGCCGCTGATGCGCAACGGTGGGGGTGGCTCCATCGTCAACGTGGCCTCGACCGCGGCCCTGATCGGGTCGAAGGGATATGCGGCCTATTCCGCCTCCAAGGCGGCCATCGTCGCTCTGACCAAGGTCGCAGCCCATGAATTCTCGCCCACCGTGAGGATCAACGCCATCTCACCGGGAGGAGTCTCCAGCCAGATGAACAACGACGAGCCCGAAGGCGGCTCCAGCAGCTCCGCACCCCTGGGCCGTCGCGCGAGCGTCGAGGAGATCTCGCCGCTGATCGACTACCTGCTCAGCGACCAAGCCTCCTTCGTCACAGGGTCCAATGTCGTCATCGACGGCGGACTGACTGCCTGAACACCACATTCACCTCACCCAATCAGAGAAACGGACACGAACCATGTTGACCAAGAACATTTCTTCCGGCATCTATATCACCTCCACCGTGGGCATCGCCTCGTTGATCCTGGTGGGCTGCTCGGCCAGTGTCGACTCGACGGAGGCCGCCTCCGACTGCACGCCAGCCACTGAGGGCCTGACCACCATCAACGCGGGCACCCTCACCGTGGGCGTGCCCGAAAACCTGCCCTACACGAAGGACGAGGGCAGCGACGCCGACGGGTTCGAGATCGACTTGCTCCGGGCCATGGCCGAGGAGGAGTGTCTGAGTCTGCAGTTCGAAGTCATCACCTACGCTAACGGGATTCCGATGATCACCGCTCAGCGTAGCGTCGACATGATCAGCGGCGGCTGGTACATCACCCCCGAGCGGGCCCAGCAAGTGGACTTCACCTCCCCTACGTTCTACGACTCCATGGCGATCATCTCGGAAGAGGGCGCCACCACAGTGGACGAGCTCGAAGAGATGAGCGCCGTGGGCAGCGTGGCCGGCTTCTCCTGGGAGGGCGACATGAGCGGGGTGCTCGGCAGCACGATGAAGACCTACCCCTCCACCATCGAGACGCGACAGGATCTCATCTCCGGCCGACTCGAAGCAGCGCTGGACGGTTACGCGGTAGCTACGGTGGCCTATGGAGACACTGACTACACGGTGGAGATCGCCGAGCCCGACGACCGCATCGCGATCACCACCGATCAGCCGCAGATCGGGTTCCCGGTCTCGAAGGACAACCCGGAACTCACAGCGGCCCTGAGCTCTCTGATCGATCAGTATCGCGAAGACGGGACGCTGGCGAGGATCCTCGCCGACTGGGACCTGCCCGAGGACCTTGTGGTCCCGGCTGACGTCGCAGAGCAGACGAACAACGGCTGACCCCACGACCAAGAGAACGGAAGGTACCCCGCCGTGGGCGAATCAATTCTCACCACCTCCCTCAACATCACGCGTGCTGGCGTTGAAGTCAGGAACCTCTCGAAGAGCTTCGGGTCCCACCTGGTGCTGGACGATATCTCAATGACGGTGGCTCCAGGCAGCGTGACAGCACTCATCGGTCCCTCCGGATCCGGAAAGAGCACGCTGCTGCGCTGCATCAACCTGTTGGAGACACCCGATCGTGGCTCCATCACCGTGGGATCGCAGACCATCGACGCCGATCAGCGGATCCGTGACGTAGACCTGCTGAAGCTGCGGCGTCAGGTGGGCATGGTCTTCCAGTCCTTCAACCTGTTCCCGCACTTCTCCGTGCTGCGCAACATCACCTTTCCCCAGGAGAAGATTCTGGGCCGCAGCCGAGAAGAAGCCGAAGAGCGGGCATTGACGCTGCTGGGTCGCGTCGGTTTGAAGGACAAGGCGAACCACCATCCCACCCAGTGCTCGGGAGGCCAGCAGCAGCGCATCGCCATCGTGCGGGCGCTAGCGCTGAACCCGCAGGCGATGCTCTTCGATGAGCCCACTTCGGCCCTGGATCCGGAGATCGGTCTGGAAGTTCTCGCCGTGATGCGGGACCTGGCCGAGACCGGCATGACGATGATCGTGGTCACCCACGAGATGCAGTTCGCCCGCGATGTCGGCGACCACCTGGTGGTGATGGCCGACGGCGGCATCATCGAAGAGGGCAACCCCGAGGAGATCATGTCCGATCCGCGCGAAGAGCGCACCCGGCGTTTCCTCAATGCCGTATTGGAGCGCTGAGATGGCCGAGGCATTCCTGGCCGTCATCATCGGCCTCCCCATGACTCTGTTGGTCACGGCCCTGGCCTTCACCACGGGGGCGATCCTCGGATTCCCGATTATGTTGGGAATGCGCTCGCGGTTCGTCGTCGTGCGTCTGGTGATCCGCTTGATGGTCGACATCATTCGGGCTGTGCCGCCCATCGTCTGGCTGTTCCTGATCTACTTCGGCGTGCAGATCGGCAGCATCCGGCTGGACTCGCTGACCGCCGCGGTGATCGGTCTGGGCCTGATCGCCAGCGCTTACCTTGCGGAAGTGTACCGGGGCGGTTACAGCACGCTGCCGAAGGGTCAAACCGAGGCGTCCCTGGCGCTGGGGCTGACTCCGACGACGACGTTCCTGCGCATCCAGACCCCACAAGCGATCAGAACCGTGCTGCCCTCGATGAGCACCTTCCTGCTGGCGCTCGTGAAGGACTCTTCCATCGCCTCGACCATCGGGGTGATGGACCTGGTGTTCCGCGCCTCGCAGTTCGCCCGGCAGAATCCAGACATTCCCGGCATCGCCCCGTTCCTGGTGGCGGCAGCGGTGTACCTGATTATCAGCATCCCGATCGCGATCTTCGCTCGAAGACTGGACGCCAAGCTGAAAGGAGCCGGCTGATGGATCTCATTGATTTTCTGCCCCGATTGGGCGCAGGCCTGCTGGTCAGTCTACGACTCACCGCGATTTCCGTCGTGGTCGGTTTCGTCCTGGGACTGCTGTTGGCGCTGGGCACCTCGCACCCCTCGAAGGCGATTCGGATTCCTTGCCTGGTCATCGTGGAGCTCGGTCGTGGCCTGCCGGCCCTGGTGGTGCTGTACATGGTCTACTTCGGGCTACCCTCCCTGGGCCTGCTCTTCGAGAACTTCTGGGCCGCGGCGGTGGCGCTGACCTACACGGTGTCGGCGTACTCCTCCGAGATCATGCGTTCCGGAATCGAATCGGTGGCCCCGGCCCAGCGGGAGGCAGCGAACGCCCTGGGAATCACCAAACGAGACACATTCCTGCGGATCATCCTTCCGCAGGGGCTGCGCTCGGCGATCCCCGCCCTGATGGGGCTGGCCGTGATGTCCTTCCAGGCCACCTCGCTCGCCTACTCGATCTCCGTAAACGAGCTGATGAGCCAGGCGTACCAGATCAGCATGATCACCTTCGATTACCTCAAGGTGTACGCGCTGACCGGTCTGATCTTCGTAGCTTTCGCCCTGCCGGTGATGTGGTTGATCGCGTGGCTGGAGAAGCGCATGGCACGAGGAGCCGCATGATGACATCAGTCGCGCGACCGGAAAACCAGGGCGGGAATACCTCTCGCTGACCACGCGGGTCCACGCCTCCCTCGTCCATCGCCGACTATGAGCGCTTCATCTGAGCGCGCCGCGCACGATGAGCCAGAACCAACAACTGAGCAACACCCATGACTGAGAAAGAGACGAGGACCATCATGACCCGTTACTGCGTGATTGGCGGCGGTGCCGCTGGAATGTCTGCCCTGGTTCAGCTACGTGAGGCTGGTTTCGAGGTGGACTGCTACGAGAAGTCCGACCGCGTCGGCGGCCACTGGCAGCACGACTACGACGCGCTGCATTTGATCACCTCCCGCGATATGACCCACTTCGAGGGCTTTCCGATGCCGGCGGAGTACCCGCACTTCCCGAGCCGCAAACAAGTGGTGGCCTACCTGGAGTCCTACGCCCGAGAGAAGGGCCTCTACGACATCATCCAGTTCAACACCGCTGTCGAATCTGTGGTGCCCATCGCCATCGAGGGGCCCGTGGGCTCGGCAGGCTGGACCGTCACGCTCAGCACCGGTGAATCGAAAGACTACGACGGCGTGCTGGTCGGCAACGGCCACCTGTGGGACCAGAAAGTCCCGAACTTCCAGGGCGAGTTCACCGGAAAGGCATCCACTCCGGTTCCTACAAGAACACCGCAGACATCGACGGCGATCGCGTCCTCGTGGTCGGGGTCGGCAACTCCGGCTGTGATCTGGCGGTCGACGCCGCTCAGAACCACTTCCAGGTGGATGTGGTGATGCGCGAAGGCACTCATTTCCAGCCGAAGATGTATTTCGGGGTGCCCCGCCAGGAGGTGCCGTGGCTGGCAGATTTCGCCCCCGATGAGGTGGATCTGTTGTCTCGGTTGTTGTCGAAGGTCTCGATTGGTGAGGCCAGTAATTATCCGGGTATGCCGTCGCCTCAGACGCGTTCATTGGCTGAGGGTAAGGCGGTGGTGAATACGCTGATGCCGTATTGGGTGCACCATGGCCGGATCGGTATCGTGCCTGGGATTGAGCGTTTCGAGGGCAAGACGGTGCATTTCGTGGATGGTTCCGCGAAGGAGTACGACACGATTTTGTGGGCGACCGGTTTCCACGCGAGTCTGCCGTTCTTGGATGAGTCTCTGATTGAGCGTAGTAACGGAGTGCCCCTGCGCTACGCCGCCGGAATCGTGCCGAAGGGTCTGGAGAAGCTGTATTTCATTGGTTTGTCTGCTCCGCGTGGTCCGCAGATTCCGGTGTACGGGGTGCAGTCGAAGCGGGCCATCACGATGATCCGCCTCCATGAAGCCGCGCCGAACGGTTTCGCCGGAGTCCAGCGGTATCTCGCGGAGTTGCAGGACACTAACGACGTCATCGACATTGTTCGTGCGGTGTGGGAGGAGCAGCTGGCGGATACGGATCGGCTGTTGGCCGCTTTTGGTGCGGGTCAGGTGGTCGGGTCCGCGCCAGCAGCAACTGAATCCGAGAGAATACCGGTCTGACAGGCCTCGGCATCAGGGCCTCTGAGGGTTAGACTACGGCTATGGCGCGCTTCACACCTCTGGAATGGCCGGTGATCCGGCAGCTGCGCTCGTCCGATCGCTTCGGCCGAGGCGAAGCCGTCATGTCTCAGCGCACCAAGGACATCGAGCCACGGACCTCCACTGCAGATCGTGTGGTGCAGAGCGTGTGCCCGTACTGTGCCGTCGGGTGTGGCCAGAAGGTGTTCGTCAAAGATGAGAAGGTCGTTCAGGTCGAAGGCGACCCGGATTCGCCGATCTCGCGAGGGCGGCTCTGCCCCAAGGGCTCCGCCAGTGAGCAGTTGGTGAATTCGGCGACTCGACAGACCGAGATCCTCTACCGGGCACCGTACGCCACCGAGTGGCGGACCCTGGAGTTGGACGAGGCGATCGACATGATCGCCGACCGGTTCATCGAGTCCCGCGCGAAGTTCTGGCAGGACCACGACGAGGCCGGTCGCCCGGTACGGCGCACCATGGGCATTGCCGCACTCGGCGGTGCGACCCTCGACAACGAAGAGAACTACCTGATCAAGAAGCTGTTCACCGCCGCCGGTGCGATTCAGCTCGAGAATCAGGCCCGTATTTGACACTCCGCTACGGTTCCCGGTCTGGGAGCCTCCTTCGGCCGAGGCGGGGCCACGCAACCGCTGCACGATATGGCCAATGCGGACTGCATCGTGATTCAGGGATCCAACATGGCCGAGTGCCATCCCGTGGGATTCCAGTGGGTGATCGAGGCGAAGGCTCGCGGCGCCCGGGTGATCCACGTCGACCCCCGGTTCACTCGCACCTCCGCCCTGGCGGACCAACATGTCCCGATTCGGGCCGGATCCGACATCGTGTTGCTCGGTGCCCTGATCAACCACGTGCTGAGCAACGAGCTGTGGTTCAAGGACTATGTGGTGGCCTATACCAATGCGGCCACGATCGTCGGCGATGACTTCGTCGACACCGAGGACCTGGACGGACTGTTCTCTGGTTACGACCCCGAGACAGGAAAATATGACTCGTCGAGCTGGGCGTACAAGCAATCCGGCTCAGACAACGCTGATGCCGATGCTTCCGGAACGGGACAGGACACGACCCCAGGCAGCCCCGAACAGTACGGTGACGGAGGTCCGAACGTCCGCACGACCGGGCTGCGCGACGAGACGCTGCAGGACCCGCGGACGGTGTTCCAGATCCTGAAGCGGCACTATGCCCGGTATACCCCGGAGATGGTGTGCCAGACCTGCGGGATCTCCGAGGAGGACTTCGCCTATCTGGCCCGCTCCATCGCCGAGAACTCCACGCGCGAGCGCACGACGTGTTTCGCCTATGCGGTGGGCTGGACCCAGCACACCATGGGTGCCCAGTTCATCCGCACAGCGTCGATCTTGCAGCTGCTGCTGGGCAATATGGGACGACCCGGCGGCGGCATCATGGCGCTGCGCGGTCATGCCAGCATCCAGGGCTCCACGGATATTCCGACCCTGTTCAACCTGTTGCCCGGCTATCTGCCGATGCCGACCGCGGATACAGCGACGCTGGACCAGTACATCGAGGGCATCGCGACCCCGAAACAGATTGGCTTCTGGGCCGAAGCCCGGGCCTACACGGTGAGCTTGCTCAAAGCCTGGTGGGGAGACCATGCGACGGCGGAGAACAACTTCGCCTACGACTACCTGCCGCGATTAACGGGACCACACGGCACGTATCAGACGGTCGGGCGGATGATGGACGACGAGGTCGACGGCTACTTCATCTTCGGCCAGAATCCGGCGGTGGGCTCGGCACACGGGCGCATGCAGCGCATGGCCATGTCACACCTGAAGTGGCTGGTGGTACGCGACTTCTCGCTGATCGAATCCGCCACCTGGTGGAAGGACAGCCCAGAGATCCAGTCCGGCGAAATGAAGACAGAGGACATCGGCACCGAGGTGTTCTTTATGCCCGCGGCGAACCATGTGGAGAAGTCCGGGACCTTCACCCAGACCCAGCGCATGTTGCAGTGGCGCCACCAGGCGGTGCAGCCGCCGGGACAGGCCCAGAGCGAGCTGGACTTCTTTTACGAGCTAGGGATCCGGATCCGGGAGCGGCTGAAAGACTCCACCGACCCTCGAGACCGTCCGCTGCTGGATCTGACGTGGGAGTATCCATTGGATGAGCACGGCAACCCGGACCCGGAGGCGGTGCTGGCTGAAATCAACGGCTATCACGTCAGTGGAGAGATGGCCGGCACGCCGCTGGGTGCCTCCACGGAGATGAAGGACGACGGCTCCACCGCGGGAGGCTGCTGGATCTACACGGGCGTCTTCGCCGACGGCGTGAACCATTCCGCGGACCGCCCGGCGCGCGCGGAGCAGAACCCGGTGAGCCCGGAATGGGGTTGGGTGTGGCCGGCGAACCGCCGCGTGCTCTACAACCGCGCCTCGGCCGACCCCGAGGGCAAGCCGTGGAGCGAGCGGAAGAAGTACGTCTGGTGGGATGCGGACGAGCAGCGCTGGGTAGGCAACGATGTGCCGGACTTCCCGGTGAATCTTGCCCCCGATCACCGACCGGAATCAGGGGCCACCGGGGTGGCCGGGCTGAGCGGGGTGGACGCGTTCATCATGCAGGGTGACGGCAAGGGATGGCTGTATGCGCCCAAGGGGCTGCTCGACGGGCCGCTGCCTACTCACTATGAGCCGCAGGAATCCCAGGTGCGCAACCCGTTGTACTCGCAGCAGCGCTCGCCCACCCGGATCACGATGAACAGCAGGGACAACCTCAGCGCGCCCAGCGGTGCTGATGCCGGCGCCGAGGTGTACCCGTACTCGTTCACCACCTACCGCCTCACCGAGCATCACACGGCGGGCGGGATGAGCCGGTGGCTGCCCTACCTCTCCGAGCTGCAGCCGGAGATGTTCTGCGAGGTCTCCCCGCAGCTGGCCGAGGAAGTCGGCCTGGAGCCCTACGGATGGGCCACCATCATCTCGCCGCGCGCCGCCATCGAGGCCAAGGTGCTGGTGACCGAGCGAATGAAGCCCTTCGACGTCGGGGGCCGGACCGTCCACCAGATCGGGCTGCCGTACCACTGGGGTGTTGGCGGCGACGGCGCGGTGGTTCAAGGCGACGCCGCCAACGACCTGCTGGGCATCGTGATGGACCCCAACGTGCTCATTCAGGAGTCCAAGGTGGGAGCGTGCGCCATGCGCCCTGGACGCCGCCCGCGGGGAGCGGAGTTGCTGGACCTGGTGCGCGACTACCAACAGCGCGCCGGGCTGACCGTGCAGGTCGGGCTCAGCCCCGCCGACGAGGGACCGCATGCCGACGAGGTCGCCCAGTCCCCGAATCGTGTTGCTCCTGACGCGAGTGCACGAGAATACTACGATGACACGCAGATGCCAGGATCAACCGAACCGAGCAGAGAGGTGGACCGATGACATCGACAACGGTGGGTCTTACCGAGGCCGGGCACGCCCCGGCGCAGCACCAGCACCACGACCGCAAGGGGTTCTTCACCGACACCTCGATCTGCATCGGCTGCAAGGCCTGTGAGGTCGCGTGCAAGGAATGGAACCGCAACCCCGCGGATTCCACCTGGGAGCTCTCCGACTCCTCCTACGACAACACCGGATCGCTGGGAGCGGATACGTGGCGGCACGTGGCGTTCATCGAGCAGGATCAGGAGCAGATCGAGCAGGCCCGCGAGTCCGGACGGCGGCTGGTGAGCCTGGGGATGCCCAGCGTGCGCCGCGACCCGGACACGCAGGACCTCTCCGGCGTCGACACCACCCCGCCGGACACCCCGGACTTCCGCTGGCTGATGTCCTCGGACGTGTGCAAGCACTGCACCAACGCCGGCTGCCTGGATGTGTGCCCCACCGGCGCCCTGTTCCGCACCGAGTACGGCACCGTCGTCGTCCAAGAGGACATCTGCAACGGCTGCGGCACCTGCGTGGCCGGCTGCCCGTTCGGGGTGATCGAACGCCGCAAGGACGGGATCGCCCAGCCCAAGACGAACCGGGATTTCACCGCCGGGGAGCAGGCCCCGACCCCGAACGTGGGCGTGGCCCAGAAATGCACGCTGTGCTACGACCGGCTCACCGACGACCAGACTCCGGCCTGCGCTCAAGCTTGCCCGACCACTTCGATCAAATTCGGCTCACACGAGGAACTGGCGAAGATCGCCCGGGCCCGGGTGCGGGAGCTGCACCGTCAGGGGCTCAGCGAGGCCCGGCTCTACGGGGCTAACGAGAACGACGGCGTGGGCGGCACCGGGTCGATCTTTCTGCTGCTGGACGAGCCTGAAGTGTACGGGCTGCCCCCAGACCCTCGGGTCGCGACCGCGGATTTGCCGAGGATGTACAAGCGGGCCGGGATGGCCGCGCTGGGCATGATCGGTGCGGCGGCGCTGGCGTTTGTGGCGGGAGGGCGCCGGTGACGGTCTCCGAGTTCGACAGCTACCGTCCGCCCGAGAAGCCCCGACGGCGTCGCGGGCGCCGGGGTCGGCCCGGGGGCGGACCCCGGCCGGGGGCGCTGGACGGCTCCCGCGAGATGGCGATGGTGCCCGAGGTCGAGTTCAGCTCCTACTACAACCGCCCGATCGTCAAGGCGCCGCCCTGGGAGAGCCCGATCGGGATCTACCTGTTCCTGGGCGGGGTCGCCGGGGGCTCGGCGCTGTTGGGCTTCGGCGCCCAGCTCACCGGCAATGACACGCTGCGGCGGAATTCTCGGATCTCGGCAGTGGGCGCGGCCAGCCTGGGCGCCGGGGCCTTGGTGCTGGACTTGGGGCGCCCGGAGCGGTTCCTGAACATGTTCCGCACCCTGAAGGTGTCCTCCCCGATGAGCGTGGGCTCCTGGATTCTGGGTGCGTTCAGCGCCGGGGCCGGGGTGGCTGCGGTGGCCGACGTGGACCGGATGACGGGCGAGCGGTTGCCGCTGGGTCCGCTGCGCGGGCTGCTGCGGCTGATGGAGGCACCCGCCGCCGGGGTGGCGGCGGTGTGTGCCGCACCGTTGGCCGCCTACACCGGGGTGCTGCTCTCGGATACCGCGAACCCCACCTGGAACGCGGCAAAGGAGGACCTCTCGTTCGTCTTCGTCAGCTCGGCGTCGATGGCGGCCGGCGGGCTGGCCATGGTGACCACACCGGTGGCCGATGCCGGACCGGCCCGGGTGCTGGCGATCACCGGGGCGGCCGCGGAGCTGGTGGCCGATGAGGTGATGGAACGTCGGATGGACCCGGTGGCGGCCGAACCGCTGCACCACGGCGCCCCGGGAACGATGCTGCGCTGGGCCAAACGGTTGTCGGCGGTCGGCGGTGCCGGGGCGGTGCTCGCCTCGGTCACGCGCAGCCGGACGGTGGCGGTGGCCTCCGGGGCTGCCCTGATGACGGCCTCGGCGCTGACCCGCTTCGGGGTGCTGCACGCCGGCCTGGAGTCGGTGCACGATCCCCGGTACGTGATCGAACCGCAGAAGCGGCGCCTGGAACAGCGCCGTCAGCGCGGGGTGACCGACGACTCGATCACCACCGCGGAATGATCAGCGCAAGGTGATGCCGGCCCCGGCCACGGTTTCTCCGATGACCGGGTAGCCGGGGATCTCCCCGACGACGAGCAGCCCGCCGGAGGTCTGGGCATCGGCCAGCAGCACCAGCTGTTCCTCGCTCAGGTCGGTCTCGACGTGCAGGTGCGGGCGCACCCAGTCCAGATTGCGGCGGGATCCGCCCGGAACGAATCCGTCATCCAGGGAGGACTGGGCGCCGGCGATCACCGGGACGGCCGCCGCGTCGAGCACCGCGCCGATCCCGGAGGCCCGGCACATCTTGAACAGGTGGCCCAGCAGCCCGAAGCCGGTGATGTCGGTGGCGGCGCGCACCCCGGCGGCCACCGCCTGTTGCGAAGCCTCCCGGTTCAGCTGGGCCATCTGCGCCACGGCATGGTCGAAAACCTCCCCGGTGGACTTGTGCCGGTTGTTGAGCACCCCCACTCCGATCGGTTTGGTCAGGGTCAGCGGCAAGCCGGGCTCGGCGGCATCGTTGCGCATCAGCCGTTGCGGGTGCGCCGTGCCCGAGACCGCCATCCCGTAGAGGGGCTCGGGGGTGTCGATGGAGTGCCCGCCCGTGACCGGACAACCGGCTTCGGTGGCGACGTCGAGCCCGCCGCGCAGCACCTCGGTGAGCAGATCGAAGGGCAGAGTCTCGCGCGGCCAGCCCACCAGGTTCAGCGCGCTGACTGGGGTGCCGCCCATGGCGTAGATGTCCGAGAGCGCGTTCGCGGCGGCGATGCGCCCCCAATCGTAGGGGTCATCGACCACCGGAGTGAAGAAATCGGTGGTGGAGAGCAGGGCCAGATCCTCGCGCACCAGCACGGCGGAGGCGTCGTCGCCGTCGTCCAATCCCACCAGCACCTCGGGCGAGGTCTTCCCGACCAACCCGGAGACGGCATCCTCGAGCTCACCGGGCGGGATTTTGCAGGCGCAGCCGCCGCCGTGGGCGAAGTGGGTGAGTCGGATCTGCTCGGACACAGTGTGATCAGCCATGCCCCGAGACTATCGGATTCCGGTTTAACGCACGATGGTTCGGGTGGCGCCGTCGACGCGGCGGGTCCACCCGCGGGCGTCCAGGTGTTCCAGCAGTGGGATGGCCACCCGGCGCGTGGTGTCTAGCGCCTGGCGGGCCGCGCTGGTGGTGAAGGGCTGTTCCAGTCCGGCCAGGGCGCGCATGGCCAGGGCGGGGGCGGTGGGCAGCAGGATCACCTCTCCGGGCAGGCGCAGCACCCGCCCCATGCGTTCGGCGGCGGCCAGTTCTCGGGCGCCCAGGCCCCCGGCGGCCAGATCGTCGGCCTCGGGGGCGGCGAAGGGCTGTTCGCGCAGCCGCGCCTCCAGAGCGGTCAGGCCAGCCTCGGCGTGACCCAGCTGGGGGCGGTGACCGGGCGGGGCCACCAGCCCGTCGGCGGATTCCAACTGTGCTGCCGCCACGACGCGCGGCAGTAGCGAGGCCTCCGGCAGCGGGGGCGAGCACCGGGACAACACCGACGCCGCGGCGCCGGTGGTGAGCCCTGGAGCCAGCGGATCCTGCCGCAGGTGGTCGGTGACGGCACGGTGCAGCGCGGTGGCCCAGCGGTGCAGGGCGTCGGGGTTGATCTGCCAGGGGTCCGGCTGCTGTACCGTGGCCGGGGTGCCCCAGTGTTCGGGCAGCCGCAGCCCGAGATGGTACAGGGCGGAGCGGGTCATCGCACCGCGCCGGCGCACCTCGGCGTCCGGATCGCCGGCAATCGGGCGTCCCTCCAGCTCTCGGGCTCGGCGGGCGCCATCGCCGCGGCGGGCCAGGGCCGGCGGGTTGACGTCGAGCACCAGGGCCCCGGCGAACACGAAGCGGGCGCCAGGGCTGGAGAGCACCAGCCGGTCCCCGTGCTGCAGCGGCAGGGCCCGTTCCAGGGTCAGTCGCGCGTGCCCGTCGCCCAGCGGGCGCACCCGGGCGGACACCACCGCCGTGCCCAGATAGACCATCAGCTCCTGGGGTGCGTCTGAAAAGTCGGAGCCGGTGACGCTGCGGACGTCGACGACGGTGACGGCCGGCCAGGCGTCCGGGGACACCAGGGCGTCACCGCGGTGCACCTGGGCCACGGTGAGTTCGCGCAGATTCACCGCCACCCGAGACGTCGGGGTGATCTCCCTCAGCTGGGCGTTCTGCCGGTGCAGCCCGCGCACCGCGGTGGCTTTCGTCCCGGTGCGCCCCACCAGTTGCAGCCGGTCTCCGACCCGCAGCGTGCCGGCGGTCAGGGTGCCGGTGATCACGGTGCCCGACCCCTTCACGCTGAAGGACCGGTCCACCCACAGCCGCACCCGGTCCGTAGTGTTCGGGACTGGCGCCTGCGCGAGCACCGTGTCCAGGGTGTGCATCAGCTCCTCGAGCCCGGAGCCGGTGCGCGCGGACACGGTCACGACGGGCGCGTCGTGCAAGGCGGAGTCGGTCACTGCGCGCCGGAGCTGGGCCTCGGTGGCGGTCAGCTGTTCGGCCGAGGCCAGGTCGGCACGGGTGAGGACGATGAGGCCGCCGGTGATTCCCAAGGCGGTGATCGCCGCCAGGTGGTCATCCGACTGCTCCTGCCAGCCCTGGTCGGCGGCGACCACCAGGCACACCGCCGGCGCCGGGCCGACCCCGGCCATCATGTTGGACAGGAAACGTTCATGTCCGGGGACGTCGACGAAGGCGACCTCGCGTCCGGAGGGCAGGGCGCGCCAGGCGAAGCCTAGGTCGATGGTGAGACCCCGGCGCTGTTCATCGGCGAGCCGGTCTGGTTCCATCCCGGTCAGGGCGCGAACCAGAGCGGACTTGCCGTGGTCGACGTGGCCGGCGGTGGCGACGACGTCCATATCAGCTCCCGATGGTGGTGACGGTCAACGCCGCCCGGACGGCCGTGGTGAGGGCGGCATCGTCGTGCTCGGGAATGCAGCGCAGATCGATGAGGCATCGGCCGCTGTGTGCCCGGGCCAGGACGGCGGGACTCCCCTGACGCAGGGCAGTGGCCACCGACTCGGGAAGCTCCACCGCCCAGCCGGGCAGCGGGTGGCCTGGAGCCCCGCCTCCGCCGACGCGCCCGTGGTGCTCCACCACGGTGCCGCCCACCGCGTCCGCCAGAGCTGCGGTGCGGGCGTGCAGGTGCTCGGGGTCGGCGTGCAGAAAGGCCGGAACCGGAGCCTCGGGCCCGCGCAGCGTGGCCTCCAGGGCGGCGAGGGCGAGTTTGTCCGCGCGCAGCGCTCGGGCCAGCGGGTGGGTGCGCAGGCGCTGGATGAGCTCGACTCGGCCCAGCAGGATCCCGGCCTGCGGGCCGCCGAGCAGCTTGTCGCCGCTGGCGATCACCACATCCGCGCCGGCGCGCAGGGCGGTGGCGATATCGGGCTCCTGTGGCAGTGACGGGTCGGGGGCCAGTAGCCCGGAACCCAGGTCCACCACCAGTGGTAGCCCGTGGGCATCGGCCAGGGTGCGCAGCGCGGGGATTCCGACATCGGAGGTGAACCCTTCGACCCGGAAGTTGCTGGGGTGAACCTTCACCAGGCACCCGGTGTCGGGGCCGAGGGCGCGGCGGTAATCCTCCAGATGGGTGCGGTTGGTGGTGCCCACCTCGCGCAGCCGGGCCCCGGTGGAGACCATCAGATCGGGCAGCCGGAACCCGGCGCCGATCTCGACCAGCTCGCCGCGGCTGACCACGGCCTCCCTCGAGGATCCGGGCCCGGCGCACAGTGCGGTGATTGCTAGCAGTAGGGCCGCTGCCCCGTTGTTCACCACCAGCGCGTCCTCGGCCTGCGGGCAGGCACGCAGCAGGGCTTCGGCGGTGCCGGTCGCTCGGGAACTGCGCTTGCCGGTGCCCAGATCCATCTCGACGTCGACGTACCCGGCGGCGACCTGCACGGCCTCCCGGGCCGCGGCGGAGAGCGGGGCCCGGCCCAGGTTGGTGTGCACGATCACCCCGGTGGCGTTGAGCACGGGGGCGAGAGAAACCACGGGGTGGGCGAGCAGTTCCTCGGCGACGGCGGCTCGCACCTGCTCGGGGGGCAACTGCCCGGTGCGGGCACGCTCCTGGACAGCGCGCAGCACGGCCCGGATCTCCGTCTCGGCCAGGCGCTGCCGGGCTTGATCTACGACGTCGAGGGCGAGCAAGTCGTCGGTGCGGGGGATCGCGCGCCGGCGGTCGCCGTCGTGGTGCATGGAAGCCTTCCTGAACAGCGGGCTAACGTGTGGCGGAGGCGGACGGGAATCGAACCCGCCAGACCGAGATGCTCGGCCTCACCGGTTTTGAAGACCGGGGGGACCACCAGGAACCCAGACGCCTCCACCTCTGATTCTAGCTGTGAGCCAGGATCAGTGCCGCGAACGTCGTCCGGCACGTTGAGCGAACGAATCGATGGCGGACAGAATCTCGTCACTTCGCCAGACGGGCCCCGGTTCATGGTCATTTTTTGATTGGGCAATACCGTCCTTCACCAGGGAACTCAAAGGCGGGTAGACATTGGGTTGCTGTACATCGAGTTCAGAGGCTGCGAGCTCACTGGTGAGGACTGGTCGACGAGCGAGCGCATCGAGAAGTTTCCGCGCATTGGAGCTTTTCTTGCTGTGAGCCGCTCATCCCATCCGGCGCGTAGCTGTTCGACGTCGTTCGCCAGTGCACGGGCGTTGTGAACGGCGCGGACGGAGGCATCAGCGAAGGCGCGAACAATCGAGTCCACATCACCGGTGCGGTACGCAGTCAGCGCTGAGTGGTAGCCCCCGACGTCCGCCAGTGAAGGGGTGAATCGTTTTGAACTGAGCATGACTTGACTTACTGTTGCCGAGACGAGCGCAGGAATCATGGAGTCATTGATGAAGGCAACCAGATCATGGGTCACATCGGGTACGTGCTCACAGTGGGGCGCAACGAAGGTGGCGTCGATGCGGCTCCATGAGCACGGCATGGAGCCGCAGCATGGCCTCGACGGAGAGATCTTCGGCCAGCTCCAGAGCCACACGCATGGTGCGTGTGTTCGCGGCGATTTCTCCCGCGTTTCGACTTCGTCCTACGCCGAGCTCGGCGTCGAATCGTGTCAGCTCACGCTCGGCCTCCGCGGCGGTAGCACGAACGTGTGGACACCGGTGGCGTCCGACCGGCGATGCATGGCACACCTGCGGAAGCCATAGGAGTCGTCCCGAGAATGATGAGTTCTTCAGCGGAGCTCGGCGCGGGGGCGGACGTGGATGTCGGTGAGCTGGGTGTCGTCGCTGGCGAGGATCGCCCCGACCACCGCGCGGGCGACGGTGGCGGGCTGGATCATCACGGAGCGGTCCTTCGGCTCGGCGAGCATCGGGGTATCCGTGGGTCCCGGGTACACCGAGGTGACGCGGACGCCGTCGTGTTCCACATCAGCGCGCAGCCCGTTGGCGAAACCGCGCAGGGCGTGCTTGGTGGCCCCGTAGACGGTGTTCTTCGGCCGATCGAACACACCGGCCCCGGAGTTCAGAAACACGATGGTGCCCTGGGAACGGCGCAACGCAGGCAGGCCAGCGCGGGCCAAGCGCATGGCCGCGGTAACGTTGACGGCGAAGACCTCATCCCATTCGGCATCGGTGATCTCCTCGATGGAGGCGGTGGGCAGCAGTCCGGCCGCGTGCACCACGGCATCGACGCGCTCGGGCATCACGGTGCTGAGATCATCGGCGGTGAGATCCAGGGCCATGGAGGTGATCTGCGGGTGGGCGGCCAGCTCATCCAGACGCTGGCGGCTGCGTCCCAGGGCAATGACCTGCCAACCGTGCTCGGTGAGCTGGTCAACGACGGCGCGGCCGATGCCGCTGGTGGCTCCGCTGACGACGGCGCATGGCCGGTCGGGAGCAGGGGTGCTGGGGGTGCTGGCTGCGGAGTCGGGGGTGGAATCACTCATGCCCCCGACGATAACGGATCCGGCCGTGCCCCGTCCGGGGTTCGCCGCCCGGGACAATGAATGACGCCGCCGGTTACCGCGGAGCGGTGCTGCTTAGCTGAGCCTCCCCACCGAGCACCTCGTCCCGGCTGCGCTCGGTGGCCGCTGCCGAGTACTCGGCGAACGCGCCCCGATACCGGGCGGCTGGGTGCGAATCCGGCAGTCGATCCTGGCCGGTCACTGCACCGCGCAACGTGGCACCGGATTCGCCCAGCTGCTGGATCTCCTCGAGGCTGCGGGCCAGTCCACGCTCACGCAGCACCGGCAGAACCTGTGCGATGAACTCGTGGTACGACCCCGGGATGGACGAGTTGATCAGATTCACCCCGTCGATGCCGGCGTCCTGCCAGGCGGCCAGTTCGTCGGCGATCTGCTCCGGGGTGCCCACCACGCGGGTGGATTGGGCCCGGAAATGCGCCAGATCTCGCAGCGTCATCGTGCCGTCTTTGGTCATCTTCCGGATCTCGGACAGATGCCCCTGCGCGCCCTCGGTCTCGATGTCGTTGATGGGGGTGTCCAGTGGCAGGTAGCCCAGGTCGAGGCCCAGGGAGCCACCGGTGTGGGCGATCAGCGCCTCGACGTCGATAGCGTCATCGAGCTCGCGCGCCTTCTGTTGTGCCTCCGCTTCCGTGGAGCCGACCACGAAGGAGAGCCCCTGGATGAACTTCACGTCCTGGGGATCGCGTCCGAATTCCACGGCACGACGGCGCACCTCGGCCGCGTGGGCGGCGGCGATGTCGCGGCGCGGGGCCATCGAGAAGGTGGCCTCGGCGTGTCGGGCGGCCACTTCCTGACCGCGGGGCGAGGAGCCGGCCTGGAACAGGAACGGGGTGCGCTGCGGCGAGGGAGCCGAGAGGTGGGGCCCTTCGATCCGGTAGTTCTCGGAGGCGTGATGGATTTTCGCCACCTTGGCCGGATCGGCGTGCAGCCCACGCCCGCGGGAATGCTCCACGGTCTTGTCCTGCAGCAGCGCGCCGTCGTCCCAGGAGCCTTCCCACAGCTTATAGGCGACGTCGAGGTACTCTTCGGCCAGGTTGTAGCGGTCACCGTGGCTGGTCAGCTCGGCGCCGCCGAAATTGCGGTGCGAGTTCTCCAGAGCGGAGGTCACCACATTCCAGCCCACGCGTCCGCCGGAGAGGTGATCCAGGGTGGAGAGCTGCCGGGCGAAGGTAAAGGGGTGGGCCTGGATGACCGAGGAGGTCATGGCCAGGCCGATGCGCCGGGTGGTCGCCGCCAACGCGGAAATCAACACCAGCGGGTCATTCGAGGGAATCTGCAGGCCCTTGCGCAGGTGCGAGGCCCAGCCGCCCTCGTAGTCGCCGTAGAGGCCCACCACATCGGCGAAGAACGCGATGTCGAAACCGGCGTCCTCCAGATCGCGCACCAGATCCACCCACAGGCCAAGCTCATTGAACCGGTGCTGCTGGGATTCCTCCCGACGCCACGCGCCGCCGATGATGTGGCTGGTGGTGTTCATCAGGAAGGCGGACAGGATGAGTGGACGGCGCTGTGCGGCCATGGAGACTCCTCAATTCCATCGGTTCTGGCGGTAGCACCGTGTCCAGACCGCGGGGGAAACCCGGGATGGGACGGTTGCTGCGACGTCAACGAGCCAGATCTCTCGGTCGCTCTGGATGGTTTCTGCTTTCACCGTACGCCGGGGACGCATTCTGGGACAAACGACGACGAGCAATCCGAGTCACGTTCTGTCACGCACACCGCGCCCATCACACAGCACAGCCCGCCGACCCTGGCGGATCGGCGGGCTGTCTGGTGTAGCTGTGGTGATCAGCTGGCGGGCTTCGGTGCCGGTGCGTCGACCTGCTCCTCAGCGCCACCCTCGGTGTCGTCGGTAATGATCGCCTCGGTCGTCGCCGCTGGCTGGGAAGCCTGCGGGGTGGCAGGGGTGTTGGTCTTCAGCGGCTGCGGGGTGGGGTTCTTCCACGGATCCTCCACCGGCTTGGTCAGCTGGTAGACGGCGTAGGCGGCACCACCTGCAGCCACGACGACGCCGACCACGAGCCACTTCTTGCCGCCGCCGGACTGAGCCTGCTTCTTCAGCGACTTCTCGGCCGACTTGGCGTACTTCTCGGCAGCCTTCTGTAGCTTCTTGGCGGCCTTCTTGTCGCCGGTGACCTTGGTCAGCAGCTCGGAGACCGGCTTCGGGACGTCGGCGTCGTGCAGCGCCTTCGACGTCTTCGAGGCGGCACCGGCGAGCTGGCCGGCTGCGGTGGGGACGTACTCGTCCTGCACCTTGTGGCGTGCTGAGTCCAGGGCGTCGGTGAGGTTCGCCAGGGCGCTCTTGGCCTTCGGTCCGGCCTTGTCCACCGCGGAGTAAGCGACCTTCTCGGCGCGGTCGAGGCTATCGCCCAGGTGCTCTTCGGTCCACGCCAGCGCGGACTCCACCTTGGGGGCAGCCCATGACTTGGCCTGCTCCACAGACGCGTTCAGCTTCTTTTCTGCAGCCTTGGCCTGCTTCTTGGCGATTTTCTCAGCCTTGCGCTTTCCCATCTGATTACCTCCGGGGATCGACGTGCGTTTCTCCCACAGTACGCCAGAGTCACGTGGCGATTCCACGGCTGAGCGCCAGTGTGGGGTATCAAGATTCGGCTCAGCGCGAATTGTCCACGCCCCGCCGATCGACGGAAGCGAGGATTGCGGCTCTAATGCGAGAATACGTCTATGACTATCGCAACGCATCAGGCAACCGTCCATACCAACCAGGGCGACATCGTCGTGGACCTGTTCGGCAACCACGCGCCGAAGACCGTCCAGAACTTCATCGGCCTGGCCACGGGTGAGCAGGCCTGGGTCGACCCGGAGACCGGCGAAGAGCGCACCGGCACCCCGCTGTACAACGGCACCATCTTCCACCGGATCATCCGCGACTTCATGATCCAGGGCGGCGACCCGCTGGGCCAGGGCTTCGGAGGACCGGGCTACCAGTTCGACGACGAGATCCACCCGGACCTCAACTTCAACGAGCCCTACAAGCTGGCCATGGCCAACGCTGGCATCCGCAACGGCCGCGGCACCAACGGGTCGCAGTTCTTCATCACCTCCGTGCCCACCACGTGGCTGCAGGGCAAGCACACCATCTTCGGTGAGGTGAACGACGAGGCTTCGCAGCAGATCGTGGATGCCCTCAACGGCGTGGCCACCGGCGCTAACGACAAGCCGGTCGAGGACGTCGTCATCGAGTCCATCGAGATCACCGAGCTCGCCGGCTGATCCACGGTGATTCACCTGAGGCGGGCCCTCGCGCCCGAGAGCGCGCAGGCACGTCGATGACACCCGGTCAGGATTTCGGAGCGACTCATCCACAGGACCCGCACGGCGGGAATGGTGAGTCCGGGCAGCATCCTGTCTGCCCCCGACACCCTGACCGGGTGTCCTATGTCCGTTGTCAGCGCTGCGACCGGCCCGCCTGCCCGCAGTGCCAGCGTTCGGCCGAGGTCGGCGTCCAGTGTGTGGACTGCGTGGCCTCGGCGCAGCGCAACCTCCCCGCCGAGCATCGTCCACCGCGTTTCGCAGACAAGCACGGCCAGCCGATTCCTGTGGTCACCTATGTTTTGATTGCCCTGTGCGGGCTGGCCTATGTAGCGCAGTGGGCCACCAATGGTCTGTCCACCGGAGTGACCGAGTCCCTCTGGTACGCCGGTTTCTATACCTCCGCCGCCAGCCTCGACTCCCAGTTCGCCGCCCTTAGCGGCATCGGATTCGAACCCTGGCGCATGCTCACCTCGGCCTTCCTGCATTCCATGTCCTCTCCCATGCATCTGCTGCTGAACATGGTCGTGCTGTGGATGATGGGCCGCACCCTGGAGCCAGCCCTGGGTTGGGCGCGCTTTCTCGCGATCTATCTCATCAGCGCCTTCGGCGGTTCGGTAGCTGTGCTGCTGCTGGCCAACCCGTTGGCACCCGTGGTGGGAGCCTCCGGTGCCGTCTATGGTCTCTTTGCCGCCCTGTTCCTGATGATCCGACGCATCGGCGGCTCGGTGGTGTCGATCGGTGCGCTGATCGCCGTGAACCTGGTGATTTCCGTGGTCTGGTCCGGGATCTCTTGGCAGGCTCACGTGGGCGGATTGGTGGTCGGCGCGGCCTGCGCGGCCGTGCTGTTGTTCCAGCCGAAGAGCGATCAGACGCTCGTCGGTGCCGAAGAAGCAGCGCAGCGACGGCGGCGGATACGCCGCCGCCAATGGTGGGGACTGGCCGGAGTTGTCGTGATCCTGATGGTGATCACCGCGATCGGCGCCATGCAGATCACCCCCGAGTCACTACTGGCTGCTCGCGGCTGATTCGGCGCCAGGTGGCCGACAAAATCTCGTCGTCCACGCCCTGTCCCCAGGTTTCCCCCACGTTATCCACATGTGTGTCTACAGATGTGGAATGAATGCCACGCGTGTAATTCCACAGGTGTTATCCACAGGAATTATCCACATTGTGGAGGAATTACACCCTTGTAGTTCCCTGCGTCAGCGCCGGCACGGAAGGCTTGTGGATGGTGGGTCGGCACGATCATCTAGGGATTCCCGGCGCTGGGCGCGCTCATGTCCCTGCCGATCAGGAGAAGGCGGTCTTTTTCTTAGCGCCAGCGAGTGGTCATCAGGAAGCCGATGATGGCGATGCCGAAGCCGACCACGATGTTCCAACCACCCAGAGGCTGCACCGGTAGCGCACCCTGGCTGATGTAGTACAGGCAGATCCACAGCAGACCGACGATCATCAGCCCGAACATGATGGCTTTGTACCAGGTGGGTAGCGGCTCGGCTTCCGCTTCGGCATCGTAGCCGAGCTGGGCGCTACGCTCGCCGCGGGCGGCGTCGGAGCGATTCTTGGCGGATTTCCGGGATCTCGACTCTGGCACGGTGTTCCTGTTCGACGGGGACTGCAAGGGACAAGTAGGACGAGTCACGGCGCCGGTGGCACCGCGGTGTTATCCTGCCAAGGCAGGGCTTGTCGCCCAGTCTACTGGAGCCTCTGGGAGAGAAGATGTCAAAACGGCCCACCGTGGTGAGTGTGCTCGGCGAGCTGCTGATCACCGTCGGCGTGTTTTTGCTGCTGTTCGTGGCCTGGGAGCTGTGGTGGACGGATATTGCCGCCGGACGTGAGCAGGAATCGGTGCGCAACGAGGTGGTCCAGCAATGGGAGCCCGATACCGACTACGAGGGTGAGGGTGCGGACCCCGCCGTCGTGAATGGATCCGGCGCCTGGGGTTTCCTCTACGTGCCGCGACTGGGTGCGGAGTGGTCGGTGCCGGTGGCCGACGGCGTGGGATCTGACGTCATCGACCGGGGCTTGATGGGCCGATACGACGTGGCGTCGCTACCCGGCGAGGAGGGCAACCTCTCGCTGGCCGGGCACCGACAGACCCACGGTTCGATTCTGTGGGACCTGGACCAGGTGGTCGAGGGTGATGTGATGTACGTGCAGACCGCGAACGGCTGGTGGGTGTACCGCACGGTGCAGAACCATATTGTGGCCCCGACCCAGACCGAGGTGTTGGACCCGAACCCACTGGACCCGGGTGGTCCGGCTTCGGGGCGCTGGCTGACCCTGACCACATGCCACCCGTTGTTCAGCACGCGGGAGCGGATGGTGACGCACGCCGAGTACGTCTCGTTCATTCCGACGTCGCAGGGGCCCCCGGAAGCGATCGCCGATGCCGTGGCGAAAAACGGCACCCCTGAATTGGAACCGCAAGCCGCGGGGAGGACATGAGAATGTACGCCTACCTGTTTTCCCTGTTGCCTGGGCCGACCTGGGTGAAATGGATTTTCACCCTGGTGATTCTGGCCCTGGTGGTGCTGCTGTTGATGGAGGTCGTGTTCCCGGCGCTGGCACCGTATAGCCCGTTCTCGGATTCGACCATCGACGAGTGACGCCCGAAAACTGAGACAACCGACTGAGACAACTCTGACGAGCGATGATGAGTGAGGACCCCCGCATGACCACCCCAGGACAGCTACTGCCGACCACCCTGAGCGCGGACGAGCGGACCGGGGAGCCGGTGCGGATTCTCGTGGTGGATAACTACGACAGCTTCGTGTTCACCCTGGTGGGCTACCTGCGCGAACTGGGCGCGGATACCGTGGTGGTGCGCAATGACGAGGTGACCCCGGATCAGGTGCGTGAACTGGCTGCGGAGTCGGCCGGGGTGCTGCTGTCTCCCGGGCCCGGAGCGCCGGCAGAGGCCGGGGTGAGCATGGGTCTGGTGGATTGGGCGATCGAGGCGGACAAGCCGCTGTACGGGGTGTGCCTGGGACATCAGGCGATCGCGGAGGCGCAGGGTTCGGTGGTGACCCATGCCGAGGAGCTGATGCACGGCAAGACGTCGCAGCTGCTGCACACCGGTCACCCGATGTTTGATGGGGTGCCTGCCGAGTTCACGGCGACCCGCTACCACTCGCTTGCCGTGGTGCGCGACACTCTGGATGAGTCGGTGCTGGAGATTACCGCGGAGACCCCGGGGGGTGTGGTGATGGCGGTGGCGCATCGCAGCGCTCCGGTGTGGGGCGTGCAGTTCCACCCCGAGTCGGTGCTGACCCAAGGTGGCTACCAGATGCTAGGCAACTGGCTAGAGACCGTGGGTGTGACCGGTGCGAGTGCCCGCGCCGCGGAGAAAACCCCGCTGCTGGACCGCTCCGGGGCGTGAAACCGGGGCGGTCCGAGCTGCGGTTAGTTGTCCTCGGACTCGTCCGGGCTCGGTGATTCCTCGTCGTCCTCGGATGCGCTGGGACTGGGCGAGCCGGAGGACTCGGTGGGGCTTGGTTCCTCGGTGGGGGTTGGTTCCTCGGTGGGATCCGGTTCGGGCGCCTCGGTGGTGATGGTCACCCCGATGGTGGTGCCCTGATCGACGGGTGCGCCGGCGTCGGGTGACTGGTGGGTGACGGTGTCGAACCCGGAGCTGGGCGCGGATTCTGCCTCGGTTACGGTGATATCGATGCTTAGGCCTACTTCGTTGAGCGCGGCTTCGGCCTCGGAGGCGGTCATGCCCATCAGCGAGGGCACTTCGATCTGACCGGAGGACATCTGCAGTGACACCGATGATCCGTAGGCCACGGTGGAACCCAGGGCCGGGTTGGTGCTGACGAGACGATCGCGCTCGATGGAGGCGGAGCTGACGTAGTCCACGGAGGAGATGCTGACGCCGAGCTCTTCCAGAGTGTCGCGCACGGTGGCTTCCGAAGCACCCTGCAGGTCTTCGGGCAGAACCACCTGGTCGGGGCCGAGCGAGATGTTCAGGGTGATCTCTTCGTCGCGCTGCATGATCTCGCCGGCCTCGGGGTCGGTGCCGACGGCGTTGCCGCGCGCGATCTCGTCGTCGTGTACTTCTGCCACGATGGGGCGCAGCCCGGCCCGTGTGATCTCGTTCTGGGCGTCGTTCTGGGACAGGTCGGCGACGTCCGGAACGGTGACCTGGTTGGCCTCGATGTTGCGCTGGTTGATCTCGTTCATCACCCACCAGCCGCCGGCGACGGCGCCCAGGGCGAGCAGGATCATCACGATGGCGATGATGATGCGCTTGTTGGACTTGCGTTCGCGCTGATCAATATCGCGGGCGTTCTGCGAGGTCATCACGGAGGAAACGGCGTCGTCGTGATCGTCGTGGTGGTCTGGGTCGGCGCCGGGCTCACGGTGGGCGGCCAGCTGGTGGCCGTGTAGGGTGTCGTCGCGGCCAGCGCGCGGGGAGCCCGAGGAGCTGTGGACCGCGGTGAGCGCCTGGGTGCGGGTGGCGTCGGAGTCTCCGGACTCGACCGCACCGGCAGCGAGCACGGTGGTGGCGGCCTCGCCGGAGTGGTCTTCGTTCTCCGAAGTGTTCCCTGCGCCCGCTGCGGCCACCGTGGTGCCGTGCTGGTGAGCGGCGGCCAGGGCGGTACGGAATTCTTCACCGGACTGGAATCGGGCGTCGACGTCCTTCGCGAGGGCCTTGGCGAGCACCGAATCGAGGGCAGGGGTGATCTCGGGGTTGATGGCGGAGGCCACGGGCGGATCTTCACGTACGTGCTGGTAGGCCACCGAGACGGGGGAGTCTCCGACGAAGGGCGGGCGGCCGGTGAGGAGCTCGAAGAGCAGGCAGCCCACCGAGTAGAGGTCGGAGCGGGAGTCGACTTGTTCGCCGCGGGCCTGCTCCGGGGAGAGGTACTGGGCGGTGCCGACCACGGCCTGGGTTTGGGTCATGGTGGCCGAGGAGTCGGAGAGGGCGCGGGCGATGCCGAAGTCCATCACCTTGACCTGGCCGGCGTCGGTGACCATCACGTTAGCGGGCTTGATGTCGCGGTGCACAATGCCGTGATCGTGCGAATAGGCGACGGCGGAGAGTACCCCGGAGGTCCAGGTGACGGATTGGTCGATGCTGACGTCGCCGGCACGCAGCAGGGCACGCAGGGTGGAACCGGAGACGTACTCCATCACCAGGAACGGGCAGGCCACCTCGTGCTGGTGCTGGTCGGTCAGCTCCTCCTCGCCGGTGTCGAAAACGGCGACGATGTTGGGGTGGTTGAGCGAGGCGGAGGACTGGGCCTCCCGGCGGAACCGGGACTGGAACTGCGGGTCGCGCGCCAGGTCAGGTCGCATCATCTTCACGGCCACGCGGCGGCCGAGGCGCTGATCGCGCCCCTGGTAGACGTCGGCCATGCCGCCGCGTCCGATCAGCTCGCCGAGTTCGTATCGGCCGTTGAGAATCCGTTGGTCAGCCACGGAAGGTCCTTATTCCTCGTTCGTTCCGACGTCGGTCGGGGTCGGCTCCAGGGTGGGAGTCGGGGTGGGTTCCTGGATCGACGACTGGGTGGGAGTCTGGGTAGTCGTCGGCGTCGGCGTGGGAGTTGGGGTGGGAGTCGGGCTCGGAGTCGGCTCCTGGGTGGGTTCCGCGGTGGGAGTCGGCGTGGGTGTGGGCGTGGGTGTGGGCGTGGGTGTGGGCGTCGGCGTCGGGGTCTCCTCTTCCACCAGGGCGGCGTTGGAGTAGATGACCTCGATGGCGGAGCCTTCGTCGAGCTGACCGGTGGGGTTGAGTGAGAGCACGGTGCCGGCCACGGCCTCGTCGTCGCGCTCGGTGGCGGTGACCTGGAAGCCCAGTTCCTCGAGTTCTGCTCGGACTTCCTCGACGTCGCGGCCCACGTAGTCGTTGGCGTTGACGGTGACGACGGCGGTGGTCTCGGACACGGTGGGGCTCGGCGTGGTTTCCGGCTCCGGCTCAGAATTGCGGTTGCTCAGCCACATGCCGAACACGGTGAACAGCACCAGAATCAGCAGGCCGACCAGCGGCCAGGTCCAGGGGCTGCGCTTCTTGGTGCTGCGCTCATCGTCGGGGTCCACCCGGAACGGGTCATCGTCCTCGGCGGCTGCGGCGGCGGTGTCGCCCTGATGTAGGGGAGCCGCGCCGGCCACGCGAGTGCGCTCGGCTGCTGTCTCATCGGCTCCGCCAGCGCCCGGCAGCGGGGCCACGGGCATGGCGGCGGTGCCGGAAGCGGTGCCTGAGGCGCCGTCGTTGATGACCTGGGTGGCGTGGGTGTCGGTCATCCCGGAGTAGTCGTTGGCCTGCGTGGCGATCGCCTGAGTGGCGTCGTCGTCTGGGGCATCTCCAGACGGCGCGACGGCGAGGAACGCGGCCATCCCGGGCACTGCCTTGACCGCGGCGGCCGTGTCCTGACGACGCAACGATTCCGCGGCGGTGGCGAGCTGGTTGGCGTCGGCGGGCCGGTCAGCGGGGTCCTTGGCCAGCATGGACATGATCAGCGCGCGCACCGGCTCAGGGATGGAGTCCGGCAGTGGTGGCGGGGTGTCGTTGACCTGAGCCAGGGCGATGGCGATCTGGGATTCCCCGGTGAACGGACGGCGGCCGACGAGGCACTCGTAGCCGATGACACCGAGCGAGTAGATGTCGGAGGAACCCGTAGCCTGCTGGCCTGTGGCCTGTTCGGGGGCGAGGTACTGGGCGGTGCCCATGACCTGACCGGTGGCGGTGAGCGGCACCTGGTCGGCAAGACGGGCGATGCCGAAGTCGGTGACCTTGACCCGGGTGGACTGATCGAGGATCAGGTTGCCGGGCTTGATGTCGCGGTGCACGAGTCCCTGGGCGTGGGCAGCCGAAAGCGCGCGAGCAGTCTGGGCGATGATGTTCAGCGTGCGGTCGGGGGAGAGCACCTTGTCGCGCTCGAGAATCGCGGAGAGCGGCTGTCCGGGGACCAGCTCCATGACCAGGTAGCCGGAGCCCTCTTCCTCGCCGTAGTCGAACACGTTGGCCACGCCCGGGTGATTGAGCAGGGCGGTATGTTGTGCTTCCGCGCGGAAACGGCGCAGGAAGTTGGGGTCGCCGGTGTACTCCTCTTTGAGGATTTTCACGGCGGTGATACGCCCCAGGACCTTGTCGCGGGCTTTCCAGACCTCGCCCATGCCACCAATGGCAATGCGATCGGTCAGCTGGTATCGCCCACCCAGCGTGATTCCCGATGTCGGCCTCACTGTGTCACCACCGTTTCCATGATGTCTTTCATATTGCTCACCGTCAGACTGCTGCCCGTGCTGTACGGAACGTTTTCATATACCAGTGTTACCGCGATCTGTGGGTCATCCGCGGGGGCAAACGCGGTGATCCAGGAATTGACCAGCTCTTCGCCAGCGTCATTCTCGACGCCGCGCTGAGCCGTACCGGTTTTGGCCGCCCAGTCCACCGAGGAGGATCCTGCTGTCGACGCCGTGCCCTCTTGGACCACGCGGCGCATCATCTGCGTCATGTCGTCGGCCACATCCTCGCTGGTGGCTTCGCTGAAGACCTCGGGCTCGAACTCCTCGAGCAGGCTCAGGTCCGGACCGCGCACCGACTCGACCAGCTGAGGTTTCATCACCGTGCCACCGTTGGCGATTCCGGCTGCGACCATGTTCATCTGCAGAGCGCTGGCACGCACATCGACTTGGCCGAGTGACGACTGCGCGAGCGTGGCGTCGGCGATGTCCTCCGTGGGGAATGAAGATCCCTGGACGGGAAGGGGCATCTCGAAGCTCTGGTTGAATCCGAAGCGCTCGGCAACGTCGCGGATCGCGTCCTGTCCCAGATCCATCGCCGCGGTGGCGAAGGGAGTGTTGCAGGACTGGGCGAAAATCCAGCCCAGGTCTGCGCTGTTCCGGTTGGCGCAAATGCCGCCGCCAAAGTTGCTGATCGTGTTCTGTGTTTGCGGCAGGTCGATCGAGTTGGGCAGATCGAGGGTGCCGTCCGGGGTGTAGTCGCCGGATTCCAGCATGGCGATGGTGTCGATCAGTTTGAAGGTCGACCCAGGTGCAACGGCGTCTTGAGTTGCACTGTTCCGATACGGGCTGGCACCGCTGGCCAGGATCTGATCCATATTGGCTTTCGCCTGGGTTCCGGAATGCACCGCCAGCTTGTTGGTGTCGTAACTCGGGCGTGAGACCATGCCGAGAATGCGGCCGGTGGAGGGATCGGTGGCGACCGCCGAGGCCTTGATGCCCTCGGGTAGCTTCGAGTACAGCAGCTCTTGGATGTCCTGGTCGATGGTCAGCTCGACCTGGGCGCCTTCGACCTGCTCACCGGTGAACAGTGCGCGGGCACGATCGACGAACTGGTTGTCGGAGGTGCCGGAGAGCACATCGTTAAGCTTGGACTCCAACCCCGTGGCACCGTAGGTCAGCGAATAGAAGCCGGTGATGCCCGAGTAGAGCTCGGGGTTGTTGTACTGACGCTGGTACTCGAAGTTCTCGGAGTTGGTCTGGACCGATTCGGCGATGGGGGTGCCATTCACCAGGATCGGGCCGCGATGGGAGCCGAACTGCTGGTAGATCTGGCGCGAATTGTGCTCGTTTTCGTTGAGGTCCTTGGCACCAATGACCTGAATGTACGAGGCCGCTCCGAGGAGGACGAGGAACAGCACGATGGTGACGGTCCAGGCGTTGCGAATGGCCTGATTCACTGGTTCTCACCTCCACGAGCGGATGTGGCGACGGCGCGATCGGCGGTGCCGGCACCATCGCCGGAGGCGTTGACCATGGGGCCGACGACGACGGGACGGCGGGCGGCGTGGGAGACCACGAGCACCAGGGTGACGATTAGCCAGTTAGCCAGCAGCGAGGTACCACCGGCTGCCATGAACGGGGTGGTCAGGCCGGTCAGCGGGATCACCCGCATCACTCCGCCCATCACCACGAAGCACTGGATGGCCAGGGTGAAGGCCAGCCCGGAGGCCAGCAGCTTCCCGAAGGAGTCGCGGGCGCCCAGGGCGGCGCGCATCATGCGGGTCACCAGCAGCACGAACAGCACAATAATGGCAGCCAGGCCGATGAAGCCCAGTTCCTCGCCCAACGAGGCGACGATCATGTCGGAGTTCGAGTACAGAATGAGATCGGGACGGCCGCCGCCGAGTCCGGTGCCCACCAGCCCGCCGGAGGCCATGCCAAACAGCCCCTGGACGATCTGGAACGACGTCGACTGCACATTCTCGGGGGCGAAGGCGTTGAGCCAGGCGTCGAAACGTCCGGAAACGTGCGGGAAGATCTGTACGGCCGCCACCGCGCCAGCCAGGGCCAGCGCCCCGCCGAGCACAATCCACGACACCCGTGAGGTGGCCAGGTAAATCATCGCCATGAACAGCGAGAAGTAGAGGATGGCGGATCCCAGGTCGCGCTGGAACACGAGCACGCCCATGGACACCGCCCAGGCGATCACCAGTGGTGCCATATCGCGGAACCGCGGGAAGGTCATCGGGCCGATCTTCTGACCCGCCAGCAGGATCAGGTCGCGGTTGGCGGAGAGGTATCCGGCGAAGAAGATGGCCAGGGTGATCTTGGCGATTTCCCCGGGCTGGAAGGAGCCGATGCCGACGTTGATCCAGATCCGGGCGCCGTTGATCTCCATGCCGAGACCGGGAATGAGCGGCAGCAGAAGCAACAGGGCTGAGGCGGCGAGGAACAGGTAAGTCCACTTGCGCAGGATCCGGTGATCGCGCAGGAACCAGAGCAGGGCGATGGCCATGATCATGGCCAGGGCGGTCCACAGCAGCTGTGACGACGCTGCATCGGTGCCATTGGCGACGTCGAGACGGTGGATCATCGCGATGCCGATGCCGTTGAGTGTGACGACGATCGGCAGGATGTAGGGGTCGGCGTACTTGGCGCGGACCCGCAGGAAAATGTGGAAGGTGAACGCGAGGATGGCCAGGGCGCTGGACTGGATCCAGAAGGCGGCGTCGGCGGGCAGGTCCATGCCGACCAGGGCCAGGTAGTTGGCGCCCGTGGAGATGCCCAGCGCGATGATGAGCAGCATCAGCTCGGTGGTGCGGCGCGGACGGGACGGTGAGATCACATCGGTCATCAGCGGTTACCTCCCATCGCTCCGGCGGCGGCGCCACCGATGGATACTTGGGCCGAGGACCCGGGCACCGAGGGGATCGGTGAGGGCAGATCGGTCTCGCTGGGTGAGGGGCTCGCCTCGGATTCCGTGGGTGAGGCGGAGGGGCTGGATTCCGAAGGATCGGCGCTGGCGGAACCGGATTCGCTGGGCTCTGGGGTGGCGACCGGCGGGGCCTCCGGGGTCAGATTGTCGCGCAGATCGGCCACAATATCGCGGGCGTGCTGCTCGTCCTGGGCGGGTAGCCCGGATTCGACGCGCTGCCGGGAGTAGGCGGGGAGCCGATCCAGGGCGATGTCGGTGGATTCTTCGACGCCGGAGAGCCGGATGGGTCCGAGATCCTGGGAGACGCCGCGGTAGATGGCCACGTTGTCACCTTCGGCTCCGACGTAGAACTGGGACTGGGTCCACACGTAGGAGGCGACGACGGCGCCGGCGAAGAACAGGGCGAGCACGGCGGCCAGCGTGATCAGTGGCCAGGAGCGCCAGGGTTTGGGGCGCGGATCGTGGTCGGCTTGGCGCACGTCGGTGCCCGGCTGGGTGGCGCCCGGGCTGGAAGCAGGGGATGGACTTCCCCATGTCGTGGAGGAAGCCGCGGCGGAGGCGGTGAGCGCACCCTCGTTCAGTTCGTCGTCGTTGCCGTGGAGCAAGGTGGCGGCCCGCTTCTGGGTGGAGGCGCGGGTGACAATCGGGATTTGGTCGGTGTTGGTGGCCAGTCGGGCCGCACCCACCAGTTCGTGGGGCCGGGATTCCAGGTCTTCGCGCAGCAGGGCGGCGGAGACGGTTTCTTCGCCGGTGCCGGTGGTGCTCGCGCTGGCGGCGGCGCGGGCATTCTCGGAGATCTGGCCGGCGTCGCCGGAGGCGTCGTCGTCGGCTGATTCGGCGACCTCAAACACCACAATGGTGACGTTGTCGGGGGCGCCCCCGGCCAGGGTGAGGTCCACGAGTTCGTGCACGATCGCGTTCAGATCGGTGCCATGGCGCAGTTTCTGTTCAATCACCTGATCGGGAACCACGGCGTTGAGACCGTCTGAGCACAGCAGCCAGCGTTCACCGACGGCGGCGTCATAAACAGCCAGGTCGAGTTCGGGGGAAGCGTCGACGTCGCCGAGCACCCGCATCAGCACGTTCTTGTGCGGGTGGGTTTCGGCCTCGGAGGGGTCGAGCCGGCCTTCGTCGATGAGGCGCTGTACGAAGGTGTGGTCGCGCGAGATCTGGGAGAATTCGCCGTCCTTGAGCCGGTAGGCGCGGGAATCGCCGATGTGGGCCAGGTGCAGGGTGGAGCCCTCGAGCAACAGCGCGGTGCAGGTGGTGCCCATGCCAGCCAGCTTGGGGTTGGTGTTGACCAGGTCGTTGAGAATCAGGTTCGCGTTCTGAATCTCATCGGCCAACACGGTGGACGGGTCCGCGTGATGGGTGTGGTCCAAGGGTGCCAGGTCGAGCACGGTGGAGGCCGAGGCGACGTCGCCACCTACGTGTCCGCCCATCCCGTCGGCGACCACAGCAAGGTGGCGCCCCACATAGGCCGAGTCGTCGTTCTTCGAGCGGACTCGGCCCACATCGGAGCGGGCGGCGTAGTGGAGGACCAGGGGCATCGGGTCAGGCTCTCAGTTGCAGCACAGTTTTGCCGATGCGGATGGGGGTGCCGGGTTCGACGGCGACGGTGCGGGCGAGCTGGGCGCCGTTGACGTAGGTTCCGTTGGTGGATCCGAGGTCCTCGAGGAACCAGCGGGACCCCTGCGGGAACAGACGGGCGTGGCGGCCGGACACGTAGTCGTCGTCGAGAATCAGGTCGGCCTCCGCGGCGCGGCCCAGCATGAGCGGGGCGCCGTGCAGGTCGATGACGGTGCCCTGGAGCGGACCCTCGGTGACGACGAGTTGGGAGGCCAGCGTGCGCTGCTGGGTCTGGCCGGTGTTCGGTGCGCTCTCGGTAGCGGTCGGGACGGGTGCTGCCTCGGCTTCTTCCGCGCGGGCGGCGGCGCGCTGAGCTTTCTTGGAGCCGCCGAGCTTATTGCGGCGGCCCACCATCAGGTCGCGGCCCTGGGAGGCGACGACGGCGATGATGAGAACCCAGATGACGGCCAGCAGGCCGATGCGAAGTGCGGCAACGGCGAGCTCGCTCAACGGTCACCTCCGGTGCGATCAGGAAGCATACGGAAGATAATGCGCTGTCGGCCGACCGTGATCAAATCGCCGTGGCGCAACGTTGCTGAGCCCTGGACCTTGCGGCCATTGACGAAGAACCCGTTGGTGGAGCCCAAATCCACGGCAGTGATGGTGCTTCCACGGGTGGTGACCTCCAGGTGGCGGCGGGAAACGCCGGGGTCATTCAGAGTGATGTCGGCGTCCGTTGCGCGGCCGAGCACCACGGAGTCTGCGTTCAACGCGTACTTGGTGCCGGCGACGTCGAGCACGGGCTTCAGCCGGGTGGCCGGCTGGCTGGGTGCGGGAGCCGGGGCGGGCGCGGGCTGAGCCGGGGCAGCGGGAGCCGGTGCTGAGGAGGGGACGGGCGCCTCATCGCGCTCCGTCGTCGTCTCGACCTTGATTTTGCCCGAGCGCACGGATTCGTCTTCGATGAAGGTGACGCGCACCCCACCGGAGAGGGTGTAGCCCTGCTCGTTGGCGTGGCGGATCGCGTCGTCGCAGAGCTCTTCGGCCAGGGCGGTGCCCCAGTGCCGGATCTGCTCGAAGTTGTCTGTGCTGAACGAGATCGTGAAGACGTTGGGCGCGAGCGTGCGGCCCTCGGAGACGACGATCGAGTCGTTGTCCATCGCCAGGCGCAACGCATTGGCGATCTCCACCGGCTTGACTGATCGCGAGCCACCGGCGGAGAACGCTGATCGCACAGCCCGCTCGAGGCCGCGTTCCAGGTTATCCAGAAGTCCCACCGGGGCACTCCTTTCCGCAGTTTCTTTCACGATACTAGTGTGCAAGGTGTGATTCCCGCAGGTTGGGGGAGCCTGGGCAAGCGTACTAGACGCGGATGACAAGACTCTGAGACGGCACAGAAGGCGGGTTTCTGCCCATTTTGCCGGTTTCGCGCAGCGGGGAGCCCCAGGTGCAACGTCGATTAGACGAATCAGGCTTCCTCTGGTTAGGATAGATCTCGCTGTTCAGCACGATCCGCATGTCTGCATCACGGATCGAACCTGTGTGAACGGACCGCGCGCGAGTGGCGGAATTGGCAGACGCGCTGGCTTCAGGTGCCAGTGTCCTTACGGACGTGGGGGTTCAAGTCCCCCCTCGCGCACCATCTGAAATGGCCTCCGACCTGGATCTTTGATCCTCAGGTCGGGGGCCATTCGTCTCTCGCGGCACAGCGGCGAACCCGACGTTGTCGGTTGCATATGACAGGCTATGTTCGGCCGCGCATCGCATCGCCCACGTTCTATGACGTCGCGAGGGTAGTGGTCAAGTGCGACAAGCGCTGACAGTGCGTTGCGTTGTGGAACTGTGCCTGGTGGCGGCTTCGTGCGTCGAGCCTGATGCAGATTCGACGCAGGCGATCGGCTCTGAAGGCATGCGAGCTCACCTTGCGCGGTTGCGGCGCTGAGACCAGAGCAGCACCGGGATGAGCAGCAGGGCGAGTGCGCCGCCGCCGAGGGAGAGCAACTGGAAGCTGGTCGCGGACATGACCATCCCCGACATCATTCCGCCTCCTGCGCCGGCTAAGGCGACCAGCACGTCGATGGAGCCCTGGGTGCGCGGGCGGTTTTCCGGCACGGTGGCGTCCACGACGAGCGCGGTGCCCGAGACGAGGCCGAGGTTCCAGCCGAGCCCCAGCAGCACCAGGGCCAGGATGAGCAGGCCGAGCGAGTCACCGGGAGCGGTGGCGGCCACGATGCCGGACAGCAGCAGGGTGACCCCGGCGGCGACGGCCATGGGGGCGCGGCCGAGCTGGTCGACCAGGATCCCGGTGACCAGCGAGGGCAGCCACATGGCCCCGATGTGCAGTCCGATCACCAGCCCGACGGCGGCGAGTTCGTGGTGGTGGGCCCGCATGTGGATCGGCGTCATCGTCATGATCGCGACCATCACCAGCTGGCACAGCACCATCACGGTGGCGCCCGCGTACGCTCCGATCCCGACGGCGGGGGCCGGGGCATCAGGATCCGGGGCGGGGGATTGCGCTGCTTCCTCGTCGGCCAGGCGCCGGCCCAGCAGGTACGGGTCTGGACGCAGCAGCACCAGCAGCACCACACCGGCCGCACCGTAGGCCGCGGCCGCGAGCAGGAAGGGCCCGGCCAGGGCGGGCACGCCGAGCGCGTGGGCGAGGTGGCCGAGCGGATCGATGAGATTCGGCCCGACCACCGCGCCCAGGGTAGTGGCCACCATGGCCATGGAGGTGCCGAATCCGCGCCGGTGCGCCGGAGCCAGATCGGCCCCGGCGTACCGGGCTTGCAGGTTGGTGGCGGTGCCGGCTCCGTACACGAACAGGGAGACGAACAGTAACGGGAGGCTGTCGAGGGCGGCGGCCAGCACGACGCCGAGGCCTCCGGTCCCGCCGGCCAGGAACCCGAACCCCAGGCCCAGGCGCCGTCCGACCCGCTGGGTGGAGCGTCCCACCAGAAAGGCAGCCAGGGCGGAGCCGAGGGTGAACAGCCCGGTGGGGAGCCCGGAGAGGGCGTCGGAGCCGAGCATCTCCGCGGCCAACAGCGCGCCCACGGAGATGCCCGCCGCCAGCCCGGCGCCACCGAGCACCTGGCTGAGGATGACGACAGCCAGGGTGTGTCGGTGGACGCGGGCGACGTCGTGTGTGGAAAGCCGAACCTGGGGCTCAGACTCCGGCACGCTCGGGCGCCGTTTCGTCACGCACCAGCGCCACTGCGGCGTCGAATTCCGCCTCGATGTCCTCATTACGGGTGTAGGTGATGAGGGAGACGACGACGGCGGTGATCACCGCGAAGAGGAAGCCGGGCAGCAACTCGTAGAGATCGAAGATTCCGCCCTCGGCCTCGCTCCAGGTGAACACGGTGACCGTGCCCACCACCATGGCGGCCAGCGCGCCCCAGTGGGTGAGCTTGCGCCAGAACAGGCTCAGCAACACCACGGGGCCGAAGGCGGCACCGAAGCCGGCCCAAGCGAAGCTGACCAGTCCGAGGATCGAGTCCTGTGGGTTCAGGGCGAGCACGGCGGCGATCAGCGCCACCACCAGCACGCACACCCGGCCCAGGGTGACCAGGGTCCGCTCGGCCGGCGGGTTCTTCCGCACCACCTTGAGGACATCCTCCACCAGGGCCGAGGAGCAGACGATCAGCTGCGAAGAGAAGGTACTCATGACGGCGGCCAGCACGGCAGCGAGCACGAACCCGGCGACCAGCGGGTGCAGCAGCGCCTGCGACATCAGCAGCACCACGGTTTCCGGGTCGCCCAGATCGATGTTGTTCTGCGCCACGTAGGCCACACCCACCAGGCCGGCGATGACGGCCCCGGAGAGCGAGACGATCTGCCAGGTGATGCCGATGCGGCGGGCGGACTTGGCCTCGCGGGGGTGACGCAGCGCCATGAAGCGGACGATCACGTGCGGCTGCCCGAGGTAGCCCAGGCCCCAGGCGAGTCCGGAGAGCACGCCGATGAGGGTGACCGAGGTGAGCCCGGTGCCGCCGAAGAAGTCGAAGTGGGCCGGTTCCAGGCTGGAGATCAGGGTGTAGGCCTCGCCGGGGCCGCCCACCGCGATGACCGCGGCCACGGGGACGACGATCAGGGCGACGACCATCATCAGTCCCTGCACGACGTCGGTGAGCGAGGCGCCGAGGAACCCACCGAACAGGGTGTAGGCCAGGGTCACCGCCGTCACCAGGAGCATGCCCCACACGTAGTCCCCACCGAATGCGGATTCAAAGAACACGCCGCCGGCGACCATGCCGGAGGACACGTAGAGGGTGAAGAACACCAGGATGATGATGCTGGAGACGATGCGCAACGACCGGGAACGGTCGCGCAGCCGGTTCTCGAAGAAGCTCGGAATGGTGATCGAGTTCCGGGAGACCTCGGTGTAGGCGCGCAGACGCGGTGCGACGACGAGCCAGTTGATGTAGGCACCCAGGGTCAGGCCGATGGCGATCCAGGCCTCGATGAGACCGGCAAGGTAGATGGCGCCGGGCAGGCCCATGATGAGCCATCCGGACATGTCGGAGGCGCCGGCGCTGAGTGCGGCGACCGCCGGGGGCAGGCCGCGGTTGCCGAGCATGTAGCCCTCGTGGCCGGTGGTGCGGCGGTAGGCGAGGTAGCCGAGGAGGATCATGGCGGCGAAATACGCGCCGAGCGCGATGTAGAGCCAGAGTTGGTCGGACATGGTGGTTCTCTCTTCAGTAGTTCCGCGTCACCGGTGGGTGCGCAGATGGATGGTGAGTGGTGATGAGATCCAGTACGAATAGGGTAGCGACTTGCGACGGCGCACGGTCAGAACGGCGCATGATCAGATCAGCCCTTCCGACAGGCGGTGCAGGGTGCCGAACCGGTGCGCGGTGATGGAGACCGCTTGTTCCCGCAGGTGCGGCAGCATCTCGACCCGGCCCGCGGAGACGACGTCGCCGGAGTAGACCGCGATGTCGGGCTTGCCGCCGGTGGCGGAGACGATGCGGGCGGTTTCTTCGGCGCGGGAGGTGCTGGACGCTCCCGATGCCGGAGTGGCCCCGGTGACCAGCCGGATGCGGGCGCCGGCCTCGGGTCCGCTGCGCTCAGCCAGGCGCTGCAGGTGCGCGGTCCACGCGGCGTCGTCTTCCACGGTGACCGTGACCCCGGCGTGCGCGAGGGCGGCAGTGAGGGCCGCGGGGAGCTCGACGGCGGTACTCACGGTGGGGGCGGACTCCGCGGCGAGCCCGGCGGCGATCACCCGGACGCTGTGGTGCAGCGCCGCATCGGCGGCCAGGCGCACGACAACGGGGACCGGGCGGTAGCGCAACAGGTTGCGCTCGAACACCAGCTGGGAGGCGTCACGGGCCACCCCGAACTCCTCGGCCCAGGCGCGGGCGTCGGTGGCCAGTGCCGAGCGCAGCCACGCGGCGTCGTCGTCGTCGATCTCTGGCGTCTGCTCGACGGCGCGCAGCAGGCCAGCCACCGCGGGACGCACCTCCGGGGTGGAATCCGAGCCTGCGGGAGCTTCGTTCACCGGAGCGTCGGTCCAGGTGCCGAGGCCGTGCAGATAGTTCGGGCCGCCGGCTTTGGTGCCAGGACCGATAGCGGAGCGCTTCCAGCCCCCGAACGACTGCCGACGCACGATCGCCCCGGTGATCCCGCGGTTCACGTACAGGTTGCCGGCCTGTACGGTGTCCAGCCAGGTGGCCAGCTCATCGCGGTCCAGGGAGTGCAGCCCGGAGGTCAGGCCGTAGTCGATCTCGTTGACCATCTCGATGGCTTCCTCGAGGGTGTCCGCGGTCATCACACCCAGAATCGGGCCGAAGTACTCGGTGAGGTGGTACTCGGAGCCGCGGCGCACCCCGGAGCGCAGCCCCGGCGTCCACTGCGTGATCTCGCCGTGGCGGTCGCGCGCCAGCGGGTGATCGGACGGTACCGGTTCGGGCTTCAGCACCCACGTCTCGCCCTCGCCCAGGGTGGTAAGCCCGCGCAGCAGCTTGCCCGACGGCGCGTTAATGACGGGGCCCATCTGGGTCTCGAGGTCGTCGGGGGTGCCCACGGTGAGGGAGCGCACGCCGTCGATGAGCTGGCGGCGGAACCGCTCCGAGGTGGCCACCGAGCCGACCAGGATCACCAGGGAGGCGGCGGAGCATTTCTGCCCGGCGTGCCCGAACGCAGACTGCACCACGTCGCGGGCGGCCAAGTCCAGGTCGGCGTTGGGGGTGACGATGATGGCGTTCTTCCCGGAGGTTTCGGCCAGAATCGGGGCGTCGGGCCGGAACTCGCGGAACGTCGCGGCGGTGTCGTAGGACCCGGTAAGGATGATCCGGTCCACGCGTTCATCGGCGATCAGGGCGCTGCCCAGGGCTCGCTCGTCGAACTGCACGAACTGCAGCACCTCGCGCGGCACCCCGGCGTCCCACAGCGCTTCCACCATGACGGCGGCGGAGCGGGCCGAGGCGGCAGCGGGCTTGATGACGACGGCGGACCCGGCGGCCAGCGCGGAGAGCACGCCCCCGGCCGGAATGGCCACCGGGAAGTTCCACGGCGGGATCACCGCGACCAGCCGCGACGGACGATATTCGGCCCCCTCGACCTGACTCAGCTGTTGGCCGAGCATGGCGTAGTAGTTCGCAAAATCGATCGCCTCGGAGACTTCCGGATCGCCCTGGTCCAGGGTTTTGCCGCATTCGGAGCCCATCACCTCGAGCAGGTCCGCACGGCGGGCTTCCAGGCGCTCGCCGGCGCGGTAGAGGATTTCCGCACGCTCATCGGCGCTCAGCGACTGCCAGGAGTCGGCGGCGGCGACACCGCGCTCGACGATCTCGTTCAGCCCGGCCTCATCCGGCACCCGGGAGGATTCCACCAGCTCGGTGCCCAGGGTGGAGCCGACCATGCGCGCTGCAATGTCAGCACCCCAGGCGCGGTTGCCGGGCAGATCCGGGTCGGTGTCGGGGGTGTTCTCGAACTCCCCGGCCCGGCCGGCTTCCACCCGCTGCTGCACGCGGGCCTCGACGTCGTCGTCGCTCAGCTGGGCCGCACCGGCGGTGGTGGTGCGTCGATCTTGGCCTCGGGCCGGGGCCGGCACCCGGTAGGACTCCACGGTGCCGTCGCCGGTGATGGTCTCCAGCTTGGCCAGCGAATCCAGGAAGCGCTGCTTCTCACGCTCGAACAGCTCGGGGGTGTCGGTGAGCTGGAACAGCGCCGACATGAAGTTCTCCTGGCTCGCGCCCTCCTCCAACCGCCGGATCAGATACGCGATGGCGACGTCGAACTCCTGCGGGTGCACCACCGGGGTGTAGAGCAGCAGCGAGCCGACGTCCTTCTTCACGGCTTCGGCTTGACCGGTGGCCATGCCCAGCAGCATCTCGAACTCGATGCCCTCGGTGGCGCCGCGCGCCTGGGCGAGCAACCACGCCAGCGCGACGTCGAAGAGGTTGTGTCCGGCCACACCCACCCGCACATTCTGCGTGCGCTGCGGGGTGAGCGCGTAATCGAGCACCGCCTTGTAGTTGGTGTCGGAATCCTGCTTGGAGCCCCAGGTCGCCACCGGCCAGCCGTGCAGGGCGGCGTCGACCTGCTCCATCGGCAGATTCGCGCCCTTCACCACGCGCACCTTGATCGGCGCGCCACCCCGGGCCACGCGCGCCGCCGACCATGCTTGGAGGTCCATCATCACGCCCAGGGCGTCAGGCAGGTAGGTCTGCAGCACGATGCCGGCCTGCAGGTGCAGGAATTCAGGGCGCTCCAGAATCCGCTTAAACACCGCGACGGTGAGGTCAAGGTCCTTGTATTCCTCCATGTCCAGGTTGATGAACTTGTGCGGGGAGGCTTCCGCGGCGCGGGCGTACAGCGGCACCAGGTGCTCCTCGATGTGGTCCACCGCCTGATCAAAGCTCCAGTGGTTGTGCGGGGCCACCGTGGAAGACACCTTGATGGAGACGTAGTCGACGTCGTCGCGCGCGAGCAGCCGGTGGGTGCCCTCGAGCCGGCGGGCGGCTTCGTCCTCACCCAGGATGTACTCGCCGAGCAGGTTGATGTTGAGCCGGACGTCGTCGCTGCGCAGCTTCGCGATGGCGGGACCGAGTTTCTTGTCGGAGGCGTCGATGATGAGGTGGCTGACCATCTGGCGTAGCACGCGACGGGCGGTGGGGACCACGACGCCGGGCAGGGTGGAGGCCAGGGTGCCGCCGAGGCTGATGGCGCCGCGCATCGGGGCCGGCAGGAAGCTGGGGGTCAGCGGGACAATCTCCTGCAGTTTCTTGGCCGCGGCCCGGTGGTCTTCGGGGCGCACCACGCCGTCGACGAAGCCGACCGTGAAGTCCAGTCCGTTCGGGTCGCTGAGCACTCCGGCCAACCGCTCGGCCGAGGGGTCCGCGGGGTACTCTTCGGCCTCGGCCAGCCAGCGGTGCACCAGGGCGATGGCGTCGGCGGCCAGGTCCTGGGGGCGAACGTCGGGTGATGCGGGGGTGTTCACTGTGGCGGGTCTCCGTCTCTGGTGGTGCCTGTGCGGTGGATCACTACTTCAGCCAGTGTGGGCGCCATCCACCATGAAGTAAAGCAATTGTTTGTGGTGAGTATCATGAAGAAAAACCGGATGATCTACGACGACGGACGCCGAGCCGAGGAGCCGCCATGCTGGACCTGAAACGCCTGCGCCTGCTGTGGGAGCTGCACCATCGCGGCACCGTGGCGGCGGTGGCGAAGGCGCTGAGCTACAGCCCCTCGGCGGTGTCGCAGCAGCTGGCGGTGCTGGAGAAGGAGGCCGGGGTGCCGCTGATGCGGCGCACCGGACGCACCCTTACCCTGACGGCGGCGGGCGAGGCGCTGGTGGGCGAGACCGAGCAGCTGCTGGCCGGGCTGGAGCGCGCCGAATCGGCCCTGCATCGGGCCCGGGATGTGGTGGGTGGCACCCTGCGCGTGGCGGCGTTCCAGACGGCGATGATCGCCCTGATGCCGGGTGCGCTGCGGCGGTTGCGGCGCGATCATCCGGAGCTGCGGGTGGAAGCGGTGCACTACGAACCGGGGGAGGCGCTGCAGGAAACGTGGGGGCGCGGGTTCGACGTCGTCGTCGCCGAGCAGTACCCGGGGCATTCCACTGAGCATTTTCCGGGGTTGGAGCGGCAGCTGCTGCTCAGCGACCCGATCCGGTTGGCGGTGCCCCCGCGCGGGGTGGGGGATGCTGCGTTCGACGACGCCGAGCGGCTGGAGGATCTGCGTGAGCTGCCGTGGGTGATGGAGCCGCAGGGGGCGGCCACCCGGCATTGGGCGGAACAGGCGTGCCGGCTGGCCGGATTTGAGCCCGATGTCCGCTATGAAACGGCGGATCTGCGCACCCACATCCGGTTCATCGAGACCGGGAATGCGGTGTCCCTGCTGCCGGGGCTGCTGCACCAGGGGGTGGCCGGTCGCGTGCGGCTGATCGAGCTGGACGGGGAGCCGCGCCGCACCACTTTCACCGCGGCCCGGGCCTCGCACAGTGCCCACCCCGCGGTGGAAGCCGTGCGCGCCGCCCTGGCTGTTGAAGCCGCCGAACTCAGCCCGGAGCTCGGATCCGCTCAGTGATCCCCGCCGGCGCGCTGGGCGAGCAGGTGGGGCAGCAGCGGGTCGAGGACGGCAAGGCCGTCGCGGACCCCGGACGGTGAGCCGGGCAGGGTGATCACGAAGGTGCTGCCAACGAATCCGGCGACGCCTCGGGTGAGCGCGGCCATCGGGGTGGTCGCGGTGCCGCGGGCCCGGATCTGCTCGATGATCCCGGGGAGGGTGACGTCCAGCAGCGGAGTGACCTGCTCCGGGGTCTGATCAGTGGGGGAGACTCCGGTGCCCCCGGTGGTGATGACGACCCGGGCGCCGTCGTCGAGTGCCTGTCGGAGGGCCTGGCCCACGGGTGCGCCGTCGGGAACCACCGTGGGCTGGTCCGGGACGGTGCGGAATCCGCGCTCGTGCAGCCAGGCGCGGATGACCGGACCAGTGGCGTCCTCGGCGGTGCCGGCGGCCGCGCGGGTGGAGGCGACGATGACGGCCGCTCGTGGTTGACCTGGCTCACTCTGCGGAGTGCCGGGGGCGTCGTCGTGGGTCATTCGACCGACCAGTCGCCGGATTTGCCGCCGGATTTGGCGAGCACGCGGGTGTCGGTGATGACGGCGTGTTTATCCACGGCTTTGATCATGTCGTAGAGGGTGAGCGCGGCGACCGAGGCGGCGGTGAGGGCTTCCATTTCGACGCCGGTGGGGCCCTTGGTGGTGACGGTAGCGAGGATGCGGACGCTGGCGGTGCCGGAATCGGCGTCGTCGTGGATGTTTTCAGGGTCGGTGTCGAAGTCGATGGCGAGTTTGCTCAGCGGCAGCGGGTGGCACAGGGGGATGAGGTCGGAAGTGCGCTTGGCGGCCATGATGCCGGCGATACGGGCGGTGCCGAGGGCCTCGCCCTTGGGGAGGTCGCCGGAGCCGATGAGCGCGACGACCTCGGGCGTGGTGGTGAGGACGGCTTGGGCGCGGGCCGTGCGCTGGGTGACGGGCTTGTGGGTGACGTCGACCATGTGGGCGCTGCCATCGGTGCGGAGGTGGGTGAGTCGTGCGGGCTGATCTGGCTGGATGGGGGTGTCAGCGGGTTCAGTCATGGAGGCTCCAGGTGGTCACGGGGGTTCCGGCGGGCAGGTGGCTGACGCCGAGCGGGATCTCGGCGATGAGGTCGGCGGTGGCGAGGTTGTGCAGCAGGTGCGAACCCGGGGGGAGGCAGGTGACGGTGCCGTCGGTTTCGAGGACGGCGCGGCGCAGCTGCAGCTGGTGTTCCGGGGAGTCGACGTCGGTGGCGAGTGGGCGTTGGACGGTGGTGCGGCGGGCGGGGCGGCCAGCGAGTTCGCGCAGGGTGGGGACGAGGAAGAGCAGGGCGGAGAGCAGGGTGGAGACCGGGTTGCCGGGGAAGCACAGGGCGGGCAGGGTACTGGCGCCGGGTGCGCCGGTGTGGTGGGGAAGCTGGAGCGCGCCGAGTCCCTGGGGGCCGCCGGGTTGCAGGGCGATGGAGGCGAAACGGGCGCCGAGCGGTTGGAAGGTGTCGCGGACGACCTCGAAAGCGCCGGCGCTGATGCCGCCGGAGGTGACGACGAGATCGGGTGCGGTGTGCTCGATGACCAGGGCGAGCAGGGCCGCGGGGTCGTCGGGGCAGCGGGCGAGGGTGACCTCCGCGCCGGCGTCGCGCAGCAGGTGCACGAGCATGGGTCCGTTGGCATCGTGGATGCGCCCGGGAGCGAGTGCGGTGATGTCCGGGGTATCGGGGGCGAGCTCGTCGCCGGTGGTGCACACCAGGATGCGCATCCGCGGACGGACCGGGACGGTGGTGATTCCGGAGGCGGCCAGCGCGCCGAGGTGCGCGGGGGACAGGCGGGTACCGGCGTCGAAGAGCACCTGACCTGCGCGGATATCGGTGCCGCGGCGTCGGATGAAGGCGCCCGGCTCCGGGGTCTTGGTGATGCCGATCTGGGCGGTATGGGCGGGTTCGGGTGCGGCGCCGGTGCCTTCCGTGCCTTCGGGCGATGGCGGCGCCTGGGTGTGCCGGGTCAGCGCGGGAAACCGGCCCGTCGTCGTGGCTTCCACGGGGACCACCGCGTCGGCCCCGGCCGGGATGGGCGCGCCGGTCATCACCGGGGAGGCGGTGCCCGGAATATGCGTAGCCGGGGGGTCGCCGGCGGCGGTGGCCAGGCCGAGTGGAAGGCTGGGAGCGTTCAGTGATGGGAAAAGGCTCGTCAGATCCGCAACCCGCACGGCGTACCCGTCCATCTGCGAGTTGTCGAAGGGCGGCAGATCGGCGGGTGCGGTGATGCTGCGCGCGCAGACTCGCCCGGCGGCGGCGTCGAGCGGGATCAGCTCGGGTTCGGCTGCGTGCAACCGTGTCACGACGGGCGCGAGCAGCGCGGTGACCTCGGCAAGGTGGTCCTCGACGGTGCGGAGTTCAGTCACCGTGCTCATCCGCCGGCGAACGGGGGCAACACGTCTACGGTCAGCGGCGTCCCGGAGGTCTCGTCAGCGGCGTCGGCGTCACCCCGATCGGCGCCGGTCAGCGCGCCCCGATCACGCCGCACCACGCCGTCCACCAGGAACGATCCGCTGCGCAACACCTTCGCCATGGGATCGCCATACCGCTCGGTGAGCTCGGCGCGCAGCGCGGCCAGGGTGGGCTCGCCCAGCTCCAGGCGCTCCTGCGTCGTACCTGCAGCGTCGGCGGCGGCGGCGAAATAGCGCACGGTGAGCGCGGTCCTCGCCGGTGCGGTCGGGGGAGTCTCAGCGGTGCGGGGTGCCATAGTCACATGCTAGCCCGCCCGTAGAATGGCCGCATGTCAGACATCTCCACCGACATCACCACCGGCGCACCCGCCCGCTTGCCCGCCCTCGTGGACCCGGTGCCCGCTCTCAGCGCGGAACAGCGGGATCGCGCCGCCCGGCAGATCCGCCTGCCCGGTTTTGGTGAGGAAGCGCAGCGCCGTCTGGCCGCCGCCCGCGTGTTGGTGATCGGGGCGGGCGGCCTGGGGTCAGCTAGTGTCCCCTACCTGGTGGGCGCCGGGATCGGGACCATCGGCGTGGTGGACGACGACGTCGTGGAGCTGTCGAACCTGCACCGGCAGATCGCCCACGACACCGACGACGTGGGGCGCGCGAAGGTGGATTCGATGGCGGAGACGGCCGCGCGGCTCGACCCCGGCGTGACGATCGTGAAGCACCGGGAGCGGCTGACCTCGGTGAACGCCCTGGACGTGTTTGCCGACTATGACCTGGTGGTGGACGGCAGCGATAATTTCGCCACCCGCTACCTGAGCAATGACGCCGCGCAGCTCACCGGCATCCCGCTGGTGTGGGGCTCGATTCTGCAGTTCCACGGGCAGGTGTCGGTGGCCTGGCACGCACACGGCCCCGGATTCCGCGACCTGTTCCCGGTGCCGCCCGCACCCGAGGACGTCCTGAGTTGCGGCGAGGGCGGGGTGCTGCCGGGGTTGTGCGGCACCATCGGATCGCTGCTGGCCACCGAGGTGATGAAACTGGTGACCGGGGTCGGCGAGCCGCTGTTGGGGCGGGTGCTGGTGTACGACGCGCTCGCCGCCAGCACCCGTGAGATCACGTATCGACGGGACCCGGAGGCGGTGGCGGTGACCGAGCTGATCGACTATGAGCTGTTCTGCGCTGGCGGCGCGACGGCGCCCGAGGGGGTGGACGCCGGGGCGTTTGCCGGCGAGTACTCTGGTGGATTCTCCGGTGGTGCTGGCGGAAGCGACGACGGCGGACCTGACCCAGCGCGTCCCGTGCTGATTGACGTCCGCACCGCCGAAGAACATGCTCAGCGCAGCATCCCCGGCGCCCGACTGCTCCCGCTGGATGCGCTCGACGCCGCGGCGGACCAGGGAACGGACGCGGTGCGAGGCCTGCCCGCGCTCGCGGATCTGGTGGCCGACGGCACCGGCCCCGACGTCGTCGTGCACTGTGAACGCGATCCGCGCTCGATCCGGGCGGCACGGATCTTACGCGAGGCCGGATTCGACCGGGTGCGATACCTGCGTGGCGGAATCCGCGCGCTGACCACCGCCGCCCCGGAGCTCGTGAAGAGTAACGAGACCAGTGAACACCACCGAGGAGAAGCACATGTCTGATCTACCCGCACCCCTGGCCCGCGTGGGCGAGGACCCCATTGACGAAGCGGCCGTGCGCGCGGCGGTGGAGGCCCCCGATTGCGGCGCGCTGGTGCTGTTCCACGGGGTGATTCGCAATCACGACGGCGGGGAGTCCGTGCGCGCCCTCGACTACAGCGCACACCCGCAGGTGGGTCAGTTCATGGAGCGCATTGTGGCCGAGGAACAGCAGCGCACCGGGGTGCGGCTGGCGGCCTGGCACCGGATCGGCCCGCTGACGGTGGGCGACGCCGCCTTGGTCGCGGCCGCGGCGTCGGCGCATCGGGGCGAGGCGTTCGCCGCCATCGAACAGCTGGTGGAGCGGATCAAGCACGAGGTGCCGATCTGGAAGCGCCAGCACTTCGAGGCCGGAACCTCGGAGTGGGTCGGGCTCTGAATGCGGGGCCGGCGGCACTGACTGACCGCTGTGTTCCGGCTCAGCCTCCGATGTAGGACATCTCGATCCGCTTGCGGGTGGGGCTCAGCTCGGTGCGGTGCTCGGAGTAGCGGTCGGTGCGCGCCTTCCACCGACCCTGCAGAGCAGCAGCGACGTCGTCGTCCGTAGAGTCAATCGCGCCGGACTCCCCGTGTTCGTTGCGCAGCAGGGCGCGCACGTCGAACCCCTCCGAGGCGAACAGGCAGGTGAACAGCTGGCCTTCCGCGGAAATTCGCGCCCGCGAGCAGTCCCCGCAGAACGGTTGCGTGACCGAGGAAATCACGCCGATCTCGCCCGCGCCGTCACGGTAACGCCACCGTTTCGCCGTCTCGCCGGGGTTCCGCGGCGGCACCGGATCCAGCGGATGCACTGCGGAGATCCGCTCCACGATTTCGGCCGAGGGCACCACCTCATCGAGCACCCAGCCGTTCGAGGTGCCCACGTCCATGTACTCGATAAACCGCAGCACCTGACCCGTGCCCCGGAAATGCTCGGCGAGCGGGAGCAGCTCGTGATCGTTGGCGGAGCGCTTCACCACCGTGTTGATCTTGACGGGGCCCAGCCCGGCTTCCTCCGCGGCGGCGATGCCCTTCAGCACCCGTTCCACCGGGAATTTGACGTCGTTGAGCGCCATGAACTTCTCGTTGTTCAGCGAATCGAGCGACACCGTGACCCGGGTCAGTCCGGCCTCTTTCAGCGCCTGCGCCTTGACCGCCAGCGCGGATCCGTTGGTGGTCAGGGCCAGGTCCAGCGGCTCGCCGTCGAGGGTGCGCAGCTCGGCCAACTGGGCGATGAGGGTCTCGATCCCGCGGCGCAGCAGGGGCTCGCCGCCGGTCAAGCGCACTTTGCGCACGCCCAGTCGGATGCCGATGCGCACCAGCCGGGTGATCTCCTCGAAACTGAGCAGCTCGTCGCGCTCGAGGAACTGATAGTCGCGCCCGAAGACCTCCTTGGGCATGCAGTACACGCAGCGGAAGTTGCACCGATCGGTCACGGAGATGCGCAGATCGGTCAGCGGTCGCCGGTGCTGGTCGACGACGCTGAGGTTCAGGCGGCGTGCATTCGCGGGAATTTCGGGCACACTTCAGGCTAACACCCGTGTTCAAGCTCAGGCCTGCGGGCGCCCTAGCCTGCGGGCCGCAATCGCCTATCGGACGACGCGGAGGATCACCTCGGTTCCGGGTGGCAGGGTGTTGCGGTGGTGAGGGGCGACGACGACGCCGCCATCCGCGGTGACGGTGCCCCGCACCTCGCGCCCGGACTCGGCCGGCCCGGGATCCGGTGCTACGGGTGCCCGGTCCACCACCTGTCCGCGGTCCAGGGCCAGCACCCGATCCGCCAGCGCATCCAGGTCGTCGCCGTCGTGCGTGACCATCAGCGCCGGCACCTGCAACCGGGCCAGCTCGTCGCGCACCAGCTCGCGCAGCCCGGCCGCACTGTCCATGTCGAGTGCGGCGAATGCCTCGTCGAGTAGCACCACCTCCGGGGTGTGGGCCAGGGCGCGGGCCAGGGCAACCCGCTGCTGCTGACCCCCCGACAGCTCCGACGCGCGCGCCCGATCCCGCCCGGGCAGCCCCACCCGCTCCAGCCACTCGGCGGCCAGGGCGCGGGCCGGCCGGCGTCGCATCCCGTGGGCGCGGAGCCCGAAACTGATGTTGTCGGCGGCGTCGAGATGCGGGAACAGCCGCGGTTTCTGCTCCACGTAGCCCACGCGACGGCGCCAGGCGGGCAGCGCAGTCAGCTCGCGCGCCCCCACCGCGATGGAGCCGGTGAGCGTGGTGCCAGCGCGCTCGTCCAGCGTCCCGGCTACGGCCGCCAGCAGCGTGGTCTTCCCCGCGCCATTCGGTCCGACGACGCCGAGGGTCTCCCCGGGCGCCACCGTCAGTGCGGCCCGCAGCCGGAACTCGCCGCGCCGCACCTCGAGGTCCGCCGTCAGTCCCGCACCTGACCCCGAATTCCGTCCACCGGCAGCGGGACGCCGCTTGTCAGACATGTTCACTCGATTCGGCGCCGTTTTTGTTTGAAACTCGACGTCCGGCACCAGTCCCAGCACCAGCCCCGGTCCCGCGCCTTTCCCGGTCCGGCAGCCGAAGCACCAGGGTCACGAAGGAGATCGCGATGAGCAGCAGCGCCAGGGTGAGCGCGGTGTCCTGGCCGACGCCGGACCCGTTGAACGCGGTATAGATGGCCAGCGGGATGGTCTGGGTGACCCCCTCCGCATTGCCCGCAAACATCGCGGTCGCCCCGAACTCGCCCAGCGCCCTCGTGAAGCTCAGCACCGTCCCCGACACCAGCGCCGGCGCCAGTAGCGGCAGGGTCACCCGCCGCAGCACCGTGACCGGCCGGGCCCCCAGCCCTTCGGCCACGCGCCGGAAATCCGGGTCGGCGCTGCGCAGCGCGCCCTCCACCGAGATCACCAGAAATGGCAACGCCACGAACACCTGAGCCAACACGACCGCGAGGGTGGTGAACGGGATCCGCACCCCGGCCAACAGCAGCACGTCGCCGAGCAGCCCGCCCCGGCCCAGCAGCATCAGCAGCGCGAGCCCGCCCACCAGCGGCGGCAGCACCAGCGGCATCAGCACCACCCCGCGCACCAGGGTCGCCGGCCAACCGCGCAGGGTGGAGAGCTGTATGGCCAGCGGCACCCCGATCAGCACGCAGCACACCGTCGCGATCGACGCGGTGGCGAGCGAGAGCCCGAGGGCCCTCAGCGCGGTGGGGGTGGCTAGCACCGCAGGCACCTGCACCCAGTCCACGCGCAGCAGCAGGGCGATCAGCGGGAAGAGCAGGAACATCAGCCCGAGCCCAGCCGGGATCCACAGCCACCGCGAAATGCGCACCGCCGTCACCGTCTACTCACCGTCCTGTCGTCGCTGTCGCCGTCATGTTGATCGTCGGGTCACCACACTGCTCACCGACCCGCTCACGGTGCGCCGAAGCCGAAGTCCTCCAGCACCTGCTGGCCCTCCTCGGAGAGCACGAAGTCCACGAAGGCCTGGGCGGCGTCCGGTGCGTCAGCGTCCTGGAGCACGGTGATCGGGTAGCGGTTCGGGTTCTCGGCCGCGCCGTCGATCGTCCCCGCTTCCACCTCGCCGTCGGTGGTGGCCACATCGGTGCGATACACCAGCCCCGCGTCGGCCTCCCCGTTGACCACCTTCGACAGCGTGGCGCTCACGTTCTGCTCCTCCGACGCTGGGGTCAACTCGACTCCGGCCGCCTCCAGCAGCGTCCGGGCAGCGTTGCCGCACGGCACCTCGGCCGCACACATCACGGTGATCGGCGCGTCAGCTCCGTCCGTCCCGTCAGCCAGGTCCTCCAGCGATTCGATGCCCAGTGGGTTGCCCTGCTCGACGGCGATGACCAGCTCGTTGGTGGCGAACAGCACCGGGTCGTCCGCGGTCAGCTCGGCCGACACGGCGTCGTCCATGTTGGGCTCATCGGCGGAGGCGAACACATCGGCCGGGGCGCCGCCGGTGAGTTGGGTGACCAGGGTGGAGGAGCCATCGTATACCGTGGGCGCGAAGGTGACGTCGGGGTGGGCTTCCGCGAAGGCGGCGGTGAGTTCGTCGAAGGCGCCCTTCAGCGAGGCCGCGGCATACACCGTCAGCTCGCCGGACACCTCAGCGCCATCAGTGCTGCCCGACGACGAACCGCCCGACGACGCCGCCGCGTCCGTGGTACCGCCCGCATCGCCCGCGCCTGAGCCAGAATCCGCGCCCGAATCCCCACCGCATCCGGCGAGTAGCAGTCCGGCGCTGAGTAGCCCGGCTAGCAGCGCAGAGCGCGACGAGCGACAGGTGCGTGGGAGTGTCATGATGGACCGTCCTTCGGTGTGAGCGCTGACGTGAGTGCGACATCCGGAGGCGCTCAGCGCGGGGTTTCGACGATGACGTGGGTGGACTTCACCAGCGCGGTGGCGCGGGATCCGACCTCCAGCTCCAGTTCCTCCACCGCTTCGCGGGTCATGATGGACACCAGTCGGTGCGGCCCGGAATGCATCTCCACCACCGCCATCACGCCGTCGACGTCGACCTTCGTGACGATCCCGGTGAAGGTGTTGCGCGCGCTGCGCCGCACTGGATCCTCGTCACCTCCGGTGGCCAGGTGCTTGACGTGTTCGGCCAGCGAGCGGCCGTCCACCACCTGCACCCCGGAGGCGTCGGTGCCCGTGGTGAGCTTGCCGTCGTTGACCCAGCGCCGCACGGTGTCGTCACTGACACCCAACAGGCGCGCCACTTCTCGGATACGGAATTCTGTCACGAATCGAAGCGTATCACCGCGAATGCGTTTCAAATGGGGCGTTGCAGACGTACCTGCGAAAATTGACACCTCGGACACTTCGCTGCCTGTGGAGTTAGTTATGTCACACGATGTAGTGTTTTCCCGTCAGCACCTTCAGATGACGTTCAGCTGGGATCGATGTGGCATGAGATTCGAGCATTCACGCAGTTCAGACGCACCTTAGAGCAGCACCGTTCACACCTCACGAAAGAGTCACATGCGCATCCTCGATCGCGAAGCCATCATCGCGCCGCCGACGTTCAACCGCTGGCTGATGCCGGCCGCGGCGCTCGCCATCCACCTCTGTATCGGTCAGGTCTACGCGCTCAGCGTGTTCAAGACCCCGCTGATGGGTAATTTCGACGCCGGCGACGTCGCCATCGGCTGGGTGTTCTCCGTGGCGATCGCCATGCTGGGCATCTCCGCCGCGGTGGGCGGCACCTGGGTGGAACGTGCCGGACCCCGCAAGGCCATGGTCGTGGCGGGCGCGTTCTGGGTGGTCGGCTTCTTCGTGGCCACCCTGGGTATCTCCACCGGCCAGCTCTGGTTGCTGTACCTCGGCTACGGCGTGATCGGCGGTATCGGCCTGGGCATCGGCTACATCTCCCCGGTCTCGACCCTGATGAAGTGGTTCCCGGACCGCCCCGGTCTGGCCACCGGCTTGGCCATCATGGGCTTTGGTGGCGGCGCCCTGCTCGCCAGCCCCATGTCGAACTCGCTGATGGCGTTCTACGGTGGCGGTAGTGAACCCGAGCAGCTGATCGCGGGTCTGACGCCGACCTTCCTGACCCTGGCCATCGTCTATGCCGTCGCCATCACCTTGGGCGCGATCGTGATTCGCCTGCCGCACCCGGACTGGAAGCCGACTGGCTGGGACCCGTCGAAGGCAGTCAAGAAGAAGTTGCAGACCTCCGGAAACGTTTCGGCGAAGATGTCGATCCGCACCCCGCAGTTCTGGTTGTTGTGGATCGTGCTGTTCACCAACGTGACGGCGGGTATCGGCATCCTCGAGAACGCCGCTCCGATGATCCAGAGTTTCTTCTCCGACGTCGACGCCGCCACCGCCGCCGGGTTCGTGGGCCTGCTGTCCATTGCGAACATGGCCGGGCGCTTCCTGTGGTCCAGCGTTTCCGACTTCATCGGCCGGCAGAACATCTACATCGTCTACCTGGGTGTGGGCATCGTGATGTACCTGGTGATCGCGCTGTTCGGTGCGCAGAGCCTGATCATCTTCCTGATCGCTACCATGGTGATCCTGTCGTTCTACGGCGGCGGTTTCGCCACCATTCCGGCCTACTTGAAGGACATGTTCGGCGTCTATCAGGTGGGCGCCATCCATGGACGCCTGCTCACCGCGTGGTCGGCAGCGGGCGTGGCCGGGCCGTTGATCGTCAATATGGTGATCGAGAACCGTCGGGCCGCCGGGGCCGAGGGTGCCGACGTCTACATCCTGTCGCTCTACATCATGGTGGGCCTGCTCGCCCTCGGTTTGGTGGCGAACCTGCTGATGCGCCCGGTGAGGGAGAAGTTCTTCGCCTCCGAGGAGGAGGTCGAAGCCGCCAAGGTGCACGAAACCAACGGCAACGGTGGGGCGCAGCCGATCCACTCGACCGGCGGCATCTACAAAATCGTGGCGTACGCGCTGACCGGTGTCGTCATCGTGGGTCTGATCTACGCACTGACCCAGGTGCTGATCAAGGCCGGAGCGTTCTTCTAGGCGAGAATGTGAGCTCAATCCCGTATCCTCGATATACGGAGCAATCTGAGGTAGATGACGCGCGTCACGCACCGCTGAGAGTGCGGAAGACGGCGCGGAGAGATCCTGAGGGGGTCGACCATGTCTGATGTACGAGGACGGATCGTCGAATTCAACGATATTGACGAGAACGCCCTGGAAGTCTCGAAGCCGAAGGGTGCCGCTGCCGGGCTGAAAGCCGTGGAAGTGGCCCTGCAGCGTGCCGTGCGTCAGGGTGGGGTGAGCCGCACCGTCCGTTCGCTGTATCGGATCAATCAGCCCGACGGCGTCGACTGCCCCGGCTGTGCGTGGCCCGAGTCGATCACCGGCGACCGCAAGAAGATCGAGTTCTGCGAGAACGGCGCCAAGGCCCTGGCCGAGGAGAACACCACGCGTGTAGCCAGCCCGGAATGGTGGGCACAGTACTCGATCGCGGAGCTGGAGCAGAAGACCGAGTACTGGTTGGGTCAGTCCGGGCGCATCACGCACCCGATGATCATCCGCGAGGGCGAGACGCACTACCAGCCGATCACCTGGAACGAGGCGTTCACGACGATCGCCGAGCACGTTCACGCGACGACGCCGGACCGGTGCACCTTCTACACCTCGGGCCGCACGCCGAACGAGACAGCGTTCATGTACCAGTTGATCGCCCGCTCGCTGGGTACCAACAACCTGCCGGACTGCTCGAACATGTGCCACGAGTCTTCGGGTAGCGCGCTGAACCCGACGATCGGCATCGGTAAGGGCACCGTGTCCCTGGAGGATCTGGAAAAGGCGGAGCTGATCTTCGTCGTCGGGCAGAACCCGGGCACCAACCACCCGCGCATGCTGGGCTCGCTGGCCGAGTGTCGCAAGAACGGCGGCAAGGTGGTGGCGGTGAACCCGCTGCCGGAGGCCGGGCTGCTGCGTTTCAAGGACCCACAGACGCCGAAGGGCCTGCTGGCCGACGGCGAACGGACCTCGGACGAGTTCCTGCAGATCAAGGTCGGCGGTGACCTGGCATTGCTTCAGGCGCTGGGCCACCTGCTGCTGCAGAAGGAAGCCGAAGCGCCGGGGACCATTGTGGACCGCGAGTTCGTGGAGTCCTCCACCCTCGGGTTCCAGGAGTACGCTGACGCGAGGGCCGAGCTGGATTGGGATGCCACTCTGGAGGCCACCGGCCTGGAACGGTCGGAGATTGAGATGGCCGCCGACATGCTGGCAAATTCGAAGGCCACCATTTTCTGCTGGGCGCTGGGCATCACGCAGCAACCGCATTCGGTGGACACCATCAAGGAGATCATCAACCTGCTGCTGTTGCAGGGTAACTTCGGCAAACCGGGTGCCGGTGCCTGCCCCGTGCGCGGGCACTCGAACGTGCAGGGCGACCGGACTTTCGGTATTTGGGAAAAGCCCACCGAAGCGCTGCTGGAGCGGATCGACAAGGAATTCGGCATCACCTCCCCGCGTGAGCACGGCTACGATTCCACCGAGTCGATGGACGCCATGTATGACGGCAAGACCGACGTCTTCGTCTCCCTGGGTGGCAACCTGGCGATGGCGAATTCGGACACCGCGCACATGGAGGAGGGTCTGCGGCGCACCGGGCTGACGGTGCACATCTCGACCAAGCCGAACCGTTCGCACGTCACTCACGGCAAGACCTCCATCATTCTGCCGACCCTCGGCCGCACCGACCTGGACGATAAGCACCCGGGCGGGATGCAGTTCCTGTCCGTGGAGAACTCGATGTCGGTGATCAGCCGCACGCAGGGTCGCCTACAGCCGGTGTCGGACCACCTGCTGGCCGAGCCGGTGATTCTGGCGCGGATGGCGCGGGAGATTTTCGGTCCGGACCATATTGTGGACTGGAAGGCGATGGCGGATGACTACGATGTGATCCGCGACCACTGCTCGCGCGTGATTCCGGGCACCGAGGACTTCAACACCCGGGTGCGCACGAAGTACGGTTTCGTGCTTCCGAACCCGCCGCGCGATCGGCGCAGCTTCGCCACCGCAGCCGGCAAGGCGCACTTCACGGTGAGCCCGTTGGAGTACCTGACGCCGCCTGAGGGGCACCTGGTGTTGCAGACGATGCGCTCTCATGATCAGTACAACACCACCTTCTATGGTCTCGATGACCGGTACCGCGGTATCAAGGGCGGTCGCCGGGTGATTCTCATCCACCCGGAGGACCTGAAGGAGACCGGCTTCGCGGATCGGACCCTGGTGGACGTCATTTCGGTGTTCAAGGGTGAAGAGCGACGCGCGGATCGGTTCCGTTTGGTGGCGTACCCGACGGCGCGGGGCTGTGTGGCTGCCTACTACCCGGAGGCGAACGCACTGGTGCACCGCGAGCTGGTGGCACGCGAGTCCAACACCCCGGGCTTCAAGGCGGTGATGGTGCGTTTCGAAGAGCGCGCCGAGGATCCACAGGGCGCCAATGAGTACGACCAAGAAGAATCCACGGTCGAAGCCGCGCTGTAAGACGCGCGATGTATGTAGGTCAGCTGTAGGTCGGTACAGAAAACTGGCACGATAGGTCGGCACGACGAAACACATTTTCTCGCGTCGGCCTACTGTCGTGTTGGCTCACTCCCGCCTGGGTCGCCAGTAGGTGTTCCGCCTCGGTACTTGGCCGGGGTCGATGTAGGGTGGCGCGGTGAACCAGGGCACGTCATCGATGATGTGGATGTCCCAGTCGCCTCGGTCGGCTAACCGGTGATCGTGGTGGCATAGCAGTACCCCGTTGGCGGTGGAGGTGGGGCCGTGGTTGCGGGCCGGGTCGATGTGGTGGCTTTCGCACCACGGTGCCGGTGTAGTGCATCCGGGGGCGGCGCAGCCGCCGTCGCGGGCGACGAGGGCTTTGCGTAGGTGTTTATCGAAGAATCGTTCACTGGTGCCGACATCTAGCACTTGTCCTGCACCGCCTAGGACGACGGGCAGGATCTCGGCTTCGCAGAGTAGGTGGCGGATGGCGGCGGGGCTGATCTGGCCGGTGTAAGAGCCCTGGGAGAGTTCGAAACTCGGTAGGGTGCCGTCAGTCAGCCAGGCCGGGTCGAAGTTCTTCGGAGCGATCCCTGACTGGTGCATCATGCGTAGCAGCAGGGGCAGGTCGATGGTGACCAGCATCTGGGGCCGGGCCCCGCCTTGGTCTGGGAGTTTGTTGTGGGGGACTTTCAATCCTGCGGTGAGGACTCCGATCAGAGCGTCGTGGGCTTTCTGGTCCCGGGTGCGGGTATCCAAGCTCTCGGATGGGTTCCCGTCAGCATCGACCGCATGAGTTTCAGTGCCAGCCTCTGAGGTGCTGGTCGTGTTTTCGCTGTGGGAGCCAGGGGTGGCTCTGGGGTTGTTCATCGCGTGGACCAGGGTGGAGAGGAGTTCGTCGCCGGCTTGGTCGGTGGCGCATTGCCAGATGCTGAGCTTGCCCCGAGTGCCGATGCGACGTAGTCCCCGCTTCTTTTCGGCGATTTTGTCGTCGGGTGCTTGGCCGTCGGGATTGATCCGAGTGCTGGTGCGTTGTTTCCACCCGGACGCGTAGGCAGTGAAGGCGTTGTCATCAAACTCCCGGGCCTGATCAACCAGGGTTTTCTCCCCGTCGTGGATGAGTTTCGTGACCTCTTCTGGGTCAGTGCTCACGGAGCGGGCTTCTTCATCCACCGCGTTCAGGGCGTCGATGATGGCCTGGGTGGCTCGTGGGGTGATGTCTCCGTCGACGGCGGCGTCGTGGACTTCGGGCAGCGGGGGTTCGGTGGTGGTGCCCGCGGCGTCGGCGAGGCTGGCCAGGGTGGTATCGGGGTGGATGGCGTTTGCGGTGTGGACACGACGCCGAGCAACACCAAACCCAACATGGGTCTGGAAGCGCAGATAGTCGGCGGCGTTTTTATGCGCTAACCGCCCGGTGGGTAACCCGAGGAGTTCTAGGCGTTGTTCGTGCAGGGGGAAGATCCGCCCGACAATCCCGGCCAACGCGGTTTCCACGTTCTCACACAGTCGGCCCAGGGTAGCGGCCTGGGTGATGATGCTGGGCAGCGACCCGGCCGGGTCATCGCAGACGATGGCGTCCTCATTGTTCTTGCCGCCGGTGGCGTAGTGGCCTTTCTCGTTGGGTAGGAATGAGGTGCCCCAGTCCTGGCGGGTGTCGGGTGTCTGCCGGTGGAACGGGGTGAACTCGTCGTGGGCATGGGCCGCAGAGACGCGCCGGCTCAGGGTGGTGAGGCCCTGTTCAAGCAGGGCAGTCAGATCGGCGGTGTTCAGGTCATCGAGGGCGTCGAGGAGCTCGGGCAAGGCAGGAAGGGGTGACGGGACAATGATGGTCACGATGTTGCTCCCTTCCCGATCTGGTCCAGTGTTAACGATATTGCTGGTACGTATGTTCTAGGTCAAAGTCTAGTAGATGTTTCAATTCAAGGGAAGTGGTGATCGATGTTGGGGATAAGTTGGGCGCCGAAATGAGTGGGTGCGCGGGGTGGTGCGGGAGGCGGGTCCTCCACAGGGATGCGACACGCGTTCCATAGCTGCGCTGCAAGAGTCAGCGTGAAGAACACGAACCACGAGGCGCTTATCTCGTCCTATCCATCGATCAGGATGGTGTTGTGAACACCAGCTAATCCTCTTTCTCGATGAAGTGAACGGACACCGCGGTAGGTCACCGACCCCCGCGGTCGACAAAGCGAGGTACACCTATGGAAAGTGCGCGCGATTGTGGCACTGGGACAACGATCAACATCGCCAACCTGCTTAGGGCCGAGCGCCGAGAGCCCGGATCTTGGGCGCAAGCGAAGGCTGAACGATCCTGGGAATGTCCGGGATGTCAAGGATTCGCCTGGATGGTCAAACGCAATTCCAGCGCCGGCCATTTCTCGGCTCACCACGCCACTGGTTGTCTTATGGAAGGCCGACAAGTCGACAACGCTCCCGGCGTCGTAGAACCCCGACGGCGGCCCCTGAACAATGACGCATCTGTCTTGGTGTTGCGTCTAGATTCGCGGGTTACTGGACGGGATGGACAAGAAATTCATGCGGACGGAAGCGACCCGGACAGCGCAGGGCGAAGGGGTTCTGCTCTCGACGGCAGAGTCCACCAGGAAGGGCATAGCCAATCACATAATGTGTCGTCTCTTCTGCGGCATCTCATTGCTGATGAAGGGTATGTGCAGGGGCTGGTAGACGCTGGAAGGGTTATGGAGGTCCCTGAACGCGGTCGGGTTAGTCCGGAAGATTTGATCTGGTCGATGGACGAACTGGACCCGCGTAACAGGGCCATGATGGGACGACACGTGATCGTATGGGGCAAGGTCTATTCGGCCAACCATCACCAGCGGACGGGTTCGTGGTTTTTGAACCAGGGTGCTGCGGGCTACAACAAGGGCGCCGTCGAAATCTCGGAAGACCTCGCTGCTGTACTCATAACTCTGAACGCGCGCAACGGAGTTGAGGCCTTCTCGGACTTCAGCGGTTGGTACGTGATCGCCTACGGCAAAACTCGATTGATGGCGAATGGGGGCGTGGGCATCACACCGCTGTGCTCAGACGCTGTGGCCCTGCTTCCGGCAGCTCGTGGGCGGAGAAGCTAGCCGGTGAAGGTGGAGTCGATGACGCGGTCGTCGCGGGTGTAGACCACCATGGAGGACCCGCGCAGAAAACCGACGATGGTGATGCCGGCGTCGTCAGCCAGATCTACCGCGAGCGACGACGGCGCGGACACGGCGGCCAGCATCGGAATGCCGGCCATCAGCGCCTTCTGGGTGAGCTCGAAGCTGGCCCGCCCGGACACCATCAGCACGTGGCCGCGCGCGGGAAGCAGTCCCTGCTGCAGCGCCCAGCCGACCACCTTGTCCACCGCGTTGTGGCGTCCGACGTCCTCGCGCAACACCAGCATCTCCCCGGTGGTGCCGTCGAAGAGGCCGGCCGCGTGTAGCCCGCCGGTGCGTTCAAACACCGCCTGCTGGTCGCGCAGCTTCTCCGGGAAGGTGGTGAGCAGCCCGGCTTCAATGACGAGCGGATCATGGCGCACCTCGAACTTCGACGTCGTCGCGACCGCATCGATGCTGGCCTTGCCGCACACCCCGCAGGAGCTGGTGGTGTAGAAATTGCGCTCTACGGAGGGGTCGGGCGGGGCGACGCCGGGGGCCAGGCTGAGATCGAGCACGTTGTAGGTGTTGACGTCGTCGACCACGGCGCCCGCGCAGTACCGGGCCGCGGCGAGCTCGCCGGCCGAGGAAATGACACCCTCGGAGACCAGGAACCCGGTGGCCAGTTCGACGTCGTGGCCGGGGGTGCGCATGGTGACGGCCAGCGGGGTGCCGCCGACGCGCAGCTCCAGCGGTTCCTCCCCGGAGAGGGAATCGGGGCGCTGGGTGCGCTTCTCTCCGACGGTGATGCGGGTGACGCGACGGCGGGCGGCGATGCGGGACATGGCACCAGTCTGCCCCGTTTGGTGCGCGAGTGCGAGGTGGCGCGCCTGTCTGGTGGGGTGGGCGTGGGGACTGGATAGCATGGGGGCACCGGGTGCGAGGCCCGGGTGGACTTTTCTAGGGGTGCGATGAACGACGACGGGCTGGTGTCGGCGGCGGCGTGGGGTGACTGGCTGCGCGCGCAGATCGCGACGACGGCGGTGGTCGAGCGTGCGGTGACGGAGGCGCACGGGCTGGTGCTCGCCGAGGATGCGGTGGCGCGGTACGACCTGCCGCTGTGGGCGAATTCGGCGATGGACGGGTACGCGGTGCGGGCGGCGGATCTGGGTGTCGGGGTAAGCCTGCGCGTGCTGGGCGAGGTGCCTGCGGGCAGCGGCGCGGATCCGGAGATGCCGGTCGGGTGCGCGGTGCGGATCATGACGGGTGCTGCGGTGCCCACCGACGCCGACGCCGTGATCCCGGTGGAGCGGACCCGCAGCGCTGACGGCGAGACCTGGGCCCGCGACACCGTGCAGATCCTGGAACCGGTGGCCGAGGGCGCGAACATCCGCCGTCCCGGGGAGGACACCCGCGCCGGCACCGTGCTGGCCGCCGCGGGCACCCGGCTCACTGCCGCCCGTCAGGCCGCCCTCGCCGCCGCCGGAGTGGAGCGCGTGCGCGTGCACGCCGCACCGCGGGTCGCCGTCGTCGTCACCGGGTCCGAACTGTGCGCCCCCGGGCAGGTGCCGCAGCGCGGGCAGATCCCGGAGTCGAACTCGGTGCTGATCGCCGGGCTGCTGCGTGAGGTGGGGCTTGAGCCGGTGGCGGTGCGACATTCACGCGACGACGCGGCCGGGGCGCGCGCGCTGCTCGCCGAGCTGGCCCGCGGCATGGTGGACAGCTCGGGCTGCGACCTCATCCTCACCACCGGCGGCATCGGGCCGGGCACCCACGACGTGGTGCGCATCGCGTTGGAATCTGAGCCCGGGGTGCGCGGGGCTCATGTGGCCGTTCGACCGGGGGCGCCCCAGCGGGCCGGGCGACTCACCGACGGGCCGCTGGTGATCGCGCTGCCCGGCAACCCGGTGAGCGCGGCGGTGAGTTTTGAGCTGTTCGTGCGGCCGGTGTTGCTGGGGATGCAGGGTGCGGCGCGCACCGAGCGTCCGCGGGTGCAGGCGGTGGCCGGGGCGGACTGGCGTGGCAAGGTCGGTCGGCTCCAGGTGTTGCCCGTGCGGGTGGACGACGCGGGTGAGGCCGGCAGGACGGTCGACGCCCCTCAACTGTGCTGCGTGCCGGCGGTGAATCCGCGCGGGGTGTCGCATGCGGTGGGTGGTCACGGTACCGCTGACGGCTACGCGTTGGTGGCCGAGGACCGCGGCGATGTGCGCGCCGGCGAGACCGTCCCCGTGATCCTGGTGGGGTCATGATGCTCGACGCCGTGATTCTCGCGGGCGGGCGCGGCAGTCGGCTCGGCGGTCTCGACAAGGCCACCCTGCGGATCGACGGCGAACGCCTGGTGGACCGCGCCGCGGCCGCCGCCCGCGGGAACGGTGCCGGGCGCATCGTCGTCGTCGGACCCGAGCACACCCGCGCCCCGGGCAGCCTCGTGGTGCGCGAAGACCCGCCGCTGTCTGGCCCGCTGGCGGCGCTGGCCACCGCGCTGCCGCACCTCGACGCGACCTGGACGCTGCTGCTGTCCTGCGACCTCGAGCACCCCGACGCCGTGTGCGCCCTGTTGGCCGAGCAGTTGGCGGAGCACCTGGCGCCTACTCCCGATCCGGAGCCCGCTGTATCAATTCCGCAAGACGGGTGGGTGCTGGTCGACGACGACGGCTACCCGCAATGGCTGGCGGGCCTCTACCGCACCGCTGCTCTGCGCCGTGGGGTCGAACAACTGGGCGACGACGGCGACGGTGCAGACGCCGACAGCCGCCTGACCCACCTCGCCGACCTGCCGTTACGCGCCCTGTTCCGCGCCGGGGACCTGCGCCTCACCAAGATCCCGGCCCCTGGTTCCCGCACCGCCGACATCGACCGGCCCGAAGACCTCACCCGCGCCCGTGCCATCCCTGACTCACAGCCTGACCCCGACCCCGAAGGAGACCAGACCCCATGAGCGCTTCGAACAGCAAGCACCTGCCCCCGTCCGCCCTGAACGACTGGCTGGCCGAGGTTGCCCCCGAGCTCGGCCTGGACCCGGAGGTGGTGCCGATCGGCAAGGTGCTGGACATCGCCCGCGACGTCGCCCACGGGGTCGCTCGGCCCGCCGCCCCGCTCACCACGTTCCTCGTCGGCCTGGCGCTGGGGCAGGCGCAGGCGGGGTCCGGTACGGGCACTGACGACGCCTCCGCCCACGACGACGAGAGCGATCCGGGCCTGGCGCCCGACTTCGACGAGCTCCAGGCCCGGGTCACCGCCCTCGCCGAGAGGTGGGAGTACCAGGGTCCGTCCGACAGCTGACCCACCGGAACAACAGCCCTACTGCACGCGACGCCACATCACCTGTTTCTGTCTGAAAAGCGATGAATCTGCGTGTCGGACTCGGGCGAACGGACGCGAGTCACACGGATCAGCCGATCACTGACGCGGCAGTCCGGGCGGGTTGATGAGCGCTTCCTCCACGGCTTCCTCGCCGAGATCCCAGCGGTCCAGGACCTCGCCGTACTCGCCGCTGGCGATGGCGATGGCGTGGTCCAGCACGAGGGAGACGGCCTCGACCAGTCCGTTGTCCTTCGCCGTCGTGCAGCAGCAGGAAGGTGCCCAGCGGCGGGGCGAAGAGGTGCGGCGAGTAGCGCAGCATCTCGGCCCGGGCGGGCTCGCCGTGTCACGCAGGCCGTGCCGCCGTCGCGCGTCATGCGGCGCCGCACAGGCGCCTTCACGTCGTCGCCCTGACCCGGCGCCCACTCCTCAGCGGGCCACCTTGCGCGGGAACACGACGGCGATGAGCGCCAGCGACACCGCGATGAAGCCTGCGCACCACGCCGCGCCCACCAGCAGGTCGGCGGTGAGCGCCGACCAGGGCTCGCCGGTGAACAGCGCCCGGGACGCGTCGATGATCGGCGTCATCGGCTGATGCCCCGCGAAGCCCTGCAGCCAGCCGGGCATGGTCTCCACCGGGGCGAATCCGGAGGAGATATAGGGCAGGAACAGCAGCATGAATCCGTAGCCGCTGGCCGATTCCGCCGACCCGGACACCAGCCCCAGCAGCGTGAATACGCAGGTGATCACCAGGATCCACAGCATGATCAGCCCGATCGCCGTCAGGATCTGCACGGGAGAGGCCGCGGTGCGGAACCCGAGGGCGAAGGCCGCCGCCACCACCACCGCGGTGGCCATCAGATTGCGCACCAAGGAGGAGACGGTGTGCCCCAGCAGCACGGTGATCACCGGGAACGGCATGGTGCGCAGGCGGTTCATGAACCCGGTGTTGACGTCGTTGGCGACGACGACGGCGGTGTAGGAGGCGCCGAATCCGGCGGCGGTGAGGGCGATCGCCGGCAGCACGTACGCGAGATAGGCGCCGCGGGCCTCCGCCGCTGATCCGGCTGACCCCGCCGCGCCCGCCGCATCCGCGGGCGTGACGTTCATCGCCCCGCCCAGGATGAAGGTGAACACCAGCATCAGCATCAGGGGAAGCAGCACCGCCATCAGCAGGGACTCGCCGTCGCGGAAGGAGTGCTTCAGGCTGCGCGCGGAGAAGACCCGCAGCGCCGTGGAGAATCCGGCGCCGCGCTGACGAGGCGTCCCGGTTGCCGGGTGCAGGTCGTTCGTGCCGCGCATATCGATGGTGGTGCTCATGCTGCACTCCCCGCCTTCTCGCTCGTCTTCTCGGCCGGCGTCGTGTTCGGCGTCGCGCCCGTTTCCGTCGCGGACGTCTCGGTGAGCGCGAGGAACACGTCCTCCAGCGTGGCCGCCCCGAGACGCTCCTTGAGCTCGACGGCGGTGCCCTCGGCCACGATGCCGCCGTCGTGCAGCACCAGAATCCGGTCGGCCAGCGCCTCGGCCTCCTCCAGATACTGGGTGGTGAGGAAGATCGACGTTCCGGCGCGGGCCAGGGCGGTGATCTCGTCCCAGAGCGCCAAGCGGCTGCGGGTGTCCAGGCCGGTGGTGGGCTCGTCGAGGAAGATCAGCTGCGGTGCGGCGATGAGGCACAGGGCGAGATCGAGCTTGCGCCGCATGCCGCCCGAGTAGGTGGACACCGGCCGCGCCGCCGCCGTCGTCAGGTCGAAGCGCTCCAGCAGCCGCCCGCCACGTCGTCGGGTTTCGGCGCGCGAGAGCCCGAAGAGCTGGCCCATCATCAGCATGTTCTCGGTGCCGGTGAGCCGCTGATCTACGGCGGCGTACTGCCCCGTCACCGAGATCAGGCTCCGCAGGCGGCGCTGGTCAGCCTGGGGGTCCAGGCCCAGCACGCGGACCCGGCCGGCGTCGGCGCGGATCAGCGTGGAGAGGATGTTCACCAGGGTGGTCTTCCCCGCGCCGTTGGGGCCGAGCAGCGCATGGAGGCCCGGCGGGAGGCGGAAGGTGACCTGGTCGAGCACGCGATGCGTGCCGAAGCTCTTGCTCAGCCGGGAGACGTCCAGCAGCGGTTCTGTGTATGACATATACAGAGTATGACACATACTGTGGATCATGTACACAGAAGCGGGGATCTCGCCGTGAGGCGCCGGACCGCGTGAGACAATGGCGGGCATGGCTGACACCACCGACACCGGGTTGCCGCGCGCCATCGCCATCGCCTGGGGCATGCAGGAAGCTCCCCAGCGCGGGCCGAGCCGCGGGCTGAGCCACGAGCGGATCGTGGAAGCCGCCATCGCGATCGCCGACGCCGAGGGGCTGACCGCCGTCACGATGCAGGCGGTGGCCCGATCCCTGGGGTTCACCACCATGTCGCTCTACCGCTACGTCTCCAGCAAGGACGAGCTGCTGCTGCTGATGCAGGACGCCGCCAGTGCGCTGCCGAAGAAGGTCACGCTGCCCTCGGGGTGGCGCGCCGCGCTGCGCGAGTGGGCGCAGCTGGTCCGCGCGGCCTTTCGCGCCCATCCCTGGATTCTGAGCATTCCGCGCGGCCAGGTCTCGGTGCTGATGCCCCAGTCCACCCGTGCCGCCGATCTCGGCCTGGCCGCCCTGGAGGAGCTCGAGCTGGACGACGACGAGAAGGTCGGCGTCATCCTCAGCGTCTCGCAGTTTGTGGGCTCCATGGTGGAGCTCGAGCAGAACCTGGCGCGCGAGGGCGCCGTCGAGTTCTCCCCGGAGGGCGCGGAGCTGATGGCGGAGGTCATCACCGCCGAGCGGTTCCCGCACCTGCAGCCGCTGGTGGCCGGCGGGCACTATGTGGGCGGGTCGCCGACGGCGGGTGACGGCGGAGACGGCGGCGACGAGAGCAGTGAGGTGAGCGCGTTGGTGGAGGACGAATTCAGCTTCGGGCTCGAGCTGCTCCTCAGCGGCCTGGAGGCGCTGGAGCGCTCGCGGTCGGCGGATTGAGACTCACAGGTTCGGCATAGGGGCACTCTCGTGATCGCTTGCATGAGGATATGGAGGATCAGGGGGCTGACTTTAGACCAGAAGAAGGTCAACCACGCGGCCGTGTTTACCACGTTCTGCGTAAGTGAGGAGCTGGGTGCGAGCACGTATGAAGAAGCTCCGGACTTTGACGAACTTGAAGCACGGGGTTGCGTCCTGGCCGAAGCGGGGGATTAATAGGCGGGGGATTAATAGGGCTGTCCGGAAGGGAATCAAGAATGGGGCGCGTCGAGTTCTCGTAGAAGTTGGAAGACTGTCGCGGGCGCTACGCCTAATCATGTTCGTTGAAGCTTCCAGCTCTAATTAAGGCATCGGGATTTCCGCGTTCCTTGAGAAGATAGGGGCATGCCGTGATATGGAGGAGGTCGGCTTGAAATGGACGATCAGTTAGACGACAGTGCCGAGCGCGACTGCGAAGACTATCCGACTCCCGCTGAAGTGGACTGCAATAGTTCACCTCAGGTGGAAATGTCGTCGAATTCTCCGACGGATTCTGTCGGTTCGGCGATTGAGGCTGTGGCCCGAATGACACGCCCTGGATGGTTGGAACAACGGGAGCGTCTTGCGAAGATCATGTTTGACGCGAATCGTCCCAAGATCCTCGAAGCAAACCTGGGTGTGAGCAAGCTTCTTGAAGGTATCGCGAAGCCACAGGATATGGCCATGAGGCAACGTAGCGCCGTGACGGTGGTTTCCGAGGCACTCAGTAGTAATGCAGTCAATAATGTAAGCCGAATGGCCCAGGTTCGGAATGGCTACTTCAAAAGTCAGCTATCGGTGATGGAATCAATCGCTCGGGCAACAACGGATCGCGCGTCGTTCACTTTGGCTACAGGTCTGAAAGTTTCTGATTCAGTTTCCTCGATGATTTCGCAACTTGCATCAGACACCGCTGGTGTTGGCTTGGCGTCATCAGTTTTGAAAGAGATGGCCGAGAGGTCGGACGGATCGGCGATAGCAGCAATGGGCTCGAAAGGTATATCCGGTCTCAATAGAAGTTTGACCGCGCAATTCTCAGCAGGGAGTCTTGGGATCATACGTGGGATTTCCTCCCAGCGGTTGGCTGTCACAAGTGGGATCACAAACCTCATTGCCTCCGAAGAACTGATGGGATCGTGGCGTCAGACTTTGCTTGCCGAGGCTACCGCGCGATCCTTGGTCGGTACTGTGAAGCTTCCCGTCGGAGATGCTAGCCTGCTGCGTGACATCGTAGGGGTCAATGCCACAACTACGAGAGTCCTTGCACGGGTCGCCGATCAAGATGGGGCCGCGATGCTGTCGCCAGTGTTAAGTGCTAGACCCACACGGGAGCTACGCAAACACCTCTCCGGGATCTCAGTCGCACCGGATACCGATGAACTCACTTTCGCTGCTCACGCGAGCCGAGGAATCGCAGGTATCACTGCTGTCGATCTATATACCTCTACGTGCGAGATGGACGAAGAATCTGGGGAACTTCTCGAAAAGGAAGTGATCGAGCCCTGGCTCGCAGGACCGAAAAACACGCGTCGTCTACTAATTCGGTCGCTGGGTGACCTTGATCCTCGTATCCCGGAGCTTTTGGACGCCGCATGGGCGCAAGTTGAGCTGAAAGGGCCAGCCGCAGTAGACATGGCGTCGCATGCGGCTGTGGAAGTACTTGATCGAACTCTGCGGGCATTGGCTCCTGACGAGGTTGTCCTCCTGGAATACGACACAGGACGACTACCAAAAAATTCCGTCTACATGAAGGACGAGAAACGTGCTCCAACTCGTGCCGGTCGCGTTGCCTATTCGGTCCAGCGATGTCATCCAAATGCCCCCAAGCTGGTCGCTGCTCAAACGAAGGCGCTGGCACTGTCCGTGACTAGTATCCAACAGGTTTTCCAGGCTGGAAAACACAGTTCTCAAGGATCTATTGAGCTTATTCGCGTTCACTTGGTTTCGTTGGAGGCAACGCTAGCCCAATTGCTCTATCGGGAGCCCAATTAAGCGACTGCCGCTACCCCGCAGATCTACCGAGGCAAGCTTTGGATCAACGGCTGTTATTGACTTCGTCGCGGAACGACGTTGAGCCCGAAGCTGCCAGGGTGGTGGACGAATTCAGCTTCGGGCTCGAGCTCCTCCTCAGCGGCCTGGAGGCGCTGGAGCGCTCGCGGTCGACGGGCTGAGGCTCACAGGTTCGGCATAGCCACCCCACAGTGCGGTGCTGAGCCGGGGCGGGATGCTCGTTCAGACACGTCATCCCGACCGTTGCGAAAGGACCGCACCATGACCCCGCTCTTCCGTTCCCGCCGCCGTGCCACCCCCGAGCACGCGGAGAATCCCCGATACACCGCGTATCCGACCGCCTCCGAGCACGACGCCCTCACCTCCGACGCAGCCTCCGGCGCCGCCCCCACCTTCGAGGGCCGCCCCCTGGACCGCCCGCACGAGGACGTCGAAGATCAGGGCCTGGCCTTCGACCTGACGACGGCGATCTCCCGCCGTCGCGCGCTCGGCGTGTTCGGGATCGGTGCCGGTGCCCTGGCCCTGGCCGCCTGTGCCCCGACGTCGTCCTCATCCACCTCCGCCGCAGACTTCACCGAGGAGATGCCGGGCGAGACCGCCGGCCCCTACCCGGGCGATGGCTCCAACGGGCAGGACGTTTTGGAGATCTCCGGCGTCGAGCGTTCCGACATCCGCTCCAGCATCGACGGCGGCACCACCGCGGACGGCGTGAAAATGATCCTGACTATGAACATCGTGGACATGGTGAACAGCAACGGCCCCATGACCGGAGCTGCCGTGTACATCTGGCACTGCGACGCCGTGGGCGAGTACTCGATGTACTCCACCGGCCTGGAGAATGAGACCTATCTGCGCGGCGTCCAGGTGGTGGGCGATGACGGCACGGTCACCTTCACCACGATCTTCCCCGGATGCTATGCGGGGCGCTGGCCGCACATCCACTTCGAGGTGTTCCCCGATATCGACTCGATCACGGATGCCACCCATGCGGTGCTGACCTCGCAGATCGCCCTGCCGGAGGAAGCCTCCACCGCGGTCTACGCCGATTCCCGCTACACCGGCTCCGCACAGAACCTCAGCGGCGTCACCCTCGAGACCGACAACGTGTTCTCCGACGGCTGGGAGTTGCAGGTGCCCGAGATCTCCGGCTCGGTGTCCTCCGGCTACACGGTGCGCATCGACGTTCCGATCGACACCTCCACCGAGTCCGAGGTCGGCGGCATGCCGGGCGGCGGCGGTGCGCAGGGTGCCCCCGGCGGCGCCCCGCCCAGCACCTGAGCCGAGCGGTTCATCGCGACGGCGCACCGGGCGGTCGCCTGCCGATCGTCCGGAGCGTCAGCTCACGTCCAGCAGGGGAGGTCGAGCAGTCCCGCGGTCTCCAGGGGAGCAAGTCCGTCGTTCAGCTGACGGAGTTTCGCATACACGGCGCGCAGGGCGGACTTATCCGGCAGAAAGTCCTTGCCGGCGGCGTTTCGGAGGACGGTCGTGGTGTTCACCAGTCGGATGCCTCCGCAGGCGGTGCCGGAGCGTTGCTTGCGTTGAAGTCGCTCGGCTTCGGCCATGGCCAGTCGTCGTCCTCCGCTGTCATCGATCAAGACCAGCAGGTCGTCCCCACGTTCGGCGGCGACGACAGCATGGGCCACGACCATGATTTCACCGAGGTCTTTGCTGGTGCGCATGCGGTCGTGGAAGGGGATCCCGGTGATGCGGCTGACGGCGGTGGCGAGTTCTGTGGTGGGGTCGTCTCGGAGGATCTCGAGGTAACGGGACGGAATTTTTCTGAGGACGCGCTCGGCCGCGGTGAATCGCTGATCTTGACCGGATTTTCGGATGATCTCTTGTTCCACGACTTCGGGAATCGAGAGTGGGCCGACGGTCCCGAAGAGCAGGCGCTCTTTATTGATCGAGAAGAAATTAAGGCCTGGGCCAGCATCCATGATGGGCCGTTGCCTCATGCGTCCTCACCATCATCCTCCAGGCCCGTGAGGTCGACGGTCACGGTGGGCAGGTCCTCAACCTCGAAGTCGGCCTCGGCTGGAGATCTGGGTGCCAGCCCGACCTCATACAGCTCTTTGACGACCTGCTCTTCGCTGACGCCGCGCAGGCTGGCGATGGTCTGCGCGCTCACCACACCGGCGGCGTAACCGGCGTTCGCCCGTGCCACCAGGGATTGTGGGGCACGGAGCCGCTGTGAGTCTTCCTGGAGGGAGCGGTACTGGTCCTGCCAGCCGAAACGCGTCGCCAGCTCCGGGGTGTAGAGATCTTTCCATTCCGAAACGGTGTCGGGAGAGATGTAGCTGGCGTCTCTCATCGCAATGGCGGCGATGGCTGGGGATACGAGGAACCGCTGGACCACATCGGAAAGGGTGGATTCCGTTGCTTTCGCTACGACGCCCAGAAATTCTCTCAACCCTTCTTGGGGAACCAGCAGATGTCGAGCGAAGGCGTCGGCGCGCTTTTCCGCCGGGGAGCGTTCCGCTAGATCCTGGGCGCGATCTCCGAATATCAGGTGAGCCAGTTCGTGAGCCAGCGTGCTGCGCTGCCGCATCGGATGTGGCGTGCGAGCTACTCCGATGAAGACCCGGTCCCGAACGGGATCCCGCATGGTGAGGCCGTGTTCATCGGGTTCCGCGTCCAGCACGGCAACATCGTGTCCCGTCGATTGCTCGATCAGCGCGACGAGGTCGCCGAGTGGTTGGACTCCGAGCCGGTGTTCCTCGCGGAATTGTTCGGCCATTTCACGTGCTTGCTGTTCCGACGTCCCCCTCATGGTGCAGGAATGGCCTGGTCGTCGAGATAGGCATCGAGTTCCATAAAGTGCAGCAGCCGCTGCCGCATCGTGTCCATGCCCGATCCGTTGGTCGCCCGCGCGACGCACTCCACGCGTTCTGAGACGCCCGTCCCGGTGAGCTGGGCGACCGTGCATCCGGTGGCGTCCGCGATCAGGATGATCTCGGGCAGCTTCGCCTCGCGGGCGCCGGTCAGAATCCGGTTCAGGGTGGGCTGCGAGATTCCGGTCTTCTCGGCCAGGGCGCGCTGGGAGAGTGTGCTGTGCTCGAGCGCGGTGTTGATGGCGGCGGTGATGCTGCTCATGAGGCACCTCGTGAATCACTTTGCTGTGGGTGATTCAGAGTACCACGCTGGCGGGTGTTGTGCATCTCATGCACTCGGCGGCGCGACCGGGCCGCCTCAGAGCTGTCCCCGGCCGCCGTCGTCGTGATGAACTGGAGGCATGCCTGCTTCCCCGCCCGCTCGGTCCCGTTCTCTGCGCACCGGGGTGGCGCTCGCGGCCATCATCCTCGCCGTGGTGTTTTTGGGCTGGATGGCCATCGTGCTGGCCACGGGCGACGACGACGGCGGGAACCAGAGCGGGAATCGAGAGCAAAGCCAGGCGGGTGAGCCCACCCGAAACGAACCCACGGTCGGGCCCAGCCCTTCCGAACCGCCCCCGGTGTGCCGGGTGGACGCGCGTTTCGTGGCCGGATTCATGTCGCCCCAGAACAGTGACGAGTCCACCGCGGAGCGCCTCGAGCTGATGAACACCGACGCCGTCACCTTCGGGGGCTGGGTGCGCCCTACGGAGAGGGACGAGTACCCCGAGCGGGTGCGCGACGCCGTGGATGACCTTGAGGGCACTCACGACGTCTACGGCTACACCGTGGAGATGAGCTGGGAAGACACCGATCTGCTCGACGACGACGCCATCATCCACGAGGGCGACACCGAATACGGGATCGTCGAGCTTGAGAACGCCGTAGTCATCACCTCCAGCGACGACGGCAACGACCCGTTTCACTCCCTGTTGCGCACCGCCCCCGAACTGGACGCGCAGGGCTACATCGGCTTGCCCGTGCCGCAGATGCGCACCGAGGGTGACACCTGGCTGCCGGACAACAGCTACGCCGACGTCGTCGACGGGTTCAACGAGTACTTCGTGCGGGCCTACCAGCAGCGCGGCGCCGACGGGTACTACCTGGCCATGGAGATGCCGCTGACCGACGCCGACCACTGGAACCCGGTCACCGACTACTACGGTCGCCAGGTGGAGATCATCGACGACGTCGACGCCGGCGCCCCCGTGCTGATCGCCCCCTACCTCGAGGGCCGCGCCGATGCCGCCACCCTGACCCCGGACACGGCCGCCGCCGGCTACCAGAAGCTGCTGGACCTGGGAGGGGAGTCCGAAATCTTCGTCGCCCCGCAGGACGGCCTCGGCGTGGGCACCACCGCCTTGGAGGCGGATGAGTCCGCGGAGCACGAATACACCACCGAGGAGTACTTCGCCGCACTGCACCACGTCGACGCCGAGCACCTTTACGTCACCATTGAGGCGATGACCCCCGGCGGAGGCGATTCCGAGTCGCGGGAGGACTCCACGCGCGATCGGGTGGAGGAGCAACTGGCAGCTGTAGATGCCTACGTACAGGGGGCCATAGGCTACCAGTGGGCCGGTCAGAACAGCATTGCTGAGCTGCCACATCTCGGCCGCGGAGCCTGTGCGGCCGGGGTCGGCGAGCTGCCCTGAGGCTGGTCGTGAAGCGGGCTCGAAAAATTTCTGAAAAATTTTCTACCGATGGGGAATAGACCCCCGCGAGCAGCGGTTATGCTCGGTGTTCGTACAAAATTGAAATACTCCCCGACGTTCTTCAAGGAGGACATCATCATGGCTCAGCTGACCGCAGGCACCTGGAACCTCGACAACTCCCACTCCGAGGTGAACTTCATTGTTCGCCACGCCGGCATCTCCAAGGTGCGTGGCTCGTTCAACACCGTGAGCGGCACGGCCGTGGTGGGCGAGAACTTCTCGGACGCGAAGATCGACGTCACCATCGACCTGGCCTCGATCAACACCCGCGACGAGAACCGCGACGGTCACCTGAAGTCCGCTGACTTCTTCGACGTCGAGAACCACCCGCACATGACCTTCGTCTCCACCGAGATTAAGGACGTCGACGGCGACGAGTTCACCCTCGTGGGCGACCTGCAGATCCTCGGCAACACCCGCCAGGTGGAGCTTAAGGGCGAGTTTGGCGGCGAGACCGTCGATCCCTTCGGCATGACCCGCGCCGGTTTCGAGGCCAAGGGCGAGATCTCCCGCAAGGAGTTCGGCCTGACCTGGAACGCAGCCCTGGAGACCGGTGGCGTGCTCGTGGGCGACAAGGTGAAGATCGAGATCGACGCTTCCTTCGTTCTCTCCAGCGACGACGCCTGATTCAGGCTCGCACCCTGATCTAGCGTCACCTGACGCGCGAGCGGGCGCGGTCGAGACATGTTCTCGGCCGCGCCCGCTGCTGTGTCTGGGTGCTGGCGGGCGCGTTGTTCGGGAAACGCGCCGATTCCGCGGGCGACGGAATGCCGGGATTTCCCGAACATCGATCGGTGACGAGCCATTCGGGCGATTACGCTGGGTGCATGACTGATGCGTCCGGAGCTGCCCACGACACCGTCGCCGAGACGCTGTTCATTGTGACCGTCCCCGGCGCCACGCCCTCGAAATGGGTGGAGCGGTTCACGTCCCGGCATCGGGCCGTGCAGCTGGTGAACCAGGACGAGGCGGCGCAGGTCGCGCACCTGAGACCGGCAGCCGAAGGCGAGCTACCGCGCGGGATTCCGCAGCTGGGCTACGTGCGCTGGCGGCTGGATGCGTCGTCGTCGGAGGTACTCACGGCGGCCGGAATCGAGCCCGAGCAGGTGCACGTGGTGACCCTGTACCAGGAGCAGCCGGTGGTGTGCGTGGGGCGCGATCACGTGCTGGCGGCGTGGGCTCCCGACGTGGACGGCCCGCTGCCCGCTGCGGAGTTAGAGGCGCTCGACGACGCCGAGGTGGACCCGCGGGATTTCGCCCCGGTCGTGGCACCCGACGCCGACCCGCTGGATGTGCCCGAGCAGCCCGGGGCGGGGGAGCGGATGGCACTGGAGATCGTGGCCTCCGGTGCCGGGTACACCGTGCTGCCCGCCTCGGTGGCGCGGATGTTTGGCCGCCGCGATCTGGTGACGCTGCCCCTGGAGCCCAGCGCGGCACATCCGGGGTGGCAGGTGGCCCTGGCCTGGCGTCGGGACCTGGACTCGGAGCTGGTGCAGGACTTTATCGGGGTGGCCCGCGGGCGGCGTCCGTCGTCGTCGCGCAGCTCCGCGGTGCCCGAGCAGAGGCAACAAACGCAGGAAAAGCCATCAAAGAAGCAACCCGCACCGAAAACCGGCAAAAAGGGTGCGAAGAGCGCGAAGACCACCGCGAAGAAGGGCGCTCGGGGTCGGCGGCGCTGAGCCTACTTTTCGAACCCTGCGAGGGCGGAATCCAACTCGGCCTTCAGGATGCGCGGCAGTGGGGGAACATGACCGGCGGGGCCATCATAGAAGTGGAACCGCACGTGATCTTGGTTCGGCCCGTGGTGGATCACCTGCTGGAACGGCTGATAGTGATCCGTCATGTGTCGATCGTCGTTCGAGTTTTGCACATAGTGGACCCGGTTGGGCTGTGCGTCGCGGTAACGCGTCACGGCGGAGAGCCTGGCGCCCAACGGAGCCGACCAGTCTTCCCCGGGGTCCAACTGGTCGAGCGGAACATCGGGCTGAAGATGAGGCATGACTCGACGGAGGTAATTGCGCTGTGGACTCAGGCCCGGAACGCTCTTGGTGCGATACTTCGATACGGCCGTCTGCGCATTGAACGGCATCGCTATACTTCCGGGGATGTAGGTGGCGATCTGTAGGGACGCCAGCCCTCCGCCGGAAGATCCGGTGATGATGATCCGCTGAGCTCCGATCGTCTGCGCGGTGCGGGCGATCCAGTCGGCAATCACCGGGTAGCGGGGTGGATCCGTGACGGTGACGGCGGTGTCGAAGCTGTGGCTGGGTCAAGTCGTCCGCGAAGCGATGGATTCAACGCGACCAGGCCGGAATCATTCTGCTAGATTGCAGGCGCAGGATAGCGGCAGAACGCTAACCCGCCATTGCCGGTGCCTCACCTTCGGGTGGGGCATTCGTGCGTCCGGAGCCGGGTCAGCCGAGCTTGCCGGGCTCGGTGGCCGAGTAGCTCTCCTCGTCGTTCTCGGATACGGGCTCGGATCCGCGCAACCGGGCGATCAGCGTCATCACGTGGTACACGATCACCGTGGCGGCGGTGCCCAGGGCGATGCCACCGAATTCGGCGCCACCCACCACGATGGTCGGGTCGGCGATGGCGATGATCAGCCCGGCCCCCGCTGTCATCAGGAAGATGGTGTTGGAGAAGTCCACTTTGTTCTGCACCCAGATGCGGGCGCCCATGATGCCGATCATGCCGTAGAGGATGATCCCGGCACCGGCGGCCACCCCGGCGGGGATGGTGGCGATCAGCGCGCCGAACTTCGGGAAGAACGCCAGAGCGATCGCGGTCAGTCCGGCCACCCAGTACGCGGCGGTGGAGTACACGCGGGAGGAGGCCATCACCCCGATGTTCTCGGCGTAGGTGGTGTTGCCGACGCCGCCGCCCAGCCCGGAGAGCGTGGTGGCCAGGCCGTCGGCCATCAGGGCGCGGCCGTAGGAGGGGGTGAGGTCGTGGCGGGTCATCAGGCCCACGGTGCGCACGTGCCCGATGTTCTCCGCCACCAGCACGAACACCACCGGCAGGAATAGGAACACCACATTGAAGTGGAACTCGGGCGTCTGGAACGGCGGCAGCCCGATGATGCCGGCCTCGGAGATCGGAGCGAAGTCCACCTGCCCCTGCGCCAGTGCCACCAGGTAGCCCACCACGATGCCCACCAGAATGGACAGCCGGCCGAGCAGTCCCTTGAACAGGACAGCAGCGAGAACGATAGCGCCCATGGTGGAGAACGTGGTGAGGGTGAGCTCTTCCATGCCGGCGGTGGTGGCCGAAGCCAGGTTCAGCCCGATCAGGGCCACGATGGTACCCATCACCACCGGGGGCATGAGCGCATGGATCCACCCGGTGCCCACCATCTGCACGACGACACCGACCAAGAACAGCAGCACCCCGGCCATCAGCACGCCACCGAGCGCCCCGGCCATGCCGTGCTGCGAGGTGGCGGCGGTGATGGGGGCGATGAACGCGAAGGAGGAGCCCAGGTAGCTGGGCACCTTGCCCTGGGTGAGCAGCAGGAACAGCAGGGTGCCCACCCCGGAGAAAAACAGTGCGGCCGCCGGCGGGAACCCGGTGATGGTCGGTACCAGCACGGTGGCGCCGAACATGGCCATCACGTGCTGCACGCCCACGCCGATGGTGTTCGGCCAGGCCAGGCGCTCGTTGGGGGCGACGACTTCGGAGGGGCGGATATGCCAGCCGTCGCCGTGGACCGTCCACTTCAGGCCGAGCTTGTCGAGCGCGGAGCGGGAATCGGAACCGGTGGGTGCAGAGTGAGTGGAAGACACGTTGGATAGTTTAGAACACCCCTCCACTGAGCCAGTCTTGAGATCGAGATTCTGCTGGAGGTGCAATAGAAAGTCTGCTCAAAGTACAGTAAGAACCATGCTGGAGGTATAGTAGGAGCCGTGCTGGAGGTATAGTAGAAGGGTGAGTTACTCTCCAAGAACACTTGACTCCCAGCTGGATGAGCTGCTCGAGGTGGCTCCGGCGATAGCGATCGAAGGCCCCAAAGGCGTCGGGAAAACGGCTACTGCGCGACGCCGGGCCGCATCGGTGTGGATGCTGGATGATGACGATCAGCGGTCGCTGTTAAGTGCTGATCTGTCTTTCTCGAACCGCGCTCAAGGGACCACGCTGATTGATGAATGGCAGAAGCTGCCGCAGGTGTGGGACGCAGTCCGACGTCAGGTCGACGACCATGCCACTCCTGGCAGTTTTCTGTTGACGGGCAGTGCCACGCCGGCTTCCAGTCAAGGAACTCACAGCGGAGCCGGGCGGATCCTGTCTTTGAGGATGCGGCCCATGGCCCTGTATGAACGGGGTGAAGCGGCCCCGACGGTGAGCTTGAAAGCCTTGCTGCACGGGGGTGGGGGCGACATTGAGGGTACAACAGAGTTCGGCGTCGCAGACTATATGGAAGCCGTTGAAGCCAGCGGCTTTCCGGGCATCACCTCACGCCCAGAATTGTTTCGCGAAGACTTGCTCGAAGCCTACGTGCAACGGGTCATTGACCGTGATCTGCCGGACCTAGGGTTTACGTCGCGCCGACCTGAAGTTTTGCGACGCTGGCTCGCCGCGTACGCCGCGGCCTCGTCGAGCACGGCCAAATACTCGGAGATTCTGGATGCCACCACGGCCGGTGACGGGTACCAGCCCACGAAGGTGACGACGATCAATTACCGAGATCACCTGACTCAACTATGGCTACTGGACCCTACGCCCGGATGGAGCCCCAGCTCCAGTCCGTTCGCCCGGCTGCAGCAGGCTCCTAAGCATCAGCTCGCGGACCCAGCCTTGGCCGCACGTCTGCTGAACCTCAACGCGAAGAAACTGTCCTCATCCCGCGGTGCCCATATGGCAGGTCCGTTGTTCGAGTCGTTGGTGACTTTGACTGTCAAGGTGGCGGCGCAAGCAGCGCGAGCGCGGGTGGGGCATCTCCGCACGCGCAATGGCGACCGTGAAGTGGATCTGATCGTGGAGGGCCGTGATGGCCAGGTGCTCGGAATTGAGGTCAAGCTAGCGGCTTCGGTGGATTCCGGAGACGTGAAGCACCTGCTGTGGCTGAAAGAGCAACTCAAGGATGACGTGTCAGACCTGATCGTTGTCACCACAGGAAAGTACGCCTACCGGAGGGAAGACGGTGTGGCTGTGGTGCCGCTTGCGCTCCTGGGTGCATGATGCGGCCGGGGTGTTCGAGGAATCGTCTCATTCGGTGCCGTCGTGGCGATGCACGGTGTGGCCTTCCTGATCGAACACCATGAGCAGTTCCGCGGCTCCGCCTTCGGCCACGAACGCATGCGGGGTCATGGTGGAGAACTCTGCAGCTTCACCGGCCTCGACGATGACCGCGCGCTCGCCGAGAAAGAGGCGGATCCGGCCCTCCATCACGAAGAACCAGTCGTGACCGGGGTGCACCCGCTGCTCCGGGACCACACCGGTGGGTTCGAGTCGGACCTTGAGTACCCGCATGTTGCCGGTCGCCTTCGATAGCATCCACGTGGTGCGGGAGCCCTCCTGGCTGGGCAGAGGGCGGATGACGACGTCGTCGTCGGTGTCATCCTCGAGCAGGGTCTCGACGTCGGTGCGCAGGGCGCGGGCTAGCGGCAGCAGCACGTCCAGGCTGATCGAGCGCTTGCCGGTTTCGATGCGGCTGATCGTGGAGGGGCTGAGGTGGGAGCGCTCGGCCAGATCGTCGAGGGAGAGGGACTGGGCGCGGCGCAGGCTGCGCAGGCGGGTGCGCACCACCTGTTCGATCTCGGACATGGTGCTCCGTTCCTGAGCGCGGGGGCTGTTTGCGAATACTGCAAGAGTGTATGCGATTTATGAGATTCTCGCTAGGCTCGAGGTATGACTTCCTCAGACCAGCACCAGCCCGCCATACCTGCTATGCCCTCCATGACTCGCCATGCCGACGTCGCGATCATCGGCGGCTCGGCCGCCGGGCTGGCGGCCGCCCTGCAGCTGTCCCGGCAGCGGCGTTCGGTGATCGTGGTCGACGCGGGCGAGCCGCGCAACGCACCGGCCGAGGCGATGCACAGCTACCTGGGCCACGAAGGCCGCTCCCCGCGCGAGTTCCTGAACATTGCCCGCGAGGAGGTGCGCTCCTACGGCGCGGAGGTGCTCACCGGCCGCGCTGTTGACGTCGCCCGCGAAGCCGAGGGCTTCCGCATCGAGCTCACCGGCGGGCACGTGCTGCACGCCCGGCGCGTCGTCGCCGCCACCGGACTGACCGATGAGCTCCCCGAGCTCCCCGGCCTCGCCGCGCACTGGGGCGCCTCGGTGATCCACTGCCCCTTCTGCCACGGATACGAGTCGCGAGATCAGCGCATCGTCGCCCTGGTCACCTCGCCCGCGGGCCTGCACCCCCTGCCGATGCTGCGTCAGCTCACCGACCGGCTCACTGTGGTGGTGCACGCCGGTGCCTCCGCTGAGGAGCCGCAGCTGGCGGCGCTGAGGGCGGCGGGGGTGCGCGTGATCGTCGCCCCCGTGGAGCGGATTCTCGACGACGAATCCGGGCGGCTGCGCGCCCTGCGGCTGGCCGACGGTGGTGAGGTGGACGCCGACACCATCCTTGTCAGCACGAAGCTGCATGCTCAGGTGGCACCCTTCGCCGGTCTCGGCCTGACCGTCAGCGAGCACCCGAGCGGTGTGGCGAGCTACGTGGAGGCGGACGCGATGACAGGGGCCACGGCTGTGCCCGGCCTCTATGCGGCCGGCACGCTCGCCGAGCCGATGCTGCAGGTGCTGCCCACCGCGGCTGCCGGTTCCCGGGTCGGGGCGATGGTCAGCTTTGACCTGGCCCAAGAGGATCTGGCGGCCGCCGCGCGACCCGCGCCCCACGCCGCCGATTGGGACCATCGCTACAGCGGGGAGCGACAGTGGAGCGGCAACCCCAACGGCTCCCTCGTCGCCGAGGTGAAGGGCCTGACACCGGGCACCGCGCTGGACGTCGGTGCGGGGGAGGGCGGCGACGCGCTCTGGCTCGCGGAACAGGGATGGCGGGTGACGGCGAGCGACATCTCCGACCGCGCCCTTGACCGCATCCGCGCCGAGGCGCAGCGGCGTTCGATCCCGGTGGAGACCCGGCAGGCCGACGCCAACGCCGCCGATCCCTTCGCCGGGCAGCGCTACAACCTGGTCACCGCGTCCTACGCGTCGATTCCGCGCACCCCGGATGCGCGCGGCATCGTGAACCTCCTCGGCGCGGTGGCACCCGGCGGGCGACTGCTGATCATCAACCACGACGTCGCCGACATGCGGGAGGCCCACTCGCACGGGGATTCGGACGTCACCCGGCCCTTCGACCACGAGGCGTTCGTCAGCACCGACGACGTCGTGGAGGCATTGTCTGCCTCGCCGGAATGGGAGATCGAGGTGAACGAGCGCCGGGAGCGTCCCGCCGGAGCGGCCACCAGCCACCATGTTCACGATGTCGTGCTGCGCGCTCGGCGGGCGAGCTGAGGGCCGAAGACGGAGTGTCGCTTCTCGATGCTTCACGCACCAAAAAACCTTCGGCTCTCCGCTGGCAAAAACCCAGTCGCGGGCTATTCCTGGTGGTCTTGCGGAGCGACTGGTTGGCGAAGTCCGTTCCAGAATTCTTCGTGCGCTCCGTGCTGGATCACGAGGTCATCCAGAATTGGCGGAGTCGCGTTGCCACGGATGAGAATATCGCCAAGGGACGCGACGACATCGAGGACGGAGCGTGGGCTGAATTGGCCGGCAACGCGTTTCCCTTTGCTCCGGACGTTGTTCGGAGTCGGTCCCGCATCGATGACCGAGTGATTCCATAGTCGACTGTGGTGAGCGCAACGATTGCGGAGATAGACAAGTGCCTTAACCCGGTATGCGAACCCTGCTTGTGCAACGCCGATGCTGGACGCTACGGCCCTACCCAAGGAGCCCTGATCGCCGCGCTCAATGACCTTCGACAAGGTCCCGAAGGACCATGCTTCGACCGCCGACCACACCGGCAGGTCTGCGTACAGCGGGATCTCAATCCCAGGCGTACGGTAGCGAAGTATGTGACGCTCTCTGCTGCGCTCGATGTCGCGTAGACATGACTCCACGGTCGGCTCTGCGTCGCCGAGATCCGAATAGAAGTCACGGTCGAGATAGTTTCCGTACCCTCCGTGCTTATCCGCGATTACCCTCGCGACGTGAGTGCGAAGTAGCAGTTCCGCGTGGGCGAGCGACCGTGTCAGCGTTGCCCGAAGTTTCTCGTCCGCGTCATAAATCGCAGGTATTGCTTCGAACGTGACTGTTGGATCGAAGGTGTTATCCCCGAGATGCGGAGCGCGCTGGAAGTATCGAAAGTAACCGGAGAACCGGTAGTAGCTCGTGGAACGCAGGAACCGGGAGCATTCTTCCTGGTCTGTGATGACGAGCCCGCGTTTCGCAAACAGTTCAACCTGCTCCGCGACCGTCAGGCTCGGCTTCACTCACACTCCTCGAGAAAAAAGAGGCCCCTCCCATTTGAGCATCGTGGAGAGGCTTGGGAGGGGGTCGATTACCTACATGGTATTTGGACCCGCGCGGTACTGTCAACGCGCGTTGACACAACTCGTGGAAGTACAGTCAGGGGACTCGTAGGCGAGGACAAGTATGACTTTTCTTCGAATTTTGGCCGCAGGTCATTCGCCACTGCGAGGCCCGTATGTGTGCAGATCCACATTAGCCAGCGAAGCGGTTTTCAGTCATCGCCTGCGCTGCCGCCATGACGTCTTGTGAGCGATCCTGGCGGATTGCCTCAAGGGGGGGGAGATTTCGCCCAACCACGGGTTTGCGCTGATGAACCAGAGTCTGGCCACGTGGTCGCCTTCAGCTTCAGCCACGTGGGTCCAGGCACGGTACGCGAGCATCATCCGGGCCAAGGAGTCATCCTTCGGCTCAAGGCCGCCCACTTTTGCCCAGCCGTAGCTGACCTTCTTGCCCTTGTTGCCCGCCAAGGACGCCACGAGGGCTACCCCCAGGGCCTGGTTGAGTCTCCGGACAATTTCTCGGACGCCCAGACGCGCCATCTCGGCATGAGCTGTTCCGGCGTCGGTCGAAGCCATCGCCGGTCCCTTTTCTTCAGAATTTTGCCACGTTCTAGATGCGTCCCCAAGGTACCGCGATGCGCACTGTCAATCTACGGATATGCGACGAAAAATCGACAACTTATCGACGAACGACGGCGGGCATGGACAGCCGCCGCATTGTCGAGTGTCTGTTAGTCGTGGTCTTCGTCGACGGCTCGGACCTCCAGCACGTCGTCGAGTTCGCTGAGGCGCGTCAGCAGGGTCTCGCCGGCGGTGCCCTGTTGGCGGGTGAAGCGCATGCTGGCCTCCACCGCGTAGCTGCCGTTGTCCGACTTCTCCCGGGTCGTCTGGGAGAGGACTGCTTCGTAGCCTTCCTCGGAGGCGACACGGAGAATGTCGCGCAGGGCCCCGTGTCTGTCGGTGTAGCGGACCGTCAACAGTCGTGTCTTGTCCTGGTGCGGCAGTCGGCGGATGAGGGGACTGATCACGGTGACCGCCAGCAGGTACAGCAGCACCGTCAGCCCGGAGATCAGCGGCATGCCGGCGCCACAGGCCATGCCGACGGCGGCGGTGACCCAGATGGAGGCGGCCGTGGTGAGCCCGGAGACGATGTTCTTCCGCACGAAGATCACCCCGGCGCCGAGAAACCCGATGCCGGTGACGATCTGAGCGGCGATGCAGGAGGGGCCAAGCTCGAGCCACAGCAACCGTAGACTGGGGCCATGCCGAGCCCCGACGTCCCGACCCCGCGGTGGTGCGTGCTCGGGACGATTCCGGGCGGGCGGGTGAGCCTGGTGTGGCTGAGTCTCGACGGCGCGGAGCTTGGACGCGACGACGTCGAGCGTGCCCAGTTGCCGGAGCTGGTCACCCGACTGGAGGCCGAAACCGCGGGGCTGCGCTGGGTGTTCAGCGATGCCCCGCACTGGTACCCGCGACTGGTGGCCGCTGGCATCACCCTCAGCCGGTGCCATGACCTGCGCCTGTGCCACGCGGTTCTGCGCGACGCCGCCAGCGTCACCGAGCGCGCCGAGTTGGCCGCCGACACCCGGTGGGATGCCGGGCCCAGCGACATCGCCGGCCCCGAACTGGTCACCGCCCTGTTTGATTACGACGCCGGACCCAGCGCACACACCGTCCCGCATGACCTCGACTCCGCCCTGGACGAGTTCCGCCGGCAGCGGGCCGCGGTGGCATCAAGTAGCCGGCCCGGCGCGCTGCACCTGCTGCTGGCCGCCGAGTCCGCCGGGGCGCTCGCCGCCGTGGAGATGAGCGCGGCCGGCACCCCCTGGGACGTCGTCGAGCATCAGCGGATCCTCACCGAGGCGCTCGGCCCCAGACCAGCGGCAGGGCACAAACCCGCGAAGATGCTCGAGCTGGCCGAGCAGGTGCGCGCAGCCCTGAACGCCCCACAACTGAGCATCGATTCGCCCACCCAGCTGCTGCGCGCCCTGCACCGGGCCGGGCTCAGCGTGGACTCCACCTCCAAATGGGAGCTCGAGGAGCAAGAGCACCCGGTCATCGAACCGCTGCTGGAATACAAGAAGCTGGCCCGGCTGCTCTCGGCTAACGGCTGGGCCTGGCTCGACGAATGGGTGCGCGAGGGGCGGTACCACCCGGTGTATGTGCCCGGCGGCGTGGTCACCGGGCGCTGGGCGGCCGCCGGCGGCGGAGCCCTGCAGCTGCCCCGGCTGTTGCGTCCCGCGCTGCGCTCCGACCCCGGCTGGGTGCTCGTCTCCGCCGATGTTGCCCAGCTGGAGCCGCGCGTGCTGGCCGCCATGGCCGGGGATCGGGCGATGGCGCAAGCCGGCTGGCGCCGCGACCTCTACGCCGGCATCGTCGAACAGAACATCGTGGCCACCCGTCAGGAGGCGAAGATCGGGATGCTCGGCGCCCTCTACGGAGGCACCACCGGTGTCTCCGGCACCGTCGTCCCGCAGCTGCGGAAAGTCTTCCCCGCCGCCATGCGCGTCGTGGATGAGGCAGCTCGCACCGGCGAGAACGGCGGCATCGTCTCCACCTGGTGGGGCCGATCCTCCCCGGCCCCGAGCCCCGGCTGGCGTCGGCTCCATGATCGTGCCTCAGACATCGAAGCCAGTCCGTCCGATGAGCGCGCCGCCCGCAACGCGGCCCGCACTCAGGGCCGGTTCACTCGCAACTTCGTGGTGCAGGGCACCGCTGCCGAATGGGCGCTCTCCTGGATCGCCGACCTGCGGCTGCGCCTGGCCCGGCTCGATCCCGTCACCGACGGTCCGCGAGCCACCGCCTCAGGGCTGGCTTTCCAGAACCGCCCGCACCTGGTGTTCTTCCTTCACGATGAGGTCATCGTGCACACCCCGGAGGCGCTGGCGGAGGAAGCGGCCGAGGCCGTTCGCGACGCCGCCGTCGCGGCGGGGCGGCTGCTGTTTGGTGGCGCTCCCGTTGACTTCCCGCTCGACGTGCAGATCGCCGAACGGGCGGTCAAGGAATGATCAATTCGACGTCGCAGCCGACGGCCGGCCGTGTGCGACAATCTCGCGCGGATCGGCGCACGTGGAGCACAACAGACTCCGACACATGAACTTCAGGTAACTTTTCTGTCATTTTCTTTCCTGGGTGCTCCCTGGCCTTCGGCCCTGTGTAGGCTGTGTGAGGACTTGCTCATCGAGCGGTAGCGCTGCGAATTTTCCGATTCGGGGGCGTGAAACCGTATGACACAGGGAGACGCATGACGCTTCGCGGGCGAAAATCACGATCGCTGAAGAAAACCCTAGCTACCTTCGCAACGGCAGCAGTCGTGGCTTCCGGTCTGGTCGTGGCTGATGCGACGGTAAGTGCGCCTCCCGCTCTCGCCGCTCCACTCCTGCATTGCGACGGTTCAGGAGTCTATACTCAAAATGCCGGTGGTCAGGTCCGTGAGTTCATAGCCACTGACGGCGAGTTCACTCCTACAGGAGAATTTCAGGTCACAGGTCAGCAGAACAATGGGCTGGGTGTTTCCGGGGATGGCCGATACCTTTACTCTATTCAGAACGGCACTGCTGGAGCGACTAAGCAGTTATCGATCCATGATCGTCTTACCGAACGGACCCAGACTCGCAACTTGGGCGATGCGAACGCGCCGGCCAGCCTCATCCGGGGAGCGGTAAACCCGACGAACGGCCTCTATTACTATGGCGGTTCCGGAAGTCCCGCCTACCTGGGGGTATACAATCCGAACACTCAGTCGGCATACCGGGTAGGCGATATCCCAGGCATTGGTAATCAGAATGGCGATTTCGCCTTCACGGCCGACGGGCAACTCATCGTCGTGGCTAACGCGAACGTCTACGCTGTAGACGGGGCGGTGCCAAGCACGCCGGGCAATCAAACCTTGAATTTAGGCGATCCGATCGCCCAGCTTCCTGCTGGCACTCTTGGCAACGGAATCGCATTCGGTAACTCGGGCAATATCTTCGTCTCGACCTCGTCCCAACTGATCGAGATTGACCTGGCCACAGGCCAGACGGTCAATACCTACAGCAACCCGAATACGGCGTCTGGATTCACCGATCTGGCGAGCTGTGGTTTCCCGAATACCGTCCAGCTCGAAAAGGACATCGATGCCGAGCGGTTCGCGCCGGGTGACCAATTCGAGCTCGTCGTCGACGCTCCCAGCCGTGGTAATTCCGGCGCTCGACTCGGCGCAGTAACGACGTCCGGCAATCAGACTGGACGCCAATCATCATTCGCTGGCCCATACATCACCGCTAACGGTGAAGTGTTGAATCTTAGCGAGGTCGGTGCAGGCAGCACTGACCTGAGCTACTACAACTCCGATCTTGTCTGCTACGACGCGGCCGCAGACAACGCCCCGGTCGACGTTCGCGGCGAGGCCCCGAACTGGTCCATTGACCAACCTGACCGTCTCGTGGGATCGACCGTCGTTTGTACCGTGACAAACACCTCGCTGGAGAAATCTCTCGAACTCAACAAGGTGTCCGACCCGGTGTCAGGGACTGCCGTCAACGCGGGAGATGAAATTACCTACACGGTGACAGCAGAGAACACCGGCGCAGTCGCCATGGACTTCGTCGTGACAGATGACCTGTCGGATGTGCTGGCCCACGGCACCATTACTGACGAAGGATATTCCGCCAGCATTATCAACGCGACCGGCGACACAACACCTGCCGAAAATCAGCCCACGGTCGACGGGTCTCAGCAGCTGATCTGGGGCGGCAATCTCGGCGTGGGTGAGGCGGTCACCATAGCGTACACGGTGGTGGTGAGTAGTGACGCCGCTGGCCAGATTCTGAATAACGCAGCCAATGCATCGGTAACTCCTCCGAATGGTGGCACCCCTCCCACCAACCCCGCCGAGGTTACGACAAATCACCCCGTGAATGTTCCCGGGTTCGAACTCAACAAATCGGTTTCCCCGGAGTCAGGGACTGCGGTCAACCCTGGTGACACACTTGAATACAGCATCGAGGCATCTAACACCGGTGGAACTCCGCTGACAGATGTTGAAGTCAATGACGACCTCAACGAGCTCCTCGAGCTCGGCAGCGTCGATGAAGGCAGCATCACGGCAACCATCAATGGTCAGCCTGCAGAGCCTGAAGCCATTCTCGAAGACGGCTTGCTGAGCTGGACAGGCACCCTAGCCACAGACGAAACCCTCACCATCACCTTTGAATTCACAGTCGGTGCTAACGCTTCAGGCGAGACGCTGGCTAACTCGGCATCAGGTACGGCGACTCCTCCCGGCGGAGAGACCATCACGCCCCCCGATGTCGTCGTGGAAAACCCTGTCAACTCGCCCGGTTTCGAACTCGAAAAGAACGCAAACCCGCCAAGCGGTGAGCGAGTGAACCCCGGTTCGGAGATCACATACACCGTGACTGGCTCGAACACGGGCCAAACTCCACTGACCAATGTCGACGTGGTTGACGATCTCACCGGAGTGCTCGAGCACGCCGAATTGATCGACGGCCCGACCGCAACCATCGATGGTGTCGAAGTTGATGGCCTGACCTTCGAGGACGGTGTCGCTAACTGGAGCGGTAGCCTGGCCTCAGGCGAAGAACTCGTGCTCAGCTACACGGTCCGGGTCAACGACGACGCTCAGAACCAGACGCTCACCAACACCGCCAGTGGTTCCGCAACGCCTCCCGGAGGCGGCGACCCGATCGACCCTGTGGATCCGGACAACCCGCCGACGACCGAGCACGTGGTCAATGACCCACAGATCGAGCTCGTCAAGAGCGGTGAGCTGAGCATCGACAGTGAGAACGTGTCCCTCGGTGATGTGATCGACTACGAGTTCCTCGCGACGAACACGGGCAACGTGACTCTGAGCGATGTGGTCATTACTGATCCGTTGGATGGTTTGAGTGACCTCTCGTATTCCTGGCCTGGTGAGGTGGGAGTGTTGGCTCCGGGTGAGTCGGTCACGGCCACGGCCACATTGGTGTTGACTCAGGAGTACATCGATAACGGTCTTGTGCACAATACGGCCACGGCGGAAGGGACGCCGCCGCCGGTCTACAACCCTGAAGATCCAGGGGCACCGACTCCACAGGATCCGGTGACCGCAGACGCGACAGTGGTCACGCCACTTGACCCGGCAGCATCGATCGATCTGGTGAAATCGAGCCAGTTCACGGACGTCAACGAGTACCCGTCCGCAGGAGACACCGTTGAGTACACGCTGACAGCGACGAATGATGGAAACGTGACGCTCACTGGAGTGTCCATTACTGATGGGCTTCCGGGCTTGGAAGACGTTTCCTACAACTGGGAGAACGCGACAGAGGAAGGTGTACTTGCTCCCGGTGAGACCGTGGTGCTGACCGGTACATACACGCTGACTCAGCAGGACATCAACGCTGGTGCGGTGCTTAACGTGGGCTCCACCGAGGGCACACCTCCGAACGTGAAGGATCCTGAGGATCCAGAAGGCCCGGGTGTTCCGGCTGCTCCCGTGAACGATGAGGACCCCGAGACCGTCCTCGTTGATCGAGATCCGAGCCTCTCTCTGGAGAAGCGCATTGCTGATGACCAGGAATTCGCTGAGGCTGGCGATACGGTTGTCTACGAGTTCGTCGTGACGAACGACGGAACCACGAGCCTTTCCGATATCAGCATCTCTGATGACCTTCTCGGGACCGATGCTCAGTACACCTATTACTGGGACGAGAGCACTGCAGAAATCGCGGGCACCCTCGAACCGGGTGACTCGGTTCGAGCAACCGCTGAGTACATGTTGACTCAGGCTGATTTGGACCTCGGCTGGGTGCGTAACATCGCGACCGCCGAGGGAACTCCGCCACCGACATTTGATCCTCAAGATCCTGAGAACCCGGTTCCGAGCGATCCGGTGGAGGCTCCGCCGGCTGAGGAAGTGACTGTGTTGCCTCCGGTTCCTGGTTTGGAGTTGGATAAGTCTTCTGAGCTTGTTGGTGATGTTGCTGTTGGTGAGTCGGTGCAGTATTCGTTTACTGCGACGAACTCGGGCAATGTGACGCTCACGGGTGTGTCGATCACTGATCCGATGGTGGGTTTGAGTGAGCTCTCGTATTCCTGGCCTGGTGAGGTGGGGGTGTTGGCTCCGGGTGAGTCGGTGACTGCCTCGGCCACGTACGTTCTGACTCAGGCTGATGTGGATGCCGGTGTGGTGGTGAATGCTGCTACTGCTGAGGGCACTCCTCCGCCGAGTGTTGATCCTTCTGATCCTGAGAATCCGGTTCCGAGTGATCCGGTGGAGACGCCTCCGGTTGAGGAAGTGACTGTGTTGCCTCCGGTTCCGGGGATCTCGTTGGAGAAGTCGAGCGAGCTTGTTGGTGATGTTGTTGCTGGTGAGTCGGTGACGTATTCCTTCGAAGCGACGAACACGGGCAACGTGACTCTGAGCGATGTGGTCATTACTGATCCGATGGTGGGTTTGAGTGAGCTCTCGTATTCCTGGCCTGGTGAGGTGGGGGTGTTGGCTCCGGGTGAGTCGGTCACGGCCACGGCCTCCTTGGTGTTGACTCAGGAGCACATCAATAGCGGTTGGGTTGAGAATGAGGCTTTGGCTTCGGGTGTTCCTCCGTTGACTTATGATCCGGAGGATCCTGAGAATCCGGTTCAGCCTGATCCGGTGACTGATGATTCCACGGTGATTACTGAGCTGGAGTCGGATCCATCGATTGAGGTGGTGAAGTCTGGTGCTCTTGCTGGGCAGGCTGCTGCTGGTGAGTTGGTGGAGTACATCTTCACAATCACGAACTCGGGGAATGTGTCTCTGAGTGGTGTGGTGCTGCAGGATCCTTTGCTGAGTGATGAGGCTATCGCTATTGATGAGGATGCTTGGCCTGGTGCTGTTGGTGTGCTGAATCCGGGTGAGTCGGTGGAAGCGTCTGCTTTCTACGAGCTGACTCAGGCTGATGTGGATGCCGGTTCGGTGGTCAATCTGGCTGCTGTTGAAGGTACGCCTCCGCCGGTGATTGATCCTTCAGATCCGGGGAACCCGGTGCCGAGTGATCCGGTCAATGATGAAGATCCGGCTACTGTTGTGATTCCTTCGGGGCCTGCGTTGCAGTTGCAGAAGTCTAGTGATCTTGTTGGTGATGTTGTTGCTGGTGAGTCGGTGACGTATTCCTTCGAAGCGACGAACACGGGCAACGTGACTCTGAGCGATGTGGTCATTACTGATCCGTTGGATGGTTTGAGTGAGCTCTCGTATTCCTGGCCTGGTGAGGTGGGGGTGTTGGCTCCGGGTGAGTCGGTGACTGCCTCGGCCACGTATGTTCTTACTCAGGCTGATGTGGATCGTGGTTGGGTCCAGAATGTTGCTACTGCTGGTGGTACGCCTCCGAACCCGGAGGATCCGCCGGTGGAGGCTCCGCCGGCTGAGGAAGTGACTGTGTTGCCTCCGGTTCCTGGTTTGGAGTTGGATAAGTCTTCTGAGCTTGTTGGTGATGTTGCTGTTGGTGAGTCGGTGCAGTATTCGTTTACTGCGACGAACTCGGGCAATGTGACGCTCACGGGTGTGTCGATCACTGATCCGATGGTGGGTTTGAGTGAGCTCTCGTATTCCTGGCCTGGTGAGGTGGGGGTGTTGGCTCCGGGTGAGTCGGTGACTGCCTCGGCCACGTACGTTCTGACTCAGGCTGATGTGGATGCCGGTGTGGTGGTGAATGCTGCTACTGCTGAGGGCACTCCTCCGCCGAGTGTTGATCCTTCTGATCCTGAGAATCCGGTTCCGAGTGATCCGGTGGAGACGCCTCCGGTTGAGGAAGTGACTGTGTTGCCTCCGGTTCCGGGGATCTCGTTGGAGAAGTCGAGCGAGCTTGTTGGTGATGTTGTTGCTGGTGAGTCGGTGACGTATTCCTTCGAAGCGACGAACACGGGCAACGTGACTCTGAGCGATGTGGTCATTACTGATCCGATGGTGGGTTTGAGTGAGCTCTCGTATTCCTGGCCTGGTGAGGTGGGGGTGTTGGCTCCGGGTGAGTCGGTCACGGCCACGGCCTCCTTGGTGTTGACTCAGGAGCACATCAATAGCGGTTGGGTTGAGAATGAGGCTTTGGCTTCGGGTGTTCCTCCGTTGACTTATGATCCGGAGGATCCTGAGAATCCGGTTCAGCCTGATCCGGTGACTGATGATTCCACGGTGATTACTGAGCTGGAGTCGGATCCATCGATTGAGGTGGTGAAGTCTGGTGCTCTTGCTGGGCAGGCTGCTGCTGGTGAGTTGGTGGAGTACATCTTCACAATCACGAACTCGGGGAATGTGTCTCTGAGTGGTGTGGTGCTGCAGGATCCTTTGCTGAGTGATGAGGCTATCGCTATTGATGAGGATGCTTGGCCTGGTGCTGTTGGTGTGCTGAATCCGGGTGAGTCGGTGGAAGCGTCTGCTTTCTACGAGCTGACTCAGGCTGATGTGGATGCCGGTTCGGTGGTCAATCTGGCTGCTGTTGAAGGTACGCCTCCGCCGGTGATTGATCCTTCAGATCCGGGGAACCCGGTGCCGAGTGATCCGGTCAATGATGAAGATCCGGCTACTGTTGTGATTCCTTCGGGGCCTGCGTTGCAGTTGCAGAAGTCTAGTGATCTTGTTGGTGATGTTGTTGCTGGTGAGTCGGTGACGTATTCCTTCGAAGCGACGAACACGGGCAACGTGACTCTGAGCGATGTGGTCATTACTGATCCGTTGGATGGTTTGAGTGAGCTCTCGTATTCCTGGCCTGGTGAGGTGGGGGTGTTGGCTCCGGGTGAGTCGGTGACTGCCTCGGCCACGTATGTTCTTACTCAGGCTGATGTGGATCGTGGTTGGGTCCAGAATGTTGCTACTGCTGGTGGTACGCCTCCGAACCCGGAGGATCCGCCGGTGGAGGCTCCGCCGGCTGAGGAAGTGACTGTGTTGCCTCCGGTTCCTGGTTTGGAGTTGGATAAGTCTTCTGAGCTTGTTGGTGATGTTGCTGTTGGTGAGTCGGTGCAGTATTCGTTTACTGCGACGAACTCGGGCAATGTGACGCTCACGGGTGTGTCGATCACTGATCCGATGGTGGGTTTGAGTGAGCTCTCGTATTCCTGGCCTGGTGAGGTGGGGGTGTTGGCTCCGGGTGAGTCGGTGACTGCCTCGGCCACGTACGTTCTGACTCAGGCTGATGTGGATGCCGGTGTGGTGGTGAATGCTGCTACTGCTGAGGGCACTCCTCCGCCGAGTGTTGATCCTTCTGATCCTGAGAATCCGGTTCCGAGTGATCCGGTGGAGACGCCTCCGGTTGAGGAAGTGACTGTGTTGCCTCCGGTTCCGGGGATCTCGTTGGAGAAGTCGAGCGAGCTTGTTGGTGATGTTGTTGCTGGTGAGTCGGTGACGTATTCCTTCGAAGCGACGAACACGGGCAACGTGACTCTGAGCGATGTGGTCATTACTGATCCGATGGTGGGTTTGAGTGAGCTCTCGTATTCCTGGCCTGGTGAGGTGGGGGTGTTGGCTCCGGGTGAGTCGGTCACGGCCACGGCCTCCTTGGTGTTGACTCAGGAGCACATCAATAGCGGTTGGGTTGAGAATGAGGCTTTGGCTTCGGGTGTTCCTCCGTTGACTTATGATCCGGAGGATCCTGAGAATCCGGTTCAGCCTGATCCGGTGACTGATGATTCCACGGTGATTACTGAGCTGGAGTCGGATCCATCGATTGAGGTGGTGAAGTCTGGTGCTCTTGCTGGGCAGGCTGCTGCTGGTGAGTTGGTGGAGTACATCTTCACAATCACGAACTCGGGGAATGTGTCTCTGAGTGGTGTGGTGCTGCAGGATCCTTTGCTGAGTGATGAGGCTATCGCTATTGATGAGGATGCTTGGCCTGGTGCTGTTGGTGTGCTGAATCCGGGTGAGTCGGTGGAAGCGTCTGCTTTCTACGAGCTGACTCAGGCTGATGTGGATGCCGGTTCGGTGGTCAATCTGGCTGCTGTTGAAGGTACGCCTCCGCCGGTGATTGATCCTTCAGATCCGGGGAACCCGGTGCCGAGTGATCCGGTCAATGATGAAGATCCGGCTACTGTTGTGATTCCTTCGGGGCCTGCGTTGCAGTTGCAGAAGTCTAGTGATCTTGTTGGTGATGTTGTTGCTGGTGAGTCGGTGACGTATTCCTTCGAAGCGACGAACACGGGCAACGTGACTCTGAGCGATGTGGTCATTACTGATCCGTTGGATGGTTTGAGTGAGCTCTCGTATTCCTGGCCTGGTGAGGTGGGGGTGTTGGCTCCGGGTGAGTCGGTGACTGCCTCGGCCACGTATGTTCTTACTCAGGCTGATGTGGATCGTGGTTGGGTCCAGAATGTTGCTACTGCTGGTGGTACGCCTCCGAACCCGGAGGATCCGCCGGTGGAGGCTCCGCCGGCTGAGGAAGTGACTGTGTTGCCTCCGGTTCCTGGTTTGGAGTTGGATAAGTCTTCTGAGCTTGTTGGTGATGTTGCTGTTGGTGAGTCGGTGCAGTATTCGTTTACTGCGACGAACTCGGGCAATGTGACGCTCACGGGTGTGTCGATCACTGATCCGATGGTGGGTTTGAGTGAGCTCTCGTATTCCTGGCCTGGTGAGGTGGGGGTGTTGGCTCCGGGTGAGTCGGTGACTGCCTCGGCCACGTACGTTCTGACTCAGGCTGATGTGGATGCCGGTGTGGTGGTGAATGCTGCTACTGCTGAGGGCACTCCTCCGCCGAGTGTTGATCCTTCTGATCCTGAGAATCCGGTTCCGAGTGATCCGGTGGAGACGCCTCCGGTTGAGGAAGTGACTGTGTTGCCTCCGGTTCCGGGGATCTCGTTGGAGAAGTCGAGCGAGCTTGTTGGTGATGTTGTTGCTGGTGAGTCGGTGACGTATTCCTTCGAAGCGACGAACACGGGCAACGTGACTCTGAGCGATGTGGTCATTACTGATCCGATGGTGGGTTTGAGTGAGCTCTCGTATTCCTGGCCTGGTGAGGTGGGGGTGTTGGCTCCGGGTGAGTCGGTCACGGCCACGGCCACATACGTTCTGACTCAGGCTGATGTGGATTCAGGAGAAGTGGCGAACACTGCCTGGGCCACGGGCACGCCGCCTGCGGACCCCCAGCATCCGGGGGAGCCTGTTTCCCCGCTACCTCCTGTGGATAGCTCCGTGATTGTGCCCTTGGTAGCGAACCCATCGATCGACCTGGAGAAAGCTGGGGAGTTCGAGGGGGCGGCTAAGGTCGGAAACTCGGTGACCTTCAACTTCACGGGAACGAACACCGGGAACGTGACGCTCACGGATGTGACGATTGACGACGAGTTGGAAGGGCTGGGAGATCTGGAATACAACTGGCCCTCGGAGCCAGGAGTCCTGGCTCCGGGTGAGTCGGTGGAGGCGTCTGCTTCCTATAAGCTGACGCAGGCTGATGCCGACTCCGGCGAGGTTCACAACATTGCGACCATCTGGGCTCAGGATCCCTCAGGGACCCCGGTGTCCGATGACGATTCCGTGACGATGAAACTGGGCGCACTGGCAGTGACTGGATCGTCGGGCATGATCATCGCTCTGGTCCTGGGTTCGATGCTCCTGTTGCTTGGTGCCATGCTGATCCTGATGAGAAACTTCCGACGAAAGGAATCCGTATGAGATTCACCCGAATCTTGACTGTTGCAGTAGCGGCCGCGGCAGCCACAACCCTGGTGGCTTGCAGCGGTGGCGACGACGTCAACGATGCGGCAGCGAACACGGACGCCGGCGAACAGAAGGTCATTGAAATGCCGGACCAGCCTGGCTCCGTGGAAGGTTACGTTGGAGCAGCAGACGACGCGGAACTCGTGACATGTGATCCGCAGGGTAGCGCCCTAGAAGTGGAAGGTACCGTGACTAATCCTGAGTCAGATGACCAGGACTACCGCGTGTATATCTCCGCTATGGAAGGTGGCGAGACCATGGGCATCGTCCAGGTGGATGTCTCAAACGTGGCGACTGGCGAGACTGCTGAGTGGTCAACCGAGATGGCGTTGACCGGAGACGACCTTGAATGTGTGCTTCGCGTGGAGCGGTTCTAGGGAGCCTGATTCTCGCTCGCTGTCGTGAGGGCTCTGCCGAGATCAACCGTGATCTTGGCAGAGCCTTCGTGCTCCCCACCTGTCAGGCGGAAGCTTCTCACGGCTGCTTAGAGTTCGACGGTGCCGCTGGTGCCGTCCGGTTTCTTGCCGGTGATCTTGGCGCCGATCAGCTTCAGTGTCGATCCCACGGCGCCACCGGGCACGCCCCAGAATTGTGCTGAATCGCCGGTGACCTTCAGCAAGGTCACATTGGGGTCCTGGCGGCCCTGCTCGAAGTAGGCGCCCGCCTGCTCGGTCCAGAGTTCGTCGATCTTTGCCTGGTCGTCAACGAACTCTGCGGTGCCGGCCAGCGACAGCCACGAACCAGCTTCGGCAAAAGCGAGGTTCACCTGGGGGTTGGACCGGATCGCCTCCGACTGATCGCTGTCTCGACCGATGATGAACCACACCTCGGCCTCATCAGTGACCTGCTGGGGAGTCATCGGGTGCGAGACGATCCTTCCTTCGCGGGTGGCGGTCGATAACATCACGAAACGCTCTGAGCGCATCACGTCAAGCACGGTCTCACGGTTCAGGGTCTGGTCGGACATCAGAGTCTCCTTCTTTGAGGGGCGAACGTCGTGCTCACGCTACACATGCCGGAGATCAACCGGAACCTCCGCTGAGCTGCTGATATTCAGCCAGCGCCTGCTGCCGCGAGGCTCGAAGATCGACCAGAGGATCGGGGTAGTCCTCCGAGCCGAATTCCGGCACCCAACGCCGGACATACACGTCGTCCGGATCGAACCGGTCACGCTGGCGTTCGGGGTTGAAGATGCGAAAGAACGGGGCGGCGTCCGCGCCGGAGCCGGCCACCCACTGCCAATTGGCAGGGTTGGACGCGGCATCGGCGTCGACGAGGGTGTCCCAGAACCACGCTTCGCCCTCGCGCCAGTGGATCCCGAGGTTCTTCACCAGCAGGCTGGCCGCGGCCATGCGGACCCGATTGTGCATGTGTCCCGACTGCCAGAGTTCTCGCATGCCCGCATCGACGAAGGGAAAACCGGTTCTACCAGCGGACCAGGCACGAAAAACATCCGGTTCCTGTGCTTGGGTCCGCCACGGATAGGCGTCGAACTGAGTGCGGAGGTTCTTCTCCGGTAGGTCCGGGAAGTGGTACAGCAAGTGCCAACAGAACTCACGCCACCCGAGCTCGCTGCGGAAGGTCGATGCGCTGGGTTCGTGGTCGAGTTCGGAGGCCGCCGTCCACGCGGAGAGCGGACTCACCTGTCCAAAGCGCAAGTACGGAGACAAGAGTGATGTGCCCTGCACGCCGGGCACATCACGGGCCCGAGTATAAGCGTCCCCCTCCTGGTCCACGAACTGCCTGAGCCGTTGCTGACCACCCTCTTCCGTAGGGGTCCAGCGATCACGCAAGCCGCCCGCCCAGTCGGGCCGGGTGGGGAGAAGGTCGAGGTCGTCAACAGCGCCGAGGCTGACGCCTGCCCCTGCCAGACTGGACTGCACGCCGGAATACTCGGCCACCGGCTTCGGCACGGGTAGCAGCTCGCGCAGGGGGTGACCGCTGAGGTTCTTGTAGAACGGGGTGAACACGCGGTAGGGCCCACCTCCGCCGGTACTGATCGTCCAGGGTTCCTGCAAGAGTGACCCGGGGAAGCTGTGGGCTGTGAACCCGCGTCCGCGGAGGTCCTCCTTCACGCTGGCATCGGTTTCGCGCTCGGGGCCGCCATAGCGCCGCGTCCACACGACACCGGTGCTGCCGGTCGCCTGCACTACGGCGGGGACCTGCTGGGCTGCCGGGCCGCAACGGATCAGCAGGGGGATCCCCAGGTCACGCAGTCGGTCCGCCAGCGATAAGAGCGCGTGGTGCAGCCACCAGCGAGCGGCACCACCCAGGGGACGGATGCCCGGGGTCTCATCGTCCAGGACGTAAAGGCCGACAACATCGCCGTCATCGCTGGCGGCGTGCACAGCAAAGGTGAGCGCCGGATGGTCTTCGACACGCAGGTCGTCTCTGAACCACAACAGGGTTCGGGTCATAATCGTTCCTGACCTGCCGGAGGTCTGGCGTCGTGTTGGGCGCCTGCTGCCGCGGCGTGAATGATGCGCTCGAGCATGGTCGGGAAGATGAACCGATGGAACGGCGCCATGGAGTACCAATACAGGGTGCCGCGCACGTTCGTGGGGTAGAACACCGCTCGCTGGGTCAGCTCGGTGCCCTGCTGACTCTCACGCACCGTGAACTCCAGCCATGCCTCACCCGCGACCTTCATCTCGGCGCGGAGCGTGAGGGAACGCCCGGGCTCCAGGCCGACCACGCGCCACCAGTCCACCGGGTCGCCCACGCGCAGCACGTCGGGCAGACGCCGACCGCGATTCAGGCCGGCCCCGCCCACGAGCTTGTCCCACACCCCACGCACTCGCCAGGCCAGCGGCCAGGAATACCAGCCATTGGTTCCGCCGATGCCCTCGACCACGCGCCACACCGCCTCCGCCGACGCCTCGGTGGTGGTCACGCTGCGCGCGTCCTCGTACACCGGATGACCCGCCCACTGGGGGTCGTTGGGCAGGCTGGCCGCCGCCTGATCCAGGGGCCCAACATCGGCATCCCAGGTGGTGTCCACGGCCCCTTCCCGTTCCCGACGCAGGGCCAGGGTCACCGCCTCCTCGTACGTCAAGAAGCCGGAGGCCGGCGGCGGAATCAGCTCATCCACCCGACGATCCCCGGCCACCGCGTCGAGCTGCAGCGACTGCACCAGCGGGATGGTCAGGCTCATCGGCAGCGGGGTCACCAGCCCCACCCACATCCCGGACAGGGTGGGAGCCGGGATGGGCAGCGCGATCACATGCCGCGGTGCGAGCCCGGCCACCTTCGCGAAGATTTTCATCACCTGGGCGTAGGTCAATGTCTGCCGGTTGCCCACGTCCAGGGTGGCGTTGATGCTGCCCGGTACATCTGCCGCAGCGAGCAGATAGTAGAGGACGTCGCGAATACCCAGTGGTTCCACCCGGTTCGCCACCCAGTCCGGTGCCGGCATGAGCCGCAGCGTCCGGGCCAGGTGCCGAATCATCTCAAAGGAAGCAGAGCCGGAGCCGATGATGATGCCGGCCTGGAACGCGATCGTGTCCACGGTGCTGTCCAACAGGATCCGCGCCACGGCGGCCCGGGAGCGCATATGCGGCGAGAGCTCGGCGCCCTCGGGGTGCAGACCGCCGAGGTACACGATCCGCTGGACTCCCGCCTCGCGTGCGGCAGCCGCGAGGCGTTCGGCCGTCTGCGCCTCCTGCTCCTCGAAGTCGCTGCCGCCACCCATGGAATGTACGAGATAGTAGACGACGTCCTGGTCTTCCAGCGCTTTGCCGAGGGCCGGGTGTTGACGTGGGTCCTCGTCCAGATCCACCTGGTGCACGGTGACCTCGGCACCCCAGGGGGTGGCGCGCACCTTTTCCGGGGACCGCACCGCCACGCTGACGTCGTGCCCGGCCTGCAGCAGCCGTGGAACCAACCGTCCGCCGACGTATCCGGTCGCACCGAGCACCAGCACCCGCCGCGGTTGCGGGCTGGGCGTGATGGACTCCTCGCCCAGGCGCTGCTGTGCTGTGCCGTTCATCGGGACCTCGCTTTTCTGTTGGGTTCTGTGATCGTTTCATTCCGCACCGGGCGCGGACCAGGATTGGTGCCCTCGGTGACCTGACGTCAAGCAGGCTCTGCAAACGGGTCGGTAGGGTACCGTTTAACGAGTGAAAGACTATGTGGGCGTGATCGGTGAGGCACTGGTAGATGTGGTGGTTTCGGACACCGCTGTTCCCCGAGCTCACCCTGGCGGGAGCCCCCTGAACGTCGCGGTGGGTCTGGCCCGTCTCGGCGAGACCGTGCTCTTCGCCGGGCGCTACGGCACCGATGAGCACGGCCAGGTCATCCAGGCTCACCTCGAGTCCAACCACGTCCATTCCGTGCTCGATGCTGACGAACTGGCCTCTTCCGTCGCCACCGCCCGGTTGGACCCCACCGGGGCCGCCACCTACGAGTTCGACCTCGACTGGACCTTGCCCACCCCCGATGAGCTGTGGGACCGTTTCCGCACGGTCATGAACCAGCTCGATGGTGAACAGGACGTCGCCCACCTGCACATGGGCTCCATCGCCACCATGCTCGCCCCCGGCGAAGCCACCGTCATGGAGATGCTGCGCCGCCTGCACCCCACCGCCACCATCTCCTACGACCCGAACTGCCGGCCCTCGATCATCCCCGATCGCGCAGCCTCCCGCGCCCGCGCCGAAGAGTCGGTAGCACTGACCGATATCGTGCACGCCTCCGATGAAGATCTGCATTGGCTCTACCCCGAACTCACCCTCGAGCAGGTGGTCACCCACTGGCAGTCCCTCGGCCCGGCCATCGTCGTGGTCACCCGCGGCGCCACCGACATCCTCTGCGCCACCGCCGAGGGCACCTGGGAACAGCCCATCGTCCCCGTGGAGGTGGCCGACACCGTGGGCGCCGGCGACTCCTTCACCGCCGCCCTCATCGTGGCCCTGCACGATCGCGGCCTCCTCGGCGCCGCATCCCGCTCCCGGTTGCGCGCCCTGCCCCAGGCCGAGGTCGCCTCCGTGCTGGCCTTCGCCGCCCATGCCGCGGCCATCACCTCCTCGCGCCCCGGCGCCGACCCGCCCTCCCGCACTGAACTTGACGCAGCACTCGACGCCGCCACCTCGTCCGCCGCCTCCGCGGACGGGGCCCAGGGGCATCTGTGAGACCCGAGCGCCCGCGCACCTCCGCCCGCCTCACGGACCCCGCCTCTCCGCTGACTCCCCACGGCACCCAGCTGGAGCGATCCGCCGACGGCCACCCCCTGGTGCGCCCCAGCCTGATCGCCACCGATCTCGATGGCACCGTCATCTCCTACCGCCACACCCGCACCGGCCACATCTCCGCCCGCACCATCGAAGCCTTCACCGCCGCCCGTGAAGCCGGCATCCAGGTCGTCTTCGTCACCGGGCGCCCCATGCGCTGGCTCGCCGGCCTCGCCGACACCCTCGGTCAGGCCGGCCCCATCATCTGCTCCAACGGGGCGGTGATCTACGACGTCGTTGCCGACCAGGTCATCGAGGCGCACCCCATGTCGGGGGAGACCGTGCGCACCGTGCACGAACTCATCAGCGCCCGGGTGCCCCGCACCAGCTTCGGGCTGGAAACCCTCACCGGCTTCGTTATGGAGTCCGAACTGTACGAGTCCGGGCGCCGCTCCCGGCTACAACACCCCGAATCTCCCGACGATGACACCACGGCCCCCGAATTCACCCTCGCCGACCCCGTGGTCAGCGCCCTCAGCGAGCACCCCGAAGTGGTGAAATTCCTCGTCAAAGCCGCCGAAGTGAAGCCCGACGATCTCCTGGCCACCGTGCGCGGCCTGGTGGGCGAGCTCGTCTCCGTCACCCACTCCGCCCCCGGGCTCCCGCTGCTGGAGATCAGCCGCCCCGACGTCAACAAGGCCCTCACCCTCGCTGACTACACCAACTCACTCGGCGTCGCTGCGGAAGACACCGTGGCCTTCGGCGACATGCTCAACGACCTCGAGATGATCTCCTGGGCCGGCACCGGCTACGCGGTCGCCTCCGCCCACCCCCAGCTCATTGAGGCCGCGGATTCCGTCACCGCCGCCTGTGATGACGACGGCGTGGCCCGCGCCATCGAGCACCTGCTCACCCTGCCCACCTGAGTCACCCACCTGAGTCATGAAAGGCCGGACGCCGATGCCCCGCTACCTCACCGACTCGCTGCCCGGCCGTCACGGCTGGCCCATCGCCCTGGCCCACCGTGGCGCCGACCCGGACCGGGAGAACACCCTCGCCGCCTTCAGTGCAGCGGTCGACCGTGGCTTCGGGTACCTCGAGCTCGACGTGCGCACCACTGCTGACGGCGTGCCCGTGGTCTTCCACGACGAGACCCTGGAGCGCATCACCACCGGTGCCGGGCCGCTGGCCGAGCGCACGTGGGACGAGCTCGCCCAGTTCCGGGTGGTGGGGGAGCATCCGGACGGCAGTCCGGGTGAACCGCTGCTGCTGTTCGAGGACCTGCTCTCCGCGTTCCCGCACATTCACCTCAACGTGGATCTGAAAGACGCCGCCTCCGCGGAGGCAGTGGCCACCGTCGTCCACCGGCACGATGCGTGGGCGCGGGTATTAGTGGCCTCGTTCGTTGATGCCCATCGCATCGCCTACCGCGATCACGCTCGCCGGCTCACCGGCCGCGATGATCTGCCCATAGCCCATTCCGGGGGCACTCGCGCCGTGGCCACACTGGTGTTCACTCACAGGTTCCCGCTGCCCGTGTTCCGCAAGGTCGTCGAGCGGCTCCGGCGTGACGTCGATCTGCATGCGGTGCAGGTGCCCGTGCGGTCCGGGCCGATTCCGGTGGTCACCGCCCGATTCGTGGAGCGTTGCCACCAGGTGGGTCTGGCCGTGCATGTCTGGGTGGTGGACGATCCGGCCGAGATGGAGCGGCTGCTGGCGCTCGGCGTCGATGGGCTCGTCACCGACAACGGTGCGGGGCTGGCCGAGGTCATGGCCGCACGCGGCCACTGGCCCCAGCGGTAGCGGGTCAGTCAGCGGGTCGGTCGCGCGTGAGCTCGAAGATAGCGAGCTCGACCTGAGCGCGGGTGCGGTTGTGGTCCCCACCCCAGCTATCTAGTAATTCGAGGTACGTGCGGTAGTCCGGCGTAGATCGAATCTTCTTGCCGATTGTCACTTCACCCGAGGTCTGTTCGAAGATCCAATCGCTGACGCGCTTGTCGAGAATCGGAGCAACATCCGGTCCATCAATGGAACTTGTCATAGAAGCGAAGGATAGCCACTTGGTGAAGAAGGCCCCACCAAGATGTTTTACTCGACCGTCGTTGCTCATGTAGCTATACGCAGCAACGTGGTCCGGTTGGCGAACGATGTCAGCGGCATTTCTGAGCTTCTCGGCAACAGCGGGATTAATCGATGCCTGGGAGTTCGCGCTTGTTCCGACACCGGTCAAAATGGATCGTGCCCGGAATGGGCCGTAGCCGCCCGGGCCGCCCCAAATGAGTACGGGAATGAAGGCTGCAAGGACCTGCTCCTGCGCGAGCTTTTCCTGAACCACTTTTCGAACTACTTCGCGGTCGAGCTTGTCTGGGAAATCGTTGAGGGTCGCGACAACTTCCGGAGCGTCGCTGACGATCTTGAGCCAGGGTTCCTTCTTCCAACCGAATGCTCGCTGTGGCTGGATCTCTTCGCTGAGGCGCTGAGCCAGAATCTTCGGAATCGACGGGTTAGTCATGCGGTACTCCTGCATTCTGTGGGGCGTGCCCAGACCGAGCAAACACCGTTCAACTGCTTGCTATCTCCAAAGGATACGTATCTGCTGTCGGCCTGTGTAAGGTCCGGGCCGCAGGGAGTTTCGGTAAGTCAGCCAGCCTACTGATCTTGTCCACTATTGCTCGATTGGTACGCGCGGACTTCGGCCAGTATCCGCTCCTTGTTCGCTCTGACCTGTTCGCGGTCGACCGGGCGACGTGCGAGGTATTCTTCAAGATCCATGGGCATCGAAATCAAGCTCCTGGGGACTCGAACTACCCACGTACTCCGGGTAGGGGAGGTCACTTCTGTGGTGAGGACTTTCGGGCGTCCTTCAACGATTCAGTATGGGCATCAGCACTCACGTCAAACAGGCCATCTTCGAAAGCCTGTCGAGTTATCTCATCCAGATTCCGATGACGATCTGAGCTTTCTCGCCCGGGCTGATCAGTCACCACTGTCAGAGCCTCAGTAAGCGGCGGGCTCGTAGCCCACCAGGTCATCCTCTGCGAAGCGGGTGCGCACGTTCTCGAGCTCGTCCCAATCCACGTAGACGACAGACTGACCGCCGCCTTCGCGGCCCGTGCCGTTGGTCGGCAGGGTGAAGCTGGAGATGTCCGAGGCGCGGGTGGAAGACATGGAGGAGCCCAGCTGGATCATCTTGGTCAGGCCCAGCTCATGGTCCAGAGCCACGTACGGGGTGGTGGCACCGATCAGATCCGAGAGCTTGCCCGGGTTGGTCAGGGTTTCACGCGAGAGTACCTGGCCGGCCACGGACTGCAAGAACAGCTGCTGGTTGGCCACACGCGTGTAGTCGCCATCCGAGAAGGACTTGCGCTCGCGGACGAAGGCCAAAGCCTCATCACCATTCAGCGTGATCTCGCCGGCTTCGAAGGGGATGTTCACCGGGGAGGATGCTGTGAAGGCGCGCGGATTGTTCACGGTGACCCCGCCCAAAGCGTCGGTGATGTTCTTGAAACCGTTGAAGTCCGCCACGGCCACGTGGTCGATGCGCTGGTCGATGAGCCCCTCCACGGTCTGCACCATCAACGGAACGCCGCCGTAGGCCATGGCGGCATTGACCTTCGCGTTGCCGTGACCGGGGATCTCCACCCACGAGTCACGCATGATCGACATGATCTGCACAGATTCGCGGTCGGAAGGAATATGCGCCACCATAATCGTGTCGGCGCGGCTGCCCAGGTCAGACAGCAGAGACGTGGAGGTGTCCGCACGGGTATCGGAACCCAACAGCAGGATGTTCAGCGGGGCGTCCTCGCCATCCGGAGGCTCGACTGCGGCGGGGCGAAGGGACTCATCTGGGAAGGCGTTGTCAATGGTCTCGATATCGCTGAGTCGACCGAAGAGGCTCCACGCGATGAACACGATGGCACCGATGAACAGCACCAGCGCGATGAGAATAGCTATCAAGCCCTTGCGGCTCTTCTTCCGCGGGCGATCACGGTGGGGAGTGTCCATTAGCGCGTCGGTCATGCCCCTTAGTATCGCATAGGCGCGCGTTACGCCCGGGTCATGAGGTGCTTGACGGGGGTGAAGCCATCGACGAGATATTCCACTTTGTCCGCTGTGAGGTAACCCTTCTGCGATAGACTCGCCGATGAATCGACGTAATACGACCGAATCGGCATGCGAGCACCAGCCGATTCTTCGCTAAGTCGATGTACGTATTAGACGAACTACGAGGGGCTCCCAGGACCATGCCGACTCCGCTCAAGCGCCTTCGAAAAGGCCTTTGGCACTGGCGCCAGGGCGGTTACTCTCAGTATCGAGAGTGGCGGCGGCGGAGCAAGTACCACATCCCGGGCTATGGCACTCAGCAGCCCGCCGTGGGGGCCTCCCCACAGCGCATTGAAGAGTACTATCCGGCGGTCTCCCCGCTGCAACGGCCGAAATCTTTCCCTGGGTTACGTGTGGGAGTCATTCTTGACGAATTCTCGCTGGCCGCCTGGGGGCCCGAGTTCGAGATGGTGGTGCTCACTCCGCAGCGGTGGCGTGAAGAACTGGTTCGCGAGCCCATTGATCTGCTTTTCGTTGAGTCAGCTTGGGCCGGCAATGGTGGCGCCTGGCAGTACCACCTCACCGGCACGTCCGCTCCGCGCCACGCTGTGCTCGAGCTGGTCAACTACTGCAAGGCCATGGAAGTGCCGACGGTGTTCTGGAATAAGGAAGACCCGCCGCACTTCGAGGACTTCCTGCCGACCGCAAAGCTCTTCGACGTGGTCTTCACCTCAGATTCTAATCTGATCCCGAAGTACAAAGAACTCCTCGACCACGACCGAGTGGATTCGCTGAGTTTCGCCGCCCAGCCCTCCATTCACAACCCCGTGCGTATCAAGGGCCTGCACAAGCAGAACGACATGGCCTTCGCGGGCATGTATTTCTCCCACAAGTACGAGAAACGCCGCGAACAGATGCACATGCTGCTGGGTGCGGCGGTGCGCGTCTTTGAGCGCGGGGTCTACTCCTTCGACATTTTCTCCCGCCATCACGGCGGTGATGAGAAGTATCAGTTCCCTCAGCCGTTCAAGAAGCACGTGGTCGGCTCATTGCCGTACGAGAAGATGCTCGCGGCCTACCGCGCGTACAAAGTCTTTTTGAACGTCAACTCGGTGACGGACAGCCCCTCCATGTGTGCGCGACGTGTCTTCGAAATCGTCGCCTCAGGTACCCCCGTGGTGTCCACGGAATCTGCTGCGATCCCGAAGTTCTTCCGGAACAATGAAGTGCCGGTGGTGCGCGATGAAGCTTCCGCTGCCTACACCTTGCGGGCCATGCTCAACTCCTCGCAGTTGCGGGACCGCACCGTGCACCGTGCGCAGCGTCGCATCTGGGAACAGCACACGTATGCGCACCGCACGGCGAAAATTCTGAAGTCCGCCGGCCTCCGCGTGGAGTCTCCCTTCCTGGCTGACCCCAGCGTCAGTGCCATTGTTTCGACCAACCGCCCGCAATTCCTTTTCCAAGCTATTGACTCGGTGGCCGCGCAGAAGAAGGACAACCTCGAGCTGGTGTTGCTCACCCATGGCTTCGACGCGCAGAAAACTGAGCTGGAAGCCTACGCCCGTGACCACGGGATCGAGAACTTCACCCTGTTGCACGCCCACAAGAACGATTCCCTGGGTGTTTGCCTGAATCGCCTGGTCAAGGCCGCTGACGGCGATGTCATCGCCAAATTCGATGATGATGATTTCTATGCCAGCCATTACCTCTCTGACAGCATCAACGCCCTGAAATACTCTGGTGCTGATCTTGTGGGAAAGCTGGCGGTCTACATGTACTCCCAGACCGATGACGCCATCGTGCTGCGCAATCCCGGTCAGGAGAACATGTTCACCAACTTCATCGCGGGAGCCACCTTCGTGGGCAAGAGCGATCTGTTCCGAAAGGTTCCGTTCTCCCCTGTGCGCCGCGGCGAGGACACGCGCTTCCTGAAGTCTGCCGAAGAACGCGGAGCCCGAATTTACGCCGCTGACCGCTTCAACTTCATGCAGATGCGCGGCAGCCACAGCCATACCTGGGACGTGGACGACGTTGAGCTCTATGCCAACGGCGTCATCGAATCGTACGGGATGAATGCCCGGCACGTGGTTGTTGATGGAGACAATTCGAAGGAATCAAAGTGACCCCCAAGACTCAAGATCTGCCTTTTGCCACGGTAAGCGTGATTGGACTCGGATACATCGGTCTTCCGACCGCCGCATTCATTGCTTCGACCGGTGCCCGCGTTATCGGTGTGGACGTTAACGAGCGCTTCGTCGAGACCATTAATCGTGGCGAAGTGCCCTTCGTTGAGCCAGGCTTCTCTGCCATGCTTGAAGGCGTTGTCGCTAACGGGTCTTTGTCCGCTCAGACGACCACCCCCGAAGCAGATGCGTACATCGTGGCTGTGCCGACTCCTTTCAAGGACAACCACGAGGTGGACGATAAGTTCATCCGTGCCGCATCAGAGAATCTTGCCCCGCAGCTGCGCGGTGGCGAGCTGATCATCCTCGAGTCGACGTCTCCGCCGCGCATGACCGAGCGCATGGCCCAGTTCATCCTGAACGCACGACCCGACCTGACCTTGGACGAGGGCAAGGAAAACAGCATTTACGTGGCACATTGCCCCGAACGCGTTCTTCCCGGGCGCATCATGATCGAGATGCGGGACAACGACCGCGTCATCGGCGGCGTGACGCCCAAAGCCGCCGAAATGGCCAAGGACCTGTACGCGACCTTCTGCGATGGCGAGCTGCTCCTAACCGACGCCACCACCGCCGAAATGGCGAAGCTGACCGAGAATGCCTTCCGGGATGTCAACATTGCGTTCGCCAACGAGCTATCCATCATTTCGGACCGTCTGGGCATCGACGTGTGGGAGCTCATCGAGCTGGCGAACCATCACCCGCGAGTCAACATTCTGAAGCCTGGACCGGGTGTGGGCGGTCACTGCATTGCGGTGGACCCGTGGTTCATCGTCTCGTCCGCGCCGGAAGAGTCGCCGCTGATCCAGCAGGCTCGGGCAACCAACGACGGCAAACCCGAATATGTGTTGTCGAAGGTCAAGGAAGCGGCCGCTGGGCGCGATAACCTGACGATCGCTGCACTGGGTGTGGCCTTCAAAGCTGACATTGACGATCTGCGCGAATCGCCGTCCCTTGATATCGTCGAACGCCTGGCAACGGAGATGTCCGACGCGCGAATTCACGTGGTGGAGCCCAACGTGGACGAGCTGCCGAAGAGCCTGACGGGTTATGAGAATGTCCAGCTCGCCCCTTTGGACCAGGCAGCGAAAGATGCAGACATTGTCTTGCTGTTGGTCGATCACCACCAGTTCACGGAAATCGACCCTGCAACGCTGGGTGACGCCACAGTGATTGACACACGGGGCATCTGGCGCTGACACGCATTGGTGCTTGAGTCCTGTCCGCCCCGGAACAGAGTCGAGGAACGAGTTTGACAAGTTTGCTCACACGTTGGCGGAACCGTCCGCATCGTTCGGAATCATCACCAGGGGACCAGGGGTCCGCAGTGGTCCCGGATCAGGTCGAACTGACCCGTCAGGAAGCCCTGGACGAAGCCGCCCATCTGTGGGACTCCGGGCGCCGGTTGTCCTCGCTGGAACTGCTTCGTAGCACCCGTGCCACCCTCGGCAATGATGCCGAAATTCTCTGCGAATATGGGGCTCAGGCGTTTCTGCAGGGCCACGTGTGGGCGGCCCGGGAAGCGCTTCACGATGCCGTGGATGCCGATCCCGCTCACCTCGATGTCCTTGAGCTGTTCCAAGACATCAACCGTGACCTGCCCTCAGCGAAGGGGGTAGCCACCCAGCCGCTGATGGCCCTGGCAGAGTCTCTGCCTCTGGGTGCCGGACGCGATGCCGAGGCGGCGGCCTTCCTTGTACCCAGCGTGTCTTTGGTCGACGCCGTGAACCGAGGCATCCGCACTCTTAAACGCAGTGAGGACCCGGTGGCCCGGCAGATCAGCCTGTTAGCAACTACCCCTGCCGAAGGGTGGGACGACCTCGCACGGGACGTGCCACCGCAGAACGCCGTGCGTGCCCGCCTGTTGGTGGATCTCGCGTTGGGCAACATGGACGCCGCTGCGATTGCTCTGGAGGAGATCGACGACGCCTCGGTCCCTCGTCGCTCGGTGCGCCAGGCCATCCGCCAAGCCCAGCGGCTCGGCAACGACGAGCTGTCACGGGAACTGTCGGTCCACTATCGTCGCTCCGAGGCCCACGCCGTACCGCTCTCTACCGCTGTGCGTGACGCCCTGGATTTCAACCTCGACCGCTGAGCCGAGGGTTCCGCTGTCGACTTCGGGAACGGGCGCACAGCGGCTGGTATCCTCAGAATTCAAGGGGAATTCACGGTTGTCTATCGGGTTTCTCCCCTCACCATGATTCCCGAATCAGATCTTGGAGTGAGCTTGACCGCCGATTCCTCCGTCCATGAGGACACTGCCCCCGCCGAGACTGCTGAAGTTGTCGCAGAACTGACGCGTCGCGTGGACGAGTTGTCCCAAGAATTGCTGGACGCCTACCGGCGCGAGGAGATCCTCATCAAGCAGGTGGATGCGCTGCAGACACGCCAGCAGCAGACCACGCAGGAGCCCGTCACCGACGCCGCACTGCAGCGGAAGCTGGAAAGCGTCGAAGCACAGAACGCTGATCTGCGATTCGAGCTGTCCTCCGTGCGCGTGGCTGCAGCTGCCGCACACGCGGAACTGCGCTCCCTGCACCAGGGTACGTCCTCCACCAGCGCCAATTCGAAGAATGATCAATCGTCCCAGTCTGACGTCTCGGCGCTGCGGCGCCGATATCGTCAGTTGCGGCGCAAAGTAGCACGCGTGGTGCGTCCCTCATGAGCGCGGTGGACACCGCTGATCTACGTAGCGGCACCCTGGCGTACCGGCTGAGTTCCATTGCTCAGCGCCGACACGAGCTTGAACAGCTGCGCCACGACAACCGTGACCTCGCGGCCCACGTGGCATCGCCCTACTTCAGCCGCATCGTTGCGAGAGGTCAGGGCTCTCCTTGGCCGGCCGCGGACGAGCGAGAGTACCTGCTCCGCCAGCAGGGCGCGGAGGCAGAGCTTCGCCAGAAAGTACGCGCCTGGCTGACCGAGGCGGCACAGTTGCCCCAGGTCGCATCACCGCACTGGGATCGCAAAAGCGCCACGCGAGTGGGGATCATCGCTGATCAGCCGCTGGTTTCTGCTCTGGAAGATTCCGTCACCTTGGTGCCCATCACTCCGGAGAACTGGGAACTGGAACTCGGCGAAATCGATGTCCTGCTGGTCACCTCAGCATGGATGGGCGTCGACGGAGCCTGGTCCGGACTGGCCGCTCTGACCTCGCCGCTACGTGATCTGGTGGTTAAGTCCATCATGCGAGGAGCCCGTGAACGAGGCGTTCCGATCGCGTTCTGGTCCACAGAGGACCCTCTCGGCTTCACCCAGTTCCGCCGCTTTGCCGTCCATGCCGACCACGTCTTCACCACCGCGGCCGAGTCGGTGCCTGCTTACGAGAAGATCCTGCGTAGCGGCACCACGGTGCAGGTGCTGTCGCTCGGTATCAACCCACACCACCATCACCCACTCGGATGCGCGCGTCACCAGAATCACGACTTCTTATTGGTTGGCCCCTGGGACCGCGAAGAGTACCCGGAGCGCCGCTTCGCGGGGGAGCGGATCCTCGACGGGCTGGTTAATGCGGGCGCCGATCTGACGATTCTTGACGTCCTGCTGCCCGACATGGTCGCCGGACTGGAAGCTCGCTACCCCGACCGCTACCTGCCTCATTTGCATAGCCCGCTCACCGCTGAAGACACCGCAGCGCTGCAGCGCCTGCTGCCGCTGGGAGTCGCGCTCAGCGCCGATGCAGAGAGCCAGACGTCGTTCGACCGGCGCGCACTCGAGTTGCAGGCGGCCGGCACCATGATCGTGGCGAACTACAACGCCGGCCTGAACACTCAGCTCCCGCACCTGCAGATGCCCGACGGTCCGGTGGATGTGGCGCAGATCGTGGAGAGCCTGTCCCCGGAGACCATCCGGGAAGCCCAGGTGGCCGGAATTCGGGCAGCCTTCAGCGCGAACACTGCCGCCGACCGCATGGGAGATTTCCTCGAGGCCATCGGCCTCGTTCCGCACCTGCCGGTACATCGGGTACTCGTCAGCGCGATCAGCGCCGACGATTTCGCCGCCTTCGTGGCGCAGCAGACCTACGCAGGGACGATCGAGCATGTTCCGCACGGCGAGGAAGATCAGGTGCGAGGTTCTCAAGACGGCGACGTCTTTGTGCGGTTGCCAGCGGACAGCGCTTCCGGGCCGAACCTTATCACCGATATTGTCTGCGCCTATCGCTACTCGGACGCGGACGCGGTGGTCGTCCGAAACCTGGACTTTGAGGGACCGTTGTATGAGTACCTGGATGAGCATCCGGTAGAAGCGGATGTGCCGCACGCAGTGTGGGTGCGCTCTGGGCAGACGCTGGCCGAGGCTCAATCGAGTGCAGAGCGCACCCTGAGCATCGCCTCGGACACAGTGCTTGCTTACCGGCCCGTAGCCATACCTCAGAGTGAGCCCGAGCTGTCCATCCTGGTGCCGATTTACAACAACGGCCCGCACCTGCGCAATAAGTGCTTTGAATCATTGCGCCGTTCCAGTGTGTTCCCGAATGCCGAGGTCTTGCTCGTCGACGATGGGTCTACCGATCCCGAGACCATTGCGATCGTGGACCAGCTCGAAGCACAGTACTCCAACGTGCGTGCTTATCGCTTTCCGCCCGGTGGTTCCGGCAGCGCCTCCCGGCCCCGCAATAAGGGCCTCGAGCTCGTGCGGACCCCCTACGTGACCAACCTCGACCCGGATGATGAGCAGAGCAACGACGGTTACGTGCGGCTGCTCGAGCTGGTGAAGCAGGGCGACTACGACTTCTCGGTAGGTAACGCAGTGGTCCAGCACAAGCGGCGAGTGGTGATCGATCACGCGAAAATGCTCACGCCCCTTGTGGAGGAGGACGGCACCGTCGTCGACGGTGCGCTCTCGCGGCTCAACTACGCCCCGGTGCGGATTCAGACAATCGTGGCACGCACCGAATGGTTGCGCGGCCTAGGCATTACCCAGGTCGAAGGCTGTCAAGGTCAGGACACCTTCTTCTTCCAGCAGCTCTTCCACGCAGCGCGGAAGATCGCGATCACCCACGAAATCGTGCACACTTACTTCGCCGCCGTTCAGAACTCCGTGGTCAACACGGTGGGCGTCGGCTTCTACCGCAAGTACGTGGAGCTGGAGCGATCGCGGGCGGCTTGGTTCGCCGAGGTTGGGCTACTGGACCACTACAAAGAGACCCGCCTGGAGCCGTTCTTCCGGAACTGGTTCCTGGGCAAGCTGCCGCAGGTTGTCGAGAAAGATCTTGCGGAATGCCAGCGGATCATCCGTCAGCTCGGCTCCTTCTACCGTGCCCCCGACGAGTGGAACGACCCCCGGCTCAGGGAGTTCTTCACCGCGGAATTGTAGATGTTCGCCGAAAGTTCATGATGATCACACAGCCCGTTTCTAATGCCGCCGCTCGACCGACCGGGACCGATTAGAGGATTACACAGATATGAAATTCAAGGTCGTCAACTTTCAAGCCCATCGCATCAGCGGCTGGTTCTATGATCCCAAGCCCAGTGACACGAAATCCGTTCTCGATCTCGTTGTCGACGGTGAATTCATCGAGCATCTTCGGTGTAAGATCTTCCGCGGAGAGCTCTCGGCTGCAGATTTTCATACCCGCAACATCGGCTTCCTGGGGAGCCTACCGCCGCAGTTCTGGGACGGCACCGAGCACGAAGTTCAGCTAATTCATCGCGCTTCGGGGACCGTTCTGAAGCAGGACCGAATTCAGGTCCCGGATCGACGGGCCCCCTCGTCGACGGTGCGTGGTGAATTCTTGGTGACTCCAGCCGGTCAAGTAGCAGGATGGGCAGTGTGCGGTGAATCCTCGTCCGAGACTGCTCGGGTTAGGGTTTCCGTTGATGGTACGACCGTGGAGGAGTCCCCAGCGAACCTGAAGAAACTGCCGTGGAAGCACGGCCGGATCGATCTGAAAGCTCCGTTCAATCATCAATACGGTGCCCAGATTCCCAGCGAATACTTTGATGACGCGTTGCACCGTATTGAGGTTTTCGTTCAGAGCCCTGACGGGTCCGAGGTGCGGCTACTGCAAGACGACGTGATACTGGCCGGAGAACACGCGGGGGTAGCTCGTCACGAAGTCGAGCGCATCAAGGAAGGACGTCCAGATACTTTCTTCAACTGGGTTGAAGATCTTTCGGTGCGTCGTGGTACCAGGTTGAAAGAGCTTTCATTTACCGAGTCATACGCGAGTGTCACGGTGACGGGCCCCGTCGGTCACCAGCGGGTGGACCTTCGCCTCGGTGACGCTATCGCCGTATTGCACGCTGTGAATGATGGCGACTCGGATGGCGAAACCACCGGCGAGCATCGATTCGCGGGCGAGCTACCGACGAAAGCTCACGTTCCAGAGCAACTGCGTCTGTACTCTTCTGGGGCTGAACTGTCCGAGACGTTTGATCTTCGACTTGGCGGTGAGACCGGTCGGCGCCCGCAGGATCTCCCGGACGAAATTGAGCAGAGTCTCCACGGTGAGTTTTATCGATCGGATGCTGAATTCGACGGAGTGGCGTTTCATGGATGGGCCTTCCATACAGGTGCGCTCCAGTATCCAGCGCGCGTTGTTCTAGAGTCCATCGTTGATGGAGTACCTCGTGAACTGATCGGAACAGACGCCAGGGCACGTCATCCCGAATCGATTGCGAAGTTTGGAGTGAAGCGCTCCGGATATTCGATGGTGCTTCCACCGGAGGCGCTCGTTACCGGCGAGAAACATCTCCGTCTGACTGTTGCACATGGGTCTATCGAAGAAATTCTCTGGGAGGACGACAGTTTCGATCCTTCGGACGAGATGCTTCTCGAGATGGCGCGCAAGTCCCTCGATCCAGACGCTGTCATCGAGATGTGGAAAAATGCTCGCCGCGCCGGGCGTGAGACTTTCTACCGCGAGTTCATGCGGACGCACCACAAGGCGAAGTCTGAGATCTCGTTGAAAAGGCTCGAACGGGCTGTGGCATCCCTATATGAGCTGCCGGGTGCCACTCTCAACCCGGCATCAGGCGCCATCTGGTACTGGGTCGAAGAAGTGCGCACGAACACTGGTCGTATCCACTGGTTCACCCAGAACGCGATCCGCAACCGCAATGGCGGAGCCCGCGACATCCTCGCCTACGCGGCCACTAAGGGCCGGTACGACTTCGATCAGCTCCATGGAGTGCTTGAGTCCTACCGCATCAAACTATTCCGTGACCAAGCGCGTGACAACCTGCAGGCCGACAATTGGAAGACGGGCATGCTCTCGCTGGCACGGTACCTCTTCGCAGCCCCGCGCGACGACATCGACTACCTGGACGCCTTGACCTTGTACTCAATGGTGGAAGACTGGCGCGGGATCGCTGAGGTGACCGGGCCGAACCGTTCGTTCTACGGGGAGCTGTTGCACTGGCGCGGAGAATTCGACGAGTCCTACCGTTTGCTTACCTCCGGAGACCCAGACCCGGAACATGACTACTCGCAGCGGCTGATGGCTCTCAATGCGCTGAACCCGCACGTGGGCGACGCTCGACACGGTCGGGACACCTGGCTGGTGGAGTTCAATCAGTTGATGGAGCAGGGCGGTGCTGCCGGCATCGAACTCGACGATGATGTCAGTTTCTTCTCCGTGAGCTCGTCGTTGCCCCCGGCGGAGGATGCCGGCAACGGACCGCTCGTCACCGTGCTGATGCCCATCTACGAGCCCTCCGCAGCCACAGATGTGGCGGTACGGTCGCTATTGGCCCAGACCTGGACCAATATCGAGATCCTCCTGATGGATGACTGCTCTCCCTTGATCGACGCGGAGGGGAACCCGGCCCCGTACCGGGATCAGCTTGAAGCTCTTGCGGCCCTCGATGATCGCATCCGCCTGATCTTCAACGAGACCAATCGCGGTTCCTACTCCGTGCGCAACGACGGGATTGATCTGTCCCGCGGTGAGTTGATCACCATCGCCGACAAGGACGACTGGCATCACCCGCAACAGATTGAGCTGCAGGTGCGGGACTTCATGGATCACCCGGATCGGGTGGCAAACATGACTAACTGGGTGCGTGTGGATGAGCATCTGACCATGAAGCTGCGCTCTGCCACGGGCAAGGTCTTCTATCCGTCACTGCCCTCGGTCATGTTCCGTCGCGATCCTGTGGTGAACGACCTTGGCTACTGGGACACGGTACGGAAATCGGGCGACTCCGAATACAAGTCACGCATCGAGAACTACTACGGCATCAAGATCGAGCCGATCATCGACGCCCCGTTGGCCTTCGCCCTGATGGAAGGCGGTAATCTCACCCGTGACGATTTGGGTGTGGGTTACCTTGCACCGGAACGTCGGGCGTACCTGCGCGCGTACAAGAGCTGGCACCGCAGTATCCGCGAGGAAGAGGCCTCACCGTACCTGGCCAAGTCGCCGCAGGACCGTCCCTTTGTGGCGCCGGAGGCCTATTTGCCGAGCCGGTCCAAAGAACCGGGGAAGTACGACGTGGTGTTCGCCTCGGAGTTCGGATTCCTCGCAGGCAACTCCACTTCGCTGTTCAATGAGATCAACGTGTGCTTGAGTGCCGGGCTGAGGGTTGGGGTGATCCCGTTGCAGAACGGGCTGATTCCCTCGGCAGCGAAGCGTCAGTTCAACCGCAAGATCGACGACCTGGTGTTTAATGGACAGATCGATCGGCTCTCCCTGGACGCGGTGAATGAGACCGATCTCTTGGTGATCCGCTGGCCCACAGCTGTCCAGTCCGTACCGGATGGCCGGTCCGGGCTGATCCCGGGGCGTATCGTGATCGTAGCGAACCACCCGCCTTATGAGCCCAGTGGCGAGCGGCGCAGCTATGACATGGGCACCGTGACTCGCAACGTCGAAGGGCTCTTCGGAGTACGCCCGGTATGGGCGCCCCAGAGCGAGCAGATCAGCGCCATGGTCGAGCCGCTGATGCCGTCCTCTGACCTGTCGGGCTTGACCTGGAAGGGCATCATTTCGCTGAAGGACGGCATTGATCGGAACCGATTCCACCCCGGTCAGCCGGTCATCGGTCGCCACGCCCGTGACGATGAGGGTAAGTGGCCGTCCCGGCGAGAGATATTCCAGAAGGTCTACCCCATCGACGGGTCGGCGCAGGTCTGCATCCTGGGTGGCACGAAGGTGCCCACGCAGAAGGGCTTCATGCCACGGCGCCCGAAGAACTGGGAGATCTACGTCTTCAACGAGATTGACGTGAACGAGTATCTCGATGAGAAGATCGATTTCTTCGTCTACTTCCACAGCGACGGCTGGCTGGAAGCGTTCGGTATGGCCATCTTGGAAGCCATGAGCCATGGCGTGGTCTGCGTGCTCCCTGAGCACTTCCGCCCCGTGTTCAAGGACGGCGCGGTGTACGCTGAACCAGATCAGGTGCAGGACGTCATCGCTGAATTCTGGGACGAGGGCCGCTACGCGGAGCAGCAGCGGCGCGGTCGAGCATTCATCGAGGACGAATGCACTTCCGAAGCCTACCTGCGACGCCTTGCACGATTGGGCGTTACAAGCTAGCTCTACCAATTTCAGTGTCGAGATTTCAGTACTTTTGAAGGAAAGCGTTAATGAGCAATATACGACATGGCGATGGGGAAGATTCTGTTGCGTCAGGCAACGAGACAGAACCGCAGACAGCCCAAGACAGGTCGGCTCTTCATGAGTCACTTATCGAGGAAGAGCGAGCGCTACTAGTCGAGCTTCAGATGGCGTATAAGCAGATTGCGTCAATGGAGTCATTTGACGAGGGCCTCAACCGAATCTCAGACGAGTTGCGAACTGCTCGAGAGCAGTCGACGACTACCACGAATGCGTTCGAGGCTCGGCTGCGCAAACAGCAGGAGGTGCTAAACCGCATAGCGGAACCCGTCTCGGAAAAATCTCTTCCTCAGAACTATGCAAAGAGATTTGAGCGACTTTCGAAGAGAACGCAGCGCCTCGAACGCCAGTTACACGGACTATCCGATGCTTTAAGTGCGATAACAGTTCAACTAGATCGCATCGAAAGTCAACTTGGCCGTACAGATAACACGGTCATCACTAATTCCGAGAACGAATCCTGATGCATAAGCCGGCTTTCCCAATAAGTACACGACTCGAGTCCATTCAATTAGCGCTGAAGCAAATTGAGGAGTTTCAAGCCGGCCGACGAAGTTTGGGAGCGTTGCTGCAAGATGACGCGGTACAACTAAGAACTCCCGTAACTTCCTTGACGGCTGCGCACGGATATAGATCGCCTGACGCGCTCACGACACACCTCAGCAACTTGGCGGACTCTCTTCCGCGACTTCAGCAGGGAATATCGCGTCCGTACCGAGACTATTTGTTTGGCTATGTCGGCCCCGAGAATGTTCGATCCATGCTCGAAGGGCTCGTCGCTGTCCGGCGCATGTCGCTCGACGCGTCAGCCAGTTCAGACTTTGAAGGCATGGCAGCCCTCTTGGTTGTGCCAAGCGAACGCCTGGATTGGATGAAACTCCCAGCGTTTAGGAGCATGTTCGAGGCTGCTCGTGAAAACGGTGTCCCCATCGTTTACTGGGATGGGGCTGATACGAATACGAGCGACGGGCAAGTACTGGCGCAGTATGCCGACCACATTTTTACTTGGTCGTCTGAACGCATCACGTTCTATGAGAACTCATGCGTTAACGCGACAACAATTCAGGTTCTAAAAAATGGTGTGAATCCTCTCCATTATTCGCCGGTCGGAGCCGGTGGTAATCGAGAGGAGTTTGTGATCTACAATCCGGGAGTGCTTCCTGGTACTGGTGAATCGCGACAGTATCTTGCCTGGGTCCTAGAAGGGCTCATGAAATCCAAAAAAGCACTCTTGATTACTGAGGGGAGCTTTGAGTCTCCGATTCGCTCGACGGCCCCCTACATGGTGTCCAAAGAGTTTGCAGTTCACCTAGACAGAATATCCAGGCTTTCTGATTTCTCTATTGTCGAGAATGCAATAATGGCATCGCAAGAAGATTTCTCCCCCGACGTCGTCGATCAGATGGCTATGGGCAAACTGGTCCTATCCACCTACAGCCAGGGGGTGAATTCGCATCACCCCTATGTCCATATTGCTAACTCCAGTGACGACGTCGCGTCGACACTTGATTCACTGAGTTCGCGCGAGCTCCTTGCAGCTCAGAATGCGGGTGTCCGAGAGGCATTTACAGACCATCATGCATACGACCGTGTTACGACTATTCTGGCGACGTTGGGCCTTGTCGAAAGCGAGAGCGCTAAAGAACGTGTTCTTGGTGTATCGAAAGAACCAAGCGATGCGCTTCGACAAAACATGTCAGTGCAGACATGCGGAATGGTTCCTGTCATCGATTGGAACGAGCTTTCGGAATATCGTGACGAATACGATGTGCTACTTCCACTGAATCCAGCGTGGCATTACTCGCCAACGTATGTACAAGATCATGTTGCGGCGTTCAGTTACCAGGGTTCCAACGTGACCATGAAGCTTGATTGCGCCCCAAGCGACGCAGTCGATCGAAGGCATCAATTTACCGATGCTCTGACCGCCCTTGAGATGACAGCATGGTGGAAACCGGACGAGCGGTATCTGAGTTCGCCTGAGCGGCTCTCTTCGTCGTTCGACAACGCCTACGCGATCGATCAAGAAGGGTTCTCGAGATCTAGGGACCGAATCAACGTCGACCCCGGGCGCAAGTTGCATCTTGATGATGAGGCGAGACTGAAGGAATCGGCGTCAGCTTTTAGCGTCGCTGGGAAACGTCTCAACCTTGAGCTGAGCGTGATCGTACCGATATATAACAACGGCGACCATCTGAGGCACAAATGTTTCGCTTCATTGGTCAGATCCAGCATCTTTAACAAAATGCAGATTCTTTTAGTTAATGATGGATCTAGCGATCCTCAGACTATCGAGACAATCGATCAGCTTGCACGAACTTACGAAAATGTCGAGGCCTTCCACTTTCCCAAAGGAGGGTCTGGTTCAGCGTCCAGGCCGAGAAATGCCGGCCTGCAACTAGCCTCCACGCCGTATGTGACGTATTTGGATCCCGACAATGAGGCGACTGAAGACGGCTATGCCAAGTTGCTAGAGGACTTGAAAGCATACGGTGAGGCTCAGTTCGCTGTTGGGAATATCAGTGTGTGGAGACATAGGTATGTTCCGCAGCGCTACCACCAGCGGCTTTTAGACGCATTCGGCGATGATATGGATCAAAATGGCACAGTCCATCTGCCTCATCACGCTATCGCTCGCGTTGACTTCCGTCCCATTAGTATCCAAGCAGCAGTAATCAGAACAGCATGGTTGAAGTCTCTTGGGCTCGAACAACCATTGGGCGCCGTTGGGCAAGACACTTTCTTTTTCCAGCAGATGTTGCATTACGCAGATCGGATCAGGATTCACGATACCTCTGTTCATACTTACTATGGTGTTGTCGCGAACTCAACGGTCAATGACATTTCACCGAGGTTCTTTGAGAAGTATGTCCCTCTCGAGCGGGCGCGATCAGAATGGGTTAAGTCCGTAGGTCTGCTGGAGGAGTACCAGAATACGCGACTTGAGAGATTTCTCAGAACCTGGCATTTGGTGAAGCTCGAGCGAGTTTCCGATGAAGAGTGGCTCGAAGCAGCGGAAACCATCGCAGAATTTACTTCCTACTACGAGAAATCAACATGGAACTCCCGCGGAGTGAGAAATTTCTTTGCACGGCTTGAGAAGGAGAGGACCCGGGTCGGTTCGCCCTTGAACGCACCGGCAGATGAACCAGTACAATCTCCGGTGCGTGCCGAAGACATCGAACGCAGTGGAGCCAACCTGCCGCTCCTTATATATTCCTCTTTGCGCCGCCTTAACTTTCATGCATCTTTCGGTGCGATGAAGTATCGAACAGACCTGTCCGAGGGGTCGACTCTAGATTCTCTCCTCATAAACAAAGACTCTGAGACGCTTGTGGTTGCATTTCACGGGGCGCTGACTTCTGGCAAGAAGGAACTTCCTCATTTTGAATGGCTGAGAACGCTTCAGAATACCGAGTATAGTAGTCTTTTTGTATCGGACCCGACTTTATATATGAGCAAGGGCCTAAACCTGGCTTGGTATATCGGTTCGGAAAGCCTTGATCTAAGACCTATTCTCGCGCAGTTGGTTCGGAAAGCGGCGGCTGCGACCGGTGCGAAGAATATTATTCTGACTGGCTCCTCCGGGGGTGGCTTTGCGAGCTTGCAGGTAGGCGCGTACCTCCCAGACAGCTTGTCGCTTGCGTACAACCCTCAGACGGACGTACGTCGTTACCATTGGACCGTTCAAGAGCGTTTGCGAAAGAGAATTTTTCCGCAATTGTCTGACGGACGTGATCGTGTCCGCGACTCGTGGACGCTTTCGTTGGGCACACGCACGTCGGTGTTGAGGCGATATCAGCAGAATCCCCAGAACGAATTCTGGGTTGTGCAGAACATGAATGACCAACATCACGTCACTGAACACTACCGGCCTTTTCGGGAGCAAGTTGAGTCAAGCGCGACTAACAACGACAGTAGGTTCATCGAGTACCCTGGTCCTCACGGACATTACCCGCCGAACCGTGAACTTTTTCTCGGGCTATTGGAAGATGGCGTTGCACGCTTGCGGCAAAAGGGCGTATAAGTCGCAGGACGCTTTGCGAAGTTAATTGGGTGGGCTTCAGATGCTCAGACTTTCGTTGAGGATCTCAAGTCCTGCGACGAGTGGCGTCGACTTCGCAATGATGAGATTGCTGCCATGTTAAGCATCACTAATGGAGCCCAAGCTAACGTGCGACGAGTTCACGCTGGGCTTGGGGCGCTATAGCCGGTCGCCACAGATCCAAGTGAGCAGTTAGCAAATTGTCCAACAACGAATCAGCAGTCCGCCGGACTGATCAACGAGTCGCAATTGGGAACGAACGTGGACGTCTACATCCCGCCCGACGGCGCAGCTGAAGAATCTTTTGGCCTGAGTTGTACAGGTGGTGGGGTTTGTGAGGCATCGTCCCAGGTCAGAGAGTTTTCAAGCGTCGTTTTGGGGCACTAATCGTATGCTGTGAGAGTGAGTCCTTACATCCGGAAAGTCCGTACTGCCTCAGGAGCGACCGCGGTACAGATCGTTGAGAAACGCCGCGGAACACGTCGTATCCTGGAGCATCTCGGTTCAGCCCACACGCCAGCAGAGCTCGTGGTATTGATGCAGTTAGGCCAGGAAAAACTCAACGCAGGTCAACAAGTACTCGATCTTGACCTACCTGCCCCGGAGCACGCCGAGGAGTCCCTTGCTGGTGCGGTCGTCACGGGGACCGTCAGCCAAGTGCTCTGGGACGTGCTGGCCGATGCTTACACGTATCTTGGATTCGATGGCCTCGAAGACGACGCGTTCCGGTCTATGGTGCTCGCCAGAATCATCGAGCCAGCTTCGAAACTGGCGACCACGGGGATCTTGGAAGAACTGGGTGTGCCTGCCCTTCACCATCGGCACTCGCGGGGCAGCCACCATGGTCCTCTACGACACCACCACCTTGCATTTTGAAGCAGAAGACGAAGACGAGCTCCGCAAAGTCGGAATGAGCAAAGAACGCCGAGTCGACCCACAAGTCCAGGTCGGTTTCCTCGTTGACCCAACCGGTTTCCCGCTGGAGGTGCATCTCTTCGAAGGCAACAAAGCAGAGACCACGATGCCGGTCCCGGTGCTGGAGATGTTTTAGGCCCGTCACGGGGGTGAGGGACATGGTTGTCGTCGCTGACTGGCGCATAGCGTGAGTCGGTAGCGCTGGTCTGGGTAACCGGTAGCGGAGTTCTGACGACCGGGAAGCGCCTCTATGGTGCTTCCCGGTCGTCGGTTTCTCAAGTTCCTCTACTCCCAGTAGCCAGGGGCCGCTCGTGTCTGTTCCCCCTGGTGGCGTCGCATATCAATGTCACCAAGGTTTATCGTGCGGGCATTATTCGCCAGCCGATTGACGATACTGTCCGCAGCGATTCTGTCAGGCAGAGCTGAAGCCCAGTACGCGGGCCCGGTTTGAGAAGCGATCATGGTCGCTGCCCGGTGTTCTCGGTTCGCCAAGATCGCGAAGAGATCGTTCGCGGCTTCAGGGTCTATACCGACGGTCAAGAAATCATCGATGATCAACAGATCCGCATCGGAGAGCCGATTCAATAAGGCTTGATGAGCGATGCCATCGCCTCGAGCGATGACGAGACGACGGGCGAGTTCGTCCATGCGGGTGTAGAAGACTTTATGCTCGTTGTGACATGCTGCCACGGCAATCGCGCAAGCAATATAGGTCTTTCCTCCTCCTGTGGGCGAGGTGATCAACAGGTTAGCGGTCTCATTGGCCCAGTCATGGGCGGCATAGCGGGCCATCCTAGCTGGGGTGATATTTCGTCCTTCTTGATAGTTGATCTCTGCGATCGAGGCCCTCATGATCGGTAGCTGCGCAGCCAGGAGCAGTTTCTGAATGTTCTTCACTCGGCGTTGATCTAAAGCGTCGTCAACGGCCGCCAGGAATATTTGCTCCGGGGTCAGGTGGTCGTTGCTTTCATCGATGATGAGCTCTTCGAACTTCGCAGCCAGGTGAGTGATTCGTAAGGTGCGAAACTTCTCTTTGTCCTCGGTACTGAACACGGAATTCATCAAGGCGCCGCTCGTGGGTGTCGTGGTCATGGCGCTGTTCACCGTCCCTGCTGGTAGTAGTCAGCTCCACGCACGTAGATCTGTGCTGGATCGAGGTTAGCTGCGGCCGCCTGGGGTTTGATGGTGGCGGCTGCCGCCCTGAGAGGTCTGGGTGTTTTCGTATCAGAATCAATAGCAGCCATGAGTCGCTTGAGTCCGGAATAGCTGGCATACCCGCCTAGGTTAGCTAACTGCGTGCACGCAGCCTCGAGGCGTTGTTTATCGCGTTTGCCGAGGGTCTCGAGAATGTTCTGGCACTCCAGATACCCTTGAGCCTCGATCTTGTGGCGGTCTAGAACAGCGGTGATGATCTCCACGGTCGCCGGCCCGAACGCGGCTGCCCGACGGATAAACCAATCGCGAGACCACAAGCCCGCAACGTCTTGATGCTGGTGGGGTATATGCGCGGAATCAGTGGAGTACTGGCCCCGGCGACCATGTTTACGTCGGTGCTCGGCGATGATGGCATCACCATCGAAGATACTGACCTGTTGATCTGTCAGTCGTGCTCGTAGTAATTGACCTGCGAGTCTATGTGGCACTGAGTAGTGCTGATAGTCGCAGGTGACATGGTAATTCCGTCCCACTTTGACTTGCCTGTATTCAACGTCTTCATACCCCTCAGCTGGCAAGCCTGCCAGGGCTGATGCTTCTTCTGCCAGGAATCGTTCGGACCTGGTTGTTCCATCGGCTCGGCGGATCTCTTCATTGATCTCCCTCATCCGAACACTGATCGCGGTGTTGAGTTCGGTAATGGTCGTGAAGACGTCTTCTGCCAGATATCCGATGACGCGCTTGTTGATCACCTGAACGGCAGATTCTACGGCGGCTTTGTCTCGAGGTTTGCGTACCCGGGCCGGCACAATCGCCGTTGCGTAGTGATCGGCGAACTGCTGGTACTTTGGATTCACTGCTCGGGCAGACTCGCCTTTGGTCGGGCGGTGCGTAGCAGTAGGCGCATTATCAGGGACCACGATTTGAGGGACCCCGCCGAAATACTCGAAAGCTGCCTTGTGAGCACTCAGCCATGAATTCATGCGCATATCAGTGCATCCCGTGCAGTACACCAAGCCCGAATAGGGTAACACCGCGACGAATAAGTAGACCTTAGTGATTTCACCGGTGACTGCGTCGCAGACCTGAAGGGTGTCACCAGCCCAATCAATGAATGCCGCCCGGCCCGGCTCATGATGCAAGGTGGCGACAAGATCATTTCTTGCCGCGTAATCGCTGAAGAGGTGGCAGTACTGAGAGTACGAGTACTTCCGCAGCCCGGAGGCCACACCGAGATAAGTTCTCCACCCCTGAAGCAAGGTGAAGTGACGATTCGAACGCATCGAGGCCACCACCGGGCCGAATTCCGGGGCTAGGTAATCACCTGCAACTCGTCGACGCCGATCGGGGAAAAGCTCCTCGACCCGTTTAACGCTCATGACAGCAACTTGGTCACCGGTGAGGCCGTGCTCTTTGATCACCGCACGGGCTTTACCAACGTCTCGTTGGGAACATCCTAAGGATTCAGCGATATCTCGATATGACCGCGATTCCAGCAACAGGGACATGATCTTCTTGTAATCAGCCACGATGAAGGCCTGCTTCCATGGATCTAGAAGAGAAAGGCAACGCCGGACGACGCTACTACTCTTCAGCACACCATGGTGCTACCCAATACCCAGAACCGCGCTTACAGATACCCAGACCAGCGCTTTCATCTCACGCTATGCGCCAGCTGACGCCGGGATGCTCAAAGCGGCCAATCTCAACGCCTTAGAAGTTGCTGGATTCTCCTTCATCGTCGGCTCCAGGATTACGAAGGCCTCCTATGATCTGGCCGGGCATTTTCAGCGCCATGGCACTCACTTCACTGATGGACAGACCCTGGAATCCGTGCGCACCATGGGCACCGGGGCTAAGGCCAGGGACCGCAGGGTCGCAGGGTGGTGTATCACTACTCGTTCAAACGAGACAACTACACGCTGAACAAAAGGATCGAGAAGGCCGAGAAAGTCGCTTCCGGGGCCCGGCCGGTGCGTAAGGACCGATTCGTGAAACTCAACGGCAAGAAACTCGGGGTGGACTGGGCACTGGTGGAACGGTCTAGACAGCTACAGGGCCTGAAGGGCTACGTCACCAACCTGCCGATGGAGTAGATGTCGGGGACTGAGGTGGTCGCGGCGTATCACGATCTCTGGCAGGTCGAACGCTCCTTCCGGATGACGAAGTCCGACCTGCGTGCCAGGCCAGTCTTTCATCGCAGTCGACAATCGCTCGAAGCGCATCTGACCGTCGTATTCGCTGCTCTGCGTGTTGCCCCCTACGTGCAGGACGCTACTGGTGTCAGTATCAAAAAGCTCGTGCGTACCCTACGGCCCTTGCGTAGTGTGACGATCCGGATCAACGGTCATGCCTTCACTGCTGAACCAACTATCAGCATGGAAGCCCGAGAAGTTCTCGACCAGCTACCATCAATCAACGCACCGGGGCACTAAACCTGTGCAACTCAGGTAAGGGATCACATCTTGCCCTCGAAGCTGAAGCGCATCGTGGAGAACCAGTACGTGCTTTCCGACAAGGAATAGTTGATCGGGGTGAACCTGATCGGAATGGTCGCCTGGTTCTGAGACGTCGCCCGGGAGGGCGACGTGGGGCGCACGCTTTGGTGCGTCGGTGCTCTGAAGCAGTTCTCGGGACGAGCGAATGGACACGGGATTCGTGTCGTATGACACGCCTATCAGTGTTGCTTTACTGCGAAAAGGTCGGGTCGCCCTACGTGCATCGCCCTGGCTGGCTTGTGGTTGGAAAACAGAGAGCGACTGTATCGCCCCGCGCCAATTGTCGACGCCATGCCCGCACGGGGGAGGCAATCGCGGCAAGTCTGTTCACCGCTATGTGCTTCCGGATGGGGCCCGTTTGTGGATAATCTCTTCACCGTCGACAAGCGCAATTGTCTCGCGGGTTGCGGGCCCCAGCTGACCAATCGGACATCAGCGTCAGGGGCATCACCATAGGCCACCAATTGATAGCCTTCGCCGCGAGTGCGCTCGGTCGACACGCTGGTGAAATCGGTGTTGCCGTTGATAATGGTCCCGCCACCTGGGGCGGCGACAAAAAGATGTCGGACTTCAGCCGTGCAACGTTATGGTCGTTATCCGTGTGCTCGAAGTGAGCCGCCTCTGACAATAGCGACGTCTGGGGAGACGAAGAAGCCGCTATGTCGGAAAGCATCGCATCGTATGCCGTGCTGAAGAGCGGTGTGGGTGTTTTCGATGAAACGACGGGTCAGGAGTGACGCGACGTTGACGCTACAGGAGTACCAATCTCGTGCCGTGATCAACGCGGAGTAGGCAGCGAGGACGGCACGGTTCGTCACGGTGTAAGGAGACTATCGATCACTCAAGGAACCAGGGCCTGTTGATTTCTTGCCCAACTATCATCCACACGCGGCGCTAGTCCTGTGCAATTTAGGCCAACACCTGCGGCTGGGTGAGATAATGAAGCTTCCTGCGGAACAGCTCGCAGGTCCACGCAGCAAAATACCGGAGGCCATTCGATGACCAGTTCTGTGCCGCAACATTTCTCGGTTGACGTCGTCAGGGAAGCGTTCGGAACACCGCTGGCCGGCTATTCCATCGTTTTGGAGGCATGGCGTCGCGGCCTCGAAGTGCGCTTGTTAGACGGTCAGATGCGGAGATTCTTCATCTCTAGCGAGAATCGTCGAATCAAGTTCGACAAGGCCCGCCCATCCACGACTACTGCCACTGCTATGCGCGTGGTGAAGAGCAAGTCCATGACGTCGGCCCGTCTGCGTGGCGCCGGGGTGCCAGTGCCGGCGAATGCTGTCATCGATCCGGCTAATGAAGATGCTGTTGAACGTCTAGTGATGGAGGCTTCTGCCCTTGGCTACCCGGTCGTGCTCAAGCCGCTGATTGGCAGTATGGGCCGCGATGTTTACACCAATATCCAAACAGAGGCGGACCTGCTGGAGATTTACCGCTATCTGAACCGCGCTGGACAGAAGAAGCAGAAGTATATTCTCGAGGAGCACTTCGCCGGTGAGGACTATCGAGTCCTGGTGATCGGCGATCGAGTCACCGGAGCCGTACTACGCCGCCCCGCGAACGTCATTGGTGATGGAGAACATACCATCGCAGAGCTGATCTCGCTTAAAAACAAAGCGCGATCCTGCAATCCGCATCTCTCCTCTAAACGCATCAAGCCGGACCATGAGCTACGGCAGTTCATCTCCCGACAGGGCCTGAACATAGAATCCGTGCCTGACTCGGGGACGCTGGTGATGTTGCGCGGCAAAGCCAATGCGACACAGGGCGGCGACAGTATCGACCGGACCGATGAGGTTCCGGAAGCCCTCAAAGCAGCAGCGGTGCGCGCGGTGGCAGCGATTCCAGGCCTATTCATGGCTGGAGTGGACATCATCTATGACGAAAAGCGCTAACCGGCGGAGGATAGTTTCCGGGTTCTCGAGCTAAACTCCCGCCCCGGGATTGAGATTAACATGTTCCCTTGGGAAGGCCAGGGACGGGATGCCCCGCGCGATATCATTGACCAGCTCTTTCCTGACGTTCCGCGACCGTCTGCCCCGGGACTTGAAACTGTGTCGTTGAACGCATCTGTCTTGCTGGGACCGATGCGCAGCGGGGTCGTCAATGAAGTGCTCGTAAAGAGTAAGCCCAGCCATAACTATCCGTGCCGTCTCCGCTTTGAGGCTGAACGAGCCGTCGATTTGAGCCCCGCGGAGAAGCGCCAACTGCTCATGCTCTCGCGGCAGACGCAGGTCGCCGGAGGAGTGTGGACTGAGCCGAGCGGAACCTACGTCATAGTCTGCGGTGTTGAGGAGAACGTGCGCATATTCGTGCGCAGGGCCCGAACGATCCTCGGGATTAAACCTGGTAGCGAGGCTCCGTGGAAAGGAATCGTCATGCAGGGGTTCGACTTTAACTGACCGAATGCGTCGGGACAGTACCAGCTTTGAGCAACGACTTCACCCATTCGTTCAGGCCGGTTCCTCCGGAGGCTTTCATAAGAACAACGTCCGCGTCACACAACAGGGACGGAAGCTCCCGTTTCACCGATTCCAGGCCATCCCAGTGCCGGACATCGTGCCCTCGCGACTGAAGTTCATCTCGGAGAGCCCGCATGTGCGTCCCGAAAAGGACGAGGCGGTCCGGCATGAACTCGTCGACCACATCGGCCAGTTCACGATGGATTCGGTCGGACTGTTCCCCAAGCTCGAGGATGTCTCCGAGAAGGGCGACGCGCCGCGCTCCCTGCGGGGCATCGACGGTCCCTAGATTCTGCAAGGAAGATCCAATCGAGGCCGGATTCGCGTTGTAGGACTCGTTGAGCAGAGTGATCACTCCGCCGTTGGTCAGGGCGAGCTCGCGGACATCGCCGCGACCGGACTGCGATTGGAAGTCCGCGAGGGACTGCATTGCCTCGCGCCAGTCTTGTACTCCGTGGGCGCGTAACGCTGCCAAGACCGCGAGGCTGTTCGGCGCGGAGTGCCTGCCGGCAAGGCCCAGGCGGTAGGAGATCTCTTCGCCGTCGCCCAAAGCGGTTGTCTGGTGCGTCGCCGGGTCCCAACTGACAAGGCGGATATCGGCGCCGGATGACTCGCCGTAGATGACTACCTGATACCCCTCGGTGCGAACCCTTTCGATAAGGAGGTCGGCATACTCGGTGTCACCGTTGATCACAGCGGTGCCTCCGGGGGGAGGGGACAAGAAGATGCCGGATTTCAGGCGTGCGACATTCTCGACGCTTCCGATGTGTTCCAGATGGGCCGCGGCGATGGCGGTGACAATGGCGACATCGGGTGAAATTGGAAACGCGGTCGTACGGAAGACCTCGAGCGCCGCGGATGACACTTCGAGCACGGTGTGGTCGCTCTTCCACGCGATGCTTAGCCCATGCAAGATCGGACGATGTCGGTTGCGGTTTTCCGGTTCGGTGGCAACTGTTATGTCCCTGTCCGAGCGCAGTGCGTGCATCAGCATGGCTTTCGTCGAGGTCTTTCCGGCGGCACCAGTGATGCCGGTGATGTGCGACTGCTCGAGCTGATCGCGTAAGATCGTGACGATATTGCAGACGAGGGCGAAAGTATCTTTCGCATAAAAGACATTGTGTCCTTCGAGCATGTCGGTACCTCGCAGCTGGTCCGAGCAGATCACACCCGCGGCCCCAAGGCGAGGGTACGCTGGATATTGTTTCGAGTCTTCTGGGGAGAAGGATGGTCCGTTTCTTCGGGCGACTGTGGCCAGGAAGCATCTCGCGGCGCGTAAAATCGATCGCGCCTTCGTTCCTTGCGGTACCCGACGGCTAGGCCAGCGAACTCGATGTCGCGGCGGCCCTCGTATATCCATCCGGTATCGGGCAGGCGCGCACGTAGTTCCCTGATCAGCACAGTCTCTTCCTTAGGAGTGGGAAGCAGGACGGGGCTAATTTAGTTACATAGAGTTAGGAAGTCCCGTGCTGTATCCAAGAGCTGGCTGAACGTAGGGCAAAATCTCGGATTCGCTAGGATCGCGCGTTGAGAACTACCGTGACGTGCGTGCTGCCGTCAAAGTGTTTCTAGGCGTAAGAGATATGACGGCGGCCATGTTCCGGTCTTGGCCGACTGCATCTCGACCACAGGAGCTGCGGGCGAAATCGACACTTCGTGTTGTATCGGCTGAACGCGCTGACGGGGGCCATCGATGCTCACGTCGTGGTAGAGCAAGCCCATGGCCGTGACGAGGACACCATCCTCGAGCATCTTTAGGTGCAGATCGGCTATCTGTACCGCGCTCATCCGACCGAAATTCCAGGGCGTCGTGAACTCAGCCCCTTGGTATCCTAACCGCGCAGCTTCAGCGTTCATTTCGTCGACGAACAGTCCGACCGGGTCTTGGCTGCGGTGAAGCCTCTCGCCGAGAACTCTAGCCAGGGTATAGGGGGCGGTGTTGTCCGAGGCCATCATCATGGCGCGGAGCAGATCCTCGTGACAGACGAGGTCCCGGCGAAGGAATCTGTGATAACTATATTTGCGTCGATCGGTGGCGAGGATCTCAGCTTTTCTCTGTAAGCCCCGCGCCCCTACTGAAGGCCTGGCGCGTAAGCCAGGCGGTCATCATTTTGGTGAGAGATGCGATCCCGGGCCCGTCGACCACAGTATCCGCTGCTCCGTGGGTCACCGTTGGATGTCCTGAACTATCTGCCGAATAGACGATGACATCGTCGGGGAATTGCGAAGATTGCGGACGCAGCCCCGAGAGCCGATAGATTAGGTTCTCCATGCGGATCCGTCCGTCCTCGGGCATCTCGCCCTGACGGATTAGCGTAGGACCGATTGATCCATCCCAGCGGCGTGCTCCCTGATGACCGCCACCGAGCGTCAAGCCGCCCAGCGTGCGATTGCTCTTCCTCTCTGAATCGGCGCGATACGTCCTTGAGTCCAGGCTCAGTTGACTGTTGGACCCATGAAACGTAGAGGTAAATAGATGTGGTTCAGTGTCCGTGGGGTTCCCGCCGGGAGAACTTGATCCTGACCATATGCTCAGCGGCGTCCCGGGTTCGTCTCGGGTGTGAACCGTCTGACGGCTTTTCCGCATCCCGTCGAAGAGGAAACGCTGTCCCGGATCGGACGTTGCAGAGCGAGCGAGAGTGATGATGGTGTTGGGCTGACGCAAGCGCTGGACGTCAGCAAATGTCGTCGACAACGTTCCATGGCCAGTCTGCAACCCGTGCGGAAGTTCGAATTCGCCCTCGACTAAAAGCACGGTGTCCTCAGCACGACCGAGGGATAACGGAGGAAGGTGATTCAGCCCGTCAGCCACCGTCTGAATCTCGCCGAGACTGTTTGTGACCGTTGTTGTCGCATCTGTGGGATCGTAGACCGCGGTCCGACCATCGATTCGGGCAAGGCCCAGAATCTGCTCGGATGGCGTCTTGCTCTTGTCCGAAGCGAACTCGACCAGCCACTACGGGCCTTCAGAGGACCGGTCGCTGACGGGAGAAGTCATCCAGAACGTTGCTGGAAGTCCGTCTTCGGGCAACGTCTGAAAGCAGTAGATACGTCGGGTGGAAAAGCTCGGGAGTTTGTCAAGTAATCCTGGCGTCTGGACAGGCAAACCCAAGGCTCTGGCCGTCGAAGCATGCTCAACCCGATACCATCGAGGGCGCAGGCTACTCAGATCCTTATCGGAATCGACAATTCTCGGAGTGCGCGACGACTCGAGAAGTTCATTCCACTCCTCAGGTGGCCCGTGGAAGCCCAGCTTCTGCGCGAAGGCGTACCCGTCGGCAGTGCATTGTGGTCGGAAACGAGATACTGGATTGTCATTAAATGTTTCTCGAACCGTCCTGATCAGTCTGACGACCCAGTCTTAGTCAAACTGCGCAACTTGGTGAGTTCCTCGGTGAGAGCAGCTTTTTCCTTCTTGAGCTGTTCCAGCTCTAGCTCCACCGCGGTCTTACCACGCTGGTAGGAGGACAAAGGCCGATCATAGCGAGGTGGTGCCCAGGTGTGGCCGTTCAAGGGGTATTCCAACAGGCTCGGCTCCCCGCAATTGATGATCTCACGGAAGAGGCTGAGCTGCACTCGATCGATCTCCGGGACGGAGAGCATTAGTCGGATCATCCGCCGGGATCCGTACAGTTGGTACGTATCGAAAGTGACGTCCGATTCCACGATATGAGGATGGTTCCAATTGCCCACGCGGTGCTCCCAAATGAACATATCGGTCATGCGATATCCCGCAGGGATCGACCGAAGCTGCGTGGTGTCGATGTATTCCTGGAAGCCCTCTTCACCTAGGTCCCAGAAGGGATCCGAGAGCTCCCGGTCTACCTTCTGTGCACGCTTGGTCAGCGAGGCCATGCGGCGGGCTCCGATCTCAATATCTTCGGAGAAGTGCAGCTGGCGCGCGAAATGCCACTTACCGACGCCGTTGATCTGTCCGCGAATGTGCAGCGCGTCGTGGGGCAACTTGTTGTAGTAGGCCCAGGAGATCAGTGTGTTCGATCGACGGGTACTGAGCTTCCTTAGCGACTCGATGAAAGCCTTCGGAGGCTTGCTTGCCGAACTCAGATCGAAAAGCTGATGAGGGATTCTCAGCTGCGCAGCCATTTTGGCTGCGAGCTTGTCCCGGTGAAGCTCACCGCTCTGGTGCCCGGTATTCGGATCCTTCGTGTAGGTGAAGGCCTGCACCGCGTTGCTCGCTTACGCGAAGGCAGCCAGCGAGGTCCGACTGTCGACACCGGCCGACGCAGACACCAGAACCTGCCGGCCGGACGACAAGAGGATCTCCACCTGACGTTCCAAGATGGGCACCATGAGGTCGGCGGCTTGCTCGACGGTGAGTGGGGTGTATGGGCGGGGGCCTACGCGGTTGATCTTGCCTGTACCTAGTTGTACCTCGGAGTTGGGCAGGAGCTGCCAGACCCCCTCATATCGAGTGGCGCGCCCCGGGAAGTCGTTGTTCCGGGTATTGCTCACCCACTCGACCCATTTGCTGTCCGGCGCGTTCAGCGTCAATCCCACCGCACGGACGTGGGCGGCGATCAGGCTGGCGTCTTCGTTGTGGAACGCGGCACGCAATCCGATGGCGTCGGTCTGGAAACGGATATCGTCGCCTTCGCGGTCCACCACGATGAACTGGCCGAACTGGTCCTCCAACGCGTCCAGGTACTGCTGGCGACCCTCGCGGCGCGCATCGAGCAGATGCTGCCCGATCGTGCGCATGTCTGTTGTCCCGAGCTCCGAGTGTAGAGCATGGCCGAAGATGAGGATGCCGCACTGTCCGTCATCGTAGGCAGCGAGCGTTCCGCGAGGGTCCCATCGCACGATCCGGTCTGCAAAGCGCGTGCGCAACCAGAAATCCGGTACCACGGGGGAGTGCTGGTCCGTGTGGATCACGTAGCCACGTGCATAGAGCAGATGCGAATAATCGTCTACAGGCTTGATGGCAGCAGGGTTCGCAGGAACGTATTCCCACGAGGTCGACGTTGTAGCGTCCATTCGCCCCTCAGATGTTTAGCTGGAGAAAGTGTCGCGCAACCATTCCTCGAAATCAGAACCAATTTCTTCGTGGCGCAACGCGAGCTCAATATTCGCTTTAAGGTACTCCAGCTTGTTGCCTGTGTCGAAACGGCGACCGTCGTAGACCACCGCGACGACGCCACCGTACTGCTCAGGATCTTTGGCCAGTTCGATGAGAGCGTCGGTCAGCTGGATCTCGCCGCCGGCGCCGGGCTGGGTGCGTTCGAGCACCTCGAAAACCTCGGGGCGCAGAACGTAGCGTCCGATGGCCGCCAAATTGGACGGTGCGTCTTCCTTGGCGGGCTTCTCGATCAGGTCATTGGCCCACAGCGCACGCCATCGGGTGTCCTCCAGCTCGCCGCCGGGCTGCACGATGCCATACGACGACACCATGTCCTCCGGTACCTCTTGGACCGCGATAACGCTGGCGCCGGTGGACTCGTGGATCCGGATCATCTCAAGCAGCAGGTCTGCACCGTCATCGATGATATCGTCACCCAGCAGCGCAGCGAAGGTTTCCTGCCCCACATGCTGCTGGGCGCGCAGGATGGCGTGGCCCAGGCCCTTGGGGTCGCCCTGACGCACGTAGTGGATGTCGGCGAGATCAGTGGCGGCTTGAACTGCCTGGAGCACCTTGGTCTTGCCGCGACTTTCCAGCACATCTTCCAGCTCGGCCACCCGATCGAAATGATTCTCAAGCGGGGTCTTGCTACGGCCGGTCACCATCAGCACGTCAGAGAGGCCGGCTCCGGCAGCTTCTTCCACCACGTATTGGATGGCAGGTCGATCCACCACGGGAAGCATTTCCTTGGGAATGGCCTTCGTGGCCGGGAGGAATCTGGTTCCGAGTCCTGCCGCGGGAATGACTGCCTTCGTGATGTTGTGGTTCATGCTTTCCTGAGGGTCGCGGATACGGGAGTTGGCCGATGTGCTCCTTGAAGCCTACTCGGTGACCTTAGGTAAGCGACCTTTCCAGAAGGTTAAGTCGCTTTCAGCCTTGATATCCTCTGTAAGTACATGGCCGATCAGCACCGAATGGGCCAAAGCAACAGCACGACGGGGGACACTCGAATGCGCATTACTGTGGTGGGACTGGGATACGTAGGACTCGCGAATGCGGTCTTGCTGGCCAGGAAACACGAGGTGGTGTCGCTCGATATTGACGCTTCTCGCGTCGACATGGTGAACCAGCGCGTTTCGCCGCTCGTGGACCAGGAGCTGATCCAGCACTTCTCTGAGGCCGAGCTGAACCTGACCGCGACGACGGATGCCGCCGTTGCCCTCGACAATCCCGAGTTCGTGATCATCGCGACGCCCACCAACTACGATCCTGACACCCAGTACTTCGACACTTCGAGTGTCGAAGCCGTGCTGCAGCAGGTGCAGGACCTGGCTCCCAACGCGGTGGCCGTGATCAAGTCCACCATCCCGATCGGCTTCACTCAGCGCATGCAGGAGACGCACCCCGATCTGCAGATCGTGTTCAGCCCGGAATTCCTCCGCGAAGGCAAGGCGCTCTACGACAACCTGCATCCCAGCCGCGTGATCGCCTCCGGCTCCGAGGAACCCGCCACCCGTTTCGCCGAGATGATGGCCGACGCAGCTGAGGACACTGACGTCCCCACCGTCATCACCGGCACCGACGAGGCCGAAGCGATCAAGCTGTTCTCCAACACCTACCTGGCCATGCGCGTGGCCTACTTTAACGAGCTCGACACCTTCGCGGTGGAGAAGGGTCTGGACTCGGGGGCGGTGATCCGCGGTGTCTCCCTTGATCCGCGCATCGGCGACCACTACAACAACCCCAGCTTCGGCTACGGCGGCTACTGCCTGCCGAAGGACACCCGTCAGCTGCGTGCCAACTACGAGGGAGTGCCGCAGAACCTCATCGACGCTATCGTCGACTCCAACCAGACCCGCATGGACTTCATCGTTAATGATGTGCTCCGCCAGAATCCTTCCGTGGTAGGCATCCACCGCCTGGCAATGAAGGCTGGTTCGGACAACTTCCGTAGCTCGTCCATCTCTGTGGTGCTTGAGGGGCTGCGTGATCGCGGTACCGAAGTGGTCATCTATGAGCCGACCGTCGAGCAAAGCCCGATCGAGGGTGTGGCTCTGGAGAACGATCTGAACACGTTCCTGGAGCGCTCCGAACTGATCATCACCAACCGTGTCGGTGACGAGCTGGAGGGCGTCCGGGACAAGATCTATTCCCGCGACGTCTACGGCAGGGACTGATCGTTTACATCGACTATGACAGCATCACCAGGCGAGGGGCCTAGTTCGTCTTCAACGTCCTCGAAGAATCCAGCTCCTGCAAAACGTAAACCGAAACCTCGGATACCTCGCGAGCGTTCGATCGATTCAACACAACATCGCGTTCGTGAGTATGAGACTTTGGACGCGTTTCTGCGTGTTGATGAGACCCCCACGGGGATCGTCACCGTCGATCATCACAACGTTCCGATCGACCTCTTGGTGGCCCCTCATCCCAGCGACACGGCGATCGTGTTCTTTCACGGCGCCATCGAGAAGCACTTCACTCTGCCGGTGCTTTCGGGGCTAGGGATCTCTGGTGGTTTGAATGCCAACCGGATATTCGTCTCGGATCCGTCGCTGATCCTCGAGCAGCGGTTGCTCCTCGGTTGGTATGCCGGCAACCGCCACCAAGTGGACCTCCAAGATGCACTGACTCGCATTCTGGATCACGTCTTCACGCTCTTGGGCGCCAAGCGTGTGGTGTTCTTCGGCGGTTCCGGTGGGGGCTTTGCGTCGCTGTACTATGCGAGTCGTTTCGAAAACTCGCTGGCATTGCCCTTCAACCCCCAGACGAGTATCCGGCGATATTTGGACCGAGCTGTCGTGATGTATATGAACCTAGCGTTCAACGCTCACGCGCCGCGCAGCCGTCGTCTCGCATACAAGCCTGAGTCCATAGTCAGTGACCTCTGTAGGTGGTACGGGACGCCACGACCGCCACTAGTGGGATACATGCAGAACCTGAACGATGTGTCCCACGTGAATAGGCACCTGCGCCCGTTCTTGCGCCAATCGCACGAGGATAACCGAGTGATGTTGTTGGCGGAGCGTTGGGACCCCGGGCATACGCCACCTCCGAAACCCTTGCTAACCAACGTGCTTGATGTGGCGTCGTCGGCAGCGTCCTGGGAAGACGGCTTGAGCGAGCTCGGATTCCAGACCCTGGACTTTGAACGCCGTCAGCGGATGGGGCTCAAGGGGTTAGCTGCAGGTCGGAACTAAAGCCCCCGAGCTGCAGAGCTCGGCTCAGACGCCTCCCAGGCCGCCTCATATTCATCGGCGACCTCTGGCCAGACCACGTCTCGAGCCGCCTCAACAGAGGTGATCTCGAGGCCGGTGTGGTCGAGAATGACGAAATCATGCGGGATGATCCGACCAGCACGGTCTTTGCGACGTTCTGGATCAAGGATTCTGAGGGCGACGCTACCGTCGGGAAGGTGGCGGATACCTTCAGCTTCGGAGTCGAGGTCCGCAAAGCATACCTCGTAGATTTCCAGTGGATCGGCGAGCCCGCCGGATCTAAGAAACCGAAACCCCCAGGTTCGGCCGCGCGTGGCCCAAATCAGTTTCATCGTTCTCCCCTGAGGATGACGTTCTCGTTTTCACCGTTCTCAAGGTCGATCTTGAACTGGGTCAAAATGGCTCTCATCTGATCGCCCTGCTCACGAGCTGCCTGGTTAGAGCGCCGTAGCCGCTCTCCCGCCAACTTTGAGTACTCTTCGAACGCATCGGAGCTGATGATCGAATTGAGAAGCTTCTGGGCCATCCCCAAAGGCCCCTTGGAAGTCGGGAGGCCGCGGAGCACCCTCCCCAGTACAGCACTGCCTAATTCGAGGCCAGGTCCCAATAGGCTGTCTAGAACCTTCCGGGGGACCTCTTGCGTACGCGCCCATCGGAGATGTCGTTCTAAGGGCAGAATTGCAGCCAGGGGAAGGATCTGGTTAAGCCCAATGCGTCGGTCTACGTTAATGCCGTTGGGGTGGAACTCAGCCGAAGAAAGGCGCAGGAAGTCTTCACCCACGGAGAGTGCCTCATCTCCAACGATGAATTCGCTCAATACTTCTTGCAGTCTCTCGATGTCACCAGCGGCACGCAAGATCATCAAGTCTCGAAAATCTTGAACCGTCATCTCGGGGATCAAGTCCGCCTTTGAGAGAGCGAACATCCAAATTCTCGGGAAACGCTCCAGTCGTTCCCCATCCTCCAGGATGCTCTTCTTAAGGGAGAGCAGGGTGTTCTCGATGTTTCCGAAGAGCGACTTCAAATAGCGGGACTCTTCTCTCGGATATTCGGCGAGTTGCTGGGCATCAACCAAGATCAATGCGACGTTGGAGTTCAGTAGCGAACGGAAGGTATCGATGCGTCGTTGTTCTTCGGTCGGACTGCTGGGACTGTTTTCGAACCATTCCCCCGGATAGTCGTGCCAGACCAAACGAAGGCTGTTGAAGTCGCGGCGCTTGACAGCTTTTGTGTTCTCGGTGGCCTTGGGATCGACCTGGAACGTGAACGTCGCGGACTTGAACCGATTGGCAACGGGCACGGCATCTTCTTGTTTCATGCCCAAGTAGATCTGCCGTAGTCGACGCCCTTGACCGGTGTCGGGAACATGAAGGCGATAGAGCGCCTCTGCTTCGCGTTCGCCGCGGTACATCTCTGCACCGTAAAAGGAAGAGAGAAGAACCGTCTTCCCGCTTCCAGACTCACCGAACACGGCGATGTGTTGTTCTCGGGAATGATCGGCCTTCATGGGGACCCTCTCCAGGTTCTTGTCAGCGGACGGGGATCATGGGGTGAGCTGCAGGTCGGGGTTCTGCTTAGCGTAGGTGTCCTTGACCGCAGTCAGGAAGGTGTTGGCGTACTCGAGCTCGCCGCGCCCGATGGCGGAGGCGAAGGTCATGTACTGTTCCATCTTCTGCTTGGTGTCGCCATCGGCCACAATCTGACCATCCTCTAGCCAAAGCACGCGCGTGCACATCTCCTCGATGGACCCGCGTGAGTGGTTGACCAGGAACACGGTGCCGGCTTTCTCGATCATCTTGTCCATGGCGTTCTTGGAGCGCTCCTGGAAGGTGGCGTCACCGGTAGCCAGCGCCTCGTCGACCATGAGGATCTTCGGCTGGGCTGCCACGGAGATCGCGAACTTCAGACGTGCGCCCATACCGGAGGAGTAGGTGTTCATCGGCTGATTGATGGAGGGGCCAATCTGTGCCAGGTCGATCACCGACTCCCGCGTGGCTTCGGCCTCCTCAGGGGAGTAGCCCATGGCCAACAAACCCAGAATCACGTTCTCGGATCCAGACAGGTTGGGGATCAGCGCGGCACCCACACCCAGTAGCTGCGGCTTGGCGGAGGTGTACACCCGGCCGGTGTTGACTGATTCCAGTCCAGACAGGGCGCGTAGCAGCGTGGACTTGCCGGAGCCGTTGCGACCGATGACCCCGATGAACTCGCCCTCGCGGGCGGCGAAAGAAATGCCTTTGAGGACCGGTTTGATGATGCGGCGGGTGTTGAAGCGCAGCGGGTTCCGCGACTTCTGTACGGTGCGGACCTTGTAGCCGAGGTGGATGTTGTCGGCCAAGACAGTAATGCGGGGATCAGCGCTCGTCACGGGCGTAGTCCTCCTCAGCCTGCCAGAAGTAGATGAATCCGAAGCTCAGCAGCCCCACGGCCCAAGCGGCCAGGCCCAGCCAGGTGGAGAGGTCCGGGATGGTGTTCTCCATCAGGATGGAGCGGTAAGCATCCAGGATCATCCAGACCGGGTTGGCCTTCACGATGGCCAGGGCGGTGGGGTGATCGAGGAACCGCTCCACGGGGAAGATCACGCCTGAGGCGTACATCAGCACACGCACTACGAAACTCATGGCTTGAGCGACATCGGGGAACTTGAAACCGAAGCGGGCGAAAAAGAAGGCGATCCCGAGGTTGATCAGGGTCTGCAATACGAGCACCACGGGCACGAATAGCCAGACGGTGCTGATCGTGACGTGTGGTGGAATGGCCAGGATCATCACCATCATCACCACGATGATGAGTACCTGGGCCAACAGCTCGCGGATCACCAGCGAAATGGGGATCGCGGCTCTCGGATAGGAGAACGACTTGATCATCGCCTTGGAACTGACGATGCAGCGCACGCTCTGCGACAAGGTGCCAGAGGTGAACTGGAACATCAGGATGCCGATGATGATGAACGCCACGAAGTTGTCCATGCCGCGACTGACCCCGAGCACTACGCCGAAGATCAGCCAGTAGAAAGCCGCCAGCAAGATGGGGCTGAGCACCAGCCAGAGCGGCCCTAGACGGGTGTCATTCGTGCGGCTGAGCACCTTGTTGCGGGACTCACGCATGATGAAGTGACGCCGCTGCCAGACCTCGGCCAAGTACTCACCCATCGGGGCGCGGCCACCCATGGGCTTCAGGTGCCTGGTCTCGCCATAGAGGTCGGTGACTCGACCGGCCAGGTGCGTGGTTTCCATCTCCCGCAGGAAACGCAGCTCATCCTGGTCGAGCGTACGCCGAGCACGGCGCACGGTGGCGCCGCTGCGGCCTCTGTATTGCGTAGTCATCCACAACAGGGTATCGCGAACAGATAGCCGGATCGGATTCTCGTTGGGCGCATCTGAACTCCAGCCCGCACGGAGGTGTGCTCGCTACGCTGGAGGGCATGACTGAAATGAGAGCCACCCCACGTGAGAAGATCGCCCCGATCGTCGCTTCCCTGCGCGACACCGCACGGTCCCGAGCCACGCACAGCCGCCGGTTCCGGGTGGAGGGGCTGAAGGCGCTGCGCCGGATGTTGGATGAGCAGTCGCACCGGATCGCGCTGGCGCTGCGCGAGGATCTGGGCAAGTCCGAGACAGAAGCGTTGGCCACCGAAATCGGAGTGGTGAAGTCCGAGGTGGACCACACTCTGCTGCACCTGACGGACTGGATGGAACCGACCCCGGTGAAGGTGCCGCTGGCGTTCCAGCCGGCCAGCGCTCAGGTGGCGCCGCGACCGCTCGGCACGGTGTTGATCATTGCGCCGTGGAATTACCCGTTCCAGCTAGCCATCAACCCGCTGGTGGGGGCTATTGCGGCAGGGAACACCGTGGTGGTCAAGCCCTCCGAGAAAGCGCCGGCCACCTCGAAGGTGATCGCCGAGCTGGTGGAAGAGTATGTGGATCCGCGTGCTGTGCGTGTGGTCGAGGGTGGCGCCGAAGCGGTCACCGAGCTGCTGGAGCAGCGCTTTGACCACATCTTCTACACCGGTGGCGAGCGGGTGGGCCGCATTGTCTATGAGGCGGCGGCGAAGCAGCTGACCCCGGTGACCCTGGAGCTGGGCGGAAAATCCCCGTGCGTGGTCTCGGACGGGCGGAACTGGCAGACGATCGCCCGGCGCATTGTCTTTGGCAAGTTCACCAACGCGGGGCAGACCTGTGTGGCCCCGGATTATGTGCTGGCCGTGGGGGCCCGGTCGGAGCGGGAGCTGGAGAAGCGGGTGCCGGAGGTGATCTCGGAGTTCTACGGGACGAACCCGGAGGCGTCGAAGGATTACGCGCGCCTGGTTGATGTGGCGCAGGCCGAGCGGCTGGAGGCTCTGCTACAAGGGGCGTTGAGCGGGCCGAACCCGGCGCGGCTAGTCTCGGGTGGCCGGGTGGATGCTGCGTCCCGCTACATGGAGCCCACTGTGCTGGCGGATGTGGATCCAGATTCGGAGCTGATGCAGGAGGAGATCTTCGGGCCGATCCTACCGATCATCCGGGTGGATACCTTTGATGAGGCGATCGCGTTCATCACCGAGCGCCCGCACCCGCTGGCGGCCTACCTGTTCACCGACCGGCACCGGTACCATAAGGCATTCCAGGAGCAGGTGACAGCAGGCGGACTGGGCTTCGACGTTGCGCTGCTGCACGCCGGACTGCACACGCTTCCCTTTGGTGGGGTGGGGCCCTCCGGGATGGGCAGCTACCACGGGGAGGCCAGCTTCCGGACGTTCTCGCAGATGCGCCCGTCGCTGACGAAGTCCGACCAGGTGGACACCTTGCGCATGGCCTACCCTCCCTATACCTGGCCCAAACGCCAGGCGATCAAGCGGCTGATGTAGCAGCGCACTTGATCGCCTGAGGTTCGGTGGTGGGGGTGTTGGTTAGCGCCGTTCGACCGTGACGTCACCGACGTTGGTGCGAGCCACGATGGTGGGACCGCTTCCTTCACGGAGGTCGGAGTCGACATCGAGTTCGCCCACCTCGTTGGTGACGCGCACGGACCAGGCTTCGCAGCAGGGGACGGTGACGTCCACATTGCCGACGTCCAGTCGGGCGATGACATCGGCGCGGTGATCCTCGGTGAGGCCGATCTGCAGCTGACCCACCTGGCCCTGGGCCACGAGCTCCTCACTGGCGGCGACGGCCGGCAGGTACATGCTGCCCACGTTGGTGCTCACCTGCAGCCGCTCGAACGAGCCGGAGGCTTCGATGTTGCCCACGGAGTTGCGCACCGAGAGGTCCAGCGATTCGGAGAGCTCGGTGGGGATGACCACCAGCAGGTCGAGGCTGTCGCCCAGGGCCCAGCCGATGTTGCCCTGGAAGTTCGGACGCTGCAGGGTGACCGAAGTCTCGGCGTTGTCGCCCGTGCCCTCCTCGGTGATCTCCCAGTGGCCCTGGGTGGTGTCGTCGGTGTCGGTGAGGGTGGTGGAACCGCGATCGACGAGGCCGAGCTCGATTTCATCGACCGCTTCGGAGACCTGGACGCGCACCTGGCCCACGCCGGAGTCCAGATCCAGTGCGGTGGGGGTGCCGATGCTTTGGCGCAGCGGGATCTCCTCGAAGTCGGCGCGATCAACGGCGGCGGCGATGCTGGAGGCGCTGAGGCCGCCGAGGCTGAGCAACACCGTGAGTGCGGCAATGACAGTGATGGTGATGCGCGTGGACCGCGCGTTGGTGGGGTCGGTGGGACGGGACGGGATCACGGTGGAGGTAGGCATCAGTGGTTCTCCGATTCGAGATAGCGCAGCACGGCCATCACGCGACGGTTCTCGCCGTCGACGGGTGGCAGGCCAAGTTTGATGAACAGGGAGGAGACGTGCTTCTCGACGCTCCCGGGTGAGATGAACAGAGTCTGGGCGATGGCTGCGTTCGAGCGGCCTTCGGCCATGAGCTGGAGGGTTTCCCTCTCGCGCGGGGTGAGCTCGTTGAGCACATTGCGCTGGCGGGAGCGGACCAGGATCTGCTGGACCACCTCCGGGTCGAGGGCGGTGCCGCCGGAGCCCACGGAGGCCACCACGCGGAGGAAGTCCTCGACGTCCGCCACGCGATCCTTGAGCACGTAGCCCAGGGACCCGTTGGATGCAGCGATGAGCTCCGAGGCGTAGCGTTCCTCCACGTACTGGGAGAGCACCAGCAGCGCGACATCCGGGTTCTGCGCCCGGATTAGCGCGGCGGCGCGAATGCCCTCATCGGTGAAGGTGGGTGGCATGCGCACATCCACGATGGCCAGCTGCGGGGTGTGGCGGGTGACGGCATCGAGCAGGTCGTTGGCGTTGTCGACCGCGGCGAGGACCTGGTGGCCGGCGTCGGTGAGCAGCCGTTCCAGCCCGGCCCGCAGCAGCACCGAGTCCTCGGCGACGACGATGGTCATGGGGGTCGTCTCGGGGGTGCTGGTCATGACTGCTCCTCGGAGGTCTGGGACGGCTGGTGCTGGGCCTGCGTGGTGAGCGGGACGTGGGCGGTGATCACGGTGGGGCCGCCCACAGGGCTGGCGATCTCGAAGGAGCCGCCGGTGGCGCGCACCCGGTCGCTCAGCCCGGCCAGGCCGGTGGAGACGCCATCGCGGCGCACCATGGCTCCGCCGCGGCCGTCGTCCTCGACGCGCAGGTAGAGCTGATCGTGCTCCACCGTGACGAGCACCGTGGCCCGGGAGGCGTGGGAGTGCTTGGTGATGTTGGTCAGCGTCTCGGCGATCACGAAGTACGCCACCGCTTCTTGTTCGCGCGGCAGCCGGCCCGGAACGGAGACGTTGAGGTCCACCGGGATGGGGGAGCGGGCGGCGAGCGAGGACAGGGCGGCGTCGAGACCGCGATCGGAGAGCACGGCCGGGTGGATGCCGCGAGCCAGCTGACGCAGGTCCGTGATCACTGCTTTTGCTTCCGTGTGAGCCTCATCGACGAGGTGCTTGGCGGAGTCGAGATCCTGATCCATCTTGGTCTTGGCTAGGCCCAGGGTCATGGCCAGGGAGACCAGTCGCGGCTGGATGCCGTCGTGCAGGTCGCGCTCGATGCGCATCCGTTCTTGCTCGGCAGCGTCGACCGCGCCCTGGCGGCGGGCCGTGAGCTCGTGGACCTCTTCGCGCAGCGCCTCATCACCATTGGGCAACATGACCCGGGCCAGGCCGCGCTCGGCGAAGATGCCCGCGGTGAGGGCGGCCAGGCCGGCGACGAACCAGAGTGCGCCGCCGAGGATCATCAGGAATGGTCCGGGCTGCCAGGCCAGCACCCGGGCGTCCGGGACGACGATGGACGCTTCGATGGAGGTCCACAGCGCCCAGATGCCCGAGTAGAAGACGAGGCTGGGGAAGAACGCGATGAACATGTTCAGGTGGTGGTGCAGCACCGAGCGCCAGAACGGCCAGGAGATGACCGTCAGGCCCAGGGTGTGCAGCCAGCCCAGGAAACCGGGCTTGTCGGAGACGGTGCGGGCCGGCTCGATGGTGTCGATGCCGTGGACGGCCAGGGCGCGGCGGCGCTCGAGGCGTGCGATCCAGCGCATGACCATCACCCAGGGCACCAGCAGCAGCACGCCCATCAGCCCGGCGGGCAGGGAACCAATGCCGGTGAAGAAGATGGACACGCTGACGATGAGCCAGGTGACGGACAGCAGTCCGGAGAGGAGGACGCTGGCCGCGCCCACGAGGAAATGGGGGCGAGGGGGTGTGGTGGTGGTGTTCATGGTTCCACCCTATTTTTGGGCCGAGGTACGGCGGAACGCGGTTCTCCGCCGAGATGACCGGGGGTTTTCCCTACCAGCCTACGGCCCGCTCATCAGTCCTGGGGTTCTGAACGTGACTGTGCTTACACTTGCGCCGGTCGGGCCACCCGGGTTCGGCGCTTTGACAGAGGAGATCGTGGTGAAGAACCTCAAACGCACGCTTGCTTCGGCGGCTGCCACCGTGGGACTGATCGCAGGATTGGGAGCCGTTGCCGCTCCGGCTGCGCAAGCTGCCCCTCCGACGATGAGCGACTGGCAATACGGGACCAAAGCCAAATGTGAGCAGGTCGCCTCCGCCAAGCTCAATGAAGCCTTCCGCAGCGGCTGGCTCATCGAAAAGTACATTCCCTGCCACAAGCGCAACGGCAGCTACTGGGGCGGAACGATCTACTACCAGTGATCCGCGCCTGAACGCGGCCAGGCCCGGCACTTCGGATATGAGGTGCCGGGCCTGTGTGCGCCGTCAGCGATCAGCCGCGGTGCGTGCTGCTGAAGTGACGACCCTGTGGGGAACGCTGTCCACGCCACCAGGCGGCGGCGCCGAGGCCAACGAGCAGCAGCCCGCCCAGTGCCCACGGCAGGAACTGGTCCGCGCCGGTGCGGGCCAGGATGCCCGAGGACTGCTCAGCGGCCTGACCGGAATCGGCCTGGGCCGAGCTGCCTTGACCGGCGCCAACCTGCTCACCGGTGGAGCCTGCAGGCGCGGCGTCGGAGCCATTTCCTGTGGCCTGGTCGTTGTCCGAACCGCCGCCACCGGCCGCGCCGTCGTCGTTGGATCCGTTGTTCTCGCCGGAGTTTTCGCCGTCGCCGTCACCGGAGCCTGCGCCAGCGTCGGAGTCTTCGGCAGCCCCTTCGGTCACAGTGACCACGGTGGAGGCGATGGCCTGGTTGCCGTTGGCGTCCTGCACCGTGTAGGTCAGCGCGTAGCTGCCGGGCTTGGAAGCATCGACCGCGCCGATCACCTCGACCTCGGCGGTGAGATCACCGTCGGTGTCATCAGTCGCCGACACACCCGCCATCGGGTCGAAGCTCTCGCCCACGCTGATCTCGCTACCCTCGGGGACGGTGAGCTCCGGGGCGGTGACATCGGTGCCCGCGGCGGTGGCGGTGAACACCGACATCTGGGCGATGGAACCGGGGGTGAGGTTCTCGCCGGTCTCGGCGTCGCGACTGACGGCGTACCAGGCGTACGTCTCGCCCTCGGTGAGGCCCGACCACTGAACGGAGGCGGGCCAGCCGGACTCGGCGGTGTCCTCGCCGATCACCTCATCGGTGGGGGTGGTGACCAGCACCTCCTCGGTGGTAAAGCTGGTCTTGCGGGTCTCCAGCTGGATGGGCAGGCGGGTGTCGTCCTCGGTGCCGTTGTAGCGCTCGCGGTCGTCGTACTCGGTGGCGCCGAAGTTCTCCAGCAGCGGGGAGTAGGTGTCCACCGCCATCTCGCCGCGGTCCACATCGAACTGCAGCAGCCGGAAGAAGCTGGAGCCGAACTGGAGCATGTCGTCCTCGGAGCGGCCATCGATGCCGGTGAGGCCCAGCTCCTCGGCGCTGACCGTGTAGAACTGGTAGTCGGCCAGCAGCTCCACGATGTTGTTGTTCTCGGTGCCCACATCCTTGCGGACCTCGATGTCCACCCCGTGCTCGTGGCCGGAGAGCACCAGGAACACGTTGGAGTTCTGCTTCAGCACACCCTCGTCGATGTTGATGCCATCGTGGGAGAAGGTGGCGCCGCGGCCGTCAGGGTTCTCACTGGGCTTGCGGTGGGCGTGGGTGAGCAGGATGGCGTTGCGGTCGGAGTACTGCTTGAGCACCTCGTCCGCCCACTCGATCTCCTCGTCGGTGACGTCGTACCCCAGGTGCAGGGCGATGAAGTCCATCCCGTCCACGGTGAACAGGTCGTAGTGGTTCTGGTTGTCGCCGTCGGCATAGGGGGTGTAGCTGGCCTGCGCGTCTTGCCAGCCCTGGGTCTGCTCCAGGGCCTCGTAGCGCTCGGGGCCGAAGTAGTCGTTGTAGAGGCTGTCGGGCCCGACGTCGGCACCGGAACGGTTGTCGTGGTTGCCCGGCAGCACCCCGTTGACGATTTCGGCGTCGTCGAGAATCTTCTGAGCCTCCGAGACGAACTCGAACTCGCGCTCGGCGATTTCGCGGTATTCTTCCTCGTCGTCGCGCTCGGTGGCGGTGTGCCAGTTCTCCATGATGTCGCCGGTGTGGCCGACGTAGGCGATCTTGCGCTCCTCGGCATTCTCGACGATCCAGTTCATCACGTCGGTGTAGCTCTGGGCCCAGACCGACTGCTGCTCCTCGGAGTAGGACGCCTCCACCGCACCCTCCGCCAGGTACTGGGAGTCGGTGAAGTGGGCCAGGGAGAAGTCGTAGTCGTCCACGTCCTCGAAGCCGTCGCGGACCTCGTTGTCCAGGTCATCGGCGAAGGGGTCTTCGCCGGTGACCAGCACGCGCACCGTGTCGTTGTTCTCGCCGCCGCGGTAGTCCTCGGTGATTTCGGCGGTGAGGGTGAGCTCGTCACCGTCGATGCCGCGGCCGCCGGCGAGCTTCTCCCAGGACTCGGTGGCGTGGTTCCAGGCCAGCAGGTTGACCTGGCGGGAGGGATCCACGGTGCCGGACCAGCGCACGGCCTGGCCGTCCACGGAGTTTCCTGGGGTGTCGGCGTCGACGGTGACGTCGAAGCGCTGGAACGCGATGCTGCCCGGGGCTGCGGAGAGGGACTGGCCGGCGCCGTCGAGCTCCTCGGCCTCGGTGTAGTCGAACTCCAGAGTGTCCGGGGTGGACTCGATGAGGCCCTGGAAGCCTGTCTCGGCCACATCGGCGTGGCCCTCGTAGAAGGTGGAGGTGACGTCGCCGCCGTCGGGGTTCTCGGCGCGGGCCGAGAGGGTCACCGAGCCGGACTCCTGCCCGGTGTCGGTGCCGCCAGCGACCGGGATGGAGGATGAGGTGAAGGGAATCTCCTGGCGGACCGGGGCGCCGAACACGGTGGTGCCTTCGGCCACGATGGTGTGACTGCCCTCGGCCAGCCCCGGACCGAAGGTGTCGCCGGGGGTGATCTCTTCGCCGTCGAGTGTGTAGGTGAGGTCGCGGCTGAGCAGCGGCGCGTTGTCCCACTCGACGTCAAAGACAGTTTCCTCGCTGATGTGCTCCTCGGCGGCGGGCGTGCTGGAGGCCAGGGCGTAGGACTGTTCGCGATCCTCACCCAGGGCTTCGGCGCTGCGGGCGGCGATCTGCGCGGGGGTGAGTGGCTGTGAGTACAGGGCCGAGTGCGCGATGGTGGAGGTGGAGTGGAACTGGGAGGACCCGTTGGAGGCGTCCGCGCCGAGCACCATGTTGTGGGCGGCCGGGTTGGGCGGCCAGGTGATGGTGGAGTTTCCGGTGGGGGTTTCGGCGACGAGCTGGCCGTCGAGGTAGAGCTTCACCGTCTGGGAGGGGCCGTCGTAGACGCCGACCGCGTGGTACCAGCGGTTGGGCTCAATCTCGATGCCGGCGTTGTGGTAGCTGCCGGTGTTCACGGCGAAGGTGAGGGTGTTGCCGTACATGGTCATGGAGAACCCGCCGGCCTCCTTGTTGGCGCACATGTTGGTCTCGCCGGATTCGGGCAGGGCGCCGTCGTAGCGGAAGGTGCACTCCAGGGTCATCGAGTCGCCGAGCGCGTCATAGGCGTCGCCGATCGAGTAAAGCAGGGCGTCGTCGCCGTCGAAGGTCATGGCCGGGCGCAGCAGGCCCGCCTCGGCGTTGGGGGTGGGCTCGCCGTGGACGGTAACCTCGCGGTTCGCGGCGCGGTCGGTGAACTCGCCGTCGGAGAAGTCGACGTCGAACACGTCGGGCTCGGGAACCTCGGGGGTGGCGGTGAAGTCCTGATGCAGGGCGGAGACGTGCTCCGCGGTGACCAGCTCGCTGAAGACGCGGGCGCTGCCGAGGGTGGCGTTGGCGTGCTGGCCGGGGGCACCCTTGCCGCTGTCGGCGCCGAGCACGATGTTGTGGGCGTCTGCGTCGGCCGGGACGGTCATGGGGCCACCGGCGGTGTTCTCGCTGACCAGCTCGCCGTTGAGGTAGAGCTGGATGTTCTCGCCGTCGTAGACGCCGACGGCGTGGTACCAGCGATCCGGATCAATGTCGGCCCAAGCGAAGGTGTAGCCGCCCTCGGCGTGGATCATGAACGCGGCGCGGGAATCCTGGACCACCATGGCGAAGCCGCCGGCCTCCTTGTTGCCGCACAGGGTGTCCTCGCCGGTGGTGCCGTCGGCGCTGAGCTTGAAGTTGCACTCCACGGCGAAGCCGTCGGCCAGCTGCTCGTAGTCGGCCTCGGTGACGGGGTAGGAGTAGGCATCGGTGGAGCCATCGAAGCTGGCGACGGTGCGGCCGAGCTGCGGGTCCACGGCGAGCGAGGGCTCACCGGAGACGGAGAGGTCGCGGCCTGTGGCGGTGTCCTCGGCGGAGCCCTGGTTGAAGTCCACCTCGAGCAGATCGGCGACCGGGGCGGTGGGAGCGGCGGCAGCGGGCAGTGCGGTGGACAGCGTGGCGACACCGACGGACAGGGCCAGGACGGCCTGGGGCAAGCGGGTGCGGGGCAAAGTGATCTCCTTCTGGAGCGACTGAGTGCATAAGAAGGTCGAAACTGCGTGCAGGCGCAACGACCAGTGAACAGTCGATCAGAAGAGAGCGAAAACGGTATCAACGCAAGTCAAAGCCTGGTTGGCCGTGAAGTGGAGGGGACGTTAATGGAGCTCGGGCGATGGCTAGGCTGAGCAAGCTTCAGTGATGCGAATCCGGCACCCTTGGGTGTCCTAGCCGCGTTGAAAGCCGGCCTGCGGATGGCAGGCGACTAACCAATTCAACCGATGGGCAGTCGCGTGATTCGTGTGAGTCTCAAGCCTCGGGTGGGCGACCTAGTCGCTCTGCGGCAGCCGTGTATACCTGGAGCCCGTTGCGTTCACCCACTGCAATTGCGTCCACGGCAATAGCTTCCACTTCATCTGGGGTGTATCGGTAGACGAGGCGGTATCTGGGTTTCCCAACTCCGTTGGGGTCGAAATAGAACTTGTAGCAGTCCGATAGGTCGCCGGTTTTGACATGCTGGCCGCGGGGTTCTCCGCTGACGCGCCCGTCGCGAATGAAAACGAGCATATCGAGCGCCATTTTTCGGGTAGCAAGATCGGGTAGCGCGTATACGTCGTCTTTGAATCCGGGGAGGCTGGTCAATGCCAGCTTGCGGCGCGCCACTTACTGGTAGTCGGCTGCGTCAAGGCCCAACTCTGCAGCGAGTTCGCTGAGCGGTTGAGCTTGTTCGCCCTGGCGCTCGCGCACAATTTGGGCGATCTCAATTTCCTCAATCGCGGGTAGTAGCGACGAGTAAAGCTCGAAGGGGATCACTACCGCCTCGGGCCGACGATGTGATCCGAAGATGACAGGATCGGAGATTGGCCCCTCCGTCCGGAAGCGGCGGAGTGCCTTTGGGATCTCCGAACGAGCTTCCCGGGTCGGCAGTACATGAACGATAGTCATATCGCAAGCATGCCAGCGTGACACGAAACGTGCCACAAATGTGGCACGCATGTTGGTTGGTTCCGACGTCTGTGATCGTATTCGGGTCGGGCATGCCGCCGGTGGGTGAGCTGATGTTCGCAGGATTCTCAACTTCGTTGAAGCGACATGGCGCGTCAGAGTCGACCTCACGCGCCATTTCGCATCACAAAACGAAGGAGGTCAGAAAAAGGGTCAGCTGATCACGCGGTCCACGATGCGCTGGGCCTCGTCCTGCACCAGGGTGAGGTGCTCGGCACCCAGGAAGGATTCCGCGTAGATCTTGTACACGTCCTCGGTGCCGGAGGGGCGGGCGGCGAACCAGGCGTTCTCCGTGACGACCTTCAGCCCACCAATAGCTGCGCCGTTGCCGGGGGCCTCGGTGAGCTTCGCTTTGATGGGCTCGCCGGCCAGGGTGTCCGCGGTGACATCGGCGGGGGAGAGGTTCTTCAGCTTCGCCTTCTGCTCGGGCGTGGCCACCGCGTCGAGGCGTGCGTAAACCGGGCTGCCGTACCGCTGGGTGAGCTCGCCGTAGTACTGGGAGGGGGAGCGGCCGGTGACCGCCTGAATCTCGGCGGCGAGCAGGCACAGCAGCAGCCCGTCCTTATCGGTGGACCAGGGGGAGCCGTCGAAGCAGACGAAGGAGGCACCGGCGGATTCCTCGCCGCCGAAGACCCCGGTGCCGGAGAGCAGCCCGGGTACGAACCACTTGAACCCGACGGGGACCTCGGTGAGTTCTCGTCCCAGACCGGCGGCGACGCGGTCGATCATCGAGGAGGAGACCAGAGTCTTGCCGACGGAGGCCTCGGCGGGCCACTGCTCGCGGTGGCGGTAGAGGTAGTCGATGGCTACGGCGAGGTAGTGGTTGGGGTTCATCAGCCCGCCGTCGGGGGTGACGATGCCATGGCGGTCGGCGTCGGCGTCGTTGCCGGTGGCCAGGTGGAAGTCGCTGTTGCCGCGCACCCGCTCAATGAGGGAGGCCATCGCGAAGGGGGAGGAACAATCCATGCGGATCTTGCCGTCCCAGTCCAGGGTCATGAACGACCAGCGCGGGTCGACCTCGGGGTTGATGACGGTGAGGTCGAGCTCGTGGACGCGGGCGATTTCGCCCCAGTAGTCCACGGAGGCCCCACCCATTGGATCGGCGGCGATGCGGACCCCGGCCTCGCGGATGGCGGTCAGGTCGATCACCTGCGGGAGGTCTTCGACGTAGCGGGCGCGGAAGTCGTAGCGGCCCAGCTGCGGGTGGTCGGCGACGTCGTCGGGGGAGAGGCGCTGAACGCCGTCGAGACCGGCAGCGAGGAGTTCGTTGGCGCGGTCGGCGATCCAGCCGGTGGCATCAGAATCCGCGGGCCCGCCGTGTGGCGGGTTGTACTTGAAGCCGCCGTCGGCAGGCGGGTTGTGGGAGGGGGTGATGACCAGCCCGTCCGCTTGGGGGCCCTCGGGGTGCGCTGCGTTGTGGTGCAGGATGGCGCGGGAGACCGCGGGGGTGGGGGTGAAGCCGTCGCGGGAGTCGATGAGGGTATTCACGTGATTGGCGAGCAGCACCTGAACGGCGGTGTCCTGGGCGGGGCCGGAGAGCAGGTGGGTGTCGCGGCCGATGAGAATCGGCCCGGTGATGTCCTGGCCGTGGCGGTATTCGACGATGGCCTGGGTGATGGCAGCGATGTGGTCGTCATTGAATGAGGTCTTCAACGAGGAGCCGCGGTGCCCGGAGGTGCCGAAGACGACCTGCTGGGTGGGGTTGGATGGGTCCGGATGGTTTTCGAAGTACGCCGCGTGCAGGGCGTCGGTGTCGATGAGGTCTTCGGGCAGGGCGCGTGTTCCGGCGCGGTCAGCAGCAGTGTTTCCCATGCGGATATTATCGGCTCCGGCGTAGGGTGAAAGCTATGGATCGGGAACGCCCAGGGTGGTATCAGAGCTCCGAGGAGCCGGACAGCGATGCGCGCGCCGAACAGACGCCGGAGGCGCACGGGGAGCGTGAGGAAGCGCAGCGACGGGAGCCGAGCTGGCGGCGGCGCGACAAGTACGACCCGTTCGAGCGGCTGCGTCGTCGTCGTGCCCAGGCCGAAGCCGAACGCGCAGAACGGGCAGAGCAGGCAGAACGAGCCGAGAGAGCAGAAGCGCAGCGGCGCTCGCCGTCGGGGGGAGCGCCGGCGGGGAACCCGTTCGCGGATCAGCCGCTGGCTGGCCCCTGGGGTGACGGATCCGCGCAGGAGACGATCGCCGGGGACTACCCGGTGATCGCCAACGACCCCAAGGAGTCCAAGGAGTGACCACCCCGGTTGCGGCCGGGAGGTCTACCCCGTGCTCCTTTGCTGTTGCTAGTGTTCCGGGGTGTCGCATGGCGCCGTGGGGGCGTTATGGCATGGCACCGGTGGGAGATGTTCATGGATACGGAGCACATTCAGTGGATCTCGTTCGAGAGGATGAGCGAACGAACAGATCATGATGCTCAGCGCACCGACGCCGAGCGTGACCTCGTGGAGGCTGCGGCGGCAAGCCACGGTCGTATTGAACCCATGACGGAGGTGCTGCGCCACGCTGGCGAGCGGCTTCCCCTGGTTGGCCAAGGACAGACGCGGCGGCATTGGGAGTTGCTGGCCACGGTAGCGTCACAGGACCTAGTGGCCGCGCGCGTGCTGGAACCGCACCTCGACGCCACGACCATTCTGGAGCAAGCCGGCGTGTCAGTACCACAAGGATTACTGGGTGTTTACGCGTCGGAATCCGGCGGGCAGACGGTGCGCGCAGTACAGTCAGGATCCGCGTGGAAGCTGAACGGCACCAAACCGTGGTGTTCGCTCGGATCCGTGTGCTCGGCTGCCGTCGTGACGGCCATCGTGGGCGATGAGGACGCCGCGGCTTCGGGCGCGCTGCGGCGGCGAGCGTTTCTGGTGGATCTGGAAGCGGGGCGTCAGTCTGGTGCCGTGCGAGACTCCGGTGAGAGGTGGCCGGCGCTGGGGCTGTCCGCCGTGACCTCCACCGCCCTGGAATTCCATGAGGTCAACGCGGTTCCCGTCGGAGATCCGGGTTGGTATCTCACCCGTCCTGGATTCGCGTGGGGTGGGATCAGCGTGGCGGCCTGTTGGCTCGGCGGCGCCATCCGGTTGATGCGGACGCTCCAGGCGCGGGAGCCGCGCGACGATTTCGCGGCGGCGGCAAGGGGGCGGGTGGACCGAATGCTCGCTGCTGCGGCGGCATTGATGACCGAGGCGGCCCGACACCTCGAAGAGGGGACACTTGACGGTGACGCGGCCGAGATCGCAGCGGAGCGACTGCGGGGAACGATCGCCGAGACCTGCACGGAGGTCATTCGCGTGGTGGGCGAAGCCACCGGGCCGGGCCCGCTAGCTGGCGACGCTGCGCACGCTAGAGCGGTGGCCGATCTGCAACTGTACGTGCGCCAGCACCACGCCGGTCGCGATGATGCCCGGCTGGGCCGTTTGCTGGCGGAGCGTCCGGGGTGGTCGTGGTGAGTTTTGATCATCGCGATCGCGGAACCACCGAGGAAGCCTGGCTTGACGCGGGTGTGGCCAAGCTTCCGACGTTGAGCCTGCCGCAGCTCACCTCGGACAGCACTGTGCTGGTCATCGTGGCACACCCTGATGACGAGACGCTGGGCGCGGCGGGGCTGATCCGGGCCGCTCTTCGAAGGGGGTCTGAGGTGCGACTCGTGGTGTGTACGCAGGGAGAAGGCTCGCACCCGGAATCACCGACCCACACCCCCGCCGCCTTGGCTCGGTTACGCCGCCAGGAGCTGTGCGACGCCGTGGAAGTACTCGGCGAAGGGTTATCCGGTCGACTGTCGTCAACCATGCTGAGTCTGCCCGACGGCGGGCTTCCCGCTGTCCCCGAGGAGGTGCAGGCTGCCGTGGCAGAGGCCGTGGCGGAGGCGCAGACCGACGAAGGTGAACTGCTGGTGGTGACGCATTTCCATCGTGACGGTCATGGGGATCACGAGGCCGTGGCCTCTGCCGTGCTGCGGGTCGCGGCCGAGCGGGCGCTACCGGTGTATGAATTTCCCCTCTGGTATTGGCACTGGGCGGACCCCCAGGGGCTCGGAGTGAACGACGCCTGGCGGGGTTTCGCACGGTTTCCCGTCTCGTCGGATGACCAGCGTGCCCGGCGCGCAGCATTGCAGGCGTACCGGAGCCAGGTCACTCCACTGTCGGACAACCCCGGGGACGAAGCGGTGGTGACCGGGGCCATCGTTGAGCATTGCGACCGTCCCTTCGAGACGTACTTGGTGACTGGCTCGGAGAACCCCGGATCCCAGCGCGCTCGGTGGATTTTCGATCGCGTACACACCTCCGCGGACGACCCATGGCGATACTTGGACTCTGACTACGAGGCGCGCAAGCGGGCGCTCACTTTAGCGCAGCTACCCTGGCCGCGCTACCGCCGTGTGGTGGAAGTCGGATGCTCCATCGGCGTTCTCACCGCCGAGCTGGCGCTCCGAGCAGATGACGTTACGGGGCTGGATGCCTCGGGGGTGGCCGTGGAACGTGCCCGACACCGGGTGCGCGGGTTGTCCGGAGTCAGGGTCGAACAGGCAATCGTGCCCGACGAATGGCCGGCACGCTTGAACGGGCCGGACGCCGTGGACTTAGCGGTCGTCTCCGAGGTGGGCTACTTCCTCAGTGCCGCTGAATTGGACCGGCTCGTGGCTCGACTGGACTCCGCCCTGACATTGTCAGGACAGATCCTGCTGTGTCATTGGCGCCACCCCGTCTCGGGTTGGCCGCTGGACGGGGATGCCGTGCACGCCAGATTGCGCTCGGACCCCCGGTTTCGAGTGATCAATGAATACCGGGACGACGACGTCGTGATCGACGTGTTCGCACGCGCGGTGGGAGCGGAGCAGGCGCTCGTGGTCGTTCCGGCACGCGACGAACAGGCGCTGCTCCCGGGCTGTCTCGATGCACTGACCTTGGCGCTGGACCGGTTCGAAGCGCTCCACGCTCAGGGGTCAGCCCGGGCCGTGGTGACGGTGGACGGCAGTGCCGATCGCACACTGCAGATCGCCCGGGATCGGGCCGAGGCAGACGCGCGCTTCCATGTGGTGAGCCTTGACCCCGGTGCCGCCGGGGGTGTGGGTCGTGCGCGGGCTCGGGGCATCGACACCGCGGCGACCTGGTTCGACGCTGACGCTCGGCTCTGGGTTGTCTGCACCGATGCTGACAGTCGTGTGGCGCCAGAGTGGCTGGCGAGCCATGTCGTGCTCGCCGAGGGAGCCGATGCCGTCTTGGGAACGGTTGCGCTGGATCTCGACTCAGAGGAACAGTCCTGGCGGCAGCGATGGGAGGACGAGTACCGAAAGAAAATCATTTCGGGAGGTCTCCGAGATGTGGAGGAACATCATCACATCCACGGTGCCAACCTCGGCGTGAGCTGGGCGGCGTATCAGCGTGTGGGGGGATTTTCCGAGGTGGACTGTGATGAAGACGTGCAGCTCGTCGAACGGCTGCGTCGTTCCAGCGCTCGGGTGCGCAGTAGCACGCGGATCCCTGTGATCACCTCGGATCGGTATGAGGGGCGCGCGCCTCGCGGTTTTGCAACGGACTTGCGCAAGCTCATCGGCGAGGGGGCCGCAGAAGGATCCTGATCGAGCAGGTGCCCCGTGCGGGTGGCGTTCGACTACTGAGCCAGCATGCGCTCCATTCGGGCGGAGAGGGCCAGCAACTGGGCTTCGGTGCCTGGGCGGCCGATGGCCTGCACCGACCAGTTCATCCCGTCCTCATCGGTGAGCACCGGGATGGAGATGGCGGGTAGCCCCATCACGTTCACCATGGAGGTGTAGGGGGTGAACTGGCACTGATACGCGTAGTCGTCGGCGGGCTCGCGCTCGGTGAACGCACCGATCGCGGGCGGTGCGAACGCCAGCACCGGGGTCAGCACGATGGACGCTGCTGCCAGCTGACGGCGGGTATCGGCCGCCCAGTCGGTGAGCCGGGATTCGGCCTCGGCCAGCACCTCGGGGGTGTAACCGCGGGCGAGGTTCAGGAAGTGCGCGGCCAGCGGCTCCATCTTGTCCTCGGCGCCTTCGGGCAGCGGCGCTTCGGCGAGCCCGGAGGTCCACACGGTGCGGAAGTCCTCGTGGTAGCCGGGCTGGTAGTCCAGGTCCAGTTCGGACACGGTGTGGCCATCGCCGGCGAGCAGGGTGACCGCACGGGTGAGTGCCTCCACCGCTCCGCGCGCCAGGGTGATCTCCAGATCCGGGTGGAACGGCGACGCCGTCGTCCAGCCGATGTTCGTGGGCGCGATGCCCTGACGGGCCGCGCGGCGGACGGTGTCGAGGTAGTAGCCGGTGGTGGCGGTGGGGTCCGTCATCGCGTCGAAGAGCAGCGCGGTGTCTTCGGTGGTGCGGCCCAGGGGGCCGTTGACGCCGAGGTTGCGCACCGTGTCGCGCTGATCATCGGTGGGCAGGGTACCGCGGCCGGGCTTCAGCCCCACAATGCCGCAGGCCGCGGCCGGAATGCGGATCGAGCCGCCGCCGTCGGATCCGGGAGCCACTGGCAGCATGCCCGAGGCCACCGCTGCCGCAGCACCGCCCGAGGACCCACCCGCCGTACGCGTTGGATCCAATGGGTTCCGCGCCGGTGGGGACACCCGGTTCTCCGAATGCGGCGGCAGCCCGAACTCCGGCGTGGTGGTGGTGCCCAAAAACACCGCCCCGGCCAGGCGCAGCGCCGCCGGCAGCGGGTCGTCCTGCGCGGCGGGCGGGGCATCCTGGAACACCCGGGAGGCGAACGTGGTCGGCACCCCTTGCACCGCGGTGAGGTCCTTGAATCCCAGCGGCAGCCCGTGCAGCGGACCAGAGCGCCGCGGGTCGGAGGCGTGCTCGGCGTCGAGCTGACGTGCCCGCTCCAGGGCCAGGTGCTGGGTGACGGTCATGAACGCGCCCAACTGGGGATTCTTCTCGTCGATCACCCGCAGGAAATGTTCAGTCACGTCGACGGCGGTGCGCCGGCCCGCGGCCAGATCATCACGCAGCGCGACGGCGGAGGGGTAGCTTGCTGCTCTCGGGGAGTCGCTCATGACCCCACTGTATCGGCCGCCGCTGGACGGAACGTGACTTCGACGGCACGAGAGTACCCTCACGCGTGCTGGCCGATCTGCTCTCGGGCTGGAAGAACGAGCGCGCATGGAAGAAATCGACACTCTCAGATATGGAGACGGCCCGCGACCGCACAGGGGAACGCGTGACTGACGATGCGCTGGGAGCGGACAACATGGTCAGCAGTGTGCTCGGATGGGGTCTGTTTGCCACAACCATGTTGCCGTTGATTCTGGCGTTGTTCTTCCCTCGTCCGACCTATGGTCAACTCGAACGACAGAATCTCGATCTACTTCTCTTCGGAGGGGCATGTCATCAACGTCGCTCGGCACTCAAAGAATCCTCCACTGCAGACGCCGGGGCGGAGCAAGTATCCGGCACCTCAAGGAGTAATTGGCAAAGCGTGGAGTGATGAGAAAGGCATGGTGCTGGCAGAATTCCCGGCCAAGAAAGAGGGCTGGATCAGGAAGCTTGTGGAGAATCAACCATTCTCACTCGCTGAGGCTGAGTCACGCGAATAGCGAGACCATCGCGGAGAGTGTGCTTCCATCCCCCGTCATGTGGAATGCATCGAAAAGTAGCCAGAACGCGCAACGAGATCGGTAGGCTGTGGGAATGAGCATGTACGAGACTGTCACCGTGAACGACGTCCCCGAGGGCGCCGCCATCCTCGACGTCCGCGAGGACTACGAATTCGAGGCAGGCCGCGCAGCCGGCGCCCAGCACCTGCCGCTGGATCAGCTGCCCGAGCGCTTCGACGCCGAACTGGACCCGGACACCGACTACTACGTGATCTGTCGGACCGGGGGCCGCTCCGCGCGCGCCGCCGAATTTCTGCAGGCGCGCGGATTCTCCGCGTTCAACATTGCCGGTGGCTCCGGCGCCTGGCTGGAGGCCGGCAAACCGATGGAGGCCGACGGCGGCGCCGAGCCGATCGTGAAATGAGTCGACCGGTCTACGCCTTCCTCGGACCGGAAGGCACCTTCACCGAGGCCGCGTTGCGCCAGGTGGTCTCGCCCGACGACGGCGATTACCGGCCCGTGGGATCTGTGATCACCGCGCTGGCCCAGGTTCGGGCCGGGGAGGCGCAGTTCGCCGTCGTGCCCATCGAGAACTCGGTCGAGGGTGGGGTGACCGCCACCCTGGACGACATTGCCGGTGACGAGGGCCTGCAGATCGTGCGCGAGGTGCTGGTGCCGATCAGCTTCGTGCTGGTGGGGCGCACCGAGATGGACCTGGAGGAGATCACCAGCGTCTCCACCCATTCCCACGGCTGGGCGCAGGTGCGGAACTGGGCCGCGAAACACCTGCCGAACGCGGAGTTCATCCCGGCCTCCTCGACAGCAGCCGGGGCGCGCGGACTGCTCGACCCGGAGACCCACTACCAGGCGGCGGTGTGTTCGCCGCTGGTCGCCGAACAGGTGGGACTGCCGGTGCTGGCCCAGGCCATCGAGGACACCGCCGGGGCGGTCACCCGCTTCGTCGTCGTCTCTCAGCCGGGGCCGATCGGCGAGCCCACCGGCTCCGACAAGACCACCGTGGTGGTGCCGCTTCCGGAAGACCGGCCGGGCGCGCTGATGGAGATCCTCGACCAGTTCTCCACCCGCGGGATCAACCTCTCGCGCATTGAATCGCGGCCGACTGGGGCTGGACTGGGAAGCTACTTCTTCTCCATCGACCTCGAGGGCCACCTCGCAGAGGAACGGGTCTCCGCAGCGCTGGCCGCGCTGTACCGACTCATCCCGGGCGTGCGGTTCCTGGGGTCCTATCCGCGGGCAGATCAGCGACGGTACCAGGTGCCCGAGCACACCACCGATGCCGCTTACCACTCCGGTCAGGCCTGGGTCACCGAACTGCTGGGCCGCTCCGGAACCTGAACCCGTAGCGACTCCGGCTGCACCCGCGCGGAGATCTCGCGGACTTGACCGGAGGCGTCGCCGTCGAGCTGGGAGGTCATCGGCTCATGCAACACGATCTTGCACTGGGTGGCCTGGTGCGACTCCAGCACCGGCAGCTTCCGGCGCGATTTCAGCAGGGTCTTGCCGGCGATGCGGAGCCAGTCCACCACGTGGCGCGGCGAAAGCAGAACAACATCGAGCAACCCGTCGTCGATCACGGCGTGCGGGACGAAGTTGATGCCTCCGGTGAGCAGGCCGCAGTTCGCCACCATCACGGAGCGCACCTGGTAACGCTGCAGGGGGCCGCCGTCGAGTGACACGGAGATCTCCTTGCGCTTGCCCGCGAGCTGGCGCATGCCGGCCTCGCCGTAAGCCAACCACCCGGCGTGCTGCTTGAGGGTGTCATTGGTGGTGTCCATGATCTCGGCGTCATAACCGACCCCGGCAATCACGGTGAAAGCGGTGCGCTGCACGGAACCGTCCTGGTTCGCCAGGCGGATCGAGACCGTGTCGATGGCGCGGTGATGACCCTGCAGGGCGATGGTGATGCACTGCTCCATATCCGCGATGGGTAGGTGAAGGTTGCGGGCCAGCAGGTTCCCGGTGCCCAGGGGAAGGATGCCGAGTGAGGCCTCCGTGCCGGCCAACACCTCGGCCACCCGGCGCACGGTTCCGTCGCCGCCGGCGGCTAGCACCACGGTAGCCCCGTCGGCCAGCGCCTGTTCCGCCATCGCAGTTCCTGGATCGGTTTCGGTGGTTTCGTAGACCATCACCGCTGGCATCCCCGCCACCCGCGCGGTGACCTCCACTTGACGCCGTGTATCGGCGGCATGGGGCTTAACGGGGTTCAGGATCAGGGCGACCTTCTGTGCCGGATCGAGCGACCGCGCCACCGAAGGCACGGAGGAAATGGTCTGCACCTGCAGGCTCACCGAGTCGAGCCCCTCCATCAGCCGGTGGACGAGGTGGGCCTGACGCCGAAGCTGGACGCTGAGCACGACGACCGTGACGAGCAACAGCAGGATCAGGGAGAGGGCCACCACGGCCAGGATCATTTCAGCGCTCATAGCTCTAGTGTAGGTCCGCCTTTGTCAGAACTGCTCCTCTCACCGGCCGGTGTGGTTTAACGCGTTTGGGTGGCCCCGAACGACGTCGAGGCCACCCGAGACGGGGACCGGAGATTTTCGCCGAACGGCTCCCCTGCGGTACGCACGTGCAACGTACCGCCGGAGCCGAAGGCGAAGGAGCGGATCGAGGGCGCCGGAATGAAGCAGTTCGACGAAACGGCGCTCTACTCAAGATCCACCTCACCGGCCCACCTTGCTCATCCTGACGGAGGTGATCGTTGACGTGCCTCGAATCGGTGCGACGCGATTCCGGCCCACTCACTCTCCCGACGGGTTGTGTCGAGTAGTGAAGAAGGCGGCCTCAGTGCTTCACAGTGCACGCGGATAGTTCCGCGTGGAGGGCACTGCCCGTCGCCCCGAGTCTCGAGCTCCCACAACTCATCATCGGCCAAGACCAGCAACCAGAACGCGGAAGATGATCTGGTCTGATCGGTGTCACTATGGGCGCATGGCATGGCACACTCCGTTGGTGTGACTTAGGGGTTAATGGCCGTGGGCTCGCTGCCTCTCGACGTAATCTCGATCTTCCGAGGTTTGGCGGACTCGGCCACCGGAATGCTGAGCCGCAGAACCCCGGCGTCGTAGCTCGCGGTGATTTTACCCGTATCGAGATTGTCGCCTAGAACAAGCTGACGACTGAATGTTCCCCGAGGACGTTCCGCGGCCAGGGACGACTCGCCGTGGTCGGCGGTGGGACGCTCGGCTTTGACGGTCACCACATTGTTCTCGACATCGAGATCAATGTTTTCGGGTGTGACGCCGGGGATGTCGAGTTCAATGTGAAAGGTGTCTCCATCACGCCAGGCATCCATGGGCATGATGACTGGCCGTGCCGAGGTGCCATGACTGGCTCCAAAGGCCTCCCTCGTCAGTCGATCGAACTCCCGAAATGGGTCCGTGCGCAACATGATCATGGCTATAGCCTCCTCATTTCATCATTTCATCGAACAATACGGTTCGGTGATACGATGTGCATCACCTGATGTACATATTACATAGCAGATATAAGTATCACAAGTCAACAGCAGAGTTGATTTTAGTGGCAGTAGGAACGGAAAGCCGATGTCAGAGCCTGGAAGGACCTTCTCGATTTCGATGGCAGCAGAGCTGTCAGGTGTAGGGATACGGTCCGTGCGGCTCTATGAGGCACGCGGCCTCGTATCGCCGGTCCGAACGAAGGGTGGAACGCGTCGCTACGGTCGTGAAGACATAGTCAGGTTGCGACGCGTGCGGGACCTGATGGAAGAGGGGATGAATCTGGCGAGCGTTGAAGTCATCATGATGCTGCAGGATGAGAACGTGACACTTCGCCGCGAGCTGGCGAATCTGAAACGTCAGAGTTCAAACGCTGACGGGGACGGTGTTGCCCAGAACTGACCGTGCTGCCGGATCCACACCCTCCAGGCGCAGTAGCCTTGTGGCGTACTGACATGACATGTGGTGACTTCGGTAGGCTGGTGCTGTGATTGACGTCAAGCACCTCACCGAGAACCCTGATCAGTACCGAGCCTCGCAGCGCGCCCGCGGAGCGGATGAGGCGCTGGTGCAGCGCATTATCGAGGCCGACGCCGAGCGTCGCTCCGCGCTGTCTCGGTTTGAATCTCTGCGTGCCGAGCAGAAGTCCTTCGGCAAGAAGGTGGCACAGGCCCAGGGCGAGGAGAAGCAACAGCTGCTGGCCGAGGTCAAGGAGCTGGCCGCTCAGGTGAAGGCCGCCGAGGCCGAGGCCAACGAGAAGGAAGCGGAGCTGGATGCGCTGCAGCGCGTCTTCCCGAACCTCATCATCGAGGGCATCCCGGCCGGCGGCGAGGACGACTTCAGCGTGCTCAAGCAGGTGGGCACTCCGCGCGATTTCACCGCCGACGGGTTCGAACCGAAGGACCACCTGGAGTTGGGCGAGCTGCTCGGCGCGATCGACATGGAGCGCGGGGCGAAGGTCTCCGGATCGCGGTTCTACTTCCTGCGCGGCGTGGGTGCGCGCCTGGAGATGGCCCTGATCCAGATGGGCATGGACCTGGCACTGAAGAACGGCTTCACCCCGATGATCACGCCCACCCTGGTACGACCCGAGACCATGCAGGGCACCGGGTTCGACGTCGAGCACGACGACGAGATCTACCGCCTCGAGCGCGACGACCTGTACCTGGTAGGCACCTCCGAGGTGGCGCTGGCTGGGCTGCACGCCGACGAGATCCTGGACCTGAGCGGCGGCCCGACCCGCTACGCCGGCTACTCGAGTTGCTACCGTCGCGAAGCCGGTGCCGCGGGCAAGGACACCCGTGGCATCATCCGCGTGCACCAATTCAACAAGTTGGAGATGTTCGTGTACACCACGGTGGAGGAGGCCGAGGCGGAGCACGCCCGACTGCTCGCCTGGGAAGAGGAAATGCTGGCCAAGATCGAGGTGCCCTACCGAGTGATCGACACGGCGGCTGGCGATCTGGGCATGTCCGCGGCCCGCAAATTCGACTGCGAGGCGTGGGTGCCCACGCAGGGTGCGTACCGTGAGCTGACCTCGACATCGAACTGCACCACCTTCCAGGCACGTCGCCTGCAGATCCGCGAACGCGTGACCAACGACGACGGCTCCAAGGGCGGCACCCGCGCGGTGGCCACCCTCAACGGCACGCTGGCCACCACCCGCTGGATCGTCGCGATTCTCGAGAACCACCAGAACGCCGATGGCACCGTGACCGTGCCCGAAGCGCTGCGCCCCTACCTGGGTGGCCTCGAGGTGCTCCCTCTCGTCTGAGGCACTTAGCCTCGTGGCTCCGGCAGACGATCCAGCGTCCCTGCAATCACCAGCTCGGTGAATTCATGGGTGCTCAATGGTCCGCCCAGCTCGGAGGTACGCTGGGCGGGCTGTGCGAGACAACCGCTCAGTGAATCCAGAATCGCCGTGGCGGCGCTCACCAGGGGCTGCCTGCGGTGTCGATGTCCGAGAGCAGACAGCATGTGCGCGCAGGAGAACAGCACCGCGCTGGGATTCGCCTGGCCTTGACCAGCAATGGTCGGCGCGGAGCCATGGTGGGTTTGGACCATGACCCGTGAGGACCCTTGCAACAATTTGCCGATGACACCAGACGTACCAGACAGACTCGTGGCCAGATCAGTCAGGATGCGGCCGATCGCGTTACTGGTGACCACCACATCAAGGTCCTGCGGAGCATTGATCAAGACGCCGATGGTGTCCTCTACCCGCAGTTCATTGACCCTGACGGTCGGATAATCCGGCGCTAACTCTTGGACACTTTCCATAAAAATCCCCTCCGTCAGGGGAAGGAGATCAGTCTGGTGCACCACGGTCAGGGATTGCCGGCGTCGTTCTGCCGCCTCAAAAGCCGTTTGGGCTATACGAGTTGATCCCTCGCGCGTGATCTTGCGGACGGCCATCGCTACTTCAGAGGTCGGCATCATTTCGTTGACGGTGCCTTGGCCTTCATTCATCACGTAGCCTGGCTCGTTCAGATGGACGATCGCTACGTCGAAAGGCGCGATCTGCGGTGGAGTGATACCGCTCAACGTGCGGACCGGGTACACGGTGGCGTAGAGATCCAAACTGCGTTGCAGCATGGCACCCGGAGTCAACGCACCCAATTCGCTGGGCGGATAGTTGCCGAAATCCACCGGACCGAGAATGAGTCCGTCACAACTCTGAGCGAGAGCAATCATGTCGGGATCAGGCGAGCGGTCACCGAAGTTGATGGAACTAAACCCCAGGGGCATGGACTCGATGTGATGGTCTGCGCCGACATGGGTGAGGACGGATGTGAGGAGTTGGCGTGAGGAGGAGGTGACCTCCGGGCCGATGCCGTCGCCTTCGAAGACACCGAATTTCATGTCAGACACCGCTCTATGCCACCGGGGCGGCGCCGAGCCGGGCCAATGCCAGCTCGATCACCAGGTCGGTGTATTCGTGCGTGCTCAGCGGGCCGTGCAGATCGGCGGTGCGCCACTCCGGGCGCGCCAATACCTCGGTCAGCGTCTGCTGTACCGTGCTGGCCACGCGGATCAGTCGGTCGCACGCGGCCTGATGCCCCAGGTAGGCCATCATGAAACCGGTTGAGGACAGCATCGATGTCGGATTGGCCACGTTCTGTCCGGCCAGTGAGAGAGCCGGGCCGTGGTGTGCTCGTGCCATCACGTGGGAGTATCCGGCGCTCAATGAGGCGGAAATTCTGTGTGACCCGGTGACCTGCGCGGCCTGCTGCGAGAGAATCCGGCCAAACAGGCTGGTGGTCACAATGACGTCGAACCGGGCCGGGTCGCGTTCAAGCCACGCCGCCATCCGATCGACGGACTCCTCGTGGTATTCCACCTCCGGATAATCAGCAGCCACATCACGCATCGTCTGCAGAAACAGTCCTTCGGAGACCGGCATCGCATCCGCCTGATGCGCGGCGGTGACGTGCTGGCGCCGGAACCGGGCCGTCTCGAAGGCGCTGCGAGCGAGATTCTCGATGCCCTCACGGGTCACCTTGCGCGTGGACAACGCCAGATCGGGGGTCGGCATCATCTCGAAGGGACCCTCCGGTGCGCCGCGATCAGCGAACATCCCATCGGTGTTGTCCCGCACCACGAGCAGATCGACCGAGGGACGGAACGGTGAAGTCACCCCTGCGTAAGTGCGCGCCGGGAGAAAACGAGAGTGCAAGCGCAGCTCGCGGATCAGCTCGCGCTCCGGGTCGAGTCCTCCTAACCCTGGAGCAGGGTAATGGGCCAGATCCAGCGGTCCGAGAATGATGCCGTCGGCTTCACGTGCCGCGGCCAACGCTTCGGAAGGGAAAGTACTGCCGGTCTCGCACAAGGCAGACCACCCTACCGGCACCGTGACGATCTCATGGGTGATGCCCATGAACCTGAACATCTCCTCGGCCAGGCGCCGGGCAGCCTGAGATACTTCCTGCCCGATACCGTCGCCTTCGAAGAGGGCGAGTCTCATCTGTGCCACTGCTGGTCAACCCCTGTTCTGTGCGGTGCCCTTGTCCTACTGTGCTCGCCATTTCCCTCGCAGGAGCGATAGCGCATAGCGTAATAGTGTTAGACGAGATAAGCTCTGCTTCCTCATGTCCGCTGAGGGTTAACAGGAGGGTGAAGTTCAAGAGGGACGCGCTGTTCATCGCGACTTCACGTCCGGTTTGTCGAACGTGGTTGACTGGGACCATGCTGAACGACCCGCAGAAAACGCCGTCCACTCCCGGCCGCGCGAGCGCGCCGTCCCCCTCGACTGTATTGCCCTCCGGCGAACAGCGGAAGATGGTCTGTCTGGACGTCGATGGCACTCTGGTGGACCACGATGGGCACATGTCTGAGGCCGTGCGCTCGGCGGCACGCGACGTCGTCGCCGCAGGCCACCACGTGATGATCGCGACTGGGCGCTCGCTGCAGGCAACGCTGCCCATCATTGAGACCATCCGGCTGCGCAACGGCTTCTCGGTGTGCTGCAACGGCGGCGTCACTATTCAGCTGACCGATCAGCTCGAGGAGGGGTACGAGGTGATCGACCGTCGCACCTTCGATCCTGCCCCGGTGCTGGAACAGCTACGACACCGGCTGCCCAGCGCGAAGTACGCGATTGAGGACGACGCCGGAAACTTCCTCTCCACCGAGCGCTTCCAGGACATGAGCTTCGGGGTGCAGGCGCGCGGAGTGTCCTTCGATGAGCTGCTCAATACCACCGCGGTGCGCCTGGTCGTCTTCTCTACGGATGCCTCCACCGAGTCGTTCTCCGAAGCGGTGGAGGCGATCGGGCTGCAGGGCGTGACCTACTCGGTGGGATGGAGCGCCTGGCTGGACGTGGCCGCCGCCGGGGTCACGAAAGCCTCCGGGCTGGAGGCGCTGCGCGCCCGGCTGGGGGTGTCCCTGGACGACACGGTCGCCATCGGGGATGGTTACAACGACGTCGAAATGCTGGCCTGGGCAGGCCGCGGGGTGGCCATGGGCCAGGCGCCGGACGACGTCAAGCGCATTGCCGATGAGGTGACGGAGGATGTCTACGACGACGGGGCCGCCCTGGTGCTGCGCTCCTTGCTGCGGTAGTTTGAGGAGCTGTATCAACCGCCGCACGGAGAACAGGGGCGCAGCATGACCGGGTTTCAGGTCGATCCCGAGGAGATGAACCGACTGCAGACGGCGCTCGAGGATTCGTCGTCGTCGTTCCTGGACCGCACCCTGCCGGAGAATCCCGGAATGAACGTGCTCGGCGACCCCGGAGTGGACGCCGCCATGACGACGTTCGTCGCCAACGCCGGAACCCACCATCGGCGTTTCGGCAACCGGTTCTCCTACCTGGCATACGAGGTGGGCGAGTTCTCCCAGCACAGCCAAGCCACCGATGAGGAATGGGGCGCCGCCCTTGACCGGAGATACGACCACATGGACCTGGTATCCACCGTACGCCGAGTCTTCGGGGGATGACTGATAGGCATGGGAATTGACGCAAACCTCATTGGTGACGTCCCCGGCCAGCCCGAGGGCATTCTGGCATCCGCGACCAAGGTCCGCGATCTCGCTGATGCACTGCAGACCGACTATGACGACGCCTGGGCAGCGAAGGAACTCCCCGATATCTGGGAGGGCGAGGCGGCGGAAGCCTACAACACGGTCATTTATGATCAGTCGGTGCAGATTTCTGACCTCAAGGAAGGTGTCAGCCGAGCCTCGGGGGCGCTGGAGGACTACGGCTGGGTGGTGCGCACGGAACAGCAGCGCTGCGACGGGATCCGGGATCGGATGCTGGAACTCGACGCCGTGGTGGAAACCGCCACCGGGCTGGTGGAGATGATGCGGGCCCATCTGCAGGTGATGCCCGAGGTCGCGGAACACCAGCAAGCGTACGTGGAATCGGTGGCCACGGTCCGGCAGGCGGCCGTCACCTGTGCGGCGCTGCTGGCTGAGGGCGCACACGTCGAGGTCTACAACTACAACGATCAGGGGCAGGACCTCGGCGCCCGCACGGACCTGCGGCAAGATCAGATGGAAAAGATTGCCTCTGATCTCGAGAACGGGCGGATCTATCCCGACGACATCAACCAGCGCGGTATCGGCGACTGTTACCTGCTGGCCGCGTTGTCGAGCATGGCGCGCACTTCTGAGGGGCGCGAGCACATTTCCGGCATGGTCAAGCCCCACTATGAGAACGGCGAGCTCACCGGATTCATGGTGACGCTGCCGCGGGACCCCAATGACCCACATTCCGGAGAAGGGCGCACCGTCTTTGTGGATGAAACCTACGTGCACGGCAGTACCGGCACGAGCGCCGACGCGAATGTGTTCTCGGTGATCGAGGCGGCCTACGGGCAGGTGTATCCGGCCGGCACGCTGCCCGAGAACTCTGAGGGAAATGGGCTCACCGGAGGCCGCCCGGACGACTCACTCGAAGAGCTCACCGACACCGACTCCGAGGTGGTGCATCGCAAGCGGGGAGTGTTCGGGTGGGGCGCCGGATATGACGATGGGCAGCGCGAGCAGATCACCGCGGCCACCGAGGAAGGCCGACCCGTGGTGGCGGCCACGGCAGGGATTTCGGATGAGGAACGCAAAGAAGGCGTCGGCATCGTGACCGTCACCATCGAGGGTGAGGAACAGCAGATCGAAATGGTGGGCACCCACGCCTATGAGGTGGTGTCCTCCGATGAGAACGGGGTGACCCTGCGCAACCCGTGGGGATACAACAACCCCGGCAGCGGCACCACACCCATGGGCGCGACGTTCACCATCTCGTGGGAGGACTTTGAAGACTACAGCAGCGACGTTTCCATCGGAGGGGGATACTCATCATGACCGACGCATCACCCGACCAGGCCCCCGGACCGATCCGCTTCACCTTCCGGGGCACCGAAGTATTCCGCCCGGGCGCGGAGATGTTTCCCGCGTACACGGTGTCGGACGCACGGATTGAGGACGGCGTGATGATCGCGGTGCTGCGCGGCGTCGACCCCCACCCCGACGGCGGAATTCCGCCCACCCGACTCACTGCGGGGCAGAGCGTGAGTGACGCCCGCGCCGGAACGTTCACACTGCTGCACGTGAGCCCGCAGGTGGGTGGACTGGCCCCCGGGACGCGCCCCTTCGCCACGGCGATCGAGTTTCAGCCCGCCCCCGGGTTCGCACTGGCACCAGGGTGGGACGTTGACTGACCGGGCGGGCGCCGTCGTGCCCGGGGTATCGCGCGGAGCACTGATCGCACTCGGCGCGCTCGGGGCTGGTATGGCACTCGGCGCGCTCGCAGGCTGCGCCGCCGCGGAGCCCGACACCGAGCCGGAGCCCATCCCGATCGCCTGCGACGGCGTCACCCTGGGGTTGGAGGCCAACACGGTGCTACGCCCCGGCGTCGAGCTGTTCCCCGCCTATACGCTGTCTGGGGTGTGGGATGACGACGACGGCGTGGTTGCCGGCATCACGGGAGTGGATGAAGGCGACGGCGGATTCGGCCGGGTCGAGCTACGCCGCGGTGAGACCGTGGAAGATCCCGTGGCCGGAGTGTTCACCCTGCTCGACGCGACGCCGGCGGACGGCGGCGAGGGCTCACCCGCCGCCACCCTGTGCCTCGACCCGCACCCGGATTTCGAGCTCGCCGACGGGTTCTAAGACCTGCCGGATTGGCAGAACGGGGCTGATCAGACGTCGCGGCCCTGGGGCTCGTCGTCGGCCGTCTCCTCGCCGAGCGCGGCGAACCGCTCGATGGACGCTGCCAGCTCCGCCTCGGCGGCGGCGCGATCAGCCCACCCCTCGGCCTTGACCCACTTACCGGGCTCCAGATCCTTGTACCGGGTGAAGAAGTGCTCGATCTCCTGCAGCAGCCACTCCTCAACATCGGAGAGCTCCTGGATATGGTCGAAGCGCTTGTCGGCCGGAACGCACAGCAGCTTGGCGTCGCCGCCGCCGTCGTCGGTCATGTTGAACACGCCGATCGGGCGCGCCTCGACGATCACACCGGGCACCAGATCGAAGCCGGGCAGGTACACCATGGCGTCCAGCGGGTCGCCGTCCTCGCCCAGGGTGTCCTCGAAGAACCCGTAGTGAGTGGGGTACTGCATGGGGGTGAACAGGACGCGATCCAGACGCAGACGACCGGTCTCGTGGTCGAACTCGTACTTGACGCGCGATCCGGCGGGGATTTCGATGGTGACGTCGTGGCTCATGGGGCAGGCTCCTAGCATCAGGGAAACGTGTCAGAACCAGGGTATATCCTCGGCAGGGGCGGGCGCGTCACGTCCGCGCTGGTACGCTCTCAGGTGTGCTTGCTCGCTCCGCCACCTCCGCGCGCGCGACGCGTGCCCGAGGACTGGCGGGGACGCTGATCGCCGCACTCGTGCTCACCGGGTGCACCGTGCTGCCCGCACCCGAGGACCGTGCCGCCGAGCTGAAAGCCGCCGCGGCCGAACGCGCCGCCCTCACCCAGGTGTCGATCCCCGCCACCAGCCTGGGCGGGGCGCGCCACTGGCTGACCGGCGCCCAGGAAGAACTCGCCAACGTGCTGGACGTGGCCACCGAACCGCCGTCGGAGGTACTCGCCCTCTCTGAGGAAGCGCCCGTGCCCTCCGCCGAGACCCTGCAGCGCCGGCTGAACACCGTGTTCGCCGGCACGGACTTCACCACCGCGGCCCTGGTCACCGACACCATGACCGGCGAGGTGCTGTACTCCCGCGATGCCGACGCCGCACGGGTACCGGCCTCGTCGCTGAAGATCCTCACCGCCGCGGCCGCCCTGCACGAGATGGGCCCGGACCACCGGTACACCACCCGGGCGGTGCTCGACGACGGAACGGACGACCTGGTGGTGGCCCTGGTGGCCGGTGGGGACGCGCTGCTGGGTACCGGAGCGGGTGCGACGTCGGTGGATGGCCGGGCCGGGCTGGGCAGTCTCGCCCAACAGACCGTGGACGCGCTCGCGGACCGGTTAGACGGGGAGTCTGACGAACCCTCAGACGACGCCGGCGCACCGGCCCTGCGGATTGTGCTCGACGACGGCGGCTACTCCGGTCCGCAGCTGACCTGGAACGACTCGATGGTGTCCTCCGGGAACATCTCCGCCGTCCAGCCGATCGCCGTGCACGGGGCGCGGGCTGATTCTGGCACGGGGACCGACCGCGTGGACGATCCAGGTGCCCACGCCGCCGCGGTGTTTCGCGCCCAGGTGGTCCGCGCCGCCGAAGAAGCCGGACTCGACCTCACCGTGGCCTCCGGCGTCGAGCGGGACGCCACCTCCGGGCTGGGGGAGCGGGACGGTACGGAGCTGGGCGCCATCGAATCCGCCACCGTGGCGGAACAGGTGGAATACCTGCTCACGTACTCCGACAATCAGGTCGCCGAGGTCACCGCCCGCAACGCCGCGCTCGCCTCGGGCCGCTCCGGCAGCTTCGAGGGGGTGGCCGGACTGCTCACCGCCGCCGCCGACGCCCTGGGCGTCGACGCGCACGGGATCACCATTGCCGACGGGTCCGGGCTCTCCGCGAAAAACCGCATCAGTACTACACAACTGGTCGCCATCATGGACGCCGTCCAACAGCGCCCCTGGCTCGCCGAGACCGTGTGGGGGCTGCCCACCGCGGGGCTCGAAGGCACCCTCAGCGAGCGGATGGCCGGCACCGCGGCGGCCGGTACGGTGCGCGCCAAAACCGGCACCCTGGACCGGCACTCCTCGCTGACCGGCACCGTGGTCACCGTAGACGGGCGCCAGCTCTGGTTCTCGTTCATCAACACCGGGACCGACTCGGAGAGCGTGACCGAGGCGCGGGAGGTTCAAGACCGGGCCGCCACGGTGCTCGCGGACTGCGGCTGCTGACAGGTGGTCGCCGTCGCCGCGGGTGTGGTGGGATGAAACTATGTCCCCTCACGTACCCCATACCGACCAGCTCATCAACTGGGAGCTCGCCGCCGATACCGCCAGTCGACTCAGCCTGGGCGGGCCGAAAACCAACCTGCGGCAGGCCCGGGACGAGACCCGTGCTCTGCGTCGCGCCGCCGAGGTGTCGGTCGATCACGTGCACCGGATCACCGGCCTCGACGCCGCCCGCGACCTGCGCGACTCCGAGGTGCTGGTGGTGGACCGGGTGCGCTGGGCGCACGCCAACCTGCAGTCGCTCTCCGTGCTGCTGGCTCCGGGTCTGGAACGGGTGCGGGAACAGGCCCCGGACCAGTTCGCTACGGCCACCCGCGGACTCGGATCCACCATCACCGGCCTCCAGGCCGGGGGACTGCTCAGCCTGCTCGGCACCCGCGTGCTCGGCCAGTACGACCCGTTCATCGCCCTGCCCGACCACACCGGACAACCGCTTGGCCCGGCCGGCGGCAGGCTGATGTTGGTCGCCCCGAACGTGATGCAGGTCCGCCAGCAGCTCAACGTCCGCCCCGACGATTTCCGGCTCTGGGTGTGCCTGCACGAGCAAACCCACCGCGTGCAGTTCGCCGCCGCGCCCTGGCTGCGCCACTGGCTGCAGGAGCAGATCACCGGCATGCTCGCCTCGCTGTACACCTCCACGAGCCAGTGGCCCGACATGCTCGACCGCGCCAAAGGTGCGATCTCCAAGACAAGCGAGGGAACCGATACGGGGCCAACCGGATCCCTACTCGACGCCGTCACCAGTGACGAAGACCGCGAACGGCTCTCCCGCATCACCGCGGTGATGTCGCTGCTCGAGGGCCACGCCAACGTGGTGATGGACGCGGTGGACCGCAGCGTAATCCCCACCGTCAAAACCATCCGCCGCCGCTTCACCGAGCGAGGGCAACAGGGCTCGGCGCTGAGCAAACTGATCCGCCGCCTGATCGGCATGGAAGCCAAGGCACGCCAGTACCGCGACGGGCAGCGCTTCGTCGACCGCGCCATCGGCCTGCTCGGCACCGACGGGTTCAATCAGGTGTGGACCGCGCCCGAGCTGCTGCCCACCGAGGAGGAGCTCCACGACGCCGATGCCTGGGCGAGGCGGATCCGTGCCAGCTGAGTCACCAGACGCGCCGACTCCCACCGGGCCCGACGTTTGGCCACCGACGACGCGCTGGCCCGCACCCCTGAACGCCGCGTTGCCGCAGCTGAAACAGCTCCCCGCACACACCCTGCTCGGCGTCTCCGGCGGGGCCGACTCCCTCGCCCTGGCCATCGCCGCCGCCGTGGCAGACCGGACAGATCACTCCGATCGACAGGTCACCGCCGTCGTCGTCGACCATCAGCTTCAGCCCGGATCTGCCGACGTCGCCCAGCGCACCGCCGCCGTACTGGAACGACTCGGCATCACCACCCACGTCCGCGCCGTCACGGTCGACTCCGGGGCCGGGCTCGAAGCTGCCGCCCGTGACGCCCGCTACGAGGCCTTCCGCGACGTCGCCGAGCTCACCGGCGCCACCATCGTCGCGACGGCCCACACCGCCGATGACCAGGCCGAACAGGTGCTCCTTGGGCTGGCCCGCGGCTCCGGGCTGCGTTCGCTGGCCGGCATCCGCCGCACCCGCACGCATGGCCCGCTCACTGTGGTCCGCCCCCTGTTGCACCTCACCCGCGCCGACACCGAGACGATCTGTCGCTGGGCGGGGGTGAGCTGGTGGGAAGACCCGATGAACGGCGACGGCGCGCGGGCCCGGGTCCGCCACCGGCTGCTGCCCGCCCTGGAAGACCCCGGTACCGGCCTGGGCCCCGGGGTCCGCGCCGGGCTCATCCGCACGGCAAACCTCGTGGCCGACGACGCCGAGGCCCTGGAAGACTGGGCGCACCGTGTCTACGCGGGCGCGCGCGCAGACATCCCAGCCGACCCAGCCACCCCTGCCACTGTTGCGCTCCGCCTGGACCACCTCGCCCCGCTGCCGACAGCCATTCGCCGTCGCGTGCTCGCCCTCGCCGCCGTCGAGCTGGGCTCCACCCCCACCGCCGAACGCCTGCACGCCGTCGATGCGCTCATGGACCGGCGCCCCGGGAGCTCTGCCGGGCCCATCGAGCTACCCGGTCTCCACGTCACGCGCGAGCGCGGCTCCGAATATGCGACACTGTTGATGTTCCGACGCCTCAGGAGAGCCCCACGATGATCGAAGACGACGTCCGCGAAGACCTGCTGCACGTACTCATGTCGAAGGAGGAGATCCAGCAGACCGTTGCTGATCTCGCCGCGCAAATCGACCGCGACTACGCCGACAAAGACGTGCTGCTGGTCGGCGTGCTGAAGGGGGCGGTCATGGTGATGGCCGACCTTTCCCGCGCCATCCGTTCGCACATCACCATGGACTTTATGGCGGTGTCCTCCTACGGTTCCGGCACCAAGTCCTCGGGCGTGGTGCGGATCCTCAAGGACCTCGAAACCGACCTGATGGGCCGCCATGTGCTCATCGTGGAAGACATCATCGACTCCGGACTCACCCTGTCCTGGCTCAAGACCAACCTCGAGTCCCGCGGCCCGGCCTCCGTGGAGATCTGCGCGCTGCTGCGGAAGCCGGAGGCCATGAAGACCGAGATCGACGTGAAGTACGTGGGCCGCGACATCCCCAACGAGTTCGTGGTGGGCTACGGCCTAGACTTCGCCGAGCAGTACCGCAACCTGGAGTTCGTGGGCACCCTCGCCCCGCACGTGTACTCCTGACTGTCCTCTTTCTGCGAACGCTGGCGTGATGGTGCGCCGCGAGCTTGACCGACCCGGTACCGTATGAGGGGTGTGCGCTGGCGAACAGGAGACTGAGTGAACATCAAGAAGATCTTCAAGGGGCCGATCATCTGGATCGTGCTTGCGGTGCTGATGCTGCTCCTGGTCGTGCCGGTGCTCACCCAGAGCTCGAGCCAGCGCGTGGACACCTCCGTGGGCATGGAGCTGCTGGCTGACGACGCCGCGACCCAAGCGTTGGTGGACGACGGCGAAAACCGGGTCGATCTCACCCTGCGCGAGGATCTCACCCTGGATGACCGGGAGCTGGGCACTCAGGTCCACTTCTTCTTCTCCGAGGCCCGCGCCGAGAACGTGATCTCCGCCGTCGAGGGGTCTGACCTGGACGATTACACCGATGAGCCGGTGCAGTCGAACTGGTTGCTGAGCATGCTCGGTTTCCTCATCCCGTTCCTGATTATTGCGCTGCTGTTCTGGTTCCTGCTCTCCCGCATGCAGGGTGGCGGCGGCAAGGTCATGCAGTTTGGCAAGTCCAAGGCGAAGCTGATCACCAAGGACATGCCACAGGTCACTTTCGTCGATGTGGCCGGCGCGGACGAAGCCGTCGAAGAGCTCCACGAAATCAAGGAATTCCTCTCCGAACCCGCGAAATTCCAGGCCGTGGGCGCGAAGATCCCGAAGGGTGTGCTGCTGTACGGTCCGCCCGGCACCGGCAAAACCCTGCTGGCGAAGGCTGTGGCGGGGGAGGCCGGGGTGCCCTTCTACTCCATTTCCGGCTCCGACTTTGTCGAGATGTTCGTGGGCGTGGGTGCCTCCCGCGTGCGCGATCTGTTCGAGCAGGCCAAGACCAACTCGCCGGCCATCATCTTCGTGGACGAGATCGACGCCGTCGGCCGTCATCGTGGCGCCGGCGTGGGTGGGGGCAACGACGAGCGCGAGCAGACCCTGAACCAGCTGCTGGTGGAGATGGACGGATTCGACGCCACCACCAACGTCATTCTGATCGCCGCCACCAACCGGCCCGACGTGCTGGACCCGGCGCTGCTGCGCCCGGGACGTTTTGACCGCCAGATCCCAGTGGAGGCCCCCGATCTGGAGGGACGGCATAAGATCCTGCAGGTCCACGCCCAGGGCAAGCCCCTGGTAGAGGGTGTCGATCTGCGCGCCCTGGCGAAGAACACCCCCGGCTTCACCGGCGCCGACCTGGCCAACGTGCTCAACGAGGCCGCCCTGCTCACCGCACGCTCGAACGCGCAGCTGATCGACGATCGCGCCCTCGACGAGGCGGTGGACCGGGTGATGGCCGGGCCGCAGAAGCGCACCCGGTTGATGAAGGAACACGAGCGCAAGGTCACCGCTTACCACGAGGGCGGTCACGCCCTGGTGGCGGCCGGGCTGCGCAATTCCGCGCCCGTCACCAAGATCACCATCCTGCCCCGCGGCCGCGCCCTGGGGTACACCATGGTGGTGCCCGAAGACGACAAATACTCCGTCACCCGCAACGAGCTGCTGGATCAGCTGGCCTACGCCATGGGCGGGCGCGTGGCCGAGGAGCTGGTGTTCCACGATCCCTCCACGGGTGCCTCTAACGACATTCAGAAGGCCACCGACACCGCCCGGAAAATGGTCACCGACTACGGCATGTCCGCCCGCATCGGCACCGTGAAGCTGGGCTCCGGCAACTCCGAACCGTTCCTGGGCAAGGAGATGGGCTCCGGGCGCGACTACTCCGAGTCCGTGGCCGCGGCGGTGGACGCCGAGGTCCGGGCCCTGCTCGACGGCGCGCACGCGGAGGCGTACTGGATTCTGCAGGAGAACCGGGACATCCTGGACCGGCTGGCCTACGAACTGCTGGAACGGGAGACCCTGAACCAGAAAGAGATCGCGGAGATTTTCGCCGACGTCCGCAAGCGTGAACCCCGCGACGTCTGGCTCTTCGACGAGTCCCGCCCCGTGTCCGACACCCCGCCGGTGCTCTCGCCCGCCGAAAAGCGCGCGCAGGAGTCTGGTTCAGGTGCTGACCCGGAGACTGAACCCGAAGCAGCCCCGGAAGAACACTCCGACTCCCTGGAGCCGCTGGTCGACCCGAACCCGGGCACCGAACTGCCGGGCCATACCGGCGAGACGAACGAAGGAGACCGCTGATGGTGGACCAGCCGCGCATCGAAGCCGCCGTCAAGGAGATCCTCGCCGCCATCGGGGAAGACCCGGAGCGCGACGGCCTGCAGGAAACCCCCGCCCGGGTGGCGCGTGCCTACGCCGAGACCTTCGCCGGGCTGAACCAGACCCCCGACGAGGTGCTGGGCACCACCTTCGACATCTCCCATGACGAGCTGGTGTTGGTCAAGGACATCCCGTTCTACTCCACTTGCGAGCACCACCTGGTTCCGTTCCACGGTCACGCCCACATCGGCTACATCCCCTCGCCCGAGGGCGGGATCACCGGGCTGAGCAAGCTGGCTCGGCTGGTGGAGGTCTTCGCCCGGCGCCCCCAGGTGCAAGAGCGGCTCACCACCCAGATCGTCGAGGCCCTGATGGAGCACCTGCACCCGCGCGGAGCTATCGTCGTCGTGCAGGCAGAGCACCTGTGCATGTCGATGCGCGGGGTGCGCAAACCCGGCACCAAAACCGTCACCTCCGCCGTCCGCGGGCAATTGCGCGACGCCACCACCCGGGCCGAGGCCATGAGTCTGATCCTGGAACGCACCTAGACCACTTACAAGAAGGACCTTCATGTCATCCATGGCCGCCATCCCCGGAACCGGACCCTCCACCGGCCCCGTCGGCGTCGTGCGCAAGGTCGCCCGACGCCGCTTCGCCGACCTGCCCACCGACCGCACCCTGGTGATGGGCGTGGTCAACGTGACCGACAATTCGTTCTCCGACGGCGGCAACCACTTCGACGCCGAAGCGGCCATCCAGCACGGGCTGAAGCTGCACTACGCTGGGGCTGACCTGATCGACGTGGGAGGGGAATCCACCGCACCGGGCCGCGACGCCGTGGACCCGGACGAAGAGCAGCGCCGGGTCTTGCCGGTGATCGAGGCCCTGGTGCGCGCCGGCGCCGTCGTCTCCGTGGACACCCGCCATGCCGCCACCGCCCGCGCGGCCCTGGACCACGGCGAGGTGATCATCAACGACGTGTCCGGGCTGAATTTCGAGCCGGAGATGGCCGAGCTGGTGGCCGAGTCGGGCGCGCATTACATCATCACCCACAACCGGGGCGACGCCCACACCATGGATGAGCTCGCCGACTACGACGACGTCGTCACCGAGGTGATCCACGAGCTGTCTGAGGTGAAGGATCAGTTCATCGCCGCCGGAGCCCAGCCCGAACAGCTGATCCTCGACCCGGGGCTGGGCTTCGCCAAGTCCGGCGAACAGAACTGGGAGCTGCTGCGCGGGGTGGAACGCCTGGTGGCGCTGGGCTTCCCGGTGCTGGTGGGCGCCTCTCGCAAACGATTCCTGGGCACCCTGCTGGCCGATTCCCGCGGTCACGCCCCGGCACCCGTGGAGCGTGATCATGCCACCGCCGCGGTGTCCGCGCTGGCCGCCGCGCACGGGGTGTGGGCGGTGCGCGTGCACGACGTCGCCGCCTCCGTGGACGCCGTGAAGGTGGCTGCCGCCTGGGGTGGACCGAACACCGCGCCGCAGCACTCATGATCCGGCTCACCGGACTGCGCGCCCGCGGCTATCACGGCGTGCTCGAGCGGGAACAGGCCGAGGGACAGACGTTCCTGGTGGACCTGGAGCTGGAGCTCGCCGAGGCGGTGCTGGACACGGCAGCCCGCACCGATGACGTGGCCGAGACCGTGAACTACGCCGAGGTCGCCGACATCGCGCTGGGCATCCTCACCGGGGAGCCCGCACGGCTGATCGAGACGGTGGCGGTGCGCATCGCCGACGCCGTGCTGGCCACCCAGCCGCGGGTATCGCGCGTACAGGTGACGCTGCACAAACCCGAGGCGCCCATTCCGGCGGACTTCGCCGACGTCGCCGTCGTAGTGAACCGGGAACGGGGATGACGGTGGGGACGAGCGCTCTGGCCGTGCTGGCCCTGGGGTCGAACCTGGGGGACTCCGCGGCGCTGCTGGATGCTGCGTTGCTCGGCCTCGCCGCGAAAACTCGGGTGACCGGTATATCGCCGCGGGCGCGCACGGCCCCCGTGGTAGGCGAGATCGGGCCGGAGGACCAGCCGGACTTCTTGAACCAGATCGTCACCGTGGATACCGAGATGAGCCCGCTGCAATTGCTGGAGGTAGCCCAGGCGCTGGAAGCCGACGCCGCGCGCACCCGCGAGGTGCGGTGGGGCCCGCGGACCCTCGACGTCGACCTGATCTCCTACCGGAGCCGAGACGCGGCAGGACAGCTCGGGCCCGACACGGTGCTCGATACTGACCGGCTCACCGTGCCGCATCCCCGCGCCCACGAGCGTGCGTTCGTGCTGGCGCCCTGGGCATGGCTGGATCCAGACGCCACCCTCAACGGTGACTCAGTGGCCGAGCTGGCCGACCGGGCGGCGGATCGCGACGGCGTGCACCTCGTTGACGAGCCAGAAGAGCCGCGCGCATGAGCCGCCCCGCCCTGCCCACGCTGCGCCCGGGTCTGCTGGCCCTGATTCTGGTGCTCACCGCGGCGCTGGGCTGGCTCGCCTCCTACGTTGCCGCCGAGCGCGGCTGGGTTACCCCGGTGCTCGGGCTGACCTCGGTGATCACGATTGCCGCCGTCGTCGTCATGCTCCTCGTGCTGGGGGTGCGCGTGCGGCGCGACCGTTCCCGCCCCGTGGCCGCCCGGATGAACCCGCTGGTGGCCGCCCAAACCGTGGTGCTCGCCCAGGCCGGAGCCTACGCTGCCGCGGTGATTATGGGCTGGCACGTGGGCGTGGTGGTGCACCGGGTTCCGCTGACCGGCTGGGGTTCCGTGGGTGAGGCTGTCACCATGATCGCCACTGGTCTGGCCTTGCTGGTGGTCGGGTGCGTTGTGGAACAATGGTGCCGGATCGCCGACGACGGCGACGGTGAGGGCGGCTCCGGAACGGGGCCCGTCACCGGTCCCGATGGCATCCCGCAGGTGGGGCGCCACCGGGCCTGACCTCAACGAAGGAGAACGATGGATCAGCCGGCCCCCGAGGCTCCTCCCACCCCGGAGACTCCGCCCACGCCGCAGGCCGTCGAACCGCCAGCATGGTCCGACCCCGATGCCGGCACGGCCCGCGGCCTCGACGACAGCCGCGTGGATTGGCGGCCGGTCTCCCCGAAACTGGTGCCGCTGCGCCTGATTACCGGCGGGATCTCCACCCTCGTATGGACCGCGATTCTGGCCATTCCGCTGATCCTCAAGCTCGCCGGCGTCTGGCCTGGGCTCTGGGGCTGGACCGCCTGGGGCCTGCCCGCCGCCTCCCTGCTGTTCGGGATCGTCGAGCTGTGCATCGTTCCGCGGCAGGTCCGCGCCATGGGCTACGCCGAACGCGAAGACGACTTCCTTATCAAACGCGGCATCCTCTTCCGCGAGGTGGTGGCGATCCCGTACGGGCGGCTGCAGTACCTCGACGTCTCCGACGGCCCGCTCCAGCGCGGCTTCGGCTTACGCACCCTGAAAATCAGCACCGCCGCCTCCGACACCTCCGGCGAGCTCACCGGCGTGCCCCAGGACGAGGCCGAGCGCCTGCGCGAACAGCTCACCGCGCGCGGCCAGGCACGATTGGCCGGACTGTGAGCCCCGCGACCACGCTGAACCATGCGGACGGCGACTGGCACCGGGTGCACCCCATCTCTCCGGTGGTGCGCTCCTGGCTCACCCTGGTGGCGATCATCGCCGTCATTGGCACCCAGTTCACCGACGAGTTCTACTCCGTGGTGGTGGAGGACGGGCTTGACCTGCAGTCCGCCGCCCTGCTGATCACCGCGGGTGCGGTGGTGGCGGTGCTGCTGCTCATGGTGGGCGGGTTCTACCTGTCCTGGCGGTTCTACCGGTACCGGATCACCGAGGAGATGGTGCAGGTGCACTCCGGATGGATTTTCCGCCAGCAACGCCACGTGCGGCTGGACCGGGTGCAGGCCATCGACATCAAACGTCCCCTGCTCGCCCGGATTTTCGGGCTCGCCGAGCTGAGCTTTGAGGCGGCCGACGGTGGCGGGTCTGCCGCGATGACTCTGGCGTTCATTCGCGGGGCCGAGGCCGAACAGTTGCGCGTGGACATTCTGCAGCGCGCCGCCGGTGTGCAGAAACCGGCGGGGTCCGAGTTCAGTGATGCGATATGGCCCGTCAGCGAGGACCTGACGAGCCATATCGCATCACCGAACGACGAGACCGGGCTCAGTGGCGCGCACGAGGAACCCGCCCCCGAACAGACCATGCTCACCGTGCCCACCGGCCGCCTGGTCTGGTCGATCCTGCTCACGGCCTTCATCACGATCGTGGTGCTGGTGGTCATTCTCGTGGCCGGGATCCTCGTGGCCCGCTCCCTGGGCGAAGAGGTCATCACCGGGCTGCCCTCGTTCGCCGCCGCCATTCCGATCGTGGTCGCCGCGGTGGCCGGGGTCTGGTCCCCGTTCTCGCGCAACTACAACTTCACGGTGTCCACCTCCCCGAACGGGTTGCGCCTGCGCTCCGGGTTGCTTGAAACCCGGCAACAAACCGTGCCCCCGGGCCGCGTGCAGTCCATCCTGATCAGCCAGTCGCTGCTGTGGCGCCCGTTCGGTTGGTACCGAGTGCGCGTCACCGTGGCCGGCTACGGCATGACCACTGATGGCAAAGACGTGGTGCTGCCAGTCGGGACCTTCGACGACGTGCTCCGCGTGCTCACCGTGATCGCACCCGACCCCGGCACCGCAAACGCCCGCGAACTCATTCAGGCCGGTCTCACCGGCACCGGCTCGGCCCACGGTTTCGTGACCACCCCGCGGCGGATGCGCGTGCTCGACCCGCTGACCTGGCGCCGTCAGGGCTTCGCCGTCACCCCCACCCTCGTCCTGTTCCGCACCGGCCGGCTCACCCGGTACCTGTGCCTGATGTCGCACGAGCGCATCCAGTCCGCCCAGGTCAGCCAGGGACCCATCGAGCGGCGTCTCGGCGTGGTCAATGTGCACCTGCACACCCCCGCCGGCCCGGCGACCATGCGGCTGAACCACGTGGACGCCGCCGTGGCCAGCCAGCTGTTCTTCCACGAAGCGGACATTGCCGCGGTGTCGCGTCGCATCGCCGACCGCAACCAGTGGATGATGCCCGAGGAGCTCCAGCAGTTCGATCGGCGCACCGAAGAAGCCCGCCGCGCCCTGGAGTCCGCATGAGTGTGGACGAACCGGCCACCGGCGACGTGGGCGCTGTGCCCCGGCTGTCCAACGCAGACTCCCGCCCCGGCCGCCTCGGCATCGGGGTGATCGGCGCCGGACGGGTGGGCGCGGTGCTCGGGGCCGCCCTGCGCAACGCCGGCCACGCCCTCACCGGGGTGCACGCCGTCTCCGAGGCCTCCCGCACGCGCGCCGAGGCCCTGCTGCCCGAGGTGCCGGTGCTGGAAATCCCCGAGATCCTCCGCCGCTCCGAGATGGTGCTCTTCGCGGTGCCCGACGACGTGCTGCCCGAACTGATCACCGGGCTCGCCGACGCCGGGCACATCGTCACCGGCCACCTGCTCGTGCACACCTCCGGGCGCTTCGGCACCGCCGTGATGAACCCGGTCCGCGCCCACGGCGCCATCCCGCTCGCCCTGCACCCGGCCATGACTTTTACCGGGCTCAGCCTCGACCTCGCCCGGCTGCAGGACTGCGCTTTCGGGGTCACCGCCGACCCGGTGGTGCTACCCATCGCCCAGGCGCTCGTCGTCGAGATGGGCGGGGAACCCGTGCCGATCGCCGAGGCCGACCGACCCACCTACCATGCGGCCCTGGCACACGCCTCGAACCACCTGGTCACCCTCACCGCCCAGTCCCGCCAGTTGCTCGAGCACATCGGCGTCACCGCCCCCGAGCGCATGCTGTCGAACCTGATGCACGCCGCCCTGGAGAATTCGCTTATCGACGGCGACGCCGCCCTCACCGGCCCCGTGGCCCGCGGCGACGTCGGCACCGTTGCCCGCCACCTGGCGGTGCTCACCACCCTCGTCGACGACGACCCGGACGCCGCGGACCTGCTGGACACCTACCGTGCGCTCAGCCTCGCCACCGCAGAACGCGCCCACGCCCGCGGCGTCCTGCCCGAGCCCGCCTACCGGAGCCTGCGCGAACTGCTGAGCTGACCGCCCGTTAACCCATCCGCTGACCCATCCGCTCCGAACCAGGAGTATGGGACAGCACCAGCAACGCAGATTCACCGTCGGATTCGGGCCCCGCACCCGCGGAGTGCTCCTCGGTATGGCCGCCGTGCTCCTGCTCTTCGGCGCCGCCGACGCTCTCACCCGGGTGCTGGGCGGCACGACATCGCCGCTGACCGCGGTGGGCCTGCTCCTGATCCGCTTGTTGCCCTCCGACCTGGTCAAGCTCGCGATCGACCTCTTCGGCGAGGCAGACAAGATCGTGCTGATTCTTTCGGTGGGCGCGGGCGGGCTGGTGTTGGGCGGGGTGCTTGGTGGGCTGCTGCATCGACGACGGCGCACCGCCGTGACCGTCTTCGCCCTCATCGGGGCCGGGCTGGTGGCACTCGTCGCACTGCGCCCGGAATCCGGCCCCCGCGACCTCATCGCCGCGGTACTCGGCGTGTTCCTCGGCGCCGCTGTGCTCGCGCTCGGGATCCCCCGAAAGCCCCGGAAGTCCCGCGACGCCGGCCTCGAACCCGCTGAGCCCGCACCCGCAGATCCCACAGAACCACCCGAGCCCGGACTCCGGCGCCGCACCGTACTGATCCTCGCCGGCGCCTCCGCCCTGATCGGCACCGCCGGCCTCGCCGTTGGCCAGACCGTGGCCACCGTCGGCCGGGGCGCGGTGGATGCCGCCCGCCGCTTCGTGCTCCCCACCCCGGTGGTCACCGCAGCTGCCGTGCCCGCCGCCGCCGAGGTCGGCGTCGATGGTGTCGCGCCCTTCACCACCGCCCAGGCCGATCTGTACCGCATCGACACCGCCCTGGTCCCGCCCGCCGTCGACTCCGAGACCTGGGAACTGCGCGTGGACGGACTGGTCGAAGAGCCCTTCACGCTGAGCTTCGCCGAACTGCTCGAGGAGCCGCTGGAGGAACACCGCATCACCCTGACCTGCGTGTCCAACCCGGTGGGCGGGGACCTGCTGGGCACCGGCGTCTGGACCGGGCTACCGGTGCGCACCCTGCTGGCCCGCGCCCGCCCCCACCCGGAGGCCGACATGGTGCTCTCGCACTCCGTCGACGGGTTCACCGCGTCCACCCCGCTCGAGGCGATGACCGATGACCGTGCCTCCCTGGTCGCCATCGGCATGAACGGTGAGCCACTGACCGCCGAGCACGGCTACCCGGTGCGCCTCATCGTCCCCGGGCTCTACGGTTTCGTCTCCGCCACCAAATGGGTCACCCGCATCGAGGTCACCCGCTTTGACCGGGCCGAGGCGTACTGGACCCGCCGCGGCTGGGACGCCCGGGCGCCGATCCTGGTGTCCTCGCGGATCGATGTGCCGGGCGGACTCGACGTCGTCGACGCCGGAGACATCATCGTCGCCGGCTCCGCCTGGTCCCAGGGCGTGGGCATCGCCTCCGTGCAGGTGCGTCTCGACGACGGCGACTGGACCGATGCCGAACTGGGCGCCGAGGTCAACGTGGACACGTGGCGGCAGTGGCGCCTCGCCGTGCCCGTGGAAGCGGGTCGACACGCGCTCACTGTCCGCGCCATCGGACGCGACGGCACCGTCCAGACCGCCGAGCGTCGGGATCCTATTCCCAACTCCGCCACCGGTCACCATCGCGTCGAATTCCGGGCCGAGTAAAAAATCCGAAAAAGTGTCATCCAGCTCACCCCCGGCTCCGAACCATCAGTACACAGCGGGATATCGCAGAGCGCGAAACGGCCCTCACCACACGGTGCATTGCCGACCCGCCGAACAAGGAGAACGATCATGAACGCACGTTTCGGAATGAAAGCCTCCGCAGCACTCGGCATCGCCACGATCGGCCTGCTCGGCCTGAGCGCCTGCAGCGACTCCCCGGAGGAGACGGAGTCGCCGGAGACCACCATGGAAGCCACCATGGACCCGTCGGCCGAGGAAACCGAGGGCTCGATGGAGGAATCCGAGGAGTCCGCCGACGCCGGCGCCAACCTCGTGGGCTCCGGCTGTTCGGCCTACGCGGAGCAGGTGCCCGATGGTGACGGCTCCGTGGAGGGCATGGCCCAGGATCCGGTGGCCGTGGCCGCCTCGAACAACCCGATGCTAACCACCCTGACCGCCGCCGTTTCCGGTGAGCTCAACCCCGACGTCGACCTGGTTGACACCCTCAACGGCGACGAGTTCACGGTGATCGCCCCGATCGATGACGCCTTCGAGGCCATCCCCGAAGCGGACCTCAACGCCGTGGTCGAGGACGCCGACATGCTCACCGAAGTGCTGACCTACCACGTGATCCCCGGTCAGCTAAGCCCGGACGAGATCGTCGGCGAGCACGAGACCGTCCAGGGCGAGACCGTCACCATCACCGGCGAGGGCGAGGAGATGATGTTCGACGACGCCGGCCTGGTGTGCGGCGGCGTGACCACCGCCAACGCCACCGTCTACATGGTCGACGGCGTGCTCATGCCCGGAATGTGACCGGGCCCGAGCTCGAAGCGGGGACGCCCCGACCGTCACCATCACGGTCGGGGCGTCCCCGTTTTAGACTGTCTGGCATGATCCTGACTCGTACCGTGGCCGAGGCCCGCGCCGCCATCACCGCCGCCACCGCTGACCTCACCCACTTGGCACCCCGCGTCGGCCTGGTGCCCACCATGGGCGCACTGCATGCCGGCCACGGCGCCCTGCTGGCCCAGGCGCGCGAGGAGAACGACGTCGTCGTCGTGTCCGTGTTCGTCAACCCGTTGCAGTTCGAGGATCCGGACGATTTCGCCCACTATCCGCGCACCCTCAACGAAGACGTGGCGCTCATCGCCGAGCACGTGCCCGACCGCCCGGTCATCGTGTTCGCTCCCGACACCGCCGAAATGTACCCCGGCTACCGCGCGTTCGGCGACGTCCCGCAGATCACCGTCTCCTCCGGCTCCATGGGCACCGTATTCGAGGGCGCCTCCCGGCCCGGCCACTTCGATGGCGTCTGCACCGTGGTCACCAAACTCTGGAACACCTTGATGCCGCCGGCCCCGGCCACGCTCCGTAGCTATTTCGGCCGCAAGGACGCCCAGCAGCTGGCCATCCTCACCCGCACGGCCGCCGACCTGAACATCCCGGTCGAGATCCGCCCCGTCGACCTCGTTCGCGCCCCCTCCGGCCTCGCCCTGTCTTCGCGCAACCGCCGCCTCGACGACCACGGCATGGACAAGGCGCTGATCCTCTCCGCCGCGCTGTCCACCCTGCGCGAGCAGGCGGTGTCCGGGGAGCCGATCGATGTGCACACGGCGCGCAAAATGATTGACGACGACGCCACCGTCACGCTGGACTATCTGGAGGTGGTGGACCCGGCCACGCTCGTGCCGCTGTCGGCCGCCGAACTTCGCGCACCCCTGAGTCGCGACGCGCTCGCCCTGGTGGCCGCCGTCGTGCCGCCGGTCCGCCTCATCGACAACATGGTCCTCCCCGCCGGTTGACCCCGCTGCCCCGCCGCGCACTTCTCCGGGCATCACCCCTTGCGTCGACCCCCGGGGTTGCCCCTAGCGTGTGAACCATGAGCACAAATCAAACCGCACAAGGCGACACCAAAATCACCGTAACCCGCACCATCGACGCTCCGGCGAAGGACATCTTCGAGGTCCTGACTCTGCCGGACAACCACGCGAAAATCGACGGTTCCGGCACCGTCGTCTCCGAAGACCACACCGACCGCATCCAGCAGGTGGGCGACGTTTTCCGGATGAATATGAACGGCGACCACATGGGTGGCGACTACCAGACCGACAACCACGTCGTCGCCTATGACGAGAACAAGCTGGTGGGCTGGAAGACCGCTCCTGCCGGCACCCAGCCTCCCGGTTGGCAGTGGGTCTACACGCTGGAGCCGCTCGACCAGAACTCCACGCGCGTCAGCCTCACCTACGACTGGAGTGACGTCACCGACCCGGACCTGTTGGCCAAGAATCTGTTCCCGCTCTTCGACGAGGAGCAACTGGAAGGCTCGCTCGCTCGCCTCGCCGCGTTGCTGGGCTAAGGCGCCCCCACCCACGACGCAGATTCATCGCTTTACAGACAGAATGGCCGGAAAAACGCCGGTTCTTGTCTGAAAGCGATGAATCTGTGGTTTCGGGTCCGGGACCCGAGCCCGTTGCCACACCAACACCCTCCTGCCGGCGGGCCGGAACTTCGGGTAGGTTGGAGAGCACACCTTACGCAACTGGGCCCGCCTTCCGTGCGACCGCGCCCACCCCGACGCCCCAGGAGTCCGTGTGTCCGCATCCACTCAGCCCTCGCCCCGCGACGACCTCTACCGTCACATCAACGGGGAGTGGCTCGATTCACACGAGATCCCGGCCGACCAGGGCGCCTACGGTGCGTTCATGGAGTTGCGCGACGCCGCCGAAGAAGCGGTCCACTCCATTGCCTCCGACGCCGCGGACGCCCTCAGCGAGGGAACCGTCAGCGGCCAGCTCGCCGAGAATGGTTCCGCGTTCACGGCAGGACACGACGACGACGGCGCCACCGCCCGCATCGGCGCCCTTTACACCGCGTTCATGGACACCGAGCGCATCGAGCGTCACGGCCTGGAACCCATCATCGCCGAGCTCTCCCAGATCGAGGGCGTATCCAGCGTGGATGAGCTACTCGAACTCTCCGCCACCCTGCAGCGCTCCGGCGTCTCCGGGCTCATCGCCACCGGTGCGCTCAACGACGCTGGCAACCCCGAGCGCATGCTGCTCCACCTGCTTCAGGACGGCCTCGGCCTGCCCGACGAGTCCTACTACCGCGAAGAATCCTTCGCCGAGATCCTCGCCGATTACCGCCAGCACGTGGCCAATCTGTTTGGTCTGGCCGGCATCGGCGGCGACCCCCAGCAGACCCGGCGCGACGCGGACGACGTCGTCGACTTGGAAACCCAGATCGCCGGCGTGCACTGGGACGTGGTGACCTGCCGCGACGCCGTCAAGCGCTACAACCTGCTCACCCGGGACGAGCTGGTGGAGCTGTTCCCCCTGGTCACCTCGTGGTTGTCGGGAATTATTGGCGACGCCGAGAACCGGTCCGCCGAGGTGGTCGTCTGGCAGCCCGACTTCCTCTCCGGCATCCAGCGCCTGCTCACCGAGGCCCCGCTGGCCACCTGGAAGCGGTGGCTGCAGCTGCAGCTGCTCCGCTCCGCAGCCCCGTACCTCACCGAGGCGTTCGTCACCGAGAACTTCGAGTTCTACGGGCGGAAAATCGCCGGCACCGAGGAAGTGCGTCCGCGCTGGAAGCGGGCGGTCAGCTTCGTCAACGGTGCGGTGGGCGAAGACGTCGGCCGGCTCTACGTGGCTCGTCACTTCCCGGAGGAACACAAGGCATCCATGGACGAGCTGGTCTCCACGCTGCTCGAGGCGTATCGACGGTCCATCTCCTCGCTGGAGTGGATGGGGGAGGAGACCCGGCAGCGCGCCCTGGAGAAGCTCTCCCTGTTCAACCCGATGGTCGGCTACCCGGTGAAGTGGATCGACTACTTCAGCCTCGAGGTGGACCCGAAGGACCTGATGGGTTCGGTGTTTGCCGCCTCCGAGTTCGCCTTCGAGCGCGACCTGTCCAAGATCGAAACCGGGCCCGACCCGGAAGAATGGCACATGTCCCCGCAGACGGTGAACGCCTACTACTCACCGCTGGAGAACGCCATCGTGTTCCCCGCCGCGATCCTGCAGCCCCCGTTCTTTGACCCGGACGCCTCGCCTGCCCAGAACTTTGGCGGCATCGGTGCGGTCATCGGTCACGAGATCGGCCACGGTTTTGACGACCAGGGCTCCCAGTACGCCGGCGACGGTTCCCTGCGTGACTGGTGGACCGCCGAAGACCGCGAAGCCTTTTCTACCCGGACCGCCAAGCTGGTCGAACAGTACTCTGCACTGGCTCCCGATGTCGCGCCCGAGCACCCGGTCAACGGCGAGCTCACCCTGGGTGAAAACATCGGCGACCTGGGCGGCCTCGGCATCGCCCACCAGGCACTGGCCATCTACCTGGAGGAACACCAGCAGCAGGATTCCGACGTCGACCGCGAGTTCTTCGCCTCCTGGGCCACCGTCTGGCGCCAGCTCACCCGGCGCGAAACCATGATTACCCGCATCGCCTCCGACCCACACTCACCCAACGAGTTCCGCTGCAACCAAGTGGTCAAGAACCTCGATGCGTTCCACGCGGCGTTCGGCACCGAACCGGGCGACGCCATGTGGCTCGACGCCGAGGACCGCGTCACCATCTGGTAGTCCCCGACGCGCGGGGGTGGCCGACGGTAAGAATCGGTAGACTGGTGCGCTGTGAGCACCCAGACTTCTGAACCGAACTCCCGCGACCAGCGACTGGTCCGCCAGGCCAAGCGCGCCGAACTGATCGAGGGCGGCGAAGCCTACCCCGCGCAGGTGGCTCGCACCCACTCTCTGCAGCAGGTCCGCGACGCCTACCCGGACCTCGAACCGGGTGCGGAAACTGGTGACACCGTCTCCGTCACCGGGCGCGTGGTGTTCCAGCGCAACACCGGCAAACTCTGCTTCGCCACCCTGCAAGAGGGTGGTCACGATGGCGCCGGGGTGCGCCTGCAGATCATGCTCTCCCTGGCGAACGTGGGCGAGGAATCCCTGGCCTCCTTCAAGCACCTGGTTGACCTGGGCGATCACATCGCCGTCACCGGTGAGGTCATCTCCTCGCGCCGCGGCGAGCTGTCCATCATGGCCCACTCCTGGCAGATGGCTTCCAAAGCGCTGCGCCCGCTGCCCGTGCTGCACGCCGACCTCAACGAGGAGACCCGGGTCCGCCAGCGCTACGCCGATCTGATCGTGCGCCCCGAGGCCCGGCAGATGGTGCACACCCGGGCTGCGATCATCCGCTCCATCCGCGCCACCCTGGACTCGCACGACTACGTCGAGGTCGAGACCCCGATGCTGCAGCTCATCCACGGCGGCGCTCAGGCCCGGCCCTTCGAAACCCACCTGAACGCTTTCGACCAGCCGATGACCCTGCGTATCGCCACCGAGCTGTACCTGAAGCGCTGTGTGGTGGGCGGGATCGACCGGGTCTTCGAGATCGGCCGCGTCTTCCGCAATGAGGGCGTGGACTCCACCCACTCCCCGGAGTTCACCACCCTGGAGTCCTATGAGGCGTGGGCGGACATGTACGTGATGGCGGAGCGCATGCAGGAGATGATCCTCAACGCCGCCGACGCTATCGGCGCCCCGCACCAGATCGAGACCGAGGCCGGCACCATCGATCTGGACGGCGAATGGGCCTGGGTGGAGGTCTACCCCGGTCTCTCCGAGGCCGTGGGGCGGCAGATCACCCCGGACACCGACGTCGAGACCTTGCGCGCGGTCGCCGCCGAGCACGGCGTCTCCGTGGACGAGAACTGGGGTGCCGAGAAGCTGGTGATCGAGTTGTTCGGCGAGATCGTCGAGCCCACCCTGCTGAACCCCACCTTCGTCTACAACTATCCGCCCGCTGCTCAGCCGTTGGCCCGTCCGCACCGCGATCGTCCCGGCGTCATCGAGGCCTGGGATCTCATCATCGGCGGCATGGAACGCGGTACCGCATTCACCGAGCTGATCGACCCTGTCATCCAGCGCGAGCGGCTCACCGAGCAGTCCCGCCACGCTGCGGCCGGCGACGACGAAGCCATGCAGCTGGACGAAGATTTCCTGCGGGCGCTGGAATACGGCGCCCCGCCGATGGGTGGCATCGGCCTGGGTATCGACCGGCTGGTCATGCTCTTCACCGGGGCCGGAATTCGTGAAACTATTCTTTTCCCGCTGCTGAAGCCGGAAGCCTGAAAGGAGACTCCATGGATCTTTTCTGGGAGTACTTTTCCGTGTTAGCCCCCTCCATCGGGGTGGGGCTGATCTTCTGGTTCGCCATGCGGTCACTGTTTCGTGGTGACGCCGGAGAGCGTTCCGCTCGCGCCCGCGCCGAAGAGCAGGAAGCGCAGCTGTGGGCGGCGTCTCGCCGTCGCGAAGATATTGGAGACAGCTGAATACGCGACGAAATTCAGGCTCAACAGAATAGTCTTTGACTATGATGGTCGTCATGCGATTAGAATGGGTTTAAAGCCCGTTTCTATTCCCTGGAGGGAAAACCATGGCACGTAGAACCGAGATTATCCTCGTTGATGATCTGGATGGATCGACCGCCGACGAGACGATTGCCTTCTCCTTTGACGGTCGGCATTACCAGATCGATTTGTCCTCGGACAATGCTCGTGAGCTGCGTGCTCTGCTGAAGCCCTACATCAAGAAGGCCGAATCCGTGCCGGCCCCGGCGCCCACCAATGAGGCTGCGAAGATCCGCGAGTGGGCCGTCAAGAATGGTTACACCGTCTCGCGCCGGGGTCGCCTGCATCGCGACATCGAAGAAGCGTATCGCAACGCCCACAAGAAGTAGGCGTTCTCCCGCTGGCGAACAGTCCTCGATAGCACGCGATTTCTCGTTACGATCGAAGTCGACGTTCATCAAGGAGTGTGCCCATGTTTGAGAGATTCACCGACCGTGCCCGGCGGGTGGTCGTGCTCGCCCAAGAAGAGGCGCGCATGCTCAATCACAGCTACATCGGGACCGAGCACATCCTGCTCGGCCTGATTCACGAAGGCGACGGCGTGGCCGCCAAGGCGCTGGAGTCCCTGGGGATCTCCCTGGGAACCGTGCGCGAGCAGGTCCAGGAGATTATCGGCCAGGGGCAGCAGACCCCCTCCGGTCACATCCCCTTCACCCCGCGCGCCAAGAAAGTGCTGGAGCTGTCCCTGCGCGAGGCGTTGCAGCTCGGCCACAACTACATTGGCACCGAGCACATCCTGCTTGGCCTCATCCGTGAGGGCGAGGGCGTGGCCGCACAGGTGCTAGTCAAGCTCGACGCCGACCTGAACCGCGTGCGGCAGACCGTCATCCAGCTACTCTCCGGCTACCAGGGCGGATCCGGCTCCGGCAAGGAAACCGCCGGCGCCGGGGTGGCCTCAGGTGGCCAGACCGAGGGTGCGCCCTCGGGTTCGGTCGTGCTGGACCAGTTCGGTCGCAACCTGACCGCCGCTGCCCGCGAATCCAAGCTCGACCCGGTGATCGGGCGCGAGCACGAGATGGAGCGCGTGATGCAGGTGCTTTCGCGGCGCACCAAGAACAACCCGGTGCTCATCGGTGAGCCCGGCGTCGGTAAAACCGCCGTCGTCGAGGGTCTTGCCCAGTCCATCGTGCGCGGGGACGTGCCGGAAACGCTGAAGGACAAGCAGCTCTACACCTTGGACCTTGGTTCCCTGGTGGCCGGTTCCCGCTACCGCGGTGACTTCGAGGAACGCCTGAAGAAGGTACTCAAGGAGATCCGCACCCGCGGTGACATCATCCTGTTCATCGACGAGATCCACACCCTGGTGGGGGCCGGTGCCGCTGAGGGCGCGATCGATGCCGCCTCGATCTTGAAGCCCATGCTGGCTCGGGGAGAGCTGCAGACCATCGGCGCGACCACGCTGGACGAGTACCGCAAGCACATCGAGAAGGACGCCGCCCTGGAGCGCCGCTTCCAGCCGATCCAGGTAAACGAGCCCTCCGTGGAAGACACCACCGAGATCCTGCGCGGACTGCGTGACCGCTACGAAGCGCACCACCGGGTGTCCATCACCGATGAGGCGCTCAAAGCCGCCGCCACGCTAGCCGATCGTTACGTCTCCGACCGGTTCCTGCCGGACAAGGCGGTGGACCTCATCGACGAGGCCGGCGCCCGGCTGCGCATCCAGCGAATGTCCACGCCGCCGGAAATCAAGGAGTACGAGTCCAAGATCGCCGAGGTGCGCTCCCAGAAGGAAGCCGCCATCGACAATCAGGACTTCGAAGGTGCCGCCACACTGCGCGACCAGGAGCAGAAGCTCACCGAGGAGCGTAACGAGCGCGAGGCATCCTGGCGCAAGGAGGCCACCGAGGGCATTGCCGAGGTGACCGAGGACCTGATCGCCGAGGTGCTCTCCAAGTCCACCGGCATCCCGGTGTTCAAGCTCACCGAGGAGGAGACCGACCGCCTGCGCAACATGGAGGCCGAGCTCCACCGCCGCGTGATCGGCCAGGACGAGGCCATCAAGTCGCTGTCGCGGGCCATCCGCCGGACCCGCGCCGGGCTGAAGGATCCGAACCGTCCCTCGGGCTCGTTCATCTTCGCCGGCCCCACCGGTGTGGGCAAGACCGAGCTGGCCAAGGCGCTGGCCGAGTTCCTGTTCGGTGATGAAGACTCGCTGATCACCCTCGATATGTCCGAGTTCCAGGAGAAGCACACCGTCTCCCGGCTCTTCGGTGCCCCTCCCGGCTACGTCGGCTACGAAGAGGGCGGCCAGCTGACCGAGAAGGTCCGTCGCAAGCCGTTCTCCGTCGTGCTCTTCGACGAGGTCGAGAAGGCGCACGCCGACCTGTTCAACTCGCTGCTGCAGATCCTGGAAGACGGGCGCCTGACCGACTCGCAGGGCCGCGTGGTGGACTTCAAGAACACCGTGATCATCATGACGACGAACCTCGGCACCTCCGAGATCTCCAAGTCCGTGATGACCGGCTTCCAGTCCGCTTCCGACACCGAGACCGGCTACGACCGGATGAAGGGCAAGGTCCAGCAGGAACTGCGCCAGCACTTCCGGCCCGAGTTCCTCAACCGTGTGGACGACGTCATCGTCTTCCCGCAGCTGTCGAAGGACGAGATCATCTCGATCGTCGACCTGTTCATCGCCCGGTTGCAGGTGCGCCTGACTGAGCAAGACCTGAAGATCGACCTCGATCAGGCCGCCAAGAACCTGCTGGCCGACCGCGGCTACGACCCGGCCATGGGCGCCCGCCCGCTGCGCCGGACCGTGCAGCAGCTGGTGGAGGATCAGCTCTCGGAGAAGATCCTGTTCGGAGAGATTCCGGCCGGTTCCCACATCGCCGTCTCCACGGAGGGCGAGGGTGCGGACGCGAAGCTGACGTTCACCGTGACGCAGTCGCGCGACCTGCTCGAAGCCGCCCCGGAACGCGAAGCGATCGAAGCCGCCACCGACAGTGAAACCGCTGCCGGCTCCAACGCCAGCTGAACGGAATCTGACGGTTTTCTTCGAAGCCGCGGCGACCGACGATCACCGGTGGACAGCCTCGCCTCGTGTCGTCTTACTATGACGGAGGAAGCTGTAACCGACCGAAAGGAGGCCGCTATGGGCCTGGGAGATAAGCTGAACGATCTGAAGAACGAGCACGGCGACAAGGTCAACGACGCTGTCGACAACGCGCAGGAGCAGCACTCCGATAAGCTGGGCGGCAACGCCGACAAGGTCAACAACGCCGTGGACGGCGCTCAGGAGAAGTTCCTGGGCGGCGACAACGACAACAAGTGATCACCCTCCGAGCCTGACTCGGAGCTGACACACCGAAGCCCGCCGGGGGAGACTCCGGCGGGCTTCTCGTTAACGACAAGAAAGAAGCCACCGTGCCCGTTCAGTTGCGCCCCGCACGCACCCAAGATGTTGCCGACATACGCGACGTCGTCGCCCCTCTGGCGCAAGAGCGCGTACTGCTCCAGAAGGAAGCGGTGGCCTACTACGAGTCGATCCAGGAATTCCTGATCGCCGAAGACACCGACACCGGGGAAACCGCCGGGTTCGGTGCCCTGCACGTGATGTGGGAAGACATCGCCGAGGTGCGCACCCTGGCCACAGCGGACTCGCACCGCGGGCGCGGGGTGGGCTCGCTGCTGCTCGAGGAACTGCTGGACCGGGCCGAGCGCCTCGGAGTGACCCGGGTGTTCTGCCTGACGTTCGAAACCGCATTCTTCACCCGTCACGGGTTCTCGGTGATGGCCAACCAAGACGCCGTCGACCCCGAGGTGTACTCCGAGCTGCTGCGCTCCGCTGATGAGGGTGTGGCCGAATTCCTCGACCTGGCCCGGGTGAAACCCAATACGCTGGGCAACACTCGGATGATTATTGACCTGGCCGCCCGGCGTGCGGCGAAAGGTCAAGAGTCCGCCGCGTCTCAACTCTAGGGTGCGTCTCGGGGCGACCGCTAGCGTGGGAGACACCCACTAACCGTGATACCGAGAGGACTGCACATGAGCACCGGAGACCGTTTCTCCAACTCTGCCGAAGAAGCCAAAGGCAAGGCCAAGCAGGCCTTCGGCGAAGCCACCGACAACGACAGCCTGAAGAACGAGGGCAAGGCCGACGAGGCCAAGGGCAGCCTGAAGAACACCTTCGAGGACCTCAAAGACAACGTTCAGGACAAGGCGAACGAGGCACTGGGCAAGGTCAACGACGCCTTCAAGAAGGACTAGTTTCTACGGGATCCTCTCCCTTGCACGCTGCCCCGGACGTTGGCCGGGGCAGCGTGGTCGTTAACTGCGCGGCAGCGAGAGCTCGTCGCCGGTGCGCTCGGCGAGCCCGTCAGCCACCAGTGAGCTGACACAGCGGTCGAACTGCGCGTCGTCCGGACTCAACGATTCCTCGACGCGCTGACGGATCGCCGTGAGCGCGGTGCCGCCGTCGTGGGAGCGCAGCAGCGCCATGATCGCCCCGCGCAGCTGACGGTCGGTGCCCGCCCACGACTGGCCCTTCGGCTGATAGTGCGCTTCCGGAGACCCCGCAACGAGCCAGGCACAGGAGGCAGACACCGGGCAGACCCGACACTGCGGAGACCGCGCGGTGCAGACCAGGGCGCCGAGCTCCATGGTGGCCGCATTCCACCGGCACGCCTGCTCCGGATCGGCCGGCATCAGCTCGGTAGCCAGAGACATTTCGGCGCGCGTGAGCGATTTTTCCGGCAGCGCCCGACCAGAAAACGCGCGGGCGTGCACCCGCCGAATATTCGTATCGACGACGACCTCGGGCTGGTCGAACGCAAAGCAAGCGATAGCAGCGGAGGTGTACTCGCCCACCCCGGGCAGCGCTTTCAGCTCGGCGGCAGTGTTCGGCACCTCGCCGTCGTGCTCGTCCATGATGGTCTGGGCGGCGGCATGCAGGCGCAGGGCCCGGCGCGGATAGCCCAACCGGCCCCAGGCGCGCAGAATCTCCGGGGACGGTTCCGCGGCGAGGTCAGCCGGGGTGGGCCAGCGCCGCATCCACTCGGTCCACACCGGCAACACCCGGGCCACCGGAGTCTGCTGCAGCATGAACTCGGAGACCATCACTCCCCAGGGCGTGCACTCATCGCGGCGCCACGGCAGGTCTCGGGCGTGCGCGTCGAACCAGCCGATGATGCGGGTGTGGGCATCCGCCACGGCGGTGGGGGTGGGGGTCTGCGGCATGGACTCCACTGTAGTTAAGCTAGAGGCATGAGCACACACAGACCGCTTCCGCCCGAGGTGTACCGCCGCCGTCGACTGGTGGTGGGTGTGGCCGCGCTGGTGCTGCTCGCCCTCGTGGTGGCCCTGGTGTTCTGGGTGGTGGCGCTGGTGCGTGGAGCCGGTAACGCCAGTGAGGAACCGGAGCCCACCGCCTCACCAAGTGCCAGCGCCGAGAGCGCCGCACCATCGGAGACAGGTGACGCTGGTAGCGCCTCCGCCGCGCCCTCGGACTCCAGCAGCGCGGAGGCGGGAGACCTGGAGGGCACCTGCACCGAAGACCAGCTCACGGTAGTGGCCTCGGCTGACGCTCGAGAGTACGGTCCCGACGAAAACCCCATCTTCGAGCTGAGTATCACCAACGACGGCGACGAGGCGTGCGATACGAACGTCGGCACCAACCAGCAGGTGTTCACGGTGACCTCCGGCTCGGACCGGATTTTCGCCACCACCGACTGCCAGGTGGACGGCACCGACCAGATGATGACCCTGGAACCGGGACAGACCGAGACCTCCCGCTTTGAATGGGACAAGGTCCGCACCCAGCCCGGCTGCGAACGCTCCGAGAACGAGCTGGGCGCGGGAACCTATCGGATCACGGTGGCTATGGGGGCGATCAGCTCCGAGCCGGTCTCCTTCTCCCTGACCGACTAGTTCGCAAAGTTACGCACGCAAGTCAGCGTGGCATCCTCGTAGTCGGCGTCCTGGTACTGCTCCAGCCCCGCCTCGTACTCCTCGAGGAGAGCTTCCGGATCATCCATGCCGTGCTCATTCGCGGTGGCGATCCACGCATCGCGTCCGGATTCCTCCACTTCGGCCGCCCACGCCTCACGGTCGGCCTCGTCCCATTCATCGAGCATCTCGACGCGTGACTCTCCCGCAAGCTCGTCGCACTGCCCGCTAGCGGCTTCGTTGAATGCGTCCACCGCGGAGCCTTCATTCAAATCCTGGGCGACCTCATCCACGATGGTCTGGAGCTCGGGGTCGAGCGTGTCGTAGGCGTCTTTGGACAGCCACATCCCGAAGGTCGAGTACTGCCCCACGCCCGGGTCGGTCCAGTAGGGGAGCAGCTCCATGAGCCGGTAGTTCACGGCGAAGTCGACGGCCGCGCCGACGGAGTCGACGATGCCGCGCTCGACGGCTTCGTAGGTCTCACTGGCCGAAAGGGCGGTGATGTTCGCCCCGGAATCCTGCAGGATGCGCTGGATGGTCGGGCCGGAGGCACGAATCCGCAGCTCGTTCAGGTCCTCGGCGCTCTCGATGGGCTCCTGGGCGCCGAAGAGCAGCCGACCCACCGGCCAGGCGGAGACGTAGTGCAGCCCCTGGTCGTCCATTCGGGCCACGGCTGGCTCATAGTCGCGGTGGATGTCATAGAGGGTCTGGGTGATGGCCTGAGAGTTCTGCCCCTGGAAGGGGATGCCGGAGACGCTCAGGGTGGGGAAGTACTGCGGCGTGTAGTCGGGAACGGTGACGCCAATATCCGCGCGGCCATCGCGCAGGCATTCCACGATCTCGGTCGCCTCGCACAGCGATTCTGGTGCGGTGCGATCGATCTCGATGCGGCCGTCACTGGCTTCCTCGAGTCGGTCCAGGAAGAGGTCCTGGACAGCGGCGTTGGGGGTTCCGGCCGTGGCGGCGGTGGCCAGCGTCAGGGTCACGGCCTCGCCGTCACCGGCGTCGTCGACGACGCCGCTGCAGGCGGTGAGGGCCAGGGCGCTGGCGGCCAGCACGCCGGTGACGCGCAGGCCGCGCCGGGTGTCTGTGGTGTTCTCGGTGGTGGTGGGGGTGGTCATGGGAGCCTCCAAAAGGTGATCAAGGGGTGAACAGGGACAGGTCGTCAGGTTTGGACCAGGGACGGAAGGAAGAGCACGACGGCGGGCACCGCGAAGAGCAGTGCGGTGATCGCGACGTCGATGAAGAAGAAGGGCAGGATCCCCTTGAACACCGTCTCGGAGCGGACATTCGAGATCCCGGCGACGACGAAGCAGTTGATGCCCACCGGCGGGGTGACCATGCCGATCTCGATCAGCTTCACGATGACGATGCCCAGCCAGATCGGGTCGAAACCGAATTCCAGGGCGATCGGCAGCAGGATCGGAACGCTGATCACCAGGATGGACAGCGACTCCAGGACCATCCCCAGCGGGATGAGGCAGAGCAGTAGCAGCGCCATGGTGAGGGTGGGCGGCAACCCGATGCCGGAGACGCCCTCGGTGATTGACTCCGGCACCTTCGCCGCGATGAAGAACGCCGAGAGCAGGGCGGAGCCGACGATGATCATGAACACCATGGCGGTGGTGGTGCTGGTGTCGTAGAGCGCCTGGCGGAAATTCGTCATCAGCGTGCGGAATCCCTCGCGACGGTTCTCCGCGACCAGCATCAGCAGGGCGGCCAAGGCGCCGATCGCGGCGGACTCGGTGGAGGTGAACAGCCCCGAGTACATCCCGCCCAACACGATGAGGAACAGCACGGCAATGCGGAACAGCCCGCGCCAGGGGAGTCGGGAGGGGTCTGCGTCCGCGGTGGGAGACGGCGGGGTGGGGGGGGGGGGGGGGGGGGGGGGGGGGGGGGGGGGGGGGGGGGGGGGGGCCCCCCCCCCCCCCCCCCCCCCCCCCCGACGGTGGCCGCGGGAGGGGCTTCTCCGCCTCCCACGCCACCGCCGGAGGCCTGGGCGAGGGCGGTCTGCAGATCATCCTTGTCGGTGGAGTAGCCGATCTTTCGGCGCCCCCAGATCATGATGTAGGCAATATAAGCAGCGGCGGAGATGACGCCGGGGATGATCCCGGCGGCGAGCATCCGGGCGATCGAGACCTGGGCGAGCACCGCATAGAGGATGAGGAACGTGCTCGGCGGGATCATCGCCCCCAGGGTGCCGGCCACCGCTACCAGCGCGGTGGCGAACGACGCCGGATAGCCGTGTTTGCGCATCTCGGCCACGGACAGCTTGGACATGGTGGCGGCCGTGCCGATCGAGGAGCCGGAGACAGCCGAGAATCCGGCGCAGGCCATCACCGTGGCGACGCCGAGCCCGCCGGGCAGATGGGCGACGAACCGGTTGGCGATGGCGAAGACTTGCTCGGCCATCTTGGCCCGCACGGCGAACATGCCCATCAGGATGAACATCGGGATGATGGTCAGCGAGTAGCTGGACACCTGGCTGAACGGGGCGGCCCCCAGCACGTTGGTAGCGTGGCCGGAGCCGTGGAGCAGGGTCAGCCCGACGGTTCCGCTGATGCCCAGGGCGAGCGCCACCGGCACCTTGGAGATCAGCAGGACGGCCAAGAGCAGCAGCACGAGAATGATGAGGGTGGTGAGTGTCATGAGGTTCTCCCCTCGGCGGGGTCGATCGGCTGGTCGCGCACCGACTTCCAGACGTTGAGCACCGCTACGAGCAGGAACGCGGCGACGCCGGCGGCCACGACCCAGCGGAAGGGGTACATCGGCCAGCGGACCAGTCCGAAGCGCTCCTCCAGACTGGCCGTGGCGTTGAGTGCCCGGAGGCTGGTCGCGTAGGTCATCCAGGTCAGGAACAGGGAAGACAACGACCAGACGGCCACGGTGATCCAGCGGTTCGCTCGTGGTCCGAGGCGGTCGGTGACCAGGGTTACCGAGACGTGGTCGTCGTTCAAGCCCGCCCAAGCGATACCAAAGAACACGGCGACGACGAGGCTCGACTCGGCGACCTCGACCATGCCCGGCAAGCTGGCGCCCGTGGTGAATCGGATGGTGACGTCCAGGGTCACCGCGATCATAAGAACCACGAGGCTCATCGCCGAGAGGATCGCCATGACGCTGGCGAGAGAATTGATGATGCGTTGCATCGTTGCCGCCTTTCCCGACGATCCCTATTCGCCGTCCCAGAAGGTGTAGGCCCTCGTGTGGTCCACGTTGCCCAGGGACTCCAGCGCCCGTCCCAATGAAGTGGAGACCGCCTCGCAGACCGGGGCGTGGTGATCCACGGCTGACTGCAACGACGCGGCGATGCGCACGTCCTTGGTCATCAGGCCCAGCGCGAAACCGGTCGCGAAGCGCTCCTGCACGATGTGCGGCTCCAGCACGTGTTCGGTCACGAAACTCTGGCCGGTCGAGGCGTTGAAGATCTGCACCATGGTGGACGCATTCAGGCCGAACCGCTGTCCGGCAATGAGTGCCTCTGAAGCCGCGGTGTAGGAGGCCGCAGCAACGAAGTTGTTCAGTGCCTTCATGGCGTGCCCGGTGCCCAGCGCCCCGGTCCGATAGATCTGGGCGCTCATCGGAGCCAGGAACACCTCTGCGCGCTCGGCGGTGGTGTCGTCGGGGGCGCCCAGCATGATCGAAAGAGTGCCGGTCTCGGCGCGCTCGCGGGCACCAGATACCGGGGCGTCGACGAGGGTCAGCCCGTGTGCGCGGAGCATCCGTCCCGTCTCCAGCGTTTCGGTCGGGTCGGAGGAGCTCATGTCGATGAGGAGGGTCTCGGTAGTCAGCGGCGCTCGTAGCTGGCCGTCGTCGGTGAACAGGGCTGAGCGGACGATAGCCGAGGTGGGGAGCATGAAAATGATGGCCTCACATCCGATGAGCCCCTCCAGGTCGGTGACGGCGGTGCCTCCGACCTGGGCAGATAGCGCCCGTGCCACCTCCGGGTTCGCATCGAGCAGGCGGACGTGGACGCCGTCGCGAATGATGTTGCTGGCCATCGGGGCACCCATGGTGCCCAGGCCGACGAATCCGACGGTGCGTGTCATCGAATAGTCCCTTCTGTGTTCTGTTCGTCCGTCAGGGACTCGACGGGAGCGCTGAGGTCGTGATTGTCGAATTCCGCCAGGACCTCCTCCAGGGCGCGGATGCCCTCGACGCCGGCGGGGATCCCGCAGTAGAGGATGGAATGCAATGCGATCTCGCGCAGCTCCAGGGCGGTCAGCCCGTTATTGATCCCACCGCGGAGGTGGATGCGTAGTTCGTGGGCCTTGCCGGTGGCGATCATCATCGCGACCGTGATCTTGCTCCGGTCCTGGATGGAGAGTCCCTCTCGCTGCCAGATGTCGCCGAAACAAGTGCGAGTGACGAACTCCTGCATCCGGTCATCTAGTTCGGTGGTGTGGTCCACCTGGTCCTGGGCACCGGCTCGACCGAACATGGCCTCGCGCTGCTGCACCCCTCGGTCGAACAGATCGTCTCGAATCACAATGGTTCTCATTTCGTTCGTTGCGTGTTGGTCTCCTCAGTCTTGAGGATGGCGGGGGCAGGTTTCTTGTGCGCAGGCGCACGAACTTGGTCTACAGGTGCAAGCGGGCCGGTACGTTAGTATGAAATAGCTCACAGTGAAGGGAGGTTGGTGCGATGACTCGCGGCACGAATACTGCGGTCATGGAAGTGAAGAATGCCGACTCCTTCTCTGCCTGGCAGGAGCTGTTGGGCAACCGGTTCGGCAGAATTGCGATCTCCACCACCGTTCCTCACTTCACCGGTCGCATCCGCAGCACCTCGATTGACGGCGCCAATCTCACGGAGATTCGGGCTGAAGCCCACCGAGTCAGCCGCACTGAGAACCTGATCGTCACCACAGACAAGCACCATCTGAAGCTTTCCCTGCTGTTGTCCGGATCCGGTGTGGTGGCCCAGGACGGACGCAGTACCACTCTGATGACCGGGGACGCGGCCATCTACGACACCAGTCGGCCCTACACCTTCACCTTCACCGAGCCAGTGCGGGCGCTGATCATGGTGTTTCCGTATGAGTTCATCGATGTGCCGCAGCGGATTCTGCGACGGGTGACGGCGGTGCGCCTCGACGGCACCACGGGGATCGGCCGACTGGTGGTGCCGTTCATGGAGCACATCGCCGCTGAGCTCGATCAGCTCGAGGGTGCCAGTGGTCGCAGGATCCTGCGCAGCGCCATCAACCTACTCGGTGTCCTGATCACCACGGGCATCGAAGAGACCGACACGGATCAGGCCGCGGCGCAGTACGCTCGACTGGAGGAGTACAAGCTGTACATCGAGCGGCATTTGGATGACCCCGAGCTCAGTTCCGAGACTATCGCCGGTGCGCACTACGTCTCCACTCGGAGTGTGCAGTATGCGTTCCAAGAATTCGGCGAGACGGTCTCGTCGTATATTCGGGTGAGACGACTCGAGCGGTGCCGACTCGATCTCGCGGACTCTGGTCTACATGAGCTATCGATCCAGCAAATTGCCTCACGGTGGGGAGTGCAGGATTCGGCGCACTTTAGCCGGATCTTCAAGTCGGCCTTCGGGATGAGCCCCAGTGCCTATCGACACAGCATGCGGCAGGAGGTCGCGGTCGTGGAGGGCTCGGCGCTTGAGCATTAACCCCCAGGTCGGCCGGGATCTGTATAATCCCAGGAGATCTGATCGAGGGGAGCGCCGATGGCAGGCAGACCCGGCGGTGCCCGGTTCCGTGATGCCGCGCGCGTTGTGGGCCGTGGAACCCAACGCTTCGCCGGAGGGCTCGGTCGACTGATTCGCCGTCGTGCTGGTATCGCTGCCACCCTCGTCGTCGCCCTGATCGTGGGCACCCTGGCCGTGTTGCACCCCGGTGTGCCCGAAACCCGCATGGACCTCAACGAGGGCGGAGTGTGGGTGACCAACACCGAGCAGGGGCTCGTGGGGCACCTGAATTATCCGGCCCAGATGTTGGACTCGGCCCTGAGCGTCTCCTCCTCGAACTTCGACATTCAGCAACACGAGCGTGACATTCTCTACACCGACTCCGCCTCCGGGGCGATGGCCACCGTGGATGTGGCCATGGCCGCGCTGACCTCCGCCACCACCGCCGACACCGATCTGCAGATCGTCCAGGGCGGGGACCAGGCGCTGATGGTCGACGCCGAGGCGGGCCGGGTGTGGGCCTCCGACGTCGCCACCGCCACCCGCACCTCGCTGACCGAAGACACCGCGCTGGAGCCCACGCTGCCCGACGCCCAGGCTGTGGTGAGCACCGAGGGGCGGGGCTATGCCGTCTCCCCGCGCACGAAAGAAATCGCCGCCATTCAGCGCGAGGGCACCGGCTACACCGTCGACGTCAAGACGGTGGGTGAGCTCTCCTCCCAGATCAGCCTCACCACGGTGGGGGACAACCTGGTGATCGCCGATCACGGACGCGGCATGCTGATCCTGCCGAACGGCGACGAGGTGCTGCTGCCCGCCGACGACGTGGTGCTACAGCAGCCCGGTCCCGAGGCGGACTCGGTGGTGCTGGCCGACGCCTGGCGATTGTACCAAGTGGACCTGCGCTCGGGAGACATTCAGGAACGCGGCGGCGAGGGGCAGTCCTCCGGCACCCCTGCCGCGCCCGCGGTGCTGGGCGGCTGCGCCTATGGGGCCTGGTCCGGGTCCGGGGCGTTCTCCCGCTGGTGCGTGGACGAGGACCGTTCCACCGAGACCACCGTGGACACCCTGGCCGACGCCGAGACCCCGGTGTTCCGGGTCAACCGCGACGTCATCGTGCTCAACGACACCGGCAACGGTTCCGTGTGGCTGCCCGACGAGGACATGGTGCTGGTGGCCGAGTGGGACGAGATCGAATCCGAGCTCGACGTCGAGACGGAAGAGGAAGACTCCCCCCAGCTGTCCCAGGAGATCGCCGAACCCGACCGGGAGGGCGACAACCAGCCGCCGATCGCCGAACCTGACCAGTTCGGGGTACGTCCGGGGCAGTCCACGCAGCTGCCGGTGCTGATGAACGACTCCGACCCGGACGGGGACCTGCTTACCGCCTCCGTGATTGACGGGCCGGCCGCGATCAGCCCGGTGCGCGGCGGGGCGGCCCTGCAGTACGACGCCCCCGACGGTGCCTCCGGTTCCTCCAGTTTCACCTATCAGGCCGCGGACGGGCGCGGCGGCACAGACACCGCCGAGGTACAGATCGACGTACATGGCTGGGATGTCAACGGTGCCCCGGAACAACGCCGGGTGCCCACCGTGGTGGTCGAAACCGGGGCCAGCACCGAGTACAACGTGTTCCCCGACTGGGTAGACCCCGATGGGGACCTGTTCTTTCTGGAGGACGTGCAGGCGCCCGAAGGGGTGCAGGTGCAGTTCCGGCAGGAGGGCACCCTGCAGATCAACGACCTCGGCTCTGACCCCGGCGTCAAGCGGATCACCGTGGTGGTCTCCGACGGCGAGAAATCCGCCGAAGGTGTGGTCAACCTGGATGTGCGTCCGGTGGGCAACATCGCCCCGGTGGCCAACGGCGACCACGTGGTGGCCCGGCAGGGCGAATCCGTGACGATTTCCCCGCTGGACAACGACACCGACGCCAATGGTGATCCGCTGCGCCTGGCCGCCGTCGAGCCCGCCCCGCCGGGCACCGACGTCACCACGAACCTGGACACCGGCACCGTCGAGTTCACCGCATCCTCCACCGGCCCCTATTACCTGGGGTACACGGTCTCGGACGGCCCCGACACCGCCACCGGGGTGATCCGGGTGGACGTGATCGGCCGCAATGAGGACTCCGAACCGGTGGCCCAAGACGACCTGGCACTGCTGCCCGAGGGCGGGCAGACCCTGGCCGCGGTGCTCAACAACGACTCCGACCCTGGTGGCGGGGTGCTGGTGGTGCAGAGCATTCAGGTGCCCGACGGCTCACCGCTGCAGGTCACCCTGGAAGACCACCACCTGCTGCGGATCCGGGCACCCCAAGGACTGAGCGAGCCCACCCGGCTCAGCTACACCGTGTCCAACGGAAGCAATGAAGCGACCGCTGATGTGCTGGTGGTGCCGGTGCCCCAGGAAGACGCCTCCGCGCCGCCGCAGCCCGAAGAGGACCGACTGAAGGTGCGCGCCGGCGACGTCGGCTCCGTGGCGGTGCTGGAGAATGACCGCTCCGTCAACGGGTTGCCCCTGCAGGTCGATGAGCACCTCGAACACGACATCCCGGAGTCAGCCGGGTTCGCGTTCGTCTCAGGGGAGACGGTGCGCTTCCGGGCGGGGCAGGAACCCGGGCTCTACCGGCTCACCTACACGGTGCGCGATGAGGCCAGAAACTTTGCCTCCTCCACGGTGACCATTGAGGTGACCGAGCCAGACGACGGCACCAACACGGCGCCGAGCCCGCAGGACGTGGTGGCCTGGTCGGTGGCCGGGCAGCAGACTCGCATCCCGGTGGCCCTGGACGGTTCCGATCCCGACGGCGACTCCGTCACCCTGGTGGGCATTCAGGAGCCGCCGTCCATGGGGCTGGTGGAGATCGGCAACCAGTCGCTGAACTACACCCCGGCGGCCAGCGCCTCCGGCACCGACACCTTCACCTTCATTGTGGAAGACCGGCTGGGCAAGCAATCCTTGGGCCGTGCCCGGGTGGGAGTGGCCCAGCCCTCGGAATCCAACCAGGCGCCCAACACCGTCAACGACACCGTGATGATCCGCCCCGGCCGCACCGTCTCCGTGGACGTGCTCGCCAACGACTCCGACCCCGACGGCGACGCCCTGGCACTGGTGGAGGACGGGCTGACCGTCTCCGAGCGCCACGCCGAGCGGGTGAGCTTGCGCAACGACCTCGTCGTCGTCTCCGCCCCCGAACAGAACGATTCGATCACCGCCGGGTACCGGGTCACCGACAACCGCGGCGGCACCTCCCAGGGCACGCTCACCGTGAACGTGGATGAGGACGCCCCGTTGCGAGCCCCGCGCGCTCAGGACGACATGGTCACCCAGGAAGACATTGCCGAGGTGGAAGCGGTCTCGGTGCCCGTGGTGGACAACGACGTCGACCCCGACGGCGACCGCGATGACCTCGAGGTGTTCACCGTGGACGACGGCGGCGTCGATGACGCTGATGATGTCACCGTGGAGGGCCAGCAGCTGATCATCCCGGTGACCGAGCAACGCCGGCTGGTGGTGTACGGGGTGCGCGATCAGGACGGGCTCGAGGGCTACGCGGTGGTCACCGTGCCCGGCTCCGAGGTGGAGCGGCCGCAGCTGGTGCCCGGCGGGGTGCAGATCCGCGCCGGCGAACAACGCACCCTGGAGCTGGCCGACCACGTCTCCGTGCGCGACGGCCGCACCGCACGGCTGATCGACTCCCACAACATCCGCACTTCCCCGGGGCTGAGCGTGGCCGAAGCCGACGACGGCGACACCGAGCTGGTGGTCACCGCCGACGAAGACTTCCAGGGGTCCTCCGGCATCACCTTCGACGTCATCGACGGCGAGGCCAGTACCGGCGAGGGCTCTGCTGATCGGGGCAGCCTGCGCGCCCGGCTCTCCCTGCCGGTTCAGGTGCTGGACGAGCAGAACTCGCCCCCGGAGTTCCGGGCCTCGCCCGTCACCGTGGCCGCTGCCGAAGACCCCGTGCAGGTCAACGTGTGCCAGATGGTCACCGACCCCGATGGCACCGACCCGGAGACTTTCGACTACCGGCTCGGCACCGTGCCCGACAACATCACCGCCTCCCTGTCCGGCTGCGTGATGTCGGTGGGACTGGACTCCCCGCAAGCCAACGGCCCGGCCGGGTCGATCGAGGTCAGCGTCGACGACGGCCACGGAGCGGTCGACGGCGCCATCCCGGTACACGTAGCCTCCTCGAACCGTCCGCTCATCCAGGTCTCCGATGCGCTGATCCCGCGCGGCATGCCGGGTGAGACCGAGACGATCGACGTCTCCGACTACACCATCAACCCGTTCCCCGGAGAAGAGCTGCGCGTGGTGGGCTCCCCGCAGGTCACCGCCGGCTCCGGCACCGTGGACGTGCAAGGCGGGAGCATCTCGGTGACGCCGTCGCCGTCGTTCTTGGGCACCATGACCGTAACCTACGTGCTCGAAGACGCCACCGCCGATCCGGACCGGCAGGTCATCGGCACCATCCGCCTCACCGTGCGCGACAAGCCCGAACCGCCCACCTCCGTGTCCGCCGAGGCGATCGGCCCGGGCACCGCGCTCGTGCGCTTCGAGGCCGGGGCGAACAACGGGGCACCGATCACCGGGTTCCAGGTGCGCACTCGCGATGGGGCGGTCACCGAATGCGCCCAAACCGAATGCACCGTGGACGGGCTGACCAACGGGGAGCGGCACAGCTTCCAGGTCACCGCCGAGAACGAGATGGGCGCCTCCGAACCCTCCGGCTGGTCCTCCGAGATCCTCGTGGACGTGCAACCCGAGCAGCCCCCGGCACCGCGCCTGGACCCGGCCGACCGGGCCGTGGATGTGACCCTGAGCCCCGGGGTATCTCAAGGGTCGCCCATCACCCACTACGAGGTGACCCTGCAGCCCGGCGGTGCCAAGCAGACCGTGCAAGCCGGCTCCGGGGCGATGACCACCCGGTTCACCGGGCTCACCAACGGGCAGAGCTACCAGGCCACCGTGCAGGCGTTCAACAATGCGGAGCGGCCGTCCGTGTCCTCCGAAACCAGCGCCGAGGCCATCCCCTTCGGTCGCCCCTCACCCGTACGCTCGGTCTCGTTGTCGCAGGGCAGCGCGGCACGGGATTCGGCCACCGTGAACGTGGGCTGGGAGTACGCCGATGGCAATGGCCGGCCGGTGCGGGGCGCCCAGATCCGGCTCTCCGACGGGCAGACCCGCACCGTCGAGCACCCGCAGAAATCCGTGCGGTTCACCGTGGAGCTCGGCACGCCCGTCTCCGCCGAGGTGATGCAGACCACCGAGTATGGGCCCTCCGAAACCCGCACCTCGGACACGGTGAGACCGCTGGGATCCCCGGCCGCGCCGTCGTCGCCCACCGTGGAGACCACCGACGTCGATGAGGTCACCGTCACCGGGGTCGAGTCCCGGGGCGGGGGCGGTTTCCGCTCGTCCGAGATCCGGCTGCAGGTACGCAACGCCTCCGGCAACTGGGTGAAGTACTCCCCGGGCATGACCCTGAAGGGCTTCACGGTGGGCGAGCGGGCCACCGTGCGGGCGCGCGCCGTCGGCGTGGCCGAGGGCACCCAAGCGGTGTCGGAGACCTCCCAAGGCACCTCCGCCGAGCGCGTGTATTCCACCCCGGGTACCCTGGCCGTGAACTCCTCCGCGCGCTCCGATGATCAGATTGTGCTGCGCGCTGATCGCTCCGGATCCGAGCGTGGCCGGACCATCACCCGGATCGAGTCCGATGTGCGCCACGGCGTGGTTGAACAAGACGGCGGGGCGGACAGTCAGAAATTCATCGCCCGGGCCCGGCCGGGTGAGCGCATCGACGTGCGGCTGCGCGCCTGTGATGCGGACGACAACTGCTCGGCCTGGACCACCTACCAGGAGCAGGTGCCCCCGGAACTGCTGCTGGGGCTGGACACCTGCCGCCGCAGCGATGACGGCTACGACGACGACCATTGCCGCCGGATCACCATCAGCTACCAGAACGTCGAGCGCGCAGGCGACCGGGTGACCTGCACCTACCGTCCCGATTGGATGCCCTGGGAGCTTCCTGACGAAGACAACGGTGACGGCGACAGCGGAGATGATGCTGAACCGGAGGACGGCCCCACCGGTGACCCGGAATCGCAGTCCACGCGTCTGCGGCTGGACCGCGACGGCGTCGGCGAGGACACCCCGGGCTGGCTCACCGATGAGACCGACCGCGACCGGTTCCGTAACTGGGCCCTGAACGGTTCCTCCCCGAGGATTTACTGTGACTAGACAGCACCAACAGAACGGAACGAACAGATGGCACTGAGCGAAGCAGAAGCACGGGAGTTCGCCGCACTGTACGCGGGCCTGGTGGACAATGTCTCCACCGCGCTGCTCGGCAAGACCTCGGTGATCCGGTTGTCGCTGACCTGCCTGTTCGCCGGCGGGCACCTGCTGCTGGAGGATGCACCCGGCACCGGCAAAACAGCGCTGGCCCGCGCCATCGCCGCCACCGTGGCCGCCCCGGGATCCCGCATTCAGTTCACCCCCGACATGCTGCCCTCCGACATTACCGGGGTGACCATCTTCGACCAGGAGACCCGGGGCTGGGACTTCCACCACGGGCCCATCTTCGCCTCCATTGTGCTGGCCGATGAGATCAACCGGGCCTCACCGAAAACCCAGTCGGCACTGCTGGAAGTGATGGAGGAATCGCAGGTCACCGTGGACGGGCGCACCTACGCCACCCCGCAACCCTTCATGGTGGTCGCCACCCAGAACCCGGTGGAGCAGGCCGGCACGTACCGGTTGCCCGAGGCCCAGCTGGACCGGTTCCTGATGAAAACCTCGGTGGGCTTCCCCGACCGTGAGCACGTGGTCGAGGCGCTGCAGGGGGCGGCCGCCCCGGACCGCTCCAAGAACCTGGCCCCGGTGACCGACGGCCCCACGGTGCTGGAATGGTCGCAGCGCGTGGCCGAAACCTACGCCGACCGCGCCGTCGTCGACTATGTGGCCGCGCTCGCCGAAGCCACCCGCGACTCCGCCCACACCCAGCTCGGGGTGTCCATGCGCGGGGCGATCGGGATGATGCGCTGCGCCCGGGTGTGGGCTGCCGCCCAGGGGCGCGCCTATGTGCTGCCCGACGACGTCAAAGCGCTGGCCAAGCCGGTGTGGGGGCACCGGATCACCCTCGAACCCGATGCTGCGTTCAGTGGGGTCACCACCTCCCAGGTGATCAGCGAGGCGCTCGATACGGTGGTGCCCCCGAGCCGAGGCGAGGAATGACCGGCCGCTCCGCCCGGTTCCTCCCCACCGCCGCCGGGGCGCTCAGCCTGGCCGGCCTCGTCGTCGGGATCCTGCTCGCGCTCGTCTGGAACTGGGAGGGCGGCGCGGTGATGGCGCTGATTCTGGCCGGGTGCTGGCTGTGCGGGATCGTCATGGTGTTCCGCACGGTGTCGTACCGCGTGGAGATCGCACCCGACGCCGCCCGCGTGGTGGTGGGGCGCGACTGCGACGCCGTGGTGACCGTGCACGCCGGCCGGCAAGCGAACCCGCCCACGGTGCTGCAGATCCCGGTGGGGGAGTCCACCGCCGCGGTGCCCGTGCCGCGCCTGCGCCCCGGGCAGATCTGGCGGCACTCTATCGCTCTGCCCACCCACCGCCGCCAGGTGCTGACCCTGGGCCCGGCCACCGCTGTGCGCGCCGACCCGCTGCAGCTGATGACCCGCACCACCGTGGTGTCGGACGCCGTGCAGATCTACGTGCACCCCACCACCGTGCTGCCCGGCTACGACGCCACCGGGTTGCTGCGCGATATCGAGGGCGTGCAGGCGCCCCGGCTCTCGCCGTCGGATGTCTCCTTCCACGCCCTGCGCGACTACGTTCCCGGCGATGACCGCCGCTACATCCACTGGCCCACCACCGCGCGCACCGGGCGGATGATGGTGCGCCAATTCGAGGAGACCCGCCGCTTCCAGCACGCCGTGCTGCTCGACACCCGCTGGGAGTCTTATCGTGGGTCCTCGTCGCGGCGCGGGGCGCGGGAAGCCGCTGAATTGGCGGTGTCCATGGCGATCTCGGTGGGGCTCGACGCCGTCCACCAGGACCGTGAGGTCGGTGTGTGGCTGACCCGCGGAGCCCCGCTGCCGGTGGCCAGCGCCCGGACCCTGCTCGACGCCGCCGCCGAGGTGGAATTCGTGGAAGACGACGACGGCGCCCGCACCGGGTCGACCGCGACCTCAACCAGCACGGAGAGCCTGGCCGAGAGCGTGCACCGGATCCTGCGCGAACAGCCCCAGGTCTCCGCCGTCACCGTGTTCACCGGGTCCGGGGTGGACACCGAGCAGTTGCGCCGCGCCGCCCAGCGCATCCCGGTCACCGCCACCGGGCTGCTCGTGCAGACCCTGGCCCCCGCCGACGCCGACCGGCTGAGCCGGTTCCAGCTCGAGCACGCCCACGGGGTGCGCACCGGGCAGCTGCGCGACCTGCTGCGCATCGCCGAGGTCGTGCGATGACGCCGCGGTTCGGGCTGCGGGAAGCGGTGGGCACCTTGGTCCTGCTGGCACTGATGGTGCCCGGCATCGTCGCCCACGAGCCCGTGTTCAGCGACGGCTCCGGGCTGCGCGCCGCCGGCTGGGGCGTCGGACTGGGCCTGGCGGTGGCGGTGGCCGCCCGCACCTTCGCCTGGCGCTGGTGGTCCACCCTGGCCGTCACCGTGCTCGTCTACCTCGGTTTCGGCGCGGTCTCCGCCCTGCCCGACACCGCGGTGGCCGGGGTGCTGCCCTCCGTGGAAACCGTGCAGCTGCTGGTGCTGCAGGTGGTGCACTCTTGGAAGGACCTACTCACCCTGGTGCCCCCGGCCGGTGCCTTCCTCGGTCCGGCCGTGCTGCCCTACGTCACGGGCCTGATCACCGGGGTGCTCGGCGGACTCGCCGTGGTCTCCGGGCGCTGGCTGCTGGCCAGCCTGGCCCCCGTCGCGCTCTACCTGGTGGGTGCGGCCTGGTCGGTGCCGCTCACCGGCGCCGAACCATGGTGGGCGCTCGCCGGCACCGTGGCCATGCTCATCTGGTGGGCGCTCAGCTCTGCCTGGGACCGCGCGGAGTCCGACCCCAACCCGCAGCACCGCGCCCGCGGCGAAGCCGAACAGAGAATCCGGCGTCGAGCCCGCACCCGCACGCTCACCTCTGCCGCACTCGTGCTCACCCTCAGCGCGCTCCTCGCCGTGCCCCTGGCTTCGGTGCTGGTGAACGCCGGGGAGCGCACCGTGCTGCGCAGCTACCTGGCCCCGCCGCTGAGCGTCCAGGAACGGGCCACCCCGCTGCAGCAGTACCGTCACCTCAACGCCCAGCTCGCCGACGAGCCGCTGCTGCGCGTCACCGGCCTGCCCGAGGACGCTCGGGTGCGCATCGCCACCATGGACCACTACGACGGCGTCCAGTGGGGCATCGCCGAACCCGCCGAGGGCGAAGGGTTCTTCCAGGTGGGCGAAACCCTGCCCGAGGTCCCCTCCGATGTACCCGACGGGGCCCGCCAGCCCGTCGACGTCGAGGTGGAACAGCTGCGCCGCGTGGACGGCTGGCTGCCCAGTGTGGGCCACCCCGAGCAGATCACGCTCGACGACGAAGCGACCGCCGCCGCCCTGTTCTACGACCCCACCCTGCAGTCGCTGCTCACCACCGCCGCGACCGATACCGAGCCGCACTATCACCTGCAGGGCTGGACCGAACCGCAGTGGAGTGAAGGTCAGCTCTCCGGGCGCTCCTTAGGCTCGGCCCAGCTGCCTGAACCGGAGCAGGTGCCCTCCTCGTTGCCCGCCCTGGCCGCGGAGATCACCTCCGCCGTCTCCACCCCGCTGGAGCAGGCCCGCGCCCTGGAACAGTACTTCCACTCCACCGGCTACTATGCCAACTCCACCGAGAACCCGTCCCGCCCTGGTCACGCCGCCGAACGGATTGCCCGACTCATCGACGCCGAGCAGATGATCGGCGACGACGAACAGTACGCCACCGCCATGGCCCTGGCCGCCCGCTCCCTGGGGATGCCGGCCCGCGTGGTGATGGGCGCCTACCCGGACCCCGATGCGGCCACGGGTGCTGACACCATCACCCTGCACGGCCGCGACCTGTACGTGTGGGTGGAGATCCCGTTCGACGGCGCCGGCTGGGTGGCGTTCGACCCGACGCCGCCGCGGGACCAGACTCCGCAGACCGAGATCCCCGAGCCCCGGCAGGTACCCCGCCCCCAGGTGCTGCAACCCCCGGAACCGCCTCAGGAGCCCCCGGAACTGCCGGCCGATCTGCGCGACGAGGAGAACCCGGACCCGCTGCCGCCCGAGCAACCGCTGCCCTGGGGGCTGATCGCCGGGATCTCCGGGTTCCTGCTGTTGTTGTTGCTGCCGCTGCTTGGCGTGCCCCTGTACAAGGTGTGGCGTCGGCGTCGTCGTCGGCAAGCTACCGGCCGGCTCGGGGTGCGCCACGCCTGGACCGAGGTCACCGACTATGCTGTCGACGTCGGGATCGCCGTGCCGCGGTCGGCCACCGTGCTCGAATCGGCGGGAGTCATTGACGACGCCGCCACCGGCACCGAGGGTGCGGTCACCGAACTGGCCCGCACCGTGGGCCGGGCCGAGTTCTCCGGCACCGACGCCGACACTGATTCAGGGACAGACGCAGAGGACCCCAGTCGTCAGGCGTGGGAACTGGCCGAGCGCAGCTACCGTGGCCTGCAACCGGCCGGGTGGCTGGCCCGGCACCGCAGCCGGATGTCCTGGCGCTCGCTGGTGCGACGCCGGAAGGAGAGACGATGAGCCGCACGAGTCGGACCAGCCCGCCCGCAGGCGCCCAGCCGGGGCCGCAGATTCCCGGGTACACCTGGACTCAGCCGCTGGGTCGGGGCGGCAGCGCTGAAGTGCACCGGTATCGGCAGCACCATCCGGAGCGCGACGTCGCCGTCAAAACCCTGCGCCCCGATGCCGGGGGCGGGGCCGAAGCGATGTTGCGCCGCGAAGCCAACGTGCTCGCCCAGGTGTCGAGTCACCCGGGAGTGGTGTCCCTGTTCGCCTCCGGGGAGACCGCTCAGGGGCTACCCTGGCTGGCCCTGGAATACTGCGCCGGGCCGCTGTGGCACCGGGACCAGCAACCGCTGGCCCTTTCGGAGGCACTGCGCACCGGGGTGATCCTCGCCGGGGCGCTGGCCACCGTGCACGCGGTGGGTATCGTGCACCGCGATGTGAAGCCCGCCAATGTGCTGCGCACCGCTTTCGGCCAGCCCGTGCTCTCCGATTTCGGGATCTCGGGGATGGCCGGGATGCCGGTGCGCTACGGTGACGGCGGATTCTCCGTGCCCTGGGCCGCCCCCGAAGTCCACCGTGCGGCCCAGGACGCCCGCGCCGAGCAGCGCCTCTCCGCCGCCCAGGATGTGTATTCCGCCGGCGCCACCCTGTGGACCTGGCTGGTCGGGCGCTCGCCCTTCGAGCGCCCCGGGGCCGACAACTCTTCTGAGGCGCTGACCGAGCGGATTCTGCGCGACCCGGTGCCCTCCACCGGGCGCCGCGAGGTGCCGCGCAGCCTGGAGACCCTGCTGGCCCAGGCCATGTCCGCCGACCCGCTGCAGCGCCCCACCGCCGCAGATGTCGGCAGGCGGCTGCAGCAGATCCAGCGTGAGCTCGATCTGCCCGTCACCACCCTGGACCTGCACGCTGACCCCGCTGACTCACCCACCGCGTCCAACGCGCCGCTGGCCGAGCCGGACGACGACCGCACCCTCACCCCCGCCGACCTGGCGCGGATGGCCCCACCAACACCACTCGATGACGACGACGATCGCACCGTGGTCCCGAGCACCCCGTCCGCGCTCGACGAGTCCTTCGGCTTCTCACAGCACGACTCGTTGCAGCACTCCGGCCTACCCCGCGAGCAGCCGGCCCCGGCCGCATCCACGACCGCGGGCACCACGGGGGCGCCGCCCCGCTCGCGAGCGGGCTGGTGGGGCATCGGCCTCGTCATCGTGGCCGCCCTGGTGCTGGGCGGCGCGCTGGTCACGACCATGCTGCGCGGCGGCGGCTGGACCCAGGCTCCCGAAGTCGAAGAACCGGAACCCTCCGCGCAGGGACCCATGGTGGAGTCCGTGCCTGGGGTGAGTCAGCTGGTGCTGGAAGCATCCGACGGCTCCATCGTGGCCACCTGGACCGCGCCGGAACAACTGCCCGAAATCACCGGAGCCACGTACGGCTATCAGGTGCAGCGCAGCGGGCTGGAAACCATTGATCAGACGACGTCGCAGACCACCGTGCGGTTCCCCGCGGCCGAAGGGTCCAACTGCATCGAGGTGTGGGTCCGCGGCGCCGACGGCCGCACCTCGCCGTCGGTCTCGGAGTGCATCACTCCTTAGTTGGGGCCCGCCGGCGGGCTCCCCGCACCGTCGTCGTCTGGGAGCCGATGGTCCAGACGACCACCGCTATCACCATCCACCAGAGCACGAGCAGCCCGAGAATGACAGCGGGCGTCCGGCGTCGCGGCGGTGTTGCTTCAGGTGACAGGGTGCTTCCAGCTGTCATCCGTCTCAGAGGTCGACGAGGGTCTCCGATTCGGCCAGCTGGACCATCTGATGCCCGAGCTCACGGGTAATGAACTGGGCGCGTCCGGCGGGCCCACGCTGGGAACGGATCTTGCCCACCAGGGGGCCCTCTTCCGGATCACCCGGCAGCAGCAGCGCGGGGGTGCCGATGTCGACCATCCCGCGCAGCAGCGGATCGTACTGGGCGCGGGAGGCGCCGCCGGTGCGGCGGGTGACGATGACGTGCATGCCGATGTCACGAGCCTGGGCTAGCAAAGGCACCAGCGGTTCGATGGGGTTACCTCGTGAGGTGGCCACCAGGTCGTAGTCGTCGATGATGATGAACAGGTCGGGCCCCTCCCACCAGGAGCGGTCGCGCAGCTGCTGCGGGGTGACATCGGGGCCGGGCAGGCGCCCGGCGAGGATCCCGTGGATCTCCTTCATCGCCCCCGTGACGACGTCGTGGGTGGTGTAGTACCCGGCCTGGTAGCGCGGGGGGATCTCCTGGAGCAGCGAGCGACGGTAGTCGACCACCAGGAACTGCGCCTTCTTGGCGTCGTGGGTGCGGGCGACCTCCTGGATCACCGTGCGCAGCAGGGTCGACTTGCCGGTTCCGGAGTCGCCGAAGGCGTAGAGGTGGCTGATCTTGCTGAAGTTCAGCGCCACCGGGGAGAGCCGTGCCTCGTTGATGCCCAGCAGCGCGTTCGGCGCTTCGGGGGCGAGCTCGCGCACCGCGTCCAGGGTGATCCGCCGCGGCAGCAGCCGCAGCTTCGGTCCGGCCGGGCCCGACCAGGCCTGCTCGATCGCGGTGAAGGCGTGCTTGACCCCATCGGGCAGCGACGTCGCGTCGGAGGCGCCGTCCACCCGGGGCAGGGCGACCAGGGACTGGTGCTTGGACGCCGCCAGCCCGTGCCCGGGGCGGCCCTCCGGCACGCTGGCCGCTTTCTTGCGGTCGATCTCGGACTCGCGGGGTTCGCCCAGGCGCAGCTCGAACAGGGTGCCGAACGTGGACTGCATGGCGATGCGGAACTCGCCCAGGCGGGTGGCGGCGGCCAGCAGGTGCACCCCGAGGGCCAGTCCGCGGCCCATCAGGTCCTGGATGGTCCGGTCCAGATCCGGCACGTCGGACTTCAGAGTGCCCCAGCCGTCGACCACCAGGTAGACATCACCGTAGCCGTCGTCGTAGCGACCCTCGGCCCGGCCGCGCCGGTACGTGGCGATGGAGTCGATGTCGTGTTCGCGGAAGTAGGCTTCGCGGTCCTCCATGATCCCGGCGATCTCCTGGATCATCCGGGTGATGATGTCGAGGCGGTCGCGGGATCCCACCCCGGCCACATGCGGGGCGTGGCGGAACGGGGCGAATGTGCCGCCGCCGAAGTCCAGGATGTAGAACTGTGCCTCCGCGGGGGTGTTCACCAGCGACAGCGACATCACCAGGGTGCGCAGGGCGGTGGACTTGCCGGACTGGGCGCTGCCGATGATGGCGACGTTGCCGGCCCCGCCGGTGAGATCCATGCTGAGCACCTCGCGGCGCTGCTCGCGGGGGATGTCCTTCATACCCATCGGCACGGTCAGCCCGCCCTTGGCCTTCCAGGAGGGCGAGTGCAGCCCGTCGGCCTCGGTGACGGTGAGATCTCCGAACAGCTCGTCCAGCGTGGTCGGCACCTCCAGCGGGTCCAGCCACACCTGGTGGGCGCGAGGCTGCAACGGTTCTAGCTTCCGCACCGCAATATCCAGGGTGGACATGTCGGCCCACTGGTCGTCGCCGTCCTTCACCACGGGCTCGGTGTTCGAGGCGTCCTCGGACTCGGTTTCCTCGCTGTCGCGCTGGTCCTCCAGGGAGAGCACGGGGGAGGCGGTGAAGGGTAGCAGTCGGGAGGCCGAGCGCACGGGGCCGCCGGTGGCGGACACCGCTTCGGCGCGGCGGGCCGGCGGCGGGGCGGCCACGTAGGAGGCGCGGAACTGGGTCATCTCGTCGCCGGAGGTCTTCAGGAAGCCGACGCCGGGCACCGCCGGCAGCGAGTAGGCGTCGGTCTTGCCGAGCACGGCGCGGGAGTCGGCCTGGGAGAAGGTGCGTAGCCCGATCCGGTAGGACAGGTGCGAGTCCAGTCCGCGTAGTCGGGACTCCTCGAGCTTCTGGGTGGCCAGCAGTAGGTGGATCTCCAGGGAGCGGCCCAGGCGGCCGATGGCGACGAAGGTGTCGATGAACTCGGGCTTGGCGGTGAGCAGCTCGGAGAACTCGTCGAGGATGATGAACAGCGCCGGCAGCGCCGGATGCTGGTGCTGCCCGGCCAGGCGGGCTTTCTCGTAGTCGCCGACGTTGGCGTAGTTGCCGGCGGCGCGCAGCAGCTCCTGACGGCGCACCATCTCACCGTGCAGCGCCTCTTCCATGCGGTCGACCAGATAGAGCTCGGACTCGAGGTTGGTGATCGTGGCCGAGACATGCGGCAGCTCGGACATGCCCGCGAAGGTGGCGCCGCCCTTGAAATCGACCAGCACCAGATTCAGCTGTTCGGGGGAGTGGGTGAGCACCATGCCCAGCACCATGGTGCGCAGCACCTCGGACTTGCCCGAGCCGGTGGCGCCGATGAGCAGCCCGTGCGGGCCCATGCCCTGCTGGGCGTTCTCCTTGATGTCCAGGTGCACCGGCACCCCCTCGGGGGTGACGGCGAAGGGGATGTTCAGCCGGGCCCGGCCCTGCCGGCGCACGATCTGCATGTCCGGGTCGTAGTCGCGGATGTCGCCCAGGCCCAGCAGCTCCATCAGGTCTTCCTGGCGGGTCGGGTCCGAGCTGGCGCCGGAGGCGTTCGGGGTGACCGCGGAGCGCCGGGTGCCCTCCTCGTAGGGGGTGAGACGGCGGGCGGTGGCCAGTGCCAGCTCGGCCGACATGGAATCGGCCACGATCCCGGTGTTCTCCCCGACCAGGGTCACCAGCGTGGTGTTCATCCGGCCATCGGAGCGGGGCTGCAGAGCGATCCGCAATGACTCGTAGTCCTCCAGGCGGCTCCATTCCTCCACCACGGAGAGCACGCAGACCCCCTCCTTGGCCAGGCGCTCGCGGTCGGAGGCGCGCAGCTCAACACCGTCGAGAATCAGCAGCAGCTGCGGCATCGCGGTCTCGGAGGTGCGCTGCCGGAAGCGGGCGCGCGAGGAGACGTCGAAGGGCAACAGGTCCAGGACCTCGGCCACGGATCCGCCCATCAAGCGCATGGTGCCCACGGCGTCGGATTCAGCCGAGCGGGCGTGCGGCAACCATTTCACCCAGTCCCAATCGGCCAGGCCTTCGGCGTCGGCGACCACGGCCACGCGCAGCAGCTTCGGGGAGATGAAGGTGGTCAGGGATAGGGTCATGGCGCGGGCCAGGGCACGGGTGTGCTCGGGGGAACCGGCCACCTCAATGCGGGCATAATCGGCGATGCTGATCCCGGCCGGCAGGTCGTGGACGGTGTCGAAGGTGGAGACGAAGCGGCTCACCGCCGACAAGCACACCGGGTCCGCGTTGGACAGCGGTGCCAGTTCCGGTTCGCGCAGCTCCAAACACAGGGGCTCATCGGCGGTGCCCACCCGGGTCATGTACGTGATCGCGGAGGGCTCGGTGCGCTCCCAGAGGCGCTCGTTCTGCTGGATGATCGCGCTCAGGCTCGGCGGATCGGGCATGTTCCAGGTGGTGAACCGGCGTTGATCGCGGGCCGCATGGCGCACGTCGTCGCGCAGCTCATCCAGGTACACCAGGTATTCACGACGCTGGGTGGTGACCTTCTGCCGGTGCTGGGAGATCTGGCGGTAGGAGGTGAACCCGACCATGGCGACCATGGCGATGATCATGGCCCCGGCCATCAGCATCATGCGTGGGTTGGCGTTGTTGGAGAACGCCATGAACACCAGCACACCCATCGAGCCGATCATCGGCACGGCCATGGCGATGGTGCCGCCCAGGCCCTCTGATTCGACGACGTCCGGCGGGGACTGGATGTCCAGGGTGCCCTGGGGCAGGCGCGGTGCCTCGACGTGGCCAGATCGGGGTGTGGGCACAATGACTCCGGAATCGACGGGAACGCTCAGTTCGGTGGCGTCCCGGAACACCGACAGCGGCGGATCCGGGAGCGCCTGCCCTACACTATATCGAGGGCGCGCCCTTGCCTCGAGAGTCGAGGATCCACATCAGCGCAGCCGTCGCAGAATCGACCAGGGGAGCCGGTGAGCACAGAGCAGACGACCGCCACGATCGTGGACGGGACGCAGCGACTGGACGTCTCCGTGCCCGTGGGCACCACCGTCTCCGGAGTGCTCGCCCAATTGGAACGGCCTCTGTGGAACATCGAGCTGGTGGATGAGCTGGGCCGCACGGTTCCGGCCACCGAGAGCTTCGGCACCCAGATTCCGCCCGGCGCCGTATTGCATCTGCGCGACACCACAGCCACGACGGCACAGCGAGACGACGCCCGCAACAGCGAACGCACCGGTACCGGGGCGATGCCGGGCTGGGCTGCCGCCGTGGCGGTGGTGGTGCTGGCCGGACTCACCACCGTGCTCTCCACCGTATTAAGCGAGCACCGCAGCATCGCCGTCATGGTGGCGCTCTTCCTGGTGTTGACGTTGGTGTCCGCCCAGCTGGTGCGAGGGGGTCGGGTGACCCGGTCGATCTGGTGGGCCATTGCCGCACCCCTGCCTGTCGCTATCGGTGTGACCGGGCTGATCAGTCTTCCGACCCTGGCCACCGGGTGGGCGTTCGCGCTCGCGGTCTGCTGGGCTGCGGCCGTCGCGGCGTTCGGGGTGCGCGCGTGGAAGCGCCACGAATACACCGACGCCGCTACCCGGGTGTGGCTGTTTCCGGCCATCGGGCTCTCGATGATTTCCCTGGCCCAGATGCCCGACGGAATCGCCGGGCCGGTGCTGCTCGCCGTCGGTGTGATGGGTCTGGCGTTCGCCCCGATGCTGTCGCTGAAGGTCCCCGAGAACCAGCTGCTGCACCTCAATACCGTGATGCTGACGACTGACTCGGTGCACGCCCCCGATGCGCCGGAGCCAGCGCGAGTCACCATGCCCCGTGCCCGGCGCACGGTACGACTGGGCAATGGCCTGCGGATCACCGCCGTGCTGCTCGCCTGTGTCGCGATGCTGGTCGGCAGCGCCCTGACCGCCGGACGCATCCGCCTGGACTCGGTAGAGGGGTGGTCCAGCCTCGTTGCTTTCGTGTTGGGGCTGGTGGTGTTCGTGTTGAACCCGCGCACCGCACGGGACCAGTTCACCCGCTGGGCGCCCCGTCTCACGGCGATGGCGGTGCTGCTGGCCGGTGCCCTGCTCAGCTCCGCCGCGGCCGCCGTGTGGTGGTGGCTGGCGGTGGCTGCGATCGGCGTGGCAGCGATCGGCACCGGAGTGGCGCTGGCTCGCAATGTTTATGCCCCGGCGATGACCCGCCTGGGCGATATCATCGGGCAGATCAGCCTGGCGCTGGCGGTACCCGCTGCGGCGGTGGCAGCCGGTGCTTTCACCTTGACCCGGACCATGGGCTAGAGCAGAGGAGTGACCTTGATGAGCTCGCAGACGACGACTCTGGCCGACAACCGTCCCGCGCCTCGGGCCGGTTCTTCACGTGGCCGAACGGTCGGGCTGATGGTAGACGCGGTGGCGCTACTGGTGGTCGTGGTGGTGGCCTGGATGCTCTACCCCTCGGTGCCGCTGGTCGTGCTGCTCGCGGTGCAGTATCTCGTGCTGGCGTGGATGTGCTGGCGCATCGGCGGCCGCACGCCCGGGATGTACGTGATCGCCCAGCTGTTCTGGCGCCGCCCCGGTGGGCCCACGGCCGACTCGGCGGACGACACCTCGACCCCGACACAGAACGACCGTACCGAGCGAGTGGCTGAGGCCGGTTTCGCCTCGGCAGCGCCCTCGCGGTTCCGCCAGGATCACGCCGAGGCGCCCGCGCCGCGTCCTGCACCGACCGCCCCAGCGCCTGTACCCGAGGTGCTGCCGTCACCGGTCGCCGCCGATGCGCCGTCACCGCGACAGCCCATTCCCTTCGCCGCGGAGGAGCCGCAGGAGCAGACGGTCGTTCCGGCACAGGCCTTCCCGGCGGAGGAGACGGTGATCCCCGAGCCTCGCGCGCAGCGGGTGCTGGAGCTGTCGGACGGTGAGCGCATCGACCTCGGCGGCCAGCCCGTGGTGCTGGGCAGGAAGCCGTTTCAGCCCGACGGTATTGCTCCGGCGCGGTTGGTCACGGTGCCCGACGACACTCGGATGGTCTCGCGAGCGCACTGCGTGATCGAGGCGTCCTCAGAACCCACCGCGGGTCCGAGGATCACTGATCTGGGGTCGGCCAACGGCACCACCGTGGAGCGGGCCGGTGAGCGTCATGTCCTGGGCGCGGGGGAGCCCTTGGAACTGCAGGCGGGCGACGCGCTGCTGCTGGGCCAGCACCGTCTGGTGGTGCGCTGACCGAACGTCAGCGGCGCCGCTGACGCAGCAGCACCACGGTGACGATGACGATCAGCAGCACGATGACAGCACCGCCGCCGACCAATGCGGCCAGGATCCCGCCGGGGAGTCCATCACGGTCCTGATCCACGTCGTCGGAACTGTTCTCGTCCGAGGTGCTCTCTCCCCCGAGAAGGTCCTGGGCAGAGACCCCCACCATGTCTTCGACTTCCTCGGGAATCCAGACAATGGAGTCAGGGTCTACGCCGATATTCATGGTGAAATCTTGAGCGTTCATCATTTGTTGGTCGGTCGGTGCACCGATGAGGACGTCTTCCATGGCCAGCCACGGATCCTCGTCCTCCATATAGGTGGTCTTACCTTCGACGAACGGGTTGTCCCGGGGGTAATCACTGGGGTCCGTCGCGACGACGGCGCGCGGGTCAATCAGACCGAAGCCGAGTTCGTCGCCCTTGAAATCCAGCTCGCCGTTGCCGTCGCGCACATTGCGCGCCAAGGACTGCAGGAGTTGCTCGGGGGTGGCATCGGGCCAGGCCTGGCGTGCCAAAGCGTAGGTGCCTGCTGCGATAGGCCCGGCGTAGCTGGTTCCCGCGCTGGTCCGTAATTCCCCGGTGTGAACGTCGCGTACGGGAATGTCTTCTCCGGGAGCCAGCAGCGACAGTCCGTCACCCGGATTGGAGAAGTCAGACGCGGCGCCCGAAGAGTCGGCCGACCCGATCGCGGCGGAACCGGCGTAGGTGGCCGTATCCGAAACTTGATCCGCGCCGCCTCTAGCGGAGTTTCCTGATCCTTGGAAGTAGGGGAGGCCCTTGAGCTGCATGTACGCCAATTGAATGTTGTTTGGACTCACGGTTCCGCCCACCACACTCATCGACACGACGTCGACATCGCCGCTGTCGGTCGCCTGGATGGCACGCGCCTGGCCCGAGTACTCTTCTTGCGGGCACTCCTCGCTCCAGCCGTTGATGGGCACTGAGATGTCAACTTCGCCTGCAGGGAGCTCATAGGCGATGATGCGAGCGTCCGGAACGACGCCTTGAACGATCCCGTCGGTCCCGTCTCCTTGGCCGACGAGAGAGGCCAGTACTGACGTGCCGTGCTGGGGGTCAAGGTTCTCAGGAGCGGCTCCCTCGGTGCAGGCCTCGGGAACGGGGACGAACTCGATATCGGCGCCTTGAAATTCCGGGGCATCCTGATCAAAAGTGAACTCCGCAATGGCGATGGTCACGCCTTCGCCGGTGAAGCCTTGATCGTGCAGTTCCGAAAACCCGTAGTCGTCCATGTACCAGCCGACCCCGGAGGAGTCGGCTGATGCAGGCACGGCGCTCCCGAGGGCGAACAGTGCCGTGGCGGTCGCCGCTACGGCGACGCGCCATCCACCGCGAGGCCTGGCACGCGTATTGTGCTGAGTCACCAGCGGTCGTCCTCATCCTGAACGCGGATCACGGTGTTCTCGGGGCGACCAGCTTTGAGCACTTCTTGGTCGACGCCGGACTCATCATGGTCGAAGAAGACGATCCCGGACTTGCCGTATTCAGTGCGCTCGCGAGCAGATTTCTTCTTCTCAGCGCGAGTGGCATTGGCCAGCGGGGCCCCGACCATGCCGCGGCCGCTTCCGGGGCGCCCGGAGGTCGCGGACTTTCCGCCGTTTTTGTTCGTAGCGTTGGTGCCGTTCTTGGTCTGGGAGCCCGAGGCCGGCGCCGCCGATCCGGGCATGCCAGCCATGCCGGGACGACCGCCGAAGCCGGTGGCTCCAGGAGTGCGTCCAGCCGCGGCACGTCCGGTACCGTTACCGTTTTTCGCGCTGTTCTTGGTTTGTGCGGAATTCGCCGGTGCTGCTGTGGCCCCGGGCATGCCAGCCATACCGGGACGCGCGCCCATGCCACCAGCCCCAGGTCGTGCACCGGTGGTACCGGTACCACGTGCTGCACCGCCGGTAGCAGAGCGGCCGTTGGCCGGTGCTGCTGTGGCCCCGGGCATGCCCGCCATACCGGGACGCGCGGCCATGCCACCAGCCCCAGGTCGTGCACCGGTGGTACCGGTACCACGTGCTGCACCGCCGGTAGCAGAGCGGCCGTTGGCCGGTGCTGCTGTGGCCCCGGGCATGCCCGCCATGCCGGGGCGTCCGCCGATACCGCCAGCACCGAGCTGAGACAATCCCGGCCGTGTAGCGAGTGCCCCGCCGATGCCGCCAGCTATTGCGGCACCGGAGAGCAGCCCCAGGCCTCCCATGCCAGCCCGCTGCTGCTCTTGCAGCCAGGAATGTACGGCAGGGTCGCGCGGCGGGACGGCGTCGTTGGGATTCACCGGGAGCTGGTAGCCGCCACGGGTGATCCCGTCTTGGGAGACTCCGGGGCGGTCCACCGTCAACGGCCAGTCCTTCGTGGGAGGCAAATCGTTGTTGTCCGAGGGGACCTCATAGTCCGGATCGTCGAGCTCCGGGAAATCGGGTTCAACCGGCGGTTCGAAGGTCGGCGGGTCCGGTGTGACCGGAGGATCGAAGGTCGGAGGTTCCGGCGGTTCGAAGGTGGGTGGGTCCGGGGTGACCGGGGGATCGACCACCGGCGGGTCGTAGGTTGGCGGTTCGGGATTGGTCGGGTCATTCACCCCGGGAGGCGGGGGATTGACTCCCGGAGGTGTGCCGGTCCCCGGAGGTGAAGTGGTACCTGTAGTTGTGGGGTTTGGCTCGAACTCGTGGTGGTAATCCGGCAAGTCTTCTAGTTCGGGGATGTCGAAGCTGCCACTGCGCTCAGCGGAGGCATCCACCGAGCTCTGCAGTGCACGCAAAGCTTCGAGGGCCTGTTGTTCGCGTTCCTGCTCGCGGCGTGCCAGCAGGGCTTCGCCGAATTTCGGGCCGGGCATCAGAACTCCACCGACGATCACCTCCCCTGCCGTGGTGTAGAAGCGCTCCCAGGGAGTGAGCTCCACCGCTGGAAGGCCAGCATGGGCTTGTTGTGCGGTGACCACGGCGTTGCGAGCGTCATCATTGGCGCCGCTTGATTGCTCGACAGCGGTGGAGAGGCTGTCGATGTAGCGTGTGTATTCGCCGATTTTGGCCCGGATCGCCGGGTCCAGCTGCCCACCGAAGAGATCCATCTCGCGGATCTCTGCGAGTTGCTCGCGCGCCTGCTCCAGCTCTGAGGCCACATTGCGTGACAGAGTGCTGTCCATGTCGAACAGGTTCACTTGCGACTGCGCGATCATGGCCAGTCGGTCAGCGAATCGACCCATCGGGAGTGCCTTCCTGGTGTGTGTAGAAAGTGTGTGATGCGAAAATCGCCCGGACTGTTGGGGCTCGAATCAGTCGCCGTCGGTTCCGGCGGTTCCAGAGGTCGGGACCCCTACGAAGGGGGAAACTGGTCCAGGTATCCCTGGGATCGCCTTGAAGATCGGGGAGCTGAACATCTCTCCTAGGATTCTGTTGACTTCTCTGGCTTGCCAGCCTTCGTGCTGAAACAGTTGCTGCAGGCTGGCCTGCCCGTCTTCATCGACCGCCTGGAAGTCTCGGTGGGCTGCCGTGAGCCGCTCCCGGAACGTGGCGATGTGTTCGGTCAGCGACGTCGTCCGGTCAATTAAGATGTCGTAGGTTCGCGTGTAGGCGTTCATGCCCCGATTGGTTTCGGGCATCGATGTCCATTTCGAGACGTTCTGGTTTCCGCGCACGTCGGACAGGCGAGTGGAGCACCGGGAGAAGGTCTCGCCGCACTCATCGACTGAGGTCTCGGTCTGCGCGATCAGCTCTGGATCGACTTCGGTGGGGTTCGGCACAGCAGCGCGTACTTTCTGCTCTGGAGCCGACGAGAACGTCGGCAAACGTCGTGGGGTGTGACGGACGTCGAGTGGGTGACGGATCGTGAACCCGCCACCCACTCGCGCTGATGATTCGTCAGGGAATCAACGTTGGTGTGGGTCAGCCGCCCAGGCGCTTGCGACCCCGGATGTCGGAGCCACTGAGCTCCGTCACGGACTCGGCCAGCGTCTGGCGAAGGCGGTCCAGAATGCCGTTCATGTTGTTCATGCCGTCAGTCCACTCGGCTTTGGACTGTTGGTACATGCCCGACGCCTCACCGGTCCACTGCTCCACGAGTGGAAGCAGGTCCTGATCCATATTCTCCAGGTTGGTGTTGATGTCGCGGTAGCCATTGGCCAGGTTCGTCAGAGCGGTTGCGATGACCGCGTAGTCGACGCGAATGGTGTTCACTGGGATCTCCTCTGTGCTGGGTTCTCGACGGGATTAGACCGTCGATCAGGCGCCGTAGCTGACGTAGCCGGCAGTGGGCTCGACACTGCCGACGCGAGCGGAGCCGCTATCGTCGGTGTCGTCGTAATCGGCCACCGTGGAGCGCAGGTCGGTGCTGAACTGGTTCAGGACACTGACGACTCGGCTGGACTCGGCCTTCCACTCCTGCATCAAGGTGCGGAACCGCAGCGCGGTGCGACCCTCGAACTGGGCGGTGGAGATTGCTTCGACGTCGCCCTGGATGCGACGCAGGATGGTCTCGAGGCTTTCCTCGTGCTCATCGACGTGCTGTGCACCTTGGAGGATTGCACCTTCTTCTGACGTTAAAGCCATGGTCACCTTCTCTGGTTGGGGACCCCTCTTCGGGCAGGGTCGTTTACGGAGACGAGTCACAGACTACGCCGGACATCTCCGGCTTTCCAGGGGCGAATTGCGCCAAGTGAGCAATGGTTACTCACTGGTAATGCCTGTCGATGCGCATGCTGGCGAGGGAGGGGCGTGTTCAATGGGGTGAAAAAGTAGGGAAAGAACAGCGAATATTTTCACCGAAAATTTACCCTGGATCGAATCCTGCGCCATCGATTGATGCTATTTAAGATTTGAATTGAAACTGGGCGCTGGCGGGAGATCGGGACACAGGAGCCATCTTCGTAGAACGTCCCTTAGAATCGGGGTGCTACGTCAGCAGACGACATCCAGCAGCGCGAAGGTGGAGAATCCATGCCCTCAGCACCGTCGAGTTCGACTCGGGCGACCGTGCCGGTCACGTTCCGCTACGAATCGGTGACCTATGACGTGGCTCTGCCCCAGAGCACCAGCCTGGCGGAGTCGTTGCCGATGATCGCCGATGAGATGGGCATTCTCACCCCTCAGCGCGCGTCCAGCGGCTTCCGCGTGAGCAACAACCTCGGCGAGGAACTGGAGTTGGAAGCGCGAATCGGTGAGATCGGTATCCAAGCTGGCGAAATCCTCACGATCCAGACTCGCGGCGACAGCACCCAGGAGCAGATCTACGACGATCTCGTCGAGGCGCTCGGTGATGCCGTCGATGCCCAGGAGGATGCCTGGACGCCGAAGGATTCGATGCGGCTGTGCGTGATCGTCTCCTCGTCGCTGCTGATGGTTGTGGCGATCATCCTGTGGTTCTCCCCGGGGCTGATGTCGATGTTGGTAGGAGTCGGGACGGCGATTGCCGGAATTCTGGCGACCACCGTGATCGTGCGGCATCAGGACCCGTTCGGTGCGGTGCTGGTGCATTGGGCCTCGACGGCGCTAGCGGCCGCGGGGGCTTCAGCACTCTTTGAATCGTTGGGGTTGAAGCTGCTGGTGACGGGTGTGGCGCTCATGGTCGTGGGCGGGCTGGGTGCGATCACGCTGCGCGATGCGCGGGGGAGCCACCAACTCGGGCCCGTCTCCGGGCTGATTTTCGCCGGCATCATGACCGCCTGGGCCGGGACCTCCATGGAGTTCCTGTTGCAGCCGCTCGAATTCACGGTGGGCACTACCGCCACTATCACCGCGCTGGTGCTGATTATGACCCCGTGGCTGGCGTTGGCCTTCACCCCGATCCGCAGCTACATTCCGCGCACCGAGGCTGAGCGCCAGCGAGATCGTCAGGTGTACGAGCATTCCATCGTGGCTCGCTATGAGCGATTCGGCCGCAGCTTCGCCATCAGTGTGAAGATCGGCGGCACGGCGGTGCTGGGGCTGACCGTTCCCTTCATCTTCCAGGGCGGGATCGCTGAAATCGTGCTGCTGGCCGCCCTGGGGTCATCGCTGCTGCTCAATACGCGTCGCGTCTACGCCCGCTACGAGGTGATGATCGGGGTGGCCGCCGGCGCCCTAGTGCTCTTCGAAGCCGCGGTGAGTGTGGCGCTGCGCCAGCCCGAACTGCTCGATGCGGTGCTGTGGCTGCTCATTGGAGTGGCCGCCGTCGTGTTGGTGCTGGGCACGCTCAACCGCAGCTATTCAGCGTCGGCGTCACGCATTGCTGACACGATCTCGGTGATCGCGTTGCTGGTCATCGTCCCCGCCGCCGCGCTGACCACCGGGCTGGTGTGATCGCCGGTGGCTAGTAATAAAGACATTCTCGACGCCCAGCGCTTCAACAAGCGCCGGCTGATCTCCGCGTTCACCTCCGGGATCCCCTCGGGACGCGAAGTGGAGCTGAAATCGCCGTGGGGTCCGCTGATTCTGGGCCTCGTGCTCACCGGGCTGATCATGCTCGGCGGCTGGCTGTTCGGCCGTTTCGCGCCCAGCCTCCCACAAAACTGGGAATCCGGGACGTACGTGGTCGACAGTGACTCCGGCGCCCGGTACTACAGCGTGGACGGGGTGCTGCATCCGATGCTCAACACCGCCAGTGCACGTCTCTTGCAGGGCTCGGCGGTCTCCTCAACGGTGGTGGGCTCTGACGCGCTGGACGGAATCGAACGCGGTACGCCCATCGGGATTCCCGGAGCACCCGACTCGATGCCGGGTGAGGGCCAGCTCAGCGCTGCTGGCTGGATGACCTGCCCCGTGGGCGAGGACGTCTACGTGAATACGGCTGCGAATCCGCAGACTGCGGAGGGGGAGGGTGCCCTGGTGAGCTACCAAGACCAGCTCTACCTCATCGCCGAGGGGACCCGTCATGCGATTCCGGATGACCAAGAAGGCACGGTACGGATTGCCTTCAACTGGGAATCCACGGAACCAATTCCGGTCAGCGCATCCTGGCTGGACCTGTTCGAGCAGGGCAGCGAGCTGGCCCCATTGACCGTCGATAACGTGGGTGAATCACTGGCGGGCCTGCCCGAGACGATGGCGGGCGCCACCGTGGGCACGGTGCTTGAGGTCCCCGACGCCGTTGGTTCCCGCCATTACGTGCTGACGAGCGAAGACACGGTCCAACCGCTGAACCCCGTGCAGCTACAGATGTACCTGACCGGCGGCGCCGTGGAGGCTTCCTCTACCGTGCGAGTCTCCGTGGCCGATATTGCGCGATTCGACGTGGGCGAAACCGGCCCCGGGCCCGAGGACTGGCCCACGGCGGTACCAACATTGCCGGAGGCTTCTGAGACCGCGTGCGCCGTGCTGTCGACGAGCAGCGACGGCGGCGAGGGGTCGACTGCCCCACACACCGAGGTCGTGGCTGCCCCGGCACCGGCTGAGGCGGGCATCGAGGTGCCCGGCGGCACTGGCGCCCTGGTCCGCGCTACGTCCGGAGGCGAGGTGGGCAGCCTGCACTTGATCACCGACACCGGTCAGGCCTTCGGCCTCGAGGGTGACCCGGGCGAGACGATCTCCGCGCTGGGATATACGGAAGAGGATCTGAACACCGTGCCGGCGGCGTGGGTGCGTCTTTTCGATACCGGTCCGTCGCTGTCGCTCGAGGCAGCTTGGGCGACCGTGCCAGAGGCGGAGGCCACTGAGTGAGGCTGCGCGCAGTCTGCGGCGCCGGTCTGCTGACGGGCGCCCTGCTCTGGGGGCTTCCGGTAGCGGACGCCCCAACTGCCCACGCTGATACCACCGGCACCGCTTCCGGCGATGAATGCATGGTGGGCGCAGAACGCTGGGTGGCAGACCGCCCCCTGGCTTACGCCCAGCTCGGGATCGACCGTGCCCACCAGATCAGCACCGGTGAGGGGGTGCTCGTCGCCGTCGTCGACTCGGGCGTGGACTCCAGCAACGCTCACCTCAGTGATGTCACCCGAGCGGGCGAAAACATCACCGGTTCAGGATCCGCCACGGAAGACACTGATGGCCACGGCACGGCGATCGCCGGTCAGATCGCCGCCCGCGCGGTGGAGGGGTCCGGGGTGCTGGGGATCGCTCCCGACGCCGAGATTCTGCCGGTGAAGGTCTACGACACCACCGAGCCCCGCGGTAATGATGACGACGCCGTGGCGCCGAATCTACCGATGATCGCAGAAGGTATCGACTGGGCCGCCGATCGGGGAGCGCAGGTGATTGTCGTGGCACTGTCGAGCACGGAGAATAATCCTGCAGTGGAAGCCGCCGTGCAGCGCGCCACGCAGCAGGGTTCGCTGGTGGTCGCTAGCTCCGGCAACCGCGCCACCGCTGCCGAAAACGAACAGGGTGATGGGGTGCGCTACCCGGCCGGGTACCAGCAGGCGCTGGGGGTGGCCGCCGCGACCGATGATGGTGCGTCATCTGATCAGGCGATTCATGGCACACAGGTCGACCTGGTGTCGCCCGCACAGAACGTGGCTACCACGTATTTTGGTGATGGCGACTGTGTGATGTCGCAGGACGCTCCCTCCACCTCATTCGCCACCGGCTATGTTGCTGGTGTAGCCGCGCTGGTGGCGGCTGCGCATCCCGAGGAAGGTCCCGAGATGTGGAAATGGCGGCTGGAAGCGACCGGACTGCGGGCAAACCCGTCGCAGCGCACCGATCAGCTGGGCTGGGGAATCGTTTCTGCGTACGACGCGCTCACCGTGACGCCGTCGACCGAACTGCTGGGTCCGGCGCTGCCCGGCCAGGCGCCAGCCGCGTCCGGTGCACAGGTGGGCCGGGTTCCGCCGAGCCCGGAAGAAGATCCACTGGCAGTCCGGGCGCAGTTCGGTCTCTGGGCGACCGGGCTGGGCGTGTTCGGGGTGTCCGTGCTGTGGTTGGTGCGCCGCCGCATCGACGCAGGATCCTAGTGGCGCCTACGACGCGCTGGTATTGTCCCGACGTCGTGTCAACAACACGAGGGCGGCGAGAAAACCTCCGGTGACCAGGACGATCTGGGTTTGCCGGGTGTCACGATCGGCGGCGCAGAGATCGCGGAAGCGTTGTTCGGCTGCGGTCCAGAGTGTCTGTTCGGCGTTGCCTTCGTGCTGGATCGTATCGCCAGATGCCGTGCTGAGCGGTGCACACTCGACGGTCGATTCGGCGTCCTGAGCCAATGAAGCGGCATGTTCGCCGGGCGAGGTAAAGTACAGTCCGCCGAGGCTGATGAGGGCGACCAGGATCAATCCCAGGATTCCCCACGAGACGAGGGGGGCGGTGTTCTGAGTCTCCTTGGACGACATCGTCTTATCCGTTCTATTCACCACGATCAGTTCGCTTCTTCTCTTTCACGGCGCTCTCGTTGCTCATCTTCGGCATCCGTCCAATCCCACACATCAGCATCGGGAGAGTAGGGGTTTCCCGCGTCGTTCTGGCTGATGACATTCTCCAGTTGCTGTGAATTAGCGCCATCCGTCTGCTCGATCTCCGCGATGGCCAATTCCATTTGGCGTGCCCCGAGGTCGATGTCCCAGGCAGCATCGCGTAGGAGGCGGTATTGGGCGTTGTTGACATCGGCGAAGGCTCCGCTGGGCCCGCTGGGTCCATTACCTATGTTTGCGTCACGGGATACAGCGCTGTAGGTAGACAGTCCAAGATACTCGTCCGCAGTCTGATTGAGATACAACGAAAGCTCGGGAAGTCTGTTGCTCCACAGATCGGACAACCGCTCTGGATTGACATAGACACCCTGACCGGAAATATCGAGATGGTCCGGGTCGACGGAAGGCAAGGTGGGGTTCACATCGTCTTCTGGCTCCTCGGAGTTGGAACCGACGTCAGAGCCATTCGGGTTGACGAGCAGCGCGAGCTTGGTGTTGAGGTGGCTCTGGATGTTGTCCTCCTCATCAGCGATCTCCTCGTTCAGTGTGGAGAGTGACCCTTCGAAACTGCCCATGGCACCCTCATAGGTGCCCGGTCCGGGCTGATTCGCTGGAGATGCGCTGGGATGGCTCGTGATGATGTCGGTTGCGACGCCTGCGAGGCCCGCGACTTTGGCGAGCCCGCCGGTCGCCAGCGTTGAAACGGCCGCAGCGATCCATCCGACGACCGTGAAAGAAACTGCCCACTGAGAAGGAGCTTCATACTCGGCGATGGCATTGCACACTCGGATGGCTTCTTCGAGTGTGGCGACGAATCCCTCACGGCTGCTTTCCCAGAGGCCCTGCTGGGCGATGACTGCTTCGACTTGTCCCATGGACACGTCGCAGTACACGCCGAAACTACGCCACATCGGTCGGAGGAAGCTATAGCGAAACGCATCGATGGTTTCACCGCTCATCTGGCCGAGAATTTGCTCAGTGTCGGTCTCGAAATCATCGATGTATCCCGCGGATGCACTGGTGCCATTGGAATAGTTGGAGACATTCGTTGCGAGTTTGCTGACAATGGTGGTGCAATCGCCCAGTACGGACCCGAGGTCACTGGGATCGGGCAGATCCAACCAGGGAGCCACGGCTTGATCGATTCGTTGCCGGATGGCATCGAATGAGGCGCGGTAAGAATCAGACTTCGATCCAGACTGAATCCAGTCTGAGATGAAGAAGTTGCTACTCCATTCACCACCGCCCGAACCATCCGTTCCGGGCCTGGTCACGAAGGTTTGATGACCATCGTTCACATCACTCGCGTACTGGTCACCTTCAATGTGCCACTCAGGGACGAGGTCTGATGATGCGGCCTGGATAGAGCGATCGCGCATCCAGGCATCAATAGCCGCCCGCTTTAGTTCGCCGACCAGCGCAGTTCTCTGGGCGTATGTTCCCATAATGAGTGATTTTCTCCGTTGATGTGCATCGGAATCTGCTGTTGACGAATTCTACGGCACGAGCTCTGGATCAAGGGTGCGCCGCGTCATTCGATGATCGACAAGGGCGGATAGCCGCGCGCGTCGTCGTGGTGCGAGGGCCCGGCGATCTCTTCGACCACGCGGGCTTCACGGCGCTGGGCTCGGCGTGGATCGCGGAATAGGGTGCGCACCGCGTCCTTCACGTTTGTTTTCTGCACCAGGGTGAACCCGTCGGGAGCGGTGAGCCCCTCCGTCGTCGCCGGAACCACCGCCCGGTCGAATCCGAGTCGTGCAGCCTCGGTGATGCGGCGCTGGATGCCGGGCACCGGGCGCAGCTCCCCGGCCAGGCCGATCTCCCCGAAGGCGATGGCGCCGGAAGGGATCGGGGTTTCGGTTTTCGAGGAGGCGATCGCGGCGGCCACGGAGAGATCCGCAGCGGGTTCGGCCATCTTCATCCCGCCCACGGTGGAGACGTAGACGTCGTCACGGGTGAGATTCAGCCCCATCCGGCGGACCAGCACCGCGATGAGCATGTTGACCCGCGGGGTCTCCAGCCCGGAGACGGTGCGGCGCGGGGTGCCGCCCTCGCTCTGAGACACCAGGGCCTGGACCTCGGCCAGCAGGGGGCGCCGCCCCTCCAAGGTGACGGTGATGGCGGTGCCCTCCACCGGGTCTGCGCCCGAGGTGAGGAAGAGTCCGGAAGGGTCCTCTACCGAATGGATGCCGGCATCGGAGAGGTCGAAGCAGCCCACCTCGTCGGTGGAGCCGTAGCGGTTCTTCACCGCGCGGACCATGCGCAGCCGGGAGTGTCGGTCGCCGTCGAACTGGCACACCACATCCACCAGGTGCTCGAGCAGGCGCGGCCCGGCGATGGAGCCGTCCTTGGTGACGTGGCCGATGAGCAGGGTGGTGATGCCTCGGGTTTTCGCGGCCTTGATCAGCGCGGCCGAGACTTCCCGGATCTGGTTCACCCCGCCGGCGGTGCCCTCCACCTCGGTGGATTGTAGGGTCTGCACGGAGTCCACGACGACGACGTCGGGGTCGATCACCTCGATCTGGCCCAGCGCCCGGCCCAGATCGGTTTCCGCGGTGAGGAACAGGGTGTCGGCCACCGCGCCGATGCGGTCGGCGCGCAGCCGGACCTGGGCGGCGGATTCCTCGCCGGTGATGTACAGGACCTTCCGGCGTGTGCCGTCCTCCCCGGTTTGTGAGGCCACCTGGCCGGCGACATCGAGCACCAGGGTGGATTTGCCGATGCCCGGTTCGCCCGCCATGAGGATCACCGCGCCGGGGATGAGCCCGCCGCCCAGCACCCGGTCGAGTTCGGACACCCCGGTGGGGTGGAAGCGGGCAGCCGAGGCGTCGACGTCAGAAATCGGTACGGCGCGCTGCGCTTCCGTCACGGCGGTGGCGGTGGTGCGCCCGGCCGTGGGGTCGGTGCCGATCTCGGTGACGGTGCCCCATTCCCCGCATTCCCCGCAACGGCCCACCCATTTGATCGTGGTCCAGCCGCATTCGGTGCAACGGTAGTTCGGGGTGCGTCGCGAAGAGCTCGAAGAAGCCATGGCTCTCAGCGTAGTCGCCCGGACGGACACGTTAGGCCCATCATCCACATCAGGACAGGTGCGGAAGGTAGCTGACGGCCTCGTCGTGTGTGATGCCGGTGGCCTCAAGGAAGTCCACCATCATCGGGCGCAACAACATCACCAGTGCTTCGGAATGCAGCGTGTTCGCTCCCAGCTGCGCCGGGTCGAGCTGCGCGGTGGCGGAGCCCAAGGCGTCACGGGCCACCGAGAGGGAACGGTGGCGGCCGGGAACCCCGGGCTCGGAGAGAGACCGACCGAGGATAGCGACCGCATCCGCCGCCTCGTCGAACCAATCGGCGAGCCGCTCCATGCCGTCCTCGTCGAGCATCGCCTGGTCCACCACCGTGATGACCCTGCGGGCCACGATGCGCAGAGAACGCACGGCCAGATCGGTCATTTCCACGGTGTCTTGTGTTTCGTCGAGAATCTGACGGGAGGCCCGCTTGGTGGGGGAGTAGGTGGCCAGCTCGACGGCGGACTTGAGGTCCTTGCGCAGGTCATCGAGGATGCTCTGCGTACCACGACACGAGACCAACCCCATCCACGCGTGCCGGGATTCGTGCGTACGCAGTGCCATCGAGCAGTCGCGCAGTACCTCGGTGATGGTGGAATAGAGTCTGCGCAACCCCTCGGCGGGTTCGCGCTGCAGGTTCTTCGGGAAGAGCAACGTGATGACCAAGGCGATCACCCCGCCCACAGTGGCGTCGATACTGCGATCGAAGGGGCCATTGGCGGGCAGCGGGAGCAACACCACCAGCACCGACTGCAGGGACATCTGGGTGGTGAAGATGACCCCGGAATCCAGGAATCGCGCCACAATAGTGGACACGAAGACCACGAGCAGCGCTGTGGCCCAGTTCGCCCCGAGCAGGGTGAGCATGAGATCGCCGATCAGAATGCCCAAGGTGCAGCCGACGGCGATCTCCACCACCTTGCGCACCCGCGGATCACGACCGAAGCCCAGGGCGATCAGGGCTGCCGTGGCGGCGAAAATGGGCTGGTGATGGCCCAGCACCTGCTCAGCAAACACATAGGCACCCACCGCCGCGATGGCGGAGGTGGCGGCTGGAACCAGCGCGGACCGGGCGCGGGAGGCGCCTGAACGCACCCGGCGGCGGCCGAAGCGAGTCAGCTGTGCCCAGCGAGAACGGGCACGACCGTCGTGCTCATGCGGGTCGCCGGAGGCGCCGAGTGGGCCGGAGGTGGTCATGGTTCTAGCCTAGGACGAAAACCGCTTGTGAGCCGCGAGTGATAGAGATAACAGCGAAAACGCGGGATGATGCGAAGTGTTCACCTTCTGTTTACCTCGAACTGCCCATCAGGTTACGTCGGCTCCTTAACGTGAAACCTGGTTCGCGCGACAGGACGTGTCCGGAACCGACAACCACCGGGTTTGAATCCGTGAACTCGTCACCTATCTCGAAAGAGGCACTGAAGTGAAGCTTCGTCGCTTTGGCCGCTCCGCAGCGGTCCTGTCCATCGCAGCCCTCGCCCTGACCGCCTGCGGCGGCAACGGCGACGAGGAGACCACCGACACCGCCAGCAACGGCGGCGCCGCTGCCTCGGGCAACCTCATCGGCGGTGGCGCTTCCTCGCAGGAAGCCGCCATGACCGCTTGGACCCAGGGTGCCAACGAGGCCAACCCCGAGCTGACCGTCTCCTACGACCCGGTGGGCTCCGGCTCCGGTCGTGAAGGCTTCATCAACGGCGCGTACTCCTTCGCCGGTTCCGACGCCGCCATGGATACCGATGAGCAGTCCCAGGCCGAGGCCATCTGCGGCCCCGACGGCGTGTTCCACGTTCCTTCCTACATCTCCCCGGTTGCCGTGGCGTACAACCTGCCCGACTTCGAGGGCGAGAACGTGAACATGGACGCCGACACCATCGCCGCTGTGTTCGCCGGCGAGATCACCGAGTGGAACGACCCGCAGATCCAGGATCAGAACGACGCCGAGCTGCCCGACACCGCCATCACCGTGGTGCACCGCTCGGATGACTCGGGAACCACCGAGAACTTCACTGCTTACCTGGACGAGGCTGCTTCCGAGTCCTGGACTTACGGCGAGGTTGAGGCTTGGCCATCCGAGATCACCGCTGAGTCCGCACAGCAGACCTCCGGTGTGGTGGGCCTGGCTTCCTCCACCGAGGGTGCTATCACCTACGCCGACGCCTCGCAGATCGGCGACCTGGGCACCGTGGCCGTGGGTGTGGGCGAGGACTACGTTCCTTACTCCGCTGACGCCGCAGCTGAGGCCGTTGCTTCCGCTGAGGAAGACGCCGAGGCCGAGGGCGCTGTGGTGCTGGACCGCGCGACCGACGCTGCCGGCGTCTACCCGATCGTGCTGGTTTCGTACCACATCTTCTGCCACTCCTACCAGGACCAGGCCACCGCCGACCAGGTCCGCGAGTTCGGCAACTACATTGTCTCTGAAGAGGGACAGACCGCTGCTGAGGAGTCGGCCGGAAACGCTCCGATCACCGACGGCATCCGCGACGCAGCGATCGAGCGCCTGGACGCCATCTCCGTCCAGGGCTGATCTGATACGACGCCAGACAGAGCACCGTAGGCAGTCGTCGATCGAGGGGCGACTCTCGATCGACGACTGCCGCGTGCTGTCTGCGGGTATCGTGGTTGTAGCCACTCCACCCCTGACCATGATCGAACTCCGAGGGGAGTCACTGTGAGTTCCACCGCCACCGACGCGGCTCCGTCCACCGGTTTGAAAGCCGGACGCTCGGCCGCAGCCGGCGATAAGGTCTTCTCCGGCCTGGCGCTGGCCGCCGGCGCCGTCATCCTGCTGGTGCTGGCCTTCGTCGCCATCTTCTTGGTGGTTGAATCGCTGCCGGCCCTGGCGCCGAGCTTCTTCTCCACGCAGGATTCGATCAACTCCGCCGACACTATCTGGCAGTATGTGCTGCCGCTGATGGGTGGCACCATCATCGCGGCCATCATCGCGCTGCTGCTGGCCACTCCGGTCGCCGTCGGTATCGCGCTGTACATCTCCCACTACGCCCCGCGGAAGATCGCCACCCCGGTGGGCTACGTGATCGACCTGCTCGCCGCCATCCCCTCCGTCGTCTACGGTGCCTGGGGTATGACGGTGCTGGCCTCGCTGATGGTTCCCATCTACGGCTGGCTGGACCAGTACCTCGGTTTCATCCCGTTCTTCGCCGGTGACCCCTCGGTGACCACCACCGGACGGACCATCATGACCTCCGGCGTGGTGCTGGCCGTGATGATCCTGCCGATCATCACCTCGCTCTGCCGCGAAATCTTTATCCAGACGCCGAAGCTGCACGAAGAAGCCGCACTGGCCCTGGGCGCCACCCGCTGGGAAATGGTCAAGATGACCGTCTTCCCCTTCGCCCGCGCCGGTATCGTCTCGTCCGTCATGTTGGCCCTGGGACGCGCCCTCGGCGAGACGATGGCCGTGACCATGGTGCTCTCCCCGGGCATCTTCACCTGGTCGCTGGTCACCTCCGGCCGTCACGCCACCATCCCGTCCGAGATTGCGCTGAACTTCCCAGAGGCCTTCGGGATGCGCCAGTCTGAGCTGATCGCTGCCGGCCTGATGCTGTTCATCATCACCTTGGCCGTGAACATGACCGCTCGCTGGATCGTCAGCCGCCACAAAGAATTCTCAGGAGCGAACTGATGAGTGCTATCGCAGAGACCCCTCAGCGGAAGAAAGCGAAGAACTCGCTCAAAGCCGGCATGATGCCCGGCTGGGTGTGGATGGCTGTCGCCGCGGCGTCGCTCATCCTCGGTGCCGGTCTGACCGCCATCCTTGGTGGTGCCGCAGACTTCAACGTGGCCGGATGGCTCGTGCTCTCCGCCATCATCTACCTGGTGGGCATGTACGTGACCACCCGGATCCTCGAGACCAAGCGTCGCGCTACCGACCAGCTGTGGCGCAATCTGGTGTGGACCGCATTCATCATCGCCCTGATCCCGCTGATCTCGGTGATCTGGACGGTGCTCGCCAACGGTCTGCCCACGCTGATCAACACCCCCGGGATCTTCACCACCGACATGTCGGGCGTGACCGGTGCCGCGGATATCGCCACACAGAATGAGGGTGCCCCGCTGGCCGGCGGCATTCTGCACGGCCTGGTCGGCACCTTGATGATCACCTTGATGGCGACCCTGATCTCGGTGCCCATCGGTCTGATGGCCTCGATCTACTTGGTGGAATACGGTAACGACAACCTGTTCTCCCGCTCCATCCGGTTCTTCGTGGACGTGATGACTGGTATCCCCTCGATCGTGGCCGGTCTGTTCGCCTTCGCGGGCATGACGCTGTTCATGACCACGTTCATCGGCTCCGCGCCGGCCCAGCTGCAGGCCGTGAAGACCGGCTTCACCGCGGCGGTCGCGTTGTCGGTGCTGATGATCCCCGTCGTCGTGCGCTCCACCGAAGAAATGCTGCGCGTGGTGCCCAACGAGCTGCGTGAAGCCTCCTACGCCCTGGGCGTGCGCAAGTGGCGGACCATTATGAAGGTGGTCATCCCCACCGCGATCTCCGGTATCGCCTCCGGTGTCACCTTGGCCATCGCCCGCGTGACCGGTGAGACCGCACCGATCCTGGTGACCGCAGGCTTCGCCGTCTCGGTGAACTGGAACGTCTTCAGCGGCTGGATGACCGCACTGCCCGTGTACATCTACCGCCAGCTCATCAACCCGACCGCCCCGGCGGCTGGTGTACCCTCGGCACAGCGCGCCTGGGCTGCGGCACTGGTGCTCATCGTGATCGTGATGGTGCTCAACCTGATCGCCCGCGTGATCGCCCAAGCATTTGCCCCCAAGAAGACCGGCCGCTAAAGCCACCGTCAAGAATAGGACTGACCATGTCGAAGCGTATTGACGCCATTGACCTCAACGTCTACTACGGCAGCTTCCTGGCCGTGGAGGGCGTCAACATCAACATCGAGCCCCGCTCCGTGACGGCTTTCATCGGCCCCTCGGGTTGCGGCAAGACCACCTTCCTGCGCACCATCAACCGCATGCACGAAGTGCTGCCCGGTGCCCGCGCCGAAGGCCAGCTGCTGCTTGACGGTGAGGACATCTACGAGTCCGGTGTGGACCCGGTGACGGTGCGCACCATGATCGGGATGGTGTTCCAGCGCCCGAACCCGTTTCCCACCATGTCGATCCGCGACAACATCCTGGCCGGCTACCGGCTCAACGGCACTCGGATGTCCAAGTCGAAGGCCGACGAGATCGTGGAGCGCTCCCTGAAGGGCGCCAACCTCTGGAAAGAGGTCAAGGACCGACTCGACAAGCCCGGCTCCGGGCTATCCGGTGGTCAGCAGCAGCGTCTGTGCATCGCCCGCACCATCGCGGTGGAGCCCGACGTGATCCTGATGGATGAGCCCTGCTCTGCCCTGGACCCGATCTCTACCCTGGCGATCGAGGATCTGATCAACGAGCTGAAGGACGACTACACCGTCGTCATCGTCACGCACAACATGCAACAGGCTGCACGCGTGGCCGACAAGACCGCGTTCTTCAACATTGCGGGCACCGGCAAGCCCGGCAAGCTCATCGAGTACGACGAGACCAACGTCATCTTCAACAACCCGGCCAACAAGCAGACCGAAGACTACGTCTCCGGCCGCTTCGGCTGATCCGGCTCGGTCCGCAGAACGACGCCCCGACCAGGCCGGTCGGGGCGTCGTTGGGTTCTGAGGGTGCCGGGTCGGGACGCCTCACGGCGCGTGGCCGCTCTAGGCGGCAAATTGTTTGGAGCCCGGGGGTACCGCGACCCGACACCTGCTTCCAGTGTGACGCGTTCACGCCGGGTTTGTCCAGTGCGACGACGGCGCTGCCGGACATCTTCCGGGGGCCGGTCAGGAGCCGGCGCGCAGCCCGGGAACCAGGGGTGTCATTGCGGCGGTCAGCACCAGGCCCACTCCCGCACAGACCACGAGCGTGAGAACGAAGTAAACGCCGAGGCGCGCCACCTGCGGCCAGTTCACGGAATGGTGCGATTGGTTCTGCCCGGCACCGATGATGGCCGCGGCGGCCGCATGTGAAGAGGAGATGGGCAGGTGAAATACGAGGGATCCCACGAACATCAGTAGGGCCGAGGAGAACGAGGCGATGGCCGAGCGCAATGGATCCAGCAACACGAGTCGATCCGTGAGTGTATGCGCGATGCGCCAACCACCCAAAAGGGTGCCCCCGCCGAGCATCGCCGCGGTCAGCGCGGTGATCCACCATTCCGATCCCAGCTCGATTCCGGCCGCGGAAACCGCGATGGCCAGCACCAGGTACATGCGTTGGCCGAATTGGAGCCCGTGGCCAAAAGCGTTGCCGGCTGCCGTCACGGACAGCGCCATCCGCGCCGGGGTGTTGACCACGCCGGGGGACGCGTCTCGCGTCCACCACAGTGCAGGGAATACCAGCAACCAAGCCATGCTGAGTGCGATGAGTGGCGAGAGCACCAACGCAATCAGCAGGAACAGGGTGGCCGTGGTGATCTCCTGGGCGGCGATCTCAACGACGTCGGTGCTCAACAGCGCTACCCCGCCGCCGATCACTCCCGCAGCCAGCGCATGGGAGGACGAGGTGGGCACGCCGCGCCACCAGGTGAGCGCGTCCCAACTGAAGGCGGTGATCAGCGCGGCCAGCAACACCATCAGCCCAGCGGGGCCGTGGGGAACAATGGCCAGAAATTCGCGGCCCACATGAGCCATCATCAGGGATCCGACCACCACGCCGAGCACGTTGAGCAGTGCGGCCAGAAGCAGCGCGGTGCGGGGAGTCAGCGCGCGAGCACGCACGGGTAGGGCGATGGCGTTGGGGGCATCGTGGCCGCCAGCGATCATGGTGAAGGCACTGGAGGCCATCAGGACCGCAATAAAGAGAATGAGAGTTCCCGGCTCCACCGCCTATGACTCCCGCACCAGCACCCCACCGAGGTGAACGATCATCTGCCGCCAGGCGTTCAGCGTCTTCTCGAGGGAATGGGCGATCTCGCGGCGGCCGCGATAAGCGCGCGGCATGGATTCTTCGACGTCTTGCAACACCCAGGCCGTGACCAGCCGCTCGCAGCGTCGAGATAGGCGGGTCATCTCCAGCCAGGTCTCCTCCAGATCATTGAACTCTTGAAGCTGCGAGCAGGCGCGCTGGGTCAGCCGCGCTTGCTGGCCGAGCACTTCGAGCAGATCCATGGCGTCGCCAGTGAGCTTGACCTGCTGGGTGCTGCGGATCACGAACCCGGTGGTGGCCACGTGCCCGACCACCAGGGACATCCAGCTGGAGAGGGTGTAGAGGTCTTCTCGTGGCAGCGGAGTGATAAAAGCTGATCGCAGCGAGGTCATCAACGCCATATGCGTGGTGGAGGCAGTGGTTTCCAAGGTGCCGAGCCGGGTTTCGATCTGTTCGGCTGATGTTTGGTCAGCACCCATGAGCTGACCGAGGTGATCAACGGACTCGCTGATGAGGTCAGCAAGCGTCCCGAGATGGTCCAAACCGGTGGTCTCGGGAGTCAACAAGCGCGAAAACGAGAAGTTCATCGAGTGCAGGATACCGCCGCAAAGTAAACAGCCGGACCGTGCGAATTTTTCGTACCGGTGAGGTGCCGGTTTAGTCGAGGGTGCCGTTGCGCCAGGCGCTCGCGGATGCTTCCAATTCTTCGGCGGTTCCCAGCAGACGGCGGGCGCGATTCAACAGATCTCGTGATCGGTCAGGACTGGATTGTTCCAGCGACTCTGCATGATGGGCCTGGCCCAACGAGGTGACACGACAATATGCTCCGGCTCGTTCCAGGGCGGTGGCGAAATCGCCGTCGTAGACGCCGGTGAGAATCTGCTCGGTCAACTGCTCCAGCTCGAGCGCCCCCGGGGGTTCGACGACGCCAGCAATAGCGCGGGCCACCTGGGCGTCGAATCCGGCACGATACCAGCGCGCCCAGAGTTCACCGTTGCGCTGCGTGGCCGTGCGCAGAGCGTACAGTCGCCAGAGTGCTCCGCCCAGTGAGACGGCAGGAGCATCGGACCAGAGCTGAGCGATGGTGTCGAGTCCGATTTCCTCCACCAAATCCACTAAGGTGCCGACGTGGTCGGGTGTCTCGGTGGTCGGGGTGTCTTGTCCAGGGCGTTGTTGTGCGGCATGGCGCCGATCTCGCTCGTTATGTGCGGTACTCACCAAGGCGTGCGCCAGGCGCGCGGCAGCCGCCGAGACTATCTCGGGGTCCGGTCCTGAAGGGATGGGTTCGAAGCTCTGCGGCGGGTACAGCCGGGGGCGGTGGAAGCGGGTGTGACTCAAGCACGGTCCTTTCGATGGGCACCACAGACCCTACCTGCAACACCGACACCGTGCATTTCGTTCCCGAGCAACGTGACAGTGCGCTACCATGGTGGTCGGCCGTTTTTGGCCACCGGGCCTTTAGCTCAGTTGGTAGAGCATCGGACTTTTAATCCGCTGGTCGCGGGTTCGAGTCCCGCAGGGCCCACCGTAGTACCGATGCCTCAGCTCTCAGTCTCCTGCCATGGCGTTGAGAGTTGAGGCATCGGTGTTCCACGGGTCTTGGTGGACTCCGAGACGGGCGGACTATATCGAGGCGGGCAAGCTGCTCGATCCTGACGAGCGTGAGATTGCCGCGGGCGCTGATGCTGCTGCGGCGCCAACATCCGACGGCGCGCCTCCGTACCATCTCATCTTTTGCGTGAAAGACGGCGAGCTTGTGGTCATCGCCTACGCGCATGAACGTCGCCGCCCTGGCTGCTGGCGTGATCGCCTGGAACACGTTTGACCTGGCAGACGATACTCCGAGGTGTAGGGACGCCCCTTGTCACTCAATGTTCACTTGCTGACTGTATGACTGAGTGAAATCTGGCTGATCAGGATGGTGCCGATGAACGAATCAACAGGGCCCGAAGGTCGCGGCGGTCAACATGCGGGCTCGGTCGCAGAAGTGTTCTGGGTGTTCCTGCGGCTCGGGCTGACCTCCTTCGGTGGGCCGGTCGCGCATCTGGGGTACTTTCGTGAGGCATTCGTACAACGGCGCAAGTGGCTCAGTGATGCGGTCTACGCCGATCTGGTGGCGCTGTGCCAATTCCTGCCCGGGCCGGCATCGAGCCAGGTGGGAATGGCCATCGGTCTCCAACGCGCCGGGATGGGCGGGCTGTTCGCGGCCTGGTTCGCGTTCACGATGCCCTCGGCCATCGTGCTGGTGGCCTTCGCCTATGGCATGGCCTCTTTCGGCGACGCTGCGGGGACAGGATGGCTGGATGGGCTGAAAGCGGCCGCCGTCGCCGTGGTCGCCCAGGCCGTGCTCGGCATGGCCAAATCTCTGACACCCGATGCGAAAAGGGCAAGTATCGCCGCCGCGGCGATGATTGCGATCCTGCTCGTAGGCCACCCCCTAGCCCAGATTGGCGCGATCGTCATGGGGGGTCTTCTCGGATTGACCTGGTTGCGAGCCGAGACGACCGAGGGCGGGCGTCGCGAGCATCTCGAGATCGGGGTCTCCCGCACGATCGGCGCCCTCTGCTTGGGGCTGTTCGCGTTGTTGCTGGTGGCGTTCCCGGTCCTCGCCGCGCTGACAGCCCATCCTGGTCTCGAGTTGGCCGATCTGTTTTACCGGGCCGGTGCTCTGGTCTTTGGCGGTGGCCACGTGGTGCTGCCGCTGTTGGAAGCCGAGACGGTGCACACCGGTCTGGTCGACGGCGGGACCTTCCTCGCCGGCTACGGAGCCGCCCAGGCCGTGCCGGGTCCGTTGTTTACCTTCGCTGCCTTCCTCGGTGCTTCAAGCTCCGCCGAGGTCACCGAATGGGCTGGGGCCGCCATCGCCCTGGTCGCGGTATTCCTGCCCGCCACTCTGCTCGTCGTGGGTGCGTTGCCGTTCTGGGAGCGGCTGCGCCATTCGCGGATCGCGCGGCGGGCACTGCTGGGGATCAACGCCTCCGTGGTCGGTGTCCTGGCCGCGGCCCTCTACGATCCGGTCTTCACCCAGGGCATTACCTCACCGGCGACCCTTGCACTGGCCGTCGCGGTGTTCATCGCCCAGGTCCACTGGAAGCTGCCCGCCTGGGCTGCGGTCATCGGTGCCGGGATCATCGGATTCGTCCTCTTGTAAGGGCGGACGGCATGGTCGGCCGCACCTCGTCGGCTTCTGCCGCACAGAAAGTGATTTTCCTGTGGATACTCACGTTTCTCGTCTTGGCGTCGTCTACCGTGTGATGAGGATGAATGAGCCGTTTGAGAGAGCCGTCGAGCAGCACGGAGCCACCGTGCTGCGGGTCTGCCGCGCGATGCTCGGGCCCACCGCCGACGCCGACGACGCCTGGCAGGAGACCTTCCTGGGTGCACTGCGGGCCTGGCCGGATCTCGACAGCACCGCCAACGTCGAGGCCTGGCTGGTGCGCATCGCCCAGCGCAAGTGCATTGACGCGCACCGCGCTCGAGGCCGGAGTCCGATCCCGGTCGAGGAGCTGTCCCAGCCTCGACGCTCTCACCAAGCTCAGCACGCCACTGAATTTCCTCACTACGACGACGAACTCTGGGGCGCCGTCGCCGCCCTGCCGCTGCGCCAACGGGAAGCCCTGGCGTACCACTACCTCGGTGGGCTGAAGCACACCGAGACCGCCGAACTCACCGGCAGCACCCCCGCCGCAGTTCGACGCGCCGCCGCCGACGGGCTGACTCGACTGCGCGCGGTCTACGCCCCGCAGCACGACACGACCCAGGAGGACCCGAGATGACCGACGACACCGCAACACTCTTCCCGGTCAGCGACGCCGACCTCAGCCGCTTGCGTCACCGCCTGGCCGCCGCCGCCGAGCAGTCTGGCGAGCTCGACGTCAGCTACGACCTCACCACCACCCCCATCGGCACCCTGCTCGTCGCCGCCACCGCGCACGGCGTGGTCCGGGTCGCTTTTGAATCTGAGGATTTCGACACCGTGCTGGATAGTTTGGCCGCCCGTATCGGCCCGAACATCCTGCGCGCCCCGGAACCCCTAGCCGCCGCCACCACCCAGCTGCGCGAATATTTCGCCGGGCAGCGCCGCACCTTCGACGTGCCCCTGGACTACCGGCTCTCCAGCGGATTCCGTCAGTCCGTGCAACAGCACCTGCCCGAGATCGGCTACGGCCGCACCGCCACCTACAAAGCCGTGGCCGAGCTGGTCGGCCGCCCCACCGCAGTGCGCGCCGTCGGCACCGCCTGTGCCACCAACCCGCTCCCCATCCTGCTGCCCTGCCACCGGGTGCTGCGCAGCGACGGCGGCCTCGGCGGTTACCTCGGCGGCCTCGACGCCAAAACCGCTCTGCTCGACCTGGAATCCGCCGCATGAATTCCCTCTTCGACGACGCCGACATCCCGCCACCGGTTCCCGAGCTCCCTGAGGGCGCCCACTACCTGCCGGGCTGGCTCACCGCCGAACAGCAACGCTGGTTGGTGCACCGATTCTTCGAGTGGGCCCAGGGCCCGGTGCCCCCGCGCGGAGCACTCGTTCGCGGCCACGAGATGAGCGTGAAAACCGTCTGTCTCGGCTGGCACTGGCGCCCCTACCAATACACGCGCGACGCCGTCGACGTGAACGGCAACCGGGTGCTGGACTTCCCCGACTGGCTGATCCGCCTTGGCCAAAAAGCGATCGCCGAGGCCACAGGGGACGCCGCTGCGGCCGCGCACTACCAACCAGATGCCGCCCTGGCGAATTACTACGACGAACACGCCCACATGGGGATGCACCAAGACCGTGACGAAAAGTCGCGAGCCCCCGTGGTCTCCCTGTCCCTCGGCGACACGTGCCGCTTCCGCTTCGGCAACACGGAAAACCGCAACAAGCCTTACCAAGACCTCGAGCTGCGCTCCGGCGACCTCTTCGTCTTCGGCGGTCCCTCCCGGCTGGCCTATCACGGCGTCACCCAGGTGTACCCGGGTACCGCCCCCGCACACTGCGGCCTCGACACCGGCCGGATCAACATCACCCTGCGCGAGACCGGACTCAGCACCTAAGGAGCCTCAAGACCATGGCAGACACCGGCATCATCATCGGCGACGACGGACTGGCCCGCCCGGTCTGGGCCACATCTTCTGAGCTGATGCAGACCTACTATGACACCGAATGGGGCATGCCCGTCCGTGACGAGCACGGCGTCTTCGAACGCATCAGCCTCGAAGCATTCCAATCGGGACTGTCCTGGGCCACCATCCTGCGCAAGCGTGAAAATTTCCGCGCCGCCTTCGCCGAGTTCGACCCGGATGCGGTGGCGAAATTTGGTGACGACGACGTCGTCCGGCTTCTCGGAGACGCCGGCATCGTGCGGAACCGGGCGAAAATCCTGGCCACCATCAACAACGCCCAGGCCACCCTCGCCCTGCGCGAGGACGGCGGGCTCGCCGACTTCGTCTGGTCCTTCCAACCCGAGACCACCCCGCAGCCGCGCACCATCGAAGACATCCCCACCCAGTCGGCGGAATCCGTGGCGCTGTCCAAAGCCCTGCGGAAGAAGGGTTTCCGCTTTGTCGGTCCCACCACCATGTTCGCGCTGATGGAAGCCATCGGCATCGTGGACACCCACCTGCTGGGCTCCCATCGCCGCGGCGCCTCCGGAGTGTGGCAGTGAGGCAATGGCGGCCCGGAGCGAAAGCGAGCGCCCCGCACATAACTTAGACCCGGCCGGCCACCTTCTCCGGCGTCGAGGGCTTCGCGTCCGAATTAGCGGCACGGGCAGGCCCCAGCCGCGCGATCTTCGCGGGCCACCATATCCGGTCGCCCATCGCAATGGTCAGTGCGGGGACGAGGAACGACCGGACAATGAGCGCGTCGATGAGCACACCCAGCGCGACGATGATGGCCAGCTGGAGAAGGAACTGAATCGGAATAACGACCAGCGCCGCGAACGTGGCTGCCAGCACGACACCGGCCGAGGTGATGACCCCACCTGTGACCGAGAGCCCGCGCAGAGTCCCTTCCCGAGTTCCATGGACCAGGGATTCCTCGCGAATACGCGTCATCAGGAAGATGTTGTAGTCGATCCCCAGCGCCACCAGGAAGACGAAGGCGTACAGCGGCACCGAGGGATCCGAATTGGGTTGGCCGATGAGCTGGAAGATCAGGGCGCTCAGGCCCAGTGCGGTGCCGAAGCTCAGCACTGTCGTGGCAAGCAATACCAGTGGCGCAACCAGCGAGCGCAACAGCAGGGCCAGCATGATGGTGATCGCGATGAGCACGATGGGGATGATCAGGGTACGGTCCTCGATCGAGGTTTGGTTTGTGTCGAGATCGACTGCAGTAGACCCGCCGACGAGGGCATCCAGATCGCCCAACGACTCCCTCAATTCCTGCACTACGCGCTCTGCCTCCGCGGAGTCGGCCGGAGCGTCCAAGGTGACGGAGAAAAGCAGGGATGAATCGACGACCGAGGGTTCGATCCCGGCGAACGGTCCTTGAGCCATCTCCGGTGGCACTTCACCCTCGGAATCCACCGGAAGTGTTCCCGAGGGTGAGTCTTGGGCGATCAGTTCGATGGAGTCAACGCCCTCCGTCTCTGTGATGATCCGAGCCACGTCGGCGCGCCCGGACTCCGGTGCCAGAACGTACGTGGGTGTGCCCGAGCCGCCGGGAAAGTGACGGTCGATGGCCTCTTGGCCATCTCGGGCTTGGCTCTCTCCGAGCACGAACTCGTTCTGGGGCACGCCATTTGCCTGTAACGTCAGCAACCCGGCACATCCGACCACCAGGAAGGTGAGGACGACGGCTGCCACCCTCCGGGGCGCTGCCGCGACGAGGCGCCCGACCTTCGCCCACAGGCCGCGTGCTTCCGGTCCGGTGAGTGCGGGATGGGGGCTATCGGCGCGGGGGATGCGAGGCCAGAATGCGGCGCGTCCCACCATGGCCAGCATGGCGGGCAAAAAGGTCAGCGACGTCAGCATGGCACAGACGATGCCTACGGATGCGACTGGACCGAGTGCGGCGTTGGAGGCCAGGTCTGACAGGAGAAGGCAGAGGAGGCCGACGATCACGGTTCCCCCTGACGCGCTGATCGGCTCCATGACGCCGCGGGCCGCCGCAAAGGCTGCTCGCGCCGCCGACTCGTTGTCGCGGAGCTCTTCACGGAATCGCGCGATGTACAGAAGTGAGTAGTCGGTGGCCGCACCGATGACCAGAATGAAGAGAATCCCCTGGACTTGTCCGTTGATCGATACCAGGTCTGCACGCGCTAGCAGAACATTAACGAAGACCGCGGCGGCCAGCGCGGTCATCGAACTCAGCAGGACGAGCACGGGCAACAACGGAGAGCGGTAGACCGCGACAAGGATCACGAAGACGACTGCCAGTGCGACGATGAGCAGGAGGCCGTCGATGCCGGCGAAGGCTGACTGCAGGTCTGCAGTGAAGCCCGCGGGGCCGCTCACCCAGGAACTCAGATCAGCTGGGAGAATCTCGGCTGCTTGAACTTCCAGCGCGGTGACTGCCTCACCGACCTCGACGTCCTCCGGGAGCAAGACGATCAGCTGCGCTGCACGGCCATCATCGGAGACCACGAGAGGTGATCTCTCGGCCCCAGGAATGACCGTCTGTGCCTCGTCCCCTAGTTTTTCGACGGCGTCGCGATCTGAGGATTGCAGACCATTCTCGCGTTCCACGATGATGATCGCCGGAATCGAGTCGCTGTCCGTGAAGCGTTCGATCTGATTCTGGACTTGCGTCGACTCGGCGCTGGCTGGAAGGGCGGATGAACGGTCGTCATCGGCGACGTCACTGATGGAGCCGAAGCTGGCCCCGCCAACGCCGAAGACTGCCAACCATGTGAGGACCAGGGCCAGCGGGATGATGAGTCTGGTCAGGAGCGGCGGCCGCGAGGACGAGGAAGAAGTAGTCACCAGGAAAGTATCTCACCGAGTGAGCAACGTTCCTAGTTAACTGTTTCGCGTGTTCTTCTTCGTCCATTCTGACTCCCGCGGAGCGAGGGCGCGGGCCATCTCATCGAGAAATCGACGCACCGCGATCCGCTCGGGGCTGGTGAGCGAAGCCGCAGCACGGACTCTTCCGAACTGCTGTCGACCGATGGTTTCCATGGCAATCTCGCGGGTGCTGTTCGTCACGGTAAAGGTCACTGCGCGGCGGTCATCCGGGTGCGGCTTCCTTTGCAGATGGCCGGCCGACTCCAGGCGGTCGAGCAACTTCGTGGTCGCGCCTGATGACAGGCCCAAGTGTGCCCGCAGTGTGGCTGCGGTGGCGATTTCACCCTGATGGTCAGCGGCGATCAGGTAGTGGATGGCCTTCATGTCCGTGGCGTTCAGCCGCATGTAGCGTTGGCTAGCGGCTGAGAGCTCGGCTTCGGCCTCGCGCAGAGCCACGAGTGAGGCCATGATGTCATCGATCTCGGCTCGGTCCGTCTGGCTGAGTGACGTGTGGTCAATGTATCGGCCATCGGGATCATTGGAGAGAAGATCGTGGACACGCCAGCCCGGCTCGCTGTCTGGGCGATCGTGGGTAGGCATGTAGTGATTGTAGCCTTGAGCCCGCAGGGGACCCGTGAGTCAGCTCGTCATGGAGCTCGTCGAACGAGGTGAGGGTCTTCCTGTCGGCGTGAGATCGCCTGCGCCCGGGGCCTTGACCTCTTTCCGCATTTATCACCGGCCGAAGAGCCGGGCGAGGAGGCCTTTCTTTGCGGAGTGGCCATCCCTCTGTTCGTGCCCGGGGCACCACTGCCCGGGGGGAACGGATCGCTTGACCTCGGTGATGTGTTGGCCGCACCCGGCCCACGTGGTTCTTCCGCATTCTTTGCACTTCGCTGCTCTGCACATGGTTGATTCTTCCCTTCTTCGTGATTCTCTGGATCAGTGGGCTGGTGTTCCGTTCGGTTCTAGTTGATACTCCGTCTAGGTAGACGGCAGCCGATCGATGTGAAGCGGCAGACAGCGAACGAGGCGAGGGCGACCACGGCAACGACGCCCACCCCGATGGCCCCGGCTAGAGGTAGCTCAGAAGCCAGAATCAGGCCTCCGGTGACCAGTACGAAAATTCCGAAGACTTTCTGTAGCGTCTGCGCGGGGACGCGTCCGGAGAGCTTGGACCCGATGAGCGCCCCGGCCACGGCGATCACGGTCACTGAGAGCACCAGTGGCCAATCCAGGCTCACCGAGGTGAGATACCCCGCCAGGCCGGCGAAAGACTTCATCGCGATGACCAGCAGTGACGTCCCCACCGCCACCGGCATGCTCAGCCCGCCCAGCAAGACCAGCGCGGGCACGATGAGAAAGCCTCCTCCGGCGCCGACGATGCCTGTGACGAATCCGACGAACGCGCCGTCGATGATGGTGCGAACGACCGGGATCGTGCGCGTCGCGTCCTGCTGCCTTATCGGCTCCGTCGCCCGGTTGTCGTCATCATGGGCGTCGCTGGTGCGACTTTTCTTGAGGATCATTGCGGTGGCGGTAGCGATCATCATCAGGGCGAATGCCACGAGTAGCACGGTCCCAGGAAGACGCCCACCGATCAGCCCGCCGCCGAAAGCGCCTACCATTCCGGCGGCTCCGAAGATGATTCCGGTGCGCCAGCGCACCCGCTGATGACGTGCGTGGATGGTCAGGCTGGACAGCGAGGTGATGCCGACAACGAACAGAGAGGCCGCAATGGCTTCACGTGCTGGCATGCCAGCGACATAGGTCAGCAGCGGCACGGTGAGAATCGAGCCTCCACCCCCCAGTGTCCCGAGGCTCAGGCCTACGAGGCCCGCGAGAACCAGGGTGACAATCAGCGTGAGTGTCATAGTCGACTCGAAGCGATGGGGATGGACTCGATCATCTCTTTCGTGCTGGGGCTGGCCTTGACCTTGTTCCATGGCATCGATGAGAGGACGCGACCCATCAGGCAGGAATCGGTCAGTGCGGCGATGATCAGCCCGGCGCTGACGCCGAAGGCGACCACCTGGGACCACGGCCAGATTAAAGCCAGGAGCAAGCTGATCAGGATGAGGGAGCCGGCTGTGAAACGCACTTGCCGTTCGATGCCCCACCGCTGAGCCCCACGCACCACGGTGCCTCCCGCCGTTTCGAAGGCAGGGACCCCGCCGGTCAGCACGGTGGCGGTGTTCAGGCCAGCCGCGGCGAGGCGCTGCTGCGCCTGAGTGGCGCGGTGGCCCGACTGGCAGACCAGCACAGCTCGCGGCCCGATACGGTCGGCCAGCACGGTGCTGTGCTCGGCGAGGGAATCCAGCGGGACGTTGTAGGAGCCATGGATGTGCGCTGACTCGAACTCTGCGGGTGAGCGGACGTCGATAATCGTCACGTCTGGGTGCTGGTTGCGCCATTCGACCAGTTCCTTTGCGGAGATGGTCGACACGGAGGGGAGTTGGGTGGGGCGCTGACTGTTGTTCATGGATTCTGCTTTCACGTGGTCGGGGTGGAGTTCTGGGCAATCCAGGCGTTGTAGCTGCCTTCGAGTTCGATGATGTCGTGGCCGGCTCGACGCAGAGCGCTGGCCGCCACGGTGTTGCGCATGCCGGATTGGCAGTACGTCACGATGGGGCCGGACGCTGGCAACTGGTCCTGATGCCACAGGACGCGTGCTGCGCTGAGTTGCTTCGCACCGGGGATATGGCCCGCCGCGAATTCGCCGCGTTGGCGCACATCCAGGAGGGCGGCCCTGTCGACGTCCTCGAGGTTCTCGACAGCGATGGTTGGCGGCACGAATTCAGGTAATCCGTCGATCGTGGTGACGTAGCCGCTGGTCTGATCGATGCCGACGCGCAGTAGGCTGTCTGCGATGGACTGGGCGGTTTCTTGATTCGGGGCCAACAGGACGAGCGGCCGATCATCAGTCTCGGGGTTGTATGCCCACGCTGCATAGGTGACTGTTTTGGATCCGTGCGGGATGTTGAGGGAACCGGCCACGGTGCCCTGGTGTACCTCAGCGGGTGAGCGGGTGTCGACGAAGGTGATCGCGTCGCGCTGCAGCTGGGCGCGGACCTGTTCGATGGGGAGTTCGGACAGTGCCTCGCGTTTGCCGAGGAGGGCGGGGCCTTCGCGGTTCTCCTTCTTCATCCGTCCGAAGTAGGCGTGAGCATCGGGTTGGCCGTCGAGGAGCTCGTCAATGAAGCCTTTCTCATCGTTGTCCGCCAGGTACGTGCCCCACCATGCGTGCCTGCGCTCGTATCCGACGGTGGTGGAGGGCAGCGCCCCCAGAGCCTTGCCGCAGGCGCTGCCCGAACCGTGGCCCGGGTAGACCTGGAGGTGGTCGGGCAGGGGCAGGAACACCTCCTGGAGGCTTTTGAAAAGCTGACGGGCACCTTCGAATCGGGTGTCGACGCCGCCCGCGGCTTCATCGAGCAGATCGGGACGGCCCAGGTCACCTGCGAACACGAAGTCTCCGGAGATCATGTAGCCAGGTTCGTCGGCAAAGGCGCCGTCGGTGATGAGGAAAATCAGATGCTCGGGGGTGTGTCCGGGAGTGTGGCGCGCCTGGACGGTGATGTTGCCGAGCGTGATGCTGCTGCCGTCATAGAGGCGATGCGCGTCGAACCCGTACTGCCAGTCTGCGCCGCCCTCGCCGGAGACGTAGATCTCGGCGCCCGTAGCTGCGGCCAATTCGCGAGTGCCGGAGAGATAGTCCGCGTGGATGTGGGTTTCGGTGACCGCGACGATCCGCATGCCCTGTTGCTCGGCAAGGTCGAGGTAGTCGGTGATGTCGCGGCGTGCATCGACGACGATTGCTTCGCCCCGTGCCTGGCAACCGATGAAGTAGCTGGCTTGAGCGAGGTCCTCGTCATAAATCCGTTCAAGTAGCACGGCTGATCCTTCCTGATGTCCTAGCCCGAAGATACCCCCGGGGGTATTGATAGCGTGACATACCCATGGGGGTATTTGCAAGTTCGGTTCGAATAGGGTCGGGGCAGGATGATTCCAGGTGCAACGGAGAACCCCCTCCTTCCGCTCAGGCGCTCGAGGTGCCCGTGCAGGAGGAGGGGGTGTGTTGAGTATGGGTCAGGACAGCGTAAGGAAGAGTTTTTCTAGCTCTTCCGCGGTGATGTTGTCCTCTCGGTTCGTGCCCTCGGGGTCGGCGATGCAATCCTTCATAGCTGTTGCAATGATCGCGAATCCGGCACGGTCCAAGGCCGAGGACACGGCCGAGAGCTGGGTGACGACGTCGCGGCAGTTCCCGCCGCTCTCCGCTGAGCTGATCACGCCATCCAGCTGACCGCGCGCTCGCTTCAGCCGATTGATGATCTTTCGTTGAGCTTCTGCGTTGCCGACGGCCATGTGCGCTCCTGATGTGCTGTTGTCGAGGTTTATTAGGTGTTCGTGGTGCTAACAAATTATACCCCTTGGGGTATTCCGGACAGGTGAGGATTCTCCTGCGAGCGCCATTTAACCGCAACGGCGCCCGATCGTGAAGACCGAGCGCCGCTAGGGTAGAGGGGTAGCGGGTGGCCGCTACTACTTCTGGCGTCGCGAGGCCAAGGCTGCCAGCAACCGCTCCTCGGCACCGGGGCCAGCCTTGATGCCGGACGGGAGCTTGAGCACGAACAGCATGCCCAGGATCCACCAGCCGGCCAAAATCAGCCACGACTCCGGTGCCATGAAGGCCGGCAGACCTGGCAGGTAGAGGACCAGCATGCCCGCGGTCGACACCACAGCCAGCACACCCACGATGCGTCCGGTCCACTCGTTGCCTGGGCGGCCGACGCGCATCGGACGATCCAGGCCTGGTTCACGGCGGCGCAGCACCAGGAACACGATGGCCACCATCATGTAGGTCAGCACGATGCTCGGGCCGCCGGCCTCCACCGCCCAGTCCAGCATGGCCAGTCCGAAGAACGGGGCCACGGTGGTCAGCGCGCCCACGAAGAGCAGCGCGTTGACCGGGGTCGCGTTCTTCGGGTGCATCACGCCGAACCAGGCGGGGATCATGCCGGATTTCGCCATCGCCCACAGCAGGCGAGAGGCGCCGATCATGAACGCGTTCCACGTGGTCACCACACCGGCCAGACCGCCGGCGATGACGAGCTTGCCCCAGAAGGCGTGGCCGAGCATGTAGGCCAGGGCGTCGCCGGTGGCGAGGTCGAAGTTGATGATCTCGCTGGTCGGTGCCGCCAGGGAGGTGGTGGTCACGATCAACATGTAGAAGATCGTCGCCATCACCACGGAGAGCACAATCAGCTTGCCCAGTGCTCGCGGGGAGACGTTGGCTTCCTCCGCCGACTGGGGGATGACGTCGAAGCCGATGAACAGGAAGGGCACCACCACGAGCACCGCAACGATGCCCACCGAGCCGCCGGTGAAGAAGGGCTCCACGTTCTCGACCTTGCCTCCGAACACGGTGGCCACGGCCATCACCAGGGCGACGATGATCAGGAACATCACCACCGAGTTCTGGAACAGCGACGAGTTCTTTATGCCCCGGATATTCAGCCAGGTCAAGAGGACGGAGGTCACCGCGCCGATGAGCGCCCACGTGAGGAACACCGGTTCACCGGCCACCTCGTACATGGGGATCTGCTGCAGCTGCGGGAACAGGTAGGTCGCCGCGCGCGGCACCGCCACCGACTGGAACATCGAGACGGTGATGTACCCGCCGATGATGCCCCAAGAGCCAATCAGAGCCATGCGCGGCCCCATGCCACGCATCAGATAGTTGTGCTCGCCGCCGGCGAAGGGCAGGGCGGAGGCCAGCTCGCCATAGACCAACCCGACCAATGCCATGATCGCCCCGCCGATCAGGAACGCGATGATCGCGCCGCCGGCGCCGGCGTCTTCGATCCAGCCGCCGGTGAGCACGATCCAGCCGAAGCCGATCATGGAACCGAAGCCGAGGAAGAAGATTCCGGCCTTGCTGACGCTGCGCTTGAATTCACCGGCGTGGTGAGTCTGCTGCTCCATCGTCGTTGTCATGTACAGGTCCTCTCGGAGGGGCCCAGGGGTGGGCCGATCAAGATGTCAAATGGTAGTCGCTGCAAGGGCGTCGGTGATGACGGTGAGCCCTTCGCGCAGCAGCTCGTTGGAAATGGTGAGGGGAGGCAGCAAACGGATCACGTTGCCATCGGTACCGCAGGTCAGGGTGATGACGCCTTGGTCGCGAGCGGCCTGAGCCACCGCGCCGGTCAGCGCGGCGTCCGGAGCGCCGGTCGTGGGGTTGATGAGTTCAAAGGCGACCATCGCGCCGCGGCCGCGGACCTCGGCGATGCGCGCGTCATTGCGCTGCACGGAGGTCAGGTGCTCCACGATCACGTGCTCAATCTCGCGGGCGCGGCCGAGCAGGCCGTCCTCCATGATGGTCTCGATGGCGCCCAGGGCGGCAGCACAGGCCACCGGGTTGCCGCCGTAGGTCCCGCCCAGACCGCCGGGCAGGGCCGCGTCCATGATCTCGGCGCGGCCGGTCACGGCGGAGAGCGGCATGCCGCCGGCGATGCCCTTGGCGGTGGTGATCAGATCGGGCTGGATGTCCTCGAACTCGGAGGCGAACCACTGCCCGGTGCGGGCGAAACCGGTCTGGATCTCGTCGGCGATGAACAGTACGTCATTCTCGCGGCACCAACGGGTGATCTCCGCGAGGAAGCCGGGGGCGGGCACGATGAAACCGCCCTCGCCCTGGATGGGCTCCATGATCACGGCGGCCAGGTTGTTAGCGCCGATCTGTCGGTCCAGCTGGTGAATGGCGCGGGCTGCTGCCTCGGCGCCGCTGAGGCCATCGCGCAGCGGGTAGGAACCGGCCACCCGGTAAATCTCGGGGGAGAACGGGCCAAACCCGTTCTTGTAGGGCTTGTTCTTCGCGGTCAGTGCCATGGTCAGGCTGGTGCGACCGTGGTAGGCGTGATCAAAGGCTGCGATAGCCTGCTTGCCGGTGTAGGCGCGTGCCACCTTCACGGCGTTCTCCACGGCTTCGGCGCCGGAGTTGAACAGGGCGGTACGCTGCGGTCCGGGGACCGGGGTCAGGTCGGCCAGTTTTTCGGCCACGGCCACGTAGCCTTCGTAGGGGGTGACCATGAAGCAGGTGTGGGTGAACTGCTCGACCTGTTGCTGCACGCCGGCGACGACGCGCGGAGCGGAAGCGCCTACCGAGGTCACCGCGATGCCGGACCCCAAGTCAATCAGGCGATTTCCGTCGACATCCTCAACGATCCCGCCCTCGGCGCGCACTGCGAAGGTCGGCATGGTGGAGGCCACCCCGGCGGGGACCACCTGGCGCTGGCGCTCCAGCAGTTCCTGGGCGCGCGGGCCCGGCAGCGTGGTCAACAGGGAGCGGCTCTGGGGGAGAGCGGACGAGGGGGCGGCAACGGGCACGGTGGTACTCCTGGGTTCGAAAAGTGATCTCTCTTACCCCTGATCCTGACTAATGCCCTTGGGTACTGTCCAATGCCGATATGTGTGGCAGCGTATGCTCTACGGTTATGGATTCACGTTTGCTTCGCTCGTTCGTGGCGGTGGTCGATGAGGGCACCGTCTCCTCAGCCGCCACCGAGCTGGGAATCACCCAGCCGGCCCTGTCTCGACAGATTCGTCAGTTGGAGCGCACGTCGGGGCTGGAACTGTTCCGCCGGTCCGGTTCGAGGCTGATTCTGACCTCGGAGGGCACGGAATTTCTCAAGGCCGCCCGTGCGGTGCTGCAGAAGCTGGAGCATGCCCGCAGGGTGGCCCAGCAGTTGGTGGAGGGGCGGCTCAGCACCATCTCCATCGCCGCCCCGGAAACCACCCTGATCGACGTCGTCGCCCCGTTCGTGGCCACCTTCGACGACGACGACCCGGTGCCCTCCATCAGCGAGGTGGTCAGCGCTCCGGACCTGGACCGGCTCCTGCCGATCGTGGACCTGATCGTCAGCGCCCGCCGCCCCCGCACCGGCGTGCGCTCGGTGCCGATCGCCGCCCTGCCGGTGTGGGCCTATGTCCCGCCAGGGCACCGCTGGTCCGGGCGCAGCACGGTGGGACTGAAGGATCTGGTGTCCGAAACCCTGCTGGTGCCCTCCACCTCGTTCCGGGCGCGGAATCTGCTTGACAGTGCCCTTGAAGTGGCCGGGCTGGTGCCGCGCCGGGTGGTGGAAACCCAGCACGGTCGGGTGGCCCAGGCGCTTGCCGCCGCTGGACGCGGGGTGGCGGTGCTCTCGGATGACCCCTGGTTCGATCTGGTGCCGCTGCAGGTGCGCGCCAACGATCAAGACCTGCGGGTGGAATTGTTTGCCACCTGGCGCCACGACCATCACGCGGATGCCACCTTGCGCCAGCTCGCTGCCCGGCTCAAGGAGTTCTGTCGCGCCCACTTCGGAGAGACGCTGACCACCCCGCGGAACTGACGCCTCAGCCCAGGTCCCGGGCGGCCTCGTCTTCGCGGCCGGGTAGCAGAGAGGGAATCCGACTCATCTCTCCACCTCCTGTGTGAGATCGCGCGGCACCCGGTCGAGCAGCTCGGCGAAGTCCAGGGTGTGCAGCCCGGGCTCGGGCTCCGGCACCAGGTGCGCCTCGGCGAGTTCATCGGCCAGCAGCGCCTCGACCACCGACTCCACCGTGATCCCTTCAGCCGCATCGTCGGCCGCGCCAGCGGTGGCCGGATTCAACTCCAGTTCCAGAGCGTCGTACACGTCGGTGAGCACCGCGCGGATCGGGGCAGAATCTTCTATCACCAGCGACGACGAAAACAGCCAGGCCCCCTTCGTGACGCGTTGGGCGGTGCCGATGATTTTGATCTTGCCGTTGGACCTGGACCGTCGCGCATGCACCGAAAACTCGCCGGGGCAGTACTCACCCGGAATTTCGCCCACCCTCGCGTCGGCTCCCAGACGGCGTAACAGCGCAGCGAATCGGTCCGCATAGTGCTCGAAGCGCTCGCGGAACCCGGAGAACGAATCGTCTCCGTCAGCCACCGGGAAGCAATGATCCACCACCAAGCTGCCGCGGTGATAGGCCGCCGCCCGGCCGCCGGCCCGCCGCACCGCCGGCACAAACCCGTGCTCACGCGCCCGGTCCTGCGCCGCCGCAAAACCGGGCATCCGGGTGTCTTGCTGTCCGAAAGACACGGTGGGCTCCGGGCGGTACACCCGGATCAGCGGCGCTTCTAACACTCCCGACTGCACCGCGCGCAACAGCCGGTAGGAGTAGTCCAGATCGGCTTCCGCGCCCAGGGATTCGCCCTGATTCACCCAATTCCGCATACCTGCATCGTAGTTCTCCCACGAACCCTCGACTCTGTCCGCGCCCGGCTGAGACACTGAGGCCATGACACAGCAGCAACTTACCGGGTGGCGCGTGGTGCGCGGCCGCCTCGAAACCGCCATCAAAGCGCCGAGCTTCACCGAAGCAGTCGCTTTCGTGCAACGCGTGGCCGAGATCGCCGAAGAACAGAACCACCACCCCGACGTCGACCTGCGCTACAACCGGGTGCGAGTGCGGGTCTTCAGCCACGACGTCGGAGCCCTCACCGCCCGCGACACCCGATTTGCCGCCGCCGTGGACGCGGTGGTCGAAGAGGCCGGTCTGATCCGCGAACTTGAGCGCATCGGCGGCACCGTGATCACCATCGACGCCGTCGAGATTTCCGCGGTCAAGCCGTTCTGGAAAGCCATCACCGGCTACCGCGAGACCCAGGACGACTACCTTGACGATCCCTCCGGCATCCTGCCCTCACTGTGGTTCCAGCCCTCCGTGGAACGGCGCGAGCAGCGCTCCACCACCCACGTGGACGTCTACGTCGCGCACGACCAAGCCGAAGCGCGCGTTCAAGCAGCTCTCGACGCCGGCGGCCGGCTGGTCACCGACGCATACGCACCCGGCTTCTGGGTGCTGGCCGACGCCGAAGGCAACGAGGCGTGTGTCTGTACGACAGACCTCCCGGAGGCACCGGTGGGAGACTTCCTGCTGCGCTAGTCCTCAGCCCACCAGCTCTGGCAGCCGGTGTGCTGCCGACGAGTTCGACCGATCGAGGTGGGCGGCCACGAATTCGGCCAGCTCCACGAGGCGGTTCGAATAGCCCCACTCATTGTCGTACCAGGCCACGACCTTCACCTGGTCACCGAGAATCTTCGTCAGCCCAGAATCGAAGACGCACGACGCCGGGTCCGTGACAATATCCGAGGACACCAGTGGACTGTCCGAGTAGGTGAGGATGCCCGCCCAATTCGCCTCGGCGGCGGCCTCCCGGTAGGCCGCGTTGATGTCCTCGGCGGTCACTTCACGATCCAGCGTCACGGTCAAATCAACAGCCGATCCGGTGACCACGGGGACGCGCATCGCGAAGCCATCCAGCTTGCCGTCCAACTCGGGTAGCACCCGGCCGATGGCTTTGGCGGCACCGGTGGAGGTGGGAACCACGTTCATCGCGGCGGCGCGGGCCCGGCGGAAGTCCCGGTGCGGACCGTCCTGCAGATTCTGATCCGCCGTGTAGGCGTGAACGGTGGTCATCAGCCCGCCCTGGATGCCGAACGCGTCGTTGAGCACCTTGGCCAGCGGGGCCAGGCAATTGGTCGTGCATGATGCGTTGGAGATGATGTGGTGCCGGGCATCGTCGTAGTCGCCCTCGTTGATACCCATGACCACCGTGAGGTCGTCTCCCGTGGCCGGTGCCGAGATCAGCACCTTGCGAGCGCCGGCGTCGAGGTGTTTCTGAGCGCCGGCAGCATTCGTGAACAGGCCCGTGGATTCCAGGACGATGTCGACGCCGAGGTCCCGCCACGGTAGGTTCTCCGGATCGCGTTCAGCGAAGACGGCGATGCTCCGATCGTCCACCATCAGATGGCCGTCCTGGTACCGAACATCTTCGGCTAGCCGACCGGTCGTGGAATCGTGCTTCAGCAAATGCGCCAGCATCTCGGGGCTGGAGAGATCATTGATCGCCACCACCTCCAGGTCTGCGTCCTTCTGTAGGAGAACGCGGAGAAAGTTGCGGCCGATGCGGCCAAATCCGTTGATGGCAATGCGCGCGGTCATGGTGACTCCTATTGATTTAGGATCTAAATTTAAACGGTACTAGTATTATTGCCCTGCCATCGTTCACCGTCAAGAGGCACCCGATGAACTCTGAAACCACCGCACCTCACTCCCTGCGTCACGCGAACCTGACCACCGTGTTGGACGTGATGCGTGGCCGCGGGGTTTTGACAGGCACGGACCTCGTTCAGCGCACCGGTCTCACCCGCGCCACCGTCATCGCCGTCTGTGATGATTTGATTCGACGGGGATGGGTGCGCGAGCTCGAACCCGAACGAGATCCAGGCGTTCGGCGAGGTCGCCCGGCACGGAGATTCACCGTTGATCAACACGCGGGCTGTGTGGTTGGGCTGGACCTCGGTGTCGCCACGGTCACGGCAGAAGTCGCCGACCTCAACGGTGGGGAACTGACACGCGTGGCCCAGCGTGTTCCCGGCCGCGCCCTGGACGCGACACCTGCACAGCGCATCGAGACGATCAAGAGCACCGTCGATCAAGCCCTGCAGGAAGCGGGGGTGCAGAGTACCGCGGTGCTCGCGGTGGGGATCGGCGTGGCGACCGCGGTGGACCGGCAGGGAGATATCGCCGCCGGCTACGAGCAGGCGCCCCTGTTTGATCTCGGACTGCGGACCGAGCTCTGGGGTGACCGAGGGTGGCACGTACTGCTCGAAAATGACGCCAATCTTGCGGCGATGGCGGAACGCTGGCGGGGAGTTGCTCAGGGGATCGATGATCTGGCCGTGATGTTGGCCGGTGAGCGTCTGGGCGCCGGTGTGCTCACCTCGGGCCGGCTGCTGCACGGTCGACATGGCGGGGCCGGTGAAGTGGGGATGTTGCCCCTGGATTCGGGCGTGATCAGCGACGACGGCATCGCGCGCCTCGCCCGACAGTGGGGAAGTGCGGCCCTCGCCGAGGGGGAGCCGACGCTGATCCGCGATCTGGTGGGTCCAGACACTCACCGCGCTTCTGCTCGATTCGTCTTCGAGGCCGCCGCCCAGCACGACGAGGTGGCACTGCGGATTCTGGACCGGATTGCGCGCCGCATGGCCCGGGTGATGGCCGCGCTCGGTGCTGTCGTCGATCCCGAGCTGGTCGTGATTGCCGGCGCGGTGTCGACGTCGGCGGCCGCCCTGGTTCCGGTGATCAACGAAGAACTCGCGTCACTGTCCCCCAACCCGCCGCGGGTGGAGGTTTCGGGGTTGGGGGCTGGGGCGGTCGTCACCGGTGCGGTCCGGCTGGCCCTCGACTTCGTGGAAGAGAACATGTTGTCGCTGACGCCCGCTGCCGCGACGTCGGGGGCCTAGCTCACCGCGGCGTCGTCGAGGCGCGTCGGGGGAGCCGGTGGGGCCATATCTGCCGCGATAAACGTCAGCGCTCGACGGAACGCCCTGACCGCGGGTAGTTGGCTGCGCCCGGAACGCACCGCGGTGTAGAGGCGACGTTGCGGACGCCCGGGCAGCCCCATCATCCGGGTGCGATCCACGTAGTTGGAGGCGATCAACGCGGAAACAATGCTCACCGCGTGCCCCGACGTCGCGAGATGGGCTTGGAGAAAAGGGTCCGTCGTTTCGTATTGCACGATGGGCTCGAAGCCGGCGTCGCGGCAGATGTTTCGTACCCAGGCGCCCGTCACCATGTTCGCCGGATCCACCGCCCAGGAAGCCTCGGCCAGATCGGCGAGCTGTGCCGGGGTGCTCCACGGGCCCTCCGGGGGCACCAGCAGCACCAGGTCGTCAAAGTAGAGGTCGGCCTGGTCGATGTTCGAGTACACCGGTTCCGGAATGCCGGGGTATTCCTCGCCCACAATCAGGTCGAACTCCCCGTTGCGCAGCCCCTCGTACGCGGTGGTGACTTCCCGTTGGATGAGCTGGATCCGTAGTTCCGGGAACTGATGCGAGAGCATGGTGAGCGCCGGTGGAGCCAACACCGCCATTGCCGTCTGGAACGAGGCCACCCGCAGGGTGCCCGCCACCCGATCCCGGGAGGCTTCGAGTTCGGCTTCGGCTTGTTCCAGGGTGCTCAGCACCGTCTCCGTGTGGGTCACCAGGGCCAGTGCCCGGTCGGTGAGCCGCACCGTGCGCCCGACGCGTTCCAGGAGCTGTGCGCCGGTCTCTTTCTCCAACAGGGAGAGCTGCTGCGAGACCGCCGACGGCGTGTAGTTCAGCGCCTGGGCAACGGCGGCCAGGGTGCCGCGCTGATGCAGCTCGTAAAGAATCCGCAGTCGGTGCACGTTTAACATGAGCTCAGCTTAACTACATGGGTGAAAACATGTCACTAGACTTAACTTTCTCGGCTGGTGACGATGGAACCATGACATCGCAGCGCATCAGTTCCGGCGTGGCCCTCGTGGTGGGCTCCTGTATCTCCCTTCAGATGGGTGCGGCCGTCGCCGTGCAACTTTTCCCCAGCCTGGGCTCCTGGGGCGTGACTACCCTGCGGCTCGGTGTGGCCGGGCTGGTCGTGATCATCCTGTCCTTGGCCACCCGGGCCACGCCGTGGACCTGGAGCGGGCGCACCTGGCTGGCGGTGACAGTGCTCGGCGCGTCCCTGGCCGGAATGAACGGGTTCTTCTTTGCGGCGATCGAACGGATTCCGCTCTCGGTGGCGGTGGCCGTGGAGTTCACCGGACCTTTGGTCTTGGCCGCGGTGCTCTCGCGCCGGGCTCGCGACCTGGTGTGGGTGGGCTGTGCGGCACTCGGCATGGTGCTGCTCGGCGTGGAATCGTGGCTGGCGGCCGACTCGCTGGATGTGACCGGGGTGATCTTCGCGGCTGTGGCCGGAGTGTTCTGGGCGCTGTACATTCTGGCTAACGCGAAGGTGGGCTCCACGGTGCCCGGCGTCGGCGGGCTGGGGGTGGCCATGCTGATCGGCGGACTGATGCTGTTGCCGGTGGGTGCACCTGGGGCCATGCAGTTGGGCGCGCACCCGCAGCTGGTGTGGTTCGTGCTCACCGTCGTGCTGTTCTCCTCGGTGGTGCCCTACTCCCTGGAGCTCTCGGCGCTGCGACGGCTGCCCGCACCGGTGTTCTCCGTGTTGCTCTCGCTGGAACCGGCGGTGGCCGCGGTGGCCGGCTGGATTCTGCTGGACCAAACCTTCGGCTGGCTGCGCGTGGTGGTGTTACTGCTCGTGATCGCCGCCAGTGTGGGGACCACCCGTACAGCGGCCACCGTGAAGAACGAGATCATCACCGACCCCGCGCCGCAGCCGGGGCAAAGCAGCTCCGTAGAGAGTGGTGCCGGCGGCGACGTCAGCCTCGCCAGCCGGTAATCAGCCGGGTCACCTCCTGAGGGTGGGTCACATGCACCCAGTGGCCGGCCTCGGACACGCTGCGCACGACGGCGCTGGGGTGGCGCACGGTCGCCGCAGCGGCATCCACGGGGCGGGTGGCCTGAAGATAGAGCACCGGAATGCCGGCGGCTGCCAGCTGGTCCCAGAGGGCCGCGGTGTCCTGGGCGAGCACATCCGGCCAAAAGTGGGTGCGCGCCTCGGTGTCGGCAGCGGCCCGCATTCGCTCCATGATCTGTTGGCGCACCCCATCGGGGGCTGCGCCAATGGAGGCGGACATCGAGTCCAGAAATTCCTGGCTGCTCGGGGTGCGCGGCCCGGAAGCGGTGTGGAAGCGCCGCTGTTTCGCCCGCACCAGATCCGGTTCCGCCGGCATGTTCGAGTCCAACAGCACCAGCTTCACCTCGGTTGCGGTGGAGTCGGTGCGGAGTGCGTCGCGACCGGCCAGAGTCAGCGCGGCGTGGGCCGCCACGATGCCCCCGGCGCTATGCCCGATCAGCAGTTCCGGCGCCGATTCGCCGTCGGCGTCGTCGATGTCTATCACCAGCAGCCGGGCAGCTTCCGCCACGCTCTCGACCTCCGGCAGCGCCCAGCGGTGCGCAGCCTCTGGCCATGCTGCGGCCAGTGCGTCGAACTCCGCGATGGTGCCCGCGGTGCCGGAAATCATCCAGGTGCGCGCCGAGATGACGCTTTGTTCAGCCATGGGTTCAGCCCATCACATCCAAGGTCACGATTGCATCACGTTTCGGTTTCATTTTGGAGGAAGTCCAGGTCAGGAATCGCCCTCCATCGGCATGTGGGCGCGGCTACTCCCCAGTTACCTGAAGGTGCAATCGTTTGCACGGCGCTTTTCAAGACTCGAGGAACCTCTTACGCTGGAGTTCATGACCCGGGATGAAGTGCGCGTTCGTCGCGCCGCGAGCCTTGCTGTGGCCGGCGCTGCTAGCGTCGGCCTCCTTGGTGTACTCGCTGTCCCCGCAGCAGCTGCTACGGGCCCCGTGCATGTGCTTGACGGGGGCCCCGTGCACGTGCTTGACGGCGAGAGCCGCGCGGCCGCCATCAACGATGTGTGCGCCCCGGAAGCCAGCACCGGCGCAGGTAGTGTGAGCGCCCCGGCCCCCGGATCCCTGCGGGTGGCCACCTTCCATTCCGGTCTCAGCCGGGATGCCGCCGGGGATCTGATTCGCGATCTCTCCGCCCCCGGTGACGCTCAGGGCGCCGCCATTGCCGAGACCGTGCAACGCGCCGCCCCCGAGGTCCTCGTGCTCTCCGGGTTCGACGTCGACGACCATGACGAAGCGGCCACGCTCTTCGCCACCAACTATCTGGCGGTCGGCCAGCAGGGCCAGCAGGGTATCGACTACCCCTACATCTATTCCGGCCCCGTGAACGCTGGCATTGAATCTGGCGCCGATCTGGACGACGACGGCGTCATCGGAGGCCCCGGTGACGCTCTGGGTTACGGCGATTTCCCGGGCCAATCCGGCATGGTGATCTTCTCCACCGAGCCGATCGACACCGACAACATCCGCACGTTCCAGGATCTGCGCTGGGAGCAGGTCACCGAATCTCACCTGCCCGCCGACAAGTTCACCAGCCTCGAACAGTCCATCCTGCCGCTGTCGTCGGTGGGTCACTGGGATGTGCCGATCACCGTGGGCAACCGCACCGTGCACGTGCTCGCCTCGGCGCCGGCCGACGCCTCGCGCGGGACGGTCGATCAGGCCCGCAACGCGGATGAAATTGGCTTCTGGTCCGACTACGTCACCGAGGGCCAGGACGACTACATCGTCGACGACGCCGGTGCCACCGGTGGCCTGTCCACCGATGACCACTTCGTGGTGGCCGGTACCCTCGGCGCCGACCCGGATGGCTGCACCGCGGCCGACCCGGCCGGGATCAACGAGCTGCTCGACACCGAGCGGATCACCGACCTGGCCCCCGAGGTCGAACCCGGTACCGGCTCCACCCGCACCACCGAATCCGACGACCGCATGGCCCGCGCCGATTACGTCCTGCCCTCAGACACCCTGGACGTCCGCGGCTCCGGCGTCTTCTGGCCCGGCGTCGGCGAAGACGGCTCCCACCTCACCGGCTCACCCCAGGTTTCCGACGGGTTGATCGCGAAAATGACCCAGCGCTCCGCCCCCACCGATCACCGCCTGGTGTGGGCCGATATTGTCCCGGCCCCGTAACGCACCTATGACGCAGCTGTTGTTCTCCGCTGACCCCGATCAGCGTGATGACACCCACCTCGTTCTTGTCCTGCACGGCTACGGCTCGAACGAACGCCGCATCGCCGACCAGTGCTTCTCCATGTTGCCTGAGGGCACCACCGGACTCGCCATCCGTGGCGGCTTCCCGATCGGTGACGACGAATGGGGCTGGTTCCTGCTCGACTACTTCCTCGCCGACGACTTCGCCGAAGTGATCGCCGCCGCCCACCGCGTCTTCGATGTGTTGGACTCCGAGGAGGTCACCGCCCACCGCTACCGCAGCGTCTCCTTGCTGGGCCACTCCCAGGGTATGGCCATGGCCACCACCCTGGCCAGGCTGCGCCCCGAAGCGTTCCGTTGCGTGGTTGGCCTCTCCGGATTCGTGCTCTCGAACCCCCTGCTGGCCAGCCTCGACGGCACCGAAGATATCCGCCACCCCTACTTCTGGGGTCGCGACGTCGACGACCTGGTGATCAACCCCGACGCCATCACCTTCACCACCGGCTGGCTGGACCAATGGACCCAGCTCACCGCCCGCACCTACCCGGGAATGGGTCACACCATCGGTGAAGAGATGGGGCTGGACGTGAGTATTTTCCTGCGCCACCATCTGCTTACACTGGAATCATGAAGTCACTAGACGCCCGACGCCTGGCCGGATCGACCGCAATGAAAGCGGGACTGGACCAAGCGGTGAAACGCGCGGTCGACGACGACGGTAACCCCACCCCGACCTTCCAGAAGGCGGTCCTCTCGGCGCTGTCCGTCCAACGCGGCACCGTGTTAGCCAACCTGCAGCGCATGCGCCGTCGCCACCCCGAGGACAGCCCCGCGGAGATCGCCGACCGGCTCACCAAGCAGTACCTGAACCTGGTGTCCGGGGTGGGCGCGGCCGCCGGTGGCACCGCCGTCGTGCCCGGTGTGGGCACTGTGGCCGCCGTCGGGCTCTCCCTGGGCGCGGCCGTCGGATTCCTGGAAGTCACCGCCCTCTACGCCCAGTCCATCGCCGAACTGCACGGGATTCCCACCCGCAACGACGAGCGTGGCCAGGCACTGGTGATGATGGTGATGCTCGGCAAGGACGGGCGCAAGATTCTCAAAGAGGCCACCTCCGGCTCCGGCACACTCGGTGGTTCCTCCTGGCTAGTCACCGGCATGTCGGGGATGTCCGAGCGACTCTTCAATCGGATCTCCCAGATGTTCATGAAGCGCCTGGTGGTAAAGCAAGGCGCCCACCTGATGGGGCGGCTCGTGCCCTTCGGTATTGGTGCGGCCATCGGCGGCTTCGGCAACCGGGCCCTGGGGCGCTCTGTGGTGACCTCTGCGCAGAACCTCTTCGGAGCGCTGCCCCAAGAGTTCCCGGATTGGCCCGAGGCACAGAAAAAGCTCAGCCGCGCCGAAAAGCGCGCCCTGGACGCCGCGGCGGAAGAACAGCCCGCCGCCCCGGAGTCCACAGAAGCTACGCAGGAGTAGGTCAACTGCCGTTCATGTCGACGTCGTCGTGAGGCCATCGGGCCTGGCTAGGGTGTCGACTTGTGAGAGTTTTCGCCCATCGAGGGGCCAGCGCCGCCTACGCCGAGCACACCCGTGCGGCGTTCTCGCACGCGCTCTCCGTGGGAGTCGACGGCGTCGAAACGGACGTGCACCTCTCCGCCGACGGTCACCTGGTGTGCTGGCACGACGCCACCCTGGATCGCACCTCCTCCGGCCGCGGTCCCGTGCGGGCCCACCGCCTTTCCGAACTACGCGCCCTTGACGTGCACACCTGGAAGAATCCGAGTCTGCCCGCCGGCTACGGCCGGCCCCAAGAACAGCTCGTCACCCTGGATGAACTTACTGCCATGATGATCGACTCTGGCCGCGCCGTCGAGCTCGCCGTCGAAATGAAGCACGCCACCTCGATGAGCGGCGCCCTGGAAGACGCCGTGCTGGAATGGCTGCGCCGCTGGGGGTGGGACGCTCGCACCTGCCTGCTGGCACCGGAGGGGAAGCGCTCCCGGGTGAGTGTGTCCGTGATGAGCTTCTCCCGCGACTCGCTGCGCCGGGTGGCTTCGCTGGTGCCCGCCTCGATGCTGTGCCCGCTGTTCGAGGCGGACGACCGCGACGCCGTCCAGATCGGCGCCTCCACCCGCGGGGGAGCGGCGGGGCTGCTCGGCCCCTCCGTGCAGTGGCTGTTCCACCACGGTTCCGTGCTGCGCTCCTGGACCCAGGCCGGGCGCATCGTGCGGATGTGGACGGTGCTCACCGACGACGAGCTGAACCAAGCCCGCACCCTGGGTGTCCAGCAGGTCACCGTCAACGATCCAGAGTGGGCGCTGCAGCGGCTGAGCTGATCACCTCCCGCGAGGCCGGCTACATCGGATAGTGGGCCGCGGTGGCCCCACCTCGTCCGTGATTTCCGCCAGGGTGCATGCCGTGCTCCTGTGCTCTCGTCGTTCGCCGCACGGCAGGTGAATTCGATGCCCAAAGTCTAGAAAGTCGGAACTCCGTTCCAATAATCTGTAGACTAGCTGGTGCGCGCGCCATTGAGAGGTGCATCACCATGGAGATCAGGAGAAACGATGACCGCTGAACCGACACGACCGCTGCGACTGGCTCTATTCGGGGCCGGAATGATCGGGCGCGAGCATCTGAAATACGCACGCGCCGAGAGTCGCGTCGAAATGGTGGCACTAGCCGACCCCACGGACGCCGCCGAGCAGCTGGCGCGCGAGAACGGCCTGGCCTGGTACGCCGACTACCACGATCTGCTAGAGCGGGAAGAGATCGATGCGGTGATCATCGCTCTGCCCAACGTGCTGCACGCGCCGGCCGCGATCGCCGTGATGGAGCACGGTCACGCCGTGCTGCTGGAAAAGCCGATTGCCGATACCGTCGAGGCTGCGCGCGAGATTGTGGCGGCTCAGCAGCGCACCGGGGTGCCGCTGCTGGTGGGTCATCAGCGTCGTCACGCTCCCGACATCGTGGCGGCAAAGAAACTGATCGACGACGGGGGACTGGGTGACATTGTTTCGGTCGGGTTGCTCTCTACCTGGCGGAAGAACGACGCCTACTACGAGGCCACCTGGCGGGTTCAGCCCGGCGCTGGGCCGATCCTCATCAACCTCATCCATGACCTGGACGCGCTGCGTTACCTGGTGGGCGACGTGACCGAGGTAGTGGCGCTGGGCAGCAGTGCGCAGCGAGGTCACCCGGTGGCCGATACGGCCGGTGCGGTGCTGCGATTCGAACAGGGGGCGCTGGGTTCGGTGTCCCTCTCGGATGCCGCCGTATCGCCCTGGAACTGGGACCTGACCTCCGGTTATGGTGCTTATTTCCCGACACCCCCGGACGAGGACGCCTACTTCCTGTCCGGCACCAAGGCAGCCCTGGCGCTACCCTCGCTGACTCTATACCGCTATGACCAGGTGGACGAGAACGGCAACCCTGCCGAAGGCCACTGGCAGGTGCCGCTGACCCGTGAGGTGGTGGAGCGCGACGATCATAACGCCTACGTGCGCCAGCTGGACCACTTCATCGCGGTCGCCCGCGGGGAAGTCCAGCCTGTCGTCTCCGCAGATGATGCCTACCGTTCGCTGGTCACCACCGTTGCGGTGGATACCGCCCAGTCCGAAAAGCGTGTGATTGAGGTGCGCCCGTGACCGCGGTGCCGTCGCAGGGTCTGGATGTGTCTTCTTATTGGCCGGGTCGTTATCGCGGCCGGGTGGTGCTCGTGACCGGAGCCGCAGGAGGACTCGGCGGCGCTGCTGTGGAACGATTGCGTGCGGAAAACGCCGTCGTCGTTGCCACTGATCGGGTGGGTGCGGACCAGGAACTCGACGTCACCTCCGAGGAGCAGTGGGAGCGGGTCTGTGCGCAGGTGTTGGCCGAGCACGGCCGGATCGACGGGCTGTTGCTGGCTCATGGTGCGCAGGGCCCCGAAGTTCCGGTGGAAGAGGTCGACCCGGCGGACTGGCGGCGTACTCTCAGTATCAACCTGGATTCGTGCTTCCTCGGATTGCGCGCTGTTCTGCCGAGTATGAAGCGCGCTGGCTACGGGCGAGTTGTGGCGCTCTCGTCGATTTCGGGGCGCGAGGGGAATGCCTCCATGACCGCGTATTCCACTTCGAAGGCCGGCGTGATCGCCCTGGTGAAAGCCGCCGCGAAGGAATCGGCGTCACAGGGGGTGTGCATTAACGCGGTGGCTCCTTCAATGTTCCAGACGCCACTGTTGCAGCATCTCTCTGCCGAACGGAACGCCGAGCTTCTCTCGCGGGTGCCGGCTGGGCGGATCGGTCAACCCGCCGAGTTTGCCGCACTCGCTGCGTGGTTGCTCTCCGAGGAATGCAGTTACACCACCGGTCAGGTGCTGGATCTATCCGGCGGCCGGTACTCAGGCTCGTAAATTTTCGCGAGCCGGAGTCGCCGCCCGCTCCATCACAAGGTGGTGTTGAGGGCGGCCGAAATTTCCTGGGCGGCGCGCTGCACATCGGCCACGTGGGTGAGGGCGGTCTCACGGTCGAAGCGTAGGGATGGCCCCACTAGGTTGACGACGCCGAGGGCGCTGCCGCGGGAATCCACGATGGGCACCGCCAAGGCCGAGATGCCGTTCTCATAGGTGTCTGCGGTGTAGGCAAAGTTGTTTTCGCGGGCCTGCGCCAATAATGCCATGAACTCGGCCTCCGTGGTGGGCGCTTGGGGGCCGCGCTGTTCGGAGTCACCCAATCCTTGCTCGCGTAGACGGGCTAGGGCGGACTCGTCGTCGAGGGCGGAGAGGAGGGCCAGGCCACTGGCCGTGCAGTAGAGCGGTACGGTCAGGCCGGAGTCGGGATCGTAGCGGAGGGCGTGCTTGGAGCCCTGGGCCTTAGCAATCCAGATCAGTTCGTCTTCGTCGAGGATGCTCATGCGCGCCAACTCACCGGCCCGCTCGGCCAAGCGGGTCAGGAATGGTTGCGCCAGATCGACCAGAGGCACTCGAGAGAGGTGGCGCTGGGTGATGGAGACCAGTTTCATGGACAGACGGTAGCGCTCCGTCACGCTGTCCTGGTGAACATAGCCCAGGCCGATGAGGTCCGCGAGGATGCGGTGGGCCGCGGATTTCGGTAGCTCCAGTTCCGTGGCCAGCACCATGAGTGGAACTCCATCGGCTTCGCCAGCCAGGCGCTCGATCACAGCCATCGATCGGGAGAGGGCAAGGTTCACGGTGTGCTCCTAGGGTTGGCGGCTACCGGGAAAACACCCTCCTGGAACCTAGTTCCAGGAGGGTGTTCCTATAATACCGGAGTTCAGCGGACAAAGCCTCAGAGCCCAGTCTGGTTGACCCCATAGACCGCCTGCTCCTGGGTGTACCCCTCGAAAACGAGCTGGTCGATCAGTCCCTGACGAGAAAAGCCCATGACATCCAGGTAGTTTTCGGCAGATTTCGCAGCCTGCTCGTTCCAATCCACGGTGACCTGATCGACGGCCCAGGTGGCATCCGCGGTGGAGTAGCTTTCGAACTCCAGCTGTTCGATCAGTCCGCTGCGGGAGAAGGGCAAGACGTTCAGGTAGTTCTCGGCGGAGCGCAGTGCGTTCTGCTGGCTCACGGTGCCGGCGTCGGCTTCAGCCTCCGCTGCCGCTTCCACCTCTGCTTCGGCTTGACGGGAGACTTCTGCCTCGGCCTCCGCAGACGCTGATGCTTCGGCTTCGGCCTCTGCTTCGGCTTGGCGCGATGCTTCCGCTTCTGCGGACGCCTCGGCTTCCGCGGAGGCTGAAGCTTCGGCCTCTTCGGCGGCGAGGGTCTCATCGACCAACTCCGCTTCTTCCATAGTGGGGGAAGGGGAGGCAGACGGGGCGGCGACCGGATCTGACGTGTCGCCTCCGCCGCCGGCCACTCCGCCGATGATCAGCAGCGCGAGCACGCCGCCGGGAATGAGGAACCGCTTTTTGGTGAACCAGCGGCGAGCGGGGCGGGGCTCGGCGTCGTGGTAGGGAAGGGGAGAAGTTGAGGGAAGATCGGGGCCTGACATGATGCCATCCTTCGTGCGAGTCTCGGGAAGCGAGAGGTAGAGAGTGAGTGATCGCTTCGGCGATCACTCACAACCTAGCCGCGAGGATGGACACGATAAGCGGGGCTACCCCAGGAGTAGGTGGGCCAGCGTGTAGATGGTCACCCCGGCCAGGGCGCCGACGATGGAGCCATTGATGCGGATGAACTGCAGGTCGCGCCCGGCGAAGAGCTCGATGGTGCGAGCGGCCTGTTTGCCGTCCCAGCGGTGGATGGTCTCGCCGATGATGTCGACCAGCACGGGGCCGTAGTTGTTGGCCGCCCAGTGTGCTGCCTGTTGCACCATGGTGTCGACGCGCTCGGCCAGTTGGGCGTCGGTCTGCAGGCGCACGCCCAGATCGCGGATCGCGCTGACCAGGGCGTGGTGCAGGTCCGAGGTCGGGCTGGCCAACTGCTCCAACAGTCCAGCCTTCGCCGTCGCCCAGGCCTGCGAGGCCAGCTCGGCCAGGCGCGGATCGTTAAAGAGAGAGACCTTCAGCTTCTCCACCTTGGCGCGCAGGTCGGTGTCGTCGGTCAGATCCGCGGCGAAACCGTGCAACCAGGTGTCTACGGAGCGGCGTAGCTCATGGTGCTCATCACGCTTCACCGCGCGCAGGTAATTCAGTGCCTCGGTGTGGATACGCTCGCCGAGTTTGCGGTCCACGACGTCGGGAATCCACTGCGGGGACCGGGAACGCACCGCGGAAATGAACAGATCCTGATTGGCCCGCACCCAGTCGGTGGCGCGGTCCAGGGCCAGCTCGAAAGCGGGGCGGTGGTGGCCGGCGTCGATCACATTCTGCAGCAACGCAGACAGGGTGGGCGACCATTCGGGGGCCACCACGTGATCGCGGACCAGGGTGGAGATCACATCCTGGACGACGTCGTCGTCGGTCGCACGCAGCACCCCGGAGGCGGCCTGTGCGGCCTCGGCACCCACCCGCGTCGAGTTCTCCTCGGTAGACAACCAGCCGCCCACCTTCTCGGCGAGGCGCAGGCTGGAGAGGCGCTCATCCATCACCTCGGATTCCAGGAAATTCTGCTGGAAGAACGAACCTAAAGACTCGCCGAGCTGGTCTTTCTTCCGCGGAATGATGGCGGTGTGCGGGATGGGCAGGCCCATCGGGTGGCGGAACAGAGCGGTGACGGCGAACCAGTCGGCCAGGGCGCCCACCATGCCGCCCTCCGCGCCCGCGCGCACGTACCCCAGCCACGGGTAACGGTCCTCGTAGATGAAGGCGATCACGAAAATCACGGCGAGGACGACGAGGACCGAGGTGGCGACGAGTTTCATCCGCTTCAGGGCGGCGGCGCGCTGCTCATCGGTGACGGCGGCGCCGGAGGCAAGGGCAGGCGCGGGAGAACCCGTGGCGGGTGACGCGGGGGTGAGGGTCATGCGTCCAGGATAGTGGCCGGGCGGGTGTGGGCGTAGGTACGGCCCCGGGTCCGGGCGGAGGCTCGGTTATGGAGACATTCCGCCCTATGTTGTGATGCAGGGCACTTTTACCTCACGTTTACCTCACTTTTACCGGCGCAGAGCGAGCTCCACGGTGGCGGCGGCAATGGCTTGCTCCTCATCGGTGGGCGCGACGACGACGGGGATCCGGGACTCCGGCGTGGAAATGGTACGCACCGCATCCGAGCGCTGCGTATTCGCCTCCGCACTGTACTCCACGCCCAGGGCGCCGAGACGATCCAGCACCCGGGCGCGGAACGGTGCGGCGTTCTCCCCAATGCCGGCGGTAAACACGATCGCCTGCGCGCCGTCGACCGCCACATGGTAACCACCGATGTACTTCGCCAGCCGATAAGACGCCACCTGCAACCCGGCCTCGGCCTCCCGGTCGCCGGACTCCGCTGCCTCCAGCACCTGCCGCATATCCGTGTGCCCGGTCATGCCCAGCAGCCCGGATTCCTGGTTCAGCACCCGATCGATCTCCTCCACCGTGTAGCCGTGCGCGCTGCACAGGTGCGCGACGATCGAGGGGTCCAGGTCACCCGATCGGGTGCCCATCACCAGCCCGGCCAGCGGCGTGTATCCCATGGAGGTGTCCACGGAGCGCCCGTCGCGGATCGCCGTCGCCGAGGCACCGTTGCCCAGGTGCAGGATGATCCCGCGGAACTCCTCGCGGGAAATGTTCAGGTGCTCGGCGGTCAGCCCGGTCACCAGGTCGTGGCTGGTGCCGTGGAACCCGTAGCGGCGGATCCCGTAGTCGGTGTACCACGTGGTGGGCACGGCGTACTGCCAGGCCTGCCTCGGCATGGTCTGGTGGAACGAGGTATCGAACACCACCACCTGCGGCAGGTCCGGCCACTGGGCGCTCAGGGCGCGCAGTCCCTGCGCCGCCGGAGGGTTGTGCAGCGGGGCCAACGGGGCCAGCCGGTCGATAGCGCGAATCACTTCGGGCGTCACCAGGGCCGGGGCCGAGAAGCGTTCGCCGCCGTGCACCACCCGGTGGCCCGCGGCGTCGATGCTGCGTCCGTCCAGCACGTCCTCCAGTTCGGCGGCGACGTGCTCGAGGGCCTGGGCGTGGTCGGTGATAGCGGATCCGGGCTGGCCGATGCGCTCGATGAGTCCCTTCGCCACCACCGGTTCTGCCGTATCGACGCCGTCGTCGGTGAGCTCACGCAGCTGGTATTTCAACGACGACGAACCGGAATTGATGACGAGAATCAGCATGGCGCTCCTTGAGGGGGGTCGGGCGGGACCGGCCGGGCCGGGTGGGTGTCTGGCACCAGTGTAGGGCGGGAAGCGCTGCGCTACACTGGGCCGCGGACACGGGGTGCGCGAAGGGCGCTGAGATCACACCCGTGGAACCTGATCTAGCTCGAACTAGCGAAGGGATGTCCGCATGACTTCCGTTTCTGACCCCGTTTCTGACCCGGGGCTATCGCACCCGGCCCTGCGCGCAGGGGTGGTGGGTAATGGGATCGACAATATCCACGTCTTTCTCCCCGTGACGGCGCTGGCCCCGGCCATGCTGGTGCTCGCCGGCCCCGGGGCCGCAGCCTCCACCGGCGCGCTGATCATGGTGGCCATGCTGCTGGGCCGGCCCCTCGGCGGGATCATTTTCGGTCGGATTTCCGACCGGCTCGGCCGCACCCGCACCACCCGGATCGCCATCGCCGGTACCGCAGCCTGCGCGCTCGCCATCGCGGTGATGCCCACCCACGAGCTACTCGGCCCGGGCACGGTGGCGCTGATTCTGGCACTGCGGTTTATCGGCGGCATTTTCGTGGCGGGTGAATATTCTGCCGCGATTCCGCTGGCCATGGAGTGGTCGTCGGGGCGGCGTCGCGGACTGATGAGCGGTCTGATTCTGTCGATGGCGCCCTGGGCGCAGGCCACGATTGCGTTTTCGGTGGCGGGGCTGCTCGCGGTGCTCGGCCCGGACCAGTACGCCGCGTGGGGGTGGCGGCTGCTGTTCGGCATCGGTGCCGGACTGTCCATCGGGATGCTGATCTACTACCGCCGTCATGTGGTGGATGCCCCGGTGTTCCACCGCCACGCTCATCAGGTGCGCGCTACGGAGACGGGGAACCAGGGCGCGGCGCCGAACGCCGGGAGAACCGGGATGCGGGCGCTGCTGATGGGCCGGTGGGCGGGTGCTTTTTGGCAGGTGTTCGCGATGATGACCGGGCTCTGGCTGCTCACCAACACCACGGTGCTGTTGCTCACGGAGCGATTGTCTACCGATTCGGGGCTGAACCCGACGGCGGTGCCCGTGGTGATGGGGCTGGCCTCGGTGGCGCAGGCGATCGTGATGGCGGTGGCCGGGCACCTCTCCACTGGGGTGGGTCGGCGCACCCTGTTCCTGTGCTGGGGCGCGGTGGCAGCCGTGGTCGGGCCGGGACTGTGGTGGCTCACCGTGCACGCTGCATCGTGGGAAATGGCGGCGGCCGGGGCGGCCGTGCTGCAGGTGGTCACCGTGTCGGCGTATGGGCCGGTGGCTGCGTATTTGTCCGAGCGGTTCCCCACTGCGGTGCGCTCCACCGGGTACGGTGCCGGCTACAGTCTCTCGCTGGTGCTGCCGGCGCTGTACCCGTTTTATCTGCCCTGGCTGGAGCCGCTGCTGGGCCGCCACGGATCGGTGATGGCGCTGTTGAGTCTGGGCGGGGTGTTGCTGATGATCGGTGCCGCACTCGGGCCGCGGCTGGGACCGGGCGAGCTGGACGACGATCTCGATGCCGTCGCCTATCGCAGTGCTGGACTGGCTGGACCGGCTGCTCAGCCTTCGCCGCGGATGGCGTCCAGGGGTGAGCCCAGCATCAGCAGCACCACGTAGACCACCACCACCGCGGCCAGGGCCACCACACCGCTGAGCACCGGGTGGGTGAGGACGACGCGCATCAGCCGGTCGTGCCAGCTGCGGTCACGCGGGTCATCGGTGGCGGTGCGCCGCCAGGCGCCGTCGAGCAGTCCGCGTCGGGTCAACCACCGTTCCACGGGCACCGTGGCGTAGGGGACGACGGCGCTGCCGATCGCCAGGGCCGCTGCTTTCGGGCTCCACCGCTGGTTTTTCGACACCAGCACGGCGGTGGTCGCGTAGGAGAGGAACACGAATCCGTGAATGCCGCCGCCGAGGGTGACCGCGAGGTCCCAGCCCAGGCTCGCGCGCAGAATCAGCCCCGCGATCAGCAAGGTCCAGGAGCCGGCCTCGGCGATGGCTAGGGTGCGGAACAGGGTGTGCGGCGTGCGAAACACGGGACTCCTCATCGGGTGCGGCGGCGGTGCGGTGCGGCGACGTCCCTGGCAGTCTACGGTCCGGGCGGGTGACCACCGGCATCGAGCCGACCGTGTTCGCGTAGGGCCAGAACTCATCCGATTCCGCCGCGGCTCCGAACCCCTGGTGACAGCACCGGTGGTGGCCTGCACTAGGCTGAGAGGATGAGCGAACCCGTGAACGAGCGACTCCGGGAGCTGTTGGCGCAGTGCGCCGAGGGCAACCAGGACGCTTTTCGGGCGCTCTACGATCATCTTGCCCCCGTGGTGTTCGGTGTGGCGCTGCGCGTGTTGCGCGATCGCAGCCTGGCCGAAGAGACCGCACAGGAGGTGTTGCTCACCGTGTGGCGCACCGCCGATCGGTTCGACCCAGCGCGCGGCTCCGTGCTGGGCTGGGCGTCGACGATGAGCCACCGGCGCGCCGTCGACGTCGTGAGATCCGTGCAGTCTCAACGGCGTCGGGATCATGCCGAGGGTGTCCGCAGTGCGGTACCCGTGGCTGCGGAGGTGGAGGAGATGGTGGTGATGGGCGACGACGCCGCCGCGGTGCGCCGCTGCCTCGAGGGGCTCAGCACACCCGAGCGCGAGGCCGTGCAGCTGGCCTACTATCAGGGGCGCAGCTACCGTGAGGTGGCCCAGGAGTCCGGTACTCCCGAGGGCACCGTGAAGTCCCGCATCCGCACCGCATTGAAACGATTGGCTGCCTGTTTGGGGGTGAGACGATGACCGACCGCGACGACGCACGCGACGAACAGCTCGACCGCGACGAACGCGACCGCGCCGCCGAGCTGCTGGGCGTCTGGGCGGTGGACGCCGTCGACCCCGAGGAGCGCGCCCTGGTGGAACGGGTGCTGGCCCGGGACCCGCAACTGCGGGCCGAGGCCGATGAGCTGCACCGGGTCACCGATCGGCTCGCCGTCTCCGCGGCCGTGGAGCCACCGGCATCCCTGCGCGAATCGGTGCTGGGGGCGATCAGCGCTGAGCCAGAACAGCCAGAACAGCCGTCGCGCCGCTGGGCCTGGGCGCTGGCCGCCGCCGCTGCGGTGTGCCTAGCGATCGGCGGCTGGTGGGGGATCACCGCGCTGAACCAGGATGCCATCACCGACCAGGACCAATACACCGCCGTCGAGCAGGTGCTGCAGGACCCGGCCGCCCAGCATTTGACCGCCGAGCTGCCCGAGCAGGGCACCCTCGAGATCGCCCTGGGTCCCGACGGCACCGGGGTGCTCACCGGGCGCAGCGTCCCCAGCCCCGGCGAGGAGCGCGCCTACCAATTGTGGACCATCGACGGCGACGACGCCCCGGCCTCGCACGGTCTGGTGGAGATTCACGACGGGCGCGTGCTCATGCCGCTGGACGGCGTGCCGGCCGGTGCGGTCGTGGCGCTGACGGTGGAGCCCGCAGGCGGTTCGGAGCAGCCCACCACCGATCCGATCCTCGCCGTCGAGACGCAGTCCAGCTAAGCCCCAGCAACACCCTGATCAGCCCAGCCCCGGCGAGCCCTGACCACCCCTGGCCGAAACCGCCCCGGCGAGTAGACTGGTGACATGGGACACATTGTGGTGGGAATTGACGGATCCGAGAACAGTCTGCACGCCTTCGACCATGCCCTGACCCTGGCCCGGGGCCGCAACGCCGCCCTGGAAGCGGTCGCCGCCTACACTGAGCCCGGCTACGGGTACACCCCCGCGGCCGCCTCGGCCTCCCGGGCCGGAGACGCCCGTACCCTGGCCCGGGCCGCCCTCGATGAGACGGTCGCCTCGGCCGGGCTCAGCGAGGACGAAGAACGCCGGGTCACCACCACCGTGGTGGAGGGCGATGCTGCCAAGGCCCTGATCGAAGCCTCCGCCACCGCCGATCTCACCGTGGTGGGTCAGCGCGGTCGCGGCCGGATTTCGGGCCGGTTCATGGGAAGCGTGTCCTCCTCGGTGGCCGCCCACGGGCAGTGCCCCACCCTGGTGATCCCGGGACACACTGGACCCCACGACGACGCAGAGCCCAGTTCGGCGGCAGACCCGCTCAGCGAAGATCTGAAAGCCGCACTCGATGCAGCCGCGGCCGAGCGCGGAGACGGACTGGCCCGCGGCGCCCACGCCTCCGCGGATGCCGGCGACGACGTCGAGAAGATGCTGGACTTCTCCGGCAGCGTAGTGGTCGGGACTGACCTGCAGGCCGAACCGATCACCCTGGCCCTGGTGGCCGCGGAGTACGCCCAGCAGCTGGGCCACACTCTCACCCTGGTGGCCGCGCATCGGTTCTCCGCCACGGCGTGGGGTCCGGTGTCACCCATCTACGGGGCGCAGGTGCCCCAGATGCGCCGCGATTTCGCCGACCGGCTCGCCCTGATCGCGGGCAAGGTGGCCGAGAAAACCTCGGTTCCGGTGCGTTGGCGGTTCTTCGACGCCGCCCCCGCCACCGCCCTGGGAGCCGCCTCGGCCACCGCGCCGCTCGTCGTGGTGGGCACCCGCGGCCGCGGCGGATTCGCCGGACTGCTGCTGGGTTCCGTGAGTCAGTCGCTACTCAACCGCACCGATGCACCGGTGCTGGTGGTCCCGCACACCCGGGAGAACTGAGCCGGGTCAGCCCAGCCCAGCTAGTTCACCCTTGTTCAGCCCTGTTCAGCCCTGTGCCTGAATGGCGGTGATCGCGACCGTGTTCACGATGTCGTCCACCGTGCAGCCTCGGGACAGGTCGTTGACGGGCTTGTTCAACCCCTGCAACACCGGGCCCACCGCCACCGCGCCTGAGGACTGCTGCACCGCCTTATAGGTGTTGTTGCCGGTGTTGAGGTCCGGGAAAATGAACACCGTGGCCTGCCCGGCCACCTCCGACCCCGGCATCTTCGACGCGGCCACCGAAGCAGACACCGCGGCGTCGTACTGCAGCGGCCCGTCCACCTTCAGCTCCGGGTGCTGAGTGCGCACCAGCTCGGTGGCCTCGCGCACCTTGTCTACCGCCTCGCCCGATCCGGAGGCGCCCGTCGAGTACGACAGCATCGCCACCCGCGGGTCGACGCCGAACTGGGCGGCCGTCAGTGACGACGCGTACGCAATATCCGCCAGTTGTTCCGCATTCGGATCCGGGTTCACCGCGCAGTCGCCGTACACCAGCGCCCGGTCCGGCAACAGCATGAAGAAGACGGAGGAGACGATCGATACCCCGGGGCGGGTCTTGACGAACTCCAGCGCCGGGCGGATCGTGTTCGCCGTCGTGTGCGCCGCCCCCGACACCATGCCGTCGACGTCGCCGAGCTGCACCATCATCGTGCCGAAATACGCACCCTCGACCATCACCTCGCGTGCCCGTTCCAGGTCCACCCCGCGGTGGGCGCGCAACCGGGCATACTCCTCGGCGTAGCGCTCGCGGTCCACGGCGTCGGCCGGATCCACCAGCTCGAGCCCGGTCAGGTCCACACCCTCCTGAGCGGCGATCTCCCGCACCCGCGCCAGGTCACCGAGCACCACCAGCTCACACACGTCACGACGGCGCAAGATCTCCGCGGCGCGCAGAATCCGAGGGTCCTCGCCCTCGGGCAGCACAATCCGTTTCCGATCCGCCCCTGCTCGGGAGATCAGCTGGTGCAGGAACCGCAACGGGGTCACCCGGGTGGGTCGGCTCAGCTCGATCCGGCTGAGCAGCTCATCGGCGTTCACCCGCTGATGCCAGGCCCCCAGTGCGGCGGCGGTTTTACGGGGCTGTGCGGAGGAGAGCTCCGAGCGCACCGATGCCACCTGCTGGGCGGTGCCAAACGTGTCCGCAAACGAGATGAACACCGGGAATGGGGCGTGGGCGTACAGCCGCTGAATGTGCAGGTTCGGCTCGATCCCGTTGGTGAGAATCATGCCCGCCGGCACCGGGAACTCCGGCGTCAGCGACGACGCTACCGTGGCCAGCACCGCATCCGAGCGGTCACCGGACACGATCACCAGCGCCCCCTCCTGCAGGATCTGCAGGAAGTTTCCGCCCTCCATCGACACGGCTTTCACCTCGGAGACATCGCGGTCCAGGTGCTCGGAACCGGCCACCTGCTGCAGTTTCAGTGCGTCCGCAATTTCCGCCACCGAGGGCAGGCTCAGCTCGGCCAGCTCGGGGAGCACGTAGACGGTGCGGCGGTGCTTGCCCGGGCGGATCGCCTGCGAGATCTCCTCGATCCGGGCCGGATCGGCGCGGTTGACGATCACGGAGAGCAGGTCCACCCCGGCGTCGTCGAGGGTGTGCCGGGTCAGGTCTACCGCGTCAGCAGTCTCAGCCGGGTCGAGTCCAACCGCGGGCACCACCGCCACCACCGCGGCGTTCAGATTCCGTGCCAGCTCCGCATTCAGCTCCACTTCAGCCGCAGATTCGGCGGTCACCAGGTCGGTTCCCTCCACCACGACGACGTCGCATGCGGCACTGATCTGTTCGTACAGGGCGACGCTGCGTTCCTGGATCTCCTCGTGCCGCCCCGCCGTCATCAGGGAACGCGCCCCGGCGGCGGTCATCCCACCGCGGGCCAGCTCCGCGCTGAGCCGAAACTGCTCGCGCATCAGCAGCACCATCGGGTCACTGTCGACGTCGTCTCCGGGCACCACGGGCCGGAAGTAGCCGATCGATCCGGAGCGTTTGTACAGCGAGTCCGCCAATCCGAGGCTGACCAGCGACTTTCCGGCCCCGGCGGTGGTGGTGGCAACGAAGATTCCCTGACCCATGCGTTCCACTATAGGTGTCACCCGGGGCTCGACGGTGTTACTGGGGACACCCGATCAGGCACACTGGGGGAATGATCGTTGCATTCTCTGTTTCTGTGTCCGGCCAGGGCTCCGCGGGCCCCGATGCTGCCTCCGGTTCTGCCGACGGCACCGCCGAGGGGTCGGTGAGCCACGCGGTGGCCGCGGCCGTCGAGGTGGTGCGCGGCTCCGGGCTGGACCACCGCACGTCCTCGATGTTCACCGAGATCGAGGGGGAGTGGGACGAGGTGATGGCGGTGGTGAAGAACGCTGTCGACGCCGTCGCCCCCTATGGCGCCCGGATTTCCCTGGTGCTGAAGGCCGACATTCGCCCCGGTCGCACCGGTGAGATCGAGCACAAGATTGCCCGGGTGGAACAAGCCCTGGCCGAGCGGCCGTGACGTTCCGGTCTGTGAGGTTCGGACGCCGACGCCGCGGTGAGCCGCGCACCCCGGGGGAGTCCCGGTACTACGTGCGTGCGGCCGACCCCGCGGATCTACCCGCCGTGCTGGCGATGAAGCTGGCCAGTTGGCGCGAGGCCTACGGTGAGCTGCGCGACGCCGAATTTTTCGACCGCGCCGAGGCCACCCTCGAACAGCAGGTCGAGCATTGGGCCGGGCTGCAGCACCGCGGCACCGGGATGTGGCTGGCCGAAGACCTCACCGATCGCGTGGTCGGAATGGCCTCGCTCGATCCGGGCGAGACTGGCGAGCTGGGCGAATCAGGCGCGCCGGGACCAGCCCAGCTGACCACCCTGTACGTGTTGGCGGAGGCCCAGGGCACCGGGGTGGCCGACGCTCTGCTGCGCGCCGCCCTGAACCACGCGGCGCCGAGCCTCACTCCCGACCCAGCCCTACCCGACTCACCCTTACCCGACGTCGTGCTCACCGTGCTGGAAAACAACCCGCGCGCCATCGCGTTCTACACCCGGCACGGATTCGAACAGGTCGGTGAACCCACCGAGATGACCGGGCCCTGGGCTGGATTGCGCGAAATCCGCATGGTGCGCCGCGGGGACCGCTCATGGTGAAGCATTCCCCGGTCAACATCGTCCCCGGGCTGTACCCGATCGACGCCGGCACCGCCGAGATCAGCGAGGATCCCTTCACCCCGGGGTGCTGGTTGCTCACCCTCAACGGCGCTGAATCCTCGCAGCTGAACCCCGATCAGCCCACCGTGCTCGGATTCGAGTACATGCGGTGGATCGCCGCTGTCATCGAGCACCGCTTCACCACGGACACCGCCCTGAAGGTCCTGCACCTGGGGGCGGCCGGCTGCACCCTGGCCCGCTGGGTCACCGCCCTGTACCCGAAAGCCCACCAAGTCGCCGTCGAGTATGACGCCGGTCTGGCCGCCCTGGCCCGCGACCGTTTCGGCCTCCCCCGCGCCCCGGCCCTGAAAATCCGTGTGGCCGAGGCCGGTGAGGTGCTCGCCGCCGGCTACCCCGACACCCGCGACGTCATCATCCGCGACGTGTTTGCCGACGACGACGCCGGCCGCCCCACCACCCCCGCTCATCTCACCGGGGTCGAACCCGCAGAGCACGCGGCCCGGCAGCTCGGCGCCCACGGGGTGTACCTGGTGAACTACGGTGGCGGGCCCGGCATGGCCGACGCCCTGGTGGAGCAGGCCGCGCTGGCGGAGGTGTTTGCCCACGTCATGGCGATCGCCGACCCCGCCATGTTCAAGGGGCGCCGCCGCGGCAACGTCATCTTCGCCTGCAGCCAGGCGCCGCTCACCTCCACCGCCCTGGGCGGGGAACCGGCGCTTACCCGGGCGCTACTCTCGGACCCGGTTCCGGCCCAACTTCGCCACGTCTCCCCGCCGAGCCCGGGGCGCACTAGACTGTGACCACCAGGACGGGGCAGCCCCACCGCCACAGGGCGGGCCACCTCGTTCCCACCGTACAGGGAGGTTGAGATGACCGGCATGTTCCATGATCCCGCCCGTCGCGTCGAGAACGAGGCGGAACGCACCCGCCGCCACGCTCAAACCCACGGCGTCGTCGTCGGGGTGGACGGGTCCAAGCGCTCGCTGGCCGCCGCCGTCTGGGCGCTGCGCGAAGCGACGCGGCGCGATCTGCCGCTGACGCTCGTCTCGGCCTACACCCTGCCGATCTTCCCGTCGGTGGCGCTCGACGCCGGCTACGGTTCCATGGAGGATTCCGCCCTGGCCGAAGGTGCCCAGCAGATTCTGGCGGCCACCGTGGAGCAGCTCGGTCCCACCGACGTCGAAATCCGCACCCGTGTCGAACTCGGCGACCCCGCTACCGTGCTCACCGACTACTCCTCCCAGGCGCACCTGCTGGTGGCCGGGTCCCGTGGGCGCGGCGGTTTCATGGGGTTGCTGGTGGGTTCGGTGTCGCGCAGCCTGCCGTCGAATGCCTCCTGCCCGGTGGTGCTCGTGCCCCTGGGGGCCGAAGAGTCTCGCGCCGGGGATAACGCCCCTGTGGTGGTGGGTTCCGACGGCGGTGAGCGCGGTCGACTGGCCATCCTGCGCGCCGCTGAGGAGGCCCGGTGCCGCGGGGCCGACCTGCGGTTGGTGTGTGCCATGGCGCCCGTGTCGTCGGCCGTCGAGTGGCTCCCGTCCACCGTGGACGAGCGCGCGCTGGTGGATGAACTGCAGGAGAAGATGGACGCCGGGGTGGCCTGGCTAAAGGCTCAGGTGCCGGACCTGAACGTCACCGGCGAGGTGATCGACGGCGTGCCGGTGGACGTGATGGTGGCCGAATCCGAATACGCCCGCCTCACCGTGGTAGGCACTCGGGGCCGCGGCGGTTTCGCTGGCGCCCTGCTGGGTTCGACGTCGCAGGGCATCATCGCCCACGCCAAGGGCCCGGTGATGGTGGTGCCGTTCACGAAGGACAAGCGCCTGGAATCCCGGCCGGAGTACGGCCCGATGTTCGACGGCTAAGTAGGACGGTTGCCTCGTTCTACTTGAGTGTTGACTTCCCCGTTCTTTGCGCGCTGGCCTACTCCCGTTGGGGTCGCCAGTAGGTGTTCCGCCTCGGTACTTGGTCGGGGTCGATATACGGGGGTGCGGTGAACCAGGGCACGTCATCGATGATGTGGATGTCCCAGTCGCCTCGGTCGGCTAACCGGTGATCATGGTGACACAGGAGTACCCCGTTGGCGGTGGAGGTGGGGCCGTGGTTGCGGGCTGGGTCGATGTGGTGGGCCTCGCACCACGGTGCTGGCGCGGTACATCCTGGGGCGGCGCAGCCGCCGTCGCGGGCGACGAGTGCTTTGCGTAGGTGTTTATCGAAGAACCGTTCGCTGGTGCCGACATCTAACACTTGTCCTGCCCCGCCGAGGACGATGGGCAGGATTTCGGCTTCGCAGAGGAGGTGTCTGATCGTGGTCGGGTTGATCGGGCCGGTGTAGGAGCCCTGGCTGAGTTGGAACCCTGGCAGGGTCCCATCAGTAAGCCAGGCTGGGTTGAAGTTTTTCGGCGCGATACCGCCCTGGTGCATCATGCGTAGCAGTAAGGGCAGGTCGATGGTGACCAGCATCTGAGGCCGGGTGCCGCCTTGGTCGGGGAGTTTGTTGTGTGGGACTTTCAGTCCGGCGGTGAGGACTCCGATGAGGGCGTCGTGGGCTTTCTGGTCCCGGGTGCGCTCATCCAGGCTCTCGACCGGGTGCCCTTCAGCATCGACCGCATGAGTTTCAGTGCCAGCCTCTGAGGTGCTGGTCGTGGTTTCGCTGTGGGATCCGGTTTTCGCTCGGGGGTTGTTCATGGCGTGGACGAGGGTGGAGAGGAGTTCGTCGCCGGCTTGGTCGGTGGCGCATTGCCAGATGCTGAGCTTGCCCCGAGTGCCGATGCGACGTAGTCCCCGCTTCTTTTCGGCGATTTTGTCGTCGGGTGCTTGGCCGTCGGGATTGATCCGAGTGCTGGTGCGTTCTTTCCACCCGGCCGCATAGGCAGTGAAGGCGTTGTCATCAAAGGTACGGGCCTGGTCGACCAGGGTTTTCTCCCCCTCAGTGATCAGTTGCTCGACGTCGTGGGGGTCAGTGCTCACGGAACGGGCTTCTTCATCCACCGCGTTCAGGGCGTCGATGATGGCCTGGGTGGCTCGTGGGGTGATGTCTCCGTCGACGGCGGCGTCGTGGACTTCGGGTAGCGGGGGTTCGGCGGTGGTGCCAGCGGCGTCGGTGAGGCTGGCCAGGGTGGTATCGGGGTGGATGGCGTTTGCGGTGTGGATCCGACGTCGGGCGACCCCGAATCCGACCATGGTGAGGGACCGCAGGTAGTCGGCGGCGTTTTTGTGTACGACCCGCCCGGTGGGTAACCCGAGGAGTTCGAGGCGTTGTTCGTGCAGGGGGAAGATCCGCCCGACAATCCCGGCCAACGCGGTTTCCACGTTCTCACACAGTCGGCCCAGAGTAGCGGCCTGGGCAATGATGCTGGGCAACGACCCGGCCGGGTCATCGCAGACGATGGCGTCCTCATTGTTCTTGCCGCCGGTGGTGTAGTGGCCTTTCTCGTTGGGCAGGAACGAGGTGCCCCAGTCGTGGCGGGTGTCGGGTTCTTCCCGGTGGTAGAGGCTGAACTCGTCATGGGCATGGGCCGCAGAGACGCGCCGGCTCAGGGTGGTGAGGCCCTGTTCAAGCAGGGTGGTCAGGTCGGCGGTGGAAAGGTCGTCGAGGGATTCAAGGAGTTCAGGCAAGGCAGAAAGGGAAGGCGATGCGGTGGTGGTCATGGCCTGGCTCCCCCTTCCTGCGGTCTGAGTCCCTCAGGCTTCTGGGGCGTGTGTTCTAGTTCCTATTCTAGTTGCGGTGTCGGTTAAAGGGAAGTGGTGATCGAGGTTGGGGATAAGTTGGGGTCGTGTTTTCTTGCTTCGCGGACTGGTGCGGGAGACGGCTCCTCCACAAGGGTGCGGCTCGCGACCCCGACGTGCTGCAGCGAAGGTAGAGCGCAGGTGGAGACAAAAATAGCGCCGGACCTCTGAGCGAGATCCGGCGTCTGGAGAAGAGGGGCGATGGGGAACGGGAAACGAGAAAACGGTCATGGGGGACATCGGGGGAGAGGGGCGAGAGAAGTTAAAGAAACAGAGGCGGTATCCCTTCGTTAGGGTGCCGCCTCTGTTCGGTATAGCCCCTCGGGAATCCGGAGAACTTCCCCGGACCCCGGATTCCCGAGGGTAGATGATGGCGCGGTCAGTAGCGACCTGCGTAGGGATGGACGTTCACCATGCCGCCGTAGTTCAGCGCTGTCACGGAAACGCCCATCTGGGGGTTACGTGCGTGCGCGATCTGGCCGTTCCCGATGTACAGCGCGACGTGGTACATGGAGGAGCCGCCGTTGGAGCTCCAGAACACCAGGTCGCCGGGCTGCAGCTGGCTCAGCGGCACATACTGCTTGGCGGCCTGGAACTGGGTGGTCGAGGTGCGCGGCAGGGACTTGCCGGCGGCCTGGAAGGCTCCCAGGGTGAACCCGGAGCAGTCATAGCCGGACGGGCCGTTGCCGCCCCAGGTGTAGTAAGTGCCCGGCTGGTTGGCCTTGTTGACGGCCCAGTTGATGGCGGTGCCTGCCCATCCGGAGTTCGACGCCGTCTGGACCTGCTGGGTCTTCGTCGGGGTCGGCGTAGGGGTTGCAGTGCGCGTCGGCGTAGGGGTGGCGGTCCGAGTTGGCGTCGGAGTTGCAGTGCGCGTTGGCGTGGGGGTGGCGGTGCGCGTGGCTGACGGCGACGCCGAAGCGCTGGCTGACGGGGTCGGGGTGGCCGTGGCGCTCGGAGTGGCAGAAGCGCTCGGGGAAGCCGAAGCCGAAGCGCTAGCAGATGCGGACGGCGATGCCGATGAGCTGGGGGAGGCCGTGGCGGTCTCGGAGGCCGTTGCGCTCGGCGTCTCGGAAGGCGTAGGAGTCTGGGTCGGTGTGGGGGTCGGCTCCTGGGCCTCTGCGGCTTCGGTGCTTGACGGTGAGGGGCTGACGGCTTCTTCGGCGGCGCGAGCATCAGAGTCGGCAATGGCTGCCTGCAGTGCCTGCTCCAGGTCCGATGCCTCGATGGCGGAAACGCGCTCTTCGGCCTCGGCGTCGGAAATATCGTGCAGCTCTGCATACAGGCCAACCAGCTGTGCTCGGTCGGCCTCTGCCTCCAAGCGGGCCTGCTCGGCGGCCTCGGCCTGACGGCGCAGTTCCGCCTGACGCTCGGCCTCGATGCGGGCCGCTTCTGCTTCGGCAGCCTCAGCGCGCTCGGCTTCGGCGGCCAATGCTTCGGCTTCGGCTGCCTGGCGGGCGGTGTCCTCCGCGGTCTGGGCCTGGGTGTTGGCGATCTGATCGGCGGTCGCGGCGCGGGAGAGCGTGTCCTCGTCGCCGAACATCACGTCGGTGACGGTGGCCCCGCCGTTGCGGTACATATCGGCGGCGGTGTTGCCGGCGGCCTCATCGGCGCTCGCTGCGGATTCGGATGCGGCGGTTGCGTGATCGCGTGCGGATTCGGCGGTGGTGCGTGCCTGGGCCACGGCTTCGGCGGCCACGCGGGCGTCCTCATTGGCCTGCTGGGCGTTGGCCTCGATCTCCAGCGCACGGCGGGTGGTCTGCTGGATGGCGGCGTAGAGTTTGCCCGCCATCTCGTCGCGGGAGGCGTCATCCGCTTTGGCCTCGGCGACCTTGTTCTTCGCCGGGATCGTTGCGCGCTCGGTCACCGTCTTGTCTTCGGCCTGCTGGCTGGAGCTCACGGACTGGAACAGGTTCGGCATGGCGGCAGCGGTGACGGCGCCCACGGTCACGATGGCGACGGCGGCGGTAACACCTGCAACGCGGCGAGTTTTCACAGCGGTTGTTCCTCTCACTGCGGAGCTCGAGGGTGAGTGATGTGCTGGCCGGATCACCAGCGGTGGTGGGCCGTCACATGATCGTCACGTTTAGGTGAAGAGAAGATCACGCTCAGGCTGTGTTGAGCTCCACAAGACACGAGAATAGATGCACAATTGTCACAAAAGCAACACAAGTCAGCCCCGTATCATAAAAAACAACGATGTAATTTTGTTACACCCGTTGCAAACGTGGCGTGTCGCGTCCGATGAGAGGTGTGAGTTTGCGTGGGCTGGCCCGGGGCTAGCCCCACCCGAGGCGATGCAACTCGTCGTCGTCGATGCCGAAGAAATGAGCCACCTCGTGCACCACGGTCACCGTGATCTGCTCAACGAGTTCCTCGCGCGTCGAGCACATCCGTTCCAGCGGATTCCGGAATATCGTGATTTGATCGGGCATGGCCCAGGGCTCATTGCCCCGTTCGGTGAGTGGGATCCCTTCGTAGAGACCGAGCAGTTCCGTGTCGGGGGCCTCCCATGGTTCTGGCTCATATTCGTCGGCCACGAACACCACAACATTGTCGATATGACGCTGCAATCGCCGCGGCAGACGGGTCAGAGCGTCCTGAACGGCGGCGTCGAATTCTTCCTCGGAAAGCCAGTGGTCATCGGCGGTTTGCACATTGGCGAGTCTTCCCTCTACAATTTTCTAGGTCAACCTCGCACTGTTGAACCGTGAATCCTCACGGAAGGTGGCGCGTGGAAGATAGGCCCCCATCGTCTAGCGGCCTAGGACACCGCCCTTTCACGGCGGCGGCACGGGTTCGAATCCCGTTGGGGGTACTGCATTTGCGGCACTAGCCTTGCGCTGGAAATGCGACGGTCATCCTCGGAAACGAGTGTGGTCAAGAGAGGGAAAAAACTCTGGTAGAGTTAGTTCCCGCAACAAGGCCCTGTAGCGCAGTTGGTTAGCGCGCCGCCCTGTCACGGCGGAGGTCGCGGGTTCAAGTCCCGTCAGGGTCGCGGATGCGAGAGCCTGTCCAGATGGACGGGCTCTTTGTCCACGAGATGCTTCCGAGCATCTTGGCTCTGTAGCTCAGTTGGTAGAGCGTTCGACTGAAAATCGAAAGGTCACCGGATCGACGCCGGTCGGAGCCACTGAACCCCCGCGTAGCTTCTACATCGCGGGGGTTCTTCGTTATGCTGGGGAGCGATACGGCGGCTTACTCAATCGATCGTTCAGTGTGGCCCTATTCGGCGGCCAAGGCGTCTTTGACGTTGGGGCGAGTGCGTTCTCGATCTAGCGACTCTAAAGTCGAGCGGTAAGAGGTGTCTGAGTACTGAGGGTCTATTGAAGTAACGTGCGGGTCGCCAGGTTGCAGGGCCACTTTCCGTGACGCTACTTGGGGTAAAAAAGTAGGGATCGGCCATAAATGGCGGATCCCTACTTGTTAGTCTCCCGGCGTCTCGCGGCGCCTCCCCTAAGTCTAGGGCAGAATGAGATCATGAGCAATGTCGATGTGTTGAGCTTGCGTCTTGGAAATGATCAATATGCCAATCTAATCGGCGCGCGTCTCATCGATTTTTTCAATGGACATGCACCCTGGCAACGAAGACTCTGGGACGTTGGCACTTGCATGTTGCTCGACGAGGTTGTCGAAGCAGTGGAATGGCGCGCTAAAGGAGTGCTGAGTGCCTCGGCGCTTTCGTGGCTAGCGCGTGATGCCGAGCGAATTATCGGACGAGACCCCGCGGCCGGTGATCGTGTGGTGAAGATGCAATTGCGTAAGGCGCTCCAAGCGAGGCTCAGCCCAGGAACGAGGCACGTCCGCCTGTTGCAGGCACTGTCGGCGTTGATTCAGGGCGGCTATCTTGAGCGCTGGCGAAATCTCCTTAATGGGAGGCCGTCGCCGGAACGCTTTGCGAGAGCGATGGCCGCACATCTCCTTGACCGCGGATATAGTATGCCGTTTCTCCATCGGTGGTCGCGGCAACTTTTCAAGGAAAAAGTGTCGTTGGCAGAGCTCATGGAAAGGTCGATTGAGCTATCCAGCCGGGATTTCGAGTCCTTTGAAGTCATGCTTCCATTTGTCTCAGTGCCTGGGGCGAAAACTTCACTTACTGAAAAAAATCCAGCCTGGCGGTCAGCCTCCGAAGTTCGAACATGGCTGAAGGATCATGCGGGCGACCCTAAGGGGGTGCGGCAAGCTGGAGGTTTTCTGTATACGTTCGAGGCCCGCGATCATGTCGCTGCTGCATACCTTGGTGCCCAGAATATTGACCGAATACTTGCGCGAAGTACGTTGGTGAGTCAACACTCGTCCAAGCCAGAGCCTGAAGGCCGGATTTGGGTGAAGGGTGTTGATCGCGCGATTAGATCTCCTCGAGAGACAAGAAATGCGTTCTTGAAGTCCCTGGTGTCGGAGTCACATTTGTACGAGCTAACGCATTCGACGGATCTTGACGATGCGCTAGAGCTCTTGGCGACTATGAATACTGGCTCTCCGGGGCCGGCGATTGCCAGCGGGTGGGCGGCTATTGAATCCTTGTTCGTAGCACCGACGGACCCGGATGACAGTGAAGAAGGTCGAGGTGCGGTTGCTGCAGACCGAGTTGCCGTTCTTGTCGCTGCGTCCTGGCCTCGGTCAGATCTCACGACACTTTCTCACCAACATCGGCCAGAGGTCCCGGACTTAACTTCACGCGCCTTGGCGTTGGCATCAAGTAATCGAGAACGAAGTCGGATTGTTGGTGAAGCTTTGCTGGCGGGCCGGGGTCTTAATCTAAGGGATGCTTCGGATCAGGCCGCCGCGGCACGCATGGCACAACTCATGAGTGAGCCTCGTAAGACGCTCAGCGATGTCGAGGCCCATGTGGCGAGCGCAATGCGGCGGCTGTATCGGCAGCGCAACATTGTGATGCACGGAGGGTCCACCGAGACCTTAACTCTTGAGTCTACGTTGCGGACGTGTGCGCCGTTGGTTGGTGCCAGTCTGGATCGAATAGCCCATGCGCGTCTCACAGATGATGTGGGTGCCCTGCATCTAGCGACGAAAGCTCGTTTGGGGATCGATCTCTTGAGTAGTGACAATCCAATTCATATTGTTGACTTGCTCGAGTAAGCTGGCGCGGGTTGACTAAATTCTGCAATGCCCGAAGTGTTCCTTGTTTCCAAGCGTGTGAAGAGAGAACTAGTCTCACATTCTGTGTCGCGCCGAGACAGGGTCCGGATTGCACTAATTGCTGCCGAGGCTGATGGTGACGAGAATGAAGCCGATGAGCTGCAGTGAGCCGCGTACGAGCTGAAGGACGTCCCATCTCCGTCGCATGGCCATGAAGCCCTCCGGTGCGGATGCTTCACGTATGCGCCCGGTGCGCAGATTGATGGGCACGTTCCCGACGATGGTCACTCCCAAGGCCACAGCCAGGCTCGCTGCGGCGGCGATGAGTCAGCCTGAGGGGCGGTCAACTGCGACGATGATCGCCAGTACGGTGGCCGCCGTCATGCCGACGGGCATCACTCGCCCGAAGGTCTTGAGCAATCCCTGCTCGACGACGAGCTGCGCGTCGGGGTCCAATTTTCGGATCACCGGATGGACCAGCGCTACGGAACCGAATTCGGCCGAGCCGACGAATCCGACGATGAGAATGGTGGCGATCTCCAGCCAGGTCATGGTGCCGACTCCTCGCGCAATGGGTAGTTGAACTATCTATAGGTGGATAGTAGTACTATCTGTTGTGAAGTGGAAAGTCGAGCGTGTGAAAGGCGGGCGGCATGGACATGAAGATGGCGGAGCTGGCGCAGCGCTCCGGGCTCAGCGTGGCCACGATCAAGTACTACCTGAGAGAGGGTCTGCTGGCTCCCGGACGGCGCACCAGCGTGAACCAGGCGGTCTATGACGATGCGCATCTGGAGCGGCTGCGGCTGATCCGCGCTCTGGCGAAAATCGCCGGGCTTCCCCTGCAGACCATTCGCGCCGTCATCGATTCTGTCGATGGGCAAAGCTCGGTGCTCCACGCGATGGCGGTGACCCAGGATGCGTTGGTCGGTGATGTCGAGGAGGAAGAGCCTGTCAGCGACGAGGGGCGGTTAGAGGCGCTGACCGAGGCGGAGCGGGTGCTCGACGAGACGATCCGGGCGCGTGGTTGGGAGTGCGAACCCGGATCACCGGCACACCGTGCGGCCGTGCGTGCGGTGGCGCAGTTGCACGAGGAAGGGCTGACCGCGCTGGTGGGTCGGCTCGATGACTACGCTCAGGCAGCCGATGCGGTTGGACGCACCGATCTGGAGGCTGTCACCGGTGCGGCGAGTCTGGAGGAGACGATCCGCGGGGTGGTGCTGGGCAGTGTGATGCGCCGACCGATGCTCGACGCCTTGGTGCTCTTGGCGCAACAACACTACGCGCGCCAGCACGCGACCATCTGAGGCGCGAGGCTGAGCGGTGAGGCTCAGTTCGTCAGTCGGCGCCAGAGGTTCGTGTCGGCCAGATCCAGCAGCTCGTCCCCCTGGCCGGCGATCACCGTGCGCAGCGCCCACAGGGTGAAACCCTTGGCTTGGGCCGCGGTGATGCTCGGCGGAATGGAGAGCTCCTGGCGGGTGGTGCGCACGTTCACCAGACGGGGACCGTCGGCCGCGAGTGCCTCGCGTAGCGTGGCTTCCAGTTCGGCGCCGGTCTCCACCTGATGACCCGGGATGCCCACCGCTTCGGCCACCGCGGCGAAATCGGGGTTGGCCAGTTCGGTGCCGAAATTCACCTGGCCGGCGGCTTTCATCTCGAGCTCGACGAACCCCAGCGAGGAGTTGTCGTAGACGACGATGGTGACCGGCAGGTTGTTCTGCTTGATCGTGATGAGATCCCCCATCAGCATGGCCAGTCCGCCGTCACCGGCCAGCGCGATCACCTGGCGTGAGCGGTCCACGGCCTGGGCGCCGAGGGCGTGCGGCAGGGCGTTGGCCATGGAGCCGTGGATGAATGAACCGAGCAGGCGGCGGTCTCCGCCCAGGTTCAGGTACCGCGACGCCCAGATCACCGGGGTGCCGACATCCGCGGTGAAGACGGCGTCGTCGTCGGCGAGCTCACCGATCAGGCGGGTGAGGTACTGCGGGTGCACCGGGCCGCGGTCGTCTGCCGCCGCCAGCCGGTCCAGTCCCTTGCGCGCCTTCTCGTAGTGCTTGCGGCTGTCGCGCAGGTGCTTGCCGGAGCGCTTCTCGCGTAGCAGCGGGGTGAGGGCGGCGGCGGTGAGGCGGACATCGCCGACCAGTCCCAGGTCTAAGGGGGTGCGCCGTCCCAGCTGTTCGCCGCGCAAGTCCACCTGGATGACGCGGGCGTCGTCCGGGTAGAACTGACGGTAGGGCAAGTCGGTGCCCAGCATTAACAGGGTGTCGCAGCGTTCCATGGCCCGGTAACCGGAGCTGAAGCCCAACAGGCCGGTCATGCCGACGTCGTAGGGGTTGTCGTGCTCGATGTACTCCTTGCCGCGCAGGGCATGCACGATGGGGGCCTGCAACCGCTCCGCCAGAGCGAGCACCTCATCGCGGGCACCAGCCACCCCGGCGCCGGCCAAGATGGTGACCCGTTCGGCGTCGTCGAGCAGTCGGGCGGCCTCGCTGAGCTCCTCGACGGAGGGGACCACCTGCGGATTGCTGCGGCGGATCGGCGCGGTGGGACGGCGTGAGGGCGCCTCCTCGAAGAACACGTCGCCGGGAACCACCACCACAGCCACACCACGGCGCTCGACGGCGGCACGCATCGCGTTCTCCAGGACCCAAGGTAGCTGGGCGGCCGAGCTGATCATCTCGGTGTAGACGCTGCACTCCTGGAACAGCTCCTGCGGATGGGTTTCCTGGAAGTATCCGGAGCCGATCTCTTCGCTGGGAATGTGCGAGGCGATGGCCAGCACTGGGACCCGGGACCGGTGGGCGTCATAGAGCCCGTTGATGAAGTGCAGGTTGCCGGGGCCACAGCTACCGGCCACCACCGCCAGTTCCCCGGTGAGTCCGGCCTCGCCGGCCGCGGCGAAGGCGGCGGATTCCTCATGGCGGACATGCATCCACTCCACCGAATCGTTATCACGTAGCGCTTCGGTGAACGCGTTCAGCTAGTCTCCGGCCAGGCCCCAGACCCGGCCGACGCCGGCACGTTCGAGTTCGGTAACGAAGAGTTCGGCGATATTCATGGTGCCAGGCTAGGGGTGCGTGACGGGGCGCCTCAATGGTTGAGGTGCGTGAGCAGGCCCTCGGCGACGGTGTCGATCGTGGCGTGGGTGTCAGCTTTCACGTCGTCGGGAGACCAGGAGAAGGAGTAGGACCGATCGGCGATGGCGTGCATGGACAGGTCGTTCCAGGAGTCGCCAAAGGTGATGAGTTCGACGTCGTCGCGTGACACACCGAGGTGCTCGATGAGCCACTGGAGACCGGTTCCCTTCGAGGCCCCGCGCGGGAGAATGTCGATAAAGGTCTGGTTGAGGAACACGTCGACGTCGAAATTCTGCTGCACCCAGTCATGGATGCGCAGCCGCAACTCCCGATCTTCCGGCACCCAGATGGGCACGCCAATGAACTGCTCGCCGGTGACCTCGTGCACCGCGACCTCGCGAAAATCACGCAGAATCGACGTCGACATCGTCGGCGGCAGGGTGGAGAGGAAGCGCGCGTCGTTGCTCTCCAAGGTGGTGCCGTAGACGGCGAGCCCGGGGGTGTCGCTCAGTTCGGCAACAATGCTGCGCACCAACTCCACGTCCAGGGCGGTGGAGTGCAGCACGGTATCGTTGCGGTCGGTGACGACGGCGCCGGTGAACAGCACCGAATAGTCGAAGGCGACGTCGAACCCGCGCAATGCGAACTGGGCGGCGGACCGTGACTTTCCGGTGGCCGCCACGGCCAGGTGCCCAGCGTCCTGCCAGGCGCGGATAGCGGTGATGGTGTCGGCGGGAATGTCGTCGCCGAAAAGGATGGTTCCGTCGAAATCGAAAGCGGCGATTCTCATACTGCGAGCCTAGCTGCTGGTCAGCGCAGCAGGGGCAGGCCGAGGCCGCGGTACTCCAGGTTCTTCGACGCTTTGACCAGGCCGATGATGGTGACGACCAGGTGGACGACGCCAGCGATGAGCCAGAGGGTGATGGGGATGCCGATGGGGAAGAAGGTGGTGGATCCTTCACCGTCGAGCGCGAACAGGATGGCCACGTGGGCGCCTATCAGCACGACGGTGAGCAGCAGGTAGGTGAGCCCCCAGTTGGCGGCGTGGCGGCCGTTCGCCTCGGCCAGCGGACCCTTGTGTCGGGCAGAGCGGCCGGCGATGAGCATGGCGATGGAGGCCACCAGTGCGGAGAGCACCGGGATCGGGATCAGTATGAGCAGGCCCAGGCCCCAGGGCAGGGCGCCGGTGGCCGGACGGTACATCCCGCCCGGGGCTCCGTACTGCGGGTGCTGCTGCGGCATGCTCGGGGGATCGGGGTAGATTCCCGGTCCGCCCGAGGCGCCCTGATACGGGTACTGCGGGTACTGCGGCATCTGCTGCGGTTGGTTCTGGTGGTCATCGGAGTAGGGATTGCTCATGGGCGAAGCATAGTCACAACGCGTCGAACCTGTCAGGACGTGGACCTCACGCAGGAGGAGAGCTGATCATTTCTGTGCGTGCTTGCGGCTGACGTGGCGTCAACCGGTAAAACTGAAGCATGAGACGTTCACCTGCGGAGAAATCACCCGAACCGGGTCGGTTGTGGTCCACCCATGAGGTGGTGGCCGCGACCGGGCTGACGTCACGGACACTGCGCCACTATGACCGGATCGGGCTGCTGGCGCCCACCGAGGTCGGCGTCGGCGGGCTGCGCCTCTACGACCAGGATGCTCTGCTGCGGCTGCAGCGGATTCTGCTGCTGCGCGAGACGGGCATGCCACTGGCGGAGATCGCCGTCGTCGTGCATGACGTGGTGGCCGCCGCCCCGGCGGAGCACCACCGCCAGATCTCGGCGCTGCGAGCCCAGCGGGAGCGACTGCTGGCCGATCGTGAGCGGCTCGACGTACAGATTGCCACGGTGGATCGCACCGTGGAAGCACTTCAGAAAGGACATGAGATGACACCGGAAACCCTCTTTGACGGGTTTAATCACGAGCAGTATGACGCCGAGGTGCGCCAGCGTTGGGGCGACGAGGCCGCGGATCGATCCAACGCGTGGTGGAACGGGCTCGGCGAGGATGGCCAGCGCGATTTTCGTGATGAGCTCGAGGATCTCAACGCCGCCTGGGACCGGGCGATCGCCGCCGGTGTCGACCCGCTGAGCGAGACCGCGCAAGAACAGGCCCGCCGGCACGTGGAATGGCTGGGCCGGGCGATGCCCCAGCCGCTGAGCCGCGAGCTGGTGCAGGGGATCGTGCAAATGTATGTGGGCGACGAGCGGTTCGCCCAGAACTACAACCGAGTGTCCGCGTCCGGACCGCAGCTGGTCCGCGATGCGGTGCATCATTACGCCCAGTTGCACTTGACCACGGGGGACTGACAGGGCCGTTCTCAGCAGACGAAAATCGAGCGGATCATGGCGGGCAGGCACCCCTACACTGGAGGCATGCCTCGCCGGGTGGATGATTTTCGCGGACTCACGCAGCACTCTCGTGTGCGGCTGTTGCATGCGGTGCAGCGGGGCCCCGGACGCCAGCTGAAAGAGCTCGCCGAAGCGGTGGGCCTGCGGTTGAGCACCACCCGAGACCACCTCGCCGTACTGGAAGAAGAAGGACTGATCGTCGCCGAGCCGATCCCGATCGGGCGGCGTGGACGCCCGCCCATGGGCTTCTCACCGGTGCGCACCGCGCAGCAGAGCGCCACGGCGCGACGTCGAGTGGCGGAGGCACGACACCGGGGCGAGCAGCTACGCCGGCTACACCCCGACCTGGAGGCGGGTCCGGCCCTGGATGAACGGGCCCAGCACCAGCTTGACACCCTGTATGAACACCTAGACGACGCCGGGCTCGAGCCGGACATGGACAGCTCCGCGCTCAAGGTCAGCCTGATCCCGTGCCTCTATGAGGACATGATCGACGCCGAACGCCCGGCCGTGTGCTCGGTGCACGCGAAACTGGTGCGCCAGCAGCTGGAACAGGTGGACGGTCCGGTGCGGCTGCGCCGGCTGCGACCCTTTGTGGGGCCGCGCCGCTGCGAGCTGATCCTCGGGCTGATCGATGAGGCTCATGATCGCAGCGACAGCAACGACGGCGTCGAAAATGATGACAGTATCGACAGCATTGACGGGGAGCACAGCGATGCCGAGCTGGAGCAATTCGCGCTCGCAGCCCGGCACGCCGCCTACGCCCGTGAGGCCGCCGACGCGCGAGTATAGCCGCCCGGATCAGTCTGCGGGCTGTTGCGCCCAGAGATCCGGGCCGAACACCTCGTAGTGGATCCGCTCGGACGGCACCCCCTGTTGCATCAGCGTGCGCCGGGCGATCTGCATGAACGGCAGCGGCCCGCACATGAACACCTGCGCCTCGGCCGGCAGCTCGACGTCGGAGAGGTCCATGAATCCGGGTCGCGCCGGGTGCAGGGTCGGGGCCCGCTCCGCGTCCTGTTCGTACCAGTTCTGCGCGCGGGCGTCCGACATGGCCAGCACCTGGCGACGCAGCCCATCGTAGAGCGCGTGTGACGTGTGGGACTTGTCGGCGTGGAACAGCCGCACTGTGCGGTCCGGCTGCCGGCGGGAAAGATCCTCCATGATGGCGGCCACCGGGGTGATGCCGATGCCCGCGGAGACCAGCACCAGGGGAGTGTCGGACTCATCCAACACGACGTCGCCTGCTGGCAACGACACGTCCAACACCGTGCCCGGCGTCGCGTTCTCGTGGAGCCACCCGGAGACCTGGCCATCCGGGGTGCCCTTGACACCGCGCACCCGCTTGATGGTGACCCGCAGCGAATCCCCGCGCGGCCCCGAGGAGATGGTGTACTGCCGGGGCTGCCGCGTGCCATCGGGCAGATCCACCGCAATCGCCACGTACTGTCCCGTGCGATGGGAGGGGATCTCCCCGGCCAGCGGTGCCAGCAACAGGGAGAACACCTCGTCGGATTCCTCGAACCGCTCCACCACCCGGTACTTCGTCCACGGGGACTCCGGATCCACGCCGCCCTGGGCATAGAGCTTCGCCTCCTCGGCAATGAGCGCGGTAGCGAACAACCAGTACACCTCGTCCCAGGCGGCGGCGATCTCCGGGGTCACCGCATCGCCCAGCACCTGCGGGATCGCACCCATCAAGTAGCGCCCCACGATCAGGTACCAGCTGGCTTTGATGCCCAGCGAGACGTGCTTGTGGGCGATGCGCTGCATCACCGGGGTGAAGTCTGGTGCCTGCGGGTCGACGAGCTGGGTGGCGAAGGCGACCACCGAGGCGGCCAGCGCTTTCGGCTGCTCGCCCACCGCCTGGTTCGCGCGGTTGAACACGTTGAGCAGCTCCGGGTGGGCGGCAAACATGTCCTGGTAGAACTGCGTGGTGATCTGATCGGAATGCTCGGCGACGACGGCGGCCGTGGCGGCCACGGTGGCTGCGGCATCGGGGGAGAGTTTCAGCATGGGACTGCCTTTCACTGTCGGGGGAGGATCACCCCTTGATCGTCGTCCAGACCCCGGATGCAGTGCGGCGGTTTTCACCGGTTTTATTCGACAGTCTGGTGTCTGGTTGACGGAGCGCCTGCCGTTCAACCCTGATTTACCCGCAGTCTGCCTGGCGGAGACCTCGGGGCTACACATGCTCCGTAGGGTTCCATCCGTGCCTGAATCGACCGTTGCCCCCGTGCGCCCTGCCGCCCCGCAGGACACGCTTCCCTCGGGTGATCGGCAGCGGCAGGAACGCGAACACCGCAGCGCACGCCGTCGGCGCAGTCGGAAAAACTGGGCGCTGTTCCTGCTCTTCGCTGGACCGAACATCGCGCTGATTCTGCTGTTTATCTACTACCCGCTGATCGCCAATATCCGGTACTCGCTGCTGAACTGGCGGCTGGGGTCCGACACCGCGACCTTCATCGGGCTCGATAACTACGTGCGGTTCTTCACCTCGGATACCGGGGTAGAGGTGTGGCGCATCACCGGGATCTTCACCGTCGCGACCGTCGTTGGCTCCATGGTGCTCGGGCTGGCGCTGGCGCTGGTGTTGAACCAGAAACTGCCCGGCCGCACCGCGGTGCGCACCGCCGTCTTCTCACCCTATGTGCTCTCCGGCGTCGGCGTGGGACTGGTGTGGAGCTTCATTTTCGACCCTAACCTGGGCGTGCTGGGGCATGTGTTCCGCTACTTCGGGCGCAACTCCCCGCAGTGGTTCCTCGACGCCGATTTGGCCCTGGTGATGGTGATCATCGTCTACATCTGGAAGAACCTGGGCTACTGCGCGGTGATTTTCCTGGCCGGGCTGCAAGCGATCCCACAGGAGTTGATCGAGGCCTCCAACATTGACCGGGCCGGCCCGATCCGCCGCTTCGTCAAAGTGGTGCTGCCGCTGCTCAGCCCCACCATGTTCTTCATCCTCATCACCTCGATCCTGTCCTCCATGCAGGCATTCGACGTGCTGCGGATCATGACTCCCGACGGCCACGGCACCAACACCATCCTGTTCGAGGTGTACCTGCAGTCGTTCGGCGCTTACCAGCGCGCCGGCTACTCCGCCGCCATCTCCGTGGTGCTGTTTCTGGTGCTGTTCATCATTACCGCGGTGCAGATCCGGTTCGTGGAGAAGAAGGTGCACTACGCATGAAAAACGCGCTGCGCCCCCGCAATCTGTGGTCTGCCCTGGCCGGCGGCTACCTCCCCATGCTGCTGGCCCTGCTCATCGTGGTGCTGCCGCTGCTGTGGATGGTCATCTCGTCGTTCAAACCGGTCAGCGAGATCGTCACCACCGCCCCCACCTTCTGGCCCCAGGACCCGACCCCCGACAACTACGCCGAGGTGGCCCGCCGGGTACCGTTGGGTACCTTGTTCCTGAACAGCCTGATCACCACCGGGGTCGGCTCGCTCATCAAGGTGCTGCTGGCCATCACCACCGCCTACGCCCTGGTGTTCATCAACGTGCGGTTCAAGAACCTGATTTTCTTGGGCATCCTGGTGGCCCTGATGGTGCCCCCGGAAGTGGCGATGCTGCCGAACTACCTGACCATTTCCGGGCTCGGCGGGCGCAACACCCTGTGGGGCATCGTGCTACCCGGGCTCGGCACCGCGTTCGGCACCTTCCTGCTGCGACAGCAATTCAAAACCGTGCCCTCTGCCCTGGTGGAGGCGGCAGAACTCGACGGCGCCGGCCACTGGAAGCGACTCTGGCGGGTGATCGTGCCCGTCTCCGGACCCACCATCGCCACCGTCGCCCTGGTCACCATCGTCAACGAGTGGAACAACTTCCTCTGGCCGCTGATCATCACCGACTCCACCTCCACCATGACCCTGCCGGTGGGCCTGAACCTGCTCAACTCCGTGGAAGGCCAGACCGGCACCTACGGGATTCTGATGGCCGGCGCGGTGCTCGTGATCGTGCCCGTGCTCATCGTCTTCGCCGCCCTGCAACGCTACATCGTCGCCGGCCTCACCCAGGGCGCTGTCAAATAACCGACCTCACCGACCCAACTGTCCCTGACTGCACTGTTCCACACCGATTCATCCCGAACACAGGAGAAGCATGATGAACACTCACCCCGAGAAGAAGACCATCTGGCGGACCCGCCGCGGCCTCGCGCTGGCCGTCACCCTCACTGCTGGACTGGCCCTGACAGCATGCGGCCCCTCCACCTCCAGCTCTGACGACGCGGCCGCCTCCGACGCCGAAGCCGCCGCCGAGTACGAGGACGTCGAACCCGCCGACTCCATCACCTTCTGGTCCAACCACCCGGGTGGCTCCATCGACATCGAGAAGGAACTGATCTCCGCCTTCGAGGAAGAGACTGGCATCACCGTCGAGCACGTCACCGCCGGCGCGAACTACGAGGAGGTCTCCGAGCGTTTCCAGACCGCCCAGGCCTCCGGTGAGGTCGGCGACGTCGTCGTGCTCTCCGACGCCACCTGGTTCACCAACTATCTCAACGACTCGCTGGCGCCGGTGGACCCGCTGTTCGAGGCGATTGACGCCGATACCTCCACCTACCAGGAGGCCCTCTACGGCGACTACCTCTACGAAGAGGCTCACTACGGCGCTCCCTACGCCCGCTCCACCCCGATCTTCTACTACAACAAGGATCATTACGAGGAGGCCGGACTCGACGACGCCGCCCCCGAGACCTGGGAAGACATGATCTCGGCCTCAGAGCAATTGGCCGACGCCGACACCGGCGCGACGGCTTTCACCTTCCCACCGCAGGCCGAGTACCCGGCCTGGACCATGTCGAACCTGGTGTGGAGCCACGGTGGGGGCTGGTCCGAGGAGTGGGACTTCTCCTCTGTTTCCTCGGATGAGACCGTGGAAGCGCTGCAGATCGCCCAGGACATGGTGAACGACGACCTCGCCATGGTGTCCTCCGGCGACCCCGCCACCGACTTCTCGGCAGGCGCGGCCAGCCAGGTCGTGGCCTCCACCGGGTCACTCTCCGGCATCCTCGATACTGCTGATTTCGAGGTCGGCGTCGGCTTCCTGCCCCTGGGCCCCTCCGGTGACAACGCCGTGGTGCCTACCGGTGGCGCCGGGCTGAGCGTCGCCGCCAAGTCCTCCCCGGAGAAGCAGCTGGCCGCCGCCATGTTCATCGACTTCGTGACCAATACCGAGAACACCGCCACCTTCTCCGAGGGCACCGGGTACCTGCCGGTCCGCACCGACGTCGACATGTCCGAGGTGTACGCTGAGACCCCGCAGTTCGAAGCGGCCGTGAACCAGCTGGAGAACGCCCGCCCGCAGGACTACGCCCGGGTGTTCCTGCCCGGCGGTGACCTGAACCTGTCGCAGACCCTGCAGCGCATCTTGACCTCCGACGTCGAGGTGGCCGACGAAATGTCGACCCTGGAATCCACCTTGCAGGACCTCTACGACAACGATCTGGAGCCGCAGCTCAGCGAGTGACCCTGACCGGTCCTCACCTAAGAAGCACTCTTCACTTCTCAACACTTCCAAACACCAGCACCAGGAAGCACGGAACACCATGGATGTCACGTTAAACGCAGTGGGTCTGCAGTACCCGGGCGCGGATCGTCTCGCCGTGAGCGACGTCAATCTGCACATCGCCGACGGCGATTTCCTGGTGCTGGTGGGCCCCTCCGGCTGCGGGAAGTCAACCACGCTGCGCATGCTCGCCGGATTGGAGCTGCCCACCGAGGGCACCATCCATTTCGGCGACGACGACGTGACCACCACCCCCGCCTCCGATCGTGACATCGCCATGGTGTTTCAGAACTATGCGCTCTACCCGCACATGTCCGTGGAGGGGAACATGGAGTTCGCGCTGAAGAACTCCGGTGTCGAGAAGCAGGAGCGCCGTCGCCGCATTGATGAGGCGGCGCGCCTGCTCGACATCACCCCCTACCTGGACCGCAAACCCCGCGCCCTCTCGGGTGGCCAGCGCCAGCGCGTGGCCATGGGCCGAGCCATCGTGCGCGACCCGGAAGTGTTCTTGATGGACGAGCCGCTGTCCAACCTGGACGCTAAGCTACGCGTGCAGACCCGCACCCAGATTTCCGAATTGCAGCGCCGGCTCGGCGTCACCACCGTCTACGTCACCCACGACCAGACCGAGGCGATGACCATGGGCGACCGGGTGGTGGTGATGAACGCCGGGCACATCGAGCAGGTCGGCACCCCGAAGGAGCTCTACGACCGGCCCGCCACCCTGTTCGTGGCCGGATTCATCGGCTCACCCACCATGAACCTGCTGCCCGGCACCGTCGTCGCCTCGCCCGAAGGAGGGATCGCGGTGCGCGTGGGCAGAAACCTGCTGCCGGTGCCGAACGGCGTCACCTTCGACCACGACGACGTCGTGGTCGGCATCCGCCCCGAAGACCTGGAGTTGCGCGGCACCGGGACCGACAGCGACACCGACGACCACGTGACCATCAACGTTTCCCTCGTGGAATCCGTGGGATCCGATGTGTACGTCTACGGCAGCCCCGACGGTGATGAATCCACCCGGATTGTCGCCCGCATCGGCAAAGAACACCAGCCCGAAGCCGGGGAACGGCTTACGCTGGCCGCCGCTGCCGACCGCGTCTTGTTCTTCGATGCGACAACAGAACGCCTCGTCAGCGCCGGAGCCTGAGTAGAATTACTCTCAACGGTCACTTAATGGTTGAAGGACCGTTCCTGGCGGAGGGGGGTGACGATCGTGTGGGTCGGCCGCGAACCAGAACGACGCAGACTGCGTGAACTCCTGAATACCGCCACGTTGCCCCCGGGCGCGGTGCGCTTTGTTCAGCTCGACGGCGCCCTGGGCATCGGCAAAAGTTCTCTGCTCGCCCACGTGCTCCCCGAGATCATCGCCCGCACCTTCGTGGTGCGCGGCAACCGACTCTTCGCCGACTCTCCGCTGGCTGCAGTGCGCGCCCTGTTAGAGGAACTGCTCGGCCAGCCGCTGGAAGAATTGCTAGCACGGGCCACCCCGGCCGCGCTCGCCCGCCACGGCGCCGAGGCCCTGGGCGAGCAACCCACCGTGATCGCCGTCGACGACGCCCCCTGGCTCGACGAGGCCTCCCAAGAACTGCTGGACGAGCTACTGCTGGCCCCCATTGCCAGCCCGCTGATCCTGCTGCTGGTGCACCGTATCGAGGCCGAACCCCACCGGCTCATCTCCGCCGCCCGCCGACGCGGCGCCTTCCACGACCACATGACCCTGACCGGAATCCCGGACCGGCAGATCGACCAGTTGGTCTCCGACCTGCGCCCCCAGCAACGCCGTGCCGTGGTCGACGTCGCCCAGGGCAACCCGCTCTTCGCCCGCACCGCTCTGGCCGGATTCCGTCGCCACCCCTCCGCCCGCCGGGTGGACGAGGTGCTCCGCCTGGAAGAAGGCAGCCACGCCGCAGTGCTCAGCGCGGCTATCGTTGACGACGTCGCCTCTCTCACCACCTCCGGGCGCGCCGTGATCGAGGCGATGGCCGTGCTGGGCCGGGACGATGAAGCGCACACCGTAGGCGAACTGGCCGGGGTGGACGAGCCCACCTACCGCACCGCTGTGCAGGAGCTCACCGGAGTGGGACTGCTCAGCACCGGCGTCCGTGAGGCGTTGCACCCGGTGGTGCGCTTCAGCGTGTACCAGGGCATCGAACCCGCCCGCCGCGTCACCGCCCACCGCCGCGCCGCCGAACTGGCCCAAGACGAACTGCTCACCCGCGCTGAACACCTAGCCCACGCCGCGGCGTATCTGGGCGAGCAGGAAACCTCCGTACTCATCGACGCCGCCCGGCTCGCTGTGGTGTCCGAACCGCACACGGTGTTGCGTTGGCTCAGTCACGTCCCGGCCGAATACCGCAGCCTCGCCTCTGAAACCCTGTTGGCTCGGGCCGAAATGCTCAGCGGCGAGCACGAGCGCGCGACCATCCGTCTGCAAGCACTGCTGGCCGTGCACGAAACCGCCGAGGCCCGCATTCTGCTGGCCAACGTGTTGCGCATCCGCGGGGAACTCCACGAGGCCCGCAGCGTGCTGGCGCGAGCGGTGAATGACGACGATGCCGTCACCCCGGCCCTGTTGCGTGAGCTGATCGACGTCATCGGGCTCATGGACGGCAGCCCTCCCTCCGACCTCGTGGCCCGGCTCGAAGCCACCCCGGGGGAGGAGAACCGGATCACCGGCATCGTCTACCGGGTCATGGACCAGCTCGCCGCCGGCGACGTCCGCCAGGCGCGCGCCGATTTCGCCGAAGCGCTGACCTGGCTGATGGCTGCCGACACAGACCAGCTGCGACCGCTGTTGCGCGCCCTGGTCTGCGCGGTGTGGAACGCGTTCATGCTCGAGGAATACGCGGTAGGGGAGGAACTGGCCACGCGCGGGCTGAGCGTGGCACGACGCTTCGGTCAGGCCGATGTGCTGGCGAACCTCGGCGTCGGAAAGGCCTTCTCCCAGGTGCAGCTCGCCCGGATTCCCGACGTCGACGCCACCGCGCTGCAAGCCATTCAAGACGCCGAGCACTTCGCCTCCGACGAGATCGAGGCCATGGCCCGCGCCGCACTGCTGACGTCCGCCCAAGCGCAGGCGACCATCCGGCCGGAGCTGCTGCGGCAGCGCTACGACGAGCTGCGGCGCTCGGCCATTCCGCGCTTTGGCTGGTGGCGCCGCGCCGTACTCACCGCACTCACCCGGGTGTCCGCGCTGCTGGGTGAACCGGATCTGCGCAGCGAACTGCTGGGAGAGCCGCGCGACGCGATGGCCCCGCTGCGCTATGCCGACGCCGCCCTGGCCGCCGCCGTGCAGGGCAATGTGGAGTTGGCCGTCCAATTACTGGACGAGGGTGAAGCATTGGCTGAACAGCATGGCTCCCGGGGCCAGATCGGGATGATCCAGATCGCCCGCGCCGAAATGCTCACCCGGCAGAAACAGTTCGTGCGCGCCCGCGAACTCCTGCACCAGGCGCGCGCCGTCTTCGAAGAACGCGGCATGGCCCTGCAACTCGGCCGGGTGCACGGCAGTTTGGCTCGACTCGACGCCGCCGAATCACAAGAACATGACCCGCTGAACGTGCTCACCCGGCGCGAACGCGAGATCGTCGAAGAGATCGGTGCGGGGTTCACCAGCCGCGAGATCGCCGACCACTTCACCCTCAGCCCGCGTACCGTGGAGAACCACACCGCCAACATCATGCGGAAGCTGCAGGTCTCCTCCCGGATGGGCATCGTGGCCCTACTGCGTCGACGCTGATTCAATTTTTAGGTAGGAATACCTATTCCGTCCGTCCCGTGAGACGGGAGAGAATTTCAGTGTGACCCCAACTAGTTCTGTCGGCGACTGAGCGCCACCCCTTGCAGAACTCAACAGCGTCTCGGTCGGCCTTCCCTTCGGTCGTACCGGGGCGCTGTTCCCCTCTCTGCACTCGATAGCGCATCAGAGACGAAAGATGGGCAACTCTAGCTGAAAGTTTGGCGGCAGAGCACACGCGCTCGTCATGACCGTGATGAGCTGGAGGCGAGTATCGCTATGAGGACAACACCGGCGAGGACGACTGCGCGCCGACGGTCGGAGGTGCTGGTCGGGCTCGGGGCGCGCACTCTGTCCTTGTCGGCAGGCGAACCCTCGGGGATGACCCTGCGTGACGCGGAGCGCGCACCGCGGTGGCTCACAGAATTCGCCGACCTCTACGGTGGTCCCGGGCACGCGGCAACGCTTGCTCGTTCTTACTCACCGTGAACCTGGGAGAACTCCTTGCCACCTCATCGTCACCGCACCGATCGCAACCACACTCGGATCAGACCACTCGTAGCGGTCGCTGCACTGGCTACCTTGTCTCTGAGCGGCTGTGGGCTGGCGAACGTCATCGGCTCCGAGGACACCATCAGCATCGTGGTGACCGAAAACGCGCCGTTCCAGGAGCCGACGAAAATCGCCGAAAAGCTCTTGGCGGAAGAGGGATGGGAGCTCGACGCCACCTACGTCACCGACATCATTCAGCCCAATCACGCGGTGAGCAACGGCGAATACGACGTCAATTTCTTCCAGAACATCAGTTACCTGCACCAGTTCAATGAGGACAACAACCTCGACATCGAACCGATCCTGTTCATGTTCGAGCAGCCCTCCGGGGTGTATTCGAGCCGCTACGACTCTCTCGATGAGCTTCCCGAGGGCGCGCAGATCGCGCTGCCGGTGGATACCGCAAATAATGGTCGCGGCATTCGACTACTGGCCCGGGGTGGGCTCATCGAAATCGACGAGTCCGTTCCGGTGGCGAAGCTCAGCGTCGAAGACATCACCAGCAACCCGCGGAATCTGGAGTTTGTGGAAGTTGACCAGCAATCGGTGGGCAGCATCTATCCCGACGTGGATGCGGTGTTCGGGTTCGCACGCTTGCTTGCTGAGATCGATGTGATGCCCGACGAGGTGCTGATCATGGAGTCACAGGAGGAGGCGTTGCCTTTCGCCCTCACCTTGGCCGCCCAGCCCGACTTCGTCGAAAACGAACCGGAGAAGTTCGAGGCGCTGCAGCGGGCATATCACTCGGACGAGGTACGTGACTGGTACGAGGACTACCTCGACGGACTGCTGACTCCTGCGTTTGATCGTGACCTCGATGCTGCCTGGGCGCAGGTAAACACTCAGAAATAGACGCTCCAACCCTGGCTTCTGGCCGGGCGTGGTGATAAATGTCGAAGTGTCACTCACCGCTCGAATGAAGGACATGTCATGACTCAGCCTCCACAGCCTCCCTACGAACCGGGCAACAACGGCGGTTCCGGCGAAGGCTCAGAACACAACCCGTACTCCCAGCAGTCGAAGGCATCCGGTTTCGGCAGCCAGGGCTTCACCCCGACCTCCGCCGAAGCCAAGGGCTTCTTCGGGGCGCTCTTCGACTTCAGCTTCCAGAGCTACGTCACGGTGAAGTTCGCCAAGCTGATCTACATCCTGTTGCTGTTGTTCATCGCCCTGTGGTTGGTCTTCGGCTGGCTCATCGCCTCCATCAGCATAATGAGCCAGGAGCCGGTGATCGGTATTGGCTTGCTGCTGCTTGGCTGGATTCCCGGCGCGGTGATGCTGGTGCTGGCTCGCGTGGGCCTCGAGTTCTACATCGCGATGATCCGTACCGCACAGAACACCGCGGGCACCCGCCAGGAGATTGAGGCGCTACGTCGGGAACTGACGCGACGCTGATTCAGGGCTGACCGAGAATATCTCCGCTCAGAACCGCCAGGAGACCATCGGCGCCGGCTTCGATGGTTTCGAGGGTGGCGTAGAACCCAGAATCAGGCCCGTACCAGGGGTCCGGGACGTCGGTGGCCGAAATGGGCACCGTACTCCCGGGCGCCAGGGCACCGCCGGGGCGCAGGCACCCGGAAGGCGCGACGCTCAGCCCGGTGCCGTCGAACTCTCGCCACAAGTGGATCCGCTCCAGCGGGATGTCCCACCCCTGGGCGAGCTTACCCAGGGCGCGGGCATGCGCGGCCGTCATCGCCAGAATCAGCCCCGAGCGTTCCATCTCGTCGCGGGTAACCTGGTGTGCGCTGTGATTAACCGGCACCGAGTAACCCTGCTCACCGAGCACCTGAGCGGCCGGCGGATAGATCGGGTTGCCGTGCTCCTCATCGGAGACCCCGGCACTCCACACCCGATCCACGGGAAGGTTGGCCAGCATGTCGTCGTCGTCTCGGGCGTCCGCGTGGAGCAGACGCTGATCTAGCACTACTTCGGCCATCGGCGAGCGGCAAATATTGCCGGTGCACACGATGAGAATGCGGGACTGCTCGTGCAGTTGGTCACGGAGTCGGTCGCTGGCGCCCATGGATCAGGCCTCCGGTGCTGACTGCTTCATGAACCAGGCGGCCGAGTCGGGGGCCAGCTGCTGGTTAACCAGGGCGTCGTCGTCGGAGAACACCGCCGCGGTGTACTCCTCCGGGATCGCGGTGGGGGACGCGCCCATGTTGGCCAGCACCAGTACGGTCTGGGTGGGGATCGGCTCCCCGGAGCCCAGGTGCTTGCCGCCGCCGGTGGTCACGGTGAAGGAAACGATGCCCTGGGCCGGATCATGGAAGCGGGACCACTCGAAGGCCCCGGTGCCCAGATCCAGCTCGCCGCGGATGGTGAGCAGCTCGCGGTAGAGCTCGAAGGTGGAGCCGGCCACATCGACCTGCTGGTCCGCGGCCAGCGCCCGGTACTCCTCCGGCTGGGGTAGCCATGGGTCGGCGGGGGTGGCGCTCGCCTCGGCGGCGCCGACGGCGAATCCGTAGCCGGGGGCCTCGGCGCGCCACGGCATCGGCACCCGGCAACCGTCGCGGCCAGTCTCGGGAGCCTCGGTGTTGCGGGTGCGGTGGAAGGTGGGGTCCTCGCGGTGTTCATCGGCCAGGGTGGTGTGGTCGGGCAGACCCAGCTCATCGCCCTGGTACAGGTAGGCGGAGCCGGGCAGGCCCAGCTCCACCATGGCGGCGGCGCGGGCACGACGACGGCCCAGCACGTGGTCGGGCTGCTCGTCCTCGGCGGCGATGCCTTCGGGATAGGAGGTTGGATCGGCGAGCCCGAAGCGCGAGACGTGACGCACCGTGTCGTGGTTGGAGAGCACCCAGGTGTTCGTGGCGCCAACCACAGCCGCCTCGTCGAGCGATTCCTGGATGGCGTCGGTGACTCGCTGCGCGTCGAAGCCCGACACCAGGAACGCGAAGTTGAACGCCTGGTGCATCTCGCCCGGGCGCACGTAGCGGAACAGGCGGAACACCGGTGCCACCCACGCCTCGGCCACCAGGCAGGGCTCGTGGTCATATTCGGCCAGCACCCGGTTCCACTCCCGGTAGATCTCGTGCACGCCATCTTGATCGAAGTAGGGGGTGGGCGGCACGAAGTTCTCGCGGTCGATGAACTCGGGCAGGTCACCGGCGTCCTTGACCATGTTGGCGAAGCCGGCGTAGGGGGGCAGGCCCTCGGCCTTGATCATGCCGTGAGCCACGTCGACGCGGAAACCATCGACGCCGCGGTCCAGCCAGAAGCGCAGAATGGACTCAAACTCGGCGTGGACTTCTGGGTTTTCCCAGTTCAGATCAGGCTGCGAGGTGTCGAAGAGGTGCAGGTACCACTCGCCGGGTGTGCCGTCGGGGTTTTCGGTGCGAGTCCAGGCGGGGCCGCCGAAAATGGAGGACCAGTCGTTCGGGGGCAGTTCGCCGTTGTCGCCCGTGCCGGGGCGGAAAACGTAGCGGTTGCGGGCGGGCGATCCTGGCTCGGCGGCCAGAGCCTCCACGAACCATTCATGGTCCCAGGAGGTGTGGTTGGGCACCAGGTCCACAATGATGCGCAGCCCCGCATCATGGGCGGTGCTGATCAGCTCATCGGCGTCGGCGAGGGTGCCGAAGCGCGGATCAACGTTGCGGTAGTCGGCCACGTCGTAGCCGGCGTCGTGCTGCGGGGACACGTAGAACGGGGAGAGCCACAGGGCGTCGACGCCGAGGCGCTGCAGGTAGGGCACCTGGGCGATCACACCGGGCAGATCCCCCATGCCGTCGCCGTTGCCATCGGCGAAGGAGCGCGGGTAGACCTGGTAGATCACCGCGTCCACCCACCACGGGTTCGAGGGACGGTTGCGGGCCTCCGAGGGAGGGGTGCTCAGCGGCGCCGGCTGCCCCGTATGCGCGGCGGATGAAGGGACGGACGACGGCGCATGATGCGGTGCAGGAGTCATGGGGTCCAGCCTAATAGTTCCACCCCGTCGGCGTCAGATCGGGCTCACGTCAGCTGGCGCGGCCGCGCTGGCGCACCGTGATCCACCGGCGCACCAGGCGCTGGTTGGCAATCATCGCGGTGGGAGCATCACCTTGTTCGAGGGCTTCGAGAGCGGTGGCGACGTCAAACACCGAGTCATCGGGCCAGACGAATCGGGCGAGACCGCCGTAGTCGAGCTCCAGATAGGCATCCGGGTGGAAACTTTCCAGCCAGGTCACCAACCCAGTGAGGTCCTCCAGTACCTCCCAGTCGGGTGCGTGCAGGGACACCGTGGCAGCGGCACGTCTGGCACGCTCTTGGGCCAGGGTGAGCCGGGTGATGCGCCGGGCGGTGAACGCCCCGGTGTGCGGGTGGGTGCCGGTCACCACCTGGTCGGGAAACTCGGTGCTCAGCTGGGTTTCGGTGCGGGAACGCGCGTCGTCGCCAAAGAGCGTGAACCAGGCCAACGGAATACCCCAGACGGCAGCGCGAGTGTGCACCGGGCGCTCATGGTGGTCCTGGGGCAGCCGCACCGGGCCGTCCCCGGTAATCAGCCGCGCCACGTTCTTCTCGCGGGTGCGTTCCGGCACCATCATCCAGTACAGATGGTCGTTCTGTAAGTCCCGCTCCAGCCGGGTGGCGGCCATTTCCGAGCGCAGTGCCAGTTCTTCGGGGCAGAAGAATTCGGAGTGCCCGGCCACCGCGCCGTCGTGCGGACCGCCCACCTGGGTGGGGCTGTTATTCGGGCGGTCTTTGGCCGGCACCCTGAACCGCAGCACCCGCACCAGCTCGGGTAGCTCTGGCCGCGGGAATGGGTTGAGCTCGCGGGCGTAGTTGCGGGCCTCGGCGCGCTGGGCCGACGCCGCTTCCACGGCGTCGCGATCGCGCGGGGTCGCCCGGGCGATGTGCGTGGCCACCCGGTCGTCGAACCGGCTCAGGGGCTCGTAGACCCGCAGCTCTGCCTGGAACTCCATGCGCGCCGTTCTGCCCCTAGTCCAGCTCCACCACAACGGGAGCGTGGTCGGAGGCGCCCTTGCCCTTGCGCTCCTCGCGGTCGATCCAGGCGTCGGTCACCGAGGAGGCCAGCGCGGGGGAGGCGAGCACGAAGTCGATACGCATGCCTTCCTTCTTCGGGAAGCGCAGCTTCTGGTAGTCCCAGTAGGTGTACACGCCAGGGCCTGGATGCCGCGGGCGCACCACGTCAACGAACCCAGACGCTTCGAACGCGTGAAAAGCCTCCCGCTCCGGCGGTGAGACGTGGGTGAGCCCTTCGTCGAGGAAGTACTGCATGTCCCAGACGTCCTCGTCCTGCGGGGCGATATTCCAGTCTCCGGTCAGTGCCAGCCGTGCCGCGGGGTCCGCATCCACTTCGGCGACGGCGTGGGCGCGTAGCCGCTCCAACCACTCCAGCTTGTAGGGCATGTGCTCATCATCCAGCGCCCGGCCGTTGGGCACGTACAGTGACCAGATCCGCAGCGGCTTCTCGCCTGAGCTGGAGTTCTTCGTGCCGACGACGGCGGAGATGGCGCGCGCCTCCTGCACCGGGTCCACGCCGTTTTTGCCGAACGCCGGCTGTTCCGGGAAGGTGCGCTGCACGTCGTCGAGACCCACCCGGGATGCGATGGCCACCCCGTTCCACTGGGAGAAACCGAAGTGCGCCACATCGTAACCGGCGCGCTCGAACAGCTCCCAGGGGAAGTTGTCGTCCTTGCACTTGGTCTCCTGGATGGCCAGCACGTCAGCGTCGCTGCGCTCGATCCAGTCTTCAACACGGTCTGCGCGGGCGCGCAGGGAGTTCACGTTCCAGGTGGCGATCTTCATGGTTCCCACCCTATCGAAACTGCACCGCGCGGAAACTGCTCAGCGCCACCAGGTGTCGAGGATCGTGGTCGGGGTGGTGCGCTTGTGCCGGGTGCGCAGATAGATCGTCTCCAGCCTCTCGGCCGATGCCGCGTCGATGTCCCGACCCTCGAGGTAGTCGTCGATGTCGTCATAGCGCAGCCCTAACTCATCCTCATCGGCGCGGCCCGGGTTCTCGGTGAGCAGATCCGCAGTCGGAACCTTCGCCCACAGCGACTCTTCAGCGCCCAGATGCCGGGCCACCCCCCGTACCTGGCGCTTGTTCAGCCCGAACAGCGGCAGCACGTCCGCTCCGCCGTCGCCGAATTTGGTGAAGAAGCCGGTGACCGATTCGGCGGCGTGATCGGTGCCGACCACCAGGGCTCCGCGCTCGCCGGCCACCGCGTACTGGGCGATCATCCGCATCCGCGCCTTGACGTTGCCGCGGTGGTAGTCGCTCAGCGGGGCGCCGAGCGCAGCATCAACGTCCTCAGCCAGGGCGTCTACGGCGGGGCCGATCTGCAGAGCGGCTTCCTCATCTGCGCGGATGAAGCGCAGCGAGCGTTGGGCGTCGTCCTCATCGTGCTGAGTGCGGTAGGGCAACCGCAGCGCAGTGAACGCAACTGAGGAATCTGGATCGTTGGCGCGAATTTGCTCGACGGCGAGCTGGCAGAGCCGGCCCGCCGTGGTGGAGTCGACGCCGCCGGAGATTCCCAGCACCAGCCCCTGGGCCCCGGTGGAGACCAGGTATTCGGCGAGGAACTGCACCCGGCGCTCCACCTCGGCGGCGGGGTCGATCTCGGGGGCCACGCCCATCTCCTGGATGATCTGCTTCTGAAATTTGCGCATATCGTCAGCCTAGATCAGAGATGTTTCGCGCGGATGTCATGAATTGAGCTGGCAGGTCTCTTCTAGCTGGACCCCGGCCTCGCCGAGAGCATCCATGTCGATGCCTTCCAGCGCGCCCCAGAGAATTTCTTCGCTGGCTTGGTCGTCATCGGCGTCCTCGAACGCCGTGTAGATGGTTTCGTAGGACTCGATCAACGAGTCCAGCGAGGCAACCAGCTCCTCGTCGCCGGCGTCGTCGCGAATCTCCTTCATCCCGTCGGTCATCTCGCGCAGGGAGTTGGCCATGTCCTCATTGTTTTCCTGGTCTTCGGGAACCAGGTCTTCCATCTCGTCGACGTAGACGTCGAGGCGCTCGCAGGTCTCTTCGGTGGTGTCTGAGGATCCGCAGCCGGTGAGTGCCAGCAGGGCCACACTGGCCGCGCCGACGATGGAGACGCGGGAGATACGGGCCGGGGCAGAGGTCATGATGGTCACTGCACGATCCTTTTCGTTTCGGTGTGATGGGTGAGTTAGGTGAGTTGGACTGGTCTGGAAATGAACGGACTTAGAGGGTGAACTCGCATTTTTCGACGAGAACATCGGCAGCTTCAGAAATGTCGGGCTCATCCGCAGCATCGCGCAGCTGCTGGAAGCCGTCGGCCTGGCTCAGTTCACCGGAGGCCATAGCGAGCAACACGTCGAACAGTGGCTCCACCGTTTCCATGGCTCCGGCCAATTCGTCATCGCCGGCATCGGCGCGAATACGCTGCCAGTCGTCGACGACGGCTTGCACATGCTGGGTGGTCTGTTCGGTGTCGGGGTCGTCGAAGGAGATCTCCTCCTGCTCCGCGGCCAGGGTATCGAGCCGCTGGCAGCTGGCTTCGAGATTTTCACCATTCGAGCAGGAGACCAGAAGAGCTGCGCCGATGGCGATACCGGCAAGACTGGCGCACGCGCGAGTCAGCTTCATGGATGAGATCCTCCGGAGGGTGACAAAACACCTTACACAGTACAAGTTTCCCGGCACTCTGGGTACCCCAAAGTCACGGCTTACTCCAGGGGGTGATGAGAAACTCGAAGCGGAGGACGCGCGCCAAATCTACGCGCGGGACGAAACGTGGCCAGCGTGGTGCAGTGGCACCGCGGCCAGTGTCTGCTGTAGATCATCCACGAGATCCTCGACTGCTTCGATCCCGACCGATAACCGCACCAGGTCACGATCCGGTGCTTGCGCGGTGCCCGCGGTGGACCCGTGGGTCATGGTGGCCGGGTGACTGATCAGCGATTCCACCCCGCCCAGAGACACCGAGAGTCCGAATAGTGCGGTGGATTCGGCGACGGTGCGGGCTGCCTGTTCGCCCCCGCGTACGCGGAAGGTGATCATGCCGCCGTAGCCCCGCATCTGCTGCGCGGCGATGCTGTGACCAGGGTGCTGTTCCAACCCCGGATAGTAGACCTCGGCCACCTGCGGCTGTTCCGTGAGCCAGCCGGCGACCACTGCGGCGTTGTCGCTGTGCTGGCGCATCCGTACGGCGAGGGTTTTCAGCCCACGGGAGGTGAGGAAGCAGTCCTGGGGTCCGGCCACCGCGCCACCGGCAAACTGCTGGAATCGAATCAGCTCGGTGAGCGGCTGGTCCTCCCAGAAGGCGGTGGAAGTGATGACGGCCCCACCCAGCACATCCGAATGCCCGCCGATGTACTTGGTGGTGGAATGCACCACGGCGTCGGCACCGAGATCGAGCGGAGTCTGCAGGGCGGGCGAGGCGAAGGTGTTGTCGACGACCACCAGGGCGCCGTGGGCGTGCGAAATTTCTGACCAAGCTCTGATGTCGATAATGCTCAGCAGCGGGTTGGTCGGGGTCTCGAGCCACACGACGCGGGCCCGGTGGGAGTCCAGAGCCTGCTCGAGAGCGGCGGTGTCCTGCGGTGAGACGAACACGGTGTTCACACCCCAGCGCGCGTAGATCTGGGTGAGTAACCGGTGGGTGCCGCCGTAGCTTTCGGCGGCCGCGATGACCGTGTCCCCGGGGCGCAGTGTGGCGCGCAGCAACGCGTCCTCAGCGGCCATGCCGGAGGCGAAGGCGAAGCCGGCGTCGCCGTGTTCGAGCGCGGCGAGCTGTTGCTCGAGCGCGGTGCGGGTGGGGTTGGCGCCGCGTGAATACTCGTAGCCGGCCTTCAGCGTTTCCACCCCGTGCTGGGTGAAGGTGGATGTCTGATAGATGGGCGGAATGACGGCGCCGGTGAGTGGGTCCGGTTCTTGGCCGGCATGGATAGCGGCGGTGGCGAAATGTGGGAACGGCTTTGGACACATGGGGTTACCTCGCGGTGGTTGCGGTCGGAATGGCGGGGGCCTCGGCAAGGGCGGCGGCGAAGCCGCGTTCCAGATCGGCCCAGAGATCATCCGGGTCTTCGCGGCCCACGGCCAGGCGCACGGTGGAGGGCGTGATCTCTCCGTGCTCCAGTAATTCGGGACAGAGGCGACAGTGGGTCATGGAGATCGGGTGGGAGACCATGGTGCGGGCATCGCCAATATTGGCGGCCAGGATGATCAGCTCGAGCGCGTCGATGAACCGCTCCACGGTGGCCTCATCGCCCTCGAGTTCGAAGGAGAGCACCGCTCCGGTGCCGCGCGGGTAATCACGGCGAGCCACGGCGGCATCACGAGAACCCGGCACGCTGGGGTGACGGACCCGAGACACCAGCGGGTGCTGGTTCAGCCGCCGGGCGATGTCTTCGGCGGTGACGCAGTGGCGCTGCATGCGCACGTCCAGGGTCTGGATGCCGTCCAGCACCTGCTGGGCGTTCCAGGGCGCCAGCGTTGGTCCGAGATCGTGCAGGTACTTGGCGCGCGCCAAGTGCAGCACCGCGCCGTCGGCCCCGAACCGATCGGTGAGGGACTCGTAGCCGAAGCGGGCGGTGGGCTCGGTGAACTGCGGCCAGCGCTCGGGGCGGCGCAGCGGCGAGAAATTGCCGGTGTTGATGACGACTCCGGCGAGCGCGGAGCCATTTCCGGTGAGGTACTTGGTGGCTGAGTGCACCACAAAGTCCGCACCCAAGGCGCCCGGGCGCACCAGGTAGGGGGTGGCCAGGGTGGAATCGACGACGAGCGGAACGTCGTGCTCGCGGCCGATCCGGGCCAGGGCGGGCAGATCCGCGAGGTCAGCGTGCGGATTGCCGATGGCCTCCACTAACAGCGCCCGGGTATCGGCGGTGATGGCGTGCTCCCAGGCCGTCGGGGAGTGCGGGTCCACCCAGGTGACGGTGAGACCGGCATCAGCCAGCGTGTCATTGAGCAGGTCTGCGGTGCCTCCATAGATGCGCTCGGAAGCGACGATGTGCCCACCGTGGCCGGCTAGCGTCAGCAACAAGACCGTCAGCGCAGCCTGCCCAGAAGCGGTGGCCACCGCGCCGGTGCCGCCCTCAAGTTCTGCCATGCGCCGTTCGAGCAGGGCCACGGTCGGGCTGCCGGTGCGGGCGTAGGTGAACGCCGGGACCCGCTGGGCGAAAGCCTCTCGGGCATCGGCGAGCCGCGAGAAGGAGTACGCCGCCGAGAGGTGCACCGGGGGTGCGACCGGGGCGGCGTGGAACACTGCGGCCGGGTTGCCGCCGTGAATCTGTGTGGTGGCGGTGGAGTCAGACTGCGGACACATGGTGGGCCTCCGAAGGGGTAGTCGGGGTAGTCGAGGTCGTTCCCCAAGGCTTGAGTGGGCGCGACGGGAAGAGCCGACGCAGTTCGGGTGCGACGTCGTTCTGGAACAGCTCGAGCATGGTGCGGTGCTGTCCGGGTGTGAGCCCCTCGCCGTCGGCGGACAGGTGCATCACGTCGTGGCCAAAGGCCTCGTGGTAGCGGTGTACCTTCTCGATCACCTGGCTTGGAGAACCCACCAGTGCCGAGCTGTTCTCGAGGAAATCGGTGTAGTCGCGCCAGGGGGAGGGCAGCCCGGCGGCGCGGGCAGCTGCCGAACGGGCGTCGAACACCGGACGGAACAGGTTCAGTGCGGCTTGGCTGGTGGGCTGCACCAGGAACCCGGCGGTGCCGGCGCCCACCAGGGCATCGGCGGGGTTGCGTCCGGCCTCGGCCCAGGACCGGCGGTAGTAGTCGATGAGTTCGCGGTAGGGCTCGATCCCATAGGTGACGTTCGCAGAGAACAGCGGCTCGCCGTACTCCACGGCCAGATCCACAGAGGCGCGGCTGGTAGCGGAACCGTGCCAGACACGCAGCTGCGGCTGGTAGGGCAACGGCCACACTTCGGCGTCGTCGAGGGGAGGGCGGAAGCGCCCGGACCAGGTCACGTTCTGCTGGCCGGTCGGTTCACTGGCGCGTTGCCACAGGGTGCGGAACAGCTCGTAGGATTCACGGTTGCGCTCCCACTGGTCTTCCTCGGTGATGCTGAACAGCTCGCGCTGGGCGGTGCCGTTGCCCTTGCCGATCATCAGCTCCAACCGTCCGGACGAAAGCTGATCCAAGGTGGCGTAGTCCTCGTAGGCGCGCACCGGATCGAGCAGGCTCAGCGTAGTGACCCCGGTGAACAGCCGGATCCGGGAGGTCCGCGCCGCCAGATGACTGAGCACCACCGGCGGAGCGGAGGAGATGAAGGGGCGCTCGTGGCGCTCGCCGACGGCGAACCCGTCGTAGCCGAGCTCCTCGGCGGCCACCCCGGTCTCGATCACCCGGCGCAGCCGATCGTGCCTGGGCTCGACGGTGCCGGTGACCGGGTCGGGCAGGTGGGTGATGAGGGTGAGCAGCAGGATTCTCATGGGGTGACTCCTTCTGTCACGGCGCCGGCGGCAGTGCCGGCGATGGAACCCAGCAGCTCTCGGGTGTAGTCGTGCTCCGGGGCGGTGAAGATGCGCCGGGTGGGTGCCAACTCCACGATCTGCCCGGAGCGCATCACCGCCACCCGGTGGGCGAGCTGACGTACGACGGCGAGATCGTGGGTGATGAACAGGTAGGTCAGCCCCTCATCGCGCTGTAGCTCGGAGAGCAGTTCGAGCACCTGGGCTTGAACGGAGACGTCGAGGGCGGAGACCGGTTCGTCGCACACCACCAGGTCTGGGTTCAGCGCCAGGGCGCGGGCAATCGCCACTCGCTGGCGCTGGCCGCCGGAGAGCTCGGCCGGGGAGCGCTGCGCATAGTCAGCAGGCAGGGCCACGCGTTCGAGGAGCCGGGCAGCGGTGGCCCGGCGCTCGGCGCGAGTGCCCACTCGGAACGCGTCCAACGGTTCGGTGATGAGCTGTTCGAGGGTGAAGCGCGGATCCAGGGAGGCGTAGGGGTTCTGATAGATCAGCTGGGCCCGACGCCGCAGCTGCCGCCACTGTTCCCGCCCCAGGGAGCCGACGTCGACACCGTCGAACTCGACGCGCCCGGAGCTGGGACTCTCCAAACCGAGCACCAGCTTCGCCGTCGTCGACTTTCCGGAGCCCGATTCTCCCACCAGGGCGAGGGTTTCGCCGCGGCGGATCTCGAAGCTCACCCGGTCCACGGCGGTCAGCTCGGTGTTCTTGCCGGTGGTGCCGGGCATCCGGAAGGTCCGGGTCAGGTCGGTGGCGCGCAGCAGCACCGGGGACTCCGGACTCACCGGCTCGCGGTAGTCCTCGTTCCAGGTCAGCCCAGGGGCGGCGGCCACCAGGCGGCGGGTGTAGGCGTCGGTGGGGTTCTCCAACACCTCGGCGGGGGTGCCGGTCTCGACCACGCGTCCCTGGTTCATCACCACGATCCGGTCGGCGCGCTCGGCGGCCACCCCGAGGTCGTGCGTGACCAGCAGCACCGAGATGCCCTGGGCTCGGGTGAGCTCCTCGAGGTGATCGAGAATGCGTTTCTGCACGGTGGCGTCAAGGGCGGAGGTGGGTTCGTCGGCGATGATCAGGTCGGGGTCGCCGGCCAGGGCGATGGCGATCAACACCCGTTGGCGCATGCCCCCGGAGAGTTCGTGCGGGTACTGGCGCAGCCGCAGTGGTGGACGGTCGATGCCGGCCTGCTCCAGCAGTTCGGCCGCACGGGCGCGAGCCGAGGCGCGCGGGAGCCGACGGTGGGCGGTGACGGCCTCGGCAACCTGGTCGCCGATGGTGCGGACGGGGTTGAGCGACACCGTGGGGTCCTGCGGCACCAGGCCGATCCGGGTTCCGCGCAGAGCACGGAACCGACGCTCGGAGAGCCCGTGCAGGTCGAGATCGCCGAAGGAGATCGCTCCGGAGACGATCCGTCCGTTGGCGGGCAGTAGCCCGATGAGCGCGTGCGCCAGCGTGGATTTCCCGGAACCGGACTCGCCCACCACCGCGGTGATCTCGCCCCGCTGGATCTGCAAGTCCACCCCACGCAGGGCGGGGACCGGGCCGCGGGGTGTGTCGTAGTCGGCGTGCAACTGGCGGACGACGACCAGCCGCTCGGTCGCGGTAGATCCTGCGGCAGAGCCAGAAGCGCGGGTGGTTGCTAGAGCAGTCATGATCAGGTCCTCTCAGGTCTTCTCAGGTCCGTACCGTGGACGGAAGGGCGCGGGCGATGCTGTTGATGGCGAGCACGGTGGCGGCGATGACGAGCCCGGGCAGCAGGGTCAGCCAGCTCGCCGCGGCCAGGTAGTTCCGCCCCTCCGACACCAGCGAGCCCCATTCCGGGGCCGGGCGCGGTGCGCCGTAGCCGAGGAAGCTCAGGGCGGAGACGGAGAGGATGGCGGTGCCGAATTCCAGCACGGCCAGAGCGATGATCGGCCCCGTCGAGTTCGGCAGCACGTGCCGGACCAGGGTGACGTACCAGCGTGAGCCCAGCGACCGGGCGCCGTCGACGTACACGGACTGGCAGACCCGCAGACTCTGGGACCGGGCGATGCGGGCGAACGTCGCGACCGAGCCCAGCGCCACCGCGATGGCCACGTTCGTGGACCCGAACCCCAGCGCGGAGACCAGGGCCAGGGAAAGCAGCAGCGAGGGGATGGCCAGCAGCACGTCCACCACTCGCATAATGGTCTGATCCACCCAGCCACCGAGGAATCCGGCGGTCACCCCGAACAGTCCGCCGGAGACCAACGCGATGACGACGGCGATCAGCGCGGTGCGCAGCGACAGTGCAGTGCCGTGCACCACCCGGGTGTAGAGGTCACGGCCCAGGTGATCGGTGCCGAACCAGTGCGCAGCGCTCGGCGCCTGCAGCGCGCTGGCGGTGTCGCCGGTGTACGGGTCGCCGGGTGCGAGGACTCCGGGGGCGAAGGCTGCCAACACGACCAGGCCGAGGAACAGCACGCTCAGCACCAGCCCGGGCCTGCGCAGCAACCCAGAGAGCCGGCTGCCGCGGCCGAGTCCGGCGCGGCCGCGCGGACCGGTCGAGCCGGGTTCAGTCACCGGTGCAGCCGGCACCGAGGCCGCCGGCGCCAGCGCGGTCGGCGCACTGATCGGCGGCGTGCCCGGGGGTGTCACGGTGGAAGTCATGATGTCCTCGTTTTCGTCAGTTCGTCTCGTTCGGTCAGGCAGCGCTCAGGCGTACGAGTGGCCGACGCGCACCCGCGGATCGACCAGGGGCAGCAGCAGGTCCACCGCCAGGTTCGCGGCGATGAACACGACGGCGCCGAGCACCACCACCCCCTGGATGACCGGCAGATCCTGCAGCGTCACCGCCTGCACGGTGAGCTGGCCCACCCCGGGGCGGGCGAACACGGTCTCCACGATCACGGACCCGGCCAAGAGGTTCCCCGCGATCAGTCCGACCATCGTCAGCGCCGGCAGCAGAGCGTTGCGCAGCACGTGCCCGGTGTGCACCGCGCCCCGGGTGATGCCCTTGGCCCGGGCGGTCACCACGTACGGTTCTCCGGAAGCCTCCAGTAGGGAGCGGGCCAGCACCTGGGCGATCATCGCTCCGATCGGCAGCGCCAGGGTGAGTGCGGGCAGCACCAGGGCGTCGATTCCGTCGTCGCCCATCGCGGGGAAGAGCCCGAGCTGGAAGCTGAACAGCTGGATCAGCAACAGCCCCACCCAGAAGGTGGGCAGCGACACCGAGACCGGGGGCAGGCTCAGCAGCAGATCGCGCAGCCGGGCGGAGCGGGTGTAGCTGGCGGCGACAGCCAGCCCGCCGCCCAGGAGCAGTGCCAGCACCAGGGCGGCCGAGGCCAGCTGGGCGGTGGGGGCCAGCACCTGTCCGATCGCCGTCGTCACGTCTTGACCGGTCTGCACCGAGACGCCGAAGTCCCCGCGCACCGCCGCCAGCAGGTGGGTGGCGTACTGCACCGGCAACGGGTCGTTGAACCCGTACTGCTCGCGCAGCGCCTCCAGCCGCTCTGCCGAGGCGGTGCCGCCGTCCATGCCGCCCGCGGCCATGGCGGAGACCGGGTCGCCCGGGATCAGGTACAGGATCACGAAGGTCACCGTGTACGCCGCCCAGGCCACGGCCAGCGCCAGCAGCACGCGGATGCCGATGTAGCGGGTCATGATCAGTCCTCGATCCAGGTGTTGCTCAGGTGGATCCGGGAACCGGAATCGAAGTGGACGCCGTGGACGTTTTCCCCGGCGGCCAGCACGGTGGTGAGGTCGTAGACCGGCACCAGCCGGTAGTTCTCCACGATGGTGCGTTGGGCGTCGGCGACGATCTCGTTGCGCGCCTCCTCGTCGCCCTCAGACGCTTGGGCGTCGAGCAGCTCGTCGAGCTCGGAAGCCTCGAGGCGCGACTGGTTCTTCAGATCCGTGTGGTACTCGGAGCGCAGGATGTCGGGGTCGGCGCGAGTGATGTTGCTGAGATTCGCGTCGTAGTCGCCCTCGTTGAGCTTGTTCTGCCAGTCGGCGACCTGGCCCTCCTGAAGGGTGACCTCGATGCCGTGGCCGGCCAGCTGCTGCTGGATCAGCTCAACGGTGGCGGAATTGGAAGCGGCCACGTTGAACCAGAGGATCTCGAAGCTCAGTCGCTTCCCGTCGCGCTCCCAGTACCCCTCGGAGTCCTGCTCGAATCCGGCCTCGGCGAGCAGGGATTCCACCGTTTCGTCGTCGCCCTCGAGCGCCTCGCTGAGGTCGGTGTAGCCGGGTGTGGTGGAGGAAAGGACGCTGGTGGCGGTCGGGGTGCCTTCGACCTGGGTGACGTCGACGATTTCCTCACGGTCGATGCCGCGGGTGATGGCTTCGCGCACCAGCGGGTCGGAGAGGAACTCGTGGTCGTGGTTGAGCCGCAGTCCCATGGCGATGCCGGGGTTGGTGCGGTCCAGCAGTTGGGCGCCCACACCGGTCAGTTGGGCGGCGTCCTGCGGGGCGATGTTGCCGATCAGGTCGACCTGGCCCGACTGCAGCGATCCTGCGCGCACCCCGGATTCGGGGACGATGCTGAACTCGATGCCGTCCACATAGGGTGCCCCGGTGTTCTCCCACACCGAGGAGCCCCAGTCGTAGTCCTCGCGGGCGGTGAACGTGCTGCCCTCATTCGGAGAGTAGTTCTCCAACACGAACGGCCCGGAACCGATCACCCCGGTGCAGCGCTCGTCATCGCTGGCCGCCGCGGAATCAGGGTGCAGGATGCCCAAGGTGTGGGTGGAGGTGGCCTGCAGGAACTGGGCGGAGGGTTCGTCGAAGGTCACGGTGAAGGTGCGATCGTCGATGATCTCCGTGCCGCTGTACCCTTCCAGATACGACGTAATCAGTGAGGCCCTAGCCCCCAGCTCGATGCCGCGGTCAAGATTCGCGGCCACCGCCTCGGCATCCACCGGGTCGCCGTTGGAGAAGGTGGCCCCCTCCTGCAGGGTGAAGGTGAACTCGGTGGCATCCTCGTTGATCTCCCAGCCCTCGGCCAGCCAGGGCACGATCTCCCCGGTCTCCGGATCCTGGTCGGTCAGCGAATCCACCAGCTGGCGGGTCGAGTAGATGGAGTCGTTGTTGCCCACCTGCTGCGGGTCGATACAGCCCGCGTCGGAGCCGACCGCGATCCGCAGGGTGCCGCCGTGGACGGGCTCCCCGGCCTCGGCCGCGTCGGTGTTGGCTGATCCGGCGCCGGCGGAACCGCTGCAGCCTGCGAGGACGAGCGCGGCGCCGGTCAGCAGGGCGAGCGGGGCGACGCGGGAGCGCCGGAGGGAGCGGGGTGGAATGGGGGTGTTCATGCGGTGCTCTCTTTCAGCGTGATGGGGGTGGGCAGACCCAGCAGGTCGCGCAGGGTGGCGCGCTCCGGATAGTCGGTGCGCAGGGCGCCGCGCTCCTGGAGCAGCGGCACCACCCGGTCTACGAAGGGGTCCAGCCCGGAGGGGGTGAGATGGGGGACGAGGATGAATCCGTCGGAGACGCCGGTGGCCACCGCGTCGATGATCTGGTGGGCCACGGTTTGCGGGGAGCCGATAAAGCTCTGACGGGCCTGGGAGGCGATCGCCGTCTCGCGCAGGCTGTAGCCGTGCTCCTCGGCCAGCCGACGCAGCTTCGCGACGGCTTCATGCGGGTCGTCCACGTGGCGGGCCCGGCCCTGGATGATGGTCGTTTCCCCGGTCTCGGGCTCAATCTCGGGCAGGGGGCCGTCGGGGTCGTACCCGGAGAGGTCTCGGTTCCACACCTGTTCCAGCAGCCGCAGCGCGGTCTGGCCGCTGACCTGCTGGTGGCGGATGTGGTCGGCCAGCTCCACCGCTTCGGCATCGGTGTCGGCGACGACGAAGGTGGCGCCCGGCAGCACCTTCACGTGCTCCGGGGTGCGCCCGGCCGCGGCCACCCTCGACTTCAGGTCAGCGTAGAAAGCGCGCCCGGCCTCAGGGGTCCCGTGCCGGGTGAACACGGCGTCGGCGTTGCGGGCAGCGAAGTCGCGTCCCGCGGCGGAATCGCCAGCCTGGAAGATCACCGGGTGGCCCTGCGGCGGGCGCGGGAACGTCACCTGACCAGAAATCTCGAACTGGGTGGAGGACACCTGGAACGGTGCGGGCTCGGTGCCCGCTGTCTCACCCGCCGGTGCCTCCCACGAGTCCCACTGGGCGCGGGCGGCGTCGAGGAACTCTTCGGCCCGCACATAGCGCTGATCGCGGGGCAGGTAGCCGCCGCGGCGGAAGTTCTCGCCGGTAAAGGCATCCGAGCTGGTCACCACGTTCCAGGCGGCCCGTCCGGCGGAGAGATGATCCAGGGTAGCGAACTGGCGGGCGACCTCCGTCGGCTCGTTGAAGGTCGCGTTGATCGTCCCGGCCAACCCCAGATGCTGGGTCACCGCGGCCAGTCCGGCCAGCACCGGCAGGGTGTCGGGACGTCCTACGACGTCGAGGTCGTGGATGTGTCCGCCCTGTTCGCGCAGCCGCAGCCCCTCGGCGAGGAACAGGAAGTCGAACTTCCCGCGCTCGGCGGCCTGGGCGAAGCGGGCGAAGGAATCGAAGTGGATGTGGCTCCCCGAGGCCGGGTCGCTCCACACGGTGGTGTGGTTGACGCCGGGGAAGTGCGCGCCGAGGATCACCTGAGGAATATCGGTCATGAGAGGACTCCTGTCGTGGTGGGGGCGGAAGCAGTGTCGACGGCGGACTGCGCGTACCGGTTCTCGGCTGGGCCCAGTCCGAAGACGTCGCGCAGCGTGGCGGGCTCATCCTCAGTGAAGAGCCCGAGTTGGCGCAGGGCCGGAACCAGGTCATCGCGTACCGCCGCCAGATCGGTGTCGTGGACGGCCGGCAGCAGCCGGGCCCCGGCGAATCCGAGATCCCGCAACTCCTGCAGCCGCTCCGCGGTGCGCTCCACCGAGGTCAGCACCTCGCCGAAGCCCCAGTCTTCAACGGTGCCCGCCGTGGAACTGGTCGTGCTACTGCCCAGCCGCACAGGCACATCCGCGTACACCACCAGCGGTGTGCGCGGGGAGCCGCCGGCCGTCTCAGTGCGGCGCACCCACTGAATGATCGCCTCGGCCTCCCGCAGATCCCTCGGGGCCGCGAACAGCACGTCCGCGCCGTCCAGTGCCGCGCCGATGTGCTCCGGGGTGTGCCCGGCATAGGCCACCACCGGCTGACCCTGCGGCGGACGCGGGGTGATCGAGGGTCCCTTCACCGAGAACCGGGGCGACTCGTAGTCGATGTAGTGCAGTTTCTCCCGGTCGATGAACCGGCCCGTGGAGGCATCGCGGATCTCGGCGTCGTCCTCCCAGCTGTCCCAGAGTCGGCGCACCACATCCACCGCCTCCTGCGCCTCGGCGTAGAGGGTCGACGGCGCCAGATCGGTGCGGTCCCGGCCGAACAGCTGAGCTTCCTCGGCGGTGGGCGAGACCTCCACCAGCCAGCCGGCCCGACCGGTGCCGATGTAGTCCAGGGTGGCGAGCGCCTTCGACACGTGAAACGGCTCGGTGTGGGTGGTGGTCACGGTCGGGATGATGCCGATGCGCTCGGTGCCCGCGGCCAGCCAGGAGCCCAGCAGCGCAGCGTCGAGGCGGGGCGCACCCTCGAAGCGGAACGCGTCGTGCAGGGTGGCGAACGCCAACCCGGCCTCCTCCGCGGTACGCAGCTGCCGCAGCCAGCCCGACGGGTCGACCGTGGAGGCCGGTGCCGTGTCGGACCAGCCGGTGTCTTTGAGGGCCACGCCTAAGCGGAAGCTCGCCGAGGTGGACGGTTGCGTCGTGGTCATGGGAACTCTCCTACAGGCTCGCCGTGGTGGGGGTCAGTGCGGTCGTCGACCAGGACTCCGCCAGCAGCTCGAAGCTGCGGATGCGGGCATCCGGGTCATGGGTGATGGTGCTGATCAGCAGCTCGTCGGCTCCGGTGGCATCGCGCAGCACCCCCAGCCGCTGGGCCACCTGCTCCGGGTCGCCGACGAATCGGGTGGCCTCCCGGTCCGCCACCAGCGCCGCGTCGGCACCGGTGAGCGGTGCGGCCAGCTCGTCGTCGGGCGCCGGGTACGGGATCGCGCCGGAGCCGGTGCGGATCGAATGCACCCAGGCTCCGTAGCCGCGGGCCAGCCGCTCGGCTTCTGCCTCGGTCTCCGCCGCCAGCACCTCCGCCGAGACCAGCACGTGCGGCGCCGACAGCACCCCCGGCCGGAAGCGCGTCCGGTAGTGCTCAATCGCCTCGAGCACCTGCGTGGGTGCCACATGGTAGTTCGCAGCGAAGGGCAGGCCGCGCTCGGCGGCGATCTGCGCCGATTCCCCGGGCGAGCTGCCCAGAATCCACAACTGAGGGGCCTCCACCGAGGCATGCACCGCATTCAGCTCCACGCCATCGACCCGGGCGCGACGCGCGAAGAAGTCCTGCAACTGGTCCACGAACTCGGAGTACGTCGGTAGCGTCTCGGGCGGCGGGTTCAGCAACGCACGCTGAGCAGCAAACCGAGGGGAGGAGAACAGTCCGCTCAGATCCGGAGCCGCCGGCAGCCGCAGACCCTCCTCGGTCCAACGATCCTCGCGCGCCGCCGGCGCAGACTCACCAGCTCCCGGCGCGGAGCGCAGTCCCGCCCGGCCTAGTCCCAGATCGATCCTTCCGGGCGCGGCGGCTTCCAACACCGCGAACTCCTCGGCGATCGACAGCGCGCTGCGATGCCCGGCCAGCACCGCGCCCGAGCCCAAGCGCAGCGTCGAGGTGACCGTCGATGCCAGCGCGATGAACAGTGCGGGAGAGGTCCCGACGATGCCCGGATTCAGGTGATGCTCGCCGTACCAGAGCCGGTGGTATCCGGCGCGCTCGGCACGTCGCGCCAGTTCCAGGCTGTGGTGCACCGCATCGGCCGCGGTGGCACCGGCGGGAACCGGGGTCAGATCGAAAACGCTCAACGGGGTGGTCATGCACCCCACTGTGAAGGACTTCTCCGCTGGGATCATCTCGCCGATTCACGGATGGCAACACGCGCCGCTTCGTGGCATTCGCGGCCCCGATCCGGCGTGCTGAGGCTGCCCTCACCTGAGCTTCAGTCCGGCATGATTCCGTCGAACTGTGGTGATTTTCCACGACGACGCCGCCGTGAGCCCGCTCATAAGTCCCTCGATGACGACCGTTCGTGACGGCGTGGCGGCCTCATCGGTGCCGAAGCCGCTCAGATGACGTCACCGCGGGGTCACCCCGGCTGCGGTGCGCACGACCGGGACGGTTCCGCCCAGAGGTCCGTGACGCTGGTGACCTCCCGCTGGGCGGCGATGGTCAGCGCGATGTGGGCGCAGGTCACCGCATCAGCTTCCGCCTCGTGATGGTGGAATGAGGGCAGCCCCAGAGCCCGTGCCACGGTGTCGAGTCGATGATTTGCCGCGGGGACGTGGCGCCGGGCCAGGACCACCGTGTCATACCAGTCGGCGTCGCGTGCGGGGACGCCCATCGCCTCACTGGCCTTGCGGTACACCGTGCGGTCGAAGGCGACGTTGTGCGCGACCAGCGGCAGCGCGCGGGTCACCCGGTGGAGGTGATCCAGCGAGTCGTACCAGGAGAACCCTTCGCGGCGGACGGTCTCGGCGGTGATGCCGTGCAGGGCCGAGAAACTCGGTTCGAAGGAGTCGGGCCCGGTGGGAGGGACCACGTACCAGCTGTCGGTGGCCACGATCTGGCCCCGGGACACCCGTGCCAGACCCACCTGGCAGACCGAGGACGGGTCGGGATTGGCTGTCTCAAAGTCGACGGCGACGAAATCCAGACCGGCTGAGGGAGAGAGGAAGGAGGAAGCCATGGCGAATCCGTTCGAGAGAACATCGGGGACGCGGTGAGTGTAGGCCGAGGGGTAGGACAAGATAACCAACGTCGCCGTGGCAGTCACACTATTCGGGCGGACGTCACACACGACCCCCACGGTGGGAAGATCAACAGGCAGTGTCGTCCTTCGCACCGACCACGTGAAGCTCTTCTTCCCGCACCCGGGAACCGGGGACCTGGTCTTTCCCACCATCACGGAGAAAGGGCGGACCATCCCAGAAGGCTCTGGGGATCCGTTGTACTGGGACTACACCGTGCGGGCTTACGACGCTGAAGCACACGAGCTAACCATCGACTTCGTGGTGCATGATCACGGGGTGGCCGGGGTCTGGGCCCGCGACGCTCAGCCCGGTGCCGAACTGGGCGTGCTCGGCCCCCGCACTGAAGCCGATCCGCCGCTATCTGTGCCGTGAAATTGGACTGCCTAAGGATCAGGTTGATGTCGACGGTTACTGGAAGAAGGGCACCGCGAACCTCGACCACCTTTCCAACGAGCTGGCCTAAGACGACGAGTGATTCAACTCAGGGCGATGCAATACCTGCTTAGGATGAGGGTATGAGTGAGGAATGGTCGAGTGCGCAGGTGTTGGAATCCCTGTCGGCGTTTACGAAGGAACGTGAGTGGGAGCAATTCCATCGCCCCGACCATCTCGCCAAATCCGTAGCAGTAGAAGCCGGGGAACTGTTGGAGTGCTTCCAGTGGAGCGAAGTCGGGGACCAGGATGCTGTGGCGAGTGAATTGGCTGATGTATTGACCTACGCGTACTTGCTGGCGGCGAAAATTGGTCGTTCTCCGGAAGAGCTGATTCTGGAGAAGCTGGAAACCACTCGTAGTAAATATCCGGTGGCTAAGGCGAGAGGGCGGAGCACCAAATATGACCGGCTTTGAAATCGTTCCGGATAGACTCCAGCGCATCGTCACCAGCACTAGTACCACCCAAGCTCCAGGAGAGCTCTCGCGCTCAAAGCTAGAGAACTGGCCTGTCGTCTATACGCTGAACAACGACAATCAGATCTATGTTGGCGAGACGCGCAACGCGATCTCCCGACTACGGAAACATCACCAGCATGAGGAGAAGCGTCGGCTCTCCCAGGTGCATGTCATCATCGATGATGGCTTCAACAAGTCGGCTGCACTGGATCTCGAGTCTTTCCTCATTCGGCTATTTGCCGGGGACGGAAAATTCAGCGTACTCAACCGGAATGAAGGGATCGTTGACTCCGATTACTTCAACCGGGTCGAATACTTAGAGCGATTCGACGAGATCTTCGACGAGTTGCGACAGCGCGACTTTTTCACCCGCAGCGTCCAAGAGATCAGAAATCTCGACCTCTACAAACTCTCTCCGTTCAAAGCACCAACGCAAGACCAGGCGATTATCGGGTCCGAGATCGTTGAGCGTCTCTTGGAAGATCTGAAGTCTGGCGGCGAGAGCACTGCAGTGATCCAGGGCAAGGCCGGAACAGGTAAGACCGTGCTTGCGATCTATTTGATCAAGCTTCTGAGGGATCTCGAGCATTACGATCCTGATGAAGCTCCGAATAGTGACACGATCTTCTCCGAGTTCTTCACGGACGCACACCGGAAACTGCTGAACGGCTTTACCGTGGGACTGGTGATTCCGCAGATTTCGCTTCGTAAGTCGGTGGCCAAAGTATTCAAGAACACGCCCGACCTCGATAACGTCATGGTGCTTTCACCGTTCCAGGTCGGACAGGCGACTTCGCCGTATGACCTGTTGATCGTAGATGAAGCCCATCGGTTGAATCACCGTGCTAATCAGCCATCAGGGCCGCAGAACAAACTCTTCAAAGACATCAACCTTTCTCTATTCGGTGAAGACAATCCAAACATCACCCAACTGGACTGGATTGAGAGTCAATCGCGACATCGGATCCTCTTGATGGATGAAGCGCAAGCGGTGCGACCTGCTGACATTCCTACCGAAGTAGTGCGTGGACTGGTGAACAAGGCACAAACTGACCAGCGGTTCTATGAGCTCGAGACTCAGATGCGAGTCCGCGCTGGTGCAGACTATCTCGGGTTCGTCCGAGATCTCCTCCATGGACGATTGCCCGATTCGCATGACTACGACTTTGGAGAGTATGAGCTGGGTATCGTCAACGACTTGCGCACCTTGGTTCAGCTGATTCGAGACCGTGACTCCAAATTCGGGTTGGCTCGAGTCGTCGCGGGCTATGCCTGGAATTGGAAATCCAAGAACCGAAAGGACGCTTATGACATCGTCGAGGATGGCGTCAAGCTCCGCTGGAACACGACAACAGCCGACTGGATCAGCAGTGAAAAGTCTCTGGCTGAAGTCGGGTCTATCCATACGGTTCAGGGCTACGACCTCAACTATGCTGGCGTGATCATCGGACGAGACCTCCGCATGGATCCAACGACGAATCGTGTGTACTTTGACCGCAATGAATACTTCGACAAAAAGGGCGTGGAGAACAACCGAGCCCGCGGCATCGTTTACTCGGATGAGGACATTCTCGCTTACGTACAGAACATCTACGCGGTATTGATGAGTCGCGGAATCCGAGGAACCTTCCTCTACGTGTGTGATGAACACCTTCGGGAGTATTTCTTGAATCACCTTCCCACGGTGGACAAGACGACGACTATCGATCCACCTCGCGAAGATAAGTCTGCCTCCGGATACGACTTCAGCTATGGGGCTGCGGTTGATGCTGACGTTGATCTTGTTGACGCCGGTGAGGATGCAGAAAGTCGGATGGCTGATCGTGGGGAACCGACGCATCGCGCGGGTGACTGAGCATACCCACGATCTGAGCAAACGGGGGTGCCTGCGCCGGTGATCGCGCAGGCACTCCTGTCGTGAGCGTGAAAACCGACCTCTATGCAGCCGCCCGGAAATAGTGGTCGATGGTCCGAGCCCACGGGTTGCTGGGAAGCTCCGGGTAGAGCAGGGCAGCCGCCACACAGTACTTGCTGACCTGGTGCGGGCGAATGCCTGCTTCCTTGAGCAGCTGATCCCAGAGTCCACTGCCGCCTTCGGACTTCGTCTCCACCAGCACATCCTGCGGCCCGACGTGACTGTCGTCGCCATTCACCGCGCGAATATCCAAGTCGCAGGTCAGCCGTTGTCCGTCGTGGCACAGGGTGATCCGGTCGTAGATGGTCTCCAGCACCGGCTGCAGCTGCTCGGACAGTAGGGTCTGCCCCGGAGCCCCCGCCACGATCGAGTCGATGAACTCCGTGCCGGCTTCGGTGAGGTTCCAGGGGTCTTCGATGGGGTGGTCAATCCGCTGTTTCACGGTCTGCCCTCGGTAGCCCTTGGATTTCACCTCAAGATGGCAAGTGCCGGTATCCACGTAGGTGCGGGTGCGCACCTTGAACCGGTGACGGCGCCGCTGTACGTGGTCGCGGAAGAAACGAAACTCGGGGGAGTCGAAGTAGACGGTGCGGTACATGAACCGCCGCTTCTCCTCGATGGTCAACACCCGAAAATCGTCGCTGGTGGCGTCGATGAGGTCGGAGAACAGCTCGCGAGGCAGGAAGTACTTCCGGTCCACGCGGGTCATCAACCGTGCCTCGGTGTTGATCTCATCCAGCGTGATGGGTGCCAGCTGATCCAGCTGTGCATCAATCTCGTCGATGAGTGGACTCGTGGACGTCATCGTGTCTGGTGCCGCATTCATCGGACAGCCCCCTGGTGTGCGGTGGCGTGCACTGTGTGGTTGCGGCCCGTGTCCACGGCACGGGAGGCTCCGATGGACTCTCGCGATGCACGGGCGGGCTGGTCCACACACGTGGCAGCGGCACCGGGCTTCACCTTGTAGCGGACGTCCACCAGCATGGTGTCGCGCACCTGGTCGATGTCGAGCACTTCAGCGCGTACATGCTGAGCGTGGAATAGATCCTTCAGGTAGCTGACCAGCTCGTCATGATCGATGATGGCACGGTCCACGGTGAGCGTGAGCCGATGCGTCGTGGGCGCTACCAGCGGGGAGTCCAGCACGGCCATCGCGGTCAGGACCAGCGCGGAGAGCGCCGGGGTGATCCACATGGGCTCAGGGTGCAGGCCGGCCAGCAGGCCAAGGGCCAATGAGGTGAAGTAGTAGGCGATCTCCTGCTGGGTGATCTGATCCGACCGGAGGCGGATGATGGAGAGGATGCCGAACAAGCCCATACCGAGTCCGATGCCGACTTCCACGGAGCCCAGCGCCACCGTGACGGCGAGGACGCCGATATTCAGTGCCACGTAGGACAACAACAGATCCTTCCGGCGATGTCGGCGGAAGTATAGGACGTACGCCAGGATGGTGATGGCGATGAGGTCGGTGGCGATGGCGATGATGAGTGACATGATCTCTCTCCTTTTGGATCTCGATGACGCCACTCTGGAATAAAACTGTGAGTAAACGATGAGTGAACTATGAGACAACTCTCATCTTTCACTCGCCACGCGTGATCACCACGTTCCCCACGGCGTGGCCAGACTCCACGACAGCCACGGCTTTAGCGGCGTGTGCGAGGTCGACGGAGGCTGAGATGACGGGGCTAAAAGAACCTCGATTGATCAGTTCTGCGATCTCCGCAAAAATGGGCGTGGTGCGCCGCCGCTGAACAGCGGATCCGCCTAGGTCAGCCGCGATTTGGTGATCCGCTGCCGATCGGATCGCCCCCGGAGCTTTGAGCAACGTGGAGGCCTCGCGCAGCGTTTCGCCGCCGACCGCGTCGATGATGGCGTCAACTCCTTCGGGTGCCAGCTCTCGCACCCGCTCTATCCACCCGTCGCCTTTTTCGATGTGGGTGGCTCGTAACTTTTCGACCAATTCTTTCTTTTCATTCGAAGCCACACCGATCGTACGCACGTCTCGTAGTGCGGCGAGCCCGCAGGCGGCGGTGCCCACGCCACCGCCGGCACCGAGCACCAGCAGGGTCGATCCGGCCGGTAGCTCAAGCTCATCGAGGGCGTCGTAAGCGGTGCCGATAGAGACCGGGATGGAGGCAGCTTGCGCGTCACTGACCCCGTCCGGGATGTGTGCGGTGCTGGAGGAAGAGAGCAACACCCGCTCCGCGAAGGTGCCCGTGCCAGCGGCTGCGGCCCCGAACACTCGGTCGCCCGGCGCCACATGAGACACGTTGTCGCCCACCGCTAAGACGACTCCGGCCGCTTCTCGGCCCATCGCCATCGGGAACTCCACTGGGACCGAGCCTTGGCGCTCACCGTTGCGGACTTTAATATCGGCGGGGTTCACCCCCGAGGCCGTCATGTCGACGAGCACCTGGTCTGCATCCGGGTGAGGTGAAGAGACGGTGAAGAATTGTGCGACCCTGTCCGACCCGTATTCCGCAAAACCGAAGACCTGGCTAGGCTTAGAGGTATCACTATCTCGATGTTTCGTCATGATGGTGATGATCCCTTTCAACGTCGCTCATGGCCCCATCGTATCGACGCAGGTGCAGCGGCGCGATGACAACCTTTTCTCAGGAGGCAGCGCAATGGCATTCGAAGGCAAAGTAGGACTCGTGACTGGCGGCGGATCGGGCATCGGCGAGGCCGTGTCCAAGGATCTCGCCGCGCGCGGCGTGAAGGTCGTGGTCGCTGACCTGAACCTCGAAGGCGCTGCGCGTGTGGCGGCCGAGATCAAGGAAGCCGGTGGCGAAGCCGCTTCCGTGCAAGCCAATACGGCTCTGCCCGAGGACAACGAAAAGGCCGTGCAGTTTACGGTCGAGACCTTCGGGCAGCTGAACTACGCGGTGAACAACGCCGGCATCGGTGGCGCCCAGGCGCCCGCGGGCGAGGTGGACATTGACGACTGGAACAACGTCATCAACATCAACCTCAACGGGGTGCTCTACGGCATGCGCTACCAGATCCCGGCCATGCTGGAGGCAGGCGCGACGGAAAGCTCGATCGTGAATATGGCTTCCATCCACGGCACCGTGGCGGCACTGGGCAACGGTGCCTACACCGCCGCTAAGCACGGTGTGGTGGGCCTGACAAAGAACGCGGCCGCCGAGTATGGGCCGCAGGGTCTGCGCGTGAACTCCGTGGGCCCGGCCTACATTGACACCCCGCTGCTGCAGGGGCTGCCGGAGGAGTTCCGTTCCGCATTGATCGCGAAGCACCCGTTGGGTCGCCTGGGCCGCGCTGAAGAGGTGGCTACGCTGGTGCGCTTCCTGCTGTCGGAGGAAGCATCCTTCATCACCGGCAGCTACCACCTGGTGGACGGTGGCTACACCGCCGTGTAATTGACCTGATACCGGGCGCAGACGAAACTGCGGTTCTGCACGGTATCCACCAAGTCCAGCTGTAACTGGCGTGGGAGCAGTGGCGCGCCCGTCCCGAGGGTGACGGGCGCGTACTGCACCCACACCTCGTCCAAGAGCTGGGCATCGGCGAACTGGCCGGCCAGGTCACCGCCACCCATCACCCAGATGTCTTTGTCGCCGGCCGATGCCTCGATCTGCGGGAACACCTCATTGATCTCACCCTGTACGACGCGCACGTCCTTGCCCTTAGGGGTCGGGAGGTCCCGGTGGCTGAAGATCCATGTTGGTTCCTCGTAGACCCATTCGTCCTGCTGCTGCCGCACCCACTCATAAGTGGAGGCACCCAAAACCAGCGCTCCGATGTTCTTGATGAAGCCTGGGTACCCCATGGGTCCCTCGGGGTCGAACTCCTGCCGGAACAGCCAGTCCAGAGAATGATCCTTGCTGGCGATGAAGCCGTCGAGGCTGGTCGCGGTGTAATAGTGCGTGGTCATCGAGCCAGGCTACTCGCAGTGGCGCTCGATCAGTAGCGCTCGATGGCGTACTGGGCGGCCATGCGCACCGGGGCATTCGGTGCACCGTAACCGTTGTAGCCGGTGCGCCGCTCCACCACTTCGAAGAACACGGTGCCGATGGTGCGAGTGTAGAAGTGTAGGAACTCGCCCTCATCGTCGCGATCGTAGAGCAGGTGGTGCTCACGCAGGGTGTCCATGAACTTCTCGTCGAGCCGGAACCGGGCCTGCAGATCCTCGTAGTAGTTGTCCGGGACCGGCAGGAATCGCAGGCCGGCTGCGGCAGCATTGCGGGCCAGCGACACGATGTCATCGGTGGCGAAGGCCAGGTGCTGCGGGTAGGCGGAGCGGCGCATCTGATCGTGGCTGCCGGTGGGTACCCGCTCGGTTCCTTGGTTGTGGGTTGGGGCAACATCGAGCACCTGGGGCACCATGTTCAGCGGCAGGCGGATGGTGCCGTCCTCCGTACGCATCACCTGAGAGCGCACCAGCCCCTGCGGAGAGGGCACCTCGGCCGGGGGCTGGGTGCCCAGGCCGAGGGCCGCGGTGTAGAAGAGGATCGCTTCGTCGAAGTGCTGCCACGGCTGGGCCAGGTTCACGTGGTCGAGTCCGGTGACCAGCTCGTGTTCGCCGACCGGCTGCTCCGGATCGCCGAACTCGGTGAGCCAGCCGGGGGCCGAGCCGTTCTGTTCGGGGGCGAAGAACACCTCGGTGCCGTCGGGGGCGAGGACGCCGCGCAGCACCATCTCGTCAGCGCGGTTGGCGCGGTGGGCTGGCGGGATCTGCAGGTGGCGGGCTCGGTCGGCCGAGGTCTTCGGGTCGGGCAGTTGGAAGCCCAGGCCGGCGATCACCGAGCCGGAGACGCCCAGCGGCAGCTCGTTGAGCACAATCCGGGCGTCGCCGGAGGCGAAGAGCCGTACATCCTTGGTGCGGTGCATGCCGCGATCGGTGAAGCCCAGCTGCGTGAGCAGGGTGGCGATCTCCTCGGTCTCTTCCGCCTTGATTTCGGCGTAGTCCCAGCCAGTCGGTGCGGCCACCGGCTCCAGGGCCTCGAGCGCCATCGTGTTGGCCTCGGACTGCGGATCGATGCCAGCGGCCGGCAGGGCGGCACAGGTGGCGTCGGCCAGCCACACCAGGGAGCGCAGCGCATCGCGGGTGGTGCGCACGACGTCGGTCTGGCGGAAGACGTCATTGAAGATCTCCAGAGACACCGGGCCCGTGTAGCCGGCGCGGGTCAGCTCCACCATGAAGTTCACCAGATCAAAGGAACCCTCGCCGGGAAAGTTGCGGTAGTGGCGCGACCAGGAGAGCAGATCCATCATCATCTCGGGGGCATCCGCCAACTGGAGGAAGAAGATCTTCTCGGCCGGGATGGTGGAGAACGCCGAGGGGTCCGAGCGCCGGGAGAGGATGTGAAACGAATCCAGACACACGCCCAGGTTCGGGCGGTCGGCCTGCTCAACCAGCGACCAGGCGTGCTCGTAGGTGTTCACATAGCGCCCCCACGCCAGCGCTTCGTAGGCGAGCCGGATGCCGTACTTCGCACCCAGGTCGGCGGCGCGGCCGAGCTGGTCGATAGCGACGTCGTCGTTCCAGTCCGTGGCCGTACCGACGTTGGAACAGATCAGGATTAGGTCCATGTCGAGGCGCTGCATCAGCCGGAATTTCTCTTCCAAGCGGTACAGGTTCTCGGCGAAGACCTCTTCGCTCACACCCTCGAGATCACGGAACGGCTGGTAGAGGTCCAGCGTGATGCCGAGCTCCCGAGCCAGGTCCACCACCTGCTCGGGGGAGAGTGGCGAGGTCATCAGGTCCTGCTCGAAGATCTCGACGCCATCGAAGCCAACCTCCGCGGCGGCCCGCATCTTCTCTTCCAGAGATCCGGAAATGCAGACGGTTGCAATGGACGTGCGCATCGTACTCCTCATTCGGCGTGTGGCCTGGTGGCTGCTTCTGCCATCGTACTGGGCAAACCGGAGGCGTGGACTAACCCTGCTGTCCGGCGGAGAGCCGCTGGAAGTGCTCGTTCATCCGAGCCTGGTCTGGGAGGATGCCGGTGATCAGTTTGAACGCGTCCACTGCCTGACCCACGGCCATGCCGCCGCCGTCGGCGACCTGAAGGCCACGGGCGCGTGCGGCCTCGATGAGCTCGGTGTTGCGGGGCAGGTAGATGACGTCCGAAACCCATGAGTTCTCGGGCAGCCAGGTCGGATCCACGGGCAGGCCCGGGTGGATGTTCATGCCCACCGGGGTGCACTGGGCGAAGCCGGTGGCGTCTTTCAGGGCGGTCTCCAAATTTCCGTGCTCGACGGCGACGACCTGCTGCTGCGGGAACAGCTGTTGCAGGGCTTCGGCGCGCTCGCGGGCACGATCGGCGTCGAGGTCGATCAGCGTGAGCTTTTCGGCCCCGGCGCGCAGTAGCGCATAGGCGACGGCGGCTCCGGCGCCGCCGGTGCCCAGCTGCACCACGTTGCCGTAGTCGGGGTTGTCGAGGTTGTGCTCCAGCCCGGTGGTGTATCCGGAGAAGTCGGTGTTGTAGCCGATGGTCTTGCCATCGCGGATCAGCACCGTGTTCACCGCACCCAGGGCGCGGGCGTCGTCGTCGATCTCATCGAGGTGCTCCATGATGAGCTGCTTGACCGGGTGAGTGATGTTGAAGGCGTTGAATCCCAGCTCGACGCCGGTCTTCAGCAGGCGGGAGGCGTGCTCCGGGCTCAGCTCGAGGGCGGTCAGATCCACCGGGCGGTACAGGTAGAGCAGTCCGTGCTCGCGTCCTTCCTTTTCGTGCATGGGCGGGGACAGCGAGGCGGTGATGCCGTCGCCGATGAGGCCGACCAGGTAGGACTCGGACACAGTGCTCATAAGGTTGCCTTTCTCAAAGGTGCAGACAGGACAGCACAACGGCTTGCAACCGGTTGCGGTGATCTGGCCAATAGTCTAACCCGATGAGGCCGGGTCCCGCCCGCGCTCGTGTAAGCCCGTAGATCAGGACGCAGGATCGAGGGGAGTTTAGGATGGTTCTATGACTACTGAGAACTCCGCCGTGCACGACCATGCCGCCGACCGTGAACGCTTGCGCCAGCTGATCAGTGAGCTGGCCGTGGTGCGTGGCAAGGTCACGCTTTCTTCCGGCAAAGAGGCCGACTATTACATCGATCTGCGCCGCATCACCCTGCACCACGAAGCTGCGCCGCTGGTGGGTCGGGTCATGCTAAACCTCCTCGACGAGGCCGGCATTGAGTTCGAAGCCGCCGGGGGGCTCACCATGGGCGCCGACCCGGTGGGCACCTCGATGCTACACGCCGCGGGTGCGGCCGGGCGCGAGCTCGACGCGTTCGTGGTGCGCAAGCAGCAGAAGTCCTACGGCATGGGTCGCCAGGTTGAAGGCCCGGGTGTGGACGGACGCAAAGTCGTCGTGCTGGAAGACACCTCCACGACGGGCGGTTCCGCACTGACTGCGGTAGAAGGGGTGCGCGCTGCTGGCGGCGACATCCAAGCCGTGGCGGTGATTGTGGACCGTGACACCGGTGCTGCCGAGCGCATCGCCGATGAAGCCGGGGTGCCCTACCTGTTCGCCTACTCCAAGTCCGACCTCGGTCTGGACTGAAGAGATAGGCTGAAATCATGACTGAGAAGAACGACACCAGCCTGTTGCCCGCTGCCGACACTGTCGACACCGCTCCGGTGGTGATCGCCGGACTGATCGGCGGATTTGCCGCCGCTCGTGTGACCAAGGTGCGCGCTCTGGGCGGTGTGGTCCTCGGTGCTGCCGGTGTGTACGCCGGGCGCACCTGGGCCGCAAAGCGCGGTGCTGGCACCACCGCCGCACTGTCGGCGGTGTACCTGCTCGGCTTCGGCCTCTCGCACCCGCTGGCCAAGAAGATCGGCGCGTGGCCTGCCGTGCTGACCGTGACCGGGGTGGCTTCCGGTGCCGCATGGGCACTGTCTGACCGTCCGCATGCCTGAGGAGGCTGAGCCCCGCGAAGTCGGGGTGGGGCCGTGGGAAGGACCGTGGCCCGAAGGGGACCACTGGGATCCTGAGCTGTTGCGCGAGGGAGACCGGCGCAACGTCCTTGATCACTACCGGTACTGGTCACTCGACGCGATCGTGGCCGATCTGGACACGCGACGCCATGGTTTGCACGTGGCGATCGAGAACTGGCAGCACGACATGAACATCGGCACCGTCGTGCGTGCGGCGAATGCTTTCAACGCCGCGGGGGTGCACATCATCGGTCGCCGCCGCTGGAACCGGCGCGGGGCCATGGTCACCGACCGGTACATGCACGTGCACCACCACGCGACTGTGGCGGACTTCCTGCGCTGGGCCAAGGCCGAGAACCTACCCGTGCTGGGCGTGGACCTGTTCCCGGACTCGGTGCCGATCGAAACCTATTCCTTCCCAGAGCGGTGCGTGCTGGTTTTCGGCCAGGAGGGTCCGGGGCTTTCAGAGGAGATTCACCAGGGTGCGGTGGCTACATTGTCGATTGCCCAGTTCGGCTCCACTCGATCGATTAATGCCGGGGTCGCTGCCGGCATTGCGATGCATTCCTGGGTTCGACAGCACGCCGAGATCCCCGGAGGTCCCTAGCCCCTCAGTTGAAGATCGCCATATACAGATTGAGCGTGCTGGCGTAGGTCACCCACAGCAGATAGGGAAGGAACAGCACCGCGGCGAGGGTGCGTACGTTCCAGAAACTGCGGATCGTCATCACCAGACCGACCAGCAGGGCGACGATGATCGCGAACGAGAGCCACAGGGCGGCGGCACCCAGAAGGGGATAGCCGCCGAAGAAAGTGGGGCTCCATACCGCGTTGAGTGCCAGCTGAATGATGAACCAGGCCAGCGCGGTGCGGCGTCCCGACGACGCCGGGCGAAGCCAGACGAGCCAGGTTGCGAAACCCATGGTCAGGTACAGCGCCGTCCAGACGGGACCGAACACCGCGTTCGGCGGCGTCCAGGGGGCCTGATTGGCCGAGGCGTACCAGCCGTCGACCTGGTCTGCGGTGAGCAGGCTGCCGACGAAGCCCACCAGCAGCGGAACCAGCAGGAATACGATCAACATCGTGACCGTCAGTGCCGGATGCCGGTGCTGGGAGCTGTGCGATGTGGCGTCAGTATTGCCGGCAACGGTCTCCATAACTTCATCGCATCACGGACCGCGGCCTTGAGCCACCTTTCAGCGTCGGATCATCAGAACTGCCAGCAGTGATTCGACGAGGATTTCCCAGCGAACTGACGGTTCAAGAAGGTCAGCATCGGAACGAACGACCCCGCATATCCACCAAGATGAGTCGGCATGAGCGAATGATGGAAAGTGACCTCAGTTCCCGCAGAGCACCAGCGTCCCGCTAGTTCTCGTCCTGTGCGGTAGGGGATTACGTCGTCGGTCAGGGAATGGTTGATCAGCGTCGGCACCGCCGGAGCCGCGTCGATGCCCAGCTTCTGGGCGTTCAGAATCTCGTCGAAGGGTGCGCGCTGGGCGACCTCGGTGAAGGACGCACCATCCTGTGTCAGTGTCGTCGAATCCACGGGGGTGCTGGAGAAGAGTGCGTGCAGGGTGCACTTGGACGCGATCTCATCGAAAAGCTGCTCGCCGTCTTCGTTCAGGATGCTGCTGCGATCAATGCCGTATCGATCGCTGAATCCCTCCAGTGCGAACACGAGGAAGGGGTAGTAGATAGAGTTGTCGATCTTCGCCGCGACCTGTTGAAGATCAGCCGGGGGTGCTCCAACCACGGCAGCCGTCAAAGGCAGCTCCGGAGCGTAGTCGTCGGCCAGCTCCGAGGCGGCACCCGCGCCGCCACCGCCCTGGGAGTATCCGACCACGGCAACGGGAGACTCGGCGTCGATGGTGTCAATGCCCGCCTGCGTGGCGGCGCGCGCCGCGTCGAGCACAGCGTGTCCCTGGTCGAGACGGTTCATGTACGTGTGAACGCCTGCGGTGCCGAGACCGATGTAGTCGGTGACGACCACGTTGTAGCCGGCCAGCAGCAAGGCGTTGACCGCGGCGGACTCGTAGTTGGTCCCTGATTCGCCCTGAACGCTGGGGGCACACTGATTGGCTGCGCCCTGGGTGCCGACGGCGTACGTGACGAGCGGGCGCGGGCCCTCTCCCTGCCAGCTGCTCTTGGATTCGAGCACGGTGCCGGTGACGCCGACCAGCTCGCCGTGGGAGGTGGTGGACGAGTACATGATGCGTGTGGCGGACGAACCCAGCCGGACGGCGCGAGTCGGGCCCAGGAAGAAGTCGGCGTCTTCCTGGCGAATCAGCTCGCCGGGTGAGGCGGGCAGGGTCTCCGGCTGCGCATAGAACGCGGACGGCAGGGCGTCAGGGCCATCGGTGTCGAGCATCTGAGGTGCTGGCTGGGCCGGTGCTGCGGCGTCCGGCTGAGGAGCCGTGGCATCCTGGGGCGCCTCTGTGTCGGAGACAACCTCATCCGCTTGTGCGGTGGGCAGCGCGGTGGCGATCAGCGCGAAGGCTGCCGCCGTTCCGGCCAGTGTGCGCCAGCGGGCGCGTCTGTTCGTGCGGGCAGAGTGCTGGATGTGTGGGGGCATCAGGGAACCTCTTCTCCGGCGTAGATGTGACGCAGCTCACGACACAATGTCCCCGACGCTACCGACAAGTCACGTTCGCGTCTACCTGCGTCGTTCGGTATCGGGTATCTGGATCTGGCGTCGCGGACACCGGAGCGGTCTACATTGAGGGCTCCTCTGGATAGACTGACAAGGAATCGTCGACGATCTGATCAAGGAGACCTCCATGCCTATCGCTTCCCCGGACAAGTACGCAGAGATGATCGATTCCGCCAAGAACGGCGGTTATGCGTATCCGGCGGTGAATGTCACCAGCTCCCAGACCCTCAACGCGGCGATCCGCGGTTTCGCCGAGGCCGGTTCGGACGGCATCATCCAGGCCTCCACCGGTGGCGCGCAGTACTTCTCCGGTTCGTCTGTGAAGGACATGGTCATCGGCTCACTGGCCATGGTGGCCTTCGCCCGCGAAGTGGCCAAGAGTTACGACGTCAACATTGCCCTGCACACCGACCACTGCCCCAAGGATAAGCTCGACGGCTTCGTCATGCCGTTGCTTGAGGCCTCCGCGGCCGAGGTCAAGGCTGGCCGCGACCCGTTCTTCAACTCGCACATGTGGGATGGTTCGGCCGAGACGCTGGAAGAGAACCTGCGCATCGGCCAGGATCTGCTGGCCCGCACCCGTGACAACCACCAGATTCTCGAAGTCGAGATCGGCGTGGTCGGCGGCGAAGAAGACGGAGTGGCCAACGAAATCAACGACAAGCTCTACACCTCGGTGGCGGACGGCATGGCCACGGTGGAGGCCCTCGGTTCCGGCGAAAACGGCCGCTACCTGACCGCGCTGACCTTCGGCAACGTGCACGGCGTCTACAAGCCCGGCAACGTGAAGCTGCGCCCGGAGATCCTCGACGAGATCCAGCGCGAGGTCGGTGCCAAGCTGGGCAAGGATCGCCCCTTCGACCTGGTCTTCCACGGCGGCTCCGGCTCCACCGAGCAGGAAATCGCCGACGCCGTCTCCTACGGTGTGATCAAGATGAACATCGACACCGATACCCAGTACGCCTTCACCCGTCCGGTGGTGGCGCACATGTTTACCCACTACGACGGTGTGCTGAAGGTCGACGGCGAAGTCGGCAACAAGAAACTCTACGATCCGCGCACCTGGGGTGCCAAGGCCGAAGAGTCTATGGCTGCACGCATCGTCGAGGCGTGCCAGAACCTGGGCTCGGCCGGCAAGAGCATCAAGTAAGTAGGTGGATCGACGATGGGCATGATTCCTTGGTTTGCCTGGATCGCCATTGTGGCGATCATCGTCTGGGGTATCACGATGGTGGTCGGAACGCTGACCGGCCGTGATCTACCGGGAAGCGGTTCCTCCGAAGAGCTGGAGAAGCTGAAGAAGCGCGTCAAGAAACTGGAATCCCAGGTCGGTTCCGGAGCGATCGAGGCTGGTGCTGGTGGGGACGATAACGTCCGTGCCGAGCTGGAGGCCCGGCTCGAACGTCTCGAGATCCGTGCGCAGAAGCGCGACGACCAGGCGCAGAAGCATGACGACTGGCTGCGCCGTGCCGAGGAGCTCTCTGCCGAGACCAAGAAACAGGATCCTGACGTCCGCTGAACATTGCGCTGAAATAATAGATTCTCGAGGTCGGGGGCTCGTCACGGGCTCTCGACCTCGCTGTTTATCTTGGATTTTGCGCCAACGAGGGTATCCGCTGGTGTGGTACGGATTATCAGCGGAAAAATAATTGTGTGACGCACGCCATAATTCGGTGTATGCTGATCATCAATCCGCCACATCGCTGCTGGAGAGATCCCTGCTGTTGAGCAGGGGCGCCGAAGGAGCAATTGCCCGAAAAACTCTCAGGCACCCGGACAGTAGCGACCGTGCGGACTCTGGAGAGCAGGCGCGTTGAACGCGTCTCACCGACGGGGCAAGCGGCCCATCCTCAGCCGCCAATCTCTCAGGTTAGCAACAGAGGGGCTCGCAACGTTCTTGTTCATATTCTCCGAACACGGAAGAGCCTCCCATGACCCTTGCCACGAACGCCGATTCGACGAATGTGCTGGCGCTGGCCAATACGCCCTTGCTGTGGGTGCTGGCCTTCGGCGTCTTCGCCGTGATCATCGTCCAGACCCTGATCTACGTGCGCGCCGCACGCAAAGTCGCCCCCGAGGTCGGGATGTCCTCGGCCGATCTGCGCACCTCCTTCCGCACCGGCGCGATCACCTCGATCGGCCCCTCCCTGGCCGTAGCGCTGGTCGCGGTCGCCCTGCTGGCCATCTTCGGCACCCCGGCCACCCTGATGCGCATCGGCCTCATCGGCTCCGTCTCCTTTGAGACCGGTGCCGCCGCCATTGCGGCCGGCACCATGGGCGCGGAGCTCGGCGGGCCGACCTACACCCAGGAAGTGTTCGCCGTCGCGTTCACTGCCATGAGCCTCGGCGGGGCCATGTGGATTCTGAGCACCCTGATCCTCACCCCGATCCTCAAGCGCGGCGACAGCAAGATGCGCCAGGTCAGCCCGCTGGTGATGACCATTATCCCGGGAGCGGCGCTGCTGGGCGCCTTCTTCAGCCTCGGATTCGCGGAGCTGCCCAAGTCGGGCACGCACGTGATCGCCTTCATCACCTCTGCTCTGGTGGTGGGTATCTGCCTGTTCCTCTCTGCCCGCCTGCATCGGCGCTGGATCCGCGAATGGTCCCTCGGCTTCGCCATCATCGCCGGTTTGGCCATGGCCTACACCAGCACCCAGCTCCAGTGGTTCCCCGCGGCCTGAGCCCGCCGGCTCCCTGAACTTCTCAAGGATGATTCCCCATGACACTCTCCGCTGAACAGTCCAGCCCCGCGCTGGCCACCTTCGATCGCACCACCGCCCGCTGGGGCCGGATCACGATGATCATCGGGCTGATGGTCTCGCTGTCGGCTCCGCTGTACCTGGTGTTCTTCGCCGGACTCGATCTCAACACCACCCGCATTCTCACCGCGTTCCTCGCGGTGGCCGCGGTGTTCGGTGTGCTGTGGATCGTGGAGCCGCTGACCTACTTTCCGATCCTGGGCCAGTCCGCCATGTACCAGGTGTTCATGATCGGCAACATCTCCAACAAGCTGCTGCCCGCAGCGATGATGGCGCAGACCACCGTGGGCGCGAAAGCCGGCACGCGGCGCGGAGAGCTGGCCGCGCTGATGGCGATCAGCGGCGCCGTCGTCGTCCATCTGCTCTCGCTGCTGATCTTCGTCGGCATTCTCGGCACCTGGGTGGTGAGCATCATCCCGGCCGACGTCATCGGCGTCATCCAGTCGTTCATCGTGCCGTCGGTGCTCGGCGGGGTGCTGATCCAGGCCATCGTCTCGCAGAAAGCGCCCCGCACCACGGTGATCGCCTTCGTGCTGGCCACCGTGATGACGTTCGTGCTCATCCCGGTGTTCCCGGCGATGGCCTTCTACGGGACCTTCATCGTGGTCTTTGCGACCGCCGCACTGGCCTGGTTCTTGCGCACCCGTTCCTCGACCGCAGACACGGCCGACGCCGAGAACGAGAATGTAGATGCCCCCGCAACCCGTCACCACGACCAGGAGGTCACCGAACGATGAGCCCGCTTCCCGCAATTGATTCCACGCTGATCGATCACATGCATCAGCTGTACCGCGAGCTTCATGCTGCCCCGGAACTGTCGATGCAGGAGCATGCCACGGCCGAGCGTCTTGAGGGGATCCTCGACGAGCTCGACATCGAGCACTTCCGCTCCGGCGGCACCGGGGTGGTGGGAATCCTGCGCAACGGCGAGGGGCCGGTCATCGGCTTCCGCGCCGACACCGACGGGCTGCCCATCGCCGAGGACACCGGCGTCGAGTACGCCTCCACCGCCCGCGGCACCCTGGAGGATGGCACCGAGGTGCCGGTGATGCACGGTTGCGGCCACGACACCCACATAGCCACCGCAGTGACCGCAGTGCGGGTGCTCGCCGCTCAACGCGACGCCTGGTCGGGCACCCTGGTGATCATCTTCCAGCCCGGCGAAGAAACGGCCGCTGGGGCGAAAGCCATGGTGGAAGACGGGCTCTGGGACAAGGCCCCTCGGCCTGAAGTGATGTACGGCCAGCACGTGATGCCCGGTCTGGCAGGAACCATCACCTACTCCGTGGGGGACGCCATGTCGCAGGCGGACTCCTGGAAGGTGACCCTGCGCGGCAAAGGCTCCCACGGCTCGCAACCCCAGGACTCCATCGACCCTATCGTCCTCGGGGCGCACATCATCACGCGGTTGCAGGGGGTAGTGTCCCGCGAGGTGGACCCGCGGGCGTCCGCCGTCGTCACCGTGGGGACGTTCCACGCGGGACTGAAGGAGAACATCATCCCGGCCACCGCCGAGTTCTCGCTGAACGTGCGCACCCTCGACCCCGAGGTGCGCGACACGGTGCTGGGGGCGATTCGGCGGATCATCGTGGGAGAAGCCGCGGTGTCGGGAGCGCCGGAACCGATCATCGAAGAGATCTCGGCCTTCCCGCGCAACTACAACGACCCGGAGGAGACCGAACAGGTGATGGCCGCACTGCGGTCCGAGCTGGGTGAGGATGCCGTCACCGAGGTGGCACCGCTGATGGGGTCCGAGGACTTTGGTGCTCTGGCCCAGGCCATCGAGGTGCCCAGCGTGTTCTGGATGTTCGGCGGGCACAGTCAGGACACCCTGAACGCCCCCGACGTGCCGGTGAACCACTCGCCGTTCTTCGCCCCGGAGATCGAGCCCACGCTGACCACCGGAACCCGCGCCGCGCTCGCGGCCATCCTGTCCAAACTGGGGAAGTGATGGCAGAACCTCTCGTCGTCATCGTGGTCTATGTGCCCCACCATGACTCCGACGCCGTGCGCCGCGTGCTCGATGAGGCCGGCGCAGGGCGCATCGGTGACTACCGCGGATGCTCCTGGTCCACCTCGGGCACCGGCCGGTTCACGCCCCTGGCCGGTGCCCAGCCGACCATCGGTGCCGTGGGGGAGCCAGAGCAAGTGGCGGAAGACCGAATCGAGGTGGTTGCACCGCGCAGCCGCGCGCGCCAGATCGTCGAGGCTATGTTGGCCGGACACCCCTATGAGGAGCCGGCGTACCATGTGATCCCGGTGCTCACCCTCGACCAGCTCTGAGAAACATGGCAAGGGTTTTGACACGTCTGGTCGACCTGAGAAAATTTCCGCGGATCTTTTACATGTCCGTCTCACGAGGGCGTCCGGGTTTATCCTGGCCGGAGGTTCGGAATCAGTAGTGGTTCCGGCCGATGCCGAATGCAGAGAGGACCCCATGTCACTGAGCACGATCGAGTCACGCGCGCTGCGTGGTCTCGCGCTGACCGCCGTCGCCGTTTTCGCCCTCGCGGGCTGCAGCTCGGGGATCGAGGAGGACCCCTCGGCGGTGATGGAACCAACGGCCGAGGGGACGGCGTCGGCGGGAAGTTCCTCCGAGTCCAACGGGCCTGCTGCTGATGCGGACCCGCATGCGGTCATTGAGCTGATGGGGGAGTCCCTGCAACAGCCCGCGGTGCAAGCCTGCCTGGACGAGATGTGGGGCGACGACCTGCTGACTTTCTCTGCCCAGCACCTCAATACGACGGATGCTGCCGATATGGGACCGGTGCAGTTGCGCCCGGCCGAGCCCGAGATGTCCGGAGCCCAGGGATTCGGGTGCTCATTCACCACCGGGGTGAATCCGGCCGAGATTCGCTCGGGCAGCACCCAGGTGTACACGGCTGATGACCAGGAAACGCCACTGGCGGAATGTGAATCGCCCGTGGCGGCGGGTGAAGCCCTGCGCGAAGACGAAGAGGGTATCAGCGAGTACGTGAACTCCGGGACCCTGGGTGAGGGGGAAACGTTGGTCACCCACACCTACATCACCTGCTCCGAAGACGCATCCTCCATGGTGGTGCAAACCTTTGGTTATGAGTCCAGCGAGGGCGACTCCGAGCCGCCCTACGATACCGAGGAGCTCGATCGTTTGATCACCGCGCTCGCCGAAGACACCTCGGCTGATGGTGACCGGCGCGACGCCTGGCGCGACATCGCTCTGACCGAAGAGGGCCAGTAAGTGCTACGCCGATAGACTGTCCGGTGAATCCGCCCCTGAATACCCGTGAAGACCAAGGAGCATTGATGTCGATCATCGGCAAGAACCTGATGGAGCCCGAACCGACCCTGCTGCCCGAAGAGCCCGAGGTGCTGGCACAGATTGAGGCCGGCGACCTGCCCGAGGACATCGTGCCGAAGCATCCGACGTCGTCGCTGGCCTGGGCGATGCTCGCCGAGGACGCCTGGGACGAGGGGCGCACCTTGGACTCCTACGCTTATGCGCGGGTGGGCTACCACCGCGGACTCGATGCCCTGCGCGGAGCGGGATGGCGCGGTGCCGGTCCGGTGCCGTTCTCACACGAGCCGAATCAGGGCTTCCTGCGCGCCCTCTACGCACTGGGCCGTGCCGCAGCCGCGATCGGCGAATCCGAAGAGGTCCAGCGCATTACCACCTTCCTCAACGACTCTGACCCGAGCGCAAGTGCCGCCATCGAGGCGCGTCACTGACTTACTTGTGAGTGACTCAGCTCACCGTTGTTGATATTGTCAACGAATGGTGACGCGGGATGAGGGAGCGACGGAGTCCGGTGCCCGCCTGTTCGGCCGCAGCTATCTGCTGGCCAACGGCGTGCAGCTGGGCATCTCCATCGTCTTCATCTCCCTGATGACCTACATGGCGCTCTACGCGGTGCGCCTGTTCGCCGTCTCCGAGACCGCCGCCGGCTTCGCGGCCAGCTCCTTCATTCTGGGTGCGGCCGTGGTGCGGATGGCGCTGGGCAAGTTCATCGACGTCATCGGACGACGCCGCACGCTGTTCATCGCCCTGACCGTGTTCTTGCTGTGTAGCCTGCTCTACCCGGTGGCGCTGAGCTATCCGGCGCTGCTGGGGGTGCGGTTGCTGCACGGTGCGGCTTTCGGGACGGCGTCGACCGCCATTACCGCCGTCGCTATCTCGTTAATTCCGCCGGCACGGCGCAGCGAGGGGCTCGGCTATTTCGGCCTGTCCGCCACCATCGCCACGGCGGTGGGTCCTCTGGTCGCGGTGCCGATGAGTCTGTACCTGGACCCGGTGTGGATGTTCGCTTTTGTGGGCGGCTGCTCGCTACTCACCCTGATCTGCCTGGCGCTGATGCGGGTGCCCGAGCGGAGCATCACCGCCGTGGAACGGGCCGGCATGTGGCGGATCCGGGGCCGTGACCTGATCGACCCGCAGGCCCTGCCCATTGCCCTGGTGGTGTTGCTGTGCTCGGGCGGCTATTCGATGATCATGACGTACCTGACGCCGTTTTTGGTGCTCGAGGACCGGGCGCTGGCTGCCACCGTGTTCTTCATGATTTTCGCCGTCGTGATGATGCTGGTGCGCCTGGTGGCGGGCAGGCTACAGGACACCCGCGGGGACAATGCGGTGATCCCGGCGACGATTCTGACGTTCGCCGGCGCCCTGGTGCTGCTGGCCGTGTCGCAGCAGTGGTGGGCCGTGGTGGTGTCTGCCGTGCTGGCCGGCATCGGCTTCGGGGGACTGTTGCCGTGCCTGCAGGTGGTGGGCGTGAACCGGGTGTCCGGGGATCGGGTGGCCATTGCCACCTCCACGCACTATCTGATGCTCGACGGCGGCATTGCCATCGGCCCGGTGGTGCTGGGCCCGCTGATCGCGCTGACCGGATACCCGGGGCTGTTTCTCGCGGGCGCCGTGCTGGCCGTGGTCGGCGTCGTCGTCTATTGGTGGGTGCACGGACGAGGCACGGCTACGCCCCGGCACGGGGCAGGGGCGCAACACTAGCGGGAGGGGGATCAGGTGAGGCGGTCCTCATCTGAGGTGATCTCCTCGGCCATATCGAGATCCGCGGACGGAACCGACTCTGCGTTGGAGCTGGTTGCCTTCACGGCGACGGCGGTGAACGGCACATCTGGGAACTCATCGGCGGTCTTTCCAATGGAAACCCAGGTTCCAGGGTCGACCGTGGAGGGGCTGTTCAGTTAGACCGAGACGCGCCCAGGAACCGTTTAGCGGTCGGTGCGGTAGCGGTTGAGCTTGTCCTCGTCGATGGGCGCTCCGACGCCGGGAAGGTCGCGCACGGCAATGCGCCCGTCGATAATCTGCAATGGATGGGCCAGCAGGTCATCGGCCATATCCAGGAAGTTCGACAGCTCCGCGGCCCGTGCTGCGGTGGCGCGGTGTGCGGCGCCGAAGGCGATGGTGGCCATCGATCCCACCTGAGTGTCGATTTGGTTGCCCATAGTGACGTCCACGCCCAGGCCGGTGCACAGCCCCAGAATCTCGGTGGCCTCGGTGAATCCGGAGCGGGCGGTCTTGATGCAGATGGCGTTGCAGCCACCGGAGAGCAGTTCGCGCGAGGCATCCCCGGCGGTGGGTACCGACTCGTCGCCGACCACCGGAATGGGGGAGCGCTCGACGAGACGGCGACGGCTCATCGCCTCCTTGGCATCGCAGGGCTCTTCCAACAGGGTGAGCCCCAGGCCGTCGGTCCGGCGCAGCACCTCCATGGCCTCGTTGGCGCTCCAGCCGCGGTTGGCGTCGAGGTAGATCTCGACGTTGTCGCCCAGACCTTCGCGCAACACCCGGCACGCCTCGATGTCCAGGTGCAGCGGGCGGCGGCCGACCTTGAGCTTGAAGGTGGTGATCCCATACTCTTCGCCGAAGCGATGGGCTTCCTCCAACAGTTCCTCGGCCGGCTTGAACCCGAGCATATGGGAGACGCGCAACGAATCGGTCCACCCGCCGAGCATCTTATGGACCGGCACCCCGAACGCCTTGCCCGCCAGGTCCCACAGCGCAATGTCGACGGCCCCCTTGGCTACCTGATTGTGGATGGTGCGATGCATGATGGCGTGCACCTTCTGCCGATCCAGGGGGTCCAAGCCGATCATCTCGGGGGCAAAGAGGTCTTGGACTACGTTCGCGATCGAGGTTTGGGTTTCGCCGTAGGTGTAGGGGCGTGGTGGGGCGTCGGCCTCGCCGATGAGACCCTCATCGGTATGGATGCGCACCAGCACGTGGTCGGCGGTGGCCACCGAACCTGAAGCGAATGTCAGCGGGTGCGTGTAGGGGATCGCGTAGGGGATGGCCTCGACGGCGGTGATCATCATGGGGTCTCCGGGGGTGTTTCGGATGCGGATGGGGGACGGTCGTGGGCATGCAGGTTCTCCGAGGCCGTGCGGGCCAGGCCGAGGAAGGAGTTCAGCAGTGGGGTGGCGGCGCCGGGCTTCCATGCCGTGCCGAGTCCGAGGGTGATCTCTTCGCTCAGCGGGCGCAGGGCAATGGAGGAATGCAGCGGTAACGAGGCGCTGCCGGGTACGAACGCGACGCCGAGCCCGGCCGAGACCAGGGCGATCAGCGTGGAGGTTTCGGTGGCTTCCTGAACAATGCGGAGGCGGAATCCGGCCTGGCGGCTTAGCTCGGCCACCACGGAGGACACGGAGGAGCCTCGCGGATAACTGACGACATCGTCGTGGGCGAGATCCGCAATGCTGAGCGGTTCCGTGGAGCCGGCGAGGCGATGATTCAGCGGTAGCACCGCCACCAGGGGCGACTGCTCGAACTCGTCCAGGCTCAGCTCGGCCGACTGAACCGGCGGTCGGAGCACGGCGGCGTCCAGCCGGTTGTCGAGCAGGGCTTGCTCCATCTGCGGGGTGAGCATTTCCCCGGAGATCTGGAGACGCACCAGCGGCATCTGCTCGCGGGCCAGCCGCACAATTTCCGGCATCAGTCGGTATGTTGCAGTGCCCGAGAAGCCGATGCGCAGCACCCCGGCGGCTCCGCGGCCGATCTCGCCCACATCCGACGCCGCGGCCTCGACGTCGGCGAGAATTTGGCGGGCGCGATCGACAAATAGGATGCCGGCCGAGGTGAGCTCCACTTTGCGGGTGGTGCGCTCGAACAGGGTGGTGCCCAGCTCCGTTTCCAGCTGCTTGATTTGGCTCGACAGCGGTGGCTGGGCCATGTGCAGTCGCTCGGCGGCGCGGCCGAAATGCTTCTCTTCCGCCACGGCCAGGAAGTAGCGCAGATGCCTCAGCTCCATGGTGCTACCTCCTCTGCTGTGGTGGAACGGTGTGGATGAATGCTCGACGTCGACGCGTGTAGCGCAGACAGCAACAGCGTATGAGCGGGAGGGCGGCGGTGTGAAAGACCTGTTCTGCAGTGATTCATATCTACAGCATCTCAAATGTGTCAATACATGTACTTCTGGATCTTGATGAGCGGGCCTAGAGTGAGTCGGGTCACCGATGGTGACGTCACACACCCTCACGGAGGATTCATCGTGCAGACGAGCACTCACGAGTCGTCAACGGCTCCGGCCACGGCCACACCGGAACAGGCTGATGCGCTGGACCGCGCCAGTAAACGCAACTGGTGGCTGGTCGCGCTCGGCCCGGTGGCAGGGCTGGTGCTGGCACTGGTCCTGCCGAGCTCGCTCGCTTTCGAAGGGCGTGCCGTGGCCGGCTGTGCCCTGTGGATGGCGATCTGGTGGATGACCGAGGCCGCGCCCATCCCGGTGACCTCGCTGCTGCCGCTGGTGCTGTTCCCGCTGTTCGGCATGGCCACGATGGGCGAAGTCGCCGCACCTTACGCCGACACTGTGGTCTTCCTGGTAATGGGTGGCGTGATCCTCGGGCTGGCCACCGAGAAATCCAACCTGCACCTGCGCGTGGCGCTGCTGACCATCCGTCTGGTGGGCACCAAACCCTCGCAGATCGTGCTGGGGTTGATGATCGCCTCCGCGTTCATCTCCGCCTGGGTGTCCAATACCGCCACCGCCGTCATCATGGTCCCCATCGCTGTGTCCATCCTCAGCCTGGTGCGGAAGATCGACCCGAATGCCGCAGGACGCAAATTCGCCGCCTCGCTGCTGCTTGGTGTCGCCTATGGCGTGACCATCGGCTCCACTGCCACCTTGATCGGCCAGCCGCCCATGGCGCTGATGAAGGGGTACCTGATGGAGTCGCACGGCTTCGATATGGCCTTCGGCACCTGGATGCTGATTGGTGTGCCCTGGGCCGTGGTGATGTTGATCATCGCCTGGATCGCGCTCACTAAGATCGTCTACCGTCCCGAAATCAATACTCTGCCCGGCGGGTCCGAGCTGATCCGCGACGAACTGGCCAAGCTCGGCTCGATGACGACGCCCGAGCGCCGGGTGGCCTGGATTTTCGCCGGTGCCATCTTCTTCTGGATATGCGTGCCCTTCATCGCCGAGATCCCGTGGGTCGCCGATAACGTGAGCTTCCTGGGCACTATCAACGATGCCCAAGTGGCCATGGCCGCAGCCATCGCGTGCTTCATGGTGCCCGCCCAGCGTCGTCGTGACGACCGCACCGGCGCCCCGCTGCTGCGCTGGTCTGCGGCCAAGGAAATCCCTTGGGGGCTGCTGTTGCTCTTCGGCGGCGGCCTCTCACTGTCTGCCATGTTCACGGCTACCGGGTTCAGCGAGTGGGTCGGCGAGCAGGTCAGCGGTCTGACTGCTATGCCGTCGTGGGTGATCATCGTCGCCGTCATCGTTGTCGGCCTGATCCTCACCGAGCTCACGTCCAATACGGCTACTGCCGCGGCGTTCTTGCCGATTTTCGGTGCCGTGGCCATCGGTGTGGGTATCGATCCACTGTTCATGACCATCGCGGTGACCCTGGCCGTCTGCTCCGCTTACATGCTCCCGGTGGCAACCCCGTCAAACGCAGTGGCCTTCGGATCTGGAGAGATTACTATCAAGCAGATGGTCCGCGCTGGTCTCTGGCTGAACCTGATCTCCCTGGCTTTGATCATGGTGGTCATGTACACCTTGGTCCCCATGGTGTTCGGTATCTCGTTGTAATTCCGACATCGCCGACACCACACGTTTCCTCAACGAAAGGACACCCATGCTTTTTCTTGCCCGGATGGACGTGCGCTTCCCTGAATCCATGGATGCGCAGACGAAAGCTGACTACCAAGCCCAGGAGAAAAGCTACTCCGCGGACCTTCAGCGCCGCGGCGTGTTGAAAGGGATTTGGCGCGTGGTGGGGGAGTACGCGAACTATTCCATCTACGACGTCGACGGTCACGACGAGCTACACGCGATCTTCCAAGGGTTCCCGATGTTCCCCTATATGAAGGTGCAAGTAACTCCGCTCGCACAGCACCCCAATGCGACGGCGGATGAATTCTTCGCGCCACCATCCACATGACGACGGACACAAATCTGCAGATCTGAAGGGAACGGAATACTCTAGGACCACGAGGGTGTTCCTACGGCGGGAGACAATACCAAGGAAAGAACACCTGCTCCGAGCGCAATCCCGGAAGTAGTTGACTGAGTGGACCGTGAGACCGACCTCCGTGTGGAGCGCGTCTTGGCGGAGATATCCTCATCCGCCCGCGTGCTGTGTCTCAATGCGCCGGAAGGCAGTGACTTCGAGCCGGTGGTTGAGGCATGGCTGAATGCCAGCGCACCGCTGGAGCCGGTGGATGTTCAAGATCCTGCTATCGTCTCATTTCTGGCAGACACGGGCTCGACCGTGGAAGAATCGCTCGTGGATCAGTATCCCGGCGCTCTCGTGCTGCACACCCAACAGACCGGGATCACCGGCCACCACATGGAGCAGCTGCTCGACGCCCTGCCGAAGGCGCGCATCGCCTTCATCGTGACCATCGCCGCTGTGGCGGTGGAATCCTCCGAAAAGCTCTATTCGCGAGATGACACGGTGATCCTGTTCCCCGAGTCGCTATACTTCACCGCATCTGAGCTTACCGAGATGCTGGGTGATGCCGATCTCGGCCAGCAGTGCTTCCACGCCACCCTCGGTTGGCCGGCCGCGGTGCGCATCTGGCGCCGTCGTGGGGAGGACCCAGGCTATTCAGCGTTCCCGTTGATGCGCGCCTGCGCTTTGGCCATGTCACGTTGGGTGCGCCCGCTACCACTGGCCGGTCGTGAGCTGATTTTCCAGCTGGCCTATATTCCTCGCTTCAATCGGACGGTCTGCGAGGAACTGAGCACGACGAGGCACATGAGCATCGAGTCGGCACAGGTGCTGGAAAATCTCGGTCTGGCTCGTCGCGTTGACACGACGACGATGCATGATGATCAGCCCTCCGGCCGTTGGTGGGCCATGCCCCCGATGATGGCCGAGGCGCTGCGCAGTCGGATGCGAACGGTCGATCCTGAGCTGGGCATGAACTACCGACATGATGCCCTGATGGCCCTGGCCGCAGGAGGCGGATGGAATGAAGCCATCACTCGCGCCGTCGAATGGCACGCTGTAGACACCGGCACCGCACTGATCCTCGAGTACTGGGCGATTGCGGCCATCGACGATGAGGAACGGTTCTTGGGGAACCTCCGGACGTACTTCAGCAACGGGTCCGTCTCGGCCTCGCGCATGGATGTCCAGCATCTCGGCGCCTTTCTGGCCGGAGCCTTCTCGGGGAGCGACGAGTCGGTGTTCGAACGTTTCCGCTCCGCTTTCGCCAGCGCTGATGCTGAGGAACGGGACATTGCCGGACAGGGCATCTCGCCCCTGTTGTCGCGGCTGCTCGTGCTTCTGGTCACCAGAACAACGGGCACGGCCGAACGGGCACATGAGCACGCCGTCGAGCTGGCCGAGCTGTTGCAGTACGAAGCGGCGCCATCCGAAAACTCCTCGAAGCTGCGTCACGCGGAGTTGGCCCTGATCTGGCAGCAGCTCGGATACACGTTCCTGCTCACCTCAGACGGCCCGCGTGCGCTGAACTGTTACCGCCGCGCCATTCACATCAGCGCGGCTCAGGGATTCGGCGAACTGCGGCAGAAATGCCTGGCCCAACTGCGGCTGGTCCAGTCCTCGCTGGAAATGCTCTTCCCCGGCCAAACCATGGTGGGGGCGCTCACGGCACTGAACTTGGAGGATGCCGGCGGATACTTTACTCGGGCCGGTCACGACGCGGTGTTGCTGGCCCAGGGATTCGACGCGCTGTGGGACCTTGACGGCGAACGGCTGCACGCCGTGCTCGATGACTTCGCCCCCACCGCGCAATCCGGTGAGCTCTGGCCCTTCAGTGCTTTTCTCACGGTCGTTTATGAATCCATTTTTGGCGACAAGGTGCGCGCCCGCCGCCTGCTGCGGGATTATGCTCCTACCCGTGGAAACGACCAGGGCACCTGGGCGCAGCTCCTCGACTGCGCCGAAGTGGTGTACCTGCTGATGGAAGGCTCCCACGCAAAAGTCATCGACCTCACGCGCCACATCGACGCCCGCCGGGCAACGGTGATGCTCGCGGCGCGCACCGCCGCACAAATGGCGCTCGGCGACTTTGATTCCGTGCGCCGGGTGCGCCTGCCCGGACCCGCGATGCGCGACGACGATGCTCTGCTGCCCGCCACCACCATCGACGTCCTGCGTGCCTATGCCGACCACATCGCTGACGGAACCGATGCGGCCGAATCGCTCGACGGGCGCCTGCCCAGCGATATGCCGCTGTTCGTCACGCTGTACTTGTGGGTGATGGGCGCGTCCGAAGAAGACATCACCAGCATCTTCGATCTCGATGACGAACGCCGTGCCCGCCTGCGCGGAATCCGCCGTGGCACGGAGATCCCGCCCCAGGTGCGCCCGCAGCTCACAGAACGCGAACGCGAAATTATCGGGGCCCTGGCCCGGGGCATGGACCGTACGGAAATGGCACGGACCATGTTCCTGTCGGTGAACACCATCAAAACGCAGCTGTCTTCCGCCTACCGCAAGCTCGGGGCGTCCAGTCGGCAGGAAGCCCTGGAGGAGGCTGCACGTCGGGGTTACGTGTGAGCCAGCATGTGTCGGCCACCACTGGTAAAATCGAGTTCTGAGAGACCTCGGGCGCTTTCGTCTCGAGGGCTTTCGCATGTCGAGGACCGTGAGGTCGCCGAAACGGCGTCCCGTGCGGCCCAAAGGGAGAGATAGTCAATGCCAGCAATAGCGATCGTCGGTGCCCAGTGGGGCGACGAAGGCAAGGGTAAAGCAACCGATCTGCTCGGTGGCCGTGTCGACTACGTCGTCAAGCCCAACGGCGGCAACAACGCCGGTCATACCGTCGTCGTCGGCGGTGAGAAGTTCGAGCTGAAGCTGCTGCCCGCTGGCATCCTGTCCCCGAACGCCACCCCGGTGATCGGCAACGGCGTGGTGATCAACCTCGAGGCGCTCTTCGAAGAAATCGACGGCCTCGAAGCCCGAGGACATGACTGCTCCCACTTGAGGATCTCGGCCAACGCGCACCTGGTCGCCCCGTATCACCAGACCCTCGACAAGGTCACCGAGCGGTTTCTGGGCAAGCGCGCCATCGGCACCACCGGCCGCGGCATCGGCCCCACCTACCAGGACAAGGTGGCCCGACTGGGCATTCGCGTCCAAGATATCTACGACGAGTCCATCCTCCGGCAGAAGATCGACGGGGCGCTGCGCCAGAAGAACGAGCTGCTGGTGAAGCTCTACAACCGCCGCGCCATCACCGTGGACGAGATCGCCGAATACTTCCTCTCCTACGCCGAGCGGCTACGCCCCATGGTGGTCGACACCACCATCCTGCTCAATGACGCGCTCGACCGCGACGAGCTGGTGCTGATGGAGGGGGGTCAGGCCACCTACCTTGACGTCGACCACGGCACCTATCCATTCGTGACTTCCTCGAACCCGACCGCCGGCGGCGCCTCGGTGGGGGCGGGCATCGGCCCGACCCGCTTCACCCGCACCATCGGCATCGTCAAGGCGTACACCACCCGCGTGGGTGCCGGCCCGTTCCCCACGGAGCTCTTCGACGAGATCGGTGAGCAACTGCGCATCAATGGCGGCGAATTCGGTGTGAACACCGGCCGCCCGCGCCGCACCGGCTGGTACGACGCCGTGATGGCCCGCTACGCATCCCGCGTGAACGGCTTCACCGACTACTTCCTCACCAAGCTCGATGTGCTCACCGGGCTCAAAGAGATCCCGGTGTGTGTGGGCTACGACGTCGACGGCGTGCACCACGATGAGATGCCGATGACCCAGACCGGATTCCACCATGCCAAGCCCGTGTACCGGACCTTCCCGGGCTGGACCGAGGATATCTCCGGCGCCCGCACCCTGGAGGACCTGCCGCAGAACGCCCGCGACTATGTGCTGGCCCTGGAGGAGCTCTCCGGCACCCGGATCTCCGCTATCGGCGTGGGCCCGGGGCGTGACGAAGTGGTCCAGATCCGCGACCTCGTCGTCGACGAGGGCTGACCTTTCGCACGCACCCGGTCTGGTCCGGTTGTCTCAGCATCGTTGATCGGAGCGCACATGGTGACAGTGGCCGAACAGGTCGGGACGTTCCTGGCTCGGTTGGGAGTCGGGCACGTTTTCGGTGTGGTGGGCAGCGGCAATTTCGCCGTCACCAACGCCCTGCGAGCTGCCGGTGTGCCCTTCACCGCCACCCGCCACGAAGGTGGAGCGGCGACCATGGCCGATGCCTACTCGCGAATGAGCGGTAAGGTCGGGGTGGTGTCGGTCCATCAAGGATGCGGGCTGACCAACGCCGGCACGGGCATCGGTGAGGCGGCGAAATCGCGCACCCCGATGATCGTGTTGGCCGCGGAGACGGTTGCGCACCAGATTCACTCGAATTTCGCGATGGACCAGCGCGACTACACCCGGTCCCTGACGGCCACTCCGGAGCGCATCCATTCGGCCGAGTCCGCCATTGCGGATACTCTGCGAGCGTTTCGCACCGCGGTGCGGGAGCGCCGCACCGTGGTGCTCAACTTGCCACTGGATGTGCAAGCCACTGAAGCGGTCGGCGAAGTTCCCGAGCTCACCGTGGAACCCCGGGCAGAAGTCGTTCCCTCGGAAGTACAGCTCACCGCGCTCGCGGACGCTATTGCCCGCGCCGAGCGTCCCGTCTTCATCGCCGGACGCGGTGGGCGGACGGCAAAGAACGAGATTCTCGAGCTGGCCCGCCACGTGGGCGCGCTGGTGGCCACCGGGGCGGTGGCGAAAGGGCTGTTCAACGAGGATGACTTCGACCTGGGGATCTCCGGCGGCTTCTCGTCGCCTGTGACGGCCAGCCTGATTACCGGCGCGGATCTGATCGTCGCTTTCGGATCGGCGCTGAACATGTGGACCACGCGCCACGGGAACCTGATCGGAGCCGATACGACGGTCGCCCAAATCGATATTGAAGATTCAGCTCTGGGCGCGCACCGTCCCGTGCAGATCCCGGTGCTCGGCAGTTCCGCAGCCACCGCCGCGGCCCTGCTGAGCCGTCTGCGCGACCACGGTGGAATCCGCTACCGCACTGAGGCGGTCCGTGAAGAGATCAGCAACGGCGCCCGCTGGAAGGACGTGCAGACCGAGGACCTGGGGGAGGACGGCTCCGCCATCGACCCCCGCGAACTGAGCAAAGCGGTGAACAACATGCTTCCGGCCGAGCGGATCGTCAGCATCGATTCGGGCAACTTCATGGGCTACCCGAGCCAGTATTTCGACGTCCCCGACGAATTTGGGTTCTGCTTCACCCAAGCGTTCCAAGCCATCGGTCTCGGGCTTTACACCGCCATCGGCGCAGCCCTGGCCCAACCGCAACGGATGCCCGTGCTCGGTACCGGAGACGGTGGTTTCCTGATGTCGGTTCAGGAACTTGAGACCGCAGTTCGCCTGCGTCTTCCCCTGGTGACCGTGGTCTACAACGATGCTTCCTACTCAGCAGAAGTCCATCACTTCGGGCCGGACCAGGACATGGGCGCGGTGACGTTCCCCGACACCGACATCGCCGCCATTGCGCGCGGATTCGGAGCCGAAGCTATCACCGTTCGTTCCGTTGATGATCTGAAACCGCTCGAGCACTGGGTGGCTTCGAACCCTCAGGGTCCCTTCGTGATTGACGCGAAGATCGCTAGTGATGGCGGCTCCTGGTGGCTCAAAGAAGCCTTCAAAGGGCACTGACACGACCGACCGACACCGTCCTACTCCTTCACCTAGAGGAAACGTCATGACCACACTGAATTCCTTGATGGCTGGCCTGTCCGATGGCTCCATCCGCGTCATCGATCTCACCAACAAGCTCTCACCCTCCACCCCGACGTTGCGGCTCCCGGAGCCCTTCGAGAATCTCATCGACTTCAGCCTGGACGAGGTCAGCGCCTACAACGATCCCGGGCCCTTCTAGAAGCACCACAACATCCACACTGGTGAGCACATCGGCACCCACCTTGATGCACCGATCCATTGGATTTCGGGTCGCGAAGGACACGACGTCTCGACCATCCCGGTCGAGCGTCTGATGGGACCCGCGGTCGTGATCGATGTGAGCGAGCAGGTGGACGAGAACCCCGACTTTCTGCTCGAGACTGACGATGTCACAGCCTGGGAAGCCGAATACGGACCCCTGCCGGAGAATGGATGGCTGCTGCTGCGCACCGGCTGGGACCGCTACTCTCAGGACCAAGAAGCCTTTCTGAATGCCGACGAGACCGGTTCTCACACTCCCGGAATTTCCGCCGAGGCAGCACTGTGGCTAGCCACGGAGACCAAGCTGTCCGGCGTCGGTGTCGAAACCGTGGGTATCGACGCCGGACGCGGTGCGGAACTGGATCCGCCGTTCCCGGTGCACTATCACTTCTTGGGCAACGACAAGTACGGCATCACCTCGCTGCAGAACCTCGATCAGCTACCGCCGACCGGTGCGATGCTCGTGGTGGCACCCCTACCGATCACCGGTGGCACCGGTAGCCCCACCCGGGTGCTGGCCCTGGCAGAGAACGCCTAACCTCGACCGGCCAGCTCAGACGTGCTGGTGCGTCTTTGCCTTCTTGGGGATCATCGCGACGAACAGGGCGGCCATCGCGCCGACGATGGCGAACACGATGAAGTTCCACTCAAAGGGCAACTCGAGAGAGGCGATCCAGCCTCCCAACAGCGGCCCAACAATCGCGCCGATGCGTGCGAAGGACAGCGCCCATCCGGTGGCCGTAGCCCGAGCGTAGGGCGGGTAGTAGTCGGCCACCCAGCCCGTGAGCACGAGTGAGGTGGCAATGGTGCCGACGCCGGCGACGGCCACGAAGAGGTAGTTAATGACGATGCCGTTCGGGAACATCAGCATCAGGATGCCCAGTGCACCGAGAAGGTAAAACGTCACCAGGATGATTTTCTTACCCCACTTGTCAGCGGCGCCTCCGATGAAGACCCCACCGATGGCTGAAGCCAGCGAGAACACGGCGAGGAACGTGAGTGAAGAACCCAGCTCATAGCCGGCCGATTGCATGATGTTAGGCAGCCAGGTGTTCAGTCCGTACACCAGCAACAAGCCGCAGAAGAGGGCGATCCAGAAACCGACCGTTGCCAGGGCGAAGGGGCCGGAGAACATCACGGAGAAGGACTTCTTCCAGTTCGCTTTCTCGCCTGACTCGGTGGCCACGCTCCAATCGGAAACCCGGAACGGGGCGATGCCCAGTCGTTTCGCCTGAGAGGCGGCTTCAGAATGCTTGTCTTTGGCGACCAGGGTTTCCAACGATTCCGGCAACTTCCACAGCAGCAGCGGAATGAGTAGGACGGGGATCGACCCGAAGCCCACCACCCAGCGCCAGCCCAAGTGCTCCACGGTGGCCAGTGCGATCAGCGCCGCCACCAGAATGCCAAGTGAGTACCCGGAATACATCAGACCGTAGTTCAGTGACCGCTTCTTCGGGTGCGAGTATTCGATGGTGAGCGCGGCGGCGACCGGAATCAGGCCGCCCATGCCAAGCCCGCCCAGGAAGCGGAACAGCGCGAAAATTTCGGGTGTGGGGGCCAGTGCGGCTCCGAGCTGCGTGGTGGTGAAGATGGCTACCGCAGTGATGAGCATCTTCTTACGGCCGAGACGGTCGGAGAGGCTGCCGATGAGCATCGCGCCGATCATCATGCCGAAGAGGGCGGCTGAGCCCAGCGCGCCGGCCTGCAGGGGATCCAAACCCCACGGTTCGTATGCCATCAATGAGGGCATCACCGCACCCAAGACGCCGACGTCATAGCCTTCGGCCAAGATGGTGGCCCAGCACAGTGTCAGGACAAGGTTGGTGGTGCGGTCTGGTACTGGCCAGCTGGATTCGCTGGTGGCCGGGGGAGAGGTTGCCGCTGGTGTGGTCATGAGCAGACAGTATGTCGCAAAAGGTGAGCTGATCATTAACCGGAGACGAAGATGTCGCCACCCGTTGAGGCTCGCCTCTGACCAAGAATGCGAAGAATCCTTGGCACCCCTTCAGGCGGAGCGCAGGGACTTTTCCATCGTGCGCAGCAGATGCGCGCGCTTCTCCCAAAGTCATGGGGGCATGCTGGTACAGGGCGTTCACCGAATACAGCATCGACCACAGCAGGGTGTTGATCCAGACCGACGGTAGCTGAGGGTCGATGGAACCGTCGTTGTGACCGCGGGCTACCACGGCGTCGATTGCCGGGTCGTAGAGATCGTCAGTCTCCGATGCAGTGTCTGTCGATTCCGTTCCGGAGGCGTCGTCGAAAGGCTGCAGCCACCAGCCGAAAACATTCAGCGCCAGGCTCCCCTCGGAGCGGTGCTCACCATTGCTCACCGCCTTTCCACGGTGGTCGACGCGGACCAAATTGTGGGGATGGACGGGGGCCACGTGGCCGCCGGCGGCCGCCGCCTTGTCGATCGATGGCGGCGACCAGTCCTCGGCTCCGGAAACAGGCTGAACCGAAGGGCCTTAGCGCTTCGAAGCGCGGTAGCCGGCTGCCGCGGCGGCGGACGTCGTCTTGAAGCACTCCTCCGGGGTGGTGCGTGAATAGAACGCGCCCGAGGGGACGTGGTACTTCCAATCGGTGCCATCGGTCGGGCGGTTGCCCTTGATCGGATGGCTCGCCGGGCAACTCTTGCCGGAAGCGGTGATCCGGCTGGAAGTCGTCGCCTTCTTCTTGGCGGCCGCCTTCGGTTTCGGGGCCGCCTTCACCGCAGCGGTGCGCGCCGAGGTCTTGGTGAGGGTGGTGTAGCCGCCCTTCTTGCCGGCGACCCGCACCGAGATGCGCTTTCCGGCGTCAGCGGAGGTCAGCTTGTACTTCGTGCCCGTGGCCTTGGCGATCGGCTTGCCGTTGCGCAGCCACTGCTGGCTGAGCGTGGTGCTCTTCGTCCAGGTCCCGCGGGTGACGGTGAGCGTTTTGCCCACGGTGGTGGTCCCCGTGATGCGCGGGGTGGCTCCGCTGAGGGTTCCGGCCGCTGCTTTCTTGGTCTTGGCAGACGTCTTCGCCGTGGTGGTGTAGCCGGTCTTCTTGCCCGTGACCTTCAGAGAGAGGGCCTTACCCCGGTCGTTTGCGGTCAGGGTGTAGGTGCGCTTGGTGGCCTTGGTAATGGGCTTGCCGTTGCGCAGCCACTGGTAGCTGAAGCTGGTACCGGAGGTCCAGGAGCCCACCCGAGCATTGAGGGTGCGGCCGACCATGGCGGTGCCCACGATCGTCGGTGTGGACGTGGCGAGCTTGGCGCCGGCAGTCTTCTTGGTCTTGGACGAGGTCTTCGACACGGTGGTGTAGCCGGACTTCTTGCCCGTGACCTTCACCGAAAGGGAGGAGTTGTGATCCTTGGCGGTCGCCTTGTAGGTGCGGTTGGTGGCCTTGGCGATGGGCTTGCCGTTGCGCAGCCACTGGTAGCTGAAGCTGGTGCCGGAGGTCCAAGAACCGACGCGGGCGGTCAGGGTCTTGCCCACCGCGGCGGTGCCTATGATGGCCGGGGTGGCAGCGGCCAGGGCTGCACCCTTGACCGTCGTGGAACCGGCAGCGGCACTGGAGACCTGGTGCGTGAAACAACCGGCGATGCTACCGGTGACGCGCACGGTGACCTTCTTGCCCAGGTCTGCAGCGGTGAGATTGTAGGACGATGACGTCGCCTTCGCGATGTTTGAGCCGTTGCGCTGCCACTGGTAGCTCAGCTTGGTGCCGGAAGGCCAGGTGCCGGTCCGGGCGGTCAGGGTCTTGCCCACGGTGGCGGTGCCGTAAACGGTCGGAGCGACGACGGCGGAGACGGGGTAGCCGACGCGCTCGGTTTCCGCGCTCGTCGTGGTGTCCGCGCCAGAGTTGGCGGGCGGGGTGACCCGCATCGACATCCGCTTGCACACGTCGGCGTGAACGAGGCGGTACGAGGTGGACGTGGCGCCAGAAATGGCCGCTCCGTCGCGCAGCCACTGATACGTGCTGCCGGAAGGAGCCTCAGCCCGAGCGGAGAGGGTCTGACCGAGCACGGTGTTGCCCTGTACGGAGACGGTCACGGGCTCGGCCGTGGTGGAGGAAACAGGGGTGGATGTCGAGGCCGACAGTGGAGCAGAAGACACGGCTGCCTGAGCCGGAACCACGGTGGAAACCGCGAGCGCGCACACGAGTGCCACAGTCCCCAGAACGTGCTGGAGACGAGGTGAAGAGTGAGTCATGGTCAGATCATAAGTGCAATCTGGTTCAACTGTTGAAGCGGCACCTTTAAGACATTCTATGACGACGTGGACCGCAGTCGACAGGGGTGCCGTGCTGGACGTCGAGGTGGATAGAGTAGGACTGACATCGACGATCCGAGGAGCAGCATGCGCATCAGTGTTGGACAGTTCAGCCCCACCGGCGTCGTGGCCGAAAATTTGGCGACGATCCGATCCCTGGCCGAGCGCGCGGTGGACGACGACGCCGAGCTGCTGGTGCTGCCGGAAGAGTCGATGTTCACGGTGCGCCACGTGGATGGCCCGCTGGAGGAAGCCGTGGCCGGGGGCTGGTCGCTCTTCGTCTCAGGGCTCGGCGAGATTGCCGCCGAGCTCGATATCGCGCTGGTCGCCGGAGGTTATGAGCCCTCCGACTCCGAGCGGCCCTTTAACACGCTGGTCGCTTTGGGCGCCGACGGCCGAATTGCCGGCACCTACCGCAAGCTGCACCTCTACGACGCGTTCAAACACAAGGAATCCGACCGAATTACCCCCGGGGACGCCGGGGTGACTGTGGTCGAGCTGGGTGGGCTGCGTTTCGGGCTGATGACCTGTTACGACCTGCGCTTCCCCGAGATGGCCAGGGCGTTGGCGGTGCGTGGAGCTGACGCGCTGTTGGTGCCGGCCGCCTGGTTCAAAGGCGACCACAAGATCGACCACTGGAAGACCCTGCTCAAGGCGCGCGCCGTCGAGAACACCGTGTGGGTCGTGGCTGCCGGAACCTGCAGCAACAACACCATCGGGTACTCGGGCATCGTTGACCCGTTGGCACTGCCCGTGGCCACCCTTGATGAGGAGACCGAGGCCATCGCCACCGCCGAGGTGGACCGGGAGCGCCTCGACGAGGTGCGGGAATTCCTGCCATTGCTGGAGAACCGCCGCACCGACGTCGAGGACCTGCGCTCCTGATTACAGGGACACGATGAATAGCGTGGCCCCGAACACCACCCCGGAGGCGATCAGCACGATGGTGGTGTAGCCCAGGATGTCGCGCATCTTCAGTCCGGCGATCGCCAGCAACGGGATGGCCCAGAACGGCTGGATCATGTTCGTCCACTGGTCGCCGTAAGACACCGCCATCACGGTGATGGCCGGATCCACGCCCAGCTCGGCGCCCGCAGAGAGCATGATCGGCCCCTGTACGGCGAACTGGCCCCCACCGGAGGGCACGAAGAAGTTCACCAGCCCGGCGGAGAGGAATGCGAGCACACCGAACGTGGTCGGCGTCGAGATCTGCACGAACATATCCGAGAAGATCTGTACCAATCCGGAGCCGACCATCAGTCCCAGGATCCCCGCGTACAGCGGGAACTGCAACAGAATTTCGCCCACATTCGACGCCGCGTTCTTCGTCAGGTGGATCAGCTCGAAGGGGTTGCGCACCAGCAGCAGAATCAGCGCCAGGAACGACCAGTTCACGGTGTTCAGGGTGAGGGTGCCGCCGCCAGCGAAATGCAGTGCCAGGTAGGCCACCAGCATCAGCCCCAGCAGCAGGGTCACGATGCGGCTAGCGTCCAGGCGGTCGGCCGGGGTGACCACTTCTTCCTGCCCGTCTTCAATGGCTTCGCGGGCATCCACGGAGAGCTGATTGATCTTGTCGCCCTTGCGTGGGGCCACCAGATACAGCGCTAGGCCCACCACCAGCACGGTCACCACGGCGGCGATGATGTTCCACAGCGAAAACACCGTCTCGGTGATCGGCAGTGGGGTTCCGCCCAGCGACTCCTGCAGGAACGAGCCCTCGGTCGCCGCCGTCAACGGGCCCGAAGCGGAGTAACCCATGTGCCAGACAACGAACCCGGCGAACCCGGCGGCCACCAGCATGGGGAAGTGCAGCTGCAGCCCGCGCTCGCGGCCCTGGTAGGCGACTTCACGTGCCAGCAATCCGCCAACCACCAGACCCAGTCCCCAGGTGATGAGGCTGGCGACGGCCGCCACGAAGAACACGAACACATAAGCGGTCAGCTCGGTGCGTGGAACGCTACCCAAAAACGCCAGTCCTCGGCGCACCGGTCCGGTGTTGGCCAGAATGTGGCCCAGCAACAAGATCAGCGCCATCTGGGTAATGAAATCCAGCAGTCCGGCCAGGCCGTCGCCCCAATACACCACCAGGTCTCCGGGTGCCGTATCGGTGAGGATCAGCGCCAGAATCGCGACGATGAAGGTCAGCAGGATGGAGAACACCAGCGCCGAGGGGATGAAGCGCTCGACGACGTGATTGATGGGGCGCATGGCCCGCGAAATGACGGTGCCCTCTTTACGGGTGGTCGTGGTGCTGGGGCCCGTCTCAGCGGTGGGCATGGGGGATCCTCCTGCGGTGCGGCGGACGGCGTGGTGTGCCGTCCGATGGTGTGTGTGATGCACCTCATGGAATCACAGTGATCGGGCATTGACCAGGTTATCGCCCCAGGGGCCGCGTGTATCGACTGAGTTAGTTGGTGTGATCGGCCAGCACCGCACGGGAGGCCCACAGTCCGGGCATCCCGTGGACGCCGGCACCCGGAGGAGTGGACGACGAAGCGAGGTAGAGTCGCGGCCCGCCCGGTATCTCGCCGAGCCGGTGCGGTTCCGCGGTCAGTCCCGGGCGTAGCAGGGCTTGGAGTCCCGTCATGGACCCTCCAGCAATATCCCCGCCCACCAGGTTTGGGTTCCACGCCTCGAGCTGGGCCGGGCTCACCTCATGCCGGGCCACAATGCGGTCGCGGGTGCCGGGGGCGAAACGCTCGAGCTGGTCGAGAATCAGCTCGGCCACTTCACCCGGGCGTTGCTCGCGGTAACCGTGGGGCACGTGGGCGTAAGTCCACACAACAGTCTGGCCGGCCCGGGCGCCGGACGGCATCCGCGTCGGATCGGCGCCCTGCTGTTGGCACACCATCACGAAGGGGCGGCGCGCCAACCGGCCGCGTGCGGCTTCGCGCTCTGCGGCCACCAGGTCCTCCGGGCTGCCCACCACATGCACGGTGCCGGCTCCGGCCACACGCTCATCCCGCCACGGCAACGGCCCGTCCAGCAGTAAGTCGAGCTTGTAGGCGGCGGTGCCGTAGCGCCAGCTGGAGAGACGACGGCGGGTGCCGCGGCTGAGCCCGCGATCGGGGAGGCCGCCTAATTGCATGACCTGCCCCGGGGTCAGGTTCAGCACGACGGCGTCCGCCGGTGGTAGCTCGCGTAGATCCGACACCGGGGTATTCAGGTGCAGTCGGGCGCCGTGCGTCTCGAGTACTCGCACCAACGCATCCACCACCGCGCCGGTGCCGCCGCGGGCCACCGGCCAGCCCGAGGTCATCCCCAGTGCGCCGAACAGGGCGCCGAACGCGCTGGTGAACGGATGCTGCAGGGGTGCAATCGCGTGCGCCGCGGAACCCATGAAGAGCGCCTTGGCTGCCGGGGTTCGGAACATCGAAGCGGTCACCGTCGCCGGCGGCAGCGCCAGCGGGCCGAACCCGGCCAACCGTAGCGGATGTGCCGGCCAACCCAGCATCGGCGCCAGTAGATTCTCCACGTGATCGCCGATGTGCTCGGTCAGTCCGCGGTGCAGCCGCGTCCACGCAGTCTTGTCCTCGCCCAGCCCCGACGCCGTCGCGTTGAGGTTCTGCCTCAGCAGTGCGGCGGGTGTATCCGGTAGCGGGTGTGCCATCGGGAACTCGGGGTGCAACCATTCCAGGCCGTGATTCGTCAGCTCCAGTTCACGGAATGCGGGACTCGCGACGCCGAAGGGATGCCCGGCTGCACCCTGGTCCACCACCACGCCGTCGCCAAAGATCGACGTCGTCGACGCCGCTGCGCCACCGGGGTGGGGGGACTGCTCAAAGATCTGCACGTCCCATCCTGCGCGCGCCAACAGGGCGCCGGCGGTGAGTCCGTTCGGGCCGGATCCCACCACGGAAACATGTCCGGGGCTGCGCGCAAGAGTGTTCACGTTTACGACTCTATCCGCTGGACGTGAGGGGAGGGTGAGAGCGCACGGTGCGACTCAAGGGCGGAAGGCCATCTCTCGACGCCACGGCATCGCTCCAGGTCAGAGCCTTGTTTAGGCACAGGTTATTAAGGAAACGTGAATTTGCTAAATAGCGCTTAGGGTGACCTAAGCAGAATTCACAGGGTTCTTTCAGGTTAACCCCTGGTGCTTGGCTTCCCGGGCCCTTAGGCTGTAAGTACCTCATCAAGGTGCGAGTGATGACAGGGCCCCGGCCTCGACAATATGCGTTCCCCTCACGCAGTCGAGACCGGGGCCCTATTCCTTTAAGTTTCGGCTCGCGTCAAGGCATCTTCTCTGCCGATCGTTGTCACTGCAAATTATTGGCCGAATCAAGAGCCCTGAGTAACATGGCGACCGTTACCCGCTTGTGATGTGGCTCACAAGGCCCCTGGGCGTGGTAGCACTCGTTTGCTCCTGTAGAAGGAAGATTCGCCATGCCATTCTCTGCACGCCCTCGACGCCTCCGTCGGCTCCTCGCCGCGGGCCTGACGGGCATCATTTCCGCCGCAGCTTTGTCTCCCGCCGGCGCCACCCCCACCGACAACGCTCCCACCTCCGACCTGGATTGCGCAGCTCTGGTCGAGTTCGAATTCGAGAACACCACCATCGAAGCGGTGGAGGCGGTGGCCGCGGGCGAGCTCTCGCACCGTGGCTCCCCGGTTAATGCGCACTGTCTGGTGACCGGACGGATGAACGAGCGCGTCAGCGACGTCGACGGTGAAACCTACGCCATCGGCTTCGAGATGCGACTGCCCCACGACTGGGACGGCCGGTACTTCTACCAGGCCAACGGCGGTCTCGACGGTGCGGTCACCCCTGCACTGGGCGCCGTCGGCGGAAGCGAGAGCGCCCTGCAGCTCGGCATGGCCGTGATCAGCTCCGACGCCGGACACAGCGGCGCGCAGAATCCGACCTTCGGGCTGGATCCGCAGGCACGCCTCGACTACGGCTACCAGGCCGTCGGTACCCTGACCCCGATGGCCCGGCAGCTGATCGAAGACGCCTACGGTGAAGCTCCCGCCTATTCGTACTTCGGCGGCGGGTCCAACGGCGGTCGACACGCCATGGTCGCCGCCTCCCGCTATGCCGAGGACTACGACGGCTTCCTCGCCATCGCCCCCGGGTTCAATCTGCCCCAAGCGGCTACCGCCCAGATCTGGGGTGCGCAACAGTGGATCACCGTGGCCACCGACGAGGCCGACCTGTCCACCGCGCTCACCACGGAAGAGCGCGAGCTGCTCGCCGGGGCTATCTTGGAACAATGTGACGACCTCGACGGGCTCGCCGACGGCATGGTCCAGGCGCAATCAGACTGCCAGGACACCTTCTCGGTCAGCGAGCACGTGCCCACCTGTGAAGCCGATCGCGACGGCACCTGCCTGACCGACGAGCAGAAGGCCGTCGTCACCACGGTCTTCGCCGGTGCCACCACCTCCACCGGTGACCCGATCTACTCTTCTTTCCCGTACGATCCGGGGCTGGCCGATGCGAACTGGGCCGACTGGAAGTTCAACGCACCGATCACCCGTGACTCCGCTGCGCTGGGCTACATCTTCTCCTCGCCGCCCTACGCCCCAGAGTTGCCCCAGCTGCGCGACTTCGTGTTCAGTGTCGATATCGATGAGGCCGATAGCTCCCTCTACGCCTCCAGCGAGGTCTACCAGGAGAGCTCCATGGAGTTCATGACGCCGCCGGATCTCACCTACCAGGATCTGGCAGAGCAGGGCGGCAAAATGATCGTCATGCACGGCGCCTCCGACGGAGTGTTCTCCATGCAGGACACCGCTGACTGGTACGCCCAACTCGAGGGTGCTGCGGCAGAGTCGATCCGCTACTTTGAAATCCCCGGCATGGCCCATGTCCGCGGCGGACCCTCCACCGATCAGCACAACTCGCTGGCCGCCCTGATCTCCTGGGTTGAGGAAGAAAACCGTCCGGAGCAGCTGGCGGCCTGGGTCAACCCGGAGAACGCCTCGCTGCCAGCCGAGTGGTCCACCGAGCGCAGCCGCCCGCTGTGTGCTTACCCCGACGTGGCGTACTACGTTGACGGTGACGTGGAGTCTGCGGACAGCTTCGCCTGTGCAGCCGAGGCGCCGGTCGATCCGGAACCGAGCCCAACCGCGACAGCTGAGCCTAGCCCGACTGATTCAGCCGAATCGACCGACCCGACGGATTCGGCCTCGTCGGATCCCACGGACGATCCGACGGCGACGCCGACACCGACCGAGGCCCCTTCGACGGCGCCGAGTGATCCAGGGGAGCCCTCCGCCACGGACCCCGGCGCTGATGACGTGTCCGCTTCGGACCGCGGCGATCTGGCTGCCACCGGATCCAGCGGCGCACTGATGATGACGGCGCTCGCGGTCCTGCTGCTGGTGGTCGGTGCGGCGATCCTGATCCTGCGGAGGCGCCGCCACGGGCACCATGCCGGCTGAGGCGTCCAGGGGACTCGCCAGATTTTCTGACGTCCGTCCCAGCCCTACATCAGCCTGTGCACACCTTGGTGTTTTTAGACTGGAGTTGCCTCTTCCAAGGTGTGAGTGAGTGAGTACTGCGGGTCGTTGATGAGAAATCATCAACGACCCGCAGTCATGTCTGGGCCCGTTGCTCCCCGCCGGGTGCGCACCCCGAGATCGAGTTTCGTGATCAAGCGGAATATATCGGTGCTGCCGGGCTACTCAACCGCATCGTTGTTTGCTACGTCACTGATTCAGTCCACTCCTTCGACGCCGCCGAACACCTGGCCAATCTCTGGTTAGCCGAGGGAAATGTCAGCGACCAGCTCGGAATCTTTGCGGAGTAGCTCTGGCCCACCGTGGATCGGGCGAAGACCCTATACTCATCCGAACACATTCAGGGCGTGGCGGAAGCGGCCACCGGGCTGAGTGGCGAATTTTTGGAGCACGGCGGCGGGCACCTTAAGCTCACCCACGGGGTGTTCGTGATCGAGCGCGGGCAGGCGATCTTCCGCTACCGAAACTGCCACGTGCAGACCGGACTGCTGGCGGGTTTTGCGGCGTGATTGTCTGCCCTGCAGACGCCCACCGTTCATCGTTCCCACGCTTCTCTCAGGAATCTCACCCTCGTTCTCCAGGTGAACCAATGGTGGTGCTCAGCATCGATCTTTAGAGTGGTAACTACCTCTTCAAGGTGTGAGTGATGAACAGGCAGAGCCCCGACGGTCCATAGACCTCGGGGCTCTGCTCATGCGTGAACCCGGACGCAGGACCATACCGGACTGACGAATCGGCCATCGCCGGACATTGGCAGGCAGTGAACAGCCGAACCCAAGCCCCGTCCCAGGTTCGATTCTTAGAGTAGGTACTACCTCTTCAAGGTGTGAGTGATGAATAGACGGAGCCCCGGTGGTCGATCGACCACCGGGGCTCCGTTCTTGTCCTCACGTGGTTCGGTCAGCGGTCCAGCTGCTGGCGCTTTGAGGAGATGACGCCGGTGTTGAATCCGGCGAGGTTGAGACCACCGTGGAACCGAGCGTGCTCGATCTTCACGCAGCGGTCCATCACGATGTCCATGTCGTAGCTCTCGGCCAGATGGGCGGCGTCCTCGTTCCAGATGCCCAGCTGCAGCCACACGGTCTTGGCACCGACGGCGTGGGATTCTTCCACGATGCCGGGGGTGTCTTCGGCTTTGCGGAACACCTCCACCAGGTCTGGCACGACCGGCAGATCCGCCAGTGAGGGGTACACCTGGTGGCCCAGGATCGTTCCGCCCTTCTCGGCCAGAATCGGATTGATGAAGTACACGTCGTAGGTGGTGGAACTCAGCAGGTAGGTAGCTACGAAGTACGAGGCGCGGGCCGGCTTGTCCGAGGCGCCCACGATGGCGATGGACTTCGTGCGGCGCAGGATGTCCAGTCGTTGCGGGGCGGACGGGCCGGTCCAGGTGCGGTCGGGAATCGCGGTGCTCATGCGGAGACCTCCTCGTCGTCGTGGGTGGAAGCGTCGGCGTTCACGGCAGCGGTGAGGGCCTGGTCGAGATCCCACAGGATGTCCTCGACGTCCTCGATGCCCACCGAAATGCGGATCATGTCCTCGGGGATGCCGGCCTGCTCGAGCTGTTCTGCGGTGAGCTGCTGGTGTGTGGTGGATCCCGGGTGCAGCACCAGGGTCTTGGCATCGCCGATGTTGGCCAGGTGGCTAGCCAGCTGCAGGTTCGCGATGAACTCTTCGCCGGCAGCGCGGCCGCCCTTCACCCCGAAGCTGAACACGGAGCCCACGCCCAGCGGCAGCAGTTCTTTGCCGCGCTCGTGGAACGGGCTGGAGGGCAGCCCGGCGTAGTTGACGTAGGCCACGCGCTCGTCGGCCTCGAGCCATTCGGCAACACGCTGGGCGTTGGCCAGGTGGGCGTCCATGCGCTGGGCGAGGGTCTCGATGCCGATCATCAGCTGGAACGCCGACTGCGGTGCCAGCGACGGGCCGAAGTCGCGCAGCTGCTCGGAGCGCAGCTTGGTGAGGAAGCCGTACTCGCCGAAGTTGCCCCACCAGGACACGCCACCGTAGGAGGGCACCGGTTCCGTCATGGCCGGGAACTTGCCGTTGTCCCAGGGGAACAGGCCCGACTCGACGACGACGCCGCCCAGGGTGGTGCCGTGGCCGCCCAGGAACTTGGTGGCGGAATGGATGATGATGTCTGCGCCGTGCTCGAAGGGGCGGATCAGGTACGGCGGGGTCAGGGTGGAGTCCACGATCAGCGGCACTCCGGCGGCGTGCGCGACGTCAGCCAGCCCGCGCAGGTCCACGATGTCGCCTTTGGGGTTGGACACGATCTCGGTGTACACCGCCTTGGTGTTCTCCTGAATGGCTGCTTCGAAGTCAGCGGCTTCGGTGGAGTTGACGAAGGTGGTCTCGATGCCGAAGCGGCGCAGGGAGACATCCAGCTGCGTGACGGTACCGCCGTACAGCTGGGAGGAGGCCACGATGTGGTCCCCGGCGCCGGCGAGGGCGGCGAAGGTGACGAATTCGGCGGCCATGCCGGAAGCGGTGGCGACCGCGCCGATCCCGCCCTCCAGAGACGCCATGCGCTCCTCGAAGGCTGCCACTGTCGGGTTGCCGATGCGGGAGTAGATGTTGCCGTACTTCTGCAGGGCGAACAGGTTGGCGGCGTCGTCGGCCGACTCAAAAACGTAGGAGGTGGTCTGGTGAACCGGGACGGCGCGCGAACCGTGGACGGCGTCGGGGACGGCCCCGGCGTGGAGTGCTCGCGTGCGGAAACCGAACTGGTGCTCTGCCATGTGGATCCTTCCGTGGGGTGATCTCCTCCCATTGTTCACGACGTCGGCCATTCCCGCACTCGAACATGACGGCAGGAGTCGCCCGGAGGACACGGGTGAGCGTTCGGGTACCGACCTGGGTAGGCTCGAAGGGTTTTCGCGCATCCAGACCGAAGGGGACACCCATGAGGGCCACTGACCTGCACGATCTTTCGGAGGGCCAGCTCGACGCCGGCCCCGGACAGCGGGCGCGCACCGTGCGCTTCACCGGGCTGGCCCTAGGCCTGGCCTTGGCGGTGCTCAGCGGGCTGGCCCTGCCGGAATCCCTGGAGCTCGACGCGCGTGTGACCGCCAGCGTCGTCGTGCTGATGGGCACCTGGTGGGTGACCGAAGCGGTGCCGCTGCCGGTGACCGCCCTGGTGCCGCTGGTGGCGTTTCCGATGTTCGGGGTGTCCGCGATGGAAGAGGTGGCTGGCTCCTATGCGAACCAGATCATCTTCCTGTTCCTGGGCGGATTCCTGTTGGCGCTGGGGATTCAGCGCTGGAACCTGCACCGGCGCATCGCGTTGCTGATCGTGCTGGCGGTGGGCACCCGGCCCACTCGGATGATCGCCGGGCTGATGATCGCCACCGCCGTGCTGGGCATGTGGGTGTCCAATACCGCCACCGCGCTGATGATGGTGCCGCTGGGCACCTCGCTCGTGGCACTCGTGGAGCAGGAAGCGCGGCGGGGCAGGGGAGCAGACACCGACGGCACCGCCGACAACGCCGCGGCGGATCAGCGCAAGCACTCCAGGTTCGGCATCGGATTGATGCTGGCGATTGCCTATTCGGCCACCTTCAGCGCCTTCGGCACGATCATCGCTTCTCCGGGCAACATCTTCGTCGTCGGGTATATTCGCGACACGCTGGGCTACGAGGTCACCTTCCTGCAGTGGATGCTGTTCGGGATGCCGCTGCTGGTGGTGTTCCTGTTCCTCGGCTGGCTGGTCATCGCGAAGTGGCTGTGGCGGCCGGAGGTGGACGATCTGCCCGGCGGGCGCGAACTCTTCGCCCGCGAGCTGGCGAAGCTGGGCCGGATGAGCGCCGGCGAGGTGGGGATCAGCGTGGTCTTCGCGATGACGGCTCTGGCCTGGATCCTGGTGCCGGTGCTGTTCGAGGAGCCGTGGGCCACCGACGCGGTGATCGCGATGATGGGCGGGATGACGACGTTCCTCATCCCCGCGTCGCCCCGGCGCGGAGTGATGCTGATGAACTGGGACACCGGGCTGCGCACCCCTTGGGGAGTGCTGATCCTCTTCGGCGGCGGTCTGGCGCTCTCGGCTCAGGTCACCGGCTCCGGGCTGGCCGATTGGATCGGGGAATCCCTCGGCGTGCTCGGCGGGATGCCCGTGTGGGTGCTGGCCCCGATCGTGGTGATTCTGGTGCTGATCTTCACCGAGTTCACCTCATCGATGGCCACCATCGCCACCTTCGTGCCGCTGGTCTCTGGTGTGGCGGCGGGATTGGGCCACGACCCGGTGATCTTCGCGATCATGGTCACCCAGGCCTGCCAGTGCGCGTTCATGCTCCCGGTGGCCTCGGCGCCGAACGCGATCGTCTTCGCGACCGGGTCGATGGAGATCCGTGACATGGTGCGCACCGGGCTCTGGATGAACGCGGTGGGGTTCGTGCTGGTGACCCTGTTGGCCCTGTGGGGATTGCCGTTGGTGCTGGGCTAGCTGATTCTTCGTCGGGACGTCGAGGGGTCGTGGATATGCCAGAGGCCCGGTCGGTGAAAACCGCCGGACCTCTGGTAAAAATCTAACAGGGAGACCTGCCCCTGCTTTCACCCTCAAGTATACGCGGAATCTGCGAGCAGGTCGATTGAGCGGAGACGGCTGTTGTACGACACTCTTGAACCACACCTCACCGCAATGCGACTCACGCCTTATCTGGCTGCTGAGAAGGGCCACCGTAAGAACGCAATCCGCCTCTACCAGTGGAACATTGAATTATCTGGTGCGGTGTATCAGGCGTTGCACGTTGTGGAGGTTGTGCTCCGCAACGCTATCGATGAGCAGTTATGCCGTTGGAACGCCACTCAAATCAATTCTCGAACTGGATCACCATTACGTTCCGAATGGCTTCTTGACCCGGCCCCACTATTGACAAGACTCGTTCGCGCGAAAGAACTTGATGTTTCCCGGAGGCGCGCTGAACAAGCTGTTCGCCAGCAAAAGCGCCCTGTAGCTCATGCTGACTTACTGGCGCAGTTGTCGTTCGGAACATGGCGCTTTCTCTTGCCTGACAAAGACGCCGGGCGCAAGCTGCTTTGGGAAGAAGCAACCAAAGACGCGTTTCCGTACTTGGAGCGGAGCCCCGCTGAACTCGTGAAGTCCATTGACGGTATCTATAGACTCCGGAACCGAGTCGCGCATCTTGAACCGCTTCTTAACAAGGGCAATGTTCGCAAACAGTTCGAGAACATGCGAACGGTACTCAGAGAAATCGATCCGGACGTTGAAAAATGGTTCGTGAGCATTCAGAAAGTGACCACGGAACTGCGGAACAGCCCGCGTTAGCTCTGCACGGTGGGCTGCTGCGCTGCCGCCTTTTCCTGGCGGGCGGAGCGGGCGCGGAAGAACAGCGCCAATAAACCGCCGGAGATGTTGTGCCACACGCTGAACACCGCGGCCGGTAGGGCCGCCACCGGGCTGAAGTGTGCGGCGGCCAGCGTGGCGGCGAGACCGGAGTTCTGCATGCCGACCTCCACCGCCGTCGTGCGTGCCACCCGCTCCGGGTAGCGGAACAGCCGGGCCGCGACGTAGCCGAGCATGTAGCCGAAAGCGTTGTGCAGCACCACGACGAGCAGCACCAGCAGCCCGGCTTCCACGATGCTGTCCGCCGAGCCGGAGACGACAGCCACCACCACGTAGGAAATGCCCAGCACGGACACCCACGGTAGCGCTGGCAGCACCCGGGCAACCCAGGAGCGCAGCAGCCAGCGCACCAGCAGTCCCGCCACGATCGGGATGAGCACCATCTGCACGATGGACATCGCCATCGCCCCGGCGTCCACCGGCAGCAGCGTTCCGGCCAGCCACAGGGTCAGCAGCGGGGTGAAGATTGGGGCCAGCAGCGTCGAGACCGAGGTCATGGTCACCGACAGCGCCACGTCGCCCTTGGCGAGATAGGTGATGACGTTCGACGACGTGCCGCCCGGGGCGCAGCCCACCAGAATGACACCGATGGCCAGCTCGGCCGGCAGCTGGAACACGAAGACCAGGGCCACCGCGATGCTGGGCATGATCACGTACTGGGCCACCACGCCGAGCAGCACGGGCAGCGGTCGCTTGGCCACCAGGGCGAAATCGGGCAGGGTCAGGGTGATCCCCATGGCGAACATGATGATCCCCAGTGCCACCGAGGTGTACTGGGCCAGCGGCGCGGTCTGGGCCGGGAAGAGGAAACCGATGAGGAACGCGACGATGATGATCGCCGGGAACAGGGTGACCGCAATGCGTGCGGAACGGTCTTCGCCGTCGCGCGATGCCGGTGGGGCCGGGGCGCCGGTATCGGTGCTGGGTGGAACCGGGTGCGTCATCGTCTCTCCTTGAGCGTCTGCAGGTGTGATGAGTGCATACTCTCAGATCAGCGCGTCATGGTCCGGTGATCCACGTAACGTGATGTCCCCGTCCATTGCCGATTTCACCGGACCTGGCTACCGATTTCACCGGGCCCAGTCGCGGTGCGGCGAGGTACCGCCGAGGCCCGGATTGAACGTGTTGGTCGGGTCGAGGGCGCGGAAATGCTCCTCCAGCTCCGAGGGCAACTCGTAGAGACGCCCGTAGTTGTGCTCGGCCGGGATCGCCGCCCCACGGGCCTCGAGCAGCGCCGTCATCTGCTTCTTCAACGCCACCGGGTCCACACCCTTCTTCGCCACGTGATCCTGGTGTAGCACGTGGCAGAAGAAGTGCCCGTAATAGGAGCTCACCGACAGCTGGTCGGCGATCTCGGCGGGCAGGACCTCCAGCCAGTCTTCGTCGTCGCGACGCAGGGCGACGTCGAAGGTGATCATGTCGGAGGAGCGCTTGCGATTCAGATTGAAGTACCGGGTCATGGCGCTGGCGGCACCGAAACGCAACAACATCGCTGACTGGGCCTCATCGGGAGTGCACTCGAAGAATGCGCCCAGATTTTCGGCATCGTGGAAGAAGCTGCTGAGGAGCTCGGTCGTCGCCTCGCGATCCGAACCGCTGACCACCATCACCAGGTGGTGCTCAAAGCGTTCGCGATACTCGAGCAGTCGCTGGGGCAGCTGCTGAGGCAACAGAGCGAAAGCCTTCTGGGCGATGGTGTCGGCGGTGGTGGGCCCGAAGAACGGCAGCTTGGCGAACACGCCGTTGGCCCAGCTCTTCAGCGCGAACAGGCGCCGCACCTGACGGCTGCTGGCGTGCTTCAGTCCCATGAATGTGTCTTTGCCGTACTCCGCGGCCAGGTCGAAGGCGCCGCGGCCCATGTATTCCCCGGAGATTGGCAGCTGATTCTCGGACGCCAGGATCTCGCGGCGCAGTCGTTCCAGCTCGGCAGGGCTGTTGGTTCCGATGTAGAAAGTGGCGGTGTTCTCCTCGCGCGGGAAGGTGCGGGTGCGCACGGCGAAAATCATGATCTTCCCAGCGCTGCCCGACGCCTCCTTGAGGAACGTGGGGTCCGCATTGAACCGGGCCGGGCTGGGCGCGATCTGCCGCACGTGATCGGCATAGCCGGTGGCGCGGGTGTCCTCTGGAGCGGGGGAAACGTCCTCCGGATCCCACCGTCCCTGCTGCAGGGCGTCCAGCAGCTCTTCGGGATCCTCGCTGAGAGTGATGCCGAGGTGATTGACCAACTCAAGCTCTCCCGCCTCGGTCACCCGGGCGTAGACGGCGTGTTCCGTGAACGCTGGCCCCTTGCGCACCTGGCTACCGCCGGAGTTGTTGGCGATGCCGCCCACCACCGATGCGCCGATGGAGGTCGAGCCGATCACGGAGTGCGGCTCACGATGGTGCGGGGCCAGGGTCTGCTCGAGATCCATCAAGGTGGCCCCGGCCAGGCTCACCGCCTCACGCGCGTCGTGGAGGAGGTGAATCCCGTTGATGCGCAGGGTGGAGAAGACGACGACGTCGCGATCGTCGCCTTGGTCTGCCGGACCGGAGCCGCCGGTGAGTCCGGTGTTGGCGGCCTGAGGGATGACGGCGAGGCCGTGCTCGACGCACACCTGCAGGGCGCGCCACATCTCGGTGAGGGTGCCGGGGCGCAGCACCGCGAGCACCCGACCGGAGCCGAACCGGTTGCCTTTCACGTAGGGGGCGGTGGCGCGCGGGGTGGTGAGCACGTGCGCGCGGCCCACGATCGTCCTGAAGGAGGCGACGGCTGGATGGGCTGGTGCGGGACGGGACGGGCTCATGGTACTCCTGGGACCTCGGGGGTGTGTCTCCCACCGATTGTGCCCCGTTGGCGCTGGTGATGTCGATGGTCATGGTCGCCCTGATTTCGGGGTGATTAAATTGTGTTATGACGCTGTAGCTGGAGTATGACGAGGCACTGCGGCACGCAGAGCATGCGCGATTGCGTCGCAGCCAGCCGGCCATCAGCTACCAGATTGCCCGAGAACGCACCGACGGGGCCCGCCTGAGCGAGCTCATCGCGGCGATGATCGGCCCGCGTCAGACCTTGATCTACTGGTTCAACCGCCCGTCGACGCAGACATCTCCGACATCGTGAGCTACCGCGGACTGGACCTGCATCTCGACCAGGACATTCTTCGAGACAAGGTCTTGGTTTGATGGAGGTCAGAGTGGTCAAAGAGCTTCTGCATATTCAGCGATGTTTGTCTGTATCGGCGTCGATGGTCGTTCACGGCAAGGCGGCTTACGACGAAGATCCAATCGCACAAGAAGCGGGGGAGTCAGTCATGATGAACATCGGTGAGGCCTTTACGACGCTTGTCGCGCTGGGTGCTACAGCACCTCCTGGGGTCCGTTGGAGTGACGCGGCCAAGAATCGCGAGAAGATCGCTCATCACTATTCCGTCATTGTTCGGGAACTGACGTGGCGCACGCTCGCTGAATCGCTTCCACGGTGGGAGAAGTCGCGGTCTCCACTTTTCGAGGAAGCTGGTCGAACTTTCGACGGAATCTGACCTGGATGAATGACCAGGTTGGTGTGTGCATGGTGCGAAAGCACTGGTCAACGCCGTCGTGCAGGCACTAAGGTAGAGGATCGTAGACCCCGGGGTGCACCGATACTGGTGCTGAGAGTGCGGAGATGCCGCAGACCCGAATCCACCTGATCCAGTTCGTACTGGCGTAGGGAGTGGTCCGTTAGCTCTATGTCAGAGTTCCGGTGGTCGGAAAGGTGCCCACCGTGACGGGCCAGACACTCACCCCCGAGCAGATCGGGATCGGGATGCGCATCAGCATCCACCCCCACACCGATGCCTTCGTGGACGTGATCCTCGCCGCCCTGGAGGAGACCACGACGGCGGCACGGGAGCGCGGCATCCTCGAGAACCTGGTGATCGAGACCGGGGAGGTCTCTACCTACGTGGGCGTGCGCTCCGGAGCCGCAGCCCAGCAGCTCGCCGAGTACGCCACCACCCTGATCGCTGCGGCGTCCCGTGCTTCCGGGCGGGCGCATCTGACCAGCCACCTGCTGCTCTCTCGGGGCTGCCCGGGGGAGGCCGCTTGTGAGCTGGTGCCCGGAGAGATGCCGGCGGAGACGCGCGTCGACCTGGAACTCACCGGACTGCCCGCCGTCGCAGCCTGGTCGCTGTACCCCCTGGCCGACGACGGTCTGCCGCACATGGAGCCCATCATGGCTGCGATCGAGGCGGCAAAATCCAGCGGCATCGACGTCGTGAGCGAACACTACGCCACCGTGCTGCGCGGGGACCTAGCCGAGGTGCTGGCGCTGGTGGTCAACGCCTGGGGTCGGGTGGGTGAACAGGTGCCGCATGTGGTCAGCCACGTGAGCATTTCGCTGGATTCGCCGAGTGCGGGATGGGCGGGTGCCCGATGAGCTCAACACAGCAGAAATCTGTTGGGGCAGGCGCACGCGTGACCAACCCCTATGACAGCCCGTGGCGCTGGCAGCTCAAAGACCTGGTGATGGTGGTGGTGCTGGGCGTCGTGTTCGGGTTCATCTACTGGGCGCTGGTCCAGGCCTGGAACGGACTAGCTGTGCTGATGGGTCCCGCCGGTGATCTGGCGGGACACGTGATGCTCGGAACCTGGTTGCTGGTGGCGCCGTTGGCGGTGGCGATCACGCGCAAGGCCGGATCGGGGATTCTGGCGGAGGTGCTGGCCGCCACCATCGAGTTCGTTTTTCTGGGTTCTCCGGTGGGGCCGATGCTCTTCATTACCGGTCTGCTGCAGGGGCTGGGTTCGGAGCTGCCGTTTGCCCTCGGCGGCTACCGGCGTTTCGGGATCAGCCGCTACGCGTTCAGCGGGCTCTGCGGTGCGTTTTTCGTGTTCTGGTTTTCGGCCCTGCGCTCGGGCTGGTTCGGGCAGGACATTCTGCTGCTGCGTCTGGGGATCCAGTGCGCCTCCGGAATTATTCTGGGTGGGATTCTGGCCTGGGTGCTGGTGCGCGCGGTGAAAGCGACCGGCGTCGTGGACAACTACGCCATCGGGCGTGCGCGATGACGTCCATGGAGAATCTGGTCGAGCTGCGCGGATTCACGGCGGTGGATCCGCGCAGCGGCCGGGTGCTGCTGGAGGACATCGACCTCAGTGTGGCGCCGGGCGAGCGGGTGCTGCTGTTGGGTGCCTCGGGAGCCGGGAAATCCACCCTGTTGGATGCGATCCGCGGGGTGGTGCCGCACTCGGTGCCCCTGGACGTGAGCGGGGAATGCCTGGTGAACGGGGCGCCGGTGTTGGGCTCCACGGTAGCCGAGTTGACGCGGATGATCGGCACCGTGCCACAGGACCCGCACGCCAGCATCTGCCTGCCGACGGTGGAGGACGAGATCGCCCTGACCCTGGAGAACCACGGGATGAAGCCCGGACAGATCGGGTGGCGGATTGCGGAGGTGCTGGACGAGGTGGGTGCCGGGCACCTGAAGGATCAGCGCACCCGGACGCTCTCGGGTGGGTGGCTTCAGCGGATCGCCACGGTGGCCGCGCTCGCGGCACGACCGCGGCTGGTGTTGGCGGACGAGCCGACCTCGATGCTCGACGGTGCCGGGGTGGCCCAGGTGATGGAACTGCTCACCCGGCTGACCGGAGACGACGGCGCCCTGATTCTGGTGGAGCACCGACTCAACGAGTTGGCCGAAGAATCGGGCGGGCCGGGACTGCCGCCGCGCACCGTGGTCATGGAAGCCGGACGGATTCTGGCCGATGGCCCCACGGATCAGCTGTTGCAGGAACACGCAGACCGGTTGGACGCCGGTGGCGTTTGGGTTCCGGGTGCCACGATCGGGACGTTCCCCGAGGCCCAGCCGGCGCCATCGGAGTTGCTGCGCGCCACCGGGCTGACCGTCAAGCCGGACCCGCATGACCCGGAGATTCTCCCCGTATTCGGGGGACTGGATCTCACCGTGCGGGCGGGGGAGCGGGTGGTGGTGCGCGGGCCCAACGGCTCTGGTAAAACCACCCTGCTCACCGCGCTCGCGGGCCTGGTTCCGCTACGCCCTGGTCGGGCCGGTGGAAACTCGGGTGAGCTCACCGGGGTGGTCCCGGTGATGGTGTTTCAAAACCCGGAGCACCAGTTTTTGGCCCATACGGTGCGCGACGAGCTCGGGGACGACGACCACGGTGCCGAGCTGGCGCGGCTCTTCGGGCTGGAGCACCTGCTCGAGCTCAGCCCGTTCCGGCTCTCCGGCGGGGAGCAGCGGCGACTCTCGGTGGCTCTGGGACTGTTGGCGGTGCGCCGTCGTGACGAGCCCACGGTACTTCTGGCCGATGAGCCGACGTTCGGTCTGGACCGGGCGAGCACGGTGGCGGTGATGACCGAGCTGGCCGCCTACGCGGCTTCAGGCGGCGCCGTCGTGGTGGTGACTCACGACGACGACCTCACTGCGGCCTGGGCCAGCCGAGTGCTGCGCCTCCCTGGGGTCGACGTCTCGCAGGACACGGGGGTGCGATCATGACGCAGCAACAACAGACGGTGAAGCGGTTGCGCATTGTGCACCCTTCCACCCTGGTGAAACCGGGAGTGCTCACACGGTGGAACCCGTCGGTGAAACTCGTGACCCTGTTCGTGGCGTCGCTGGCGCTGCTGATGGTGTGGGACCCGTGGCGACCAGCAGCGCTCTGGCTGGGGCTGGTGGCGGTAGCGCTCACCCTCGGCAAGGTGCCATGGCGCTGGCTGGCGCTGGCGCACGTCCCGTTTATTGCCTTCGCGCTGGGTTTGTTTCTGGTGAATGTATTCACCCGCGACAACGGGGTGCTCATCGGGTTGGCGTTGGCCGGCCGCACCTTGGCAATCGGGGTGGCCTCAATCCTGTTCCTGTGTAGCACGGCCCCGGTGGAGCTGATGCGTTCGCTGAACCAGAATCTACGACTACCCGCGCCCATCACCTTCGCCGTGCTGGCCGGGTATCAGCTACTGCTGGATCTGCCGCGGGAATGGCAGACCATCCGGGCTGCGCAGCTGATGCGCAGTGGCACCGGGGTGCAGTTGAGCGACGGACGCGCGCCGAAACTGCGGGTCCGAGAGGCAGGCCGATTGGCGTTTACCGTGCTGATCGTGGCGTTGCGGCGCTCGGAACGGATTGCCACCTCGCTGGAGAGCCGTGGGTTCGGGTTGAAACCGCGCACCGTCTACCGTCCCGTGCGGCTGCGGGCGGTCGACGTCGTCGCCGGAGTCGTGGTCAGCCTTGCCGCGGTGGCCTACTGCTGGCCGTGGTGACGTCGAGTTCAGGGAACCACACGGCCCGACGAACCCGCACGCGTTGTCCATCGGTGGTGAGCGGGCACTTTTCATCGCGCAGCAGTGCGAGGGCGGTCTCGCGGTGGTGCTGCGGCGGGGAGCCGGCGGCGTTGACGACGCGCCACCATGGCACGGTCGCGCCCGAGGAATCGACGCCCGGACCTCGAGCGAGAACGTGTCCGACCTGGCGCGGCCCACCGCGGTGGAGAGTCTCGGCGACGATTTCAGCGATCAACCCGTAGGTCATCACACGCCCTTTGGGGATCTGCGCCACCAGGTCCAACACCGCTGTGGTGTACTCTTCGGACGGTTCTCGTGCCATCGGACCACCTTATCGTCACGCCGGTGAGTCACCGCAGAAGAGAATTCGAGCGACGGATACCTCGCCGGGGGCGGGTTCTCGTCGTCGAGCGTGAGTCGTCTACATGGTGAACCCGATGATGAGCAGCGGGGCGATGATGACGACGGCGAAAACGATCACCGCGATCCGTCCCTTGCGCGAGCCCACGTTCACCGTGGTTCCGATGCCGTAGCCCTCACGTTTCGGCACCATCATCGCCGGATTGCTCGGGTCGTTGTACAGTCCCGACGGCAGCCACAGCGCATCCTCGGCAGCCTCCTCCTCCGTGGGGTGGATCCCCAGCTGCTCCGCGGTGCGATCCGCCCAGCGCAGGTGTGACCGAAACACCGGGGATAGGATGACGAATATCGCCACCACCAGGGCCACGACCAGCAACATGGTGACGGGAGCCGACCATGTTCCGTCCGAGGCTGCGAGACGCCACGACTGTGCGTTGAAGCCCACCATCATCAGGGTGATCAGCGCGGTCACCCATCCCAGATATTCGGTGATGCCACGGTGGCCCGCGGTCAACCGGAGAAGTTCCCACGCGGAGAGATCGGGGGAGCCCGGGCTCATCATCGGGGCCATCGCGCCGAGAGCGGCCATCAGGATGAACAGCCCGGAGGCGATGATCGCCGTGGTGAACACCGAGCCGAAGCTCTTCTCGGTCCAGCCGCGCACCTCGCCATCGGGTCCCCACCCGGTGGGCATCAACTCGGGCAGCTGGTCATAAATCACCGCGCCCCACACGAAAACGGCGCCGAGCATCACCAGGGTCACCACATAGGGGAGCCATAGCCGGGCCCGCCCGTGTCGTGCCGCCACGGCAACGCGGTAATGGTCGGAATTCGGCTCGTAATCCTCAGCTCTCATCCCCACCAGCTTAGGCCCCGGCCCCTGGACTACATCGGATAGCAGCGGAAGACGACCGCGTGCACCGGGGACCCGGTGCGCGCGGTCGCGTCGTCGTCGAGCGTGAATTCTGTGAGCATGGCGCGTGGATCCGGGTGATCGGGCAGGGCATTAAGGTAGCCGCGGTGGGCCTCCAAGGAGCGGATGCTGCGCTCCAGGGGCTCGCCGGTGACCTCCACCCGGTGGGTGGGGTGCTCGGCTCCGAAGACCAGCAGTGACCCGACGTGCCAGGCGGGAAGGTGCTGTTCTTCCGCCAGGTCGCGGAACACCCAGGGGTTGTCGGCGTCGCGCAAGGCATCGAGCACGCTGATCCCGGCCGCGCGATGATCCGCCTGATTGAGTCCCCACGCGACTTCTTCCGCCCAGCCCATGGTCACGAGAACGGTGGGTCGTAGCTCGCGAATCGTGGCGGCAATGGCGCGGCGCAACTCCAGGGTGGGTTCGAGCATGCCGTCCGGAAAGTCGAGGATGCGCAGATCCTCGACGCCGACTTCCGCACAGGCGCGGCGCTGCTCCTCGGCGCGCATCGGTCCGGTCTGTTCCGGAGGCAGGTTACGGATGCCGGCTTCACCGGAAGTGAGCAACAGGTAGCTGACCGGGATCTCGGCCGCGGTCCACCGGGCCACGGCAGCTGAGGTGCCGTACTCCATATCGTCCGGATGCGCGACGATGCACAGCACCCGGTCCTCGGTGGACAGCTCCAGGTCCACTAATGGTTGTGGAGATACCGTGCCAGCTGAGTCACTCATGCTGAGACCCTAGCAACCCGGCCCGGTCAGGACACCAGCTCGTCGTCGACGGCGGTGCTATGTGCGGCCAGGGCGGCGAAGGCCCCGTCACGCTGCAACAGCTCGGCCGGGGCACCCGACTCGATGATCCGCCCGGCGTCGAGCACCACCACCCGGTCGGCGGTCATCACCGTGTCCAGGCGGTGGGCGATCATCAGGGTGGTGCGGTGCTCGGCCAGCCGGTCCAGCGCCGCCTGCACGTGGGCCTCCGTGGTGTTGTCCAGGGCGGACGTGGCCTCGTCGAGCACCAGGATCGGCGGGTTGCGCAGGATCGTGCGGGCAATGGCCAGGCGCTGCTGCTCGCCTCCGGAGAACCGGTAGCCGCGCGCGCCCACCACGGTGTCGAGCCCCTCGGGCAGGGCGCGGATGGTCTCGGCCAGTGCGGCATGGTCCAGTGCCGCCCACACCTCGGCGTCCGTGGCGTCAGGCTGGGCCAGCAGCAGGTTCTCGCGGACACTCGCGTGGATCAGGTAGGTCTCCTGCGAGACCACCCCCACCAGCTGGGCCAGGGAGTCTGGAGCCAGGTCGCTCACGGAGACGCCGTCGATCGTTACTGCTCCCGACTGCGGTGCGTAGAGCCGAGGCAGCAGGGCGGCCAGAGTGGATTTTCCGGAACCCGTGGCACCGACGACGGCAACGGTCTGTCCCGCCGGCAGACTCAGGTTGATCCGATCCAGCACCGGGGTGGAATCGTACGCAAAGGTGACGTCGCGGAAGTCGACGTCGCCGCGCAGTGTCTCGGCGTCGAGCTCCACCGGCCGCTCCGGCGGGGTCAGCTCCGGGACCAGGTCGAGGTATTCGAAGATCCGGGAGAAGAACGCCATGGCCGAGACCCACTGCACCCCGATGTTCAGCAGGCCCATCATCGGGCGGAACACCTGGGCCTGCAGGGCGGTGAACGCCACCACGGTGCCGATGGTCATGCCGGCCGAGGTGACCGGCAACCCGGCCGCCACGTAGATCACTGCAGGAATGGCCGCGAACACGATCTGCATGGTGGCCATCCGCCACCGCCCTGCCAGTTGACTGCGCACCTCCAGGCCGATCAGCCGCTGGGACGTCTCGGTGAACCGGGCCGCATCGCGGTCGGTGGTGCCCAGGGTTTTGGCCAGCCGGGCCCCGGAGACGCTGAGCCCCTCCTCGACTTGGGTGTGCAGGGCGGCCAGGGCCTTCTGGCGCTCATCGGTGATGGATCGGCGCAGCAGCGCGACCTGGCGTGAGAGCAGCACCGCCGGTGGCAGCACCACCAGGGAGATCAGTGTGAGGGTGGGGGAGAGGGCGAACATCGCGATGAAGGTGGCTACCGCCGTCGTCAGGTTGGTGGCCACGCCCGTCGCAGTGGAGGTGACCACCGACTGCATCCCGGCGATGTCGTTCATCAGCCGGGATTGCACCTCGCCGGAGCGGGTGCGGGTGAAGAATCCCAGCGACTGCGCCTGCAGGTGGGTGAAGAGCTTCGTTCGCAGCGTGTGCATCACCCGCTGACCCATCTGTGTGGACATCCAGGTCTGAATGACGCCGATGACGGCGGTCACCGCCGCCACAGCGATCATGGCCCCGGCCAGCCACAGCAGCAGCGGCACATCCTGGTTGGGCAGGGCGTCGTCAATGACGCCGCGCAACAAGAATGGCTGGGCGATGGTGATGACAGAAGACATGGTAATCAATGCGACGACGACAGCGATGGTGCCGCGGTGCGGGGAGAAGAGGCCGGCGATGCGCCGCAGGGAGACGGGATACTGCTTCAGTTGCTTCCGGTCATCAGGGTTGATTTTGGCCGGGCCGCGCGCAGGGCCTCCGGCAGGGGGTGAAGGAAAGGCCATGATGACTCCTTTCGCAATCCAACATTGCTGAGGTTACCTCATAAAGAGGTTACTGCGCAAAACTCGGGCTAGACTGAGGGCATGTCTGACGTTTCCCCGCTCCCCGAATTAGCGGACCAACTGCATGCGATCAACCATCGCCTGCGTCGTCGGTGGACCGCCGAGCTGGCCCCCTACGATCTGAGTCCGCACCAGTTCCGTGCCCTGGTCGCCGTGGTGCGCTCGGGTCGCCATGCGGTGGACGTCGTCGATGCTGCGGGGCACGACCGCGACACGCACCCGGAGGGGATGCGGCTAAATGAGGTGGCGGAGCGACTGCGCATTGCGCCGCGGTCGGCGACCGAGGTGGTGGACCTGTTAGAGGCCAAAGGCCTGGTGCAACGCGGGACTGACCCGCGGGACCGGCGGGCCACCCGGGTTACCGCCACGGAGAAGGGGCACGAACTCTACGTCGAGGTCCGCGGCCAGAGACAACAACAGGCGGAGGAGTTCTTCGCGGTGCTCGACGACTCCGAGCGCGCGGAACTCTCCCGCCTGCTGTCGGTGGTGTTGGACGCGAATCCGCGTCCGGATCAGTGCGTTTCCGTGGCCTCTTCGGCCTCCGCCAGGTCGTCGGCCTCTGCGGCCGGGGCCTGAGTCTGCGCGCCGTTGCGGAGGAAGAACACCCCCACGATGGTGACCAGCGAGATCATCGCCCCGATCACCAGCGCGTTGTGGACTCCGCTCATCTGAGCGGTCACGGCATCCTGGCCTGAGCCGGCGCCCACCATGGTGGCCACCGTCATCACGGTGATGAACAGGGCGGTGCCGGCACCGGCGGATACCTGTTGCAGCGTCGACATCAGTGCCGAGCCGTGCGGGTAGAGCCGCGGCGGCAGAGAGCCCAGAGCGGTGGTCATCAGCGGGGAGAACAGCAGCGCCAGCCCGGTGGTCAGCACCGAGTGCGCACCGACGATCATCCACAGCTGCGTGTTCTCCGCGAACAGGGTCATCAGCCACAGGCCACTGGACGCTAGCAGTGCACCCGGGATCACCAGCGGGCGAGCACCAATGCGGTCGAAGGCCCGGCCCACGAACCAGCCGAGCACACCCATCAGCAGCCCACCTGGCAACAGCGCAAGACCGGACTCCAGGGTGGTGTGGCCCAGTACCTGCTGCATATAAATGGGCAACAGGATGATGGTGCCGAAGAGCGACATCATCGAGATCAGCATCAGCAGCAGCGCCATCGTGAAGGTGCCTACCGAGAACACACGCAGGTCCAGCAGTGCGAAATCCTTCAGCGAGAGCTGCCGCAGTGTGAACACCAACAGCGCAACGGCACCGATCACCACCGGAATCCAGGGTGCGATGATCGCGTGCCCGGTGGCCGCCTCGCCGATGGACGACAGACCGTAGATCAGTCCGGAGAAACCGACGGCAGAAAGCACCACCGAGAGCACATCCAGCGGCACCGGCTTGGTTTCGGTGACGTTGCGGATCATCATCCCGCCCAGTACCAGAGCCAGCACGGCGATCGGCAGCACCAGCAGGAACATCCAGCGCCACGTCAGCGCATCCAGCACGACCCCGCCCACCGTCGGGCCGATGGCCGGGGCCACCGCGATCACAATGGAGATCACGCCCATGGTGCGGCCTCGGCGATCCGCCGGCACCACATTGAGCACTGTGGTCATCAGCAGTGGCATCATGATGGCGGTACCGACCGCCTGGACCACGCGCCCGGTCACCAGCATCTCAAATGCGGTGGCCGCGGCAGCGATCGCCGTGCCGGCCGTGAAGGTGGACATCGCGATGATGAACACGGTACGCAGGTTCAGCCGGGTCAGCAGCCAACCCGTGATCGGGATGACCACGGCCATGGTCAGCATGAACGCGGTGGTCAGCCACTGCGCGGTCGCCGCGGGTACCTCGAATTCGGCCATCAGGTCCGGTAGCGCCACCGACATGATCGTCTCGTTGAGGATGACGACGAAGGCCGCGGCCACCAGCAGCGAGATCAGCCGGCTGACGCCCGCCGGCAAGGCGGACGCATCGGTCTGAATCGAGCGGGATTCGGCGGAAGAAGACACAGTACACCTCAAGAGACGAGAAGTATGGGAGGGGAACTGAAAAACCTTACGCCTGTGAGGAGCGATATGCAATCGCGCGCGGCGAAAGAGCTCCTCGAGGGGAATGGATCAATGACAGGTCGCTTTGAGGCTGTTTCAATGATTACGTACTGTTGAATTCTTATCACAACGATTCGTTGGCTGAAACGCGAATGCGATATCGACCGAAAAGAAGAGAAGTATGAGCACATCTGAGTACGAATCCACAGACCCTGGCGAGTCCCCGCCGGGCGACGGTGAGTCCGCCATCGACACCGGAGCGACGACGACGGCTGCGCCCGAGACCGAGGCGCATACCGAGCCTGAGGTGCACCGCGTCGAAGAGCTCCCGGCTCACCTCCAGATCGAGGAAGACGACACCGACGAGCAGATCACCGAGAAGCTGCGTCGGCAGGGCGTAAAGCTCGGCAAGGGCAACATCACTCCGCGAGTGTTCTGGCCCGCCATGACCATTGTGGCCGCCATTGCCCTGGCCGGCATGTTCCTGCCCGAAGCTACCGACGAGGTCTTGCAGGGCATTCAAGGATGGATCGTCGAGCACCTGGGCTGGTACTACGTGCTGGCCATCGCGTTCTTCATCGGGTTCTCCCTGTTCATCTGCTTCTCCAAGTACGGCAAGATCCGTCTCGGTCGCGATGACGACCGCCCCGAATTCAGCGTGCTGACCTGGTTCTGCATGCTCTTCGCCGCCGGCATGGGCATCGGCTTGGTGTTCTACGGCGTCGGCGAGCCGCTCACCTACGCCACCATCGACCCGAAGCCCGGCTGGGAAGGCGACGAGGCAGATCTCGCCAAGCTCGCCATGGCGCAGACCTTCGTGCACTGGGGTCTGCACCCTTGGGCCATCTACGCCGTGATCGGTCTCGCGGTGGCCTACACGATCCACCGGCGTGGACGTCCCGTGTCCATCCGCTGGGTCTTCGAGCCGCTGCTCGGCGACAAGGTCAAAGGCTGGGCCGGCGACGTCATCGACGTGCTGGCGATCTTCGGCACGATCTTCGGTGTCGCCACCTCGCTGGGCCTTGGCGTGCAGCAGATCGGCTCCGGCCTGACCTCGATCGGCATCGTCGACCAGTCGGACAACCTGTTGCTGGTGATCCTCATCGTCGTCATCACTTTCATTGCCACCATCTCGGTGGTCTCGGGTGTGGGACGAGGCATGAAATGGCTGTCCAACATCAACCTGTCGATGGCCGGCATCCTGCTGATTTCCGTGCTGATGCTCGGACCCACCCTGTTCCTGTTCCAGAACCTCATCGAGTCGCTGGGTGCCTACCTGGCGAACTTCATGAACATGACTTTCGACGTCGCTGCCTACACCGGTGAGGAAGGTCGCACCTGGGCCTCGGCGTGGACTCTGTTCTACTGGGGCTGGTGGATTTCCTGGGCGCCCTTCGTCGGCATCTTCATCGCCCGCATTTCCCGCGGACGCACCGTGCGCGAGTTCATCACCGGCGTGCTGCTGGTGCCGTCCATTGTCGGCTTCATCTGGTTCGCGGTGCTGGGTGGTACCGGTATTCACCGCCAGCTCTACGGCGACGGCGACCTCGTTCCGGAAGATCCAGCAGAATTCGCGGCCGACATGTCGCTGTTCGATGTGCTGGGTGGGCTGCCGCTGGGGACGATCTTCTCGTTCCTCGCGATCATCCTCGTGGCGATCTTTTTCATCACCTCCTCGGACTCCGGTTCGCTGGTGATCGATATGCTCGCCTCCGGTGGTCACCCGAACCCGCCGACTTGGTCGCGTATCCTGTTCTCCGCGCTGGAGGGCGCCCTGGCGATCGGCCTGCTGCTCGCCGGTGGACTGCAGGCGTTGCAGGCTGCCTCATTGGCGACAGCGCTGCCGTTCAGCGTGATCCTGCTGCTGATGTGCTGGGCGACGCTGCGCAACCTGCGTGCCGATCAGGAACGGCGCGAGGAACAGGTGCTGCAGGACCGGTACAAGCGACTGAGCCGTATGCTGAAGAAGGACTTCGGCGTGCACTTCGGCCCGCAGGTCGATGAGCGCATCGACTACCGCCTGACGCGCAGCAAGGGTGCCTTCGACCGCAAGCCGGGCCAGACGAAACCGGAGAAACCGAAACGTGACGAGCATCCGGTGCGCAGCGTCTGGCGCCGCGCCCAGGATGGTTGGAAGCCGAAGACCGACGGTCAGTCCGGTCAGACGGATCCCGGCAAGGACTAGAACCCCGAGGGGTGAGCCTGACGGAAGGATCCGGTCCCCACACGAAAGCGACTCTTCGCATTTAAGGGGGTAGCAGGGGTCTGAATCCACCGGCTTCGAGAAGACTTCTGGCGATGTAGTTCCTCAGATTCCTGAATCCTAGGGCTGTTCCACGTAAGTGCTCGAGTCGACCATTGATCGCCTCAGTAGGTCCATTGCTGGTGCCAGGACGATCAAAATACGCCAGAACATCAACCGCACGTCTTTTCAAAGTACGCCCCAGCTTCCGGATCTCTGTCAACGGCGCTGGTACACCGGCACTGATGTCGGCGATGAGTTTCTTCATCAACTCCCCACGCTGGCCCGGCTCGGGGTGGCGGTAGGCGGCGATCATGCGTTGATAGACACCCCAAGTGGCTTCCACCTGGACATGACGCTCATCAGCGAACACCGCATCAAGCCGGTCACGTTGCTTCTCCGTGAGCAGGACTTCTCCAGTGTGCAGAACCCGGCGAACACCATAAAGCGGATCCCCGGAACGACCACGCCGGCCCATGATGACACGCTGGACCCTGCGCCGGCACTCATCCAAGGCATGCCCGGCGAGTTGCACAACATGGAACGGGTCCATCACCGCACTCGCGTGGGGTACTTCCTCCGCAGCGGCGGTCTTGAACCCTGAGAACCCATCCATCGCGATCGCCTCAACGCGCTTCCGCCAGGCCTCGGGGCGGCCGGCCAGCCAGGACTTGAAGACTTGTTTCGAGCGTCCCTCGATCATGTCTAGCAACCGGGCTGGTCCGGTACCAGAACGGATCGGTGTCAGATCAATGATCACGGTGACGTACTTGTCTCCGTACCGGGTATGGCGCCAGACGTGTTCATCGACCCCGATAGTGCTCACATCCTGGAACCGGGCCGGATCATCAATCAATAGTCGTTTGCCTTCTGCCAGGATCGCGTTGTTCGCGGTATGCCAGGACACGCCCAGCCCTGCAGCAGCTCGAGAGATGGAGAGGTGATCGATCACGATCGCTTCCAATGCCCACCGGGTCCCTCGGTGGGAGAGTTTTGATCGTGGGATCGCTGCCTGGCTCAGATCTTCACGCCACTGATGCCCGCAATGCAGGCACTGCCAGCGACGGACCCGGACCAACAGTGTCGTGGGTCGGTGCCCGAAGGGCTCATGAGCCAGACGCCGAGAGATCGTTCCACGAGAGATCGCTTCAGCCCCGCACTGTTGGCACCACGGGTCAGGATCAACCCGTCGACATTCCAGCACGGCCCTGCCTCGGGTCAGGTGCTGGCCGGTGGCTTCGAGGCCGAGTTCGTTGAGTCGGCAAAATTTCGTCAGGTCAGGGGTTGAGAACTTATGCTGGGACATGTCGAGGTCTTTCGGATGGACGGTGTAGGAACTTCCATCATCGGAAGGCCTCGACCTTTATCCACGGACCGCCACGCCCAACCTCGAGCTCAACGCTGATCTACCCCCTTAAATGCGAAGAGCCACGAAAGCGGGGCACCACAGTTCATCACTGTGGTGCCCCGCGTCTCTATGTCAGGGCCGCGATCCTCTAGCGGGTGCGTCGTGCCAAGATGAGTGCGCCGAGTGCGAGACTCAGGGTCACTGTCAGTGTCGCCATCCGGGATTGGCGCGTGGGAACACACTGATCCTGCAGCGCAGTATTCGTCTCTTCTTGGATGCTTTCGATGCGCTCAGGGGTGTACGCGGGATCCTCGTTGTTCTCGAGATCCAGGCTCGGCCAGGTCGTCTCGATCCAGGAACCTCTGGCCTCCAGGTTCGATTCGTTCTGGGTGAAGTCGGGCGAAATATCGGAGTTTCCGAAGCCGAGCGGTCCACAGGTGACGGTCCCAGCATCCTCCATCAGGGAATAGGACGTCGGGGACAGGAACAGCCAGCCGGCGACGATAAAGAGCACGAGACTCACAACAGCGAAGAATTTCTGTCCGCCGGTCCGGCGGGGTTTGGTCTGGACTTCGTGGTTGATCGTCACCATGAGTTGGTGTGCTCCTCGCACTCGTCAAAACGCGTCTAACGATACAGCGGCGATCAGCGGTATGGAACGGGAGCGTGTCTGGGAATTCGGTGAATAATCCGCCACGCGCCCGTCATCGCGGAGGTTCGATCACTCTCCTGTCAGGGTCAGTTTCTTTCCTGCGGTCTCCGGGGCGAAGCAGAACATGAGGACCACCGCCACCAGCACCAGGCCTCCGGCCACAGCGAACGACGTCGTCAGTCCGAGCGCCGGAACCATCCAGGTGACGAACAGCAGCGGGCCCACACCCGCGGAAATCCGGGAGACCGCGGACGCCCAGCCAAACCCAGATCCGCGCAGCTCGGTAGGGTAGAGCTCCGAGGCGTAGGCGTAGAGCACCGGGATGGCCACCTGCACCACGAACCCGTAGACCAGCACCAGCGGGAGCACGGCGGAGGGCACGTGCAGGAACGCGGCCAGCGCGGTGATCAGCGCGGAGGAGACGACGGCGGAGACACCCAGCAGCCAGCGGCGCCCCGTCTTCTCCACCAGCCAGGCGGCCAGGATGACCCCGAACAGGCCAATGGCAGCCATGCCGCCGGTGGTGAGGAACGCTTGAGTCCGTTCGAAGCCGGCGTCGATCATGAAGGTCGGCAACCACTGTAGGCCCAGGTAGTAGACGAACATGATGGTGAGGAACAGGCACCAGATGGCCAGGGTGGTGCGCCAGGAATAGCGCCACAGCCGGATCAGCTGATCGGCCAGGGCGAGCACGGTCATCCGCGGCGCTTCGGGGACCGGGGGCAACACGTACTCACGCGGCTCGGCGCCGGTCTGGCGGACGAGCTGGTCGATGACTTTGCGGGCTTCGGCGTCGCGCCCCTGACGCAGGAGGAACAGGGGAGACTCGGGCACCCAGAGGCGGACGAAGAACACTAGCAGTGCGGGCAGAATCATGGCCAGCAGCGGCAGACGCCAGTCGCCCCAGGTGGCCACCAGCCAGGCCGAGACGAACCCGCACAGAGCGGCGCCGATGGGCCACCACCCGTCCATGGCGGTGAGCACGGTGCCGCGCTGTTTGCGCGGAGTGAACTCGCCGACCAGGGCATAGTCGACGGGGATGCACCCGCCGAGACCGAAGCCGGCGAGGAACCGGAAGATGGCAAACCAGACGATGTCGCCGGTGAACACCCCGGCCAGGGTGAAGATGGAGAACACCAACAGGGTGATGGCGAAGGCCGAGCGGCGGCCGATGCGGTCGGCCACGGTACCCCAGAAGAACGCGCCCACGGCCATGCCGATGAGATTGGCGGTGCCGATCCAGGCTGCCTGCCCGGCGGTGAGTGCCCACTCCTCACGCAGCAGCGGGATCAGCACGCCGTTGAGGGAGACGTCCCAAGCGTCGAACATGAAGCCGAGCCCGCCGATGAGGAAGATCCGTCCCTGGGCGCGCCACCGCCAGGGCAGGGACTGGACGATGTCCTCACCGGTGGGCAGGCTGGTGCGTGCGGCGGTGGGGGTGTTGATGGAAGACATGGGCCCGAGTGTAGGCCGGGTGCCGGGGGCTGGCGCACCCCGGACACGAACTAAATCCCGGCTGGGGCGGCTAAAGTGTTTTTGAGGGGTTTTCGAGGTGAACGCACGGGGAACGAGGTGGTTGAATGCACGGCACATCGTCGTTCTCCGACCGGACGCGCGACCGGCTGGAGCGTACCGCCGTCGCCGTGGCACGCGCCGATGAGCGTATCGGGGACCGGGGGAGGGGGCTGGAGGGGCTCGTGGCCGCTGGTGAGGGCGGCTGGTCCACCTGGGTGGATGGGGTCTGGGTGCGACCGCAGAACGTGATGGTGGCGGAAGTGTTCTCCCGCAGCGCCGCCGGCATCAACGCAGAGGTGCTGACCTCGATCCGGGTGATGCAGGCAACCCGAGACGCGGTCGAGTCGCTGGGGGATCCGAGTCGTCGGATTGGGGTGTCCGATCTGGTGTCGCTGCACGACCGGATTGAACCGGAAGCGCCCGGGCTGCGCCACGAGCCCAGCTGGCTGGTGCGCTCCGGGCAGGTCGGCGACGGCGTGGCGGTGGCACCGGCCCCCGCCGACCGGCTGCCCGGACTGATGGATGAGGTGGCCCGTTACATGTCGGGCACTGAGGGCAGCGGGTTAGTGCGATGCGCGATCAGCTACGCCCAGTTGGACTCGCTGCACCCGTTTGAATCGGGCAACGGCCGCACCGCGAGAGTCGTGTTGCACGCGCTGCTGCGCCGCACCGGGGTGCTGCGCTGGACCCTGCTTCCGGTGAGCACCGGATTCGCCCGCCCGCTGGCGGATTTCGAGCGCGGTATGCACCGGTTCCGCCGCGGCCCGGAAGGAGTCGAGGACTGGCTGGAGAGTTTCTGCGCGGCGCTGGAACACAGTGCGCGGCTGGCGCTGGAGCTCGACGCCGCGGTGGAGGCACTGCGGGGAGCGCTTACCGAGCGCCTGCTGGCCTCGCGGGCGGAGGACGGGCGCTCGCCGGTGGTGCCCCGGGCCGACTCGGTGCTGCTGGAGATGCTGCGGCGGCTGCCGGCCGATCCGGTGGTGACGGTGGAATCGGTGCGCGAGCACCACGGGATCTCGTCGACGGCAGCCCAGCGGGCCCTCGCGGAGCTGGAGCGGGCGCGGATTCTGACCCGGGCGCGGATCCCGGGTGGACGGCAGGTCTGCTGGATTGCCGAGGAGTACCTGGTGCTGGTCACGCTGCGCGGGGTCTACCGCTAGCCGTCACTCAAGCTCACCGTAGGGAGCTCAGCCCCTGGAACTTCTGCACCAGGGACTCCCGCGAGTGCTGATTCATGCGGTGCACTGCCTGTTCGGCGTCGCCGTCGAGAATGGCTTGCAGAATGCCGCCGTGGCCGATGATCTCGTCGGGCTGCTGGATGGCGGCGTCGAGCCAGGGCAGCATGTTGCGGATGCGGTAGAGCTCCTCGAGCAGATCGCGCAGCACCTTCTCGGCACGGGAATTGCGGGCCATTTCCGCGATCTTGAGGTGGAAGGCGACCGCGGTCTGGAACGCCGCCTCCGGGTCGGTTTCCTCTTTCTGCCGGTCCAGCAGTTCGGCGAGCTGAGCTTTCTGTGCCGGAGTACCGCGCTCTGCGGCCTGGCCGGCCAGGGGTGGCTCGATCATCTGCCGCAGCGCAAACAATTCGGTGACATCCTCCAGGCGCAGTGAGCGCACCAGGTAGCCGCGCCGGGGGATGATCGTCACCCAGCCTTCGTGGGCGAGCAGCCGCAGCGCGTCGCGCACCGGGGTCTTCGACACCCCGAACTCCTCGGCCAGATCCTGTTCCAGCACCACCGAATCGGGGGCGAGGTGGACCGTGAGGATCTGTTCCTTCAGTGCCAAATACACCCGGTCGGTGGCGCTGAGGTTGCGCTCGGCGCCACGGCGGGCGGGGGCCGCGCGGTCGATCCCTGAGGTGGTCATGACTGGTTCTCCCTGTGGTTGCCCGGCGCATCGGCGCGCCTGTGTCGATCCTAGGGGTCTTGTCTCGACGGTTCGAAAAATGTAATGTAGATCACATCATACCGGAGATATATCACCACTATGGTGAGGGGCGACATGACTCTGCATGCACAGCAACACGACGGCATCAGCCACGAACTGCGTGAGGCGATCATTGGCCACGACGGCGACGACCTGCGGACCTCGGACCAGGGCACGACGTTCGTCCAGCTGCTCGATGAGCAGGGGCACAGGCATACCGGCGGGGTGTTCGGGCGAATCGCTGACGCGCTCAGCCACGCCGAGTTGCGGGAGATGTACCGCGACCTGGTGTTGCTGCGCCGGTTCGACCAGGAAGCCACCGCCCTGCAGCGCCATGGCGAGCTGGCCTTGTGGGCGCCGTGCCTCGGCCAGGAGGCCGCGCAGGTGGGCCTCGGGCGGGGGCTGCGCTCCCAGGATTTCGCCTACACCTCCTACCGCGAGCACGGGGTGGCCCTGCAGCGCGGGCTCGCCCCGCGGGACCTGCTGCGGATCTTCCGCGGGGTCAGCCACGGCGGCTGGGACCCGCACGCACACAACCTCAGTGCCTACGAGATCATGATCGGCGCCCAGACCCTGCACGCCGCCGGCTACGCGATGGGCGTGAAATTGGAGGGGGCTGCGGGTACCGGGGACGTGGACTCCGACGTCGCCGTCGTCACGTGTTTTGGTGATGGTGCGACCTCGGAGGGGGATGTGGCCGAGGCGCTCACTTTTGCCGCCTCGTTCCAGGCACCGGTGCTGTTCTTCTGCCAGAACAACCAGTGGGCGATTTCGGTGCCCAAGCAGGTTCAAACACCGTCGCCGATCTACCGCCGCGGCGAGGGATACGGCATTCCCGGCATCCGCGTGGACGGCAACGATCTGCTCGCCAGCTACGCGGTGTCTCGATTCGCGCTGGACCGGGTGCGTTCCGGGGCCGGACCGCTGTTCGTGGAGGCCTACACCTACCGGATGGGCGCGCACACCACCGCTGACGATCCGACCCGCTATCGCTCCGCCGAGGAGGTCGAGCGTTGGAAACGGGCCGATCCGCTGGAGCGGGTGCGCCGCCACCTGCTGGAGATCGGCGCGGCGGACGAGGATTTCTTTACTGTGCTCGACGCCGAAGCCGAGCAGTGGGGCGCCGGGGTGCGCGAGGCCTGCCTGAGCCTGGAGACCCCCGGACTGGATGCCCTTTTCGACCACATCTACGCCGACTCGCACGCGCTGGTGGAGCAGGAGCGCGCCGAGTTCCGCGCCTATGAGAATAGCTTCGGTGAGACCGTGGAGGAGGGAGCATGACCACCGCCACCGCGGACACGACCGCTGAAGCGAGCGTGTCCGCCACGACCATGACGCTGGCCGCCGGGATCAACCGGGGGCTGCGCCAGGCGATGGCCGACAACGAGAAGGTGCTCATTCTCGGTGAGGACGTGGCCGAGCTCGGCGGGGTGTTCCGCATTACCGACGGGCTGCACGAGGAGTTCGGCGGGCAGCGGGTGATGAACACGCCGCTGGCCGAATCCGGCATCATCGGCACCGCGGTGGGGTTGTGCGCCCGCGGATTCCGGCCGGTGGTGGAGATGCAGTTCGATGCGTTCTCTTATACCGCGTACGACCAGATCGTGAACCAGGTGGCCAAACAGCACTACCGCACCGGCGGGCACCTGCGGATCCCGATGGTGATCCGGATTCCGTTCGGCGGGGGCATCGGCTCGCCCGAGCACCACTCGGAATCACCCGAGGCGGCGTTCGCCCAGCACGCCGGGCTGCGAGTGATGGCCCCCTCGGACGCGCACAGCGCGTACTGGGGGATTCAGGAAGCGATCACCCGCGACGACCCGGTGATCTTTCTGGAGCCCAAGCGCCGGTACTGGATGAAGGGTGAGGTGGATCTGGACCCGGCCTCGGCCACACCGGGGGACCGCGCAGTGATCGCCCGGCCCGGCACCGACGTCACGCTGGTCACCTATGGACCGCTGGTGCCCACTGCGCTGGAGGCCGCTGAGACCGCAGCCGAAGAGGGCACCTCGGTGGAGGTGGTAGACCTGCGCAGCGTCTCGCCGCTGGATCTGGGCCCGGTGGTCGATTCCGTGCAGCGCACCGGCCGCGTCGTCGTCGCCCATGAGGCCCCCGTGTTCTTGGGGCTCGGCGGCGAGCTGGCCGCACGGATCCAGGAGCAGGCGTTCTACCACCTGCACGCGCCGGTGCTACGCGTGGGTGCTCCGCACGGACCGTATCCGCCGGCCCGGCTGGAGCACCACTACATTCCGGACGCCGACCGGATGCTCGACGGCATCGACCGGGTTCTCGACTACTGACAACGGCCCGAAGCTAACAACGACGGAAAGAAGCCCATCCCGCTATGACCACCACCGTGTTCCGCCTCCCCGATGTGGGAGAGGGTCTCACCGAAGCCGACATTCTCGCCTGGACCGTGCATCCGGGTGATGAGATCGGCGTGAACGACATCATCGTGGAGATCGAGACCGCCAAATCGGTGGTGGAGCTGCCCAGCCCGACGGCCGGGCGGGTGCAGCAACTACTGGTGGAGGCCGGGCAGACGGTCACGGTCGGCACCCCCATCATCGAATTCCGCACGGACGGTGGGGCGGATGAACCCGCGCCGGAGTCAGCAGGGCAGACGGCATCTGATTCGGAGGCGCAGCCCGGATCCGAGTCCGAGTCTGAATCCAGCGGGGCCACCCTCGTCGGCTACGGCACCCGGGCCTCGACGTCGCGCCGGGCTCGCCGTCGTGCTCAGCGCGGGGCTGATGCTCCACCTGCACCCGCTCCGGTCACTGAGACGACAGCGGAGGCAGCGCCGGAATCTCCTGCGGCTACCGGTCTCGCCCTGGCGAAGCCGCCGGTGCGCAAACTCGCCAAGGACCACGGAGTGGACCTGACGCTGGTACCTCCGACCGGGCCAGTCGGCAACGTCACCCGCGAAGACGTGCTCGCCTACCTGGAGGCCAGCTCCGCACGTGACTCTGCCGGTCAGGGTGCAACGACAGCGGTCGGAGCATCGCCGCTGGGCGAGACCCGCCAGATCCCGGTGAAGGGGGTGCGCAAGGCCACTGCCCATGCCATGGTTGCCTCTGCTTTCACGGCGCCGCACGTCACCGAGTTCCTCGACGTCGACGTCACCGCCACGGTGGAGCTGATCCGAGTGTGGAAGTCCCAGGGCGTGTTCCCCGAGGGCGTGAAGGTCTCACCGCTGACCCTGCTCTCGCGCGCGGTGTGCTGGGCGGTCGGACGCACCCCGGAGATCAACGCCAGCTGGGGCGAGGAATTCATTACCGTGCACGGCCACGTGAACCTCGGCATCGCCGTGAACACCGACCGTGGGCTGCTTGTGCCGAACATTAAGAACGCCCACGCGCTGACCGTGACCGAACTGGCCCGAGAACTCACCGAGCTCTCCGAGACCGCGCGGGCGGGCAAGGCCACCCCTGAATGCCAGCGGGGCGGGACCATCACGATCACCAATGTGGGGGTGTTCGGGGTGGATGCGGGCACTCCGATTATCAATCCCGGCGAATCGGCGATCGTGGCGATGGGCCAGATCAAGCGCCGCCCCTGGGTGGTCGACGACGAGCTGGCCGTGCGCGATGTCGCGACTCTGTCGGTCTCGGCCGATCACCGGGTGGTGGACGGTGTCGCGATCTCCCAATTCCTCGCCGACCTGGGCGGCGCCCTCGAAGACCCGCGCGCCTTGCTGCTGTGAGCGGTTCAGCGAAGCGAAACAGCGCGTCAGCGGTTGGCTGACGCGCTGTTTCGCTTCACGGAGTCCCTCGGTCCGGGCTTAGTGATGGGATATGACTCGTGAGCGGTTCACTGACGAGCCTTTTCGCATCTCTGAACGAGATCGGGCACCACCGAGGTCACGTTTCCGACGATGCCGAGGTCGGCGATCTCGAAAATCGGGGCGTCCGGGTCCTTATTGATGGCGACGATAGTCTGCGCGGTCTGCATTCCGGCCCGGTGCTGCAGTGCACCCGAGATGCCCAGAGCCACGTACAGCTGCGGCGAGACGGTGGCGCCCGTTTGGCCCACCTGTGCGGCGTGCTCCGTCCAGCCGGCATCAACCGCGGCACGGGACGCGCCCACCGCGGCGCCGAGAGCATCGGCCAGTTGCTCGACGAGGCTGAAGTCCCCGTTCAGCCCCCGGCCACCGGCCACCACGGCGGCAGCTTCGGTCAGGGCCGGGCGTCCCGTGGACTCTACCGGAGACCGCTCGATCACGGTGACCCGTGGGCCGGAGACCGGTACCTCCACCGGCTGTGGTTTCGGGGTGGTTCCGGCAGGCAGCCCGGTCTCGGGCACGGCGACGACGTTGGGTTTCACGGTGATGCACACGGTTGACTCTGCGGCGCATCGGGTGGTGTAGGCGCCGGCCAGCACCGACTTCTGTACGCTGATCCCGGCCTCGGCGGCGTCCACTCCGACCGCGTGCGTGATCAGCCCGGCCTCCAGGCGCACAGCAACGCGGGCCAGCGCATCGGAGACCTCGCCCGCATCGGAGGCGAGCAACACGGTGGCTCCGGTCTGGCGCGCTGCGTGCTCGATCAGGTCGGCGAGTTGCTCTGCCGGCACCGCTGCGTCGTGGGCGTTGCTGTCAGTATCCGCGCAGAATACGGATCCCAGGTGTAGGCCATCCAGGGCGTTGCGGGTGGTGTCCGCGTCGGCAGCGGTAAGGACGTGCACCGATTCCGGGGATCCGGCCACGGTGTGGGCCAGCGCGAGTAGTTGTTGATCGGTGGAGCGCAACGGGGCGCCGATCCGATCCAGGACGACGAGGACGGTGGGTGCAGAATTCGGTGACATCGCGGGTACTCCTGCTCGGTGAGAGGTATCAGTCGGATCAGATCAGCCGGCGGGCGGAGAGAAACTCGACCAGCTCGGTGACGGCGGCGCCGTCGCCCTCATCGGTGAGAATCCGCCCGGCTTCTCGCGGCGGACGAGGTGCGGCCTCAAGCACCTGCACGCGGTTAGTGAGTTCGGCCGCGTCGAGCCCGATATCGGACAGTGACCAGGTCTCGGAGGGTTTCTTCTTCGCCGCCATGATCGCCTTGAAACTGGGGTAGCGCGGGGTGTTCGCCTGGTCCGTCACGGTGACGACGGCAGGTAGGAGAGCACTGACCCGCTGGGTCTCGGTCTCGGTGTGGCGGACCGCGATGAGGGTGGCGGAAGCAGGGTCCAGTGATACCTCGGTGGTGCGTGTGACGAGTGTCCAGCCCAAGCGCTCGGCTAACTGGGCGGGCACCGCTGCGGTCTCGCCGTCGGTGGAGGCCATGCCGGTGAGCACCAGCTGTTGCATCGATTCCTCGGTCGTGGACGAAAGGGTCTCGACGACGTGGCGCAGGGCCAGCGAGGTGGCAGCGACGTCGGCTCCGGTCAGGGCAGAATCGCTGAGGTGCACGGCGTCGTCAGCGCCCATCTGAAGCGCTTTTTTCACGGCCGCGGCGGCACCGGCGGGACCCATGGTGAGTGCGGTGATGCGCACGGTGGGCGCGGAGTCGGCGGCGTCAGGGGACGTGAGGGCTTCGCGCAGTTGCAGGGCGGTCTCCAGGGGGTATTCGTCCAGCTCGGAGAGAATGCCCTCACCGCGGTCCATGTGGTGGGAGTCGGTGAGGTGGCGGGCCTGCTGGGCGTCCGGGGCCCACTTCACCAACACGATCAGGTGCAGGGCGGTCATGAGGTCTCTCCTTCGGTACGTTCGGCGCGCTGGACGACGCGCTCGGCGTGGCGGATCAAAGGGGCGTCCACCATCGCGCCGCGGAACCGGAAGGCCCCGGTGTGCTGGGGCACTTCGGCGAGCAGGGCGCGGGCGTGCTCGAGCTCGGCGTCGGTGGGGGTGTAGGCGGCGCGGATGGGGGCGACGTGGCTGGGGTGAACGCAGGCTTTGGCGGCGAAACCGCTGGCCGCGGCGTCCTCGGCTTCAGCGCTCAGCCCGTCCAGGTCGGTGAGATCGGCATAGATGGAGTCGATGGCGGCTGTGCCGTGGGTGGCGGCGGCGAGCAGCACCAGGGACCGGGCGGTGCGGGCGACATCCCGGTAGGTGCCGGTGCTGTGGCGTGAGGAGCTGCCGCCGAGGGCCGCGACCAGATCCTCCGCCCCCCACATCAGGGCGGTGACCGAGGGATGGGCGGCAAGCTGGTCTGCTCGGGTGATCCCGGCAGGGGTTTCGCACAGCCCGATGATGCCGACGCGCGGGCCCAGCGCCCGGACGACCTTGTCGACGTCGTCGGCGGATTCAGCTTTGGCCAGCATCACGTGGCGCACCCCGGTGCCGGCGAGCACCTGCAGGTCGGCGTCGAGCTCAGCGCGCGTCGCATCCCCAGCCGGGTTGACTCGGACGATGGTGCGCTCGAGCAGCGCGGCGTCTTCGGCGAGGGTAGCCAGGTGGCGGACCAGGTGCCCGCGGGCGGCGGGCTTGTCGGCGGGGGCGACCGCGTCCTCCAGGTCCACAATGACCGCATCGGCGCGGTCGGCGGCCTTGGCATAGCGTTCGGGACGGTCGGCCGGGCAGAACAGGATGCTGGGGCCGAGGGTGAACGGTGGCGGAGTGGACCCAATAGTCATGAGGTGCTCCCGGAACGGTGGGCGGCTTCGGACTCCCAGATCAGCACGGAGCGAATGCACTCGGCCACCAGCACGCCGTCCTGATTCTCCCCGGTGTGCCGGATACGCACGATCCCTTGACCGGGCCGAGACGACGAGGTGCGGGTGCCGAGGATCTCGGAGGCCGAGTACAGGGTGTCGCCGTGGTAGAGCGGGTGCGGGAAGCGGACCTCCTCGAATCCGAGATTCGCCACGATGGTGCCCTGGGTCAGCTGCGCCACGGAGGCGCCCACGATGATGGCCAGGGTCATCATCGAGTTCACCAAGGGCTGGCCGAACGGTTGCGATGCGGCCCAGTGCGCGTCCAGGTGCAACGACTGGGTGTTCATCGTCATGGTGGTGAACGAGACGTTGTCGGCTTCCGTCAGGGTGCGCCCGGGGGCGTGGCGGTAGAGGGCGCCGACCTGGAGCTCGTTGACGTAGAGGCCGCGCTGCTGGATGACCGGGCGTGCGGCGTCGTGATTCATGAGTCCAACCCCAGACTGCGGGCGATCAGCATCAGCTGCACCTCGGTGGTGCCCTCGCCGATCTCCAGGATCTTCGAGTCGCGGTAGTGGCGAGAGACGACGAATTCGTTCATGAATCCGTAGCCGCCGAACACCTGGGTGGCGTCGCGGGCGTTGTCCATGGCGGCTTCTCCTGCGACCAGCTTGGCGATGGCGGCTTCGGTTTTGAAGGGCAGCCCGGCGCGCATGCGGGCGGCGGCGTCGTAGTAAGCCAGCCGGGCGGTGTGGGCGCGGGCTTGCATGCGGGCGATCTTGAAGGACACCGCTTGGTAGGAGGCGATGGGGTTACCGAAGGTGTGGCGCTCGCGGGCATAGCGGACCACCTCATCCACACATCCCTGCGCGGCCCCGGTGGCCAGGGCTGCGATGGCGATGCGACCCTCGTCGAGGATGCCCAGGAAATTCGCATAGCCGCGGCCGCGCACCCCGAGCAGGTTCTCCTCCGGGACACGGACGTCGTCGAAGGTCAGCGGGTGGGTGTCGGAGGCGTTCCAGCCCACCTTGTTGTAGGCCGGTTCGGCGGTGAATCCGGGGGTATCGGCCGGGACCAGGATGGTGGAGATCTCTTTTTTGACGCTGCCGTCGTCGCGCGTGGTCTCCCCGGTGACGGCGGTGACCGTGACCAGCGAGGTGATGTCGGTGCCTGAATTGGTGATGAACTCCTTGGTCCCGTTGATCACCCAGTGGCCGTCCTCGAGGCGGGCGGTGGTGCGGGTGCCCCCGGCATCGGAGCCGGCCTCGGATTCGGTGAGGCCGAACCCGGCGAGCTGCTCACCGGCGGCCAGGGCCGGCAACCAGCGCTGCTTCTGCTCCTCGGTGCCGTAGCGCAGCAGGGGCATCGCGCCGAGGGAGACGCCGGCTTCCAGGGTGATCGCCACGGACTGGTCGACCTTCGCCAGTTCCTCCAGTGCCAGACAGAGGGCGAAATAGTCCCCGCCCTGACCGCCGTACTCCTCCGGGACAGGCAGTCCGAACAGCCCCATCTCGCCCATCTGGGAGATCACCTCATAGGGGAAGCTGTGCTCGGCGTCATGCCGGGCCGAGACCGGGGCGACCACCTCCTGGGTGAATTCGCGCACCGCTTCTACGAGCGCCTGTTCTTCGTCGCTGAGCTGGTGGCTCATGATGCAGTCTCCTCGACATTCTCGGGATCTTCTGTGTGGTCTGGTTGGTCTGAGGCAGCGACGACGGCGAGGACTTGGCCGAGCTTGACCGTCTCGCCCACACGCACGTTCAGGGTGACGGCGCCGGGCAGCGGGGCGGTGAGCCGGTGCTCCATCTTCATCGCCTCGATGGTCACCAGTGCAGCCCCGGCCTCAACCTTGGCGCCGTGGTCAGCGTGAACCTCGATGACGGTGCCGGGCAGTGGCGCGGTGATTTCCGGGGCGGCTTCGGTGAGTTCGGCCTCGCGCTGACATAGCCGGGCCAGAGTCTGGGCGTGCGGGTCGGCCACGGTGACGGTGCCGGTGAAGCCCGGGGTGGACACCCACACGACGGCGCCCTCCGGGGCTCGGGAGGCGACGACTGTGCGCTGCCGGGCTGTGGTGACGGCTCCGGGAACGATGTCACCGGGGCTGGTGGCCGGGTCAGACAGGTGCGGCACCGCGATGGTGGTGAGATCGCCCTCGGGTGCCCGATGAGTGACCAGGTAGTTGGTGGGCACAGATCCGGTGGCGCGCCAGCCGTCGGTGCGCCAGGCGGAGTTGTGGCATATGGCGTCGCCCGCCTGGTTCTCGGTGAGCGCCGCCTCCACCGCGAGGCGCGCGGTGTGCTCATCCGGGCGGGGGAACACCAGAGCCGGCAGCCGCCGCTCGATCAGGGTGGTGTCGAGTCGGCCGGCGCGGACATCGTCGTCGTCGAGCAACTGCTGCAGGTAGGAGATATTGGTCTCCACACCGAGCACCACGGTCTCCTCGAGGGCGCGCCGCAGCCGGGCCAGCGCCTGGCCGCGATCCTCCCCGGTGGCGATGATCTTGGCGAGCATCGGGTCGTAATCGGTGCCGATCACCGAGCCGATGCGCAGACCGGAATCCACGCGCACTCCGGCCCCGGAAGGTTCGTGCAGGGCGAGGATCTCCCCGGTGCTGGGCAGGAACCCCGCCTCGGGCACCTCCGCGTAGACCCGGGCCTCCACGGAATGCCCGCGCAGCACCACGTCGTCCTGGGTGAGGTGTAGCGGCTGACCGGCGGCAATGCGCACCTGCTGTTCCACCAGGTCGACCCCGGTGACCTCCTCGGTGACCGGGTGCTCCACCTGCAGGCGGGTGTTCATCTCCATGAAGTAGAACGTGCCGGGGTCCTCATCGGAAATCAGGAACTCGACGGTACCGGCCCCGCGGTAGTCCACGGAGCGCGCGGTATTGCACGCAGCTTCACCGATGCGGCGTCGTGTGTCGGCGTCGAGCAGGGGCGACGGCGCCTCCTCGATCACCTTCTGGTGCCGGCGCTGCAGCGAACACTCGCGCTCACCGAGGTGGATCACCGCACCGTGGGCGTCGGCGAGCACCTGCACCTCAATGTGGCGCGGGGAGCGGATGAGCTGCTCGATCAGCAGGGAATCGTCCCCGAAGGCAGCGAGGGCCACCCGACGCGCGGTGAGCAGAGTGTCGGGCAGGTCCTCGGGGCGCTCGACCACGTGCATACCCTTGCCGCCACCACCGGCGGAGGGCTTGATGAGTAGCGGGTAGCGGATCTCGGTGCCGAAATTGCTGACCGCCTCGATCAGTTCGGCGTCGCTCAGCCCGGGCTCGGACACGCCGCGCACCACGGGAACACCGGCTTCAGCGACGTGGTTCTTGGAGCGGATCTTACTGCCCATCACCTCGAGTGCGGGGACGTCCGGGCCGATGAACACCACCCCGGCCTCGGCGCAAGCGCGGGCGAACTCGGCGTTCTCGGAGAGGAACCCGTAGCCGGGATGGATCGCCTGGGCACCGGTGACGCGGGCGGCGGAGAGCACCGCCTCGATGTTCAGGTAGGACTCGGCGGCCGGTGCCGGACCCAGCCGCACCGCTTCATCGGCGAGGCGCACATGGGCGGCGTCGGCGTCGGCGTCCGAATACACGGCGACGGCGCGGATTCCCATCGCGTGCAGCGTGGCGATCACCCGGCAGGCGATCTCGCCGCGGTTGGCCACCAACACGGTGTCAAACATCGTGGTCGGGTGCGGGGTCGGAGTCTGACGTGTCATGGGGGCTACATCCTGAACAGGCCGAAGCCGGGGTCGGGCAGGGGTGCGTGGGCGCAGGCCTCGAGCGCCATCGCCACCACACGACGGGTGTCGCACGGGTCGATGATTCCGTCGTCCCAGAGCCGTGCGGTGGAGTAATAAGGCTGACCCTGGTCCTCATAGTTCTGCCGGATGGGGTCTTTGAATCGGGCTTCGTCGTCGTCGCTCCAGGTCTCACCCGCAGCCTCGAGCTGGTCGCGCTTGACGGTGGCGAGCACCCCTGCCGCTTGTTCCCCGCCCATCACGGAGATCCGGGCGTTCGGCCACATAAACAAGAATCGGGGGGAATAGGCCCGCCCGCACATCGAGTAGTTGCCGGCCCCGAATGAGCCGCCGATGATCACCGTGATCTTCGGAACCCGGGTGGTGGCGACGGCGGTGACCATTTTTGCCCCGTTTTTCGCGATGCCGCCGGATTCGTAATCCCGGCCCACCATGAACCCGGAGATGTTTTGCAGGAACAGCAACGGAATCCCGCGCTGGTCGCACAGCTCGATGAAGTGCGCGCCCTTCAGGGAGGACTCGGAGAACAGGATGCCATTATTGGCGACGATGCCCACCGGGTGCCCGTCGATGTGGGCGAACCCGGTGACCAAGGTGGTGCCGTAGTCGCGCTTGAACTCGTGGAAGGCGCCGTCGTCGACGATCCGGGCGATGACCTCGCGTACTTCGAAGGGCTGGTTCACATCGGTGGGGATGATGCCGTCGAGGTCCTCGACCGGCAGCCGCGGCGGGAGCGGATCCTGACGCTGCCAGGCGCGCGGGCCGGGGGCAGGGAGGGTGGAGACGATGTCGCGAACGATCTGCAGGGCATGGTCGTCGTCCTCGGCGAGGTGATCCGCTACCCCGGATTGGGCGGTATGTACGACGGCGCCGCCGAGCTCTTCGGCGGTGACCACTTCGCCGGTGGCCGCTTTCACCAGGGGCGGGCCGCCCAGGAAGATGGTCCCCTGGTTGCGCACGATCACGGTCTCGTCGCTCATGGCGGGCACGTACGCCCCGCCGGCGGTGCACGAGCCGAGGACGGCGGCGATCTGCGGGATGCCGCGGGCCGAGAGCTGGGACTGGTGGTAGAAGATCCGGCCAAAGTGGTCGCGGTCCGGGAACACCTCGTCCTGCATGGGGAGGAACGCGCCGCCGGAATCCACCAGGTACAAACACGGCAACCGATTCTCGGCGGCCACTTCTTGGGCGCGCAGGTGCTTCTTGACGGTGAGCGGGAAGTAGGTGCCGCCCTTCACGGTGGAGTCATTGCAGACGATCATCACCAGCCGGCCGTGCACCAGCCCGATCCCGGTGATCAGCCCGGCCGCCGGGGCCGCGCCGTCGTACATCTCCTCCGCGGCCAGCGGGGCCAGCTCCAGGAACGGGCTGCCCGGATCCAACAGCCGGTTCACACGTTCCCGGGGCAACAGCCGGCCGCGCTCCTGGTGACGCCGTCGTGCTTTCTCTGGTCCGCCGAGGGCGGCGCGTCCCAGCCGCTGTGTGAGTTCGGCGCGCAGTTGGCCGTTGTGCTCGCGGCGCTGGGCGAAGGTGTCGCTGTGCCGGTCGACGGTGCTGGGCAGCGTCTCCATGCGGCCTCCCTGGGAATCTCGGGCTGGTGGTGAGTTGTTCGGCGGGGTGTTCGGTGGTGCCCCGGTCGGGTACGATGGTGGACATCCAGTTAATGATGACTCACTGAAATCCAGGCTAGTGAGGGAGATCACATTTGTCCAGGCCGAGTGCACCCGCCACCCGTCGTCAGGCGGAGAAGAATCAGCGTCGTCAGGATCTGCTCGATGCCGCCGGGGTGCTCTTCGGGGCGCGCGGCTACGATGCGGTGTCCCTCGACGACGTTGGTAGCGAGGTTGGCGTGACCGGGCAGGCGATTTACCGGCACTTCAAGGGCAAGCAGGATCTGCTCGGACAGCTGCTGCTCGGGGTCAGTGAACGACTGCTCTCCGGGGCGCAGGACATTCGCGCCTCGGTGCCCGACGTGTCGGCGCGGGCCCGGCCGTTGATCGAGTTTCAGGTCGAGTTCGCGCTCGGGAACCCCGAGGTGATCCGGGTGCAGGACCAAGACCTGGCTCGGCTGGCCGAGGCGGACCGGCGGTTGGTGCGTCGCATGCAGCGCGAGTATCTGGATCACTGGTCGGCAGCGCTGGCTGCTCTCCATCCTGAAGATTCCCGCGATGAGCTGCACACCCGCGTGCACGGCGTCATCGGGCTGATCAATTCCACCAGTCACTCGCTGAAATCCCGGTATGGCCCCGGGGTGGATCCGCGACGTCGCGCCGACAGCCAGCGCGCCCTGATCAAGATGGCCCAGGCCGCGGTGTCCGCCCGGCTGTGACCCGGCCGCACCCGCGCCCGAACCCGCAGTGCACCCGAACCCGAACCGCGAAGGAGGCAGCATGTTTGCCGGATTCTACGAAGAACTGCACGAGGAGTTCCGCGAGCTCGCCCGGGAGTTTTCCGCCCGCGAGGTCGCCCCCCACTACGCCGACTGGGAGAAAGCGCACCGCATGGACCGATCCCTCTGGACCGCCGCCGGAGAGCAGGGGCTGCTGGGGTTGGCCGTGCCCGAGGAGTTCGGCGGCATGGGACTGAATGACTACCGGTTCCGCATGGTGCTCGACGAGGAGCTCTGCCGGGCCGGGCACGAATCGGTGGGCTTGGCCTTCCACCTGCATGACGACTGGGTGCTGCCCGCCCTGTTGCGCTACGGAAACGATGAACAGCAGAGCCGGTGGCTGCCGCGCATGGTGGACGGCTCGCTGGTGACCTCGGTGGCGTGGACCGAGCCCGGCTGCGGCTCCGATCTGCGCGGAGTACGCACGAAAGCCGTGCCCGACGGCGAGGTCTGGGTGCTCGATGGGCAGAAAACGTTCATCGGCAACGGGATCACCGGCGATGCCGCCCTGGTGCTGGCCCGCACGGACGGCTCCAGTCCCACCGAGCGCGGCGGCGCAAACTCGTTCAGCCTGTTCTTCGTCGAAAAAACGGCAGGGTACGACGTCGGCTCCCCGCTCGAAAAAATGGGTCTCACCGCCTCGGATACCGCAGAGCTGTTCTTCACCGGGGTGCGGGTTCCGGGCGCGAACCTCATCGGGGAGCTCGGGGCAGGGCTGCGCTACGTGCACGAGCTGCTACCGCAGGGCCGGCTTGCCGTCGCCACGTCTTCTGTGGCGCTGGCCGCCCAGACGCTGCGCGCCACCCGGGAGTACGTGAGTCAGCGGCAGGTGTCCGACCGGTCGGTGGATGAGTTCCAGAACACCCGCTTCCGGCTGGCGGACATGCAGGTCTCTCTCGAGGTGACTCAGCACTATGTGGCGCAAGCGGTCACCCGGTTTAATGACGGCGAGCTGAGCCTGACGGACGCATCGAAGACGAAAATGTGGGCGAGCGAGCGGGCGAAAGAGCTGATCGACCAGTGCCTGCAGCTGCACGGCGGGTACGGTTACATCCTCGAATACCCGGTGGCTAAGGCTTATCTGGCGGTGCGGTTGTTCACGATTTTCGGTGGTACTTCCGAAGTGCTGCGGGACACCATCGCCCGGGACCTTGTGAGCTAGGTCACGTTTTGCTAGGTTCGAGGCGGAATCGAGTTACAACTCAGTAACTGAACCGAGCGGCGGGAGTGCCCCATGACCACACCCCAGACCCACCTCACGATGTCCCACGACGTCGGACCTACCGAACCGGCCTTGATCGAGCAGACCATCGGCGAAAACCTCCGCGCCACCGTCCAGCGTTTCGGTGACCGGGATGCGCTCGTCGACGTCGCCGCCGGGCGTCGCTGGAGCTACACCGAGTTCCGCCGCGATGTCCGCCGCCTGGCCACCGGGCTACTGCGCGCCGGCGTGGAGGTCGGGGAGAGAGTGGGCGTCTGGGCGCCGAACCGCTGGGAATGGACTCTCACCCAATACGCCACCGCCGAAATCGGCGCGATCATGGTCAACATCAATCCGGCATACCGGCAGCATGAGCTCGAATACGTGCTGCAACAGTCCGGGATCACCGTCGTCGTCGCCGCCGATGCCCAGCCCACGGCGGACTACCCCGGCATGCTGGCCCGCGCCGAGATGAACCTGGGCGCGCTGAAGCACACGATCATCATGGGGGAGGATTCCTGGCGCCAGGTCGCCGAAGTGGAGGCCGACGACGCCGGCCTCGACGCGACCGCCGCCCAACTGTCCCCGGACGACCCGATCAACATCCAGTACACCTCCGGCACCACCGGCTTCCCCAAGGGCGCGACCCTCACGCACCGGAACATCCTGAACAACGGATTCCTCGTGGGCGAGATCTGCCGGTATACCGAGGAAGACCGCATCTGCATCCCGGTGCCGTTCTACCACTGCTTCGGCATGGTGATGGGCAACCTCGCGGCCACCTCCCACGGGGCGGCCATGATCATTCCCGGGCCGGTCTTCCACCCCGGTGCCGTGCTGGACACCGTCGAGCAGCAGCGCTGCACCAGCCTGTACGGGGTCCCCACCATGTTCATCGCGGAGTTGGAGCTGGACGGCGAAAAAACCGTCGTCGACTATGACCTCTCCACTCTGCGCACCGGGATCATGGCCGGCTCGCCCTGCCCCGCCGAGGTGATGCGCCAGGTGATCGAGACCATGCACATGGCGGAAGTGACCATCTGCTACGGGATGACCGAAACCTCACCGGTGTCCATGCAAACCCGACCCGACGATGCCCTGGAGCTGCGGGTCGGCACGGTGGGCCGGGTGTCCCCGCACGCCGAGGTTAAGATCATCGACCCCGCCACCGGGGAGATCCAGCCGGTGGGCGAGACCGGGGAGCTGTGCACCCGCGGTTACCTGGTGATGGACGGTTACTGGGGCGAGCCGGAGAAGACCGCCGAAGCACTCGACGCCGAGGGGTGGATGCACACCGGTGATCTGGCCACCATGGATGCGGAAGGCTACGTGCGCGTGACCGGGCGCATCAAGGACATGGTGATCCGCGGCGGCGAGAACATCTACCCGCGCGAAATCGAGGAGTTCCTGTACACCCACCCCGACATCATTGATGCCCAGGCGATCGGTGTGCCCGATGAAAAATACGGTGAGGAGGTGATGGTGTGGGTGCGGCTGCGCGCAGGCGCCGAACCGCTGACCGCCCAGGCGCTGCACGCGTTCTGTGATGGCCAGCTGGCCCGGTACAAAATCCCGCGGTACGTGAAGATCGTGGACGAATTCCCGACGACGGTCACCGGCAAGGTGCGCAAGGTGCAGATGCGCGATGACGCCGCTGCCCTGCTGGCCAGCGGTGCGACCGGCGACGTCGACGACTACCGCCGGCCCCGGACATCGCCCCGAGAATTCTGAGGAGACCCCGATGAGCCCCTGCTATTTCGAACGCATCGATGCGCACACCTTCCAGCCCACACCACACACCTCCGGTGCCTGGAACGTGACCGAGCAGCACATCGCCCCGGTGTTCGGCCTGCTCACCCACGCGCTGGAGACGGATCGAGACAGTCGGCGCGGCGCAGGCACGGGCGAGGAGCCGCTGCCGATCACCCGGATCTCCTTCGACATTCTCGGCACCCTGACAGTAGCCGACCCCATGGAGATCAGCTGCCGGGTGATCCGTCCCGGGCGCGCGCACTATTGGGCGCGCACCCCAGTGGAGCTGGTGGCGGACGAACCGGTGAGCGCCACCGGCCACGGGCTCACCTACAGTGTCCTCCACGACGTCGAGGGTCCGGTGGGTGCGGTGAGCCAGGCGCTCACCGTGCGGCCGCTGGGCTGAACGTCAGCGCAGCGGGCGCCCGGTGAATGCCGGTTTCCGCTTCTGCTGGAACGCGGCGAACCCCTCGGCATAGTCCTCGGTGCCGCACAGCTCGCCCTGCAGCCGGTTCTCGTGCTCCACCGACTCCCACAGTCCGATCCGCTGATCGCGCACCTGGGCCACCAGCTCGCGGGACGCGAGGAAAGCAGCGGTGGCGCCCCGGGCGACCTTTGCCACCGTGGCGCGGGTGAAGTCCAGCAGCTCGGCGTCATCCACCGCACGGGAGAACAATCCCGAACGCACCGCTTCCGCCCCCGACATCAGCTCGGCGGTGTAGATCAGATCCAGGGTGCGGTGCGCCCCGAGCCGCTCGGTGAACAGCGCGTGTCCGCCTGAATCCAGGGTGGCGCCGAGATTCGCGAACGGCGAGCCGATCTTCGCGCCCTCGCCCACGTAGACGACGTCGGTGGCGATCGCTAGCCCCAGGCCGACTCCCAGGCACGCCCCCTGCACGGCGGCGAAGGTCGGCGCCGGGAACCCCGCCATCTGCTTCAGCACCGGGGTGACCCGTTCACTGAGATACCCGTAGGCGTCGTCGGTGGCGGGGGTGACGTTCGAGATATCCCGGCCCGCGCAGAATCCGCGGCCCTCACCGCGCAGCAGCAGGGCGCGCACCTGCCCGGCCTCTACCGCGCGGGCGGCCTGGGCGTAAGCCTCGGAGAGTTCCTGTAGCGCGGCCTCGTCCAGCGAATTCATCTTCTGCGGGGCATTGAGCACGACCTCGGCGTATCCGGCGTCGTCGTGCAGTGTCAGCTCGATCATGATGATCTCCAGTCAGGCGTCGAAATCGACGACGAGGGTGTCCGAGGTGGGGCGGGTCTGGCAGGTCAGCACGTAGCCGTGGTCGACCTCGTCTTTTTCCAGCGCGTAGTTCTCCTCCATCTCGAAGTCCCCGGAGATCACCTTGGCGCGGCAGGTGCCGCACACCCCGCCCGCGCAGGCGAACGGGGTATCGGGGCGCACGCGCAGCGCGGCGTTCAGCACGGTCTCCCGGGCCGAGGCGGGTGATTCGATGCGGGAGGACTGACCGTCGAGGTTGAACTCGATCGTCACGTTCTCACCCTCGGGGTCGGCGACGACAGCCCGGCCCTGATGCCCGGCCGGGCGATCGGGCTTGCCGGTGGTGAACAACTCAAACCGGATCTTCTCCGCAGGCACCCCGCGCGCGGCCAGGGTGTCGCGGCACATCTGCACCAGCTCGAAGGGACCGCACAAGAACCACTCGTCGGTGGAAGCCACCGGGATGATCTGATCTAGCAGTTCGTTGAGTTTCTCCTCGTCGATCCGTCCCGACATCAGCGGAGCGATGCGCTGCTCGCGCGAGAGCACATGGTGAATGGCCAACCGGGAGGGGTACTTGTCCTTCAGATCGCCCAGTTCCTCAGCGAACATCACATCCATGGCGGAGCGGTTGGCATAGACCAAATCGAACGACGACGACGCCGAGGCCCCCAGTACCGCCTTCGCGATCGCCATGATCGGGGTGATTCCGGAGCCGGCCGCGAACGCCACCAGGTGGGTGTTCGGGTTCTTCGCGACTTCCGCCTCCGCCAGCTGTTCGGCGTCGTTCATCGACGTGATCTGCATTTTCGAGGTGAACGCGCCCTGGGGATTCATGACCTCCAGGGTGTCTCCGGCGGCGAGCTCCTCGTTGGCCCAGGTAGAAAAGATCCCGCCCAGGTCCTTTTTAATAGCCACGCGGATTTCCCCGGGCACCGGCTCCGTGCAGATCGAGTACGACCGGCGCACCTCCTGCCCGTCGAGGGTGGCCCGCAGCGCGACGTACTGGCCCGGCAGATAATCGTAGTCGTCCTGCAGTTCCTCCGGAATCGCGAAGGTGACCTCCACCGAATCGGCGGTCAGCTTGCGCACCTCGGACACCGTGAGCGAATTGAAGGAGGCGCGGCGTTTGGTGAGTGTCTCAGTCATGATGGTCCCCTCAGTGAACCTTGAAGTAGTCGAACGGCTCCAGGCAATCCCGGCAGCTGTAGAGCGCTTTGCAGGCGGTGGAGCCGAAACGGGTGAGCTCTCGGGTGTTGAGCGAATGACAGCGCGGGCACTTCACGCTCAGCCCCATGAGCACCGGTCCCTGGCGCACTGCCGAGGCGCCCGACGGTGGAGCGATCCCGTACTCTTCCAGTCGGCGTCGTCCCTCCTCGGTGATCCAGTCGGTGGTCCACGCCGGCTGCAGCACCAGCTCTACCCGGGCATTCTGATAACCGTCTGCACGCAGGGCATGACCCACATCCTCGGTTATCGTGCCCATAGCGGGGCAGCCGGAATAGGTGGGGGTGATGACGACGACGGCGGTCCCGTCGGCTTCCACTCGGGCGGCGCGCAGGATCCCGAGGTCGGCGATCGAGAGCACCGGAATTTCCGGATCCGGCACCCGGGCGGCAACGTCCCACACCCGGGCGGCGTCGACGTCGGCGGGTCGCAGCGTGGTGGCGGTGGTCATCGGTCTCTCTCCCCTCGGAATTCTTTACCAGGTGGCGCCGGGATGCTGGCGGGCCAGCACCTGCATTTCGGCCAGGATGTGGCCGCGGTGCTCGCTGAACTCCCCGGAACGGTCCCCGCCCCAGGCACCGGGCAGATCCGGGACCTCCAGCTCCGCCTCGGCCAGCAGCTCAGCAATGCGACGGTCGAAGTCCGCGCGCAGGCTCGACGGCAGCACCGCGATGCCCCGTTCGGACAGGTCTCGGGTGAGGTCGTCGTCGTGAAACAGCTCATCCACGTAGGGCCACAGGTAGTACAGTCCCTTCTGCATGCGCTCGTGCGACTCTGGGGTGCCGATCCCGAGGCGCAGCACCCACTGGGCGGCGTGATCCTGGTGGTACTGCACCTCTTTGAGCGCCTTGTCCGCGATGGCCGACAGCGTGGCATCATTCGAGTCCACCAGACGCCGGAACAGCTCATGCTGGTAGTACGAGAAGATCAGCTGACGGGCGATGGTCTGCCCGAAATCGCCGTTCTCCTGCTCCACGAGGCGGCAGGAACGGAACTCCTCCTCGTCGCGGAAATATGCCAGGTCATCCTCGGTTTTGCCCCAGGCGGTGCCCGCATAGGTGAGCAAGAACCGGGCGTGGCCGAGCTGGTCGAGGGCGATGTTGGAGAGAGCGATGTCCTCCTCCAGTTCCGGGGCGCGGGCGATCCACCAGCCCAGGCGCTGTGCGAGCATCAGGGCGTCATCGCCGAGATACAGCGCGTAGGTGGCGACGTCGGGTTCCGCAGTGGCACCTGAGGCGGCGATCTCCTCGGCGCTGATCGCGGAGCCAGCCGAAATCTTGGTGGCGGAGTCGTGGGATGCGAAGCTCATAGGTGCTTCACCCCTTCAGACTTGGTGTAATAGGTGGCGTGACGGTAAGCCTTGCCCTGCGCGGACTCGAAGTAGCCGCCCTTGGAATCCGGATCCGAGGAGGCGATGACCGCAGACGGAACCACCCACACGGAGGTGCCTTCGTTGCGGCGGGTGTAGAGATCGCGGGCGTTGCGCAGTGCCATGGTGGCGTCGGGGGCGTGCAGTGAGCCGGCATGCACATGGGAGAGTCCGCGCGAGGAACGCACGAATACCTCCCAGAGCGGCCATTCGGTGGTGGTGCCGGTGGTTCCCTCGGTGCTGGTGATGTCAGTGGTCATGATCAGGCTCCGATCAGCTGGCGGTCGGTGCGCTCTGTCTGCTCTGTCTGCTCGGCGGCGCGCTCGGCCATTTTCGCGGCATAGGCGACGGCCGCCTCTCGGACCCAGGCCCCCTCGGCATGAGCCTGACGACGGCGCTGCATGCGCTGCACGTTGCAGGGCCCAGCCCCGGAGAGCACCGTCTTGAACTCGTTCCAGTCCAGCGCGCCGTAATCGTAGTGGCCGCGCTCCTCGTTCCACTTCAGATCAGGGTCGGGCAGGGTGAGTCCCAGGGCCTCGGCCTGCGGGACCATCATGTCGACGAAGCGCTGGCGTAGCTCGTCGTTGGAGAACCGCTTGATGTTCCACGCCATCGACTGCTGGGAGTGCGGGGAGTCGCCGTCCGGGGGGCCAAACATCTGCAGGGCAGGGCCGTAGAAACGGTTGACGGCGTCCTGGGCCATCTGCTTCTGCTCTGGGGTGCCGTGGGAGAGCTCATAAAGGATCTCCCACCCCTGGCGCTGGTGGAACGATTCTTCCTTGCAGATCCGGACCATCGCGCGGCCGTACGGGCCGTAGGAGGCGCGGCACAGCGGCACCTGGTTGCAGATCGCGGCGCCGTCGACGAGCCACCCGATCGCACCCATATCCGCCCAGGTCCGGGCCGGGTAGTTGAAGATCGAGGAGTACTTGGCCCGGCCCTCCAGCAACTGCTGGTTGAGCTCGTGGCGGGGGGTGCCCAGTGTTTCGGCGGCCGAGTAGAGGTAGAGCCCGTGACCGGCCTCGTCCTGCACCTTCGCCATCAGGATCGACTTGCGCTTCAGGCTCGGCGCCCGGGTGATCCAGTTGGCCTCGGGCTGCATGCCGATGATTTCGGAGTGGGCGTGCTGGGAGACCTGCCGTGTGAGGGTCTTGCGGTAGGCGGCGGGCATCCAGTCGCGGGGCTCGATACGGGAGTCCTCGGCGATGATGCGATCGAAATGGTCCTGGCCGGCGCGCTCCTCCTCGGAGGCCGCGGGCTCGGCGAGACGGTCTGGTGCGGTCATGGTGCTCACCTCAATGATGACGACGGGCGATCGGATTTACCGACCGTTCGTTCAGGATATGCTGACGGGTGAGGTGCGTCAAGTTCGTCATCGTCGTGAATGTGGCTTGACTCACAGGGTAAAGTACGATTACCTAATGATCGTTCGGTAATTCCATCCGTGACTCGCACCCCGGAGGTGTCCTATGACCGACGCGGCCCTGAATGCTGTGCACCCAGAACTGCCCGCTGGCATCGACCCCGATTCGGTGGTGCGGGGCTCCTTTGGCGCCCATGATCACCCCACCCTCGGTGTGGATGCCGCGGCCGAATGGCTGGGATACGAGGTGTCCGAGTACGCGGACGGCTACGCCCGGGCACACATGGTGCTTCGGGACGAGATGCTGAACGGATTCAAGATCGCCCACGGCGGAATGATCTTCGCCTTCGGTGACACCTGCTTCGCCTGGTCGTGCAACGACCCGCGGGGCGACGGCTCCACCATTACCGTCGCCTCCGGAGTGGACATCAACTTCATCTCCTCACCCGTGGCGGGCACCCGGCTCACCGCCGTCGGCGTCCGTCGTTCGACCACGGGGCGCTCCGGGATCTACGACATCACGATCACCGACGACGAGGGGGGCCTCGTCGCCGAATTCCGGGGACGGTCCCGCACTATCCCGAACAAGCGCCGGGCCTGAAGTGATGCCTGCCCGCCGCGCACCTATCCACTCGCACTAAGGATTCTTGTCATGACGTCCGCACCCAGCCCCGCCGGCTGCTCCATTCCCCAACCTTTTGTTCCCGGGCCGCCCGCGGCTGACCGCTCGCAGCCGGACCCCGAGGAGCTGATGAGTCGCGATGAGATCGAGGCGCTGCAGTTTGAGCGACTGCGGTGGACCCTGCACTACGCCTACGAAAACGTGGACGCCTATCGCGAGTTGTTCGATGACCACGGTGTGCATCCCAGGGACTTCCAGCAGCTGGAGGACCTGCGGCTCTTCCCGTACACCGATAAGGAGTTTCTGCGGAAGGCGTACCCGTTCAAGTCGTTCGCCGTCGACATGGCGGACATTCGGCGCATCCATGCGTCGTCGGGTACCACCGGTCAGCCGACCGTCGTCGCGTATACCGAAAATGACCTGCAGGTGTGGGGCACTCTGGTGGCGCGCTGCTTCCGCAATTCCGGGATCAAGCCCGGCGACAAGGTGCATAACGCCTACGGGTATGGGCTGTTTACCGGTGGGTTGGGCGCGCATTATGGTGCGGAACGGCTCGGCTGTGCGGTGATTCCGATGTCGGGCGGGCAGACCGAGAAACAGGTGCAGATGATCCGCGACTTCGAGCCGCAGGCCATTCTCTGCACGCCGACCTACCTGTTGACGATTGCCGACGGTTTCAAAGCCATGGGGCTGGACCCGCGGAAGACCTCGTTGCGCACCGCGGTGTTGGGGGCCGAGCCGTGGACCGAGGAGATGCGGCGGGAAATCGAGCAGACTTTCAACATCGACGCCTGCGATATTTACGGTTTGTCCGAGGTGATGGGCCCCGGGGTGGCGGGGGAGAGCGTGGACACGAAGGCGGGCTCGCATATTTGGGAAGACCATTTCCGCCCGGAGATCATTGATCCCTTCACCGACGAGGTGCTGGAAACCGGGCAACACGGTGAGCTGGTGTTTACCTCGCTGACCAAGGAGGCGCTGCCGATTATTCGGTACCGCACCCACGACCTGACTCGGTTGCTTCCCGGCAACGACCTGCCCGGACATCGGCGCATGGGGAGGATTACCGGGCGCTCCGACGACATGATCATCTTGCGTGGGGTGAATCTGTTCCCGTCCCAGATCGAGGAGCTGGCACTGCAGGTTCCGACGCTGTCGCCGCACTTCATGCTGGAGATCACGCGGCCGAATCGGATGGACCAGATGACGGTGACGATCGAACGTCGCGACGACGCCAGTGTGGAGGACGCCACCGCGGGCGGGAAGAAGCTGCAGCAGGAGATCAAAACGAAGATCGGTTCCTCCTGCACCATTACCATCGCCGAACCGGGGACCCTGGCGCGGTCGTCCGGCAAGCTGCGCCGGGTCTATGACCTGCGCGACGGCGGGAAATGAGGCCGGGATATACGATAGGGCGATGACCACCACGACTGCTCCGCGGCGCGGCCGTCCGGGCTACGACCGTTCGACCCTGGTCGCCGTCTGCGTGGCGACCTTCAACCGGCATGGCTACGATGCGACGTCGATGGGGATGCTCGCCGCCGAACTGGGTGTCTCAAAGTCCGCCATCTACCATCACGTTTCCTCGAAGGAGGAGATCCTGGAGATGGCGCTCGGTCAGGCCCTCGACGCGCTCGAGGCGGTGCTGGCCGAGGCCGAGCAGCTGGACGAATCGGGGGCGAAACGGTTGGAGAAGGCGCTGCGTTCGACGGTGCAGGTGCTGATCGAGCAGATGCCGCAGGTCACCCTGCTGCTGCGGTTGCGCGGAAATTCGCCGGTGGAGACTGCTGCGCTGCAGCGCCGTCGTGACATCACCTCGCGCTTCGGCCGGATCGTGGAATCTGGTCAGAAAGATGGCTCGCTGGTGACCTCGCAGCCACCGCGGCGCATCGCCCGGCTGGTGCTGGGCATGGTGAATTCGATTGTGGACTGGTACCGGCCCGGCGAATCGGCGGCCGAACCGGCTCAGCTTGAGGAATCGATCCTGCGCCTGGCCCTCGACGGCGTGTTGGCGGAACGCTAGAACGGCGGGTCTGGATCCTGTTCGCGGGCCGGATTGCGCTGTCGCGTTGTGGAGCGGGGCGGTTGTGGGCGCGTGGCTGTGTCCAGGGCGCGATGCGATACCGGGTGCGGTACCCAGGAGGTATTGCGCCGGGACTCGACCGGCGGGGATGAGCCGGAGTTAGATGGTCCGAATCCCGGTGGTTTCTCGGCAAATTCGGGCCGCAGCTTCGCGGTGGGCGCGAACCACGGGATCCCGTCGCGCATCTCGATGACCCACATGCCCAGGTGCACGCTGCGGTGATGATGGTTGCAGAGTAGGACTCCGTTGTCGACGGTGGTGGGCCCACCTTCGGACCATTCCTTCACGTGGTGGGCGTCGCACCAGCTCGCAGGGAACGTGCATCCGGGTGCGGCGCAGCCGCCGTCGCGGGCGGTGAGGGCTCGGCGCTGCTTGAGGCTGAAATGGCGCCGGGCGATGGCGACGTCGAGCACTTCACCTTGGGTTCCCAGTACCGCGGTAGTGATGTCAGCGGTGCAGACCATTCGCCGGAGCATGCCAGGGCCGGTGGGCCCGGTGTAGCCCGCGGAGATGAGCAGGTCGCGGGTGGAGCCGCCGTCGAGTAGCGCGGTGTTGAAAGTGTTGGGCAGCAGCCCGGAGCTGTGGGCGACTTTCAGTAGGGCGGTGAGTCCGGCGGTGACGATGATCTGCGGTCGTTGGCCACCCTGATCGGGCAGCCCGTTTTCGGTCACGCGCAGCCCGGCGGACAGCACAGCGAGCAGGCCGTCATGGGCGCGCTGAGTGGGCGTGCGTCCGTCACGAATACGATCGGAATCCGCATCGTCGTCGTCGAAAACAACCAGAGTCGGATCGGCCTCTTCGGTGCGCTGGCGCGGATTGTTGGCCGCTCCGCGGATGCAGGAGAGCAGTTCATGGCCCTCGTCGTCAGTGCCGAGCGTCCAGAGCTTCAGCCCACCCTCCTCACCGGTGAAGTGTAAGCCACGGCGGGCGTGGATGTGCTCCTCGGAGGTGGCGGCGGCGTCAGGCGTGATGTCGGTGATGACGGCGGTGCGCCAGGCATAGAGGAAGCGCTGGAATTCGGTGTACGAGGTAGTGAGCGCCTTATCGGTCAGTTCGGCGTCGTGCTTCCGATAGCGGGCTTCGAGCTTTTCTCGTGGGTAGCCGCATTCGCGGGCCCGCCGGTCGATGGCGTTGACCGCGTAGAGGAGCTGATGCAGGTGCGCTTGACTGATCCGCGAGGCATGGAATGCTGCGGTGAACTGGGGGAACAGCCTCGCCAACCTGCCCTGAGGGCTGTTCGGTTCTGGGGCGCCAGCGCCGTCATCGGGGTGAACTGTGGGGCGATGTGGCTGGAAATGCTGGGCCGTCTGCGCGCGACGTCGAGCCTCCCCGGGGGAGATATCGACGGTGTCTTGCAGCAGATGATCAGGACCGCGGTAGCCGTCGCGCCCCTCGGGAATGCCGAGCAGGCTGAACTTCTGCCCCGGAGTGCGGTAGGCATCGGCCATGGTGCCATCCAGGCGTGACTGCACCCCCTGAACGAGGGTGGTGAGGTGCTGTGCCGTCTTCATGAGCGCCGGCAGGGTGGCGCGCGGATCGCCCACGGCCAGGGGCTCTTGCACCTCGGGCAGCAGCTTCTCATTCAGTTCAAACTGGGTGAACTCGCGCTCGAGATCGGGGTTCGTGAGGCGTTCGGCGACGGCGACGAGCCCCTTCTGAATGGCCTCCAGTGCGGATCCGAGATTCAGGTCTCCCAGCGTGCGGGCGAACATGTCGCCGAAGCTGAGTTCGACGAGCGCAGTCAGCGGGTGCGGTGTGTTCTCGGGGTCGGTGCCCGGAGTAGAGGGCGCAGGCGAAGCCTGGTTGATCGTCGTCGTCACCGCGTACACCTCCCTGCGCCGTCGCCGCTCGAATGGTTCGATGATGAAACGCTACACCATCGAATCCAAATAGTACAGGCGTATTATCCACAGATTTCATGAAGGTTCGGGCGTGTCGTCCACAGGGGGTGGTCAGCGGGGCAGGTAAGGGGCCAGATCGGCGTAATATAGAGGGTTATTGATCTACTGATGGAGTCGCGCGGTGTCAGTGAGCGGCGCGAGACTGCGGGTGCAGTAAGGAGGAGGTGGTTGTGGTGGGACCCTGAAATGTGCGCGGATCTATCGAACGCTCGTTGCCGGTGGGGCGTTGAGCGAGTCGCCCGGTCTGCACTTGGCGCGCGACGCGGAAGGAGACTTGGGACTGGATGGCGCGCACTGAGGCGCACGGTGCAGGTGCCCCAAATAGCTGAGGCGTGAAGTGTCGCCATGGGCTCAATCTGCCGCAGACGGCCATGTTTTGGCTACCAACGTGAGTACGTCATAGGTCGCCACGATCTCGTCGTTCTGGTTGTGTAGCACGGCATCCCACCGGACTTCGCCGTATTCATCGGTAACGCGCGGAGTGATTTGCTTGGCGGTCAGGGTGACGCGGACGGCGTCGTCGTAGGTCACGGGGGTGATGAATCGGAGGTTCTCCAGTCCGTAGTTGGCGAGCACCGGGCCGGGTGCCGGCTCCACGAACAATCCGGCGGCCCAGGAAACGAGGAGGTAGCCGTGGGCCACGCGGCGTGGGAAGAACGGGTTCGCAGTCGCCGCCTCCTCATCGGTGTGTGCGTAGAAGGTGTCGCCTGTTTTCTCGGCGAACTCGAGGATGTCCTCCAGCTTCACGGTGCGCAACTCGGAGGCGAACTGGTCGCCGATGCGCAGGGACTCCAGGGATTTGCGGAACGGGTGAACGCCGGTGCCGGACTCGACGTCGTCGCGGGTCACGGTGTTAGCGGAAGCCCCCGCATGCCACACCCCGGTGATGGCGGTGAGCATATCGGGGGAGCCCTGTAAGGCCGTGCGCTGCATGTAGTGCTTGACGGCGCGGACGCCACCGAGCTCTTCGCCGCCGCCGGCGCGGCCCGGTCCGCCGTGCACCAGGTGCGGCATGGGGGAGCCGTGGCCGGTGGAGGTCTTGGCGGTCTGGCGGTTGAGCACGTGCACGCGGCCGTGATGGGCAGCGATGCCGGTGGCGATGGCGCGCACGGTGTCGGCGTCGTTGGAGCAGACGGTGGCGACCAGTGAGCCGGAGCCCAGCGCGGCCAGGCGGACGGCTTCGTCGGGCGCTCCGGAGTAGCCGATCACCGAGGTTACCGGTCCGAAGGCTTCCACGGAGTGCACTTCAGCGGTGTTGGCGTCGTCGAACGTCAGGATGGTGGGCGGGAAGAATGCTGCGTCGGTGTCGGATTCCACCGGGCCGGCTCCGCCCAGGCGGATCCGGCCGCCTGCGTCGACCAGGCGCTGGACAGCCGCGGCGACGTCGCGCTGCTGATCCACCGAGGCCAACGCGCCCATGGTGGTGCCCTCGGCGCGCGGATCCCCGACGACGATCTTCGATTCCAGTTGCTCGGTCAGCGCGGACACGACGGGCTCGATGAGGTTATGCGGCACAATCACCCGTCTAATGGCGGTGCATTTCTGCCCGGCCTTCGCCGTCATCTCCACGAACACGGACTTGATGAACGCAGTGAATTCGGGGGTGCCCTCGGCGGCGTCGGCACCCAAAATAGTAGCGTTGAGCGAGTCGGTCTCCGCGGTGAAGCGCACCCCGCCCTCAATGACGTTGCGGTGGGTGCGCAGCGACTGGGCGGTGGCGGCCGAGCCGGTGAACACCACGTGGTCGCGATAGTCCAGGTGGTCCAGCAGATCCCGCGCCGAACCGGAAATCAGCTGCAGTGAGCCCTCGGGCAGGATCCCGGAATCGAGCATGAGCCGTACACAGGCTTCGGCCACGTAGCCGGTGGGGGTGGCTGGTTTGACGAGGGAGGGCATGCCGGCCAGGAAAGACGGCGCGAACTTCTCCAGCATGCCCCAGACGGGGAAGTTGAACGCGTTGATCTGCACGGCCACCCCGGGCATGCGGGTGTGTACGTGGGTGCCGATGAACGAACCGTCGGACGAGAGTGGTTCGGTGGCGCCATCGAGAATGACATTCGCGTTGGGCAGCTCGCGCCGACCCTTGGAGGAGAAGGTGAAGAGGGTGCCGATGCCGCCGTCGACGTCGATGTAGTGATCGCGCTGGGTGGAGCCCGTGCGGAAGGAGATCTCGTAGAGCTCCTGCTTGTGCTCGGTCAGGTACAGCGCGAGTTCCTTGAGTTTCAGCGCGCGCTCGTGCAAGGTGAGCTCGCCGAGGGTGCGCTGGCCCACGGAGCGGCCGTACTCGATAGCCTCTGCCAGATCGATCCCGTCTGTGGAGACCCGGATGATCAGCTCCCCGGTGGAGGCATCGCGGACCTCGGTGCTGCGCTGCGGATTCTCCGGCGTCCACCAGGAGCCAGCGAGGTACGAGGGCAGGATCGAGGTGGTGGTTGACGGCGTGGCGGTCATGGGTCCCCTCCGGACGGTGCAACGTTTCTGAACGTTTCTGAACGATCGGTCGGTAATGTACTCACCATAACCCACGTCACACTGACCGCGCCAACGCTGTGAGCGATACCCGCGCACCGTTCACCCGGGGCGGCTAGAATGGACCCGCTGTCTACGAGAGGGATGCCTCATGCTGCGCACCATGTTCCACGCGAAGATCCACCGCGCCACGGTGACCGAAGCGAACCTGCACTACGTCGGGTCCGTCACGGTGGACCAGGATCTGCTCGACGCCGCAGGGATCCTGCCGGGCGAGCTCGTGTCGATTGTGGACATCACCAATGGCGCCCGCCTGGAGACCTACACCATCGCCGGTGATCGCGGTTCGGGCGTGGTCGGTATCAATGGTGCTGCCGCGCATCTGATCCACCCAGGTGACCTCGTCATCCTGATCGCCTACGCGCATATGGAGGACGCCGAGGCGCGCAGTTTCGTGCCCTCGGTGGTGCACGTGGACGCCGAGAACCGCATCGTCGAGACCGGGGGAGACCCGGCGGAGGGCATTCTCGACGGCGTGCACCGGCCTCCGCATTCCCGCGCGCTGGCCGACGCCCAGGCAGACCTTGTGAGCGCGACGACGGCGGGTGTCCGTGGCTGATCTGCAGCCCGAAGCGCCCCGCGAAGCAGACCAGCACTCGCTGTGGACCATCACCCTCGGCGAGCTCGACGAGAAGATGGGCGTGGAAGTCTTCGAACAGTCCGCGCAGCGCGTCGTCGCCACCATGCCGGTCGAGGGCAACCGTCAGTCCCTCGGTCTGTTGCACGGCGGGGCCATGGTCGCCATCGCCGAGGCGGTCGGTTCCTGGGCTGCCGTCATCCACGCCTCCTCGATGGGCAAGGTCGCCGTCGGCGTCGATATCAACGCCACCCACCACCGGTCCGCGCGCGCCGGGCTGGTCACCGCTACCGCCACGGCTCTTCATTTGGGACGCAGCCTCACCACCCACGAAGTCATCGTGGAGCACGAAAACGGTGACCGGCTCTGCACCGCCCGTATCACGAACTTCGTGAAGGATCGCCCCGGCGCCCGCTGATCCTCACGTTCTGATCCGCGCGGACTGCGCTAACTACACAGGGCAGCGCCCCCGCACGGTAGGGATCCGTGCGGGGGCGCTGAGGTGATGCAGGCTCTGGCCTGCGTATCGGCCTCGCGGCCGGTCTAGTGTTCGACCGCTTTCTCGGCGCCAACGCCGGTGAGCGAGCGGATCTCCATTTCGGCTTGTTTCGCCGGATCCTCGTTGTCCTTGGAGGTGACCGAACCGAGCCAGCCCAGGAAGAAGGCCAGGGGGATCGACACCAGGCCGGGGTTGGTGAGCGGGTAGAGCGCCATGTCGATCTCGGGGAAGAACGAGGTCGGAGCGCCCCACACCACGGGCGAGAAGAAGATCAGCGCCACTGAAGAACCCAGTCCGCCGTACATCGACCACAGTGCACCGCGGGTGGTGAACCGGCGCCAGAACAGCGAGTACAGGATGGTCGGCAGGTTCGCCGAGGCCGCCACCGCGAACGCCAGTGACACCAAGAACGCCACGTTCTGGCCCTGGGCGCCAATGCCGCCGGCGATCGCCAGCAAGCCAACGACGATCACCGTGATGCGTCCAACCCGGACCTCGCCCTTCGAATCGATCTGGCCCTTCTTGATGACCTGACCGTAAATGTCGTGAGCGAACGAGGCGGAGGCGGTGATGGTGAGTCCGGCAACCACCGCGAGGATGGTGGCGAACGCGACGGCCGCGATCAGTCCCAGCAACAAAGTGCCGCCGAGCTCGTAGGCCAGCAGCGGAGCCGCCGAGTTCTGACCGCCCGGTGCGTTGTTGATCTGCTCGGGGGTGAGCAGGGCCGCAGCGCCGAAGCCGAGCACTAGGGTGAACAGGTAGAAGGCGCCGATGAGCACGATCGCCCACACTACGGACTTGCGGGCCTCCTTGGCGGTGGGCACCGTGTAGAACCGCATCAGCACGTGCGGCAGGCCGGCGGTGCCGAAGACCAGGGCGATGCCCAGGGAGATGAAGTTCAGCTTGGTCATGAAGTCCGCCCCGTACTGCAGACCCGGCTCGAGCAGGCCCGGTTCACCGGAGACCTCCACAGCCTGGCCGAGCACCTCGGAGAAGTTGAACCCGAACAGGGCCAGGATCCACACGGTCATCACGGCGGTGCCGGCGATGAGCAGGGTGGCCTTGATGATCTGGACGTAGGTCGTGCCTTTCATGCCGCCGATGAACACGTAGACGATCATCAGCATTCCGACGACGGTGATCACCAGGGACTGGCCGGCCCGGCTGTCGATGCCGAGCAGCAGGGAGACCAGCGCGCCAGCACCGGCCATCTGAGCGAGCAGGTAGAACACGCAGACCGCCAGTGTTGAAGCAGCGGCGGCGATGCGTACGGGGCGCTGCTTCAGTCGGAAGCTGAGCACGTCGGCCATGGTGAACTTGCCGGTGTTGCGCAGCATCTCGGCGACGGCGAGCAAGGCGACCAGCCATGCCACCAGGAAGCCGATGGAGTACAGGAAGCCGTCGTAACCGTAGATGGCGATGGCGCCCACGATGCCGAGGAACGAGGCGGCCGAGAGGTAGTCACCCGCGATGGCCACGCCGTTCTGGGTGCCGGAGAAGGACCGGCCGCCCGCGTAGAAGTCCGCTGCGGTTTTCGTGTTTTTCGAGGCACGCAGCACCAGCCACAGGGTGATGCACACGAACACCAGGAAGATGCCGATGTTCGCCCACGGGTTGCCCACATGGGTGCTGAGAGTTTCCTCCTGGGCCAGGAGCTGACCGGAGGCGAGAGTCGTCAGGGTGCTCATGCGCGTCCCTCCTTCGGTGCGGGTGCGGCGGGCTCGTCATCGGGAAGACCGACGCCGGCCGCCTCTAGTTCCTCGCGGATCTCGGTGGAGGGCGGGTCCATCTTGCGGTTGGCGAATGACACGTAGATGCCGGTGATGACGAAGGTGCTGACGAACTGCAGCAGCCCCATCACGATGCCGACATTGATGTTGCCGAGGACCTTGATGGCCATGAATTCTGGGGCGAATGCCGCTAACAGGATGTAGACCAGGTACCAGATCAGGAAGATGGCCATCATCGGGAAGACGAAGCTGCGGTGTGTTTTCCGTAGCTGCTGGAACTGAGGCCGGGCCTGCACCTCCTGATAGTCAACGTGCCCTGAGGTGGGGGCGTGAGCTGAACTCATCGACTGCTCCTTCGCGTGCGAGAGTATGAATGGGTGTGACGTGGACCACACTGCCGCACGGTTTGGGTGAATGAGAAGCGCGTTGGTGAGGTGGTGCGGTGAACGGTGGACGTCAGGCGCTGAACGGTCGGTGAGCTGGGCTCCTGGCTTACCATGGTGTTCATGATCCAGCTCACTCCTCTCGGCATTGCCCTGCTGATGCTGGGTGGGCTGATCCTCGTCGTCGTGCTGTTGGTGTTCACACGACGCCGGTCCGCGCAGCATTTTCGGCGGGTGCACGGCGCCGATGACGCCGACGTCGCAGGAGCAGTCGGTGTGGCCGAGGCTGAGACGTCCGCCGAGGAACATTACCGGAAGCTTGCCGAGGACACGCACAACCACCTGGTGGAGGCGCAACTGCGCAGCCTGCGCGCCCAGATCTCCCCGCACTTCATCTACAACAGCCTGAACGTGATCGCCTCGCTGATCCCCACCGATCCGGTGCGAGCGCGGGAACTGGTGCTGGAGTTTGCCGATTTCACCCGATACTCGCTGCGCTCGGACACCGATTTCACCACCCTGGCTGAGGAGCTGGACGCCGTCGAGCGTTACGTGCTGCTGCAGAAGGCCCGCTTCGCCGACCGGATCCAGGTGTCGCTGTCGATCGCCCCGGAAGTGCTGGGCATGGAGGTGCCGTTTCTGGCGGTGCAGCCGCTGGTGGAGAATGCCATGCGGCACGGACTGAAGGACACCGATGAGGTCGGCTACGTGCATCTGAGCGTGCGCGATGAGGGCACCCACGCCGTCATTAGTGTGGAAGATGGCGGGGTGGGGGCGGACCCGGAGTACATGGCACAGGTGCTGCGCGGTGAGGCCGAGGGGTCGCACATCGGGCTGCGCAATGTGGACCTGCGGCTGCGCCAGGCCTACGGTGGCGACCACGGGCTGACCATTGATACCGCCCCGGACGCCGGCATGCGCGTCTGGCTGCGGATCCCGAAATTTAGGACGGTGACCGCCGGATGACCCCGCATCGACACGCGCCCAGCACCCTGGAGATCCTCGTCGTCGACGACGAAGCCCCCGCCGTCGCCATCCTCGAGTGGATGTTGCGCGACGAGCCCTGCGCCGGCACCGTGCACACGGCAGCCTCCGCCACCGCGGCGTTGCGGGTGCTGGCCGACCACCCCGTCGACGTCGTGTTGCTCGATATTCACATGCCCGGCCCCTCTGGGCTGGAGCTGGCCCGGCAGTTGCGCTCCGGTGCGTCTGACCCGCCGCAGATTATTTTCGTGACGGCGGATGCCCAGCCCGCCGTGGAGGCGTTCGAACTGGAGGCCCGGGACTACCTGCTCAAACCGGTGCGGGCCGAGCGCCTGCATGCCGCGCTGCTGAAAGTGGCGGCGGATCGGTATGGGGGTGCGAACGGCGCCGGGTCTGAGGTGGACGGCACGGGCGAGGAAGACACCCGGGTGGCGGTGCTGCAGGGGGATTCCACACTGCTGATCCACATCGCCGAGATCCGGTGGGCCCAGGCACAGGGGGACTACGCCCGGCTGCATACCGAGACCGGATCCTACCTGCTGCGGATCACCCTCAACGAGCTGGAACACCAGTGGGCGGAGCAGGGGTTCATGCGCATCCACCGCTCCCACGCGGTGAACCTGAACCATGTGCGCCGAATCCTGCACCGACAGGGGCGGATGTCGGTGCAGCTGCACGGAGCCGAGGCCGCGGAACTTCAGGTGTCGCGACGCTCGATGCCCCAGGTGCGGGAGCGGCTCGAGGAGCTCACGGTGCGGGCCCGGTCTCGCGGGGGAGGCGACGACATTGGTGGCGCCGATGCCTGAGCTGCCGCCCCGACTCGCCCCGGCCGACCCCGCCGAGCCCACCGACGTGTTCGCCCCGCTGCGCGGCCACCGGGTGCGGGTGCTGGGTCCTCGCCGGGCGCCGAGCCTGACCGAGGTGCTGCTCGACCCCACCCGCGGGCATCTGCGTGAGGACGCCGACGACGCCGCACTGCGCGCCCTGATCCGCCACCAGCTGCGCCTGGCCGTGGGCATTGTAGGCGGGTTTTTCGCCGTCGTCGTGCTGACCGTGGTGCTCATCGGGACGGGCGCGGCCGACCGGTGGACCGTGGCGTCCGTGCCGCTGGAGTGGCTGATTCCGGCGGCGGTGCTGCCGGGACTGCTCCTCGGGCTGGGGTGGATGTTCGTGCGGCGCACCGAGGCCCGCGAGGCGCGGTGGGCCCGTGAGACCGGCCCCGATTCCGCCCCCGCTGCCGCCGGAACCGCGGGGGAGCGCCCATGACGATCTCCCTGGCCGTGATCGGCGTCGTGTGCGTGGTGACCTGGGTGATCTCCGTGTATGGGCTGCGGCTGTCCCGCACCACCAGCGACTTCTATGTGGCCTCGCGCCGGGTACCGCCGTGGCTGAATGCCTCCGCCATCGCCGGCGAGTACCTCTCGGCCGCCAGCTTCTTGGGTGTGGCCGGCCTGATCCTCGCCTACGGTACCCACGGGCTGTGGTTCCCCGTGGGCTACACCGCCGGATTCCTGGTGCTGTTGGTGTTCGTGGCTGCCCCGCTGCGCCGATCGGGTGCCTATACCATCCCCGATTTCGTCACCCTGCGCCTGCCCTCGGCCCCGCTGCGCCGGCTCACCGCCATGATCGTCGTGTTCACCGGGTGGTTCTACATTGTGCCGCAGCTGCACGGTTCCTCCCTGGCCCTGCGCGCCACCACCGATCTGCCCGGGTGGGTGGGCCCGGTGATCGTCGTCGCCGTCGTGCTCCCGATTGTGATGTCCGGGGGCATGCGCTCGGTGACCGTTGCCCAGGCGGTGCAGTACTGGCTGAAGCTCTCCGCGCTGCTGATCCCCACCGTGTTCATCCTGTTGCGGCTGGGGTTGCTGGACGCGCCCGCGCTGCCGGACGCCTCCGCGGTGTTCGTGTCCGGGCTGGTGGAGGGCCCCGGCGGTGACGGCACGGCGCACCTGTACCGCATTCTCTCCCTGGTGGCCGCGCTCATGCTGGGCACCCTCGGCCTCTCCCATGTGTTGGTGCGGTTCTACACCAACCCGGATGGTCCCTCGGCCCGGCGCACCACCCTATTGCTGCTGGCCCTGCTGGTCGGCTTCTACCTGTTGCCGGTGGTGCTCGGGGTGACCGCCCGCGCCGTGCTGCCCACCACCTCCGCCGACTCCAGCGACCAGGCCATTCTGCACTTGCCGGCCACGGTCTTCGACGGCGCCACCGGGGATATGCTCACCGCGCTCGTGGCCGGGGGCGCCTTCGCCGCGTTCCTGTCCACCGCCTCCGGGCTCGTCGTCTCGATCTCGGGGGTGGTCTCCCAGGAGTTCTTCGGCGGCACGGTGCGCGGGTTCCGGATCGGCGCGATGGTCGCGATCGTGCTCCCGCTCATCCTCACTGGTCTCACCAGTGATCTGGCCCTGGCCGGCTCCGTGGCCATGGTGTTCACCTTCACGGCGTGCTCCCTGGCCCCGGTGATGCTGCTGGGCATTTGGTGGCGCGGATTGACGACGACGGGCGCGCTCGCGGGCATGCTCGCCGGTGCCAGCATGTGCCTGGTGGCCCTGGTGATCGGGATCGCCCTGGACTCGCAGACGCCGGGTGCGGGGGAGTCGGGGTTGGCGGTGCCGCTGCGCTATCCGGCCCTGTGGTGCATCCCGTTCGCGTTCGCCGTGACCGTGCTGGTCAGCCGTTTCGGGCCCACTGCCCCTCCGGTCTCCGCTGATGAGGTCCTCGCCCGGCTGCACACCCCGGAACGCGCCCGGCCCACGTAGCCGCGCCAGCAACCCAGTCCAGGCTGGATCACTCGTAGCGGTAGAACCCCTGGCCCGATTTCCGGCCGAGTTCGCCGCGGGCCACCATGTCGCGCATCAGCTGCGGCGGGGTGAAGCGTTCACCCAGCTCACCGGCCAGGTATTCGGCGATGCCCAGCCGCACGTCCAATCCCACGATGTCGGTCAGTGCCAGCGGCCCCACCGGGTGCTTATATCCGAGCACCATCGCGTTGTCGATGTCTTCCGGCGCAGCCACGCCTTCTTCCACCATGCGGATCGCCTCCAGGCCCAGAGCCACCCCCAGGCGTGAAGAGGCGAAACCCGGTGCATCATTGACAACGACCGGGGTCTTGCCGATCCCCGCCACCCACTGCACCGACAGTCCGCGCAGTTCTTCACCGGTGGCCTCGCCGTTGACGATCTCCACCAGCTTCGAGGCCGGAACCGGATTGAAGAAGTGCAGGCCGCAGAATCGCTCCGGGCGGCGCAGGCGAGCGGCGATCCGGTCGATGGACAGCGACGAGGTGTTCGAAGCCAGCCACGCGGTGTCAGCCAGGTGCGACTCCACCTCGGTCAGCGAGGACACCTTGAGGTCAAAGTCCTCCGGCACCGCCTCGATCACTAGCTCACACGCCCCAAAGTCGGCGTGTTGCAGAGACACGGTGAGCCGGTCCAGCCACTCCTCGGCCGAGCCCGTGATGACCTGGCGCTCGAGGGACTTCGCCACATCGCGCTCAATGCGCTCTCGCGCTGCGGTTGCCGAAGCATCGTCGCGTTCCACGACGACGACGCTGGCGCCGGAGATCAGGAATGCATGGGCGATGCCGGCGCCCATACGCCCGCCGCCCAGCACCCCCACCTGGGCGGGAACAGTGCCAGATGTTTTGATGGTCATCGGGTCTCTCCTGAGTCGGTAGAACGAGCGGACTTCCTCGCGAGGAACGCGTCCATCCGCTCGAATTTGGCATCAGACTCGAACGCGATGGCCTGAGCTATTTCGTCCACGTGAGGGTGGGCCTCCCGCGGCAGGTGGAACACCCGCTTGGTCAACCGCACCGCCAGCGGATCCTGGGCGCCGATGCGGTCGGCGAGCCCGTGGGCGGCGTCCAGCAGCTCCTCGGGGGCATGTAGTTCCGAGACGAGACGCAAGTCCAGGGCTTCCTCCGCCGTGAGAATGCGCCCGGCGAGCAACAGCTCCAGGGCCACTGGTTCCCCGACGAGCTCTTTGAGCCGCCACATGGCCCCGGCCGCAGCGGTGATGCCGAGCCCGGTCTCCGGCTGCCCGAGTTTCAGGTGCGGGGTGGCCAGGCGGAAGTCGGCGGCGTAGGCCAGCTCGGCCCCGCCGCCCAGGGCGTACCCGTCGATGGCCGCGATCACCGGCATCGGCAGTCGGTGCAGCCGGTCGAACAGTTGCGAGTTCACCCCGCGCAGCGCGTCGTCGCGTCGGCGTTCCCGCAGCTGGCCGATGTCGGCGCCCGAGGCGAAAATCCCCTGGCGCTTCCCGGTTTTCGGGTGTTCCATCTCGGTCCCGGTAATGATCAGCATGCGCGGCTCGCGCTCCAACCAGCCGGCCAGCGCGTGGAATTCGGACACCATGGTCTCGTCAATGGCGTTGCGCACCGCCGGGCGGTCCATGCGCACGACGACGCGGTCGGGGCGGGCGTCATCGAGCAGCACCCGCAGTGCGGTGAAGTCCTGGTTCAGCTCGGTCACGTTCATCACACCCGCTCCACGAGTAGGGCGGCGCCCTGACCGACGCCAATGCACATGGTGGCCAGTCCCTTGTCGGTTCCCTCGCGTTCCATGCGGCCCAGCAGGGTGATCACGATGCGCGCACCGGAGGAGCCCAGCGGGTGGCCCAGGGCGATGGCACCGCCGTCGTTGTTCACGATCTCCGGGTCCAGGCCCAGCCGGCGGATCGAGGCGATGGACTGGGTGGCGAAGGCCTCGTTGATCTCCACGGACCCCAGATCGTCCACGGACCAGCCGGCACGGGCCAACACCTTCTCGGTGGCGGGGACCGGGCCCAGCCCCATGATCTCGGGTGCCAGTCCGGCGGAGGCGCCGGTGACCACGCGCGCCCGCGGGGTGAGCCCGTATTTCTCGATGGCGCGTTCGGAGGCGACCAACACAGCCGAGGCGCCGTCGTTGAGCGAGGAGGCATTGCCCGCGGTCACGACCTCGCCGCCGCGCACCACTGGCCGCAGCTTAGCCAGCGACTCCAGGGTGGTGTCGGGGCGGGGGCCCTCATCGGTGTCGACGATCGTCACGTTGCCCTTGCGGTCGGTGATCTCCACCGGCACGATCTCGGCGGCGAAGCGTCCTGCTGCCACGGCCTCGGCCGCGCGACGCTGTGATTCGACGGCGAACGCGTCTGCTTCCTCGCGGGTGATCCCGTCCACCCGGGCGACTTCTTCGGCGGTCTCCGGCATCGAGAAGGTGGCTTTGCCGTCGCGGGCGAGCTCCCCGGAGGTGAACTTCGGGTTCACAAAACGCCACCCGATAGAGGTATCGAACACCTCGCCGGGCTTGGCGAAGGGGGTGCGCGGCTTCTCCATCACCCAAGGGGCCCGCGACATGGATTCCACGCCACCGGCGAGCACCAGGTCGGCCTCGCCCGCCTTGATCATCTGCGAGGCCATGGTGATGGCGGACATGCCCGAGGCGCAGAGGCGGTTCACGGTGATGCCTGGAACCGTGTCGTCGAACCCGGCGAGTAGCCAGGCCATGCGCGCCACATTGCGGTTCTCCTCTCCGGCGCCGTTGGCGTTGCCGAGGATCACCTCATCCACGTCAGCGGGGTTGATGCCGGCGTCGGTGACCACCTGTTTGATGGTCAGCGCCGCCAGGTCATCGGGGCGCACAGAGCTCAGGGCGCCGCCGTAGCGGCCGACTGGGGTGCGCTTGCCGCCGACCAGGAACGCTGCCGGTGCGGCGGAGGGAACGAATGCGGTCATGATCTTTAGACTCCTCAAGGAACGGGTGCGGTCATCAGCGACCGATGCTCAGGTAAAAACTGACCAATCGGTCACTAAGTCTCTGCTGACGAGGATACCGCGTCAGGCCCGCTCGAGGGAACGGGGCGGCACTGGTGCTCAACCTAAGGTGAGCCCGCGCGTGGCGTCCAGGGGTGCTGGGTATTGTGCCAAAACGGGTATGGATCGGCGCGTCCGCGCGCAAGAACGAGCCCGGCTCAGGCGTTGGGTCCGAACACCGACTCCCGCATGTACTCCGCCACGAAACTCTGCGACACCGGCACATCCAGCACGAACACGCCGGTCTCGTGGGTGTCGATCCACTCGCGCAGTCGCTGCAGGTCCGCCAGGCGGTGCATGCGCATCCCGTCGGCACCCAGGGCCCGGCCGAGTGCGGAGAAGTCGACGTCGTCGATCAGCATGGCTTCATCGTCCAGCCCCTTGACGGCGTACTGGTGCAACTCGGCACCATAAGCAGCATCGTTGACGGCGACGACGATCGCCCGGGTGCCTGCGGCCCGCGCGGTGCGGATCACGGTCTCCAGGTCGGCCAGGGCCATCAGCCCGCCGCCGTCGCCGGTGATCATCACGGTGGTGTGGTCGGGCCGAGCCACGGTGACCCCGCCGGCCGAGCCGAATCCCAGGCCGATGGACTGGAATGCGGTGCCCACCGCGATGAGGCCGCGCGGATCCGGAACCGAAAGGTACATGGGCGCCCAGCCGAGGAAATGTCCGCCGTCCATCACCAGGGAGCGGCGCTGCGGCAGCACGTGCTCCAACGCGGCAAACACGACACGCGGATTGAGCCGCCCGTCCGGACCCAGCTCCGTGGTGTCCTCCACGGGTGCTAGCGCGCCGAATTCGGGGGTGGTCACGAACGCTACCTCATCGCGCCAGGTGTTCTCCGGGGACGGAGTCGCAGCGACCAGGTCGAGCAGCGCTGGCGCCAACGCGGCCAGGTCCCCGTGCACCGTGTGTAGCGGATTCTCCAGGGCAGGGGCGGGTGCGTGCGGGTCGGACTCGAGCCGGATCACGGTAGCATCAGCGGCGAACAGGGTGCCGTAACGCAGCTGGAAAGTGTTCATCGAGGCGCCGGCCACCACGACGACGTCGGCCTGGCGCGCCACTTCGAGACGGTGGCGGCGGGTGAAGCCCCCGGCGATGCCGAGATTCCAGGGGGAGTCGACCACATTGCAGGCGGTGAAGGAGTTCATGTAGAGCGCGCCCAGGTGGTCGCCCACCTGTTCCAGAGTGTTACCGGTATGGGAAAGCACCACGCCGCGGCCGGAGAGGATCAGCGGACGGTGTGCCGCACGCAGCAGCTCCGCAGCCTCGGAGAGTCCGGCGCGCTGTGATTCGGTAAGGGCGGGCGCCTCAATGGTTCGCCCAGCTTGCCCTGTCTGTTCCGGGGCAGCCGAGTCGATGGCGTCGCTGTCGGCGCGTTCGACCGGCGCGGTCGCCAGGTCATAGGGCAGCGCCAGTACCACCGGCGACTGGGTCTGTTCGGCGCGATCAAAGGCCCGGTGCGCTTGGGCGGTCACCTCGGTCTCGTTCACCGTGATGACCTCGACGTCGAGCCCCTCACACACCAGGGTCTGGTCGATGTCGAAGAACCGCGCCCCGCTACTGGGGCGGTCGCCCACCAGTAACACCAGCGGAATCCGGGCCAGTCGCGCCTCGGCCAGACCGGTGAGTGCGTTGGTGAAGCCGGCGCCGTAGGTGGTGGTGGCAGCAGCGATCTTCCCGCTGGCCCGGAAATACGCATCCGCCATGGTCACCGTCGCCACCTCGTGGCGTGCCGAGGTGTAGGGGAACCCGGAGTGGGTGAGCTCGGAGATCACGTGGGCGTTGCCGTTGCCCATCAGCCCGAAAAGGTGGTCGGTGCGCTCGCGAATCACCGCCGCAATCGCCATGGCCACGGTGGGCTGGGCGGCCGGTTCGTCGACGGAGTGCTGGGCGCGGGCGGAATCGGTGGTGATCGTCATGATCACACTGTGCGTCAGGCTGGCCAGGTCGCACAATATCGATGCGATAATCTGAGCAGAACGTATTCTTCATCGCGAAAACTATGACAATATGCGCACCCGGGTGATGTTCGTTCTGGTGTGTCCGTCGCGAAAGGACCGGTGTCACCATGGTGGATGCCCTGGACGCCCGACTGCTGCTCGCGCTCAATGACGACCCGCACGCCACCGTTGTCGCTCTCGCACAGCGATTGCAGATTGCCCGCAACACCGTGCAGGCCCGGCTGAGGCGGCTCGAGGAGCAAGGTGCGATCACCTCGTTTGCCCGCCGGGTGAACCCGGAAGCGCTCGGCTACGGCCTCACCGCTTTTCTGGGGGTCTCGGTGCAGCAGGGGCGCGACGTCGTCGCCCGTGAAGGGCTCAGCGCGATTCCCGAGGTGGTGGAAATCCATGCGGCCACCGGCGATGCCGATCTGCGCCTGCGTGTGGTCGCCAAGGACCCGGCTGATCTGTACCGGGTGACCAATGAGATCGTGGCGGTGCCCGGCGTGGTGCGCACGTCCACCTCGGTGGCGCTGCAGGAACTGCAGCCCTATCGCACCGCTCCGCTGCTGCAGCGCATCGCCGAGAGGTGCTGAGTAACGCAACGGCGCCGCCCTCGAGCCAGGAGCTCGAGAAGCGGCGCCGTGCAGTGCGGGGTGATGGGCTGACGCTGAGCGATCAGTGGATCGCGTCCACCCGAGCCTCCGGGTGCAGGTCCGATTTCTCCACGGATTTCGGCACCAGCAACACTCCGATGAGCGAGATCGTGCAGACCCCGGCCAGGTAGAGGCCGATAGTCCAGGACATCCCGGTGTTGCCCAGCAGCATCTCCGCGATCATCGGGGCGAATGCGCCGCCGATAATCGAACCGAAGGCGTAGCCGATAGAAGCCCCCGAGTAGCGCACCTTGGCCGGGAACATCTCCGCATACAGGGCCGACTGAGGGCCATAGGAGGGCCCCAGGCCGATGGTCACGACCACGATGGCCAGGGTGAACAGCCACAGCACGCCGGAGTCAATCAGCCACCACATCGGGATCACCCACGCGATCAAGATGCCGTAACCGATCGTGAAGGTGACTTTGCGTCCGATTTTGTCCGAAATCCAGCCGCCGAACATCGTGAATACCAGCCAGCCGAAACCGCCGATGAGCGACGCCACCAGGGTCTCCGGGCGGCTGAAGCCCAGCACATTGGCACCGTAGGCAGCGAAGAACGCGATCACCATGTAGCCCACCGCGTTGTTGCCGGCGAAAATCATCATCGCCAGCACCACGTTTTTGGTGTGCCCCTTGAACAGGTCGCCCAGCGGGGCGGAGGCTTCCTTCTTGAGGTTCTGCATCTCCTTGAACACCGGGGACTCGTCCACGGAGCGACGAATGAGATACCCGACGACGATCAGCACCACCGACGACAGGAACGGGATCCGCCAGCCCCAGGTCAGGAACGCTTCCTCCGACATCGAGGTGGTGAGAATGAACATGAAGCTGGTCGCCAGCAGCATGCCCAGCGGCACGCCGATCTGCGGGTACGCGCCAAACAGGCCGCGCTTGTCGCGGGGTGCGTGCTCCACCGACATCAGTGCCGCACCGCCCCACTCGCCGCCGGCAGAGAAGCCCTGCACAATGCGCAGCAGAATCAGCAGGATCGGTGCCCAGATGCCGATCTGAGCGTAGGTCGGCAACAGGCCGATCAGTGCGGTGGCCACGCCCATGCCCACGAGGGTGAGAACCAGAGCCACCTTGCGGCCGTGCTTGTCGCCGAGGTGCCCGGCGATGATCGCCCCGAGCGGGCGGAACAGGAAGCTGATGCCCAGCGAAGCCCACGAGACAATTTGTGCCAGCGCTGCATTGTCAGCGCCGAGCGGTGTGAAGAACAGCGGAGCCAGCACGAATGCTGCCGCCTGGGCGTAAATGAAGAAGTCGTACCACTCGATGGTGGTGCCGACGAGCGTGCCGGCGAGGACCTTCTTCTCTTCGCGTGTGCGGCGGTTCGTGCCGGCCTGTGGTGCCACGGATGTGGTCATGACGTCTCCCCAAAAGGTGTGCGAGTACTGGATGACTTACTGACCGAGCGGTCGGTTCGTTGATCCATGATACACAACGTGAGTCGGGTCACAATCCCTGTGTCTGGTGCCTCATGAGCGACGGCGTAGCGGCGGCCACGTCAGCAGCCGCTCCAGTGGGCCCACGCCCCAGCGCCTCCACCACAGGTGAGCCCCGAGGATCAGTCCGAGCGACATGGTCACGGTCACCGCGTACCCGCCGGCCAGGGTGTCAGGCCCGGGCCGCACGAGTACGGCAAGCAACACCAGATGCAGCACATACAGTGTCAGCGAGAGCCGCCCTGCCGACACCAGTGCCGCGCCCCAGCGGCGCAGCGGTTCCTCCAGCAGAAGGCACAAGCTCATGACGGCGACGGCGGAACCCGAGCCAGAAATCAGCCACAACGGCATCTGGGAATGGTCGACGGCGCTCCACAGCCGGTCCAGCCCCGGGTCCTCGCCCGGTTGGCCGAACATCCCGATGAGCAGCCGGGACACCGCGAACCCGATCACGGCAGCAGCCACACCGCCGGCTAGCAGCGTCCACTGCGTGCGTCGCCGTCTGAGATCGACCCGGCCCAGCGCCATGCCGAACACAAACGGCACCACCCACACCACCACCGGGTAGGCACCGGAGAAGAAGATCTTGTGCAGTAGCGGCCCCGGGGCATCCGTCAGCGCGGCCGGATTGAAATCGTAGGTCACCCCGGTCCACACCTGCAGTTGAATCCACAGCACGGGCCCGAGCGCCAGCATCACCACGGTGATCACCACCAGCAGCCATGCCGGCGCCCGCGCCAGCGGCAGCCCGATGAGAAACAGCACCCCATAGCACGCCAAGATCACGCTCACCTCGTGGCCCAGCAGCTGCAACCCCAGGCCTAGACCCAGCAACAGCACGGCACGCCAGAGGAGTGTCCGCCAGGGCAGTGGCGCCCTTTCGGTTCGTGCGGCGCGCGTCATCAGGGAGATCCCGATTCCGGCCAGGATCATGAACAACAGCGAGGCTCGTCCCCGCGGCAGCTCGTAGATCAGCCCGGCCACCTCGTCATTGAGGTCCGGCCCCACGTTCACCGCAAGCATACCGATAATGGCCAGCGCGCGAGCCGCGTCCAGTCCCACCATACGGCGGCGCGTTGGCCGCCCGCCCACCGTGCTGGCGCCTCCCGCGGCGGAGGCGGAGCGGGCGGGCTCGGTTGGATCTGGGTCAGATGGGGTCATCGCAGGCTCGTCGAGGGTCGAGGTCAAGGTGCACAGGGAAGTCTAGCCGCCGCACCTCGGAATGTTCTGCTCGGCGTGTTACCGTGTGGCGAGTCTGTCCGCGAATGCAGAAGGATCCTGCCCGATGAGCTTTGCCACCCGAACCGGGCCCGCCTGGCTGACGCTGGCTGGTCTGGCCCTGGTCGCCACCGCCTGTGCCCCCACCGAGCCGGAGCCGAGACCGTCCGAGACCACGGATGCCGCCGCATCCGGTACCGCGGCGCCTAGTCCCACGGACACCCCGACCACCGCCTCACCCGACGCCTCACCCGAGGCCGCCTCCGTGCTGAACCAGGAGGGGGTGGCCGCGGCTCATCCCGACGCCGTGGCGGCCGGGATTACCGTGCTGGAATCCGGCGGCAATGCCGTGGATGCCGCCATCGCCGCCGCCTTCGCTATCGGCGTGGTGGAACCCTACGCCTCCGGGGTGGGCGGCGGTGGAGCAGCCCTCATCGCCGGCCCGGAGCATGACCCGGAAGCCTGGGACTACCGAGAGGTGGTGGCCGAAAACGGCGAGATTCCAGCCTCCGGCACCGGCGTTCCCGGCATGGTGGCCGGCATGGCCGCGCTCCACGAAGAGCACGGCAGCCTGGAATGGTCGGACCTGATCACCCCAGCCCAGCAACTCGCTGCTGAGGGATCGACCGTCACCGAATTGCTAGCCCAGCGGCTACGCAGTGATTTTGGGCCCGCTTCCATCCAGGGGCTCGATGCGTTTCACGACGACGCCGGCCAGCCACTCGCCCAAGGCGACACCCTCATCCAACCCGAGCTCGCCCAGACTCTGAGCACGCTCGCAGAACAGGGGGCCGAATCGTTCTACACCGGTGAGCTCGCGGAGCAACTCACCCACGTCGATGGGCTCGACGCCGCCACCCTGGAAAACTATGAGCCGGAACGCACTACCCCGGTGAGCGGGACGGTGGGGGAGTACGAGGTACTCTCGGCCGCCCCGCCGCTGCCCGGTGCCGCCGTCATTCAGCAGCTCCAGGTCAGTGAGGGCCTCGACGCCGCCAGTGCGCAGCCCGGCAGTGCTGACTACATTGACGCGCTCTCGCGTGCCTGGCTCGTCGCCGATGCCTCGGTGAGCGAGCACTTCGGCGACCCGGATTTCGTGGACGTCCCCGTCGACGAGTTGGTCGACGCCGAGGCCAATCAGTCCCTGGCGCAGAACGCGAGCCTCCGCACGTCCAGCACCTCGTCGGAAGAACGCGACCCTGTGGAACCGGGCAACACGACGCACCTCACCGTGGTCGATGACACCGGGATGATGGTGTCGATGACGAACACGCTAACCAGCTTCTGGGGCGGTTCCGCCTCCGAGAACGTCGGCGGGTTCTTCCTCAACGATCAGCTCAGCCGATTCAATGCCATCGATACCCCGAACAATCAGCCAGAGCCGGGTCGAAAATCCGTGAGTTGGTCGGCGCCGTCGATGCTGCTCGACGCCGAAAACCGCCCCGTACTGGGCATCGGCACCCCCGGCGGGCGCCAGATTCCGAACATTCTCACCGCTGTGTTGGTGCCGTGGGCGCTGCAGGGCGCTTCGCTCGAGGAAGCTGTCGCCGGTCCGCGGCACAGCCTGCAAAACGGTGTGCTCGCCCTGGAAACCGAACCCAGCTCCGAGGTCGCCGACCTCATCCGCAACAACGGCTGGGACACCCAGGTGACCACCCGTGCCGATGCCGTGTTCGGTTCCGTCCAGGCGCTAGAAATCGACTACGACGCCGGAGAGGTCATCGGCGCCCGCGACACCCGCCGCGACGCCGACGTCACCATCATCGAGGCTGACTGATCGGAACGAAAACCGAGGAACTCTGGGCTCAGACTCCGGCCGGAGCCAGTGAATCCGAGTAGGTACCGAGCTCTTCGAAGACCGTCTTGTTGTAGGTGAATCCGCGATTGGCCTCGGCGATGAACTCATCCTGCTGTGCGGGCGTGAGGCCCAGGGCATCGAGCTGATCCCGGTAGGCATCCTTATACAGTTTCGGCTTTTCGATCGAAGCGAAGGTGTACATGTTCAGCTGGTCGTCGCTGACCTCATAGTGACGCTGGACCAGACGGGCGATCGCCAGACCGCCGGACAGGTCACCGAGGTAGCGCAGGTAGTGGTGTGCGGTCAGCCGTGCCGGATCGTTCGCCACCTCGCGCAGGCGCTGGGCGTACTCGGCGGTCGACGAGAGCTCCACTGGCTCTCGGTTCAAACCAGCGGCAGGCAGTAGTGCATCCAGATCGGCGCGAATCGCAGCCCGGCGGTCCAGTCGCGGATCCAGCAGCTCAGCCACCCCGGGGACCTCGGTAGTCGCCCGCAACTGGTCAGCAGCATCGTCGAGGGCGTTGTAAATGTAGAAGTATTGGCTGACCAGCAGGGCGTAGTCGCGCACCGAACGTTTTCCGCTCATCAGTTGGGTGATGAAGGAAACGGTCTCGGCAGACTGGTGGTCTTCGGCGGTCATCGTGCGCACGCGCACGGACAAGGACTCGGGGTGCTCGAGGCGGGAGTGTCGTGTCATGGGAACCTGCAACCTGCTTGGTGATGAACACCCGGCAATGAAGCCGTGGTGATAACAGCCTCATTATGTCGAGAGGGAAGCCTTACTGCAATCTCCAATTTCCGAGTGATTTATTGTGGAGGTGACCGGCGCCGTCACTGTGGCGCAGATTCTCCGACGAGACGAGGAGGTCTCTGTGACCGAATCAGCATCCCCAACCCCCGCTGTCACGCGGAAGCGGAAGCCGCAAGTGGTGATGGACGTTGTCGCGACCGAGCGCATTAATGAGCACTTCCAGCGCCTGACCTTCGGTGGTCCCGGATTCGAGACGTTCCAGAACATTGATGCCACCGACAAGTACATCAAGCTGCTAATGCCGCCGGACCCCTCGCTGGGCTTGACGCCGCCCTTCGACCTGGACGCGTTGCGTGCCGAACTGCCCAAGGAGCAGCTGCCCGTGCGCCGCACCTACACCGTGCGTTCGGTGGATACCGAAGCTGGCACCCTGACCGTCGATTTTGTCCTGCACGGCGACGACGGCGTAGCCGGTCCGTGGGCAGCCCGCGTTCAGGTGGGGGAGCAGGTGCAGTTCGGTGGCCCCGGCGGAAAATACCATCCGGACCCCGATGCTGATTGGCATCTGCTGGCCGGCGATGAAGCTGCGCTTCCAGCCATCGCCGCGGCACTGGAAGCCATGAGCGACGACGCCGTGGGTGTGGCCCACATCGAGGTCGCCACCGCCGACGACGAATGGGACCTGATCGCTCCGGCCGGCGTGGAGATCATCTGGCATCACCGCGGTGGAGCATTCACTCCCGATACCTCACGGCTGGGACCGGCGGTGCGCAACACTCCCTGGCGCGATGGCGTCGTGCAGACCTTCATCCACGGCGAGCGGGAAGTGATGAAGGGGCTGCGCAGGTACCTGACCGATGAGCGCGGCGTCGAGCGTGCGAGGCTATCCCTGTCCGCGTACTGGGCCTTTGGTCGCGCCGAAGATGCGTTCCAAGCGGAGAAGAGCACCCCGATTGGTCAGATCTACGACGAGAAGGGTCTGCAGTACTGAACCAGCCTGACTCCGGTGAATACTGAGTGGTAGCAGCAGCAGAAACGTGAGAGATAATGGAGGAGATGTCGGCCTCTCGCTCCTTCGCGCTGTCCACTGTGCTGTTCTTCGTGATCACCGCGGTGAGCGTCGTCGTGCTCGGTCTCGTGGTGGTGGGCGGCTACCTGGCGGTGCGCCTGGTGGTCGAATCGTCGCAGCCGGAGGATTATGAGGTCAGCCGGGACCCCAACGCGGCTCCGGGGGAGTTGGCCACCGAGCAGCCGCTGAGCTCCGATGGCGAGGACCTGCTGGCCGGTGTCAGCGCCGAGGAGCAAGGGGCTATTTCTGAGCTGGTGGACCCTGCTTGGGTGGCTGAGGTGTCAGAGGCCACGGGCATTCCCTCTCGCGCGCTGGCTGCTTACGCCGGGGCCGATGCACACCTGCGGCAGACCCAGAATTGCTCGGTTGGATGGAACACCTTGGCCGGAATTGGGTTCGTGGAATCCCGGCACGGCACCCTGCAGGGCGGGACCATTGAGGCCGACGGGGTGGCTCGACCGGAGATCATCGGCATCGCCCTGGACGGCACCACCACCGCCCTGATCTGGGACACTGACGACGGGGTGCTCGACGGCGACCCTGAGTACGATCGCGCCGTGGGGCCCATGCAGTTCATCCCGGAGACATGGAACCGCTGGGGCGTGGACGGCTCCGGCGATGGCGTGGCCAGCCCGCACCAGATCGACGATGCTGCGCTGACTGCGGCCAGCTACCTGTGCCGGTCGCGCAGCGGACTGGAAGACTCCAGCTCCTGGATCGCGGCGATCCGTTCCTACAACGACTCGGTGGAGTACCAGAACCAGGTGGCCGAGGCGGCCTCGCGTTATGCGGCGGAGGCGTCGGCGGAGGGCTGAGCCTTCTTCTTGCCCCTCTTGTCTTTGTTGTCCTTGTCGCGCAGGAAGATCAACGGAAGCACCCACGAGCCGACCGCGGTGACCACCCAGACCACCACGGTGGCGGCAATCCAGGTGCTCAACCCGGTGATCTGCAACCCGCCTGCGAACAAGGTGGCCACGAACAGCGCCACCCAAGTCGAGAGCAGCCCGATGAGGCTGATCAGTGGCGAGGCGTAGCGCTCGATCAGTTTCATGATGATTGGGGTGAAAATGGTCTGGGCCACGGCGAAGATGACGGTGGCTGTCAGAAACCCCAAGAAGGTCACCCGGAAGTCGTCGAACAGTAGGGCCGCGGCACCGAGACCGAGGGCGGCGCTACCGAGGTAGATGGCGGTGCGGATGAGAAGTCCTCGCAGGATGACCTCTTTTCAGCGTCGGAAGAGTGCTGCAACAGCCGCATTACCACCCTTTCAGCGTATCCGGTACCCCGGTGCAGCACACGGCTCGGGGCGGTGATGGGCGCCCTACTGCATATAGAGGCCGCCGTTGATGTGGATGACCTCACCGTTGATGAACGAGGACGCATCCGAGCAGAGAAACAACACGACGGAGGCCACTTCCTCCGCCGTGCCGAACCGTCCCAGTGGGGTTTGCGCTAACAGCGCCTCGCCCGAGCCATCAACAAGCCGGTCGGTCATGGAGGTACGGATGATGCCCGGTGCCACTGAGTTCACACGAATGCCACGGTGCCCCACTTCAAGCGCCAGGCTACGTCCAAAAGCCGTGACCGCAGCCTTCGTTGCGGCGTAGTGTGCGTGGGTGCGGCTGCCCCTGGCTCCGGCTAACGAATCAAAATTGACGATGCTCGCGTGGTCGTTCAGATAGGGGAGTACCGCTTGGGTCACGGTAAACACGGCATCCAAGTTCACGGAGATCGTGTGCCGCCACTGGTCCCAGGTCATCTCAGCGACGGGCTGATCGCGATAAATGCCGGCGGCTGGGATGAGCGCGTCCAGCCCGGGGCCCTGCTCGACGATGGTGATCACCTGTTGGAGCGTGGCCGACTCGACGAGATCTCCGGCTACCGTCTGGTGCCCGCGATCTGTGCCCAGCTTCTCTAGCAGCTCGTGCAACCTTTTTTCGTCGCGGTCGACCAGCACCAGTTCGGCACCGGCAGCAGCCAAGAGTCGTGCACAGTCCCAACCAATACCGCCGGCGGCGCCGGTAATAAGGACGCGACGTCCAGAGAAGTCATACTGCACCATCATCAGCTGTCCCTCCTGTTCGGGATGCCCTGTTCGTGGCCGTACCAGGCCCCATCTACCGTGAGTCCGCCGTCGGCCATCAACGTGTGCCCGGTGATGAATGACGCTGCCGAGGTACACAGGAACACAATCGGTTCGGCGATCTCCACCGGCTGGGCGAAACGCTTCAGCGGAGTCCGCGCCTCGATCAGATCTGCGCGCAATTGTCCCTGATCGACCAGCGCCTGGTTCAGCGGAGTGTCGACGTAGCCCGGTCCCACCGAGTTCACACGGATACCGTGTGGCGCCCATTCGACGGCCAGCGTTCGGGTCAGTCCTCCCATGCCTGCCTTGACGGTGGTGTAACTGAGTCGGTGCGGCATGCCGACCACCGACGCCACGGAGGAGAGATTGACGATGGCGCCGCCTGACTCCGCAAGCAACGGAAACGCGGAACGACTGACGCGCATCGTGCCACCGAGATGGATATCGACCACGACATTCCAATCCTCATCGGTGGTGTGCTCGGCAGGAGTCGGACGGGCGATGCCAGCGCTGTTCACCAGCGCGTCGAGGCGCCCTTCAACGGTCTGGATGGAGTCGACGGCGGCGTCCACGCTTGCCTTATCGGTGACATCGCAGTGCACGCCACGGGCACGACCGGGTCCGTAGTCCCGATTCAATGCACCAATGGCCGCCTCCATTTGGTCGGCATTGAGATCCAACAACACGACTTGACCGCCGCGAGCGCACCACAGCTGGGCGGTGGCGAAGCCGATACCTGAAGCTCCGCCGGTCACTGCCATGATGGCCCCGGGCTGGGGCAGGACGGCGGGGTGGGATGTAGTGCTCATGGTCGTCTTCCTCTCGTGCTCAGACCAGCAGGCCCAGCGGGTTTTCCAGGCGCTGCTTGAACGCAGCGAGAAGTTGGGCACCGACAGCGCCGTCGATGGCCCGATGGTCGGCAGATAAAGTTGCCGTCATCTGGGTGGCGATGTGCAGTTGGTCCGTGCGTACCACGGCGCGTTTCTCTGCGGCTCCCAGAGCGAGAATCCCGGCTTGCGGAGGGTTCAAAATGGCAGAGAACTCTTTGGTGCCGAACATGCCGAGATTGGACAGACTGAACGTGCCGCCTTCCAACTCCTGCTGGCGGATCTTTCCGCTGACGGCACGCTGCTTGTAGTCCGACAGTGTTTCCGTCAGCGCTGAGATCGACAGTGATTCCACCTGCCGGACGACGGGCGTCAGTAGCCCGCCGTCGGTGGCGATGGCGACAGCGATGTCGGCCTGTCTGAAATGGCGCACATGATCTCCGCCCCAGGCAACATTCGCCTCTGGTACGTCGCGAAGGGCTAACCCGAGCGCTTTCACACACAAGTCGTTGACCGAGACCTTCGACCGGGAGCCACGTTCAATATCTGCTGCCAGTGAGGTATTGATTTTCGCGCGCAGTTCGAGCAGAGCGTCCATGTCGATGTCGACACTAACGTAGAAGTGCGGCACCTGAGTTTTGGACTCTGTCAGGCGGCGGGCGATGGCCTTACGCATGGGGGTCAACTCGACCCTGTCGAAGCTGCTATCACCGGACTCCTCATGGACGACGTTGTTGACCTGGTCCACGTGCGCCGTGCTGACGGCGTTCTCAACGTCGCGGCGTATGATTCGGCCGCCCGGTCCGGACCCGGTCACCGTACTGATATCGATGCCGCGCTCGCGGGCACGGCGTCGTGCCAGAGGAGAGATCAAAATCCGTGGCGCCTCGGCAACGCTGTTTGCTGGCTCAGGAGGGGCTCCGGGAGCCGGTTGAGTGGGTGCATGAGCATCAGCATCAGCGTCCGTAGAGTCTGATTGCGGCTCGTTCGGTGCCGCCGCGTTGGAGAGGAATGCTTCCAGTTCCTCGTTGGTTTCTGACCCGTCGGAGAGCAGGAGAATGGGGGCACCGACGTGGACCGTCGAACCGGCCTCGACCAATATCCGACTCACCGTTCCGGAAGCCTCTGCTTCGAGTTCGACGGTGGCCTTTTCTGTTTCGATATCGGCCACAGCCTGGCCTCGCGATACGGTGTCGCCGACGGCCACGAGCCAGCTCTGCACGACGGCGTCGGCTGCGTCCGCCACGATGGCGGGGAGGGTGATGATACTTGCCATGGAAGGTGTCCTCAGCTTTTCTGTGCTGTCTTCGGAAATCCGGTCGAAAGGAAAAAATGGATTAGCGCTTCGGTGACAGCCCAAGATTTCGTGCGGCGCGATCGAACCCGTGATGAACGTCATCCAGATCGGCGTTGGCTGCTGCCTCGAGCACCTTCGAGATCGATGGGGCGGCTTCTCGTCCCGTTACACGTTCTACGGGCTGATCCAGGTGGTCGAAGAACCGGCGTTGAATCTCTTCGGCCACCCACGTGCCGTATGAGGTGCCCAACGGTCCCTGCTCGACGATCAGAACGTTGTTCGTCTTCTTGATCGACTCGCCCACGGTGGCCCAGTCGAAGGACGCGCGATCGAGCCATCGCAGATCGATCACCTCGGCATCCAGATCCTCACGCTCCTCCGACGCTTGCAGCGCTAACTCCACCATGTTGAGATAGGAAAGCACGGTCAGGTCTTTCCCTTCCCGACGGATGGCCGCTTGTCCCACCGGAAGTCGATAGTCGGGAGCTCGATCGGGCACCGTCGATTCCTGCCCATACAAATCGACGTGCTCCAGCACGAGGACTGGATCGTCGAGGTCCAAAGCTGAATTCATCAGCCCGATATAGTCCGCAGCGTTTGACGGTGCCACAATGCGCCAGCCGGGACTGGTGGCGAAGATTCCCGCCGGATCCATGGAGTGCTGGGACCCGTAGCCCGCGCCCATCGCGACTTTGGATCGGAGGACGACCGGCATAGATGTCTGCCCACCAAACATATGTCGGGCCTTGCCGATCTGGTTGAAAACTTGGTCGGCGGCGACGAACAGGAAATCTGAGTACATAAACTCAACGACGGGCTTGAACCGGGCGGTCAGCGCCAACCCGCCGGCCAGGCCGGCAAAGGCATTCTCGGAGATGGGGGTGCCGAGCACTCGCTCGGGGAAAGCCTCTTTGAGACCCCGTGTCGCACCATTGGTGCCGCCCTTTAAACGGTGGATGTCTTCGCCCATCACCACGATGCCCGGATCATCCGACATCCGGTGATGCAAGACGTCGGCGATGGCATCCACGAACCGAACAGGGGTGACAGGATCGTGAGCTAGATCATCGAGGATGGCCACCTCGTTGGAAAGATCTGGCTCGGAGCGGATCCCATGGTCCACCGTATTCGGATCCGGCCACAGCTCTGGCCGAATGCGCCGAGCCTGGGCCCGTTCGCTCGTGGGATCGTCTTCGGTGAGATTCTGGACGATCTCCTCGACGGTCTCATCGATGCGTTGGATGAGGTCGCGGGTGTCTCCATCAGACAAAAGGTCTCGGCGTTGCATCTCTGTGATGACGCGCTGGATCGGGTCTCGTTGCCGCCACTGCTTCTCTTCATCCTTGGTCCGGTAACCGAAGGCACTGCCCGGGAAGGGACCGTTCTGGTGGAAATATCGGTAGGTGTCTGCTTCGATCAGGGTCGCGCCGGCGCCGGAACGCATATGCTCGACGGCTTGTTGCTGGGCCATGTAGACCGCGAGGGGATCCATGCCATCGACGTACCACGATCGAATCCCGAATCCGGGGCCACGTAGCGCCAGCCGGGACTCGGCGGTGACTTCGTCCACATGGGTGGAAACTGCGTAGTGATTGTTCTCAACAAAGAAGCACAACGGTAGCTTCCAGGCAGCCGCCAGGTTGAAGGTCTCTAACGTGGACCCGATATTGGAGGCACCGTCGCCGAAGTAAGTGACGGTGACGCCGCCGGTATCTTGGCCTGCGTCATCCTGTCGTTGTTCGTGCCGCTGCGCCCACGCGTTTCCAGCGGCTAGCGGTACCCCGCCGCCGACGATGGCGTTGGTGCCTAGTGCGCCCGCCTCCATCCACTGCAAGTGCATGGAGCCGCCGCGACCACCGGAGAACCCGCCCGAGAGTCCGAGAACCTCCTGCAAGGTCCGTTGCAGGAACTCCACAATCTCATCGCCTTTGATGCCATCTACCGTGCGATATCCCTCAGGTCGAAGGTAATGCAGTCCTTTGGCGATGAACTGATGATGACCCCGGTGGGTGCCGTTGACGCCGTCGGCCGCACGCAAGGCCATCACAGAGCCGACCGCAGCGCCTTCTTGGCCGATACTGGAGTGTGCCGGCCCGTGCACTAATCCGGAACCAGCCAGTCTCAGCACAGCTTCTTCGAAGGACCGAATCGCCTGCATCTCCACCAGCATCGACTCCAGGAGGGCCGGATCGACGCTATCCCAATCCTCCGGTGTGGTTCGCAGTTGCGTCACGTCGGTCGAATAATCGAGGGGCACATTCTCAGGCATGGTTCTCCGAAGGGTCGTGGGTTCGATACATCCGTTGCATCGACACCAGGCGCTCGTGGTTTGAATCACACCGTAGCATCGTCATTGGATCCAATTCAAGGACTTGAGTGCCCTTATTGGTGCAAAGTGCACCGTTTTGGATCCATTCACGAAAGTGGGGTTTGATATCCTCAACGCATTCATGACACGAAACACGTGTCTTGGAACCCAGAGGAGGAGTTGCGCTCATGCCGACCGGTCGTGGTATTCCCGGGCTGAGGGGGACTGATCACATTGGTTTCACTGTCCCCGATATGGAGCAAGCCCATCATTTCTTGGTGGACGTCATCGGGTGTGACTTTGTCTACTCCCTCGGTCCGTACCCGCAGGATGAAGAACTGATGGCGGTGCGGATTGGCGTGCATCCGCAGGCGCAGATTCTAGAGATTCGCTTCTATCGCTGTTTCAATGGGTCCAACTTCGAGGTTTTCCACTATGACGCTCCTGGCCAGGAGTATGAGCGACCCAAGAACTCCGACATGGGAGGACATCACATCGCTCTGTATGTGGATGACCTTGACGACGCCGTGTCGTATCTGCGTGAACGCGACATTGATGTGATGGGGGAGCCGAGTGCCAGTTCCGGTGCGAGTCTGGGGCAGCGCTGGGTGTACTTCACTTCACCGTGGGGAATGCAATTCGAGCTAGTCTCTTTCCCGGAAGGAAAATCTTATGAACGTGACGCGGAGGTACTGCTGTGGCATCCCTAGACGCCATTGACGAGCCGGGGCATGCTTCGGCGTTGCCCAGTGCGCCCGCCACTGCGGAGTCCGTGACCGATCGATTGCGTGCTGAAATTCTGGCGGGGGAATTTACCCCAGGGCAGCGCTTGGGTCAGGAGTTGTTGGCGTCGCGGTTTAACGCGTCCAGAATGCCTGTCAGAACGGCGTTGCGTCAGCTCGAGGCGGAAGGGCTGGTCACGACGGTCGCTCACAGTGGGGCGTGGGTGTCGAAGCTGGATCGTTTCGAATTCGAGCAGGTCTATAAGATGCGCGAGGCTTTGGAGCCGCTGGCTATAGCGGAATCGCTCTTGCATCTCACTGCGGAGCAACTTGACGAAATTGGCGCGATTGCTGAGCAATTGCATGAGGCGACGCTGCCGCAGGTGAAGATCGAGGAGTTTCTGGAGCTGGACCGCAAGTTTCATCTGCTCACCTATGCCGGGGTGCAGTACGAGCCTTTGCGCTTGCAGGTTGAACGGCTGTGGAACACCACGCAACATTACCGACGGGCGCTCTCTTATCGGTTGGACCAAAGCCGTGCGCAGATGACGGATCACGACCACGCTCTCATCCTTGACGCTGTGCGTCGACGTGACCAGGAAGCAGCGCGAGCACTGGTTCGACTGCACATCAACCGTACTCGGCAGACGATCTCGGAGTCGGTGGAAATCTTCACCTAACCCTCGACGTCATTGTAGACACGCTGACGCGCGTCGGCGTTCCTAGTCGTGCGCAAAAACTGTTCCTTGGATCCAAGGCGCCCAATCGGGACTCCTGGCGATGATTCATGAATCGGCCCTAGTCGTTCTGGCTGGATCGCCTGAAACACGCGCTGTAGAAGCGAATACGGCGTGCCTCGATCTTCACAGGCCAATTTCTCGGTGTTGACGTAGATCACATTCTCTGGTTGCATGTAACTCAATTGGATCCAATTGTGCAGTTGATGGAGCGTTTCCCCCGTGGTGCGCTTGAGACGAGCCTGAAAAGTCAGAAGTCGGATCCATTCCAACGACAGGGAAGTGAAGCGCACGTGAGTACAGATCTCTTCTCGCTTCAGGGAAAGCGAATTCTCGTGACAGGCGGTGGCCGTGGCCTCGGACGTGCTTTGGCTGAGGGTCTCCACAACGCAGGCGGGCAGATCGCCTTGGTCTCTCGGACTCCAGAGCAGGTTGACGCTGCAGCCCGCAGCATCGGGTCTCGGGCAGTGGGCCTGCCCGGCGATGTGGGAACGGAAGACCCTGCAAAGCTGTTAGACCGCGTTGAATCGGTCCTGGACGGTCCCGTCGACGTGGTTCTGCACGCCGCAGGAATTCAGCACCGGCAGCCAGCCGAAGAATTCGACCGCTCTGCTTGGGAGCAGTTGCTGCACGTGAATCTGACGGCACCGTTCCTGCTTTCACAGGAAATTGGACGGCGCCAGCTGGTGGATGGCCGCCACGGCAGTCACATTTTTATTGGCTCGGTCACGAGCAGAAATTTTGTTCCCAACGTCGCCGCGTATATGGCGACTAAATCTGGCATCGACGGAGTGACACGCTCCCTCAGCGGTGAATGGTCCGGTTCCGGTGTTCGAGCCAACGCCATTGGCCCCGGCTACTTCCGCACCGAGATGACTGAGCCGCTCTTTCGAGACAAGGAGCGCTACCAGAAGATGCTCGACCGGATCCCGATGGGACGCTTCGGCAACCCAGAGGAACTCGTGGGGGCCGCTGTCTTTCTGGCGTCTGACGCTGCGAGCTATGTCACGGGCCAAATGCTGATGGTCGACGGCGGGTGGACGACCTATTGACCCAGCGAATCACTATCAGTAGGCCACGGGGCCTAGACCCTCACTGATCACCATTCACACATCGGAGTATCAATGTCCAACGCAACATCAGGGATCGGACGCCGCCGTTTTCTGCAGTGGGCCGGAGCCGGGCTGGTCACAGCCGCGGCGGTCCCCATGCTGTCCGGCTGCGCCGGGCCCGGAACAGACGAATCGACCCTTCGGCTGGGCGCCATGTTCCCCGTTACCGGGCCCAATGCGCTGCTCGGGGAGGAATCCTGGCGAGGAGTTCGTATCGCCGCAGACCTGCGTAATCGTCAGGGGGGTATTGCCGGTAAAGAGATCGAGCTGATCTTCGCCGACATACCCGACGTGGCTGCCGCGGCATCTGAAGCACGGCGGCTCGTGTTCAACCAGAACACCAAGCTGGGGCTGGGCGCATATAGTTCTTCGCTGGGACTAGCAGCATCTGAGGTCTTCGCACGCACCGGTAACGCGTATGTAGAGCTGGGCGCCGTCTCGGAAGCCATCACCGCGCGCGGATACGACAACGTCTTCCGCATGAATCCGACGGCCCGTGATATGACGATTCGCCACATGGATTTCATTGAGAATTACCTTGCCGACCAGTTGGGTAAACCGGTTTCGGAGCTCAACGTCGTCATGTTGCACGAAGATTCCTCGTACGGCCAGTCCATTATCGACTTGGCGGCGGAGGAAGCCCAAGCGATCGGTCTGACAAATTTCCGTGGCGAAGCTTATAGCGCCACCTCAACGGACCTTTCATCCACTGTGCTGCGCCTGCGGCAGATGAGCCCGGACATCGTCCTGGCGGTCTCCTACGCCGCGGACGCGGTGTTGCTGGCGCGCCAGATCCGGGACAACAACGTCAAGCTCGGCGCGTTCATCGGCACCGGCGGCGGACACTCTCTGCGCAGCTTCTACGATTCAGTGGGGTCACTGACGGACGGCGTATATGACGTCGACTTTGCTCAGATTCATATTAACCCGGACTACACCCCGGGCATTGACGAATTCGTGGAAAGCTATCACGAGCGTTTTGGCAGCGACCCGGCCTCTGGGCACTCGATGGCGAACTATAGCGGAGCCAATCTTGTCTTCGACATTCTCGAGCGCGCCGGTGGAAACGATGACCCGGATACATTCCGCGCTGCAGCGCAGTCGATGTCATTGCCTCCCGCCTCGACCACGGCCGGGTGGGGTTACCAGCTCGACGAGAACAACCAAAACACTCGTGGGGAGATGTACGTCATGCAATGGAACGACGGAAATCTTGAAACCGTGTGGCCGCCGGAGGCCGCCGTTCGCGAACCCCAAATGATCACGCCGTTCGGCCTGTGACGGAAAGGAACCAGCGATGGAACAAATGATTCAAATCGTGGTTGCGGGCCTGATGCTCGGTGGTGTGTATGCGCTCATCGCCGTCGGCCTGAATCTGATCTTCGGCGTGGTGAAGATCATCAACTTCGCCCATGGCGAGCTCGTGCTCGTGGGTATGTACCTGACATGGTGGCTCTGGCTCACTTTTGATCTGAACCCGTATCTATCCCTGGTCATCGTGGCACCGGTGACGTTCCTCTTGGGAGTTCTGATCCAGCAGTTCCTAGTGGGGCCGATGATCAATTCATCCCCGTTGATGAAAATCTTCTTGACGCTGGGTCTGTCCGTTTTCCTGCAGAACCTCGCACTCTTTATGTTCGGAGGGCAGTTCCGCACGGTCAACGTGCCGTGGGCGGAACAGAACCTCACGATCCTGGGGATCAGCGTGACCTACGGACGCGTCACCGCATTCCTCGTCGCCCTGCTCCTGGTTTTCGGACTGTTCTACCTGATGAAGCGTACCCTCACGGGCAAAGTCCTCAACGCGATCGTCGAGGATCGCGAGACCGCTGGAACCATTGGCATCCCCGTTCGTCGGTATTACCTGCTGGCCATGGGACTCGGTGTTGGACTGGCCGGTGTAGCCGGAAGCCTCATCATCCCGTTCCAAGCTGCCTACCCACTCGCCGGTGCACACTTCACGCTGATGGCATTTGTCGTGGTCGTCCTCGGCGGCCTTGGAAACATGGGAGGCGCCCTGGTGGGCGGCCTGATTCTCGGCGTCGTCGAAACATTGACCGGAACCTATCTCGACCCGGGCCTGCAGCAGGTCGCAGTGTTCATTGTCTTTATCATCGTGCTGATCGTGCGCCCTCAAGGCATCTTCGGTGGCGCGGCCCGTAACGCGGAGGTGGGCCTGAAATGAAAAAACTGTCACTCCCTTGGATCATCGTCCCGGCAGCAATTGCGCTACTGTTTCCCCTCGTCACCTCAGATCAGTATTTGCTCCACATCGGCGTACTCGTGCTGATGTACATCGGGATTACTGTCGCGTGGAACATCCTCGCGTTCGGCGGAATACTCTCTCTGGGACACGCGGCCTTTTTCGGATTGGGCGCCTATACGGTGGCGATCCTGTACGTGGACTTTGGCGTCAACCCGTGGATCGGGATCGTCGCCGGCGGCCTCGTGGCGGGGCTGGGATCTTTGTTCCTGGCGATCCCCATGGTGCGCTTGCGCGGGCCGTTCTTCACCCTGGCCACCCTGGCCTTTGTCGAGGTACTCCGCCTGTTGGCTATCTGGGCAGTTCCCGTGACTAACGGATCCGTAGGTATCACCACTCCCGCCGATGAGGGCTTCCTCTACATCGCTTTCCAAGACCGGGAACCGTACTACTACATCGTGATGGCGATGGCGGTGCTGGCCATCTGGGCCTCCATTTGGATCTACCGCTCGAAACTTGGCTATCACCTGCGTGCCATCGCCTCCGATGAAGAGGCGGTTCAGGCGCTCGGGGTGAAGACCAACCGCATCAAGGTTCTGGCACTGGTCATCTCGGCATCGATGACAGGAGTTTTCGGGGCCTTCGCGGCCATCTACTTCTTCGTTATCGACCCGGCCACGCAGTTCAACGCCTCGCTTTATTCCATCCAGCCGGCGCTCAACGGAATTATTGGCGGCATGGGGACTATTGCTGGCCCGATTGTGGGCGCCATCGTGATGACGCCGTTGGGCGAGTGGCTGCGTGTCACGTTCTCGGGTGCCGCTCAGGGCGTGAACTTCATGATCTACGGCATCGTCTTGATCGTCATGGTGAGAATGCTTCCGGGTGGTCTCGTAGACGGATACCACGCGGTGATCCGTCGGCTGAAGGGCAAAAAACGGCCTGAGCCTGCAGCGGAGGCGGCAGCCAGCACCGACAAGAAGGAGAACGAACGATGAGCGCGAACCAACCAGTGCTACGCGTTGACAGCGTTACTAAGCGATTCGGCGGTGTCCAGGCTGTGGGCGGGGTATCCCTGGAACTGCAGCCGCAGGAGATCATCGGCATCATCGGGCCGAATGGAGCAGGCAAGACTTCGTTCTTCAATCTCGTCTCCGGTATGTTCATCCCAGACGAGGGAAGCGTGCACTTAAACGGTCAAGACATCACCCGAATGGGATCGGCCGACAGGGCCCGTGTGGGGATTGGTCGGACGTTTCAGGTGGTGCGCCCCTTCGGCGGGATGACCGTGGTGGAGAACGTGATGGTTCCCCTGCTGGTCAATGACGCCAAAGTGTCCAAAGCGCATGACAAAGCGCGTGAGCTACTCGCTGACCTTGGGATCGAGCATCTGACCACGACACCGACTGAAGCGCTGACTCTGGCACAACGCAAGCGCGTTGAGGTGGCACGCGCATTAGCCACGGATCCTAAGCTTTTGCTGCTGGACGAAGTGCTCGCGGGATTGAACAGCAACGAGGTTACTCGGGTACTGCCTTTCGTTAAACGTGTTCGCGACCGAGGTGTGGCAATCCTGATGATCGAGCACATTGTGTCGGCGGTCATGGAAGTATCCGATCGGATGATGGTGCTGGACCGCGGGCAGACCATTGCCGAGGGCGACCCCGAAACCGTCATCAAAGACCCCCAGGTCGTTCAGGCCTACCTCGGAGAAGGCTAAAGGAGACGAATCATGTTGGACGTCAAGAACATCTCTGCCTTCTACGGAGATGCCCAGGCACTGGAAGACGTATCGCTGTCGCTGCAACCGCACCAGGTCACGGCACTGCTGGGCCCCAACGCAGCAGGCAAATCGACCACGCTACGCGTGATCTCTGGAACCGTTGCTGCCGCCAGCGGTTCGGTGAGCCTCGAATCGCAAGACATTACGAAGATGAGCCCGGCTGAACGAGTGAATCTCGGAATCGTGCACGTTCCCGAGGGACGCCGGCTCTTCGGGTCTATGACGGTGGAAGACAACCTGATCCTGGGTGGCTACTCCAAACGCAAGGATCGTAAGACGACCCAGCGATTGGAAAAAGTATACGATCTGTTCCCGCGACTGGCGGAGCGGCGTAAACAGGAAGCCGGCCTGATGTCGGGCGGTGAGCAGCAGATGTGTGCTGTGGGCCGTGGACTGATGGCGGACCCCCGAGTGCTGATGATTGATGAGATGTCGCTCGGGTTGGCGCCGGTGATCGTGACCCAGATGTTTCAGATCGTCCGCGACATTGCGGATACAGGGATGACCGTGCTTCTGGTGGAGCAACACGTTAAGCACGCGTTGGAGGTCGCCGACTTCGCCACGATCATTGACGGGGGCAAGACCCGGGTATCCGGAACCGCGGAGGAATTACGCAACTCGGATACGGTGCGCGAATCCTACTTCGGGTCGTGAGACGGTGATCCAACAGACATCCGAAGAGGCCGGATCGACGATGCACGCGTTGCGGGTGCATTCCCTTGATGGTTGGGACATCTCTCTCGACGAGGTTGCGGTCCCAGTTCCCGATCCAGGAGAACTGCTTGTCCGAAGTGAAGCCGTGGGGTTGTGCGGCTCAGACGTACATGCTTGCCGCGGTGACGCCGGATATGAATGGATGCGTCCTCCGGTCACGCTGGGACACGAGACCGTCGGAACAGTCATCGGGCAACATCCGGATCTGGAACAGGACTGGGTCGGGACACGAATAGCCATGATCGCAATCCAGGGGTGCCTGAACTGCGAAATCTGCGCGGCAGGACAAGTCAACTACTGCGCGGAACGCACCTGTCTCGGATTACATAGCGATGGCGGCCTCGCCGAGTTCTTCACCATCGCGGCACAGCGCGTGGTTGCTATCGATCCGGACCTGGATCTGGGGCTCGCTGGATTGCATGAGCCTGTGGCCATTGTGTTACATGCGCTTGAAGCATTGCCCGACTCTTTGGAAGGGGCTTCGGTTGGTGTCACGGGCCCCGGAACCATCGGTCTGATATCCGCGATGGAATGTCAGCGCCGCGGTGCCAACGTCACCATATATGGGCGCCCCGACGCCGACGAGATTCGTCTCACGTGCGCCGAGAAACTGGGCCTGGCGGTGGGACGGAGCCAGGAAACGGCACCGGCCGACTATTGGGTGGAAGCCTCTGGGTCTGCAGATGGGCTCAACCGCGCAATACGCGCTTGCGCGAACCAAGCCCGCATCGCCGTTCCCGGCTTGTTTGGGCGGTTGCCGGAAGTGGAAATGAACCTTCTGGTGCGCGGTGGCATGTCCTTGCACGGCAGCTATGGCTATCGGACCGAGCACTTCCACCGAGCCGCCGAGTTCATCGACGAACAACAGGACGATCTGGCCCGCATGGTGAGCAGCTATCCCCTGGAGCGGGCAGAGGAGGCCCTGCGAAACACGGCCGCAGGTCAGATCATCAAAGCCATCGTCACTCCTGGGCAGGCGCTCGGAGGACAGATGATCATCAAGAACAATCACGAGAAAGCCGGAGTGCAATGAGCAGCAAGAACTGGAATCCATCACCTACGGAAGAATCCGTTTTCCTCGCCCCTTCGGCTGTCATCGGAGGAGCCGGGGCCGCCCGTACAACAGGGGAGGCCCTGCGCGATCGCCTCGGCGTCACTGGCGGCACCGTGTTGCTGGCGGTCGACGATGCCGTCCGCTCAGCCGGGCTGACCGATCCGATCGAGGCGTCTCTGACAGAGGCCGGTTTCTCTGTGGTCACGCACGGCGGGTTTGGTGCGGAGCCAAATTCCGACGTGCTGGACCCGATCATCAACGAAGCACGTGACGCGGAAGCGATAGCGGTCGTTGGCGTGGGCGGTGGATCTGTGCTGGACTCCTCGAAGATGATCGCGCTGATGCTGCGCAACGAAGGTAGCTGTGCCGACTGGATCGGAACAGTGAGCCCGGAGAACGGCGTGGCACCGATGATCTTGATCCCTACCACGTGCGGGACAGGGTCTGAGACCACCAGGATTGCGATGGTTACCATCGACGGTGCCAAGCGCGTTTCTGCTTGTGATTTGTTTATTCCGCACATAGCGATCGTCGACCCTGAGATGGTTGCCTCGCTGCCGCCATCGGTCATCGCAGCCACGGGCATGGACGCACTCGCGCATGCTGCCGAGAGCCTGATGGGGACGAACGCCTCGATTCTCTCCTCGACGCATTCGCTACGTGCGATTGAGCTGATCACCGACAACATCGAAGCGGCATACGCTGGTGACAAGCAAGCGCTGGCTTACGTCATGTGGGGCTCCCACCTGGCCGGGCAGGCACTCAACGCCGGTGTGGTGATCGGCCATTCCCTGGCTTACTGCCTGGCCAATGTCCGGCCCATGCCCCATGGCGTCAGCTGCGCCATCGCATTGCCGTACTGCATTGCTTACAACCAGAACTTGGCGCCCGAGCTGGCGCAGCGGTTGGCACGTAGCCTGACTCGCGGCGCCAGCGACAAGATCCGTGACGCGGCGGGGTACGTCCAGGACTTGGTGAAGCGTCTGGGTCTGCCGACCACCTTGGCCGAGGCAGAAGTGGATGCGCAGGCCATCCCCGAGATGGCCCAACTCTGCGTTGGTTCCTACCCGCGTCCCACCAACCCGGAGGCCTTCGACGAGAGCAAGATCGCGGCTCTCTTTGAATCTATGCAGACCGGCGATCTTGACGATGCCTTTGCCATTACGGCGCGATGACATACCTCAAACCCCATAGCCGACGAACATCCAACAGCGTTAGGGAAGATACATGGAACAGAACCTGAAGAATCTCGTCAACGGAGAATTCGTAGAGGCCTCCACCTCGGAGCGTATTGATGTGTTCAACCCGGCACGGCCCGACCAAAAGGTCGGATCAGTGCCGTCTATGCCCAAGGAAGACTTGGAGCGGGTCTTCGCGGCAGCCGCCGTGGGCGCCAGGACCTGGAAGAACACCGGGTCGCTGGAGCGCGGCAAAGTACTGTTGAGCGCGGCAGAGCTGATTCGGGAGCGCAAGAATGAACTCGTCTCCACCATCGTCACGGAAATGGGCAAGACCACAGCAGAGGCCACTGGCGAAGTAGGTAAGACTGCTGAGTTCTTTGAGTACTACGGCTCGATGGGTCGTGACGAATTCGGCCAGTTTCTGCCGGACGGACGTCCCGAAACATTCGCTGCGCGGCTAGTCGAACCACTGGGTGTGGTGCTGCTGATCACTCCGTGGAACGACCCATTGCTCACCCCGGCACGCAAGCTGGGTCCCGCCCTGATCTCTGGCAATGCCGTGATCATCAAGCCAGCCACGGTGACGCCACTGATCACTCTGAGGCTGGCCGAGATTCTCCACGAGGCAGGTCTGCCTGCCGGCGTCCTGGGCACGGTCACAGGCCGCGGATCCAAGATTGGTGATGCGCTCTTTGAATTCGACCAGCTCAAGGCCGTTTCTTTCACTGGTTCCACTGCCGTGGGCAAAGACATTCAACACCGGCTTTCGCCCCGAGGCGTGCGTGTGCAGACTGAGATGGGTGGCAAAAACGCTGCCGTCATCATGGACGACGCCGATCTCGAGTTAGCGGTGCCGACCATTGTCGCCGGTGCGTTTGCTCAGGCGGGTCAGCGTTGTACCGCGACCAGCCGACTGATCGTGCAGAAAGGGGTGGCTGCCCGGGTGCGCGAGCTGATCGCCGATGCCGTACGACAGCTGACCGTCGCCCCTGGTGAGACCGAAGGGGCCGACATGGGCCCGGTCGTGGATGAAGCGTCGCAGGCCTCCATCCGTGAGCACATCAGCCGTGCTCGTTCGCAGGGCGCCGAAGTGGTGGCCGAAAATGAGCTGAGTGGCGCAGCTGCAGAAGCGGGCTTCTTCGTGGCTCCGACGTTTCTGCAGATCACCCCGGACCAGGATCTGTGGGCTGAAGAGGTATTTGGGCCGGTGCTGGGCATGGTCGAGGTAGACACCCTGGATGAGGCCATCGAGCTAGTCAACGATTCGGTGTATGGCCTGTCCAGTTCGATCTTCACGCGTGATCTGGGTCAGGCTTTCGATTTCCTTTACGGGGTGGACACCGGTCAGGTCTCCATTAATCAGCCGACCACGGGCTGGGATATTCACCATCCATTTGGTGGGTTCAAGGATTCTGGCTCCGGGTACAAAGAACAGGGCCACGATGCTCTGACCTTCTACACCCGTGTGAAGGCAGCCGCGATCCGCACCAAGTAGGTGTAGCGCTGATCGGAGCGGTCTCAACACGATGCAGGGACGGTCGACCTAGGTCGACCGTCCCTGCGCACTATAGACAATGCTCGAGATGTTCGTCGGTTCATGCTCCGTCGGACGGTGCTGTGATGAGTTGACTGAGGCGACTGATCTGATCCTCTTGCTGCAATGCCGACCCGACGGCGGTCACCTTCGCACCTGCGTTCAAATACGCCTCAACGTTGGTGGTATCCAGACCACCAGTGGCAACGAAATTCACCTGAGGAAAGGGCCCCCGCATTGCTGTGAACCAAGCGGGTCCTAAAGTGTGAGCGGGAAACGCTTTCATCCAGGTGAGGCCATGGCCCAGCGCACGCTGGATCTCACTGGCGGTCGCCACTCCGGGTAGATGAGGCAGATCAGCTCGACTACTTGCCTCGACGACGTCGTCATCTAGACCAGGAGCCACGGTGTAAGCGGCCCCGATCTCCTGAGCCTGGAAAACCTTTTCTGAGGAATCGACGGTGCCGGCGCCGACGTACTTTCCCCGGGAATTTCCGGCTTCCACCACAGCTGCCAGTGCATCGAGACCCTGCTGATTCTGAATGGGGACTTCGACGTGCTCGATACCGAGATCCCATGCGCGGTGGGAGAGTTCGAGGCTTTCTTCGACCGAAAAGTTGCGCAGGATAGCCATAATCGGGCACCCCAAGAGGTGCTGATCGAACCAGGTGCTTTGTGCCATTGTCATGTTCCTTTGTCGGCGTGCAGTAGTGGGATCGGTGATGTATTTAGTCGAGAGGATTGAAATCTGACAGCGAGGACAGCGCACGTGCCGCCAATTGGTGACCGTGTTCCAGTCTTGATGCGACGGTGTCTCCCGCAACGAGACGCGAGAGGTAGCCTGCTGCGAACGCATCGCCGGCACCGACTGGCTCCACAACTGACACTGGAACCGCGGGCGCGAACGTCCTGACACCGTCAGTGAATTCCGTGGCTCCGACGTCGCCATCTTTGACGATCAATGACCCTGAGAGCTTCAGATAGTTGGCGATGTCGTCAGACGTCGCAGTTCCCCACAGCGTTTCGGCTTCGTCACGACCGACGAAGACCACATCTGCGCGACGGCTCAAGTCTGCTAGCACCGGCGATGCCGTTTCGACATCCCACACCCCAGGGCGATAGTTTACGTCGAATGAGACCAGGGTGCCGTGATTACGTGCCGTTCTGATCGCGTAGTCCACCATCGACGCACAACTGTCGGATAGTCCCGGCGTGATACCTGAGAGGTGAACCACTCTGACGCCGTTAAAGCTGACTCGGTCGATGTCGGTAGCGTCCATTCGTGAGGCCGCTGAGCCACGACGATAGTAGTGCACCGTGGTGCCCTGGGGGGTGGGGTCTTTGAAGTACACGGCGGTGGGAGCGTTCTGGTCGGTAGAGACCGCGCTGGTATCGACTCCAAAGCGTTGTAGTTCAGAAGTCATGCGTCGGCCGAATGGATCATCGCCAACCCTGCTGACCCATCCGGTGGAGTGCCCGAGGCTCGCGAGATACAGGGCAGTGTTCGACTCCGCCCCACCGATGTGCATGCGAAATGTGGAGGCCTCTTCGAGAGGGAGTGATGGTTCTGGGTAGACCAGGGTCATGGTCTCACCGATACAGAGAAATTCTGGGGATTGCGCTGACATGAGGTAACTATGTCAATCCGCGAGGTGAGTCACAACACGATCAGCGGGATTTTGCCGAAGTCGTTCATGGGTATTTCGAATGACCTGTATCCGGTATGCCGAACGTGATTCTCTTGATCTTTCCTCGTGGGAAGAAAAAGATGAGTCTGACAACGATCTGTCGGTTGTCTCGAGCGTCAAGTACATCCCAGGATAAAGCGCTCCGACGTCCTACACGCCGACCGGTCGACACGCACGCCACAGAATCGAGGATCATGAGCACCGTAACTGCGCCTGCCCACGAGCGCCCCCTGGTCTCCCACGTTGTTGCCGATGTCATCGCTGAGCGTTCGGAGGTGACCTTCGGCATCATGGGGAATGGAAACGCTTTTCTCGTGGGCCGACTCATCGACCTCGGGCATCGCTATGTCAAAGCACGCCATGAGGCCGGTGCCATGTCCATGTCACAGGGTTTTTATCTATCTACGGGCCGTGTTTCCACCACCACGACCACCTATGGTCCCGGGTACACCAACACCCTGACCGTGCTTGCCGAAGCGGCGCTGGCGAAGACTCCGATGGTGCTGGTGGTGGGCGCGGGGCCGAGAACTCCTCGGGCTTTCGACATCGACCAGACCGCGGTCGCCACTGCGATGGGCGTGACCACCCTGACCGTGGATGAATCGAACGCAGCTCGGTTGACCCACGAAGCGTACGACCTGGCTGCGCGGGATCTGAAACCCGTCATCGTCTCGATTCCCTACGACATCGCTGAAATTCCGGCCGCCTCACAGCAACCTCGCGGGGAGATCGAACCCAAGGTCACGGTGCGTCCGGACGCCGGCGACGTCGCGCGCGCCGCAGAACTGCTCCGGGGGGCACAGCGCCCGCTGATCATCACCGGCCGCGGCGCCCTCCTTGCTGACTCGCGTGATGAGGTGAAATCTGTCGGAGACAAGCTCAATGCCCTCTTCGCCTCCTCGGTGATGGCGCGCAATTACGTTGGCTCGGACTGGGACTTGGGCATCGCCGGCGGTTTCGCCACGATCGGGGCTGTGGAGCTAATGCGCCAGGCCGACGTCGTATTGGTGCTAGGCGCCAGCATGAACCTGTTCCAAATGCGCTATGGCACGTTGTTGCCAGGAGCCCGAGAGATCATTCAGGTGAACCTGGAGGAACAGCCAACCCACCCAGATGTGACTTTCCACATTCGTTCAGACATCGCCGAGTTTGCTCGGTCGTTGGACTCGCACCTGGTGGATCATCACGCCAATTCAGATTGGCGATCCGAACACCCTGAAGTCGCCGATCAATCGATTCATCGGCCGCTGGAGCTCAAGAAAACGGATTCGGTAGGCCGTATCAATCCGCGGGCGCTGGCATGGCGGCTCAATGAATTGCTCCCGTCGGAGCGGACCATCGTGCAGGATGGCGGCCACTTCCTTGGCTGGCTGGCCATGTACGCCGACTCCCCGGACCCTCATGGGCTACAGCATCCCGGGCTCACCTTCCACGGAATTGGTTTCGGATTCCCAACCGCAGTGGGGGCCGCACTGGCTCGACCAGACCGGCTCACAGTCCTGACCTGCGGTGACGGCGGCGGAATGATGACGCTGCCCGACTTGGAAACCCTGGTCCGTGAGGTACCGAAATCAATCGTCGTTGTCTTCAACGATTCGGCGTACGGCATGGAGATTCATCAATACCACCAGCGTGGCATCGACGAAGAGCCGATGGTCTTTTCCAACGTGGACTTTGCAGGAATTTCGGCGGCAGTGGGTGCACGTGGAGTGCGTGTCACTGAGCTGGAACAACTGGACGTGATCACCGAATTCGTTACCTCGGATGCGTCAGGGACACTTCTTCTCGACGTGCAGATTTCGCCGGAAATCATCGCCGAGTACGTCGTCGAGAAGGTCGAATACGAGGAGCGGCTTAAGGCGTCACACTGAGTCTGGGCGATGGCCTCGTCCTGCCAGTGGGTGAGCCCCCTGCGGGATAGGAGCATTGCGGATGTGCTCGATGACGACTCGCGCAGCGGCTGAGTTGTAGCGTTTCGGGTCCCACCACAAGCTGACTACGCGGCCATGCTCGATGGCCCCCACCTGTCGCTGGACGAGTCCTTCGGTGTTGGACACCCGGGCAGCCATCTCATTGACTAGCCCGAGCCCCAGGCCGCCTCGTGCCATTTGGACGAGGGTTTGTGGCTGTTGTGTGTGATAAGCGAGGCTCAGCGAGATACCCCAGGTGTCAGCTGCCCTGGTGATCTCGGGCTCGATCTGTCCGCCAGGCAATCCGACGCACACCACTGGATACTCAGCTAGATCGATCGGGTCAAGCGGATCCGTTGTTCCGGCCAGGGGGTGACCCGCCGGAATCAGCGCGACCAGTGGTTCTTGCCACAGCGGGTGGTAGGACAGAGAAGTGTCCGGTTGCGGAGGCCAGGCTCCACGTATCGCAATGTCGATTGTTCCGGCTTGAAGTTTGTCGGACAACGCCGTGGTTGTGCCTTCTACTGGTTCAATCCGGACATTGGGGTACGCCTCAGCCAACTGCGCGATGATAGGCACCAGGAACCCTGCGCTGGCACTGGGATGCGAGCCAACCACCACAACACCACGGACTTGCTGCGACATCTCTGCAATCGCTTCGGCGCCGCGGTCCAATGTTTCAATCGTTTTTCGGGCGAAGGGAAGGTACAGTTCGCCAGCGTCCGTGAGTTGCACTGGGCGGTGGCGTCGATCGAAAAGGACGGCACCCACGCTCCGCTCAAGTGCAGCCACGTGCGATGAAACTCGCGATTGAGAACGGTGGATCTTGTCGGCAGCGGCAGAAAAACTTTGTTCATCGACAACGGCAAGAAAAGATTCCAGCCACTCGGGCTGTTCGTCTCGTGGCATGGTTCCTCTTCTTCAGAATCAGTATCTGGATTCGGCGATGTTGATATCCGGTTTATGGCGTTGACTGCGAATTCTGCGTTCAACAGGATGAGGACATCAGTTAATTCAAAGTTACCTGGCTCACAGGCATGACTCACATCATGAAGCGGAAGGACCTTCATCATGACTACTGCAACGAGTTCCATTTTGTTCCGTCGTCGCGGCATTGCTGCCGGGGCAGTACTGTCCATTGCAGCGCTGGTGCTGGCGGGTTGTTCAAATAGCGGCGACGAGGAGGCTGGCGGAGACGCCGCAGCGAACGGCGACACCTGCGACATCTCAGCCGAATACCCCAGTGGCCCGATTGAACTTGTGGTGCCGTTCGCCGCCGGCGGTGGCACCGATTCTGTGGCGCGGCTCATCGCTGAGGAACTGGGCAGCGCAATGGACGCCCAGATTAACGTCGTCAACCGCACCGGCGGTGGCGGTGTGGTCGGTCACCAGGCCATCGCAACCGCCAACCCCAATGGGCAGACCATCGGGCTGGTCACTGCTGAATTGGCTATGCTCCACCATCTAGGGCTGACAGACGTAAGCCCCGAGTCCGTGACGACGATCTCGCAGATGAACGCAGACCCTGCTGGTTTGACCGTCGCGGCAGACTCAGAGTTTGAGTCCGTCTCAGACGTCATCGACCACGCGCGCGAGAATCCAGGCGACCTGGTTGCCTCAGGAACCGCGCAGGCAGGGATCTGGCACGTCTCGCTGGCAGGCATGCTGCTTGCTGAGGACGTTGATGCCGATGCTATTCGTTGGGTCCCTTCCGAAGGAGCAGCTCCGGCGCTGCAAGAGGTTGTCGCCGGTGGCGTGGATATCTCAACCGCGTCACTGGCCGAGAACCGTACGATGATCGAAGCAGGCCGGGCCAAGGCTCTGGGTGTGATGGACGAGGAGCGAGCGCCGGGCTTCGATGAGGTTGAAACGCTGCAGGAGCAGGGAATCGACTTCTCGATGGGTACGTGGCGAGGCATCGCGGGACCGGCTGATATGGATGAGGACATTGTGGCAGAGCTGGAGTGCCATCTGGGTCAGATCGCAGAGTCCGAGGCTTACACCACGTTCATGGAGGACGCTGGCCTGGGAATGCTCTATAGGAATGCTGAAGAATTCGCGACCTTCGCTGAAGAAGATGACGTCACCAAAGGCGATATTATCCGCGAGGCAGGACTGGCTGAATGACGTCAACCACCCTGACCACAACGAGGCCAGTGGGCAAGAACCCAGATCTGTACTTGAGCCTCAGTGCGGTAGGCGTTGGTGCGATCGTGCTCATTTACGCGTTGAGCCTTCCCACACTGGGCGACGGGCGTCCGGGGCCAGGCCTCTTCCCGGGGATCATCGCCTCTGGGCTGATTTTGTTCGGCCTCGCGCTCCTGTTCCGTACGGTCGTGACCAGCCGCCGTGCTGACAGCGCTGAGGCAACTGTGAGCGACGTCCAGGACGAGTCGCCAGACATACCCATAACAGGATCCGGAAACGCGGATGCGGCTCCACATGGAATGGAAATCGACCAGGAGACCGTGTCCACGCGTCGGGCTTGGGTCAACGGTGTTGTCATGCTGGCGAGCATCGTCGGGTACATCATGTTAGCGGAGCCCCTTGGATTCATCATCACGATGTTCCTTGTCAGCCTCGTCATCATGCTGCTGCTGAAAGCGAAGCCGGTGTCCGCGATCGTCACCTCGCTCGTGCTCTCATTCGGCATGTGGCTGATATTCGAACGCGGCCTTCAAGTTCAGCTACCCAACGGATTGCTGTGGTGAATCATGGTTAACAACTTCTCAGACGCACTGGGCATGGTGGCTGACCCCTTCGTGATCCTGGTGGTGGTCCTATCAGGGCTGCTGGGTATCGTGATCGGCTCCCTTCCAGGGCTGACATCCACGTTGGGTGCAGCGTTGCTGATTCCCTTCACCTTCTTCTTGGACCCGATTCCTGCGATCGCTTCGATCATCACGATGTCGGCCATGGCCATTTTTGCTGGTGACATCCCGGGGGCGCTTCTGCGTATGCCGGGAACACCGTCCTCGGCGGCGTATGTCTCCGATTTGTATGAAATGACCCGGCAGGGCAAAGCCAGGACCGGTTTGACCATTTCTCTGCTGGCCTCGGTTATTGGTGGCCTCGGCGGCTCCATCGTGTTGATTCTCCTGGCGCCGGTAGTGGGCGAGTTCGCCCTCGGATTCACCTCCTACGAGTATTTCTGGGTGGCGGTGCTGGGCCTGACCGCAGCGGTCATCGTCTCTCAGGGGTCTCAGATTAAGGGCACGATCGCCCTGATGACCGGGCTCTTGATCTCTACGGTGGGGCTGGACGTGGCGTTGGGATATCCTCGGTTCACCTTCGACCAGCCGGCGTTATACCAGGGCATTCACTTCATTCCCGCGATGATCGGACTCTTTGGTATCTCTGAGGTGCTGCGGAACGTCACCGAGAAGAAGGTATCCCAACCTATCGGCATTTCGATGTCGAAGAAGTCCAGCGAACAGGGATCCTTCGGAGCGGCCTCGCGCATTCTCTGGAAGCGCAAGGGCTCCTTGGTACAAGGCAACGTGACCGGATCCATCGTGGGCGCCGTGCCCGGTGCAGGCGCGGATATCGCTTCCTGGATCTCGTACGCCGTCGGGAAGAATACCTCGAAGAAGGACCCCTCGGAGAAGGGATATAACACTGGGCCGCTGGTGGCTGCCGGTGGTGCCAACAATGCGGCGCTGGGGTCCTCCTACATTCCGACCCTGGCTTTCGGTATTCCCGGCGACACCATCACGGCCATCCTCATTGGTGTCCTTCTGGTGAAAGGTATCGAACCCGGCCCGAACCTTTTCCTGACTCAAACGGATACCTTGTACGCGCTCTATGTCATCTTCATTCTGGCTAACCTGTTGCTGATTCCCCTGGGATTGATGGCGATTCGCACATCGGGGCTGATTCTCAAGCTTCCGCGTCCGGTGCTGATGGCCACCATCGTGGCACTGTCAGTGACGGGTGCATATGCCATCAATATGTCCTACCTGGAGATCGGCGTCGTGGTGGGTCTCGCTGTGGTGGGCTTCTTCTTCGAACGTTATGGCGTTCCGCTGGCCCCCGTTGTACTTGGAATCGTCCTGGGACCGAACCTAGAAGCGAACTTCATGCAGTCAGTCATCAAGACCAACTGGGATCTGTTGCAGTTCTTCACCCGGCCAGTGTCTGCGATATTGATCGGACTGACGGCTCTGGTGTTGTTGTTCCCGCTGATTTCGAAGGCAATTCGGGCGCTGCTGCCCAAGAAGGCGAAAGTGGACGAGGACCTGCCGACCTCGACGTCAGTTGGTAGCTGATTCTTCATTGCACATACGAGACGGTCGCTGATGACAGGCGTGATTGGTCGGACCGGATACGACGAATTAGAGGAAATCATGGATTTAGGACTAAAAGGTCGGACAGCGCTGGTGTGCGCGTCTACCAAGGGGCTGGGATGGGCCAGTGCACAAGCGTTGGCCGCTGAAGGCGTTCGGGTGGCCGTCAACGGTCGTGACCACGCTCGAGCGGAAGCGAAAGCGGCCGAACTGGGGGAATCAGCTATTGGTATCGGCGGTGATTTGACGACTGCTGACGGTGCCGTGGATCTTGCGCGGCAGGCCCTCAAGGAACTGGACCACATCGATATTCTGGTTCTCAATGGCCCTGGGCCGCACGCGGGCCCTGCTGTAGGGCAGGGAACTCACGATGTACGTGAGGCGTTGGAATCGCTGGTCGTGGCGCCGGAGGCACTGATGCAGGAGCTCCTACCTGGAATGCAAGAGCGACGGTGGGGACGAATCGTGCTGATTAGCTCGTCCAGCGTTGTCGCGCCCTTGGATAACTTGGCTTTGTCGAACATGGGGCGGCCGGCGTTGGTGTCGGTGATGAAGACATTGGCCACTGAAGTTGCCTCTGACGGTGTGACGTTGAACGCGGTGCTCCCAGGCAGGATTGCGACAGATCGCGTACGTCAGGTTGACGAATCAACGGCACAGCGTCGGGGCGTACCGGCCGAGAAGGTGTTGGCTGAGTCGGTAGCAAAGATCCCAGCAGGACGTCTCGGGCGCCCCGAAGAGATCGCCGCTGCCGTGGCCTACTTGTCGAGTGAGCAGTCAGCGTTCGTCACGGGGACAACGCTCAGAGTCGACGGAGGAATGGTTCCGGTGCTGTAAGGACTCAACAACGTTGCAGCTGAGGCACGTGAGTTCGGGACGATCCTCAGCTGGATCAGCGCTGGCGCAGTACCTCGGCGATCTGGGCCACGCAGGGCTCGTTCTGCAGGCTGGTGGTGTCGCCCAGCGTGTCGTCCTGGTAGAGCTGGGTGAGCAGCCGGCGCATGATCTTTCCGGAGCGGGTCTTGGGGACATCGGGGACGAACACCACATCGCGGGGCTTGGCCACCGGCCCGATCACCTTGGCCACCAGATTCCGTAGCTCGGCGGTGGCCTCTTCGGGTCCGGTTGCGCCGTCGGCGCCAAAACCGTCTCGGGCCACCACGAAGGCCACCGCGGCGTGGCCGGTTTTCGGGTCGGTCACGGGGCAGACCCCGGCCTCGGTGACCAGCGGGTGGGTGACCAGGGCGGACTCAATTTCGATGGTGGAGAGGCGGTGCCCGGAAATGTTGATGACGTCGTCGATACGGCCCAGGATCCAGATGTCGCCGTCGTCGTCGATTTTTGCGCCGTCGCCAGCCAGGAACCAGCCCTGCTCCACGTAATCCTTCCAATAGGAGTGGAAGAACCGCGATGGGTTATTCCAGACGGTGCGCGCCATGGAGGGGACGGGGCGGGTGACCACGATCTTGCCCTGCACGTTCGCCGGGGTGGGCTGGGCGTCATCGTCGACGACGGCGGTGGCCATGCCGGGCAGCGGGCGGGAGCCGGAGCCGGGCTTGAACCGGGTGTCGGTTTGGCGTGGGGAAATCACGGTGGCCCCGGTTTCGGACTGCCACCAGGTGTCGACCATGGGCACGCCCACCGACGGGTCTGCGGGATCGTCGATGCGGCGGGAATCGCGGCCGATCTGAGACCGAGCCCAGCCCCAGGCCTCGGGGTTGACCGCTTCGCCCACGGTGCCGATGAGCCGGATGGAGCTGAGGTCGTATTCGGCGGGGATACCGTGGGCGTGCCAGCCCTTCAGAGAGCGCAGCAAGGTGGGGGCGGTGTAGTAGCTGGTGACCCCGTAGCGTTCGATGACCTCGAAATGTCGGCCCGGGTGCGGGGCGTTGGGCACACCTTCGTAAATCACCTGGGTGGCGCCGTTGGAGAGCGGCCCGTAGAGCTCGTAGGTGTGGGCGGTGACCCAAGCCAAATCGGCGGTGCACCAGTGAACGTCACGATCGCGCTGGGTGACGTCGGGGTTGGAGAAGAGGTAGTCGAATGTCCAGGAGGCGGCGGTGAGGTAGCCGGCGGAGGTGTGCACCAGGCCCTTGGGTTGGCCGGTGGTGCCGGAGGTGTACATGATGAACAGCGGGGTCTCGGCGTCGAAGAACTCCGGGGTGTGCTGCTCGGATTGGGTGGTGACGACGTCGTGCCACCACACGTCGCGACCGGGCACCCAGTTGATGGTGTCGCGGTGGCCGGTGCGGTCGATGACGAGGACGTGCTCGATGTTGTTCTCGCCCGACACCGCTTCATCGGCGTTGGCCTTCACCGGCACGGCCTGCCCGCGGCGGAACTGGCCGTCGGTGGTGACCAGCAGCTTCGCCCCGGTGTCCTCCACCCGGAATCGCAGCGCTTCTGCCGAGAAGCCGCCGAACACCAGGGAGTGCACCGCGCCGATGCGGGCGCAGGCCAGGGTGATCACCACGGTCTCCACCAGTACCGGCAGGTAGATGACGACGCGGTCGCCGCGGCCGACGCCGAGGGCCTCCAGCGCGTTGGCTGCCTGGTTCACTTCCTTCTGCAGTTGCGCATAGGTGACGGCGCGGCGGTCGCCAGGTTCACCCTCGAAGTACAGGGCGACGGTGTCGCCGCGGCCGGCCTCGACGTGGCGGTCCACGCAGTTCACGGCCACGTTGAGCGTGCCACCCGTGAACCACTCCATCACCGGTCCCCGCTCTTCGGCAGGGTTCGGGGCGGTCCAGGAGTGGACGGTATCGAACGGGGTCTCCCAGTCCATGCGCTGAGCGGCGGCCTCCCAGAAGGCGATGCGATGGGCCTCGTCGACGGGGTGACCGTCACCCCGTCCGCCGTGGAGCTTGTCGGCTGGGCGTCCCGGGTGCACATCGGCGTCGGCGGCGTCGACGATTTCTGCGGGCAGGGGACCGGGCTGGCGTTGCGGACGATGCTGGTACTGCTCGGTGAAGAGTTCGGCGGCCAGGCCTGCGGGCCAGGTGACGGTGGCCTGATCGGCGGGTGCAGAAGACACGGGAGTAAACCTCTTTCCATCGTTTCTGGCGGTAGCACCCTCGCCCGCGAAAATTCACGGCAGGGTTGCTGCGGCGTCGTCGATCCAGATCTCTCGGCCGCTCGGGATGGTCAGATTCCAGTCTACAAACCGAGGCTGTGTCTCAGCTCCACAGTGACGAAATGGGTAGCACGTGAAGCCGGTCACGCGTGGTCATCGAGGGGCGGTGATCGTCGGGACCGGGGTGAGGTGCTCTGGCCTCATCGTCGTAGGTTGTTTACAGCGGAAAACTGCTCTGACAGGGCATGATGTTCATTCACCTGCAGATTTGCCAGGGTCCATCTGCAGATCTGCCACCTTCATCGGGGCGCACGAAAGCCGCAGGCATCGGGGATGCTCAGCGGCTCTCGTGAAGGCGTTCGCGCGGGTCAGGCGTCGGCGTTGGTTACCGTGAGGAACGGTGTGGGGGCGTCGACGGCCTGGTTGCGGTTCTCGAAGCCCAGTGCGTTGTTCAGTGCGTTTTCGGCATCGAACTCGACGACCTTCTCTGCGAACTGCCACTGCACGGTGACCTCGGAGCCGGCCGCCGAGCGGATCAGATTGATGGCGGGGCAGGTGTGCTCGACGTCGCGAGCGAACTGGGTGAGTTTCTGCTCGTCGCGTTCGGAGGTGGCGACCACGATGTTGAGCTGCAGGGTGTGGAAGTGGGGCTGGACGTCGGCCTTGCCTTCGAGGCCACGCAGGTCCTGGGCCGCATAGACGTAAGTGTGGACGCCGTCGAGTGGCAGGTCCCGGGCGCCGGCCTGGGCTTCGATCACCACAGAGACGCAGCCGTTGAGCGCTCCGATGATGTATTCCATGGGGTTCGGGCCCTCATTCTTGCCGCCCATTTCGGTGGGCTCATCCACGAGGAATGAGTAGCCGCCGGCGGTGACGGTGGTCTGGGCGCTGCCGTGCCAGACACCGGAGGTGCGGTGAGAAACGGAGGATTCTACGGAGGGTGCATCTGCGAAAGTCGTCATGGGTGCCAGCCTAGGGTGATGCCAGGATCGCGTCGAGGGGGGCGCAACCTGGCCGCAACATCAGGACATAGCACCGCCCCGGCCGCTCGGTACGAATACCGGAGCGGCCGGGGCAGCGATAGTCAGTGTGATGACCAGAGTGGGGATCTGGCGGGTGATCAGCGCTCCGGGTCCAGCACGAAGTCGTAGGTGGTCTGGTTGCCTTGGCCCTCGGCCGGCTGGATGTCGAGCATCAGCTCCGGCTTCACCGCCGAGGCGATGTCGTCGTCGTTGTGCTCGTCGCCGGGGAAGTAGAGCTGCGCGGTGAGCAGCTCGTGCCCGGGTGCGGAGACCTTCAGGTGCAGGTGGGCGGGACGCCAGGCGTGCCACCCGGCCGCGGCGATCAGCTGACCGCAGGCGCCATCCGTGGGGATCTGGTATGGCGCGGGCTGGATGGTATCGATGGCGTAGTTGCCCTGCTCATCAACGGTGAACGTGCCGCGCAGGTTCCACTCGGGCAGGTTCGGTGCGAACTGAGAGTAGAAGCCCTCGGCGTCGGCTTGCCACAGTTCCACCTTCGCGTCGGGCAGGACGGAACCGTCGGTGGAGCGAACCTGGCCCTGGAAGAGTAGCGGCGTGCCGGGCTCGTCATCACGGGTGGGCATGGTCCGGTTGTCCGCGGGCTGCGGCGCTTCCGGCACGTAGTAGGGGCCTTCGATGGAGCCCTTGTTACCTTCGCGGTGCTCCGTGGCCACCTCTTCGACCGAGTGCTCGAGCCAGACGTCGAGGAACAACGGCCATTCGCCGTCTTCACCGACCTTGATCAGCCACGCCTTCAGGGCGTTGAACTCGTCGTAGCTGACCTTTTTGTCCAGGATGATCTGGTTAGCGGCACCCACCAGGGCGCTGGCCAGTTCGTTGACGCGCTCCTGGGAGGCTTCGACTTTCGAGAGTTTGCCGGAGCGGCGGAAGGTGTCAGTGGCGGAAGCGCCCGAGGCGGCTGCGCTGGCTTCGGTGGTGTCCTGAGTCATCTCGATCTCCTCATGTCTCCGTGTGAGACGTATAGAACGGGTGCGATGGTGAGGCCCCGCGACGCGTTTCACACGGGCATCCCACGCCGTCTATGGTGTGATCCGCATCATAGGGTGTATGTTTCCAGGTTAGGACGCGGTGAGGAGGAATAGAAATACCTTCTACTCTCAGACTCAGAGCCTGAGCGTATGAATCAGGGTGTTCTGAGATTCTGAAGAGTGCTTCAGGCCCAGCGACGCACCGCCCAGCGCTCAAGCACCCCGAGCAGGGCATCGGTGATCTTGCCGATGACGGCCAGCAGGATGATGGCCAGGATGAGCCGGTCGGTCCGACCGTTGTTCTGCGAATCGGTGAGCAGGAAGCCCAGCCCCATGGAGGAGGCGATGAGTTCCGCGGCCACCAGGAAGAGCCAGGCCTGGGCCAGTGCCAGTCGCAACCCGGAGAAGATCGCCGGAACGACAGCGGGCAACTGCACGGTGAGCAACAGCCGGGTGCCGTGGTAGCCGAAGGCCCGGCCCGCTTCGACCAGGTGCGGGTCCACATGGCGTAGCGCGGAGTACAGGGTGGTGAACACGGGGAAGAACGCGCCGATCGCGATCAGGGTGACCTTCGAGTTTTCGCCGATCTGCAGCCACAGGATCAGCAGCGGCACCCAGGCCAGTGACGGCACGGCGCGCAGTGCGCCCAGCAACGGTGAGAAGAGGGCATCCGCCCAGCGGGAGAGGCCCAGCGCGGAGCCGAAGGTCAGCCCCAGCACGGCGCCGATGCCGAAGCCCAGCAGCACGCGCTGCACCGAGATGCCGATGTGCTGCCAGAGCTCGCCGCGCTCGATCAGACTGAGCCCGGCATTGAACACGGAGGAGGGGGAGGGGAGCTGTACGGCCGAGAACACCCCGGCGGCCGTGACCGCCCACCAGAGCGCCAGCAGCGCCAGGGGCACGACGGCACCCACGAGCACGGCCACACCGCGCCGGTTCAACAACGAGCTGCGTTTGCGCGGGGGCGCGACGGTGGATCCTGACTCCGACGTCGGATCAGTAGCGGGCGCCGGGTTCTGAATGGTGGCGCTCATCGGGCTCACTCCTCGGTATCGTCGGCGTCGGCCGGATCAGCAGCCGCCTCGGCGAAGCGCGGTTCGAAGAGCTCCTCGAGCGCGGTGTCGATGGTGGCCTGGTCGTCGACGTCGCCAGTGGAGACGAAGATCGGGGCGATGCGCTCCAGCACCGCGTACTGGTCGTCGCCGGGCACCGGGCTGATATCGAAACCGGAGCGCTCGCCGATCACAGTCTGGGCCAGCTCAAGGTCAATATCCGCTTCGTCCGCCAGGATCTGTGCGGTCTCATCGGGGTTCTCCAGCGCCCATGCGCGGGCACGCTCGTAGGTGTCCACGACCAGCTGTGCCAACTCTGGGGACTCCTCGATGAAGGACTCGGTGGCATTGAGGAAGCTGTAGGTGTTCAGATCCACATTGCGGTAGAACAGATTCGCCCCCTCGGACTCGGCGGAAGCCATGATCGGGTCCAGCCCGGCCCAGGCGTCGACCGAGCCATTCTGCAGGGCGGTGCGGCCATCGGCGTGCTGTAGGTTCTGCACCTCCACGCTGTTCAGGTCCACCCCGGCCTCGTCGAGCGCCTGGACAAGGAAGAAGTAAGGGTCGGTGCCGCGGGTGGCGGCCACGGAGGACCCCTCCAGGTCGGTGACCTCGGTGATGTCGGAATCCTCGGCGGCGACCAGCGCGGTCCACTCCACGTTGCCCACCACGTCGATGGTCTTGATCGGGGTGCCCGTAGAGCGGGAGAGCAACGCGGCCGAGCCGGCCGTGGAGCCGACGTCGATGGCGTTGGCGCGCAGGTTCTCGTTCGCTTTGTTCGATCCGGCGGAGAACACCCACTCGACGTCGACGCCGTCGGCCTCCAGCTCTTCTTCCAGCCAGCCCTGCTCCTTGATGATCAGCGAGAGCGGGTTATAGGTGGCGTAGTCGATGCTCAGGGTGTCGACGCTGGAGCCGTTCCCGTCCCCGGTGTTCTCGCCGGATCCACCCTCTCCCGCGCAGGCAGTGAGGGTCAACGCCGCGGCGGCCACTGCGGCGATGGATGTGATCAGGGTGCGAGTGGACTGTGTCATGCGTAGACCTCCGAGGGGATGTCGCTAGTGTCAGCGGCGGATGAGCGAGCGGAATGATGGGTGTCGACGCCGAGGCCGTCGAAGAGTTCGGCGCGCAGAGCGGCCAGCTCGGCCGAGGCGCGGTCGCGGGGGCGGGTGCCGGGCACCTCGACGATGCGCTGCACGGTCGCACCCTCCGCGTCGGAGCCGGGAGCACGACCCAGCAGCAGGATCCGGTCTGAGAGCTGCAGTGCCTCGTCGACGTCGTGGGTCACGAGCAGGATGGTGGTGCCGGTGCGGGCATGGACATCCAGCAGCAGGTCCTGCATCTTGAGCCGGGTCAGCGCATCGAGGGCGCCGAAGGGCTCGTCCAGTAGCAGCACGCCGGGGCGGCGGGCCAGCGCCCGGGCCAGGGAAGTGCGCTGGGCCATGCCACCGGAGACCTCGCGGGGCCGGTGGTCGGCCACATGGCTGAGCCCCACCAGGCTGAGCAGTTCGTCCACCCGGGCGCGACCGTCCGAGGCTGAGGTGCCACGGGGGAGCCCGAGGGCGACGTTGGCGTGGATGGTGCGCCAGGGCAGCAGCCGCGGCTCCTGGAAACCGACGGCGGTGCGCTCATCGTGGGCGCGGACCGGGGAACCGTCGATGAGTACCTGACCCGAGTTCTCAGTATCGAGGCCACCGACGGTGCGCAGCAGGGTGGACTTCCCGCAGCCGGAGGCGCCGATGATCGAGAGCACCTCACCGGGGCGGACATCGAGATCGACGTCGCGCAGCACGGTGCGGTGAGAATCGCCGACCGGGAAGGCGCGTCCTACCTGGCGGAATTCGACCGAGAGTTGGGTCGAGGAGTTGACGGATGACACCGAAGACATTGAGATCACACTCCATCGTTCCTGGCGGTAGCACCCTTGCCCGGAAGTCGACGGTAGGAAAACGCATTCGACTGCGGAGGGTTGCTGCGGCGTCAACGAGCCAGATCTCTCGGCCGCTCTGGATGGTTACCCGTTCATCCTAGACGGATTAAGGGGGTGCGGGTCAAAAACGCGTTAACAATGCCCGGGGCGGATCCGTGAAGATCCACCCCGGGCACTAAGTTGTGCGGGCTTAGCTGCGCTTCATATAGGCATTGATGTCGTTGCTGTTGAACAGGTCCGGCACGGTCCAGCCATCGAGGTCATATTCGGCCATGCACTGCTCGACCATTCCGTTCATCACGTTGGTGGTGCCGTTGTTCATCGCGTTCATCAACATCTCGACGCGCACGTTCTCGTGGTTGCCGGAATAGTTGCGCTCGTAGAGCTCGTGTCGACCGCCAAACTCGGAGCCGATCGCATCCCAGAGCAGCTTCATGAGTTTCACCCGGTCGACCGCCTCGATGCCGTCGGAGCCGCGCACATACTTGTCGAGGTAGGGGCGGATCTGAGCATTCTTGAAGTCCAGTGCACCGGAGGGAAGATAGATCAGTCCGGAGGCGACATCCTGCTCGATGATCTCCTTGATGCGTGGGTACCCCTGCGCCATGAACATGCGGTAGGCCATGCCGTAGTCCATCTTCGGTAGCACCGACCCATTGGGGCCCTCATCGGGGTTGAGCATCATCGCGTCGGCCAGTGCCCAGAACATGTTGCGCCACCCGATGACTTCGCCGGCGCGGGCCTGTACGCCGCGGAAATCCTTGGTGCCAGCGATCTCCAGGGCCTTCAGTAGCAGTCCGGCGATGAAGTCGAGCTTGACGGCCAGCCGGATACAGCCCTGGAACGTGAACCGCTGAATGAACCCGGTCTGCGGCATGAACCCGTTGATCTGATCCGGGTCACCGTAGGCGAAGATGTTCTCCCAAGGCACGAGGACCTTGTCGAAGATGAACACGGCGTCGTTCTCATCCATCCGCGACGACAGCGGGTAGTCGAACGGCGTCCCCGTCACCGCCGCGTTCTGCGCGTAGGAGGTGCGGGAGATGAGCTTAATGCCCGGTGCGTCCATCGGCACGGTGCAGATGATCGCGAACTCCTTCTTTTTGATCGGCAGGCCGTAGTGGGAGATGAAGTTGAAGTTGGTGATGGCCGAGCCGGTGGCCACCACCTTGGCGCCGGAGACGATCACCCCGTTGTCGGTCTCCTTCTCGACCCGCATGAACACGTCTTCAACCTGGTCTGGCGGCAGGTGCCGATCCACCGGTGGGTTGATGATCGCGTGGTTCCAATACAGGATCTTCTCCTGGGATTCTCGGTACCAGCGCTGAGCGTTTTCCTGGTAGGGGGAGTAGAACTCGGGCATCGCGCCCAAGGTGCCGAGGAAAGCCGCTTTGTAATCGGGGGAGCGTCCGAACCAGCCGTAGCTCATTCGCGCCCATTCCTCGATGGCGGTGCGTGACTCCTTCAGGTCCTCGACGGAGCGGGGCACCTTGAAGAAGGGGTGCGTCAGGCCGCCGTTGCCCGTATCGGTGGGAACGAGCAGCTTGTCGGCGTGCTCAGGTTGGTGGAAGCCGTCGTACATGCGGGCCACCATGCGCACCGAATTGCGGAAGGCGGGGTGCGTGGTCACATCCTCCACGCGCTCACCGTGGATGTAGATCTCGCGGCCGTCGCGCAAGGATTCGATGTACTCATCACCGGTCATCGGCAATTGCGGGTTGGCCGGAGTAGTACGGGTGGACATGTCGGTGATCGTCATGATGGCGATTCCTCCTTGATCGATGTGGAAATTTCTTGGGTCTCTGAGGGTGTGCGCGTCGGCTTAGAGGGAGTCGAAGGAGGTCGATCCTTCGAACCACCCCATCGCCAGACTGTCTCCGGAGGCATCCCAGGGCGCTCCTTGGGCGAAGCGTCCCGTTTCGCGGAACTTCCCCGAGACGAAGAGCAGTGGTTCGACGTCGTTGACTTCCAGGGCGATGACCTCGCCGATCACGATGAGGTGATCGCCGCCGTCGTAGATGCGCCAGGGCTTGCACTCCAGCGTTGCGGCGTTGCCCTCGAGCACGGGGATGCCGTCCTCGCAGCGCCACGCGGGCGAGCCCTTCATGGGTTTTCCGGCGAAGTTCAGGCAGACATCTAGCTGGTTGACGGACATGATGTTGATAGCGAAAGGCGAATCCTCCAGGTACTGGCCCGCCTTGTTGCCGCGGATCAGCGTGACCTGCGCCAGGGGCGGATCCAGTGACACGGCGGTGAAGGCGTTCACGGTGGCTCCGTGCGGCGTGCCTTCCGGGGTCTGGCAGGTCACCACGGTGACGCCGGTGCCGAATTTGCCGAAGGTTTTACGGAGATCTCGCGAGGTGAAGGTGTTTTCGAGCGGCTCCTCGATGGGGGCCGGGGCGGTGTTCGTCGCATTCATGATGATTCGGTGCTTTCCTCAGGGGACTCACGGTGCGGACGCTGTAGTGTGTGATGTGCGTCACTGCCCATGCTGGCGGTGAGGGGTTCCCCGGTTCGACTCTCTGTCCCGTACGGGCAAGTCGATGGCCGAATCCGTCAAGAATTCAGGGCTGTGCGGCGGCGCGTGCCTCGCGCGGGCTGAGCCCGGTGTGCTCCCGGAAGGTGCGCGAAAAATGCGAGGCGGAAGGGAATCCGCTGCGCAGGCCCACCTCGCTGATGCTCAGCTGGGGCTGCTTTTCCATGAGTTTCTGGGAATGGTGGATGCGCTGACGGGTGACCGTTTCGCTGAACGTTGTTCCCTGGTCGGCGAAGATCCTGCTGAGCTGGCGCTCGCTGACACCCACTGCCCGGGCGGTCTGGGCGCGATTGAGGTTCGGGTCGGCGAGGTGATGGTCGATGACGCGCAGTGCTCGCTCGTGAGTCGAGCGATAATCCGGGCCGGCGCCGTGCAGGGTGCGTTCCATGAGCTCGACGGTGAGGTCCTCGGCCGTTTGAGAGTCCAGGTCGGGGCGCTTGAAGGCTCCCAGGATGAGTCGGGCCATCTCTAGGGCGCTCTGACATTCGGGGCTACCCTGTGCCGCGCTTGCGGAGAAGTTCACGGTGCGCGGCTGGCGCAAATCTGCGCCTCGGGAGATCTGGGTGAAGGTGCTCTTGGGCAGGGTGAGGACGAGTTCGTGAACTCCGACGCTGAATCCGCGCAGAAACGGGGAGTCGGCATCGCAGAGTAGGGCCTGACCCCGGTGCAGGACATGCGTGCCCTGGTCGCTATGGAAGAACGATTCGCCGTCGAGGCAGAGGAAGAGCGCGACGTCCTCGGTAGGGTGTGCGGTGATTGTCGATTGGGAGCGCTCGACGACTTGCGGCGAGCCGCGGACGTGGGCGAACCGCAAGGTGGGAAGGTGTAGATTCCGTTCCTCGGCGCGCAGGGGACTGTCGTCCAGGGTGCGAATATCGAGGCCGATCAGGGCATTCGTGTTGTGCGCCTCCCAGAACTCGATGCGCTCGCGGTGCGGGATCCGTTCGGTGGTGAAAGAAGCGAATGCGGGCGCGGTCGGGTGGGGCGTCGTTGCCGCGTCGTCGGCAGGCATGGTGTCGTCGGTCATCACGTGCCCCTTCTGGATCAGGAAGTCTCGCCGGTGCGGTGAGCGAGACCCTGCCCACCATGTGATGTAAATCACAGATGCTCTCTCCAGTCTAGGTACTGCCCGCAGAGCGCAGAAGGACGGAATTCGTCTCGATCCGGACGCGCCGAGTATCAATACGGCACCAGATGCGGGTCATGCGGGGTCACACAAGGGTGCTTTCGGCCCCGAGGCGCGCGGTCCGGGTTGCTTCGCGGCCGGGCAGTCGTGGTTAAATGTGTCACGAAACCCATCCAGAGCGACTGAGAGATCTGGCTCCACGACGTCGCAGCAACCACCCGACCTCGGGGAATCCGAGACCGGGACGGTGCTACCGCCAGAACCGATGGAAAGGAGCATCCTCGTGTCTGTCATTTCTGCCACTTCCGCCCCCACCGCCTCCGTCTCCGCGACGCCGCGATTGGAAGAACTGGAACCGCCGCAGCTTCCATCCGGATCGGACTACCCCAGCCTCTCAGCCCACTTCGCCCCACTTTTCGAACGCATCGCCGCCGGGGCGCGAGACCGCGACCTGCATCGCGAGTTGCCCTTCGCCGAGATCGCCGCGCTCAACCGAGTCGGATTCGCCTTGTTGCGGGTACCCCGCGAGCACGGGGGAGTCGGTGCCAGTGTGCGCACCTACATCCGGCTGCTCATCGACCTGGCGGCCGCCGATTCCAACGTGGCCCATCAATACCGCTCCCACGCCGGATTTGTGGAGTCGCTGCGCTTCCTCGACGACGATCGTTCCCGCCACTGGTATGCCCAGCTGCGCGCCGGCGCCACCGTGGGCAACGCGTCCACCGAGAAGGGCGGCAATGCCCTGGGCACCCTGAATACGGTGCTCACCCAGCGCTCGGGCGGCGCCGACCAGGATGCGACGTGGGTGCTCGACGGCGAGAAGTTCTACGCCACCGGCTCCCTGTTCGCCACCCACACCCGCGTCTCGGCCAGCCTGACCGGACCCGGTGGTGACGTCACCGGTGAACGCTCCTTCGCTGTCGTGCCCACCACGGCGGCCGGGGTGGAGCTCGAGGACGACTGGAACGGCTTCGGCCAGAAGCTCACCGCCACCGGCACCGCCCGCTTCCACGAGGTCGAGGTGGAGCCCCTGGCGGTGCTGCCGCGGCGGATCGGCACGCCGGAAGCGGTCTTCGAGGCCTCGTTCTTCCAGCTGGTGCTGCTCGCCGTGCTGGCCGGCATCGCCCGCGCCGTGCGCGAGGAGACAGCAACCGGGGTGCGCGAACGCAAGCGCACCTTCAACACCGGTCTGGGGCTGCCCTACCGCGAGGATCCGCTGATCCAGGAGGCCACGGGTAACATCGCGGCCACCGCCTTCGCCGTGGAAGCCACCGTGCTGCACGCCGCCGGCACCTTCGACGATGCCCTGGCCGAGGCTGCGCGCACTGGCGCCGACCGCCACGACCACAGCGGAGCGGTGCCCGCCGAGTTCTACACCGCCGAACTGGCCATCCAGCAGGCGCAGATCACCGTGCCGGAGCAGACCATCCGGGTCGCCTCCGAACTCTTCCTCACCGGCGGGGCGTCCAACACCGCTGTCGAGAAGGGGCTGGACCGGCATTGGCGCAACGCCCAGACCGTGGCCACGCACAACCCCATCGTCTTCCGCTCCCGGCAGGTCGGCGACTGGTTCATCAACGGCACCCTGCCGCAAGGGCTGTCCGCTATCGGCGATGCGCCGGCCTCAGCGGCAGCATCCGCACCAACTCAAGAATGACGTCACATAACGTCATCTTCGACGGTTCGTGATCGCTGCAGAGCGTTTGTGAACCGTATGACGAGATGCATGACGCTCGTCATGGTTCGTCATGACACGCGGTTCGTCCCCGTGTTTGAATGGACCGGTAACCATCCAGAGCGACCGAGAGACCTGGCTCGTCGACGTCGCAGCAACCCGCCCCACGAGGCGAAGGTGCTAATGCCAGCAACGATGGAGGATTCTCATGATCTCCCTGCGCCACGTCACCACCACGTTCAAAGGCGGTGACATCACTGCGGTCGACGACGTCAGTCTCGACGTGCGCCGTGGCTCGATCCACGGCATCATCGGCTTCTCGGGGGCCGGCAAATCCACACTGCTGCGCAACATCAACCTCCTGGAGCGCCCCACCTCCGGTGAGGTCTGGGTCGACGGCGAAGAGCTCACCGGGCTCAGCGCGGAACAGCTGCGCCAGCGCCGCCACCAGATTGGCATGATCTTCCAGGGCTTCAACCTGGTGAACAATCACACCGCCGTCGCCAACGTGGAACTGTCGCTGACCTTCGCGGGCGTGACGAACCGGCGTGAGCGTCGTCGTCGGGCCCTGGAGGCACTGGAGCTGGTGGACCTGGCCGACCGGGCCAAGGCCTACCCTGCTCAGCTCTCCGGTGGGCAGAAGCAGCGTGTGGCCATCGCCCGCGCCCTGGCCACCAAGCCGAATGTGTTGCTCTGCGATGAGCCCACCTCCGCACTGGATCCATTCACCACCGCCACGGTGCTTCAGTACCTGGCCGACATCAACGCCCAGCTGGGCATCACCATCGTGGTCGTCACCCACGAGATGGAGGTCATCAAGGCCCTGGCCGACGACGTAACCGTCATGGAATCCGGCGCCATCGTCGAGCAGTTCACCACCGAGCAGCTGCGTTCCGACAGTTTCCGGCCGCACACCGCGATCGGCTCCTACCTGATCTCCGAGGGCATCTCGGTGGATAAGGGCCGCACGGGAACTCTCGAGGTGCCCGCCACGCTGGCCACTCACGAGGACGTCGACGCCGCCTCTGTTACGGCGGACGACGCCGCAACGACGCTGCAGAAGGTGGGGAACTGACATGGAACGCATCATTGAACTGCTTCCCGAATTCACCGCAGCGCTGTTGCAAACCTTCGCCATGATCGGGGTCGCCATCCCGATTGCGGTGCTGCTGGGCACCCCGCTGGGCATCTGGCTCGTCAACCACGCCCCCGGCGGGATTTCACCCTCGCCGCAGCTGCACCGGGTGGTTTCCGCCATCGTCAACGCGGTGCGCTCCTTCCCGTTCCTGATTCTGCTCATCGCGATCATCCCGTTCACCCGGTTCGTGGTGGGCACTACCGTGGGCACCGCGGCGGCTATCGTCCCGTTGACGGTCAACGCCATCCCGTACTTCGCCCGCCTGGTGGAGCAGAACATCAACCAGCTGGGCACCGGGCCCATTGAGGCCGCCCGCGCCATGGGCGCCACCCGCGGCCAGATCATCCGCTCCGTGATGCTCGTGGACGCCCGACCGGCCCTGATCGGTTCGATCACCATCACCACCGTCTCCTTCATTTCCTACTCGGCGATGGTGGGGCTCGTCGGTGGCGGCGGTATCGGCGACTTCGCCATCCGCTACGGCTACTACCGGTACGAAACCGAGGTGATGTTGGTGGCGATCGCGATCATGCTACTGCTGGTGACTGCCGTCCAGGTCATCGGGAACCGGTTGGTGCGCGTCACCGACAAGCGCCTGGCCTGACTCTCCTGGTCCTCGCGGCCACTCCTCAGCTGCACCCGCGCCTGCGCCGGCGCCATGTACCGTCACCGCCGTACCCGCTGCGCACTCTTCGTGGCGCCGAAAAACATCTCAGCGTCCCTGAAAGGACCCCTCTATGTCATCCTCGCCCATCTCCGCTGCCCCGTCTCGCCGTGCACGCGGACTGTCCACCGTCGGACTCAGCCTCGTCGCCGGCCTCGCCCTGACCTCCTGCGGACTGGCCAATGCAGGATCCTCGGTTGACGAAGACCAGACCATTTCGATGATCCTCACGGAATCTGCGCCGTACCAAGAGCCCACCGAAATCGTGAAGGAGAAGCTCGAGGAACAGGGCTGGACCCTGGAGACCACCTACGTCACCGACATCATTCAGCCCAACCAGGCCGTGAGCAATGGCGAGTACGACGTCAACTACTTCCAGCACCTGGCCTACCTCAACCAGTTCAACCAGGACAACGGCACCGCGGTCGAGCCGATCTTCTCGGTCTTCTACGCCCGGGCCGGGGTGTTCTCCCTGACTGTCGACACCCTCGAGGACCTGCCCGACGGCGCCCAGGTCTCCGTGCCCGTGGACACCTCCAACAACGGACGCGCCCTGGCTCTGCTGGCCGACGCCGGAGTCATCGAGGTGGACGAGTCCAAGCAACCCACCGAGCTCTCCCAGCGCGACATCACCGCCAACCCCAAGAACCTGGAGTTCATCGAGGTCGACCAGCAGTCCCTGGCTCAGACCCTGCCCGACGTCGACGCCGCCTTCGGCTTCGTCCGGCTCGTGGCCGAAGCCGGCTACGACACCGAAGACACCGCCCTGGTGCTGGAATCCGACCCGGCGGTGGAGCTGCCCTTCACCAACGGCATCGCCGCCCAGCCCGAGTTCCGCGATACCGAAGCCGCCCGGGTGCTCCAGGAGGCCTACCAGTCGCCGGAGATCGCCGAATGGTTCGCCGACTACCAGGGCGGGGTCCTGGACTACACCGACCAGATCACCATCGAGAACTCCGCCCAGACCTGGTCCGACTACACCGCCGAATAATCCAGACCTCCGTCTCCCACACGAAAGAACCCGATCATGAACACTCGCACCACCGGCCGCACCACCCTCGTCAGCACCCTCACCCTGGGAATGGCTGCCCTGTTGACCCTGAGCTCCTGCGGACTGGTCAACGCCAGCTCCGATGCCGATGCAGACCAGACGATCTCGATGATCGTCACCGAATCGGCGCCCTACCAGGACCCCACCGAGATCGTGAAGGAACAGCTGGAAGAACAGGGCTGGACCCTGGAGACCACCTACGTCACCGACATCGTGCTGCCCAATGAGGCGGTGAACAACGGTGAGTACGACGTGAACTTCTTCCAGCACCAGGCCTACCTGCGCCAGTTCAACCAGGACAACGGCACCGAGGTCGAGTCCCTGTTCTCGGTGTACTACACGCACTCCGGGATCTTCTCCTTGGAGTACGACAGTCTGGATGAGCTCCCCGACGGCGCCCAGGTGGCGATCCCCGTCGACACCTCGAACAACGGCCGCGCCCTGAAACTGCTCGCCGAGGGCGGAGTGATCGAGGTCGACGAGACCAAGGAAGTCACCCAGCTCTCCCAGCGCGACATCACCGCCAACCCGAAGAACATCGAGTTCATCGAGATCGACCAGCAGTCCCTGGGCCAGTCACTGCCCGACGTCGACGCCGGGTTCGGCTTCATCCGCTCCATCGCTGACGCCGGCTACGACATCGACGACACCGTGCTGCTGCTCGAAGAAGACCCCGAAGTGAAGGTGCCCTTCACCGTGGTGGTGGCCGCCCAGCCCGAGTTCCGCGACACCGAAGCAGCTCAGGTGCTGCAGGAGGCTTACCAATCCGAAGAAGTTCAGCAGTGGTACGACGAGTACCTGGGCGGCGGCGTGGTCACCTACGAAGGCTCGATCACCGTGGAGAGCTCCGCCGAGAGCTGGGCGGAATTCTCGAAAGCCACCGACTGAGCAGTCCGTCCCACCCCTGACGTCTGAGCCACTCGAAGGAGCGAAGCACCCCGATGACCACCCGCATCGCGTCCCCCGCCGATCACGACTACCGTCGCCTGCGCGAGCAGTATCGTGATATCTTCGACGACATCGCCCGCGGCGAGCTCGCCCGCGAAACCGGACGCCACCTGCCCTTCTCGCCGATGGAGTCCCTGCGCTCACGCGGATTCGGTGCGCTCACGGTGGACACCGAGGACGGCGGCGCCGGCGCGGGTCACGAGACGGCGCTGCGCCTGCTGATCGATCTCGCCGAGCTCGACGCCAACACCGCCCACCTGGCCCGCAGCCAGCTGATCTTCGTCGAGCACGTGCGCATGCAGGCCTCCGCCGAGCTGCGTCGCAAGTGGTTCCGCCACATCATCGACGGTGAATGGTGCGGGTCCGCCCTCTCCGAGAAGACCAGCGCCGGGCTCGGCGACACCTCCACCAAAGTGTGGGAAGACGACGCCGGATCCCTGCTCATCACCGGGGAGAAGTACTACACCACCGGCACCATCTTCTCCACCTGGACCCTCGTCAATGCCCTCGTCGACAAGCCGCTGGCCTCACGCCGCGTGCGCCGGCAGCGTCGTCGCGGCGACACCGGGGTCACTTCCGCTTCGGCCGCCCGTGCCCTCGCCCTCGTGCGAGTACGCCAGCCGCGGGTGCAGGTGAAAGACGACTGGGACGGCTTCGGCCAACGCCTCACCGGCACCGGCACCCTCGAAATGAAGGGTGCCGGGGTGGAAGACCTCCTCGATCCGCCGCCACCCAACGGGCTGGTCCCGATCCATCACGAAATCACCCTGCTCGCGCTGATGGCCGGAATCGGCCGCGCCGCATTGAAGGAAGGAATCGAACTCACCCGCAACCGATCCCGGGTGTTCAACACCGGCGGAGGGGTCCGAGCTCGGGAGGACGACCAGCTGCTTGGCATCATCGGTGAGCTCTCCGCCCAGCAGCACACGGTCGAGGAGCTGGTGCGCGCTGTCGGCCGCGACCTCGACCTGGCCGCTGATGCCGAGGCCGCCGGCGAGGAGGCTGCGACCCAGCGCGCGGAACTACTGCGCGAGGCCGGCCTGGCCGCCCAGCGGGCCCACGTGGTCATCCCGCGCCTGGTGCTCGACATCTGTACCCGCATCTTCGACACCCTGGGTGCCTCCGCCACCTCCAACGAGCTACAGCTCGACCGGCACTGGCGCAACGCCCGCACCCTGGCCTCCCACGACCCGGCCGCGTTCATGGCCCGGATGATCGGCGACTGGGAGGTCAACCGAGTGGAACCGGTGCCGTTTCTCGGCGTCGGCGAAACCGACGATGAGGAGACCGACTAGTCCGGTAGCCCCATCCTCAGATCGATACACGAAGCAACACAGTGCATTCCGCCCCCACCCATGTGTGATGGAATCGGACAGTACCCATCCAGAGCGGCCGAGAGATCTGGCTCCACGACGCCGCAGCAACCACCGGACCGTCCGGCAGGTGCTCATGCCAGAACCGATGGAAGGAGATTCCTCATGCCCGACGCAACCTCGAATCAGCGCAAGATCCTCTTCAACGCCTTCGACATGAACTGCGTGGCCCACCAGTCACCCGGCCTGTGGCGCCACCCGGATGACCACGCCCGCGACTACAACAAGCTGTCCTACTGGACCAACCTCGCCCAGATTTTGGAGCGCGGGCTCTTCGACGGGCTGTTCATCGCCGACGTGCTCGGCCCCTACGACGTCTACGGTTCCAGCTCGGAGGCCGCGCTGACCTCCGGCGCCCAGACCCCTGTGAACGACCCGTTTCTGCTGGTCTCCGCCATGGCGGCGGTCACCCAGAACCTCGGCTTCGGCGTCACCGCAGGCACCGCCTACGAGCACCCGTACCCCTTCGCTCGCCGCCTGGCCACCCTCGATCACCTCACCGAAGGCCGTGTGGGCTGGAACGTGGTCACCGGGTATCTGCCCTCGGCGGCGAAGAACATCGGTCAGGACGACCAGATGGAGCACGACGAGCGCTATAACCACGCCGATGAGTACCTCGACGTCGTCTACAAGCTGCTCGAATCCTCCTGGGAGGACGACGCGGTGCTCTACGACAAGGAGTCCGGCGTCTTCGTCGACCACACCAAGGTGCACAACATCGAGCACGAGGGCACCTACTTCAAGACCCCTGGCATCGCCGTGACCGAGCCCTCGCCGCAGCGCACCCCCGTGATCTACCAGGCCGGCGCCTCCACCCGCGGCCGTGCCTTTGCCGGTAAGCACGCCGAGGCCGTGTTCATCAACTCGCCCACGGACGAGCTGATCTCCGGCACCGTGAAGAAGATCCGCCAGGCTGCTATTGATGCCGGCCGCGATGGCGGCGACGTGAAGATCTTCTCCATGCAGACCATTGTCACCGGTGCCACCGATGAGGACGCCTGGGCCAAGTACCGCGAGCTGACCCAGTACGTGGATCCGCTGGGTGGCCTGGTGCTGATGAGCGGCTGGATGGGCGCCGACTTCTCCAAATTCGAGCTGGACGAGCCGATCGGCGAGATCGAATCCAACGCCATCCAGTCGGCCGTGGAGACCTTCAAGAAGGCGTCCGGCGATGAAGGCAACGAGTGGACCGTGCGTCAGCTGGCCGAATGGTGCGGCGTGGGCGGATTCGGCCCCGTCATCATCGGTTCCGGCGAGACGGTCGCCAAGGAGCTGGTCCGGATTCAGGACGAGACCGACGTCGACGGCTTCAACCTGGCGTACCACATCACCCCGGGGACCTTCGAGGACATCGTCGAGTACGTGGTGCCGGAGCTGCAGAAGCTCGGCCGCTACAAGACCGAATACACCGAGGGTACGCTGCGCAACAAGCTGCATGGCGAGGGCGATCACTTCAAGGACAACCACTACGCCTCGAAGTTCATCCTCCGGAACCGTGTGAACGCCTGATCACGCCCCAAATACGGCTAGACCAATGGCGGGGGGGGGGGGGGGGGGGGGGGGGGGGGGGGGGGGGGGGGGGGGGGGGGGGGGGGGGGGGGGCGGCCCCCCCCCCCCCCCCCCCCCCCCCCCCCCCCCCCCCCCCCCCCCCCCCCCCCCCCCCCCCAACCCCCCCCCCCCCCCCCCCCCCCCCCCCCCCCCCCCCCCCCCCCCCCCCCCCGCCATTGAATGAACGGTGTGCCGGATCAGCTACCGGCGGTGTGCTTACCCGGTGCCTCCGGGTTGCCGCCGCCTTCTGCTTCCAGGGATTCGGCCGGATCGGAAACGGTGTCCGGGTCAGCGACCGTTGCAGCGTCATCGGAGGAGTAGCCGGTGGATTTGTCCACGAATCCGGCGGCCTTCTCGGCGGCATCGCCGAACTGGGGAGCCTTCTCCTTGACGGCGTCGGTGGCCTTCTCCGCCACATCGTGGACCTGACGCTGGGTCTTCGGGTCTGTCCAGAAATCTTGAGCCTGGCGGGCGATCTCTTCGGCCTTGCGGCGGCCTTCACGGGAGCCGGCGAAGTAGCCGATGGCGGCACCCGCACCGAGGGTGAACAGTCGACGGACGCTGAAAAGCTTCATGGTCTACCTCTATCTTTCGCACAGACGACGAGATGGGTTGTTCCATCCCGTTACTCTGCCCCATTTTTGCGAGTCGCCGCGGTAAAGGTCAATGACCGGTGCGCTGAGAATACGGTGAGAATCCCCTCAGACTCCCCACACCTGGGCCAGAAGTTCGTCGCTGCGCCGTTGGGCTGCGGGGTCCGCCATGCCACCGCTCACCAACACCTCGTCCGCACCGGCGAAGTCGATGAGCCGCTCAAGCTGTTCACGGACCTGGTCGGGTGTGCCCGTGATGACCTGATCCAGGTGTTCATGAAGACGACGACGCTCGCGGTCACTCAAGCCGGCGAGGTCTAGCTCGTCGACCGGTTGCAACGGCTCGAAAGAACCGACGGTGCGCGAACGAGTCAGTGCCCAGGCTTCCGGCAGTGCCAGCTGGGCCGCGTCTTCGGCTTTGTCGGCGACGGCGACCGAGACGGCCACCACCACCCACGGTGCCTGGCGCCGGTGCTCCGAGGGGACGAAATCTCGCCGGTAAGTGGCAATGCCCTCATGGTGTTCCCCCGGGTCGGCGTCCCGTGCAGCTGCCATGAGACCAGGGCCGCCCACCACCACCCCAGTACCCAGTTGCGCGGCGAGCGGGATGGACCGTGATGACGCCAGAACAAACAGTGGGGTCTGTGACCGATCTGCCGGCTGGGCGGTGACTTCGGCGCCGTCGTCGTGACGATCATCGAGGTAGGCGATCAGTTCGCGTGCCTGGTCGCCGGCGTCAAAGCGGGCCGAATCGTCCTGTCGTAGCGCCCGAGGCACGGGCGCGGTGAATCCGACCGAGGAACCGAGCCCGGCGTCGATGCGGCCGGGGGCGAGGGCTTGCAGGGTAGCGATCTGTTCAGCCATTACGAGTGGCTGGTGGTCCGGCAACATGATGCCGCCGGAGCCGATACGGATGCGTTCCGTGCGCGCGGCGAGTGCCGCCATCAGCACGGTGGGCGCTGAGCCGGCGATTCCCGGCACTGCGTGATGCTCTGCCACCCAGAAACGGTGGAAGCCCAGCGCCTCCGCAGCCTGGGCGCGGGTGATAACGTCAGCGAGGATCTGGCTGGGTTCGACGGCGACGCCGCCCCGACGTCGGGTGTTGGCGCGATCCAGCAGAGACAGGGGCACCCGGGCCGTGGCGGGGATGCGATCAAAGGTGGTCACCTTCAGCACAACGCCCGGAGCGAGGGGAAGCATTCCCTCGCCCCGCCGGATAGGCTGAAGGTATGTCCTTCATCGAGAAACCGTCCCGCCTGGTTGGCTTGGGGTCCGCCCTGCTCGTCGTCGGCATCCTGGGATTGTTCCTCACCCCGGACTGGCCGGTCGGGCAATGGATTTTTGGCGGGCTCGCCGCCGTGGGCGCCTGGTGCTGCATCATGGGCCTCGTGGTTCAGGGCGGACGGAAACGCCCGCGCCGACTGAATCGACGCGGGCGTCACGACCGCACAAACCGGTTCCGGTGAGTCAGCGCGGCGAGCAAGGTCACCCGGTCGAGGGAACCAAGACCGGCTGACCTCCGCTGGCCACACTCAGGTCGGTGTGGCGTAGGCCGGTGGCGTGAATCTCGACGAAAACTTCGTGGTTCTCTAGCACGCTCAGTTCGATGCTTCGGCTTCCGGATCCGGAGCCAGCGCGATGATGACGGACTTGGTGCGGGTATAGGATTCCATCTGCTCTGGTCCATTCTCACGTCCCCACCCAGAGTCTTTGACACCACCGAAGGGCATGGCCGGGTCGAGCATGGCCCAGCTATTCACCCACACGATGCCGGCCTCCAGGGCGTCGGCGACGCGGTGAGCGCGTGAGATATCGGTGGTCTGCACCCCTGCTGCCAGACCGTAGCGGGTGGAGTTCGCCAGCTCGATCGCCTCGGCTTCGGTGTCGAAGGCCTGCACGGTGAGTACCGGTCCGAAAATCTCCTCCTGGACGGCTTCCGCAGAGTTATCCACTCCCGTCAGCACGGTGGGCTGGAAGTACAGGCCACCGTCCAGATCCAGCGCTTGGCCGCCGGTCACCAGCGTTGCCCCCGCGTCGACCGCCTGCTTCACCGCAGACGCGATCTTCTCCCGCTGCCGCGACGTGGCCACCGGGCCGATAACCGTCTCCGGCTGCGACGGATCACCCAGCGGAACATGAGGCAGCGCCGCGGCTAGTGCTTCCAGCATCGGCTCGAGCAGATCCCGCTGAACCAGAAGGCGAGGTCCTCCCATGCAGAACTGGCCGGTGTTGAACACGAACGCGGAGATCGTGGTCTGAATGGCTTGCTCCACGTCGGCATCGGCGAACACGATATTGGCTGCGTTGCCGCCCAACTCGGCCGTCAGCGGACGGAGGTGGCGTCCGGCGAGCTCGGCCAGGTGCGCTCCGGTGGTGCTGGAACCCGTGAAGGCGACTTTGGCGACGTCCGGATGGGTCACCAGATGTTCCCCGATCTCTCGCCCATAGCCGGTGACCAGGTTGTAGACCCCGTCAGGAACCCCAGCCTCGGTCAGAATGCGAGCCACGAACAGTGCCGAGAGCGGGGTATCTTCCGCGGGTTTGTGCACGATCGTGTTGCCGGCGGCCAGGGCGAAGGCGATCTTGGTGGTGGACAGAATCAGCGGAAAATTGAACGGCGTAATGGCGGCGACGACGCCCAGTGGTTCCCGCTGGGTGTACGCATGCGCCGGCAACGGGGTGCGCCGGACGGCGCCGTCAAGCTGCTGCGCCAGTGCTGCGGCATATTCGTAAGTTTCCGCCGCGGTATTGACGTCAACGGCGGTGGCAAAGCTGATCGGCTTGCCGACGTCCATGCTCTCGACTTGCGCGAGCTGATCAGCCTGCTGGCGTAGTGCTGCGGCAGCACGTAACAGCACCGCAGCACGCTCTCGGCCGGAAATCCGAGACCAAGAACCGGCACGGAATGCGCGCTGAGCTGCGCTGACGGCGGCGTCGACGTCGGCAATCGTGCCGGCAGGTGTGGACGCGATCACCGACTGGTTCGCCGGGTTGATCACGTCGATCCGCTGAGCGCCGCTGCTGGGTGTTTCGCGGCCGTCGATCCAATGCTGGGCGTGCTGCAGATGAGACGGCAGTGTCATTGCGACCATGGTGAAGCTCCTTAATGAGTGGGTGGATGGGTTAAAGACGTTGGTGGGTTGCGTCGCTGTAGCGCGCTCCCCAGATCCCGGATTTGCCCGGAGCCATGATGGAGTTTGGATCCAGCGCGTCCTTGATGCGCTCGCTGAATCGCAATAGGACGTTGTCGTTGAAATCGAAGGTCTTCATCACCTGGTCCATCAGCGCGAGGTGGGTTCGGTACTGGCCATAGCCTTCGGCAGTGGCCTCGTCCACCAACGTGCGCGTCAGAACGTTGTCATTCTCCATAGTTGACGACTTTACGTGATGGTGACGAGTGTCACAATATGTTGGATGGTCTCAGGAGTTCCTCCATCCGCGCGACGAAGGGGCGCAGCTGCTCAATCAGACTGTGAGCATCCGTGGGTTGAGCCATGCGCTGGTAGGGGACGGTCACGGAGGCAGCCGCAACGACGTTCGCAGACCAGTCATGTACGGGGAGCGCGACCGCGGCCACTCCAGATTGAGCTTCGCCGACCTGCAGGGCGAATGTGCGGCGTCGAACACGGGCAAGCTCCGCCTCCAGCTCTTCAAGATTCTGGACGTGGGAGTGGGGCGCTCCGCTCCAATCGTGATTCGAGAATCGTCGCCGGAGTTCAGCCTCGGGCAGCGCAGCGAGGATGGCGCGGCCCCCTGCAGTGGCGTGGGCTGGTGTCGTGCGGCGGATGGGGCGGGAGATCCGAACCAGATGCGAGCCTTCAACAGACAGGATGAACCGAATGTCGGTTCCTTCCAGGACCATCAGATGACAGGTTTCCAGCAGTTTCCGTGCCGCTTTTCGTAGCGTGGGTTCCAATGTTGCGGTCAGATCTGTGCCGCGATCGACGTTGATGGCGAGTTGGCGCAGCGCAGAGCCCACGCCGTACGCGGTCCCGCGCCCGGACTGGGAGAGGAAGCCTTGGGCGACGCAGGTCGACAGTATTCGGTGCGCCATCGATGGACTGATGTCGAGTTCGTGGGCCAGCTGGGTCAACGTGATGTGACCTCGCGTGGCCACCAGCTTCACGGTGTGGAGCGTTCGTTCGGCTGTTTGAAGCATGGAATCCCCATTTCCTGATTGTGGAAATTGGACCACTGGGATGACGGATAATCAAGGGGGTCGTGCTCACTTCTCCCGGTGTGGTGGACAGAAGTCTTCCTAATTCAGGAATCTGCACCCGGACGTACTTCCTCGATTCGCCGTCTCCCTAGACTTCGGTTCAGCCGGACATCTCGTTCGGACATGACCGTGATCAAGGGAGACACCATGACAGATCCAGCGCCCTCAACGCCCGAGAAATTGCGTGCTGGAGGTGACCGAGGCTATCTGCGTATTGCGACCGAAGAGGCCTACGCATTGCCCGAGATGTACGAGCTGTACCGCCAGCAGTTGCGTGACGGCACCAACCCGGACCTCGGCTTCAATAGCCTGGTCGGATACTTCCTCGGCAGCGAGCATCCGCAGCCGCGCGATGTGGTCGCTCGACTCCAGGATGCTGGCGAACGACGAATTCGCGATATGGATGAGTCTGGAATCGACCATCAAGTGCTAGCGCTGACCGCACCGGGAACTCAGGTGTTGGATGCCAACGAAGGCAGTCGAATCGCCTCCCTGACGAACGATCGACTCGCTGAGGCATGCCAAGACCACCCTGACCGGTTTTCAGCTCTGGCCGCCGTGAGCTTCGAGTCTGAGGACGCTGGCGCCGGTGAGTTGGAGCGCGCCGTCACCGAATTGGGGCTGAAAGGCCTGATCGCCAACTCGCACATTCGTGGACGATATTTGGACCACCCGGACTTCTTCCCGGTGCTGGAGCGGTGCGTCGAGTTGGACGTCCCGTTGTATCTGCATCCGAGCACGCCTCCCAATGCGATGATCGAGCCGTTTCATCAGGCCGGCTTGGACGGAGCCGTTTTCGGCTTCGGCGTTGAGACTGGATTCCACCTTCTCCGGATGATCACCTCGGGACTTTTCGATCGCCTGCCGCAACTTCGCGTGGTGGTTGGTCACCTCGGAGAGGCGCTGCCGTTCTGGGCCCCCAGGATCGATCATATGCACGCGAAACAAGTCGCTTCGGGACGGTACGACGCTATTCGGCCACTGGAGAAGAAACCCTCGGAGTATCTGAGGTCGAATATCTGGATCACCACCAGCGGCATGCCCTGGACAGAGCAGATCATGTTCGTCCGCAGCGTGGTCGGTGCAGATCGCGTCATGTATGCCATGGACTACCCCTACCAGTTCGACGTCGCGGAAGTCGTCGAGCAGGACAATCTACCGCTGTCTGGCGCGGAGAAGAAGGCGTTCTTCGAAGACATCGCACTAGACGTGTTCAGGCTCGAGGTTTGAGCCATGAGACCGCATCAGCAGAGACAGGAGAGAGTGATGAGAAAATCGGCCAACCGAGTGGAGAAGGATGTCCGTCACCGACGTCTCCTGCTTGGATCCGTAGCAGGGTGTGCGATAGTCATCCTGACGGGATGCGGCGATGGGTCTCCGTCCGGGGATGATGGCCCGACTGCGAATGGCAGTGGCGCCGAGGAACTGACCACCATCTCGGTGGGCACGCTCCCCATCGCCTCGTCAGCCGAGCTGCGGTTCGGAGTGAGCGAGGGAATCTTCGCCGAGCATGGACTCGACGTCGAGTTGGTGGAAGGACAAGGCGGGGCAGAGCTGTTGCCTGCCGTGCAGAATCAATCGCTGGCGATCGCGGTTGGCAACCCCATGTCAGTGCTCACGGCGGCGGAGCGGGGACTCGATGTAAAGGTGATCTCCGGATATTCGTGGTCGTCGGCGTCCGGGGAGGACATCAACGCCGTGGTGACGCGTGCGGATTCGGGAATCGAAGAGTTCACCGATCTGGAGAACCGGGTGGTCACCGTCAACGCCCTGCATACTCTCGGTGATCTTTCGATTTTGGAGTCCGTGGATCAGCAAGGCGGAGATCCGTCGAGCGTGCGCTTCAACGAGATGGCTTTCCCTGACATGCTGCCGCAGCTGGAAGAGGGGAACGTCGACGCGGTGTGGATACCGGATCCGTTCTTGGGAATGGCACTAGAGGACCCTGAGAATGTCGTGGTGGGTCATCCGAACCAGGTGGCCATGGAGAGCATGCCGCTGACGATCGCCTTCACCTCGTCGGCCTTCGCGGAAGAAAATCCGGAGGTGATCCAGGCATTTACAGACGCGTTGACGGAATCCACGGAGGCCGCTTGGGAAGACGAGGACGCGCTGCGTTCTTCGATCGCCTCGTCATTGAACATGGACGAGGCTGTGGCCCAGCGCATTCGCCTCGAGCCTGCACACACGGATCTGCCGACGGAGACTCTTCAGCAGGTCTATGACTTGATGTTGAAGTACGGCATGGCGACGGACCCTCTCGACGTCGAGTCGCTCTATGTGAGTGACGAATAGAGGCACCGCACGCACAGGGCGGGGCGGGGTGCAGCTTCGGTGGTTACAGCGTGGCCACACCCTGGTCGCGGGCGACCTTGGCCACAGCTTCTGCCACGCGGGTGGACACCTCAGGGTCGAACACCGAGGGGATGATGAAGCTCGGGTTGCGCTCTTCATCGGATACGCAGGAAGCGATCGCCTCGGCGGCCACCACCAGCATCTCGTCCACGATGTCGCTGGCGCCGGCATCCAGCAGTCCACGGAAGAATCCGGGGAAGGCCAGCACGTTGTTGATCTGGTTCGGGAAATCCGAGCGACCGGTGGCCACCACAGCAGCATGCTTGGCAGCGGCCTCGGGGGAGACCTCCGGGTCCGGGTTGGACATAGCGAAAACGATGGCTCCGTCGTTCATCTTCTCGATGTCAGAGGCGTCCAGCAGATTCGGTGCGGACACACCGATGAAGACGTCAGCTCCCACCACGGCCTCCTTCAGAGTGCCGGAGAAGCCCTCCTCGTTGGTGTTCTGAGCCAGCCAGTTGCGATGAGCATCGGCATGCTCGGAACCGCGCTCGATCACACCGGAGCGACCCGCCGCAGTGATGTGCTTCGCGCCGGAGGCCTGCAGCAGCTTGATGATGGCGGTGCCTGCCGCGCCCACCCCGGACACCACGATGCGGATGTCTTCGATCTTCTTGTCCACGACCTTCAGCGCGTTCACCAGGGCGGCCTGGGTGACGATGGCGGTGCCGTGCTGATCATCGTGGAAGACCGGAATGTCGAGCTCTTCGCGCAGGCGCGCTTCAATCTCGAAGCAGCGCGGAGCGGAGATGTCCTCCAGGTTGATGCCACCGTAGGCGGGCGCAATAGCCTTGCAGATCGCGATGATCTCTTCGGTGTCCTTGGTGTCCAGGGCCACCGGCCAGGCGTCGACGCCGGCGAACTGCTTGAACAGCACAGCCTTGCCTTCCATCACCGGCATGGCGGCCTCGGGACCAATGTCGCCCAGGCCCAGCACCGCGGTTCCGTCGGTGACGACGGCGACGGTGTTCTTCTTGATGGTCAGGTTGCGGGCGTCGGCCTTGTTCTTCGCTATGGCCTGGCAGACGCGGGCCACGCCGGGGGTGTAGGCGCGGGAAAGGTCGTCACGGTTGCGCAGCGGCACGCGTGCGGTGGTCTCGAGCTTGCCGCCCAGGTGCATGAGGAAGGTCCGGTCGGAGATGTTGCCGACGGTGACGCCGTCCAGCGCGTCGACGGCGGCGCGGATCTCATCACCGTGCGCGCGGTCGCGGGTGTTGCAGGAGACATCAATGGTCAGTCCTGCGTGGGATGATTCCACGACGTCGACCGCGGTGATCTGGGCGCCGGTGGCGGCGATCGCGTTGGTGACGTCCGAAGTGGCAGTGAAGGTGGCGGGGGTCGACACACGGGCGGTGATCGAATAGCCGGGGCTGGGAGCAGCCATGGATTCTCCTTTGTTGTGGGACAGGTCTGGGAAAGAATCTACCTGGCCGCCGCAGATATTACCTGCGCCTGACGGTCCTAAACGGTTGGTCGGTATTGCCCGATGACGCCGGAGAGAGCTGATCAGGAGCGCCGGGTGGCGCCGATGATGAGTGATGTACTGCCGAGCACGGTCAGCAGAAGTGCTGCTCCGCTGTGCTGCTGACGTCCGGTCATGCAGGTCATTCGCAGGTTAGTGGAGAGCCCGTCGAACCGCTCGCTAGGGGCGTTGCCTTGGACTCTGTCGTCGCCAAGGGCTGCGGAGGCACAGGAGACAGTGATAGTCCAGTCGCTGTCCGCCACTTCGTCACCCGATGGCGGGGCAAAGATCAAGACAACAGCCGCGAGCAACAAGATCATGCCGAGCCCGACACTGACTAAGGTGCCGCGACGTCTTGTGCTGGTCGGCACCATCGAGTTTGCTGTTGTCGCGCCAGATGCTGGGGTCTGATTCACAGTGGTCGCTCCGAAAGTCCGTATGCACTGTCCACGGGTCAGTATTACCAGGTTGTCGCTCCTGAAGACGAGCTCTTCTCGTCGCCAGGCCCTGGCCGACTTAATGTCGAGTGAGGTGAAATCAGGCGGATAATGGGAGAAACCGGTCGTACGACGTCGGCCGCAGCGAGTAGTGGAGGTGCGGCATCGTAGGCAAGGGCTCGACAGTGAAAAAAGACAAGAGCGACAAGAAAGATAAGAAGTCCTCGAAGAAGCTGAAGAAGGCGAAACATGGGGAAGAACAGGCTCGCCGTTCTGATCGCCCGCGCCCGATCCGCAAGGTGGGCTTGCGCTCGGGGATTGCTGCGATGACGGTGCAGGAAACCGAACCACTGTCACCCACGGTGCAACGTATTGTGCTGGCACCGGTCGAACCGGAACGTCGTCCGGAATCCCGGCAACTGGTGGGAGAGTACGTGCGTGTGGTGGTGCCTCCGAGCGGGGCCGCTCAGATTCCGGAACCCCAGTGGCGCGAAACGAAGCACGGGGAATGGCCGGTGTGGGCGAAGCCGGCTCCGCCGTCGCGGAAGTACACGATTCGTCAGTTCTGGCCAGAATCGGGTGCAATCGAAATCAACGTGACCCTTCACGACAAGGGCCCCGGAACCGATTGGGCCCGTTCGGTGCTCCCGGGCGAGACCACCTATGTGCTCGGGCCGAAATCGGGGTACCGCGTGTCCTATGACTACGACTTCTACCTGATGGTGTGCGACGAGACCGGCTTGCCCGGTGTCTCTCGGTGGCTTGAGCAATTGCCCAGTACGGCTCAGGGACATGTTTTCGTCCAGGCGCCCAGCCCGGGGTCGTTCCAGCAGCTGTCTGCGCCACCTGGAATGACCGTGACGTGGCTCAGCCGGGAGGACAACCTCAGTGCAGCGGTCATGAAACTGCCGCGTCCTGAGGGGGAGGCCTTCGCCTGGATCGCCGCTGAATCGACAGCAATCCGACCACTGAGGCGCTGGATGCGTGAGACGTGGGAACTGGAGAAAGCCGACGGGTACTCGTCGGGCTACTGGAAGGACAAAACGAAGCGGTAGTTCGCGTTCACAGATGCCTCAGACCGGGAAGGACGCTTCAACGACCCATCTTTCATGGACTGGGCCGATGCTCGCTTCACCGCCCAGGAGCGCTACGCGCTCGCGGATGCCGAGGAGCCCCTGGCCCGAAGACAGCTCAAGGCTTCGGCGCCGAGTCCGGATGTGTTGGGGGAGTGCGGAGGTGAAGCTCAGGCTCACCTTTTCCTTGTCACGCTCCAAGTAGACCTGGATCGTCGATGAGGAGCGTGCGTACTTCATGGCGTTAGTGGAGCACTCCTGCAGGATGCGCAGAATCGCGTCCACGGTCGATGCACTCAGTGGTGACTTCTGGGACAGATTCGAGGTCAGCTCGACCGTGAAATCGAACTCTTCGAGGCGAGTCACCACGTGCTGGAGTCCAGATTCGATGCCCTGGAAGTCCAAACGGCTGCCGTCGCCAGGGCCGGCTGGGGACTCATTCGTGCGCAAGACATCCAGCAGTTTGCGTAGCTCGATCAGGGCTTCCCGGCTCAGTCCCTTGATTTCGGTGAGTGCCTCTTGCAGGTCTTCGAGCCGATCGCTGTGGGCGCGGCTGCCTGCTACCAGCGTCATGCTGGTGAGCTGATTCGCAACGATGTCGTGCAGATCGCGCGCCAGTGATTCGCGTTCACGCGCTCGGATGTGCAGTTTCTGTTCCTCGAGCTCCTGGTTCCTCTTCTCTGCGAGAACCATGGCACGACGAAATCGACCGATAGCGTAACCGATGCACACTACCGGAACTCCGATGACTGCGGCAGCGTGAACGAGGGATAGATCATCATGCACCAAGAGAGACACGACGAAGGGCCAAGCCGTGAACAACACCGTCGTGGTGACCTGCAACAGAGCGGTGCCACAGATGAAGATCATGGCTAAAGTCACGGCGAAGGCGAGTAAAAGCGCAACTCCGGACTCGACGAGCCACGCCAAGGTCACGCTGCTGGCAAGGAAGATGATCATGCCCGTCCACGGCCGGCGGGTGACTACAGATGCGGCCGCATAAGTAATCAGCGTCGTAAGAATCACAAACGCGTCCACAGGGTCTTCCAGTGAACGGTCCCTCAATACATCCGTCGTCATGACGGCGGCGAAGACGGCCAGGACGATGGTGATCCAGGGAGACAGGGAACCCGCGCTGGTGTCACGGTTCCACTCAGCGAAGTCGTTGCGGCTTCGAAAAGGTTTGAGGATCACACGATCAACTCTAGTCGTGTGACTCCTCAGTTGTGTCGGCGAATTTTATTCACTTCTGGTGGTCAGATTTAGCAGCCCCTGTAGATGGGGCGAAGCAACTGACAGACGGTCCGATGGATCCACATGGGAGCCACCACGTTGACTGCCGCCGGAGCGACGTTGGCTGTGACATTGTTTGCCTCCGCAGTGGCTGGCAGAGCGGTCAGGCTCGAAGCAGCCAGGGTAACGGCGGCAATGGAGGAAGCGAGAGTTGAGGTGAGTGACATGGTGGTGCCTTTTCTCTGGTGTTGGTGGGCCTTTAGAAGCGGCCAGCGAGGTGCTGGCGGCCTTTGCCCAGGCGAGGTGAAGCGATGCCCCATTCCACGGCGCGCACCAGGAGCTGAACTCGGTCGCGGACGTGAAGTTTTTGGCAGGCATTGCGTAACTGCAGCTTGACGGAGCCTTCTGAGAGGAAGAGCTCGTCGGCGATCTCGCGGTTGCTCATCCCCATGGCGAGAAGTTCGACCACCGCTTGCTCGCGATCGTTGAGTTGAGGAACGCCTCCGGGAGGTGGATTCGCCGCCCCTCCGCGCTGATTAATAACGTGCTGGGAGAGCAATTTGACCACGGCGGGAGACACCACCATGGTGTTGGTGAGCACTTGGCGGATAGCATCGACGATCTCGTCGGGTGCGGCGTCCTTGACGAGGTAGCCGGAAGCTCCGGCCTGCAATGCCGCGATGACCCAATCGGTGGAGGAGAACGTCGTGAGCGCAAGGGTTTTGATGGCCGGGTAGGCCTGAAGATCTTCGATCAGTTCGACCCCATTGCGTTCGGGCATGTCCAGATCAGTCAGGACGACATCCGGTTCCGTTGCCTGCACCTGCTCCAACGCTTCGACACCATGAGACGCCCGGCCCACGACTTCCATTTGTGGTGCTCGTTCAATCAGTTCCGCGAGTGCGCGCAACATCAGCGGCTGGTCGTCGGCAACAACGACTCGGATGGGTGCAACGTTGGGCTGGGGCATCGGGTTCTCCGCGGTCAGGATAGTCACTTAACCGCGATGATCTGCCAGGAGCGGCAGAACGGCCTTGAGAAGCAAGAACGCAGCGAGGCCCATGCCGAAGAACCACACGATGGCGGTCATCAGGGGTCCGCTGAAAGCGCCGGCGATATGGAGGCAGTAGAGCAGCACCACCGTCATGGCGCTCAGGATGATCAAGGCGGTGCGCTGCTGTTTCGCATCGACGTGCTTGCTCATGAAATGGCCCTTCTTCATGGATCGAGGGTGTGTGTTCTTCGACAGTAAGTTGAAGCTCAGTGGCGTCGCAATGGAAAGTGGCCAGGTCTAGACTTTCGTCTAAATTTTTATCGAGAGGATGCCCTGCTCCACGTGGCTAGAGAGGACCACCAGACGTCATCGCCACCATCAGTACGCCAGCGGCGAGGGTGACGGACACTCCCGTGATCACCAGCACCGTGGCGGCACAGCGTTGCAAGAGCACATGCAGGGGGAGCCGGGCCCGGCGCTGGTGTACAGGCGCCGTCGTCTGCAGCACGTTGAATGAGGCATCGAGGTCCGCATCGGGCCCTATCCAGCGCACGTGAATCACGGATCGGGAGCGCTGCCCGGTGGCCAAGGACGAGGTGGAGTTTCCCGGCTGTGGTGCGTGCGGGTGCCGGTCGCAGGCAGGCCAGAAGCAGGAAGAGGATGGAGCGGGGGAATGCAGGATGGCGATCCTCTCGAGGAGGCAGGCTGCAACAAGCAACCTGCGACGTGTCAGGGGCGGATCGGCTCCGGGTGCGCTCCAGCCGACAGGGTAGAACCTACGGAAGGAACCCTCCGACTTCAAGAGGTGCGGGGAGATGGTGACGTAGCTCATCGCCACGGCGGGCGTCTCCGGTGTGGAGACGCCCGCCGTGACTGGTGTGGTGATGAGATGGGGTTGGATCAGCCCTGGTCAGCCAGGCCGAAGCGCTGTGGCAGGGTGTTGGCCCAGCGCTCGCGGAGTTCGGCGATCGGCAGGGTGAACTGGTCCTGAATCTCCAGTGCTTCGGACTCGACGTCGACGACGCCCAGGCGCAGCACGGGGAAGTTCCGCGCGGTGGTCATGTCCTTGAACCGGACCTCTTCGCTGCGGGGCACTGAGACCAGGGTGCGTGCCTGGGACTCGGAGAACAGTGCGGTGAAGGGGTCGATGCCGTCGCGCTCGGTGAGCTCGGCCAGGTTCACCCGGGCGCCGACGCCGAAGCGCAGCACCGTCTCGGACAGTGCGGCGCCCAGGCCGCCCTCGGAGAGGTCGTGGGCGGCGTCGATCATGCCGTCACGCGACATGTTGATCAGCAGCTCGCCGAGCAGCCGCTCCTGAGCGAGGTCCACCTGCGGGGGCACGCCGCCGAGGTGGCCGCGCATGTTGGCGAATTCGGAGCCGTCGAGCTCATCGCGGGTGACGCCGAGTAGGTACACGGCCTGGCCATCGGCGTCGCGCTGGAAGCCCGAGGGTGTGCGGCGGGCGACGTCGTCGAACTGGCCCAGGGTGGCGACCACAGGGGTGGGGTGGATGGCGGTGGCCCCGGTCTGGTTGTACAGGGACACGTTGCCGCCGGTCACCGGGATGCCGAGCTCGAGGCAGGCGTCGGAGAGGCCACGCACGGCTTCGGCGAACTGCCACATCACGTCTGGATCTTCCGGGGAACCGAAGTTCAGGCAGTCAGAGACGGCTTTGGGCACGGCGCCGGTAGTGGCGAGGTTGCGGTAGGACTCCGCCAGCGCCTGCTGTGCACCCACGTAGGGGTTCAAATAGGAATAGCGGTTGTTGCAGTCGGTGGAGACGGCGATACCCATTCCGGTTTCCTCGTCCACGCGGATCACGCCGGCGTCGTCGGGGGCAGCCAGGGCGGTGTTGCCGCGCACGTAGGAGTCGTACTGGGAGGTGACCCAGGACTTGTCGGCCAGGTTCGGCTGGCTCATCAGCTCCAGCAGGGATTCGCGCAGTTCACTGCCGGTGCTGGGCAGCGACTGGGCGGCCTCGGAGGAGCGGAACGTGTCCGCCTCGAGGGCATCCTGGGTGGAGGGACGGGCGTAGGGGCGCTCGTACACGGGGCCGTCGTGGGCCACGGTGCGGGGGTCGACGTCGACGATGGTTTCACCGTTCCAGTCGATGATCAGCCGGCCGGTGTCGGTGACCTCGCCCAGCCAGGAGAACTCGACGTTCCACTTGGCCATCACGGCTTCGAACGCTTCGACGTTCTCGGGGGTGACCACGGCCATCATGCGTTCCTGGGACTCCGACATCAGGATTTCGCCCGGGGTCAGGGTGGGGTCGCGCAGCAGCACGTCGGTGAGTTCGACGTGCATGCCGCCTTCGCCGTTGGAGGCCAGCTCGGAGGTGGCGCAGGAGATGCCGGCGGCACCGAGATCCTGGATGCCTTCGACGAGGGAGCCCTTGAACAGCTCGAGGCAGCACTCGATGAGGACCTTCTCGGAGAAGGGGTCACCCACCTGCACGGCGGGGCGCTTCGAGGGCTTGGTGTCGTCGAACGACTCCGAGGCCAGCACGGAGGCGCCACCGATGCCGTCGCCGCCGGTGCGGGCACCGAAGAGCACCACCTTGTTGCCCACGCCTGAGGCGTTGGCCAGGCGCAGATCCTCGTGGCGCAGCACGCCCACGGCCAGGGCGTTGACCAGCGGGTTGCCCTGGTAGGTGGAGTCAAAGACCATTTCGCCGCCGATGTTCGGCAGGCCCAGCGAGTTACCATAGCCGCCGATGCCGGCCACGGCGCCGTGCATGACGCGGGCGGTGTCGGGGTGGTCGATGTCGCCGAAGCGCAGCGGATCCATCACCGCGACGGGGCGGGCACCCATGGAGATGATGTCGCGCACGATGCCGCCGATACCGGTGGCCGCACCCTGGTAGGGCTCCACGTAGGAGGGCGAGTTGTGGGACTCGATCTTGAAGGTCACGGCCCAGCCGTCGCCGAGATCGGTCACACCGGCGTTCTCGCCGATGCCGACCATCAGGTCCTTCTTCATCTCCTCGGTGAGCTTGTCACCGAACTGGCGCAGGTGCACCTTGGAGGACTTGTAAGAGCAGTGCTCCGACCACATCACCGAGTACATGGCCAGCTCGGCCGCGGTGGGGCGACGGTCGAGAATACGCTTGATCTCCTCGAACTCGTTCTCCTTCAGGCCCAGCTCGGCCCAGGGCAGCTCGGTCTCAGGGGTCGAGGCTGCATTGACGACGGTGTCGATGTTGAACTCGGTGGTCACAGGGTTCCTCCGGAAGTCTGGGCGACGGCGGACAGCACCGAGGTGAACACGGTCAGCCCGTCGGTGCCGGTGCGCAGGCCGGCGGCGGAATCGGGGCCGAATCCGGCTTCCACGGCGTGCTCGGGGTGGGGCATGAGGCCGACGATGTTGCCGGCGCCGTTGGTGATGCCGGCGATGTCATTGCGGGAGCCGTTCGGGTTCCAGCCGACGTAGCGGAACACGACGCGGCCTTCGCCTTCTAGCTCATCCAGGGTGTTCGTGTCGGCCACGTACTGGCCGTCCTGGTTCTTCAGCACGACGGTGATCTCCTGGTCCTGGGCGAAGCCGGAGGTCCAGGCGGTGTTGATGTTTTCCACGCGCAGCGGCTGATCGCGGGCGATGAAGCGCAGGTGGTCGTTCTTGATCATCGAGCCGGGCAGCAGGTGCGACTCGGTGAGGATCTGGAAGCCGTTGCAAATGCCCAGCACGGGCAGTGCGACCTCGGAACCGTCACCGGTGTCGCCGCCGGCGGCATTGATAATCGCTTCCATAATGGGGGCGAAGCGGGCGATTGCTCCGGCACGCAGGTAGTCGCCGTAGGAGAATCCGCCGGGAATGACGACGGCGTCCACGCCGGCCAGGCTGCGTGCGGCGTCAGTGTCGGCGTGCCACAGGGACACAGGCTCGCCACCGGCCAAGCGCACCGCTCGCGCGGCGTCGCCGTCGTCGAGGGTTCCGGGGAAGGTGACGATGCCGATTTTCGCACCCGACAGCGGTGTTTCAGCCGCAGAGTAGTCGCCGATCAGGGGCAGCTCGTTCGCTGTGGTGGACATCAGGCCTCTCCAGCATCGTCGGAGAGCACCGCTACGTTCACCACGTCTTCGATCACCGGGTTGGAGAGCATCTCCTCGGCGACGGTGCGGGCTTCGGCGAGAACCTGCTCGGTGACCTCACCGGACACGGTGAGCTCGAAGCGCTTGCCCTGGCGAACGGACTCAAACGAGGTGAATCCGAGGCGGGGGAGGTTGGCGGCGATGGCCTTGCCCTGAGGGTCCAGGATCTCTGGCTTGGGCATGACATCAACGACGATGGTGGGCATTCGATGCTCCTGTACACGGTGGTGCTGACGTGATCTGCGCGCGGTGTGCCATCGGTGCCGTCTCACGCTCAGCGAACCCGTTCCAAGATCTGTTCTGGTGTGGTCAGAGCCGAGAATGAGGTGAGCTGCCGAGTGCTCCGCGTGCTTGCGCCACCAGTCTAGCCCGCTTTGGAAGGTGCTGTGACTGCGCGTCGCTGTCGGTCGCGATGCCGGTCACTGGTCTTCCGTTTCTTCGTTCGGGAAGAAGAGGTCCTCGATGCGGCAATCGAAGGTCTCGGCCAACCGAAAGGCCAGCGGCAGCGATGGGTCGAAGCGCCCCTTTTCCAGGGAAATCACGGTCTGGCGCGAGACGCCGAGCCGATCCGCCAGGGCCTGCTGCGACCAGCCGGTGCGGGCACGGAACTCGCGGATGTCATTGCGCATCAGGATTCCTTGGCGCGGATGACAAGGTAGCTGCCCGCCGCGGACAGCATCATCAGAGCGCAGACACTGAGTAGCAGCACATCCGAAGGCACGCTCCAGTGCGCCACGGCGATCACTCCGGAGCCGAGGCCCACGACGGCGAAACAAATACCAAAAGCTGCCGCCAGGGATCGTTGCAGCCACAGGCCCTCGACGGACTCCTCCGGGCGAGGGGTCGCTCCGCGCAGGGTGGAGCGGTCGACGAAGGCCACCCACCATCCGGCACTGGCCGGTCCGAGGGTGGCCAGGGTAACCACCATGAAGAGAAGCAGCGGTGAGCGCGTGCCAGTGGGATCCAGCCATACAGCGACGACGGCAATGAGCATTGAGGTGACGAGGCCGGCGAGCAGGCTGGTGAGGATCAGTGTTGCCGGGCCGCCGCCGAAGCGGCTGAGCCCGAAGAGATGCTTCGTGGAGGTGTCGGTGTGAGACATGATCTTGTCTCGCTTTCTCGTGGGGAACCGTGGTCACCTCAGCATGACTGTAAAACATACTTGACGTCAAGTGTCTTTTACTTTTGATTTTCCGTGGTCCACGGGCGCTTGAGATCTAGGTGTGGCGTCCGTCACCATGGGTGGACCTGTGGGTACTGCCCGGGTGTCCGCACAACGGAGAGGCCGCTGTCATGAAATTGCGCTGGTACAGCATCGTCATTGACTGCCACAACGTCGCTGCGCAAGCGCGCTGGTGGGCCGACGTTTTGGATTGGCGGTTGATCTTCGAGGCAGACGACGAGGCGGTCATCATCCCGAATGACATGCCCGCGGACCTAGATATGGAAGAACCTGTCCCAGCGCACCGCTGGCATCACGTGCCGCCGGGACTAGTATTCGTGCCGGTGCCGGAGGGCAAGACCGTGAAGAATCGGCTGCACATCGACCTGGCGCCGCACCTGGAAGATGATCGAGACGCGCAGATTCAGTGGCTCATCGATGCTGGCGCGCGGCGGGTTGACGTCGGTCAAGATGGGTCCGAGGTGACGTGGACGGTGCTGGCCGACCCGGAGGGCAATGAGTTCTGCGTGCTCTCGTCACGTGACCGGTAGCGATCGTGCTGGAGCGTGGCTTAGAAGTCGTCGATGATCAGCTTCTTCATGCCCAGCATTTTTTCAAAGGCGTTGGGGCGCTTCATCAGCTCGCCCATGTTTTTCGGGTTGATCTGCCAGGAGACGCCGAACCGGTCCTTGCACCACCCGCACGCTTCGGCCTCGGGATGAGCCGACAGTTCCGCCCAAAGGTGGTCGATCTCGGTCTGGTCTTCGCATTCAACGAGGAGCGAGACGCCCTCGGTGAAGGTGAAATCCTGATCGACGCCGGAGTCGGATGCTACGAACCACTTGCCGTCCAGGGTGAAGTCGCTGAACATCAGCGACCGGGCGGTGGCTGGGCCCGTGTCTTCGCCGTAGGGCACCTGGATGCCGACTTCTGAGTTCGGGAAAAGAGCAGTCCAGAAGTCAACGGCATCTTTAGCTCGGTTCTGGTTCTCGCCTCCGAAGAGGAGCGCCGGCATGATGAACGGACGCGGCTCGCCCTCCTGGTCGGTAAGGATGAGCTGCCAGGAGACCCCGTAACGGTCCTCGACCCAGCCATAGTGGGCGCTGAACGGGTACTCCTGCAACGGCATTAATGCTGTTCCGCCGTCTATGAGACCGGCCCAGATCTGATCCAGGTCGGCGCGTGCGGCGTCCACGTCGCCGTCGTAATCCAGCGGGTCGAAATTGACCATGAATGACAGCGCCGGATTCGGGCGGAATTCGTCGCCCGCATTCACTGCCATAAAACGGTGCCCGCGCAGGGTGAAATCGTGATTGAGTAACTCTCCTGCCAGGGGCTCCTGAAAATCAAGCAGGCCCTCGGTGGGGTAATGGGTGGTGGTCAGGATGGTGGAATCGGCGCCGAAGAGGTCAATGTAGAGGTGGACTGCTTCGTCGGCGTTGCCGTTGAACCAGAGGTGCGGCGTGATCTTCCCCACGTTATTCATGCCCACATTCTTGCATTTACAGGCCTTCAGGGGAATGGTCAAGGCAGAACATTCCCGCCAAAGTGGCGCGGGTGTGATGGAGGCCCTACTGTGAAGTGCGTCATTCAACTCAGGAGGTTTCCTATGTCCGGTTCTTCGGGCGCTGCAGACGCGGGTGCGTCTCGGTCATCGAAGGGTGTGCCTGCTGCTGGCACGCACATTCACAACCCCAGCATCGTTGGCTTTACCGATGCTGAAATCAACGAAACCGCAGTCAAGCCCAAATGGAATTCGCTGGGCCCGGGCATCGTCGCCGCCGCCACGGGTGTTGGTGCCGCCGACCTTGTCGCCACGCTGACTGCAGGTTCCCGCTATGGCTACATGTTGCTGTGGGCTGTCGTCGTTGGCGTCATCATGAAGATCGTGCTGGTCGAAGGTGTGGGACGCTACTACCTCTCCACCGGTAAGACCATCTTCCAGGGCTGGCGCACACTGGGCTCCTGGACCAGCTGGTACTTCGGCCCGTACATCCTGATCTGGGGCTTCGTTTACGGCGCCACCGCGATGAGCTCGACGGCGCTGCCGCTGGCCGCCATGTTCCCAGCGGTGGACGCCAAGATCTTCGCGATCGCCGCCGGACTCATCGGGCTGGGCCTGGTCTGGCTGAACAAGTACCACCTCATCGAGAAGCTGATGACGGTGCTCATCGGCGTCATGTTCGTCACCGTGTTGCTCTCGGCCGCGCTGACCCTGCCGAACCTCGGCGATCTGGTGACCGGCTTCATCCCGCGCATTCCTTCCGAAGATGGTGCGATGTTCTACGTGCTGGCCCTGGCCGGCGGTGTGGGCGGCACGATCACCCTGGGTGCCTACGGCTACTGGCTGCGTGAGAAGGGCTGGAACCAGCCCAAGTGGATGAAGGTCATGCGCTTCGACAACGGCACCAGCTACGTGCTGACCGGTATCTTCGTGATCGCCACCATGATCATGGGCGTGGAGCTGCTTCACTCGGCTGGCATTGCCATTTCTGCCGGGGACCGAGGCCTGCTGGATGTCTCCACCGTGTTGGCGGATCGCTATGGCGAGGTCTGGTCCACCGTCTTCCTCATCGGCTTCTTCGCCGCATCGTTCTCCTCGCTACTGGGTGTGTGGCACGGCGTGTCCCTGATGTTCGGTGACTTCTGGGCCAACTTCCGCCGTCCCGCCGACGAGCTGGACCAGGACGACGCCCCGTCGCTGAAGTCCAAGCAGTCCCGGTTCTTCCTGCTGTGGCTGACTATCCCGCCGATGGCGCTGCTGTTCCTGGATCGGCCGATCTTCCTGATCCTGCTTTACGGAACGCTGGGTGCACTGTTCATGCCGTTCCTGGCGGTCACGTTGCTGTTCCTGAACAATCAGAAAAAGTTCGTGCCGAAGCAGTTCCGCAACGGTTGGATCCGCAACATTCTGCTCGCACTCACCGCCGCGATTTTCGTGGCCCTGGGCCTCAACGAGCTGATCAACGCGCTGTCGCCGCTCTGGTCCGGGGCATAGCTGGGGCCTCACCCAAGAACGCACCAACGCATCGGGCTCGAACGGAAGAATCCGTTCGAGCCCGATGCGTCTGCTGTGGAATGCCGAGATTACTTCTTCAGCGCCTGCGACCATTTCACGGCGGCACCCATCTTGAGCACGGAGCGCTCGTAGATCAGCGACGCCAGCATGATGGCCAGCACCGCAGTCACCGCAACGATGCCCACCGCCACGATGTTCTCCCACATGGCCGAGCTATCGAGGTAGACGCGCATCGGCACCGCCACCGGGGCGGAGAACGGAATGTAGCTCATCACGGCCAGCACGGTCTCGTTGTTCGAGAAGGCGATGATCAGGAAATAGGGCAACATGATCAGCATCATGATGGGGCTCGACGCAGCCGACAGATCTTCCTGACGGGAGACCAGCGAGGCGGCAGCGCCGTAGAGGGCGGCCAACGAGATGAATGCCAGCGTGAACAGCACCACGAACCAGATGATGGGTGCGGTCAAACCCTCGAGGTTGAGCTGCTGGCCGTTGAGCATCAGCCCAATGATGGCTGCTGCAGCGTAGAGGGTCACCTGAGCAAAGGCCAACACGGAGCAGGCCAGCACCTTGCCGGAGAGGATGGCGCGCGCTGGCACGGTGGCCAGCAGGATCTCGACAATGCGCGACTGCTTCTCCTCGACCACGGATTGGGCGATGGTCATGCCGAAGGTGATGGCCGGGAAGAAGAAGACCAGCCCGAACCCGATACCAATGAGGTACACGATGAACGGGTTCGGGGCGTTCGGATCCAGGATTTCGACTTCCGGAGACACCGAGAGCATGTTCATGACGCCGCTCGGTGCCTCGCGGTCGGCGATGACCTGTAGCCCGGTGGGGTTGGCTTCATCCGGGACGACGGCGTAGTCGACCTCGCCGTCGGCCACTGCTTCACGCGCTTCGTCCACGCCGGAGAAGGCGACCGTCTCGAAGTCCTCCCCGAGGGCGGAGATGGCGGACTCCGACTCGGCGGTGACGGCGACCTGGTCAGTGGAGGAGAACATGTCGCCCAGGCGCGGGCCGAGCACGGAGCCCAGCAGGATCAAGGCCAGCACGATCAGCGTGGGGGTGACGAACCCCTTGGACTTCAGCCGGGTGGTGATCTCGCGCTTGGCAATCACCAGGACCGCGGTCCAGAACGGGGTGCGTCCGCGCACCGGTGCCGAACCGGTACCGTGCGGGGTGGTGGAACGGGGCGTCGACGTCTGCAGGGTGCTCATCGGATCGTCTCCTTGAAGATGTCATGAAGGGTGTGGTTCACGGTGCCGAAATACTCGACCGTGCCGCGTTGCTGCGCCTGGGCGAGCACCTGGTTGGCGTGCTCGAGAGAATCGGCGGAGAAGCGGGCCCAGCCGCCATCGAATTCCAACACGTCGACGCCGGTTTCTCGGATCCAGCCGGCATCAGCGGCAGAGCGGATTTCCCATTCCGGTGTGGCGGAAGCCCGCAGGATTTCCTCGCGGGTTCCGGCGGCGCGCACCTCGCCGGCGGCGACGATGACGAGTTCATCGCAGAGCCGCTCGACCAGGTCCAGTTGGTGGGAGGAGAAGAGCACGGGGGCACCCGCATCGGCGGTGTCACGCAGCACCTCCACGGTGGTCTCCACCGCGAGCGGGTCCAGCCCGGAAAAAGGCTCATCCAGCACCAGCGCCACCGGGTCGTGGATGAGGGCTGCCGCGATCTGGGCGCGCTGCTGGTTGCCCAGAGAGAGCTCCTCGAGCTTGTCGTTGGCGCGCAGGTCCAGGTTCAGCCGCTCCAGCAGGTCGGCACCGCGGCGCTTCGCTTCGGCGGCCGGCATGCCGTGCAACTGCGCGAGGTATACCAGCTGCTCCAGGACCTTCATCTTGGGGTAGAGTCCGCGCTCCTCGGGCATGTAGCCGATGGCCGCCCGATAGTCGGCGGTGATGGGGGCTCCGTTAACCTCGATGGACCCGGAATCGGGGGTGAGCACACCGAGGATGGTGCGCATGGTGGTGGTTTTGCCGGCGCCGTTGCCGCCGACGAATCCCGTCATCAGACCCGGCTTGATGTCGAAGGTGATGTTCTTCAGGACGTGATGGTCTCCGAAGCTCTTGTGGATCGACCGTAGTGAAATCATGATTTCAGCCTAGGCAGTCCCGGCCGATCTGACTTCCACCCTGCGGGGGAGACGGGTGGCGGATATTCTCGCCGATCAGCTCCCGTTGACGACGCCGTGCTCGTAGGCCCAGATCACCGCGTGGAGGCGGTCTTTGACCCCGAGTTTCATCAGGATGTTGGACACGTGGGTCTTCACGGTGGCTGGGGCGACGAAGAGTTCCTCGGCGATCTCGGAGTTGGATTTGCCTTGCGCCACCAGCACCAGGGTGTCGCGCTCGCGCTCCGTGAAGCGAGAGAGATCCGGGGCGGAGTCTGCTGTTGCCGCCGACTCGCCCGGCGTCGACCGTGAGAAGGAGTCCGCAGCGCCGTCGTCGCGACCCAAGAACCGGGAGAGCACTCGCCCGGTCACTTCAGGAGCGAGAAGCGAGTCTCCGGCGGCGAGCTTCTGCACCGCACTGATCAGCTCCTCGGGGCCCGCGGTTTTGAGCATGAACCCGCTAGCCCCGGCTTCCAGGGTCTGGAACAGAAACTCGTCGTGATCAAAGGTAGTCAGGATCAGGATGGCGGCGCGCGTGTCTTCGGCCGTGAGCCGCCGGGTGGTCTCGATGCCGTCGAGCACCGGCATCTGCACGTCGAGGCAGATCACGTCCGGGTCGAGTCGCTCCACGGCTTCGAGCGCTTCCAGCCCGTTGGAGGCTTCACCGACCACTTCGATGCCGGGCTCGGTGTCGAGAATGGTGGCGAACCCGGTGCGGATCAGCGGCTGGTCATCCACGAGCAGTACCCGGATGTTCTCGGTGTCGGTCACGCGCTCTCCTGTGCCTTGTAGGGAACCCGGGCGCGGACCAGCCAGCCGCCGCGGGATTTCGGTCCGATATGGATGGTGGCGCCGATGGCGTTGATCCGTTCGCGCATGCCCTGCAGCCCGGTGCCGGTGCCGGGGCGCTGCAGCGGCTGAGCGCGCCCGTCGTCCGAAACCTCCAGCTCCACCGCATCGGTGCCGTAACGCAGACGCACGTGCACGCTCGCCGTGGCGCCGGCGTGTTTGCGGGCGTTGCTCAGTGCTTCCTGGGCGACCCGGTACAGGGTCAGTTCCACTGCCCGTCCCACCGGCACGGCCTCGCCCACTTGGTCATAGGTGACCGTCTGGGTGGTGTCGTCGGCGCGCTCCGTGAGCTCCGCCAGATCTTCGAGCCCGGGCAGCGGTCCCGCGCTGCCGGCGCTGTCACGGAGGGTGTACACCAGGGTGCGCAGGTCGCCGATGGCTTCCTGGGAGGCGTCCTCCACGTGGGTGAGCTGGCTCGCGGCCGCCTCCGAGCGCGGAGGATCGGTGCTGAGCAGCCGCCGGGCGGCGGCAGCATGGACGCCCATGACGGTGACGTGATGGGCGACGACGTCGTGCAGCTCCCGGGCGATGCGCAGCCGCTCGAACTCCACGGCCTGCTCCGCGATCACCGACTGGGCCGACTGCAGCTCCGCGTGGGCCCGCTCCAGCTCGAGCCGGTCCATGGCGGAATCCCACGCCCGGTCGCCGAAGATCCAGGCGGCACCGAAGAACACCAGGTTGATCAGCCACTGCACGAGGATCCCGGACACCAGCGGACCCGACACCGGGGCCTCTCCGGTGAGTGACTCCAGCGTGGCCCAGGCCAACCACACGGCCATCAGGATGATGATGACCAGGCGCATCCAGAACGCGATCCGACGGCGGTGTTCCCAGGCCCCCAGCGCGTATATCGAGAGGAAGAGCACCACCTGTGCGCTGTTCGCCTCGAACCCGAGAAACGCTCCCGCGCAGAAGTAGATGGTGCAGGTCAGCGGGGCGATCACCAGCGGGTAGCGTCGGTAAAAAATCAGGGGCAGGGCGAGCAGCCCGGCACCGATCATCACATCGATGCTCGTCCATTCCAGCTCCACATAGAACGGCGAGTAAATACTCAAGAACCCGGTGAGAATGCCGAACGCGGCGACGACGAGGGCCACCGTCACATCGGTGCGCAGCCAGTTCTCCGGCAACGGTCGGATGCTGGCGCCCGTGTCTTCCGCGGCGTCGTCAGTGTCAGCGGTCGGGGACTCCGGTGCCTCGGTCACGGGCTGGGGCATCGTGGATCCTTCGCGGTGGTGGGCTGCTGAGTTCATCCTAGGTCAGTCGCACTCGCGGTCCACGGCGAATCCCAGATGCGGCATCTCCACTCCGCGATAGTGCTTCACGAATCGAGTGCGTACCGTCATGCCCAGCCGGATGGCCACATTCATCGACGCCAGATTGGTGTCGCGCACGTGCGCCCACACCGTTTCGACGCCCAGCTGGTTGAACGCGAAGTCCCGGCAGGCCCGTGCGGCCTCGGTGGCATAGCCACGGCGCCAGTGGTCGCGGTGGAAGAGATAGCCCACCTCGTCCACCGTGGTCTCAGCCTGGGGCTGCCGGGTGATCCCGCACTGGCCGATCATCTCCCCGGTCGCTCGCAGCTCCACGGCCCACAGCCCGAACCTGTCGTTCCGGTAGCGCTGAAGCATGCGCGTGAGCCACGCGTCCACCATGTCGCCGCTGAAGGCGCCCTCGTAGTGGGTCATCGTGGTCTCATCCTGCAGGATCCCGCGCAGCGCGGGCAGGTCCTCGCCCGTCATCTCGCGCAGCTCGAGCCGGTCCGTACTCAGAATGCGCCGACCGCGCTCCGCTTCAGCCACCGGAGACTCCATGGACTTCCAGTGCGGCGATCATCCGTTCGCGCAGCATCTGGCTGCGCTCGGAGAACGCCCGCTGTGCCCGCACATACTCCGCCTTGCCCTCGGGCGTCTCGATGCGGATCGGCTCGAATCCCCAGTCGGCCAGATCATAAGGCGACGCTTGCATGTCCATCACGCGGATCTCCCAGGCCAGCTCGAAGCACTCCGCCAGCAGCTCGGAATCCACCAGCGGCAGCAATTTGCCACACCATTTATAGAGATCCATGTTGGCGTGCAAGCAGCCGGGCTGCTCCAACTCCACCATCGAGGCGCGGGTGGGCTGCAGCTGGTTGAACCCGCGGGCTTCCGGCGCATAGAACCGGAAGGCATCGAAATGCGAGCAGGAGATCTGGTGGTCCTCCACCACCGCGTCGGTCCCGGAGGCGCCCAACCGCAGCGGCACGGTCGAATGCCGGATGCCGTGGAGATCCGAGCGGTAGGCCATCGCCCACTCGTGCAGCCCGAAGCAACTCAGCCGGGCGGTGCGCTCGCGGGTCGCTGGCAGCAACCGCAGAGCAAAATCGATCATCGAGGCCCGCTCTTCGCGGAACCGCATCACGTCCACGGTCCAGCCACCGTGGGGCAGGCCCGCTGCGGCGTCGGGCTCCACTCGGCGGTAGAACTTCCACTGGGAGTGCGGTGCCTGTTCCTCCTGGGATCGATTGGCGACGACGACGCCGGGTCCCGGGTGCCAGCGTTTCAGCGCGGCGGGGGAGAGCGAGTAGTAGGAGAACAGGAAGTCGTACACCGGATGTTTCATGCCGTCGTCGTGCAGGGCGACCAGCGGATCCGTGAACGCACCGATGCGCTCCGCATGGGCTTCCGCGCGCGGTTGCCACTGCGCGGCCGAGAGCACGGTGGAATGCTCGGCGTGCAACGCGGTGACATCGGTGGGGGCCATGGTCTCCATTCTAGAAGCTGCGATCGAGCGTCGCGCGGGGCGAGTTTACGTCTGTGAAACAAGATCGACGGCGGACGGAAATCTGCGGCTGGAAACGTGGACCGACAGTTCGCCCTCTCGGAGCGAGCGAGGTTCAGACCTGAGGAGGCACCGTCGATGCACCTGCAACCCAAGGACTACGACAAGCTCATGGTGGTGGTGGCTGCGGATCTGGCGTACCGGAGACGGCGCCGAGGACTGCGGCTGAACTACCCCGAAGCCATCGCCGTGATCACCTATGAGCTGGTCGAGGGAGCCCGAGACGGTCGAACGGTCGCGGATCTGATGAGCTGGGGGAGCACGATCCTCACCGTCGATGACGTTCAAGACGGTGTCGCGGAGATGATCTCCGACGTCCAGGTTGAGGCCACGTTCCCGGACGGGACCAAGCTCGTCACGGTCCACCATCCCATCCGTGAGGCGGTCTCGGCATGATCCCGGGAGAGTACCTCCTCGCTCAGGACGACGTGACGTGCAATGTCGATCGGGAGTCCATCGAACTCGAGGTGACCAACCGGGGCGACCGTCCGGTTCAGGTCGGCTCGCATTTCCATTTCGCCGAGACGAATCCGGCCCTGGATTTCGACCGCGAGGCCGCCCGGGGGCATCGCCTTGACCTGCCGGCGGGGACCGCGGTGCGACTCGAGCCCGGAGACGCCACCACCGTCCGGCTCATCCCCTTCGGAGGGCGCCGTGTCGTCTCCGGCTTCCGGGACCAGGTCAACGGAGAGCTGGAGCGCTCATGACCCGGCGGATTCTTCCAGACGATGACAGCACCCAAGACAGCACCATCCAGAGAGAGCCCCGATGAGCTTCAACCTCAGCCGCCAGGAATACGCCAGTCTCTACGGGCCGACGACCGGCGATGCTATCCGCCTGGCCGACACCGAGCTCTTCGCCGAGATCGAGGCTGACCTGACGACGCCGGGCGAAGAGGCGGTCTTCGGCGGAGGCAAGGTGGTGCGCGCCGGCATGGGTCAGCACGGCACCGCGGTGCGCGACGACGACGTGGCCGACCTAGTGATCACCAACGTCGTCATCATCGACTGGACCGGGATCTACAAGGCTGATGTGGCGGTGCGCGACGGCCATATTCACCGCATCGGCAAGGCCGGCAACCCCGACACGATGAACGGCGTGACGATCACCATCGGCGCCTCCACCGACGTCATCGCCGGTGAAGGCAAGATCCTCACGGCCGGCGGCATCGATACCCACATCCACTTCATCAGTCCCGACCAGATCGAGACGGCGCTGGTCTCGGGGATCACCACCATGATCGGCGGCGGCACCGGCCCCTCCGAGTCGACGAAAGCCACCACGATCACCCCGGGCGAGTGGAACATCCACAACATGCTGCGCTCCTTCGAGGAGTTTCCGATGAACTTCGGGCTGTTGGGCAAGGGACACGCGTCCGCACTGGAGCCGCTGGCCGAGCAGATCCGGGCCGGCGCCATCGGCCTGAAGATCCACGAGGATTGGGGCGCCACACCCTCGTCCATCGACCGGGCGCTGACCGTGGCCGACGAGTACGACATCCAGGTGGCCATCCACACCGACACCCTCAACGAGGCGGGATTCGTCGAGGACACCCGTGCGGCCATCGGCGGCCGGGTGATCCACACCTTCCACACCGAGGGTGCCGGCGGCGGTCACGCCCCCGACATCATCGAGCTGGCCGGAGAGCCGAACATCCTTCCCGCCTCGACCAACCCGACTCTGCCCTTCACGCGCAACACGCTGGAAGAGCACCTGGACATGCTCATGGTGTGTCACCATCTCAACCCGGACATCCCGGAGGACGTCGCGTTCGCCGATTCGCGCATCCGCGAAGAGACCATCGCCGCCGAAGATGTCCTGCAGGATCGTGGCATCTTCTCCATGACCTCCTCGGATTCGCAGGCGATGGGCCGCGTGGGAGAGGTCATCCTGCGCACGTGGCAGACGGCCGACTCGATGAAGCGGCAGCGCGGCCCGCTGCCCGGTGATGAAGACCGCGTCGGGGACAACGCCCGGATCAAGCGCTATATCGCGAAGTACACCATCAACCCCGCCCTCGCCCAGGGCATCGCGGACACCGTCGGATCGATCCAGGAGGGCAAGTTCGCCGATCTGGTGCTCTGGGAGCCGAAGTTCTTCGGCGTCAAGCCGGATCTGATCCTCAAGGGCGGTCAGATGGTGCACGGCGTGATGGGCGATCCCAACGCCTCCATCCCGACTCCGCAGCCGCGCACCTACCGTCGAGCCTTCGGCGCCTACGGTGCAGCGGTGAGCACCGGATCCATCACCTTCGTCTCCCAGGCTGCTCTCGACGCCGACGTTCCCGGACAGCTCGGCCTGCGCAAGCAGGTGCGAGCCTGCGGCGGGATCCGCGACCTGAGGAAGAAGGATCTGAAGCACAACGGCGAAACACCGGAGATCACGGTGGATCCCCAGACCTATGAGGTCAGAGTCGACGGCGAGCTCATCACCTGCGCGCCCGCAGAGGTTTTGCCGATGGCGCAGCGATATTTCCTCTTCTGATCCGAGCGCAACACCAGCGCAGCACAACTCACGCAGAAAGGCAGGTTCACGATGATCGTGACCACCACGCTCGGCAACACCCGCCACGACGACGGCGCCCAGCTGATCGGCGACCGACACGTCGAGAAGGTCGCCCTGGACAGCGCAGATCTGGTTAAGCGCATCCAGCGCCTGGAGACCGACCACGGCCGCGAGCTGGGGCTGAGGCTGCCCGCTGATGCTGAGGATCTGCGCGACGGCGACATTCTGTATCTGGACGATGCCGGGGAGCGGGGCCACGCCATCGTCGTCTCGGTGCTGCCGACCGAGGTGCTGGTGATCTCGGCGCAGTCGATCGTAGAGATGGCCTTCATCGCGCACAGCCTGGGCAACCGGCATCTGCAAGCGCAGTTCTTCGGCGCGGACAGCGAATACGGCTCTGAGGTCATGGTGGTGCAGGACGATCACACGGTGCGCGACTTTCTCGATCATCATCAGGCATACTACGAGCGCCAGCAGCGGGTGATGCCGACACCGTTCCGGCACGCCGCCCACACCCATTGAGACCTGTGGACGAACTCAGCGTGCTGCTGGCGGTGATGCAGCTGTCCGATTCCGCGCTGCCGACCGGCGCGTTCAGCCATTCTCTCGGGTTCGAGACCTACATGGACCGCGAGACCATCCGGGGAGAAGCCGACTTCGGGGCGTGGCTCGAGATGTTCATCGCGCAGTCGCTGACCACCGCGGACGCCCTGGCGATTCGGCTGGTCTACCAGGCGGACACGTTCGACGAGGTGGCGGATCTGGATGAGCTGATGACCGTGCAGGCGCTGCCGCAGCAGATCCGTGACAGCGGGATCACCATGGGCAGGAGGCTACTGGCCATCGGAGCGGAGTCTTACCCGGGCCCGTGGGTCGAGGACTACCGGGTGGGCATTGACGAGGGCCGACTCTCGGGGCACCAGGCGACGATTTGGGCAGTGCTGGCACGGCAGCTGACGGTCCCCGTCCATGCTGCGGTCGCCTCACATCTGTACGCGACGGTGATCTCGCTGACCCAGAACGCCGTGCGGGCGATCCCCTTGGGGCAGTCGGCGGGGCAACGGGTGATCCGGCAGGCCCAGCCCTGGGTGGAGCGGGCTGTGGCTCGGTCCGGCGAGCTGGATCTCGATGATCTGGGCGCCATTGCCCCGGGTCTCGAGATCGCTCAGATGCAGCACCAACGACAACGAGCTCGTCTCTTCATGAGCTGAGCAGAAGGAGAAGAACAGCATGGAACCCGTCATCATCGGCATCGGCGGCCCCGTGGGATCGGGGAAGACCCAGCTCATCGAACGGCTGACCCGGGCCATGAGCGAGGAGATCTCGATGGCCGCCATCACCAACGACATCTACACCATCGAAGACGCCCGGATTCTGGCGCAGAACTCGGTCCTCCCGCTGGAGCGCATCGTGGGCATCGAGACCGGCGGATGTCCGCACACCGCCATCCGAGAGGACACGTCCATGAATGAGGCGGCGATCCTCGAGCTGAAGAAGACCTTCGACGACCTGCAGATCATCTTCGTGGAATCCGGCGGTGACAACCTCTCCGCCACCTTCAGCCCGGAGCTGGTGGATTTCTCCATCTACATCATCGACGTGGCCCAGGGAGAGAAGATTCCTCGCAAAGCTGGACAGGGGATGATCAAATCCGACCTGTTCATCATCAACAAGACGGACCTCGCCCCCCACGTGGGTGCAGACCTCTCCGTGATGGAAGAGGACTCGCGGTCTTTTCGCAAGAACAAGCCGTTCGCCTTCACTAATCTGAAGACCGACGAAGGGCTGGGGCAGGTAATGGACTGGATCCGTCACGAGGTTCTGATGCTGGACCTGGCCACGTGACGCCGACGCGAGTGGAGACGACGAAGCCCGATTCAGACTCGGCGTGGGCGGGGCGACTGCGCCTCGTGGTGCGTTCCGGGCGGCAACGGTGTTTTGCCGCGGAGCAGTTCCATGAGGGGGCGCTGCGGGTGCTCCGACCGCACTACCTGGACGACTCGGGTCAGGTCGCATACACGGTGATCAATCCCGGAGGAGCCTACCTGGGAGCCGATCGCTACCTGCTGGATGTCACCGTTGGCCCCGGGGCCTCGGCCCTGCTGACCACCCAGTCCGCCACCAAGGTCTATCGCACACCCCAGGGAGCAGCCGAGCAGATCATGCGGGTGCGGCTCGACGCCGAGGCGGTGCTGGAGTACGTTCCCGATCAGCTCATCGTCTATCGAGGCGGTTCGTATCGGCAGCGCACCGTCGTCGACATGGAGCCGAGTGCCACCCTGGTGCTCTCCGAAATCATCACCGCCGGCTGGGACCCAGAGGGTGCCGAGTTCGCCTACGACGATCTGTCGCTGCGCACCGAGGTGCGCGTTCGGACCCCGGGCGGCATGCGGCGGCTGTTGGTGGACCATCTGCGCCTGGCTCCCGGTCGGGACGGCGCGCTGCACGGGATCGGCATCATGGAGGGCCACAGTCACACCGGCCAGTTGCTGATCGCCGATGCCCGGCTCGACGACGATCTGCTCGCTCTCGTCTGCGATCTCATCGACGCCTCGGAGACCGTTTCGGGGGTGAGCCTGATCGGCGCCGGCGATGCTCTCGCCGGAATGCGGGGATGGTGTGTCAGGTCCCTGGCCTGCCGTACCCGACAAATCTCCGCCCTGCATGACCAGATCATCAACCTGGTGCGCCAGCGCACCCGAGCACAGTCGCCTCTGCGGCTGAGGAAGTATTGAAGTGCCGTCCGATTCCCTGGGCCAGCAGCGTCGGCGCATCACCACCCTGGCGTGGATTCTCGCGTTGAGCGTGGCCCTGCTGACCGCCACGGTCTCAGCGCTGATGATTGGCAGCGTGCCCGTGACTCCGGCAGACGCGCTGCGCATCGTCGTCTCCCGGATGGTCGGGCCCCCGGAGGACCCACCGTGGAGCGCGACGATCGAGGCGATCGTGTGGGAGGTTCGGCTTCCGCGGGTGTTGTTGGCCGTGGCGGTCGGTGCCGGACTTGCGGTCTGCGGCACAGCCTTGCAGGCGATGGTGCGCAATGTGCTGGCGGAGCCCTATATCCTCGGCATCAGCTCGGGGGCATCGACGGGTGCGGCCGCCGCGATCGTGTTGGGGTGGGGCGGCGGCATCCTCGGGGACCATCCGCTGCAGGCCATGGCCTTTCTGGGGGCCGTGGCCGCCAGCCTGGTGGTCTATGGTGTGGCCCGTACTTCCGGTCAGCTGACGTCGATACGTCTGCTTCTGGCCGGAGTGGCCGTGGGGTACGCGCTGAATGCGATGACCAGCTTCCTCATCTTCGCCGCGGGTGATGCCGAGGGCGCACGATCGGTGATGTTCTGGCTCCTGGGGTCGCTGGCGCTCGCGGAATGGGGGACTCCGCTGCTGCTCTGCGGGATCGTCGTGGTGGTCACGGTGACGCTGCTGACCGCACGCGGACGCACGCTGGATGTGCTGACGCTCGGCGATGAGACGGCCGCGTCGCTGGGGATCTCACCGCACCGGACCCGTACCGTGCTGCTGTTGCTGATCTCGCTGACCATCGGCTTGATCGTGGCGGCGTCCGGTTCAATCGGATTCATCGGACTCATCATCCCGCATCTGGCGCGACGAGCCGTCGGGGTCAACCATGGTCGGGTGATCCCCGTCGCGGCGCTGATGGGAGCGCTGCTGATGGTCCTGGCCGATCTGGTGGCGCGCACGGTGCTCGCACCACAGGAGCTGCCCATCGGCATCCTGACGGCGATGCTCGGCGCGCCCCTGCTGCTGATTCTGATTCGACGCTTGCATGCCCACCGGTCCTGATGAACACCGAAATCTCAGCGCACGGAACTCCGTGAAAGACGATGACATGACACGAAACCAACGCCCGAGGAACACCTCGGCTCAAGGCCAGCGCGGACGCGGAGCCACACTCAGGGCAGCGGCGGTTGCCACGGCAGCGGCTCTGAGCCTGGTCGGCTGTTCAGACGGCGCGGAGACCTCGGCGGCGGGTCATGGGTCCGGGGCGGAGGAATCGGTCGAGCACTATCCCGTCGCGGTGAGCAACTGCGGACAGCCCGTCGAGTTCGAGGAGGACCCCGAGCGGTTGGTGCTGCTGAAGGCCGCCTCCGTTCCCGCTCTATACGAGCTCGGCGTGCTGGACCGAGCCGTGGCTCGTGCCGGTGCCTATCCGGAAGAGCAGTATGACGACGACGTCGTGGCCCAGCTACAGGACATCCCGCAGCTCTCGGAGCGGCTGGATCCGACCGGGCACCTGCAGATCTCCCGCGATATCGTCCTCGCCCAGGAGCCCGATCTGGTGCTGGGAGAGGTGGACGGTCTGCAGCGTGACTCTCTCGAGCGATTCGGAATCCCGTTGATCGAGGAGCCGGCCCTGTGTTCGAGCGGAGGCGAGGAAACGCCGTCCTTCGACAGTGTGAGCGACCAGCTGCGCGTCTATGCGGAGATCTTCAATGTCGAAGCCCGTGCAGAAGAGGCGATCTCGGCTCTGGAAGACCGCGTGGAGGCGGCCACTACCGCCGGAGAACAGGGACAGACTCGCCGGGCGGCCGTGCTCTACCCGACGGTTGGCGGAGGCTCCACCTACGCCTACGGCACCGGGTCGATGGCGCACCCGCAGCTGGAAGCGGCGGGTTTCACCAACGTGTTCGAAGACGTCGATCAGCGCGTCTTCGAGGTCAGCCCCGAGGAACTCATCGCGCGCGATCCCGAGGTGCTCGTTCTGCTGTACTCCCAGGGAGATCCGGAACAGATCATCGAGGCGGTGGCGGACCTTCCCGGGGCTCAGTCCATTGCCGCTGTGCGAACGGAGCAGATGCTGGCACAGCCGATGAACCTCACCGAGCCAGCCACCCCGCTCGCTGTCGAAGGGCTGGAGCGCATCGTGGAGAGGTTCTCGTAATGATCTCTGCGCACGGGCTGTGCTTCTCGTACCGTCGCAGGACGGTCCTCAAGGAGGTGTCCCTCGACGTCGCTCCCGGGGACGTCGTGGGGCTGATCGGGCCGAACAGAAGCGGAAAGACCACGCTGTTGCGTCTGCTCTCCGGCCGCCTGACCTCCGATGCTGGGACCGTTCCGAGACCCGAGCATCTGGAGCCGGTGTATTCGGTGTCGGTGAAACGCCTGGAGCTGGATGGCGAGGTTCTTGTGCTGACGAGGGGCAGACCATGACGGGTTCCTCCATCCAGAACGACATCACCCGCTACTGGGATCAGCGTGCTCCGCTGTATCACGGCTACCAACAGCACCCCGATCGTCGGGACGACGACCGGAGGATCTGGGCGGAGGCGTTTCGCGCCGTGCTGCCTGAACCTCCTGCTCGGGTGTTGGATCTCGGAACCGGCAGCGGATTCTTAGCCTGGGTGCTGGCCGATCTGGGCCATCAGGTCACCGGAACCGATCTGTCCCCGTCCATGCTCCGTCTGGCACGTGGACACATTCCGCGTCCGCGGCACGAGCTGGGGCCGCCGCAGGGGACGAGGCCGACATTCGAGTACGGCGATGCCGTGCGTCCGGACGCCGCAGAGTGCAGCATCGATGTCATCACCAGCCGGTACCTGCTGTGGACCTTGTGCCGGCCCCACGAAGCCATATCGAACTGGTACCGGATCGTGCGCCCGGGCGGAATGCTCGCGATGGCCGACGCCAGCTGGTTTCCCTCCGGACTGGAGAAGAACCCGACGCGCGGTTTCGCGCAGCACTACCACGCAGCCGTCCGCCACGGGCTGCCCCTGGCTGAAACAGACACGGTGGCCGGGGCGATGCGACTGATGCGCGACGCCGGATTCCTCGAGGTGCAGGCACGTCCGCTGACTACCCTGCACGAGATCGACCGTCACAGGGAGGCTGTTCCGGGTCATGAACCACAGCTTCAGCACCTGATCACCGCGGTGCGTCCGAGGTCGTCATCACCCGAGACAGAAAGGTGGCTCGCCCGCGTCACGAGCTGACAGGATTCTGCCACTTCACGACGATGTAACGCGATCTTCCCCGCGATTAACGCGCTTGAAATAGTCGAGCAACGTCAGGGCAATGCCGCCGGAGGATGCTGAGACAGGCGGACGGTTGAACGTCACCCGCTGACGACAGCTCCGCTTGTCCCTTCACTACCACCTTCGGAGATCGGAGAGTCCCTCTCATGGGAGATCACCTCAAGCGTCACCACATCGCCTTGCGCGCCGGCACTGCCGTGGCCGCTGTCACCAGCCTTCTGGCCCTCAGCGCCTGCGGCGCTCGCGTGGGAGAAGAAACGTCCGCTGCGTCAGAATCCTGTGTTGACGTCAGCGGCGACTCCATCAAGATCGGCTTCATCAATTCCCTGTCGGGCACGATGGCGATCAGCGAGACCACGGTCAACGATGTGCTGCATCTGGCCGCCGATGAGATCAACGAGGCCGGAGGCGTCAACGGATACGAGCTCGAGGTCGTCGAGGAGGACGGCGCCTCGGAGCCGGCCACCTTCGCCGAGAGGTCGCAACGGCTGATCGCGCAGGAATGCGTGGCAGCCGTCTTCGGCGGCTGGACGTCGGCGTCGCGCCAGGCCATGCTTCCGGTGTTTGAAGGCAACAACTCGCTGCTGTTCTACCCCACCCAGTACGAGGGTCTGGAGGCGTCGGACAACATCTTCTACACGGGTGCCACCACCAACCAGCAGATCATTCCGGCTCTGGACTACCTTCTGGAGGAGGAAGAAGTGGAGTCGCTCTATCTGGTCGGCTCGGACTACGTCTTTCCTCGGACGGCCAACATGATCATCAAACAGTGGGCCGACGAGAACGACGTCGAGATTCTCGGCGAGGACTACACGCCGCTGGGCTCCACGGACTTCACCACCATCGCCAATCAGATCTCCCGATCCGGTGCCGATGCCGTGTTCAACACGCTCAACGGTGATTCTAACGTCGCGTTCTTCCGGCAGTACAACTCCCTGGGCCTGAGCGCTGAAACGATGCCGGTCATCTCCGTCTCGATCGCCGAGGAGGAAGTGGACGGAATCGGAGCGAGCAACCTGGAAGGACAGCTGACCAGCTGGAACTACTACCAGACGCTGGACACTCCGGAGAACGAAGCCTTCGTCGAGGCATTCCAAGAGGAATACGGTGCCAGCCGGGTGACCTCGGATGTGATGCAGTCGGCCTACAACAGCCTGTACCTGTGGAAGGCGATGGTGGAGGAAGCTGACTCCTTCGCCGTCGATGACATCCGCGACGTTGCCGACGGCATCTCCTTCGATGCACCCGAAGGCACGGTCACCATCGATGGCGAGACCCAGCATGTGACCAAGACTCCGCGCATCGGCCGGATCAACGCCGACGGACTCATCGACACCATCTGGGAGGGCGAGCTCACCGAGCCCGATCCCTTCCTGGAGACCTACTCCTGGGCCGACGAAGAGGAAGCCGAAGAGTTCGCCGAGGAAGCCGGCGAGGGCGACGACGCCGATGAAGGGTCGGACGACTGATGGACTTCGTGCTCCCTCAGCTCGTCGCCGGGCTCAGCGTCGGGTCGATCCTCCTCTTGGCGGCGATCGGCCTGTCCCTGACCTTCGGTCAGATGGGCGTGATCAACATGGCTCATGGCGAGTTCATCATGGTGGGCGCATACACCGCCTTCGTCACCCAAGGGGTCCTCGGCCATGCCGGTCTCTCCCTGCTGGTGTCCATCCCGGTGGCCTTCGTGGTGGGCGGCGCGCTCGGGCTCGTGCTCGAACAGACGCTGATCCGCCACATGTACCACCGTCCGCTGGACACACTGCTGGCGACGTTCGGCGTCGGACTGATACTGCAGCAGGTGGCACGGGACCTCTTCGGGGCTCCTGCCGTCGATGTGCAGACCCCGTCCTGGTTGCGCGGAAGCGTGGAGATCCTGGGAACGGCCGTGCCTTGGTCGCGCATCTTCATTCTGGGATTGGTCATCCTGGTGGTGGCCGGGCTGTCGGCGCTGCTGGCGTATACCAGCCTGGGACGACGCATCCGGGCGACCGTGCTGAACCGGGATCTGGCTGAGACCTCCGGCATCTCCACACGGCGCACTGACCGTTTGACGTTCTTCGTGGGATCGGGGCTGGCAGGCATCGCTGGGGTCACGGTCACGTTGATCGGCTCGACCAGCCCGACCATCGGGCAGAGCTACATCGTCGATGCGTTCCTGGTGGTCGTCGCTGGCGGAATCGGCAAGATCAAGGGCGCCGTCATCGCGGCCTTCAGCCTGGGACTGCTCCAGGCCTTCATCGAATACTCGACCACGGCCTCCATCGCCAAGTTCCTGGTGCTGGTGATCGTCGTCGCGTTCCTGCAGTTCCGACCCCAGGGGCTGTTCTCCGTGCGAACGAGGAGCCTGGCATGACGGCGACCATCGAAACGACCACCCCAGAGCGTCAGCGCACCACGGTGACCACCCGACGTCGAGCCGGACTCGCACCAGGCGTTCCCCGCACGAAGGGCACGATGGTGGGCCTGATTCTGCTGGGACTGGGTCTCGCCGTGCTGGCGCCGGCGCTGATGACCGACTTCCAGCTCGGGCAGCTGGGACGCTTCATCTGCTACGCCATGGTCGCGGTCGGCATCGGACTGGCCTGGGGGCGAGGCGGAATGCTGACCCTCGGGCAGGGGGTGTTCTTTGGACTGGGCGCCTATGTGATGGCGATGCACATGCAGCTGGCCGACGCCGGATTCGCCGGCGAGGACGCGCCGCAGTTCATGCGCAACTTCGGGGCGAGTCTGCCGTGGTGGTGGGAGCCGTTCCGTAGTGAGCTGTTCACGCTCGTCGCGATTCTGTTGCTTCCTGCGATGCTGGCCTTCGCACTGGGATTCTCGGTGTTCAAGCGGAAGGTGAAGGGCGCCTACTTTGCGATTCTGAACCAAGCGCTCGTGGCGGCCTTCGTGGTGCTGCTGGTGGGCCAGCAGACGACCCTGAACGGATCCAACGGGCTCAGCGGGTTCCAATCCTGGTTCGGGCTCTCCCTCTACGATCCGGCCAACCGGCGGCTGCTCTACTACGTGGCGGTGGCGGTTCTGCTGGTGATGGTGCTGATCGCTTTCTGGATCATGCGCAGCCGCTTCGGCGAGCTCCTGGTGGCAACCCGTGACTCGGAAGAGCGGGTGCGCTTCCTCGGCTACGATCCCGCGCTGATTAAGACCATCACCTTCGTCATCGCCGCCGTGATGGCGAGCGTCGCCGGTGCCCTGTTCGTGCCGATCGTCGGGATCATCTCCCCGGCCGAGATCGGGGTGGTGCCCTCGATCGCCTTCGTCATCGGTGTGGCGATCGGCGGTCGGGCCACGCTGTTCGGCCCGGTGATCGGGGCGCTGGCCGTGGCCTGGGCGGAATCCAGCTTGGCACAGACCTTCCCCTCTGGATGGAGCTACTTCCAGGGGCTGCTGCTGATTCTCGTCATCGCGCTGCTGCCCGGCGGCGTGGCTTCGGTGGTGCACTATCTCCGCAACTACCGCAGCTATCTCCGCTTCAACCGAAACAGGAGGTCATCATGACCACGGAGAATTCCACCATCCATGCAGACACCACCGACGCCGCGGGGCTGGTCGTCGAGAATCTTCGCGTCCGCTTCGGGGACTTCGTCGCCGTCGACTCGGCATCGTTTCAGGCCCGGCGCGGAGAAGTTCACTTCCTGATCGGTCCGAACGGGGCAGGCAAGACGACCTGCGTCGATGCGATCACCGGACTCGCCAAGGCAACCGGTTCGGTTCGTCACGACGGCCGTGAGGTGCTCGGCACTCCGGTGCAGAAGATCGCCCGTCAGGGGTTCGGCCGCACCTTCCAGACGGCCAGCGTCTTCGAGGGTCTCTCGGTCCTGCAGAATCTCGATATCGCCGCCGGACTCCATCGTCGATGGCTGAGTCTTCTCGGGGTGCGCAAACACGTCGACGAGCGGATCGAGGAGGCACTGGACAGCACTGGGCTGCGTGACCTCCAGGGGACGCTGGCGGGAGTCCTGTCTCACGGACAGAAGCAGTGGCTGGAGATCGGAATGCTGTTGGTCCAGGACGCCACTGTGCTGATGCTGGACGAGCCTGTGGCCGGCATGAGCTTTGATGAGCGACAGGCCACCGGAGAGCTGCTGCGCCGGATCGCCCCTGGCCGCTCGATCGTGGTGGTCGAGCATGACATGGACTTTGTCCGCGATTTCGCTGACTATGTGACTGTTCTGCATCAAGGCAGCGTGCTCTCGGCCGGATCCATCCATGAGGTGCAAGCCGACCGACGGGTCCAGCAGGTGTATCTCGGCGCCACCGAAGACATCGACGAACCGGAGTACGCTCATGCTTGAGATCACCGATGTGGAAGCAGGCTATGACCGCACGCGCGTGCTGCATGGCGTGAACATCAGCGCCTCTGAATCAGGCATCACAGCCGTGCTCGGGCACAACGGGGCCGGCAAGACCACCGTGCTGCGCACTGCCATCGGACTGTTGCGCCCTACCTCCGGACGCATTCGGTTCCTAGGAGAGGACATCACCCACCTGGCGCCGAATGCCCGCGTCGCGCGGGGGATGGCGTACGTTCCGCAGGGGCAGCAGTCCTTCGAGCAGCTCAGCACGCTGGAGAATCTGCAGGTGGTGGCCGATCAGAAGGCTGCGGCACGGCGCAGGATGTTGGTTGACGACGCGCTCGGCCGGTTTCCGGCATTGGAGGCGGTCCTGCACAAGAAGGCCGGGCTTCTGTCCGGTGGGCAGCGGCAACAGCTGGCGATCGCCCGAGCGCTGATCACCGAACCGAAGCTGCTGATTCTGGACGAGCCGACGGAGGGGATCCAGCCGTCGGTGGTCGCCGAGATCGAGCGGACGATCGTCGAGCTGTCGCGCAGTGAGGGACTCAGCGTCCTACTGGCCATTCAGCACATCGGATTCGCCCTGAGCGAGGCCGAACGCTACTTCGTGCTGGCTTCCGGGCAGATCACCCGGACGGGCGACGGCGGAGCGAGCGCGCAGAGCGACGTCCTCGAAGCCATGGCCATCTGAGAACCGTGCAGCCGAATCCGATCTGGGGAATCCCGCGTGGCGGACACCTCTGATGCGCGCCGCGCGGCCGACGACAGCCTGGAGGACTATGCCTTCCGGTACGTGCCGCGCGGATTCCGCCGATGGAGCGCTGTGGCGGTGGGAGGCACTGCGCTGGGGTCGATCGCCTTTCTCGTCGACTTCGCCATCGGCGCCAGCATCGGCCTTGAACACGGAACGGTCAACGCGATGCTAGGAATCGTGGTGGCCTCCGTCACGATCTTTGTGATCGGTCTGCCCATCGCCTACTACGCGGCGCGGTACAACGTGGACGTGGATCTGATCGCCCGCGGCTCTGGTTTCGGCTATCAGGGGTCGATCATCACCACGATCATCTTTGCCGGGTTCACCTGCATCTTCTTCGCTCTCGAAGGCGCGATCATGGCGCAGGGCCTCTATGCTGCCACCGGGATCCCGCTGCCAGTGGGATATCTGATCTCCACGGTGATCGTCATCCCGATCGTCATCTACGGAATGCGCGCGCTGCAGCGGTTCCAGAACTGGACCACACCACTGTGGCTGGTGCTGGCACTGGTGCCGATGCTGTGGATCGTGGTGATCGAGCCCGAGATGGTCGAGATCTTTCTGGACTTCGACGGTGCCGGCGGCGGAGGGGTCAGCGTGGGTGCGGTGGTGGCGTCGGCCGCTGTCTGCTTCGCGCTCACCCCGCAGCTGGCCGAGCAACTGGACTACCTGCGGTTCATGCCCGCTCGAACGAAGGAGAATCGACATCGCTGGTGGGGCTCGACGCTGCTGGCCGGACCCGGCTGGGTGATCATCAGCGGCATCAAGCAGGTGCTGGGTGTGTTCCTGGCCGTCTATGTTCTCGCGCGCATCGATCCGGATCTGGGGCCGCGCGCGGCCGAGCCGGTGCTCCAGTTTCTCGCCGTCTATGGCGCGCTGATGCCCGACTGGCTGGCGCTGGTGCTGGCGCTGCTGCTCATCGTCACCGCACAGGTGAAGATTAACGTCACCAACGGGTACTCGGGGTCCCTGGCATGGTTGAACGCGTACTCGCGCATCACCCGGCGCTACCCCGGCAGATCGGTGTTCGTCCTCATCCACCTGGCGGGCGCCTACGGCCTGATGATGCTCGATGTCTTCTCGCTGATGTATCTGGTGTTGAGTCTCTACGCCAACGTCGTGATGGCATGGCTGGTCACCGTCTCGGTCGACATCGTCGTGAACAAGCACCTGCTGGGGCTCTCCCCGAAGCTGCCCGAGTTCCGGCGCGGGATGCTGTGGAACTGGAATCCGGTCGGGCTCGTCTCGGTGGGACTGTCCTCGACCCTGTCCTTGGCGGTCTTTGCGGGAATCCTAGGCGACGCTCTGCAGCCCTTCGCGGTGCTCGTGGCCATCGCGACGGCCGCCGTAGTCACCCCGCTGATGGCGCTGGTCACGCGAGGTCGTTTCTACCTTCGCCGGACCTCGGACGGCATCCACGCTCCGATGCTCGACGACGACGGAAACCCGTCGTCGCAACAGCTGAGATGTCATGTCACTGGATACCTGTTCGAGCGCCCCGATATGCTGGCTTCGACCAAGACCGGCCCGTTCGGCCAGCCCCAGTACATCTCCTCGCTGGCGTTGACGCTCACCGGGTCAGATGCGTACCTGCTGCCCCCGGATACACCGGCGGAGACGGACGACGGAACGAGAGATCGATGAGAGATCCTGGCGAGACATCGGAGGCGATCCTGGCGGCCGTGGCCAGTCTGCTGGCGGATTCGTCGTTTGATGAGATCACCTACCGTCACGTGGGCGAAGCGACGCGGCTGTCCGAGCGGACCGTCTATCGGCATTTCCCGACGCGTTCGCATCTGCTCGCCGCCGTCGCCGCCTGGCTTGAGACACAGTATTTCCGCACGGCCGCCTTCAGCACCTGGCACGAGTTCGACGCGGCGATCAGCCGTCGATTTCGCGAGTTCGACGCACTGCCCGATTTCGCCTTCCTGGTGGCGCGGGCGGAGGCGGTTTCTCCGATCGACGAGACGGGCCTCGGATTCGTCGCCCATGCCATCGAGGTGCTGATAGAGCAGACCATGCCGGGGCTCAACCGTCGGGACACGCAACGGATGGTGGCGGCGCTGAGCTATCTCTCCTCAGCCCAATTCTGGGCGCGGTGTCGGATCGGATTCACTCTCAACGGCGAGGAGATCATCGACTCCTCCCGCGCGTCCCGAGCGCGGGTCCTGGCAACGAGTCCGCGGGCTCCGGAACAGAGTCATCTGCACGACGAGTCGGTGCACACGTGAGGGACGTCGACCGCGCGGGGGCACGCACCGGTGGCGGGCTGAACCTCGCCCGCACCCAGGAGCTGATCCTGTCCGGATACGCAGAGCTGATCGAGGAGCTGGGGACCGACGACGTCTCCTTCCGCCTCGTCGCACGACGCGCCGGGGTGGGGGAGCGCACAGTGTTCCGGCACTATCGGACCCGGGTCGAGCTGCTGCTCGCGGTGGCGGATTGGATCGAGGAGACCGTCTTCGTCCGACCGGAGCTCAACTCCATCTTCGATCTCCCGATGCAGCTGCGCCAGTCCATGGAGGCGTACAGCCGTCGTCCCGAATTGGCTCATGTGGTCGCCGAGGCGGCCATGCGTGGATCCGGAGGAGGAGAGCCAGCAGCCTCTCGGGACCGCTTCGACCGGCTGATTCAGTACGAAGCCCCGGTGACGTCCCAACGTCAGCGCCGCGACATTGTTGTGGCCCTGACGCATCTAGATTCGGCTGGCGCCTGGGTAGCGCTGCGCCGACAATTCGGTGACAACCCGGCGGAGATCTCGGACGCGGCAGGATGGGCGGCCGAAGCGCTACTGCATCCGCTACGCGGAGCCGCCCACGTCAATAATCGGGATATCCACCACACGAGGTGATTGCGGCAGCACCACGAGACAGCGACATTCCAGCGTTGCACCGTGCAAAAGGGCCTTACTACGGTCAGCCGTTGTTTGTCCTTGACCTTTAATCGCTCACTGGCCTAGCACGTCATGACCTCATTACCCGTCATCCTGACCATCGCCGCCGATGGACTGCTTGAAGGTATTGTTGCCTTCGACGACCTGGGCCGGGCCGGTCATGCTTTTGGACGCCAGCAGTGCCGACCAGGAGCCCTCCTTGGACACGTGCCGGGTAGGCGAGGCCCTTTCAGTGGCTTAGATCCCCGGTGCGGGTCACGCGCAGCGCGTTGTTCGCGGTGCCGGCCATGGCGATGGCCTGTTCGCTGCCGCCCACATCCCCGAGCAGTTCTCGGATCGCGACGATGGGTTCTGCATCCAGTGCGCCGAATCGGCCTGGGTGACGAATGCTGCCAAGTCAAGTACTTCTGCCATGAAACCTCCAGAGCTCAAGGGGCTCTTCGGACATCCGGTGGGGTCAGGGGATGAGTCCGCCAGCGGCGAGGAGCATTCGGAGCCGGTAGTTGTCGCGGTTGCGGAATCCTCTCGCGAGGCGGCGGTGGAGCTCGATGATCCCGTTCACGGCCTCGGTGCCGCCGTTGTTCGCGCGGCCGGTGGTGAAGTAGGCCACGAACGCGTCCCGCCAGCGGCGGAGGGTGCGGCCGAGGCGGGCGATCTCGGGGATCGGGCAGGTGTGGAACGTCTCGACGACCTGCTCGGCGATCCGCCGCCCGGCGGCGAGGTCCTTCTGGTGGTAGGCGGAGCGAAGTTGCTGCGCGCACTGCCACGCGACGAACACCTCGTCGTGCGCGGGGTCGGCCTCGATCGCGGCGGTGAGCCGTGCTCGCTGTTTCTCGGTGAGGTTCTCCGCGCCGGCGCGGAGGATGGTCTGGATCCCGTAGAGCGGGTCGCCCTTACGGCCGCGATGCCCGAGAGTGTCTTGCTGGACGCGCCGGCGGACCTCGTCAACGGCGGCGGTGCCGAGCTTGACGACGTGGAACGCGTCGAGCACCGCGGTGGCGTCCTGCAGCTTGTCGTCGATCGCAGTCTTGTATCCCGCGAACGGATCGAGAGCTGCCACTCGCACGTTCTTCCGGAACGCGTCGCCACGATCACCGAGCCAGGAGGCATACGCCTTCCCCGATCGGCCCGGGACGAGATCCAGCAGCCGGGCCCGCGTCTTTCCGTGCTCGTCGCGGGTGAGGTCGACCATCCCGGTCAACTCCTTCGGGCCGCGCTTGCGGGGGTCGACGTGGTGCCAGATGTGCTCGTCGACGCCGAGCGTGGTGACGTTCTCGAACCGGGTCTCATCGACGGCCAGCTTGACGAGTTCGGGTTCGACGGCCCGCCACACCGTCTTCCACGACGTCCCGAGCTGCCGGGCCAGGCCCGCGATCGTGGCATGCTCGCGACGCAGCTGCCCGATCGCCCAGCCGATAGCGCGCGTCGTGATCGACCCGCGCCGGGCAACCAGCGACGGCAGCTGCTCCGTGAACGTCTTCCGCAGACAGCCCTCGTCGTCGCATCGCCAGACCCGCTGCCGCCACACGATCCGCACCCGGGTCGCTCCGGGCACGTCATGCAGCACCCGCCGGCGGCGCCCTCGACCTGTCGCGACGACACCGCACGACGGGCACCCGGCAGGCGCGGCGGGGCTCGAGACCGTCACGACCAGCAGCCCGTCGCGACGGTCGACGTGCTCGACATGAACACCGGGAAGGCCGACCAGCAGGTCACAGCGGGCACACGGACAGCAAGCAGAGCGCGCCGAAGCGCACCCCGAAGTAGGGTGAAGCATGTCGAGGTCCTCGGGGTAGATCAGAGAGTTAGCGCTTCTGATCCTCGGGGACCTCGACCCCTACACGCCAACCATCACCCGGCGAGCCCTACCCCCACCGGATGTCCGAAGAGCCGCTCAAGGGACCACAGACTCAGCGGGATGAGCTGAATCTAAGGTCTTTAGAAACAGTTAATATCGGAATGAGTCACGGGGGTATTTTCCATGGCGTAGATCATTTGCTGAGGCGAGGTGGAGGTCTTAACACAGTCGTCCCCCGGTCTCGGGAACCCGTGGTGGGTGGCCGAGACCGGGGGACGATCGGTGGTGCGGTGCGGTTTTAGCGCCCGGTGCCGCCGTAGACGGTGGCTTCGACGTCGGTGTCGAGACCGAATGCCGTGTGGACGGCGCGCACGGCGTCGTCGAGCATGGACTCGCGGGTGACGACGGAGATGCGGATTTCGGAGGTGGAGATCAGCTCGGAATTCACGCCGGCATCGCGCAGGGCGCCGAAGAACTTGGCGGAGATGCCCGGGTTGGAACGCATGCCCGCGCCCACCAGCGAAATCTTGCCGATTTCCTTGTCCAGCTCCAGGTCCTGGAAGCCGATTTCTTCCTGGTGTGCGCGCAGCGCTTCCAGGGCGGCGGGGCCTTCGCTCAGCGGCACGGTGAAGGTGATATCGGTGACGCCGGACTCCAGGCGGGAGACGTTCTGGACGATCATGTCGATGTTGGCGTTGGAATCGGCGATGACATTAAAGATCGCTGCGGCCTTGCCCGGGATGTCGGGGACTCCGGCGACGGTGACCTTGGCTTCGGAGCGGTCGTGGGCGACTCCGGCGACGATGGGCTGTTCCATGGGCTGGCCTTCCTCGAGATGAATCGTGTCGTTCGGGTCGGGGATGACCCAGGTGCCTTCGTGGTGGGAGAAAGAGGAGCGCACATGGATCGGCACTCCGAAGCGGCGCGCGTATTCGACGCAGCGCAGGTGGAGGATCTTGGAGCCGGAGGCCGCCATTTCCAGCATTTCTTCCGAGGTGATCTCGTCGATCTTGCGGGCGGAGGAGACCACGCGCGGGTCGGCGGAGTAGACGCCGTCGACGTCCGTGTAGATTTCGCAGACGTCGGCTTTCAGGGCGGCGGCCAGGGCGACGGCGGTGGTGTCGGAGCCGCCGCGTCCCATGGTGGTGATGTCTTTGGACTCTGGGCTCATGCCCTGGAAGCCGGCGACGATGGCGATGTGGCCGCGGTCCAATGCGGACTTCACGCGGTTAGGCGAGACGTCGATGATACGGGCCTGGCCATGCAAGGAGTCGGTGAACATGCCGGCCTGGGAACCGGTGAAGGACTGGGCGGAGGCTCCGGCGGCGTCAATGGCCATAGCGAGCAGCGACATGGACATGCGCTCACCGGCGGAGAGGAGGATATCCATCTCACGCGCAGGGGCCTGATCGGTAATTTCGGCGGCCAAGTCGAGCAACTCGTCGGTGGTGTCCCCCATGGCGGAGACCACGGCGACCACCTGGTTGCCGGCTTGCTGTGTTTCGACGATGCGTGCGGCGACCCGCTTGATGCCAGCGGCGTCGGCGACGGAGGAACCGCCGTATTTCTGGACGATCAGGCTCATGCCCGGTTTCACCTCGTGGTTGACAGTACGGACGGGTTCCAGTGTACGGTGCGCCTTTGCACAGGCTAGTTAGAGGTCGTTATATGCCGGTGTTTTTGCTCTGCGCGAAAGGAAACGGTGAGCTAGAGGGCGCGGCGGCCTTCGAAGGCGCGGCCGAGGGTGACTTCGTCGGCGTATTCGAGGTCGCCTCCGACGGGCAGCCCGGAGGCCAGCCGGGTGACGGTGATGCCGGTGGTGGTCAGCATGCGAGAAAGGTAGGTGGCGGTGGCTTCGCCTTCGAGATTGGGGTCGGTGGCGATGATGACTTCGGTGATGGTGGCGTCTTGGAGTCGAGTGAGCAGTTCGCGGATATGGAGCTGGTCGGGGCCGATGCCGCCAATGGGGTTGATGGCGCCGCCGAGCACGTGGTAGCGACCGCGGTAGGTGCGGGTGCGCTCGATGGCCATTACGTCTTGGGATTCTTCCACGACGCAGAGCAGGGCCTGATCGCGCTTTTCATCGCGGCAGATGCTGCAGGTCTCGTGCTCGGAGACGTTGAAGCAAATGGTGCACAGCGTGACCTTTTCCTTGACGGTGCGGATGGCGTCGGCTAGCCGCAGCATGTCTTCGGATTCGGATTCGAGGATGTGGAAGGCGATGCGCTGGGCCGATTTGGGGCCGATGCCGGGGAGGCGGCCGAGCTCGTCGATGAGGTCTTGAACTGAGCCGTCGTACACCGTGGGCTGCTGCCTTTCGTCTAGATCTTGGGGGAGCCGTCGGGGTTGCGCTCGTCAATGAGTCGCGCGTTGAGGAGGCGCTCGACGACGGCGCGCCCTGCGAGGCCGGATGACTCGATGGTCTCGTCCTCGTCACTGGGAATCTCCTCATCCCAGTGTACGGCGGTGGAGGCTTCGGGCCGGGGCGCGCCACCGTTCGGCGCGGTGGGTGCACCGGGGCTGGAGCCATTCTGTGCCGACGCGGTGTTGCCGGTGCGGTACTGCTCCATCATCTGCTGGAAGCGGCTGGCCTTGCGCTGATGCGGGGTATCCGTGTTCGGGGCTGCTTCGGAGGCTGGCTCGGTGTGGGGTGTTGGCTCCGGGGCCGGGCGCGAGGTGGGTGCCGGCCGAGGGACCACGGGGGATTCCGGTGCTGGTGCCGCGGAGTGAGCGTCCGTGGTGGCCAGGGAGTGATGCTGCGGTTCCTCTGTGGGCGCTGGAGCCGACTCGGCGCTGGGTTCACTGCGCGGTGGAGTGTTGGCACCGTCGCCGGTGACGACCGACGCAGCTGAGGTGGGGATGGTGGAGCCGAAGCGCTGTGAGAATTCGGCGCGCAGTTCGGCCTCGGATTTGGCGAATACCGGGATGGACGCTTCCGAAGGATCGGTGCGCGGGATGAACCCGGCGAAGCCGTCCTCAGCGACGGGCTCGGGTTCCGGCGAAGGGGTCTCGGCAGGGGTAGGCGATTCCGCCGGGGGCGTGGGATCCGTGGCGCGGGCAGGCTCCGCCGGTGCCGCGTCGGGTGCGCTGAGACCTTGTGGGGCTGAGGCGCGTTGCTGTTCGGCGGCGGTGGATGCGGCGAACTCCTCGGTCTGGGTGAAGTCCGGAATGCCGGGGAACTCGTCGTCCTCGGGCAGCCAGCTCTCATCCTCCGGTGGTTCGAAGGGGTAGGGCTCCTCATCCGGGCGCGGCCCACGCTGGGGCTGGGGTTGCTGTTGCGGCGCGTGCTGTTGCGGCGCGTGCTGTTGCGGCGCGTGCTGCTGCGGCGCTGGTGCGGGCTCAGATTGCGGTGCTGGTTCCGGAGCAGACGTGGGCCGAGGTGCCGGAGTGGGCTCGGGCCGAGGCTCCGGCGTCGGCTCGGGTTTCGGCTCCGGCTTGGACTCAGGCTGGGGCGCGGGCGTGGGCTCCGCGGCAGGGCGCGATGGGGTAGCGGGGGAGGCCGGTGCCGCCGCAGGACGGCTAGCGGCTTTTGGGCCCGAACCACCTGCCGGGGCAGACCCTCCGGTGATGAGGTCGAGCTGGGGGCGGATGCCGAGTACCTGGTTGAGGGCTTCGGAGATGATTTGTTCGCCGCCACGGGCCATCACGGTTTTGCGGGGGCCGTCGTTGGAGAAGCTCAGGGTGAGCAGCTGTCCGTCGAATCCAGCGACGGAGGCGTTGTCCTTGATGGTCATCCAGATCAGCCGGGAGTTCTGCTCCAGGTAACTGATCACCTCGGGCCAGGCACGGCGCACCATGTCCAACTGCGAAGAACCCTGCTGGGAGGAGCCCTGCGGGGCCTCCTGCGTGGGCTCAGCCTGGGGTGCGGGCTGTTGCTGCGGTTCCGGCTGGGCCTGTGGTTCCGATGGAGACTGCGGCTGGGCCGGACGTTGTGGTTCCGGCGTCGGTGCCGGTCGTTCGCGTTGCTGGGGAGCCGGCTGTTCCTGCGGCGACGGCTGTTCGCGTTGTTGAGGAGCCGGGGCGGCCGGCTGCGAAGGCTGCTGGGGTTGCGTCTGCTGCGCTGGCGGCTGCTGAACCGGCTGTGGCTGCGATTGCTGAGGTTGTTGCTGCTGAGCCGGTTCCGGCTGTGCTGGTTCGGGTGTGGGGGCCGGGGCAGCGTCGCGACGCACGGCGGCGCGAGCGAGTGCGGCACCGGAGAGTCCTTGCTGGTCGGCTGCCGAGGCGGGTGCCGGTGCTTGTCCGGTTGACGCGGCGGGAGCGCTGGTGGGTGCGCCTCCGTAGTCGAGTCGTCGCTCAATACGGTCGAGCCGTGCGGCCAGGCCACGTTCGGTCTCGTCGGTCGACGGCAACATCAGGCGCGCCATCAGTAGTTCCAGGTGCAGTCGCGGGCTGGTGGCCCCGCTCATCTCGGTGAGGGCGAGTGCGGTGATGTCGGCGGCGCGCGAAATTTCGGCACGCCCCAAGGGGGAGGCCTGGGTGTGGAGTCGGCGCAACTGATCTTCCGGAATGCCGTGCAGCACGGCCTGGGCAGAATCCGGCATCGCCTTGGCAATGATCAGATCGCGGAAGCGTTCCAGCAGGTCCTCAACAAAGCGACGCGGATCCTGTCCGGATTGGACCACACGGTCGACCACGCGGAACACGGTCTCCGAATCGGTGGCAGTGACGGCGTCGACGACGTCGTCGAGCAGGGACTCGGGGGTGAAGCCGAGCAGGTTCACGGCCAGGTCATAGGACACGCCCTGGTTACCGGCGCCGGCCATCAGCTGGTCCAGTACCGAGAGGGTGTCACGCACGGAGCCACCACCGGCACGGACCACGAGTGAGAGCACGCCCGGCGCCACCTCGACGTTCTCCTGGGCGCAGAGCTGCTCCAGGTAGTTCATCAGCGGCTCGGGCGGCACCAGTCGGAACGGGTAGTGGTGGGTGCGGGAACGGATGGTGCCGATGACCTTGTCGGGCTCCGTCGTCGCGAAGATGAATTTGATGTGCTCCGGCGGTTCCTCCACGATCTTCAGCAGGGCGTTGAAGCCAGCCGAAGTGACCATGTGGGCTTCATCGATGATGAAGATCTTGTAGCGGTCGCGTGCCGGGGCGAAGGTGGCGCGCTCACGCAGATCACGGGCATCATCCACGCCACCGTGCGAGGCCGCGTCGATCTCGATGACGTCGAGGGAGCCGGAACCGCCGGTGGCCAGCTCCACACACGACTCGCAGGTGCCGCAGGGGTGCGGAGTGGGGCCCTGCGCGCAGTTGAGGCAGCGCGCGAGGATGCGGGCGGAGGTGGTCTTCCCACAGCCGCGCGGCCCGGAGAAGAGATAGGCGTGGTTTACGCGGTTCTTCTGCAGCGCCGTCATCAGGGGCTCGGTGACGTGCTCCTGGCCGATGACAGTCTCGAAGGCGTCAGGGCGGTAGCGGCGGTACAGTGCGGTGGTCACCTACAGAACCCTACCGGGTTCCGGGTCCCGGTGCATTGTCGATTCGGCGGCACTGAAGCGGAAATGCGGCGGCACTGCGGTGGTTCCGCGACTGTGATCTTGATCCAATCGCGGCGGGATCGGTGCGGGCTTGGGAATCTTCTGTAGCGCGTTCTCGTTGGCACACGAAGAACGCCCCGAGTGGGGCACCATTTTTGGATCGAGGAGTAACTCAGCATGACCCAGCAGACCGTGGACCACGCATCGGCAGCGTTGGACGAGCAGGAACTCAACCTGCTCTTCGGCGAGGCCTACACCACCTACGCGTTCAGCGATGAGCCGGTGGACGCCGAGCTCGTGGCCCGAGTGTATGAGGATGCGCGCTGGGCGCCGACGGCGATGAACATCCAGCCGCTGCGCCTGACCGTGGTTCCCGCCGGCGATGCCCGTGAAGCCCTGGTGGAGCAGATGGCCGAGGGCAACAAAGAAAAGACCGCCGCTGCCCCGATGACCGTGGTGGCTGCGTTCGACCCGAACTGGCACGTGCACATGCCGCACTTGGCTCCGCACCGCGAGGGCCTGCGCGAAGACTTCGAGGGCAAGCCCGAAGCACGCGAGGCCATGGGCCGCACCAACGCGCTGTTGCAGATTGGCTACTTCGTGCTGGCGCTGCGTGCCCACGGCCTGCAGGTGGGTCCGATGGCCGGCTTCAACGCCGCCGGTGTCGACGAGGCGTTCCACACCGAGAACGGCTGGAAGACCCTGCTGGCCCTGAATATCGGCCAGGCACCGAACGCTGAGGACGAAAATGCCCAGCGCCCGCGCGCCGGTCGCCTGACCTTCGACCAGGCCGCCCAGGTGGTCTAAGGAACCTCAAATAGAGGTCACAGTCCCCGGAAGATCCAGGGCTCGCGGGGCAGAGCGCTGGGGTCGAAGGCTTCGAGTGCGGCCTCCAGTGAGTCACCGGGCAGGCCGAGAGACTCCAGCAACTTAGCCCGCACGGCGTGGGCGCGCTCGGTGTCGATGGCGTCGTCGTTGATCACGCCAAGATCCTCCAGGGTCACCGAGCCATCGCGTTTGGCCAGTCGCTGTCCCTCTTCGTTGAGCACCAGCGGCACGTGCGCGTACTCGGTGGCCGGTCCCGGCAGCCCCGACAGCCGTGACCACAGCTGGGCCAGCCAGTCCTGGCGGGGCGTGGAAGTGAGCAGATCATCACCGCGGACCACCTGGTCAACGCCCTGGTGGAGGTCATCGACGACGACGGCGAGGTTGTAGGCGTAGGTGCCATCATTGCGACGCACCACAAAGTCGTCCACCGTGGCACTGACCGGCCCATGCAACAGATCGGTCACTTCATGGACGGGGCCGGTTCCGGCGGCGGGTCCGGCCGCCCGAGCGGCGTCGATACGTAGTGCGGCGGGACGCTCGGTGCGACGCTGGGAGCGTTCGGTTTCGGTGAGATTCCGGCAGGTGCCCGGGTAAGCCCCGGGCGGCAGGCTCGGATCGGGGTGCGGTGCGGAAGCAGCCTCGGCGATGTCTTTGCGCGAGCAATAGCACTCATAGATGAGACCCTGCTCGTCGAGCAGGGCGAGGGCTTGGTCGTAGAGCCCGGTGCGATCTGATTGGCGCACGGGAGGAGCATCCCAGGACAGCCCCATGGCTTGAAGTTCAATCAGTTGCTGGGCTTCGGCGCCGGATCGCACCCGGTCCAGGTCTTCGATGCGTAAGAGCACCTCGCGATCCGTGCTGCGGGCGAAGAGCCAGGCGAGTAGGGCGGTGCGCAGGTTGCCCAGATGCAGCTGGCCGGTGGGGCTCGGTGCGTAGCGTCCAGCGCTCATGTCAGCTCCCAAGGCCGTGGCTGATCGGGGGAGGGGATAACGAAAGAGCCCCTCACGCACCTGCCAGAGCTCACTTACCCTTGCTGCATTCCTGCCCTGGGGGAGTTCAGTAAGATGACACCACGTGAGGGGCCGCGAACCAGTCTAGCAGTCGCGCAGGGAGAATGCCGCATCGAACCGGGCGTCTGCAGACTCGACGGCGCTGGCGCGTACAAACTCCAGGGCGGCCGGTGCTCCGAGGAGCCGATCCATGCCAGCGTCCTCCCACTCCACGGAGAGCGGACCCTGATAGCCGATGGCGTTGAGCATGCGGAAGGCGTCGTCCCAGGGCACATCCCCGCGGCCGGTGGTGATGAAATCCCAGCCGCGGCGCGGATCCGCCCAGGGCAAGTGCGAGGCGAGCCGGCCGTTTCTACCATTGTTCATCCGCACCTTCGTGTCTTTGCAGTGCACGTGGTAAATGCGGTCGCGGAAGTCCCAGAGGAAGCTCACCGGGTCGAGGCCCTGCCACACCATGTGCGAGGGGTCCCAGTTCAGCCCGAACGCTTCGCGGTGGCCGATCGCCTCCAGGGTGCGCTGGGTGGTCCAGAAGTCATAGGCGATTTCGGAGGGGTGGGGTTCCAGGGCGAAGCGCACGCCCTCCTGGTCAAAGACGTCCATGATGGGGTTCCAGCGGTCGGCGAAGTCTTGGTACCCAGCTTCGATGAGCGCGTCGCTGACCGGCGGAAACATGGCCACGTATTTCCAGATGGCGGAGCCGGTGAACCCGGTGACGGTGGAGACCCCGAGTCGGGCGGCAGCCCTGGCGGTGACTTTGAGTTCTTCGGCGGCGCGCTGGCGGACGCCCTCGGCCGCGCCGTCACCCCAAATGTGGTCCGGCAGGATGTCTCGGTGCCGGGCATCGATCGGGTCATCGCACACTGCCTGACCTTTGAGATGGTTGGAGATGGCGTAAACGCTGAGGCCGTTGCGCTCGAGAATCTCGAGCCGGTTGCGCACATAGGCGTCGTCCTCGGCCGCCCGCCAGGGATCGAGATGGTCGCCCCAGCAGGCGATCTCCAGGCCGTCATAGCCCCACTGCCCGGCCAGGCGGGCGACCTCCTCGAAGGGTAAATCAGCCCATTGACCGGTAAACAACGTGACGGGACGTGCCATAGGTGCTCACTGCTCCTGAGAAGAGGTGGTGATCGGAGTGTATCGGCTGGCCTCGGCGGCGGAGCGCTGCACGGCGTCCAGCACTCGCTGAACGTGCAGGCCGTCGTCGAAAGACGGGGTGGGCTGGGTGCCTGAGTGAATGGACTCGACAAAGTCCACCACCTGGTGGGTGAAACCGTGCTCGTAGCCCAGCCCGTGGCCGGGCGGCCACCAGGCGTTCAGGTAGGGGTGGGTGGGCTCGGTGACCTGAACCCGGGTGAATCCGGTGATCTCCTCGGTCTGCGCGTTCGGGTCAAAGACCTGCAACACGTTCATGTCCTCAAAATCGAACGCGATGGCGCCGGTGCTGCCGGTGACCTCGATACGCAGCGCGTTCTTGCGGCCCCAGGCGGCACGCGATGCTTCCAGCACCACGGGGGCGCCGCCGGTGAGGGTGCCCATCGCCTGGACGGCGTCGTCGACCGTGACCGGGCCCAGCGGGCTGCCCGGTGCCTCGGCCACGGGGCGCTGCGGGACGAAAGTCTGCAGCGCTCCCGACACCCCGGCGAACTGTTCCCCGGTGAGGAAGCAGGTCATATCAATCAGGTGCGCCCCGATGTCCCCGAGCGCCCCGGAACCGGCCCGGTTCTTGTCCAGCCGCCAGGTGAGCGGGCTCGTCGAGTCGGAGAGCCAATCCTGGAGGTACTGTGCCCGGACTTGTCGAACCGTGCCGATGCGCCCGGTGCGGATCAGCTTCTGCGCCAACTGCAGCGCGGGGGTGCGCCGGTAGGTGAACCCCACCATGGCACGCACCCCGCGCCCAGCTGCCTCGCGGGCCGCCACCGCCATCCGCTCGGCCTCGGCCACCGTGTTGGCCATCGGCTTCTCCACCAGCACGTGCTTGCCCGCCCGCAGCGCTGCCTCCGCAATATCGGCGTGGCTGTCACCCGGGGTACAAATATCGACGACGTCGATGTCGTCCCGGGCGATGACCTGGCGCCAATCCGTGGCAGATTCCGCCCAACCCAACTGTCGGGCGGCAGCCGCGCTGCGTTCGGCGTCGCGGCCCACCAGCACGGTCAGCTCCGGGGCTACCGGCAGCTCGAAGAACCGCGGGGCGGTGCGCCAAGCGTGGGAATGGACGCGCCCCATGAAGGCGTGCCCGATCAGGGCCACCCTCAGCGGAGACGGGGAAGTGGTCGACATCGCGTGCGCTCCTTAGCTGATCAGGATTCGAAGGCGTGCGGCAGGTAATCCTCGACGTTGTCCGAGGTCACCACCGGCGCGTAGAGCTGAATCTCGCGGGGCACCTCGACCTGCACCAGGTCGTCCATGCCGCGGCCCTGGGCCAGCAGCCGTGCCAGGCGAATACCGTCAGCAGCCTGGGTCGAGGGGTAGATCACGGTGGCCTCCACCACCGAATCCGGATCCTGGATCTCGCGCATCATGTTGGCCGAGCCAGCGCCACCCACCATGAACAGCTCATCGCGGTTAGCGTTCTCAATGGCGGCGAGCACGCCCACGCCCTGATCGTCGTCGTGGTTCCACAGCGCGTCGATTTCCGGGGCAGCCTGCAGCAGGTTCGCGGTGGCGGACTCGCCGCCCTGCACCGTGAAGTCGCCGTCCACGCGGTGGGAGACCTCGAGGTCACATTCGGCCAGGGCATCCGAGAAGCCGCGGCTGCGGTCCTGGGTCAGCGGTAGCGAATCAATGCCGGCCACCTCGGCGACCACCGCATCCGGATCATCGCCGAGGCGCTCGCAGATGTAGTTACCGGCGGAAACACCCATGCCGTAGTTGTCGCCGAGGATGGTGGTGCGGGCGGCGAACTCGGAGGAGAACTCGCGGTCCACGTTGACCACCGGGATCCCTGCTTCCATGGCCTCGATAGCGACCTCGGTCAGGGCGGCGCCGTCGAAGGGCAGCACCACGATGGCGTCCACGCCGTCGTTGATGAACTGCTCGACCTGGCTGATCTGCAGGTTCACGTCATCGGTGCCTTCGGAGACGCGCAGCTCGACATCGTCGAACTGGTCGCCCTGCTCCTGGGCGGCCTGGGTGATCGCACCCATCCAGCCGTGCCCGGCGGCCGGACCGGAGAAGCCGATCACGACGTCCTCGCCGGGCTCCGAGTTCGCACCCGCGGGTGCGGCGTCTGCCGTGCTGGTGTCGTCGTCGCCCACGGCTTCCGGGTTATTGGAGAGACAGCCGGTGAGCATGAGCGTGGCCGAGGTGAGGGCGGCTGCGGTGAGCCACCACCGTGGGGTGGGGGATGTTGCGCGGGACATGATGCCTCCTGTGGCAGTGGGTGAGGGTGAAGGTAAAGAGGGGATGAAGGTGGTGCGGTGGATGAGTTAGGTGCGTTTGGCTTCGCGGGAGAACCGCTGCTGCAGCAGCACCGCGACGATGATGATGGCGCCCTTGGCGAGCGACTGCATGGACTGGTCAAGGTTGTTCTGAATGAAGACGTTGGAGAGCACGGCGAAGATGATCACACCCAGTACGGTGCCCACGATGGTGCCGCGGCCACCGATCAACAGAGTTCCACCAATCACGACGGCGGCAATGGCGTCCAGCTCGTAGAGGTAGCCGTGGGTGGAGGCGCCGGCGGTGGTGCGGGAGAGCATCATCACCGCGCCGATGCCGGCACACAGCCCGGCCAGCGCGAAGACGTACATGGTGTGCCGGGCGACTTTGATGCCGGCCAGGCGCGCTGCCTCGGCGTTGCCGCCCACGGCCACGGTCCGGCGTCCGAAGGTGGTGCGATTTAGCAGGAACCAGCCGGCGATGGCCACCAGAATGAAGATCCAGACGATCACGGGAAGTCCCAGGATGGAGCGCCGGAACGCGCTGGTGAACCCGGGCACGTCCACGATCTGGGTTTGCCGACCCGAGATCACTTCGGCGAAGCCGCGGGCCGCCACCAACATGGCCAGGGTGGCGATGAAAGGCACTACTTTCCCGTAGGCGATGATGATGCCGTTCACGAGTCCGGCGCCGGTGCCGACGGCCAGCGCGGTGAGCACCAGCAACAGCCAGTGCACGTCATTGGCCAGTGCCTGGGTTCCCAGGGTGGTGGCCCACACCGTGGCCAGCCCCATCACGGAGCCCACCGAGAGGTCAATGCCGCCTGCGGTAATGACGAAGGTGACGCCGATGCTGATGACCCCAATGACGGCAGCCTGGCTGAGAATCGTGGTCAGGTTCGACGTGCTCAGGAAGCGGTCGCCGCCGGTCACGGCGCCAATCACGATCAGCGCGATCAGCGCCACCACCAGGCCGAGGCTGTGCCCCAGGCTCAACTGGAACCGGCGCGGCCGTTGGTGCTCGGCGCCCGCCGGGCTCAAATCGCGCTCGACGTCGGGTGCGGTGCTCATGAGCGGGCTCCTTCCATCACCAGGTCCAGCACCCGGTGTTCATCCAATTGATCGGCCGGTGCCTGGTGCACCACGGTTCCATCGGCAATCACGAGCACCTGATCGGCCAGGCCGAGCACTTCCTCGATCTCGCTGGACACCAACACCACCGCTGCGCCCTGGGCGGTCAGTCGGCGTATGAGGGTGTAAATCTCGGCGCGGGCCCCGACATCGACGCCGCGCGTGGGCTCGTCCAGCAACAACACACGGCAACCGTGCACCAGCCAACGCGCCAGCATGGCTTTCTGCTGGTTGCCGCCCGACAGGGTCCGGATAGGCCGGTCCACGTTCGGCGGCGAAAGTCGCAGCGATGCCGCTTGCTCTGCCGCAGCGCGCCGCTCCGCCGCCTCACTCAGCCAGCCGCCGCGAGCAAACCGGGCGAACGTCGACAGGGTGATGTTGCGGTACACGGGCTCCTCGAGTAGGAGTCCCTGGCTCTTGCGCTCTTCGGGCGCCAGGCCGATGCCTTCGCGCACCGCGGCAGTAATGGACCCCGGGCGCAGCGCTTTTCCGCGGACCCTCACCGCGCCCTTGCTCGCCTTGCGCGCGCCAAACACCGTCTCCAGAATCTCCGAGCGTCCGGCACCCACCAGCCCGGCCAGGCCCACGACCTCACCGGGGCGTACCTTGAAGCTCACCGACTCGAAAACACCGTCGACGGCGAGCCCGTCCACCTCGAGAATCGGTTCCTCGCCCAGCGCGCCAGTGGGAGCGCCGCCGAAATCGCTGAGCACCTCGTGCCCGGTCATCAGCTCAATCAGTTCGGTCGTGGGGGTCTCTGCCACGCTCAATCCGGTGGCCACGGTGCGGCCATCCTTGAGCACCGTGATGCGATCCCCGATCCGGCGGATCTCCTCGAGCCGGTGCGAAATATAGACGACGGCCACGCCCTGCTCCTGCAGTGTGTGTACCACGCGGAACAGGTTCTCAACCTCTTCCGGGTCCAGCACCGCCGAGGGCTCATCCATCACGATCAGCCGGGCGTCGTAGGACAGCGCCCGCGCCATCGAGACCACCTGCTTGCCCGCGGCCGGTAGGCGTCCCACGGTGGTGTGCGGCGAAATCTCCGGGTGCCCCAGCCTCGCCATGAGCTCACGCGCTTGGGCGATCGTGCGCCCGCGGTGCAGTACCCCGGCGGAGGCGAGCTCGTGGCCGAGGAAAATGTTCTCCGCCACGGTGAGCCCGTCCACCACATCCAGTTCCTGGTACATCGTGGCGACGCCGAGACGCAGTGCCGCCGTCGGAGTGGGGATGGAGACTAGTTCGCCCTGCCAGCGAACCTCACCGCCGTCGGGCCGATGCATCCCGGCCAGAGTCTTGATCAGCGTGGACTTGCCAGCGCCATTTTGGCCCAGCAGGCAGTGCACCTCGCCGGGGCGTACCTCGAGATCGACCCCATCGAGCGCCTTGGCGCCGGGGAAGTGCTTGATGATGCCGGTCATGCTCAGCAGAGCACGGGCGTGGCTGTCTGTGACCATGCTCACACTGTAGGGGGACTTATGACGGCGGTCAAGCAAAAGTTGAAAACCGGTCGACGGACTTATGGATTCGTGACAGTTCGAAGCGGCGATGGTTTACTGGCTTTCATGTCTCAGGTCGCGGAAGTTCAGCAAGCGGGGGAGCTGTCGCAGGCTTCAGGTTCCGTCATTCCCACGGTGGTTGCGCCCAGCAGCGCAGGTGCACTGTTCCAATTGCTGCGCGACGGGCGCCCTCGCACCCGTGCCGATCTGGCCGCCGCCACCGGGTTCGCCCGCTCCACCATTGCCGCCCGGGTGGAGGAGCTGCTGGGTATTGGTTTAATCGCACCGACGGGCCCGTCCTCGTCCACCGGAGGGCGCCCACCGGCCACCTTCGCGTTCAATCCCGAAACCCGTTCCGTACTCGCAGTCGACGTCGGCGTCACTCATGCCCGGGTCGCCGTGACCGACCTGAACGGACGGATCCTGGTGCAACATGAGCAGGAACTCGACATCACCTCCGGCCCAGAAAACGTGTTGGACGCCGTCGCAGAGACCGCAGAAGGACTGCTCGCCTCGGTCGGTCGGGAGATCGGAGAGCTGCTGGGTGTCGGTGTGGGCGTTCCAGGCCCGGTGGAGTTCGATACCGGTCGACCGACATCGCCGCCGATCATGCCCGGCTGGGACGGCTTCGACATTCCTGGCTATCTGCGACAGCGGTTCCCCGTGCCGATTCTGGTCGATAACGACGTCAACGTCATGGCCCTGGGCGAACACGCGGCGGTACACCCGGACGTGGCGAACATGATGTTCGTCAAAGTCGCCACCGGTGTCGGGTCCGGACTCATCAGCGGCGGACTATTACAACGTGGAGCCCAAGGTGCCGCAGGCGACCTCGGGCATATCGCGGTTCCCGACGGCGATGAGAGCCTCTGCCGGTGCGGTAATGTCGGCTGTTTGGAAGCGGCCGCCTCCGGGCCGGCAATCGCCCGGAAACTGCGGGATCAGGGATTCGACCAGTTGGGTCACGCCGAGTTGCTGGACCTGGTCGCCGAAGGCGAGCCGAAGGCCCTGCAGGCGGTGCGGCATGCCGGTCGGCAGATCGGGTCCGTGCTGGCCGGGTGTGTGAATCTGCTCAACCCCTCGGTCATTGTGATCGGCGGAAGTATGGCGCTGGCGGGGGATCAGTTGCTCGCCGGAATTCGGGAGAAGATCTACTCGCGTTCTCTGCCACTGGCCACCCAGCATCTGCGGATCGTCGGGTCGTCCACGCACGGGCGTGCTGGTGTCTTGGGTGCTTCCGCGCTGGTGACCCAGCAGATGCTGGCCGCTGAGCGGATCAACGCCCTGGTGAGCTGACGCCGGTGAGATGTGCGTCTCTTCCGGCCCAGAGTTTTGGTGTCGGTCTTCATCTCCGCTATGCTGGTATCTGCTCTTGATGCGTTTCCTTGATGAGGCGCTGCAAGGGCGCCAAGGAGGATTCGCCTAGCGGCCTATGGCGCACGCCTGGAACGCGTGTTGGGTTCACGCCCTCAGGGGTTCAAATCCCCTATCCTCCGCCCTTGTGAGGCCCGGAATTCCGCCTATGTGCGGATCCGGGCCTCACGCTTTTCCGCTTGCGAGCGTTGACGTGCCAAGCGGCAAAAAGATCCCCTTCGCTCTGCCCTTGTTCGGCGAGCCATCTACACACTGATTCAGTCATCACCGGTGCGAAAATTTGTCACGCAGTGGACGGGCACCTTGAAACGTGCAGGAATGTTGCGCAGCTCTTTCCTTCTGAAGCGGAATCAACTGTACTGGTGTGACGGGCGACACTCGACCGCCCTTGTCGAAAGGCGTAGCCATGAGCCGCACTGTGACCGCCCACCTCTTTCACTCACTCAATGGAGTAGTCGAGAGTCCCCATCTCTGGCAGTTCGATTCCTTCGGTGACGACGAAGGGACGATGATGTCGGAGATGATCTCTCCGGTCACCGATGTGGTGATCGGCCGCCAGCTCTGGCAGGAGTGGGCGAAATACTGGCCCACGGCTGAGGATCCGTTTGGTGCGTGGATCAATCCGGTGCGTAAGCATGTCGTCTCGTCGACGCTTTCCCAAGATCTCCCCTGGAATAGCGTGCTCGTCGACGGTGACCCAGAAGACTATCTGCGCAAACTGCGGGCACGGGGAGAAGGTGGGATCTCTGTAATCGGAGGGATCACTACTGTGCGCTCGATGTTTCTTGCCGGCCTGATCGACGAACTGACTCTGACCACGCACCCAGTGGTAGTCCCTGAAGGTCGTCGACTCTTCGATGAATCGGTGCCGCTGACTCGATTGCGTCTGATGAGGGCAACGGCGACAGCGGCTGGCAACGCGGTGCTCACTTACGCCCTGCGGGACTGAGGACGGAGAAGTCAGCTAGAAAACGATTATCTGGCGGCAGAAATGCAGAGAACAATTCCAGGCAGCATGTTGGCCCCCGCTTGTGATTTCGCTGTGAGTGAACGTTTGAGTGCCATGCGTCGCGAGTCAAGAATCGTCGACTCTGAGCAAATATCCAGGTTTCTAGAAGCTCGTTCGCAGACACAAGCAGGCTGCTTGATCCGCGAGAAACTGCGGGATGTGAGCACGGTGTGGTTGATGGAGGGCGAGGGGCGCTACTTAAATTATGCATTCCTTCTAGAAATCATCGTGAAAAGTTGTTTATTCGCCTTATGTAACAGTGAGATAAAGATATTCTCACATCAGATCTGAAAAACATGAAATGTCTTGCTAGTGTTGAAAGGTACTTCTCGTTTGGTCTCATCGCACGTGGAGCGACTCGTTGTGGTCGCATCGCCGCACAGAACGAGGTGGGTGCGTCAACGTCTAGTACCGAGTAGAGCCGAAGAGAGGAGCAGAGGATGACTCAACCACAGGCCGAGGGAGCCGCGTCGAGCACCGCTGAACCGGTGGTCCGGGTGCGCAACGTCTTCAAAATTTTCGGCAAGCGTCCCAAAGAAATCTTGCGTAGGATCAAAGCCGGAGAACCACGAGAGAACCTTAAGGATCTGGGGACCGCAGCCGTCATCGATGCGTCGTTCGAGGTCATGCCGGGAGAGATCTTCGTCGTCATGGGGTTGTCCGGTTCGGGTAAGTCCACCCTGATTCGAACCTTGAACGCATTACAGCCCGCCACCGACGGAACCGTCGAAGTCATGGGCAAGGATCTAGGCAAGCTCTCCAAGAAGCAGCTGCGCGAGCTGCGTTCCGCGCACATGTCGATGGTGTTCCAGCACTTCGCACTGCTACCGCACCGCACCGTCCTCGATAATGCAGCTTATGGTCTGGAGATCAAAGGCCAGGGCAAAGCCGAACGGGAAAAAACCGCACGTGACGTCTTGGCTCGTGTTGGTCTCGAAGGCTGGGATAACAACTACCCCGGTGAACTCTCCGGCGGCATGCAACAGCGTGTGGGCCTAGCCCGCGCGCTGGCGTCCGGCAATGACATCCTGTTGATGGACGAGGCCTTCTCTGCTCTAGACCCGCTGATTCGGCGCGAGATGCAGCATGAGCTGGTCACCCTGCAGAAGGAACTGGGACGCACCATCATCTTTATCACCCACGATCTGAATGAGGCGATGTTCCTCGGAGACCGCATCGCGGTGATGAAGGACGGCCGCATCGCTCAGATCGGCACTCCCGAAGATATTCTGGCCCACCCTGCTGACGACTATGTCGCCTCATTCACCGCCGATGTCGATCGTGGGCGCGTGCTCACGGCCGAATCCGTGATGATTCCGGCTCAGGAGCTCTCCGAATCAGAACAGCGTGAGTACTCCTCAGCGCGTATCGCCTCGGTTCTGCCCGGCGCCACCCTGCAGGAGATCGTCCCCATTGCCGTTGAAGCAGACGGTCCGGTTGCGGTCGAGGGTGAGCAAGGCGGCAAGAAAGTACGTATTGGCTATGTCAAGGTGTCACAGCTGCTCGAAGCGATGGCCCCGCATGAGTCAATCACCGCAGCTGAGCACGAGCCAACCCTGCAAACCCGTCCTGAACCTCCGGAGTCTGCACCCGTGTCAGATGTGACCATTGCTGAGGAAGGGGGCCAGCGATGAACGACTTCCGCATTCCTTTCGGCGATTGGGTGGAAGTAGGCCTGTCATGGATGCTGGATGTGTTCTCCGGGGTTTTCTCGGTGATCCGTTCCGGCATGCTCAGCGCCAACGACTCTTTGGTGTGGTTGCTGACCACACCGCCGTGGTGGGTCATTGTGATCGTGCTGTCCGGTTTGGGCTGGTGGATCAAATCCTGGAAGCTCGCGCTCGGTACCGTCATCGGTCTGGTGATCATCCAAGGCGTGGACCAATGGGACAACGCCATGCAGACCCTTGGACTCGTCGTAGTGGCGACGCTCATTGCGGCGCTGCTCGCTATCCCGCTCGGTATCCTCGCTGCTAGTTCTCATACTGCTTCCAACATCCTGCGTCCGGTTCTGGACTTCATGCAGACTATGCCACCGATGGTGTACCTCATACCGGCGCTGGTGATTTTCCGCGTGGGCGTGGTCCCCGGCATGGTGGCCACCATCATCTTCGCCATGGTTCCGGGCGTTCGCTTCACCGAGTTGGGTATCCGCGGCGTGGACCGTGAAGTAGTTGAGGCGGGCGAGGCCTTCGGCGCCAGCCGTGGACGTATTCTGCGCCAGATCCAACTGCCACTGGCTATGCCAACGATCATGGCCGGTATCAACCAGGTCATCATGCTTTCGCTGTCCATGGTGGTCATCGCCGGCATGGTCGGTGCGGGCGCCCTCGGCGGCCAGGTGGTGGCTTCACTGAACCGTATCGACGCTGGCCTCGGATTCGAAGCAGGCATTTCTGTGGTGATTCTGGCCATGTACCTCGACCGGATCACCTCCCCGAAGAAAAAGGCGAACCAACGCTAACCTGTGCCCCGCACCGGCTAGACAACCGAATATTCACTCAACCAAGGGAAGGGAAGACATCATGACCAAAAAGTCGACCATCTGGAAATCCATCGCCGCGCTCTCCGTGGCAGGGCTGACCCTGACGGCATGTGGTGACGACGCCGGCAACGGCGACAACGGTGAAGCCTCAGGCGAAGGTGGAGAAATCACCATCGCCGTCTTCAACGGCTGGGAAGAAGGCATCGCCGCATCGGAGCTGTGGAAGTACGTGCTCGAGGAAAACGGGTACACCGTCAACCTTGAGTACGCCGACCCGGCTCCGGTCTTCTCCGGCCTGTCGACCGGCGACTACGACGCCACGCTCGACGTGTGGCTACCCACCACCCACGCGGACTACGTTGACGAGTTCGGCGCAGACCTGGAGGAGCTGGGTACCTGGAACGAGGAAGCCACTCTGCACCTGGCGGTGAACGAAGATGCTCCTATCGATTCCTTGGACGAGCTGGCAGACCACGCTGACGAGTTCGGCAACCAGATTGTGGGTATTGATCCGGGTGCGGGTCTGGTTCAGATCACCGAGTCCGAGGTCATCCCGACCTACGGCTTGGAGGGTATGGACTTCACCACCTCGTCGACGCCAGCGATGCTGCAGGAGCTCTCCACGGCAACGGAGAACGGTGAAAACATCGTCGTCACCCTGTGGCGTCCGCACTGGGCTTACGAGGGCTTCCCGATCAAGGATCTCGAGGACCCGGAGGGTGCCTTCGGTGACGGGGAAACCATCAGCACCTACGGCCGCGAGGGCTTTACCGAGGAGTTCCCTGAGGTGGCCGAATGGTTCCAGAACTTCGAAATGGATGCCGACACCTTGCACACCCTCGAGAACGTGATGTTCAACGAGAACCAGGATGTCTCGGACTACTCTCCGATTATTGAGGAGTGGGTCGCCGAGAACCAGGAGTACGTGGACGGCATGACCAGCTGACACCTCGAATGCCGGACCTGATTCGGTGATCTGCTGCCCGGGTGCGACACCAGAAATTCTGGGGTTGCACCCGGGCAGCACTGTTTCTGACGCCGACTATGATGGAACCACCCGATTTACTGGCTCAGGAGCCTCATGACTTCGTCTTCGCGCACGCCCACCATCAAGGACGTCGCGGCCCGTGCCGCCGTGTCCGCCTCCACGGTCTCGCGGGCCTTCTCTCGCCCTGACATGGTGGCGGAAGCCGCGTATCAGCGCGTGATGAAGGCGGCAGAAGAACTCGGATATCAACCCAACCCGCTGGCCCGTTCGCTGGCGCTGCGCCGCACCGGCAACGTTGGACTAATCCTGCCGGATATCGCCAACCCCTACTTCACCCCGCTGGTAAAGCAAGTGCAACGCCGCACCCGTGCCCTAGGGCGCTCGCTGCTGGTGGCCGACACCGACCAGTCGGATGTGGTGGAGAACGAACTAGCTGAAGCCCTGATCCCGCAGGTGGACGGGCTGATTATGGCATCGCCTCGATCACATCCCGAAGCGTTGCGTGGTTTCGCGGCTCGCGTGCCGACGGTCGTCGTCGGTTTTCCCGTGGAGGGGGTGCGCTCGGTGATCCTGCGCACCCGCCCGCAGATGACCGAAACCTTGACCCGGCTGAAGCATCTGAACCACGATCAGGTGGCCTGGCTCCGTGGACCACGAGAAGCAGCCGTGGCCGATGAACGTGACCGTTTCATGCGTTCGGCCGCCGAGGAACTGGGCATCAGCCTGCTCGAATGGGGGCCCATGCCTATCGCCCAGGAGTCCGGTGCTGCCGTGGTGGATGAGTTGCTGGAATCCGGGGCAACTGCGGCGGTGGCTTTCAACGACCAGATCGCTTTCGGCCTCGTCACGGAGCTACGCCATCGGGGGCTGGGAGTACCCGGCGATGTGTCGGTGATCGGTATTGACGACTCGATTCTGTCCCGGCTATGCGTTCCGGCACTGACCACCATCCGGGTGCCGATCGCCAGCGGAGGCCTGGAGGCGCTGGAGGCACTGGACGCGGTGATGAACCTTCCGGAACGTCGTATCGCCTCCCTGCGCCCGGTGCATACGGTGATCTCCTCGGAGATCGTGGACCGGGCCACCGTGGCGGTGCGGAAGGTTCAGCGCTAGTAATTCTTGACCTGCATCAGACGCAACAACGCCCGCAGCAGTGGAGAATCTGCTGCGGGCGTCGTCATCGCGGTGCGGCGATGAAGCGGGTGATTAGCTGGCCGCGGCCACCATCTCAGCCCGTGCTCCGGCGGCGTCAGCGGCAGCTGACAGGTACCGGCGGTAGGCCGGAACGGTGAGGAACTCGGGGAACTCTTCGGCCAGGGCGGCCTCGACGAACAGTTCCTTGGCCTCATCGAGCATGTCCGACTCCGTGCGCGGCAACTCAGCGAACGCCTCCTCGGTCAGCTGGCTGACCCACTCCCGGGTCACTGTCCGCTCGGATCCTTCCGAGGTGGTGGCGGTGGCACCAGCATGGATCCACTGCCACAGCTGCGACCGTGAAATCTCGGCGGTCGCGGCGTCCTCCATCAGGTTATGGATGGCGGCTGCGCCGTTACCCTGCAACCAGGAATCCAAGTAGCGGATGCCGACGTCGATGTTCATCCGGATGCCCGCTTCGGTGATCTCGCCTTCGGTGGCGCCCACATTGAGCAGCGCTGCCGCATCCGGGATCACGTCCTCGCGACGGCGGGTGCGGATCTGGTTGTTGTTCTCACCCAGCACCTTGTCAAACACCTCCATGGCCACGGGCACCAGGTCGGGGTGAGCCACCCACGAACCGTCGAAGCCATCCTGGGCCTCGCGGGTCTTGTCGGCGCGCACCTTCTCCAGTGCTGCCGCGTTGGCTTCCGGATCCCGACGGTTCGGAATCTGAGCGGCCATGCCGCCGATGGCCGAGGCGCCGCGGCGGTGGCACGCGCGCACCAGCTGCTCGGTGTAGGCCCGCATCATCGGCTGGGTCATGGTGACCTGGGCACGATCAGGGAGCACATAGTCGGCTCCACGCTCACGGAACACCTTGATCAGCGAGAAGATGTAATCCCAGCGGCCGGCATTTAGCCCGGCTGCGTGGTTACGCAGCTGGTAGAGGATCTCCTCCATCTGGAAGGCCGCGGTGATCGTCTCGATCAGCACGGTGGCCCGGATGGTGCCCTGCGGAATGTCGAGGTAATCCTGTGCGGCCACGAACACGCAGTTCCACCAGCGAGCCTCGAGGTTGTGCTCGAGCTTCGGAAGGTAGAAGTACGGGCCGCGTCCGCGACGGATCAGCTCTTCGGCGTTGTGGAACAGGTAGAGCCCGAAATCCATGAGTGATCCCGACATCGGCTCGCCGTCGACCAGGATGTGGTCTTCCTCGAGGTGCAGACCCCGGGGGCGAACGATGATGGTGGGCATATCCTCGAGCCGCTCGGCCTGCAGACGGTAGTCCTTGCCGGCGTCCGAGGTGAAGTCGATCTGCTGACGGATCGCGTCACGCAGGTTGACCTGCCCGGATACGGAATTCTCCCACGACGGCGTCGAGGAATCCTCGAAGTCCGCCAGCCAGCACCGTGCTCCGGAGTTCAGCGCGTTGATCGTCATCTTGCGATCCACCGGGCCGGTGATCTCGACTCGGCGATCCTTCAACCCCGGTGCCAGTGAGGCGACTCGCCAGGAGTCATCCTCACGGATCTTGCGGGTCTCCGGAAGGAAGTCCGGAGTCAGCCCGGCGCTGATGGCCTGGCGCATCTGCTCACGAGCAGCGAGCAGCTCCAGACGACGTGCGTTGAACTTGCGGTGCAGGAAGGCCAGGAACTCCAGGGCCTCCGCGGTGAGGACCTCGTCGCGACCGGGCACATAGTGGCCCTGCATGGTCACGTTGTTGATGGTCACTGACGTGTCGATGGGGTACATGGTTCTCTCCGATCAGGAATTCATGACGTCGGTGTCATGTGCTTAGTGGAACTGACCGGACTCGGTCGATCCCACCAGAGCAAGGGTGGAAGCATTCGGGTTCAGGGTGGTGGAGATGGCATCGAAGTAACCGGTGCCGACCTCGCGCTGGTGCTTGGTAGCGGTGTAGCCGTTGACCTCATCAGCGAACTCGCGCTCCTGCAGCTCGACGTAAGCAGCCATCTGGCGCTCCTTGTAGCCGCGAGCCAGATCGAACATGGAGTGGTTCAGGGCGTGGAAGCCGGCGAGGGTGATGAACTGGAAGGTGTAGCCCATGGCACCCAGTTCGCGCTGGAACTTGGCGATGGTCTCGTCGTCCAGGTTCTTCTTCCAGTTGAACGACGGCGAGCAGTTGTAGGCCAGCATCTGGTCCGGGTGCTCTGCCTTGACGGCCTCGGCGAACTGGCGGGCCAGCTCCAGGTCCGGGGTGCCGGTCTCCATCCAGATCAGATCCGAGTACGGAGCGTAGGCCTTGGCGCGGGCGATGCAGGGCTCGATGCCGTTGCGGACCTTGTAGAAGCCTTCCGCGGTGCGCTCGCCGGTGATGAACTCGGCGTCGCGCTCATCCACATCTGAGGTGATCAGGGTGGCTGCCTCAGCGTCAGTGCGGGCGATGATCACGGATGGAACATCGGCGACGTCGGCTGCCAGTCGAGCAGCGTTCAGGGTGCGCACGTGCTGACCGGTGGGGATCAGCACCTTGCCGCCCAGGTGGCCGCACTTCTTCTCCGAAGCCAGCTGGTCCTCCCAGTGCACGCCGGAGGCGCCGGAAGCGATCATTGACTTCATCAGTTCGTAAGCGTTCAGGGGGCCACCGAAGCCGGCCTCGGCGTCGGCAACGATCGGGACCAGCCAATCCTCCACGGTCTGGATGCCCTCGGAGAACTCGATCTGGTCGGCGCGCATCAGTGCGTTGTTAATGCGGCGAACGACCTGCGGCACCGAGTTGGCCGGGTAGAGCGACTGGTCGGGGTAGGTGTGACCGGAGAGGTTCGCATCGGCGGCGACCTGCCAGCCGGAGAGGTAGATGGCGCGCAGGCCGGCCTTGACCTGCTGCACGGCCTGATTGCCGGTCAGAGCGCCGAGAGCGTTGGTGTAGTCACCACGGGAGTTCTCGTCGGTGAGCTGCTCCCAGAGCTTCTCGGAACCGCGCCGGGCCAGGGTGTGCTCTTCCTGAACACGACCACGCAGACGGACGACTTCCTCGGCGGTGTAGTCGCGCTGGGTGTTCTCCCAGCGGGAGTTGTTGTCCCAGTCGTGCTGGATCTGTTCGGCCGAAACGGGAGTGTGCTGTTCCATGATCTGCTCCTTCGATTTCTTCCCCGATGGGGCTTGTGCGGTTGCTATGCACACCACTCTGGTGCCTCCACAACCCCGAAGGCAGGGGAATCTGAAGAAAAGATTTGGACGGTCTGACGCAATCGAAAGGAACGCCGACTTTGCGGCGAGAATGTGGGTGGCATCACGAAAAGCTGCATCAGGGGTAAAAAATCTGCAGTTTTTGACTCAGGCGTCCGCGAGGTGCGCCCGTGACGATGGAAGAATGGGCGCATGACGACTTCCGAGTCACGCGATATGTCCCGACCCAGTGGCCGCAGTATCCAGCTCAGTGCCACCGGACAGCAGGCGCGCATCATCCAGGATGAGCACGACGACGGCTGGGTGCTGGAGGTTGGCGGAATGATCCAGTCGCATGTGGACCTCGATCACCCACGGCGTATCCGTTACGAATACCTTGCTCGCATCGCCCACGTGATCGACGTTTGTTGGACGGCGACACGGCCCCTGGGGGTCCTGCATCTCGGTGCCGGCGCGCTCACCCTGCCGCGGTATGTGCAGGCCACGCGTCCCGGCTCCGCGCAGACGGTGATTGAGCTCGAGCGGGAGCTGACCTCCCTGGTGATCTCCGAGCTGCCGCTGCCCGCGGGTACCGACCTGGACGTGATCGTCGGTGATGCGCGCGCCGCGTCGCTGGAGCTGTCAGACCAGGGGCGGCGCTTCGATGCCGTCGTGCTGGATATTTACACCGGGCTGGGGGAGGCCGAGCACCTTTCCGAGGAGTCGTTCTACGCGGAGCTGCTCGCAATGCTGAACCCGAGTGGTGTGCTCCTGGTCAATATCGGTGACGACGCCGGGCTTCCGTACTTTGCGCGGCAGGCCCGGCTGCTCGAATCCGCCGCCACAGATGCAGGATTTTCTGGCGCCTGGACACTGGTGGACGCTGGCCTGCTGGAGCGGCGTTCCGCCGGCAACCTCATCCTGGCCGCCGGTGACGGGATGTCGGTAGCGGATCCCGACGAGTTGCGATCGGCGCTTTTGGCCCGCGGTCCGCACCCGGCGGCGGTCCTGGATCCTGCGGCCACGGCTGAATGCGTGCAGGCATCAACATAACCGTTACCAGGTGACGGGCATGGATGTAATCCCGCGGAAAACCCATCCGTCCCATTCTTCAGGGCGTCCCGGTGCTTGTGTCAGATTCGGGAAGCGATCGTACAGGGCTGGCACGGCAATGCGACCGATCGACTCTTGAGCCGCCCATTTGCCGGCACATTGATGAACACCACGGCCAAACGCGAAGTGGGTTCCTTCGGACCGATGGACGGAAAATCGGTCCGGGTCGCTGAACTGGTTCTCATCCCGATTCGCCGAGGCCAGGATGGCCCCCACCTGGAGGCCAGACGGAATGCGGAAACCGTCGAACTCGCCGTCTGCAATCGTCTCTCGGGTGATCATCCCGATCGGCGTGTATTTCCGCGCGCACTCCGTGAAGATCTTGTTCCAGACCGACTCGTCGTGGAGCGCTTCGGCCAGGACCTCCGGATGGTGGGATAGCTCGTGGACGGAGTTGGTGATCATATGCTGCGGCTCGTTGATTCCGCCGGAGATGGTGAGCATGACATTGAGCCGGACCGACTCTTCTGGAAGGCCGCCTTCCAGCATGGCAGACGTGATGGAGGAATCGGGCTGGCGCCGGAGTCGTGAGATCGTCTCATCGAGTGCTTCATGGCACTCATCGCGGGACTGATCACAGCGACGCCAGATGTCAGCATCGTCGAGGACATTTCCCGACCCTGCGATGAAATCAGCGCTCCAGCGTGCCATGTCGTCGGGTTCCACAGGGTGCATGCCCAGCATGGAAATCAGGTTCTTCGCAGCCAGCGGTGCAGCGAAATCGTGGTTCAGGTCGGCGCCCGGCCCGACCTCGTCCAAGACGTCAAGATAGTGGTTGGTGTTCTCCGCGAACATGTCGGACCAGGCTTCCATGATGTTCTTGGGTCGCAGCGGCCTATTCATGGGGCGGCGCTCAGTCGCATGGTGCGGGTCGTCTTTGCGGATCAGCGGGCGACCACCCATCGCTTTCACCATGGCCGCCCCTTCGACATGGGACGAGAAAATTTCTGGATGGTCTTCGACGTATCCGCACCCCGCGTAGGTGGAAAAGATCACTTTATTGATGGCCGGGGCCCAGAAGACCGGCGATTCGGACCTCAACTTCCGATACGTGGGGAAAGGGTCGCGGGCCATTTCCGCAGGGTTGAGCCAATCGGCGACGGGCAGGTCTGCAACGGCAGCATCCTCATGAACGGTAGACATCGGTCCTCCTTCTCGGGCGAGTTCGTTTCTTGAGTATGATCTGACTCACAGTGAAGTTGTTAGTTGTTTTCGAATGATGCGAAAAGAGGGGTCGTGGCTCGGAAATCAGCGGGCGTCTCCGCCATTCATCGGATGCGCAGGGTGTTGGAGACTTTTACCCCGAACGATTCAGGGTTGACGCTGACCGAGATTGCTCGAAGGGCATCGATGCCGGTGAGTTCGGTGCATGGCATAGCGCATCAGCTGGCAGACGAGGGATTGCTTGAGCGCGGGCGCGGTACCTTCATGCTCGGCGTCAAGCTGTGGGAGATCGCCATTCGAGCACCGGGAACGTTCGGCCTGCGACAGGCGGCGCTGCGGCCCATGGAAAGGGCGCACGCGTTGATTGGTCATCACGTGCAGCTAGGGATTCTCTCGCAATCCGAGATGCTGTATATCGAACGGCTCTCGTCCGACGATCCGGTGGTGAACTTTACGAAAATTGGTGGACGGCTGCCCTGGTACCGCACCTCGAGCGGGATTTTGCTCGTCGCGCTCGGCGATCCGGACGTCAGAGCGCGGCTGATGGACGAATCCCCGCGTGCCGGGTGGCCCTCGATGCCCATGGATGAGGCCAGCATGCGCCAGTGGCTGCGTCGGGTCGAGCACAATCGATTCGTCGTTTCCGAAGGCTTCGTGCATCCCGACGCCACCTCCATTGCGGTGCCCATCATGTCGCCGTGGAATTCGGCCGTGGCGGCACTCGCCGCGGTCGTCCCGTCTCAGGGCACGGATGTCGAACATGTCGTGGCCACGTTGCGGCGTGCTGCCCGCGAAGCCGGCCAAGGGCTGGCTGACACCTTGACGCGCGATGACGCGTAGCCTCCCCCGACGCTAACTCGACAGGTGCTCTTGCCGAGCCCAATAAGTGTCTTCGAATGATTCGAAACTATCCGGCACCCCTGTGTGATCCATTTCATACTCGAATGCACGGTGGTACACGACGTCAGGTCGTCCCGCCACGAGAAATGCACGAGTGTTAGAGGAGGCACGATGCCCGTCATCACGTATCACCTGAACGACGGATCAACCCGAGAGGTCGAGACGCCCGTGGGTGGCCGAGTCATGCAGACGGCGTTGTCGAACAATGTGCCCGGAATTATCGGGGAATGTGGCGGCCAAGCCATGTGCGCCACATGCCACGTGTACGTTCGAGAAGAATTCCTCGATCGTCTTCCCCCCGTCTCGGACGACGAAGAAGAGATGCTGGACGTGACGGCTGCCAAGCGAGACCCGGTGCGAAGTCGACTCGGGTGCCAGATCGCCCTAGATTCAGAAGACGAGCGCTTGGAAGTTGATGTTCCGGAAGTGCAGGTCTAAGCGATGACGACGGTGATTATCGGTGGCGGCCAAGCGGGCGTGCAGGTCGCTGACTCACTTCGAGCGGGCGGTTACGGCGAAGAAATCACGATGGTGACGGACGAAGCCCCGTGGCCCTACCAGCGACCGCCTCTCTCGAAAGAGCTCATGAATACGGCGGGCGCGATCAAACCATTGCCGTTGCGTCCTGAAATGTTCTTTTGCGACAACGACATCAACCTCGTGCGCGGAACGGCTGCGACCGGCATCGATCGTCGGCGCCAGACCGTGCGGTTGGCGGATGGTCAACAGCTTCCCTATTCGCAGTTGGTGATGGCGACGGGAGCCCGGGTACGACCGTTGGGAATTGCCGGGGCAGACCTACCGGGCGTCTTCGGGTTGAGGACCCTTGAGGATGCGAAGCGACTGGAAAGCGCGATACGTCCCGGGGCGAAAGTGGTCATCGTCGGTGCTGGGTTCATCGGCTTGGAATGCGCTTCTGGTCTGCGCGCACTCGGGTGCGACATCATCATCCTGGAGTCGGGCAGCCGTGCGATGAAGCGGACCTCGAGCCCGGTGATGAGTGAGTGGTTTGCCGAGGCACATCGATCGACCGGTATTGATCTCAAATTCGAAGAACGGATCGCCCGAATTGACACCACTCCGGGTGGGCAACAACTGGTCGCCCTGTCGACGCTGGGGAACCGATACGAAGCCGATGTCGTGGTGTGTGGGAACGGTGTGATGGCCAACGATACCCTGGGGGCGAAAGCCGGACTCGACGTTGACGACGGAATCCTGGTCGATTCCTCGTTGCGGACCTCGGACCCGAAAATTGTGGCCGTCGGCGACTGCGCACGCTTCCCCAGCGTGCATGCCGGCACGAGGGCACGATTGGAATCGGTGCAGAATGCAACGGCGCAAGGACGGCACGCTGCCTCGACGATTCTCGGGGGAACGGACGCGTATAGAGCGGTTCCGTGGTTTTGGTCGGTTCAAGGCAAAAACAAGCTTCAGATCGCTGGCATCGTCGGAGCGAACGATCGACGGATCACGGTCGGCCAGCCCGACGAAGGAAAGTTCTCGGTGATGAACTTTCAGCGCAATATCTTGACCTCGGTCGAATCCGTCAACCAGCCGGCGGTGCACATGGCGGCTCGGAGAGCCCTCGAACACGCCATCCTCGTGACCTATGACCAAGCGGTAGAGCCAGGTTTTTCACTCGTGACCGCCACGAAAGCACAACAAGCATCGGCCGCCTAAAGCTCGGATCCTGTCGGATCCGCACCAGGGGTCTGGCCACCGTAGACATTACTTGCCACATTGTGAGGAGTTATGAAATGAAAAGTATGACACGCCCATTTCTCGCTATGGGATTCGCTGGTTTGCTCGCACTCACCGCCTGCGGAGGCCCAGCTTCCGGGGAATCTGACGATGAAGCCGGGGCAGAGAGCGAACTCATCGACCTGACGCTCGGGATCATCCCCATCGCCCACGCGTCCATCATTCCCTACGGCGTCGAGAAGGGCATCTTTGAGGAACACGGGCTGAACGTCACCATCGAAACCGGACAGGGTGCGGCCGCCATGTTGCCCGCACTGCAGACCGGCCAAATGGATGTGGTGATTGGAAATGCTGCGTCGGTGATGCAGGCGGCCGACCAGGGAATGGATATGCGGATCGTGTCTGGATTCGCCAATTCCCTGGAGGAGGGGTACGACGTCAACGGCGTATTGGTCCGCTCCGGCGAGGGCATTGAATCGTGGTCCGATCTGGAAGGCTTGGATGTGGCGACGAATGCGCTCCGCAGTCAGGGCGACCTGACGATCATGGAGTCGGTCGAAGCGGACGGCGGTGATCCCAGTGCGGTGAATTTTGTCGAGATCAACTTCCCCGATATGCAGTCGCAGCTGGAGGTCGGCAACGTTGACGCGATTTGGGCGCCTGAACCTTTCCAGAGTAACGCTGAGTCGACGGACGGGATCGAGATGCTGGGCCATCCCAACCAGATCATTCCTGGACTGCCCACCGTGGTCGGGTTCAGCGCGGGCGACTATGTTGAGAACAACGCTGAAGCCCTCAGTCGGTTTCAGGATGCGATGGCTGCTTTGGTGGATCAATACGTGAATGATCCCACCGGGCCGACGGAAGCGGTCATGGAATTCATGGACGTTCCGGAGGAAGTTGCTGAAGTCACGCTATTCCTCGACGAATATGACAGTGAGATTCGGACAGAGCAACTCGGCGACCTCGCTGATCTGATGGTGAAGTACGGCTTCATCGAGGAGAATCCGATTGATGATGACTTCTTTGTCCAGTGAGTAAGGGCCTGCCTGCGGTCGAATGCTGGACCCGGCCGCAGGCAGGCTGATACCTCCTCGGTGCGACACATCAGTCAAGAAATCGAACTCTTCGCGAAGCTTCGACGCTGAATTAGTCATCCTGGTACAAAGAACGCGAAAAATTGTCTACTCTAGAGGTATGACCTCCACCACATCTGTTGCTCGCGCGGGCGAGGACATGGGCCTCGACGCCGTACTCTTGGGGCGCCAGCTACGGCATTTGCGCAACGAATCAGGCAAGACCTTGGACCAGCTGGCCGAGATGGTCGACGCGACGCCGTCGTTCCTTTCCCTGGTGGAGAACGGCAAGCGTGAGCCGCGATTGTCCCTGCTGACACGGTTGGCCGGAATCTACAACACCACGGTGGATGAGCTGCTTACCGCCCAGCCGCCATCGAAGCGCGCGGCACTGGAGATCACGGTGGAGAAGATGCAGCGGTCCGCACACTATGCCTCGCTCGGGCTGCCCACCATCAAAATTTCCTCGCGCACCCCCACCGAAGTTCTCGAGGTGATCGCAGGGCTCCAGGGGGAGCTGCGGCGCAAGATGGAAGAACAAGCTGCCACCCCGGAGGAAGCGCGCCGGGCCAATGTGGAATTACGCGAAGAGATGCGCGCCTGCAACAATCACTACCCGGAGATCGAGCGCAAAGCCCAGGACTTGCTGGATGCCGTCGGGCATTCCGGTGGTCCGCTGAGTCACCACGCTGCTGCTGATCTGGCCGAGCACCTGGGGTTTTCGGTGCGGTTCGTGCCGAATCTTCCGCACTCCACCAGGTCGGTCACCGACCTGAAGAACATGCGCATCTACCTCTCCCAATCGCGCAGCCCCGATCACGAGCCACGCTCGGTGCTACTGCAGGCCATCGGCGCCTATGTGCTCAAGCACGGTGAGCCCGAGAGCTATTCGGAATTTCTGCGGCAGCGGGTTTATACCAATTACTTTGCCGCCGCGCTGATGATGCCCGAGAAAGAGACGGTCAAGTTCCTCAAAGCCGCCAAGGAACGCCGAGACCTGGCCATCGAGGACCTGCGCGACGCCTACGGGGTGTCCTACGAATCCGCCGCCCACCGGTTTACCAACCTGGCCACCGTGCACTTAGGGATTCGCTGTCACTTCCAGAAGGTGCACGAATCCGGGATCGTGCACAAGGCTTATGAGAACGACGGCGTGACGTTTCCGGCGGACCACACGGGCGCCATCGAAGGGCAGCAGATCTGCCGGTACTGGACCTCGCGAGAAGTGTTTGGCGTGGTCGACCGTTTCCGAGCCTTCAACCAGTACACCGATACCCCCGCGGGCACCTATTGGTGCACCGCGGTGGTCGAGGGGCACTCGTCTGGTTTCTACTCGTTGTCGATCGGGGTGCCATTCGATGAGGCGAAGTGGTTCCGAGGGAAGGAGACCACCTCGCGCTCGGTATCACGGTGCCCGGAGCGGGGCTGCTGCCGCGAACCCTCCGAGGAGCTCGAAGCCGACTGGGGTGGCCATGCCTGGCCCGCAGCCCGGGCGAACGCGCACTTGTTGGCCGCGATGCCGCCCGGGGCGTTCCCCGGTGTGGACGAGGTCGAGGTCTTCGAGTTCCTGGCGGCGCAGCAGGACTGATGCTCCGGCGCGATGAGCTAGCTCAGTCCTCCGGGTCATGCAGGGCGCGGCGCAGGTTGCGGCCCTCGGCCACGATCTCGTCGTCGCCTTCCTTGAGCTTCTCCACCTTGGCCACACCGCGCGGAGGCAACTGCAAGTCCTCCTCGGCGGGCAGTCCGGTCTGCAGTTCGCGGGCGCGCTCGATCTCGACGTCGAGCTCTGCGCCCATGAGCAGCACAATGTTGAACACCCACAGTACGAACAGCAGCGCCATGATGGTACCGATCATCCCGTAGGCGGAGTAGCCGGCGAAGTAGGTCAGGTAGATGATCATGGCCACCCCGGCCAGGGCGATGCCCACCAAGGCGAAAATCGCGCCGATGGACAGCCAACGGAACCGCGGCCGCTGCACGTTCGGGGTGAAATGGTAGAGCACCGCGATCAGCCCGATGATGATCAGCAGCACCACCGGGTACTTCACCCATTCCCACACCGGCAGGAAGGACTCGGTGAGGGTAGTCAGCGTGGGCTGCAGGCCCAGCGGCTCCACCAGCGGGGCGAAAAGGGAATCCACCAGAGTCCGGTTCAGCGCCAGGGAGACCAACACGACGACGACGCCCACCAGCATGGTTAGCGTGACCGCGAGCATGGTGAGGGTCTGGGCCACGAAGCCGCGCCCCTCGGCCACCCCGTAGATGGTGTTCATATTGCGGGAGAACGCCTTGACGTACCCGGAGGCCGACCACAGCGCGGTGGCGATACCGATGACCAGGGCGATGATGCCGCCGGCGGTGGAATCCATCATGGTCTCCACCAGGTTCAGCACCAGCGGCTGGTAGTCCACCGGCACCGCGTCGGTGACGACGTCGTCGATCATGCTTCGCACCGTGTCTGCATTAGAGGCCAACACCAGGGACAGGATCGAGAAGATCGCCAGCAGTGCCGGGGCCAGCGAGAGCACCATGTAGTAGGTGAGGATCGCCGAGAGGTCGGTGCCGGCGTCCAGGCTGAACTTCTTCACGGCACGCTTCAGCGCGTATTTCAGACCGGGGCCGGTGAGCTTGCGGGCAGCATCGTGCTTGTCGGGGACGGGGAGGTCCTCGTTCTCGAGGGTGCGGTCGATCGCGTCACGGGTGCCCATGTGAGGTGTGGCCCTTCCGGTGGTGAGTATGTTCCCACACAGTGTAGGAAATACGATGGCGGCCGGGCACCCTTCGTGCACGGTGGAGTTCTCCAGGTGCACGGAGGGCGACCGACCGCCGTCGTGGGGTGAGCGTCAGTGGGTCAGACGTCCACCGACTTCCGCTGGCGCAGACGCCGCCAGACGGTGAAGATCAGCACCGCCGCCATCAGGCCGTACAGCACCCAGGTGATGGGGCTTGCTACCAGAATGGAGGCGTCGCCGCCGGAGGACAGCAGCGCGTTGCGCAGGCTGGTCTCGGCGAGCGGGCGTGAATCGCTGAACCGGCCCGACGCAAAGGATGGCTCTAGACCGGCAGAGCGGTACCATCGATACGGAAGTCCCTTATCTGAATCGATACTGCGTTGAGGCATCCGTGCGCCGGGTGCAGCAGAGGAGTGTTCCGTGCGAATCGTTGTGCTGGCCAAGCACGTCCCCGACACCTGGTCAGACCGTCATCTCGACCTGACCACCGGAGTTATCGACCGCCAGGGTGGCGAACAGGTCCCCGATGAGATCTCGGAGCGCGCCCTGGAGGTGGCGCTGCGCTACCGCGACGCTGCTGGTGCTGAGGGAGCCGAACCCGTGGAGGTGATCGCGCTGGCCATGGGGCCGGCCGAGGCCTCGGCGATGTTGCGCAAACTGCTGGCCATGGGTGCCGATGAAGCGGTGCTCGTGACCGACGCTGAACTGGCCGGAGCCGATGCCATGCGCACCGCCCGGGTGCTGGCCGGAGCCGTGCGTCGACTGGGGGCCGACCTGGTGCTGGCCGGGGACCGCTCCACCGACGGCGGCACCGCGGTGGTTCCGGCCATGCTCGCCGAACTGCTGGGTGCGGCCGTATTGCCGGCCGCTGAGAGCGTGGAGATTTCTGGCGAGGGGGTGCACGCGGTGACGGTGACCGATGGCGCTACCGTGCGGCTGAGCTCCGGCTACCCGTGCGTGGTGTCGGTGACGGATCAGGTGGGGGAGCCGCGGCTGGTGAAGTTCACCCAGATCATGGCCGCCAAGCGTAAGCCGTTGCAGACCTGGTCGCTGGCGGAGCTCACCGAGGGTGCCGACGCCGGGGCGCTCGCCGGAGCGGCGTCGTCGGTGATGGTCTCCGCGCAACGCCGCGAAGCCAAGAAAGCTGGTGTACTGATCAACGCCGCGGACGACGACACGGCCGTGCAGCAGCTGGCCGACTTCTTGTCGTCCCGACGCCCGCGCTGAGACCGTTCGAGCCGACGCACCCCCTGAGCAGGAGAGTGACCCGATGACCCAACCAACCCCGACCATCGTGGTGGGCGTGGAAACCGACGCAGCCGGACAGATTCATCCCTCTGCCGCGGAGCTGCTCGGTGCCGCCTCGGCCCTGGGCGAGACAACAGCGATTGCCGTCGCGCTGCCGGGCGGCGCCGACGAGATGGCGCGCCAGCTGGGACGCGCCGGTGCGGCCAGCGTGGTGATCCTGGAGGATGCCACTCTGGCTGAGACCTTCGGCACCCCATTGTTGGAGGCGCTGAGTGAGGCGGTGGCCGGGTTCGCTCCCGACGCCGTGCTACTGGCCGCGACGACCGTCTCGAGCGCGGTGGCCGGGCGCCTGGCCGTGCGCGTGGATGGGGCGGTGTGCGCCGATGCCGTCCACGTGGGCTTGCAGGACGGGGAGATCGTGGCCGGGCACTCCGTGTTCGGCGGCGACTACGAGACCGTCTCCACCGTGGACGGCGGACCCCGGGTGATCACCGTGCGCCTCGGCGCCGTGGAGACCCGGGCCGACGCCGTGGCTGAGCCCAGCGTCCAGGTGCTGGAGGCAGCCGCGCCGCAGAGTGTGGCGGGTGCACGGATCGAGGCCTGGAAGAGTGCCGAATCCAGGGGAGACCGTCCGGAGCTGCGCTCGGCGCGCACCGTGGTGGCCGGCGGGCGCGGACTCGGCTCGCGCGACGGATTCGGCCTGGCCGAGCAACTGGCCGACGAGTTTGAGGGCGCGGTCGGGGCCACCCGCGACGCCGTCGACGATGAGTTCGCCCCCGCCTCCGCACAGGTAGGCCAGACCGGCGTCACCGTTTCGCCGGACCTCTACATTGGTCTCGGTGTGTCCGGCGCCATTCAGCACCGCTCCGGAATGCAGACCGCCCGCACGATCGTCGCCATCAACACCGACGAGGACGCCCCGATCTTCGAGATCGCCGACTTTGGCGTGGTGGGCGACGTGTTCACCGTCGTGCCCGCGCTGCTCGACGAGCTCCGTTCCCGCGGCTGAGCCGAGACAGAACTGACTCGAATTCGTTCCCCATGACCGACACCCCGGACCAGCCTCAGCGACGCCCCTCCCGTATGGGGCGCCCCGCGTCGACCCCGGGGCCGGACCAGACCGAGTCGCCGGGCGCAACCAAAGGGACCGCTGGACCATCGCGAATGGGGCAGACCACACCGTCGCGAATGGGTGAGCAGCGCCCGAGCGAAAAGTCGCCTTCCCGCATGGGCGGCTCTACGCAGCCCATGTCAGATTCATCGTTAACCAGACAAAAAAGTGCCCCAGGCACTCCGAATCTGTCTGAAAAGCGAGGAATTCGCGCCGAGGAGACCGCCCGCCCGTCTCGGATGGGTGAATCGAAGCCGTCACGCATGGGTGGGCAGAAGCCGCCACGCATGGGTGGTTCGTCCCCGTCCCAGCCCGAGGCACCGAATTTCAGGCAGAAGGGCGACTCCGAGACCTCGGATCGGTCCGATCAACGGCGTCTGGGCGCGCCAGAGGACGAAGCGGTCCAGCCTGCACCCCAGCCCACTTCGGACCGTCCGCTTGACATCACGGAGCTGCGCCCGGGGAAGTGGTCCTGGCTCAGACGCGCGGTGAAGGTGGTCGCGCTCGCCGTCGTCGTGGCGCTGATCCTGGTGATCGCCGCCCGCTGGCTACGCACCCTCGACCCGGTGGCCGAGTTCATCGCGGCCTACCCGGGCCACCTGGAGCCGAACGACACGACGGATTCCGGCTTCCCGGCCTGGCTGCGCTGGCAACACTTCCTGAACTTCTTCTTCATGGTGGTGATCGTCCGCACCGGATTCGGGCTGCGTTCCGAGCGACCCGCCGCCTACTGGCAGGCCCGCCCTCGCGGGTTCTTCGCCGCCGGACGCGCCCGCCCACCCAAAATCACGCTGGGGCAGTGGACCCACCAGATGGTCGACGTGCTCTGGGTGCTCAACGGGCTTGTGTTCGTGGTGCTGCTTTTTGCTACCGGCCACTGGGCGCGCATCATCCCCACCAGCTGGGAAGTCATCCCGCACTCCATTTCCGTGGTGATTCAGTACCTCTCCCTGGACTGGCCGCTCGAGAATTCGTGGGTGCACTATAACGCCGCCCAACAGCTGGCCTACACGCTCACCGTGTTCGTCGCCGCCCCGCTCACCGCCCTCACCGGCTGGCGCGTCTCCAGCTGGTGGCCCGACACCCCGGGGCTGAACCGGGCCTTCCCGCTTGGTGCCGCCCGCCTGGCCCACCGACCCCTCGCCGTGTACTTTGTGGCGTTCGTGATCCTGCATGTCGGGCTGGTGCTACTCACCGGCGCCCAGCGCAACCTCAACCACATCTTCACGGGACGCGACGCCGCTGACGCCTGGGGGATGGCCGTATTCCTGGGCGCCGTGGCCCTGTCGGCGGTGGCCCTGCTGCTCACACGCGCCCTGTTCACCGCACCCGTGGCCGCCCGCACGGGAACCGTCACCCGACGCTAGCCCCACCCGTGGCCCCAGTGTCAGAGTGGAGCCCATGACCCACTCGACCGCACCCACCGAAGCGACCGCACCCACCGCCACCGACGAACTCATCGTCACCCGCCGCGGCTCCGCCGCCCGCCTCGGTCACCTCGAACTCAACCGGCCCCGGGCCCTGAACTCACTGAGCTTCGCCATGGTCCAGCAGATTGACGCCACCCTGCGGGACTGGGCCGATGACGACGACGTCGAGGCCGTGCTGATCACCGGAGCCGGCGACCGCGGCCTGTGCGCCGGCGGAGACATCGTCGCCGTCTACCAGCTCCTCACCGGCCAGCGCGCCACCGAAGCCGAGCATTTCTTCTTCGTCGAGTACGGGATGAATCACCGCATCGCGCACTTCCCCAAGCCCTACATCGCCCTGATGGACGGCATCGTGCTCGGCGGCGGACTCGGGGTCTCCGCCCACGGCAGCCACCGCGTGGTCACCGAGCGCACCCGCATCGGCATGCCCGAAGTGGGCATCGGATTCACCCCCGACGTCGGACTGTCTTACCTGCTCTCCCGCGCCCCGGGTCGCACCGGCATGCACCTCGCGCTCACCGGTGCACACGTCTCCGGCGCCGACGCGATTTACCTGGGGCTGGCCGATCACTTCGTACCCTCCGAGCGACTCGAGCAGCTGCGGCTCGATCTGGAGACCCTGCCCCCAGACGAGGCCATCGCCCGCCATGCCACCGCGTCTCCGGCATCGGAAGTGCAGCAGCAGCGTGACTGGATCGACCGGTGCTACGCTCCCGAGAGCCTGGCCGATATCATCGGCGCACTCGACGCCGAAGCACGTCGCGGCAACGACAGCGCCCGCACTGCCGCCGATACCTTGCGCCGCGTCTCGCCCACCGCCCTGGCGGTCACCCACGCCGCACAGCTCCGCCTGGCCACCATCGGATCCCTGGCAGAGGCACTGACCCAGGAATACCGCATCGGGGTCCACCTGATGCACGGGGCGGACATGGTGGAGGGCATCCGCGCCCAGGTGATCGACAAAGATCGCAGCCCGCGCTGGTCACCGGCCCGCCTCGAGGAGGTGAGCGACGACGACATCGCCGCCCACTTCGACGTCCCCGCCTCCGGTGACTTCGAGTTGCCTCGCAGCTGAATCAAGGACACAACCCTGGGGCTACACGAGCAGCGCGCCGGCCCCGCCCACGGCCAGAATCACCAGGGTCGCCCCCGTACCCAGGACCACGGGGCGCAGTCCCACGGCGGCCAATGACCGCAGATGCACGCCGAGCCCCAGTGCGAACATGGCCATCATCAGCAGAGTGGACTGCACCACTGCGACGACGTCGATCACCGGCTCCGGCACCCACCCGGTGGTGCGTAGCAGCATTAGCACGATGAACCCGAGCACGAACCACGGCACCAGTGGCGGACGCTCGACTCCACTCTGCCGCTGTGCGGCGGCCAGCCCCATCAGCAGCGGTGCCAGCAACATCACGCGGGCCAACTTCACCGTGACCGCCACTGCCAGTGCCGTGGCGCCAACCGTGCCACCGGCCGCCACTACCTGGGCCACTTCGTGGGTCGAGGCGCCCACCCAGATCCCGGAGGCTCGCTCGTCCAGGCCCAGCCAACTGGTCAGCGCAGGAACCAGTGGAATCATCAGCGTTCCGAAGAGCACCACGAGTCCGACGGCAGTCGCCACCTTCTCCTTGGAGGCCTTCAATACACCTTGGGCACCGGCCACCGCGGCCGCACCGCAAATAGAAAAGCCAGCCGCCACCAACAGGGTCAGCTCCCGGTCGACCTGCAGCCACCGGCCCAACAGCACGGTGGCTCCCGCTGTCACAGCCACCGCCGCCAGCACGACGGCGATCACCCCGAAACCCAAATCCAGTATCGCGGTCAAGGACAGCTGCAGCCCTAACAGCACGATGCCCCAGCGCAACAGGGTCTTTGCGCTCAGCGCGGTGCCCGGGTCGAACCGCTGCGGCACCGGTGCCAGATTCCGCCAGAGCACACCCACCAGGATCGCCAGCAACATGGGTGGCACTCCCGGAATCAGCAGGGATATACCCCAAGCCAGGGCGGCGACCGCCGCGCAGAGGAGCACTCCGGGAATCTGTCGGGCTGAAATCGTCACCCGATCGAGTCTGCCCCCGCCCGCGGGCGTTGTAAAGCACTCCACCAACCCGCATTCCACCGCGTGACCAGGAATCGCCCAGTATCGTTGCGATAGAATGCCACAGTCCCATTTCTCGACACCTCAAGGAAGTCCGACTGCATGGCCACCTATCCTGCCTCGCGGCGCATGTCGCCAGCGGTGCTGATCTCCCTCATCGTGGTTGCGGCCGTGTTGCTGGGTCTGGCCACACTGACCGTGATTCGCCAGCTCACGCGTGAGCAGACTCCCACCACGGTCACCGAGGTGCTGAGCGGCCAGTCCATGTCGGTCGAGCGCGCCACCGGTCCGGACACCATCCGGCTCACCGGCGTTGCCGCCCCGCTGAGCCCGAGCGAAGACGCCGACGAGACCCTCAACACCTGCATGAGCTCAGAGTCAACAGTGCACCTGGCCGAGCTCGTTCCGAACGGTTCCGAAATCGAGCTGAAGCATCCCGGTTACGCCGGTGCACCCGGCGGAGAAACCTGGGGCATGGTGACCGTCGACGGCGAAGATCTCTCGGTGGCCATGGTCCGCTCCGGACTGGCTGTCCCCTCGCCGGAGAGCGCGATGGACGAGCAGCAGTCGCGCGCCCTTGAAGAGGCGCACCAGGAAGCCAAGGACGCCGAGGCCGGAATCTACTCCACCGACGCCGAGTGCACTCTGCCCGCGCAAATGGGACCCATTCTGGAGAAGATCCAGGAGATCCCGGAGGGCACCCCGTCCTCGCAGGAGGAGCTCGACGAGATGAACTCGGTCTATACCTCTTTGATGACCGAGGCCCAGAATGCCCGTGCTTTGCTCGCCAATATTCCGACCACCGGTGAGTCGGTGAGCGCCCTGGCCTGGGGCGAGGAGAAAACCGTCTACGCGGATCAGGTCGACACGATCATCGCCGACATCGAATCCTGGGGTGAGGGCCTGCAGGAGTACCGCGACCAGATCCAGGAAGAACAGCGTCAGGCGGAGGAAGAAGCTCGCCGCGCCGAAGAAGCGCGTCAGGCCGCAGAAGAGCGCCAACGTGCCGAGGAAGAAGCTCGCCAGCAGGAAGAAGAAGAGCAGCGCGAGCAGGAGGAGCAAGAGCAGGAAGAAGAGGAGAGCGACGAGGAGTCAGACTCCGATTCAGACTCCGGCTCTGGTTCTGACTCCGGTGGCGGAGACCGCGGAGACCGCGGAGACCGCGGAGACCGCGGCGATCGTGGCAACCGAGGTGGCCGCGGTGGCGACTCCGACGACTGAGTCGTCTGCCTGAATACCTCAGCCGAGAGGTAATGTGATGGCTATGCCATCTTCAGCGGGGCCACAGGGGGCCGTTTCCGCGACTCCGACGCCCGGTGCCCGCGCCTGGATCATCGTTTTAGTCTGCGGCGTGGTGGCTGCCATGCACGTCTGGAAACTGCCCGGGGCGATGGACTTCATTCGTGCCGATCTGGGCATGAGCCTTGTTCAGGCCGGTGCCCTGCTCGGGATCGTGCAGGTCGCCTCGATGATTCTCGGGCTGGCGTCATCCCTCTTCTGTGAGCGCATCGGGCTGCGCACCAGCCTGGCGCTCGGCCTGGGGCTGCTCGGCGGGGGCTCGGCTCTGGGCGCGGCTGCGGAACATACTTGGATGCTGATGGCCACCCGCGCCGTCGAAGGCATAGGTTTTCTTCTGGTCACCGTCGTCGCCCCGCCCTTGATCCGGAGGATCACCCCTGCCGAGCGGATTAACACGGCGATGGGTTGGTGGTCGGCGTTCCAGGGGATGGCCGTGTTTGTGGCGGTTCTGGCCTCCACGCTGCTGCTCTCCGGTGCAGAGGTGGTGAGCTGGCATGCCTGGTGGCTGATCATGGCTGTGCTCTCGGTGCTCATGATACCGCTGGCGCTGTGGCGCATCCCCACCGAATCCGGTACGGCAGTGCGGGTGGGGGAGGCGTTGCGCCGGATCGGGCGCACCGTGTCCGCCGGCATGCCCTGGGTCTGCGCGGTGATTTTCGCCTGCTACACGCTGCAGTGGGGTGCGATCATCGGGTTCCTGCCCACTATTTTCGGCGACGCCGGGGTGCACGGGGTGTGGGTCGGTGCGGCCACCGCCGTCGTGGGGCTGGTTAATGGTGTCGGCAACGTGATCGGTGGCCGACTGCTGCAGCGCGGTGTGGCCCCGAGGTGGCTGGTGACTACCGGGATGATCGCGATGATCGTGACCACCGTGCTGATTTTCGCCCCCGATTGGACCCAGGTGCCTGGCGGGCTGTGGGTACAGCTGGTCGCGGCCGCGGTGTTCTCCGGGATTGCGGCGCTGATTCCTTCGTCCATGACGCGCGTCGGCGTGGACGCGGCCCCGGCCGATGGGTCACCGGCCGCCGTGATGGGGCTGATGAACCAGGTGTACAACGGGGCGAACTTTGTGGGCCCGGTGCTGCTGACCTCAATCGCCACCGCTGTGGGCGGCTGGCATCTGTCGTGGACGATGACCGTGACCGCCGCCGTGATCGGCCTGGTGTTGGCGCTGGTGTTCCTTCGCCGGCCGTGGTTGACGGTGAACGTCAGCGGCTGAACGATCGACTCACTGATTCCGCTGCGGGATCAGTCGCAACCGTTCGGCCCACAGGCCTGGCCCTGTAACGCGGCGTCAGCATCATCGGCAGCATCGGTGACGATGGGCTTCAGCGGGCTGCGCTGCGTGTGCTCCTGGTAGGCCTGGGTGAGCGCCTGCAGGAAGGTAGCCGGTGGTTGCGCACCCGAGAGACCGTAGCGCTCATCGAGCACGAAGAACGGCACCCCGGTGACCCCATACGCGCGCGCCTGGGCGAGGTCCGCCCGAATGGCGTCCTCCCACTGAGCGTCGTTGAGGGCTTCCTGAACCTGTTCCTCGGTGAGCCCCGATTCCACCCCGATGCGGGTCAGCACCGCGACGTCCGCAATGCTTTCTCCGCGCTCGAAATGCGCGTTGAACAGGCGCTCCTCCACCTGGATGGCTGCGTCTGCAGAGACCGCCTTTGCACGCTGAATCAGGCGGTGGGCGGTCCAGGAATTGGCCACCACCAGGGAATCGAAGTCGTAGTCCAGACCCTCTTCCTTGGCCTGCGCGGTGACGTGGGCGAGCATCTGCGCGACTTGCTTGGCGGGAATGCCCTTCACCTGTGAGAGGTACTCAGACTCGGAGCGGTGATCGTGCTCCGGCAGGCTCGGATCCAGCTGGAACGAGCCGAACTGGATGTCGAGTTGGTCGCGATGTGGAAACTGCTCGAGGGCGGTGGTGAAACGGCGCCAGCCGATATAGCACCAGGGGCAGCCGACGTCGGAGAAAATCTGAACCTTCATAGTTGAACTAACCCGACGTCGTCCGCTGCTATTCCCTCAGGCGCGCAGCCCGCCCTGCCACAGCACATCGAAGGGGGTCTGGCCGGCGACGCGCTGGCGGATGCCAGCCGTGACGAACTCCTTGGCCCGGTGTGCGGCGTCCAGTTCCGTGGCGCCCTTGGCCAGCTCGGCGGTCACCGCGGCGGCCAGGGAGCAGCCGGCGCCGGAGACGGCATGCTCGCCCACCTTCGGCGAGGAGAGTACCTCGAGGGTGGTGCCATCGTAGAAGACGTCGACGGCGTCGGGACCCTCCAGGCGGATGCCGCCCTTGGCGAGCACCGTGACCCCGGAAGCGTCGTGGATGCGCCGAGCCGCTTCCTTCAGGTCCTCGAGCGAGGAGATGCTGATCCCGGAGAGCTGTTCGGCCTCGAAGTGGTTCGGGGTGGTGAAGGTCGCCAGCGGTAGCAGCTGCGCTTTGAGCGCCTCATCGGTGTCGAGGGCGTGGCCGGGCTCCTGGCCCTTGCAGATCAGCACCGGGTCCAGCACCACGTTCTCCCATTCTTGGGTCTTCAGCGCGGTGGCCACGGTCTCGATGGTGGCGGGCGAGCCCATCATGCCCAGCTTGGTGGTTTTCAGCACGCCGGCGTAGTCGGTCAGGATGGCTTCCAACTGGTCAGCGATCACCGAAGCCTCCACCGGAACGAAGCGGTGGTTCCAGTTGTTCTTCGGGTCGAAGGAGACGATGCAGGTCAGGGCGATCATGCCAAACGCGCCCAGTTCCTGGAAGGTGCGCAGATCGGCCTGAGCGCCGGCGCCTCCGGTGGCTTCCGAACCGGCGATGCTCAGCGCCAGGGCCGGGGTGGTGAGATCAGAGGCGGATGCGGGTGCGGCGGTGGTATCGGTCATGGAACCTATCGTAGAACCCCGGTGCCGTTCAGCTCACATCGAGGGACGTTGCGTGTCCTCGTCGCGCGTGTCTACGACCGGCTCTGTCTCGGCCTCGACGTCGATCTCAGGCTCGATGACGCGGGTCAGCGGGATCGCCGCGAGGCGCCCTAGGGCCAGGAGGATCGCGGCCGGGAACCCGACCAAGGGGATCAGCAACGGGACCAGGCCGCCGGTTTCGGCCAACAGCACGGCCAAGCCATAGAGCAAGCCGATGAGGGCGTACCCCAGTACGTGAACCGAGTGGTTGAGCTGGTGGCGGAACACCCGGTTGATGAGCAGCGCCAGCGGCAGCCCGATGATGAGCCCGGCCAGCCCCACGATGGTCAGCAGCGGAGTGAGGTCACCGACCTGCTCGCGCACCGGCAGCATGTTCAGTACCAGCACCACCACGGCCATCACCATGTTGGGCACCAGCCAGGCGACGATGAGCCCGAACACCGACATGGAGAGTCGGGGCAGTGCGGATTTCTCCCGTAGGCGTGAGGGGCGGGAATGCTTGTATTTCTGGGGGACCGGAGTTGTCATCGCGACGATTCTATCCTCTGTACGCTCCGGCTATCCTTCTGTCTCGGCGAAGGTCATGCCGTCCATGAGCTTGCGCGCGGTGGAGACCGAGGCGGTACGGGTGACCTGATCGCCGTCCGTCTCGACGACGATCGTGGTCTGGCCGGTGGGATGCTCAACGACGAGGGCGGCCGCGTCGTCATTCGGGTCGCCGGGCCGTGATGAGTGGGCCCGCCGTGCGAGCACGGTGCCCGGGATCCTCCACGCCGCCCCGACGGACGCCGCTGCGAAAACACCGATCGCCTCGTGCACGCGGTGCGGGATGAAGCACCGGGTGGAGAAGTCACCGCCGGACTGGGCGGGGGAGACTAGGCAGATTTTTGGCACGGTGGCTTCGGTGACATCACCCAGACCCATGGAGCGCCCGGCCTTCAGGCGCAGTTCCTCGATGGAGCCGCGCAGATCAGTGTCTGCTTCGAGCTCCTCCACGGTCTCATCGCCGTTGAGTCCGAACGCGGAGGCATCGAGCACCACCACCGGCATGCCATTGTCGATGCAGGTGGCCTCCACCCGGGTGGGCATCGGGCCGTGCTCGGCCAGACGGAAGGTGTCGAGGGCGGTGCCCGTGGGGAACAGGGCGCCCGTGGTGCCGCCGGCGACGTCGCGGTACTCCAGGGTGATGCCGGCCGCGGTGCCGGGTACCCCCACGATGGCAGTGTCGCCGGTGTAGCGCACCGTCCCGTTCGGCGTTTCCACCGTGGCTAGCGTGGCGGAATTCGAATTCAGCAGATTGATGCGCACCGTGGTGGTGTCCCCGGTGATCGGCACGATCCCCCGTTCCAGAGCGAATGGGGCCACCCCGGCGAGGATGTTGCCGCAGTTCTGCCGGTCGCTGACGATGGCCTGATCAACGCTCACCTGCAGGAACAGATAGTCCACCGAGCCATCGGAATCACCATTCTCGTCGCGACCGGCAGAGACCACGGCGACCTTGGAGGTCAGTGGGTGTGCCCCGCCCAGCCCGTCGATCTGGCGCCGATCGGGGGAGCCCATCAGCCGCAGCAGCAGCCGGTCCCGCTGGGCCGGGTCGTCGGGGAGATCGTCTGCGAGAAAATACAGTCCCTTGGACGTACCGCCGCGCATCTGCATGCACGGCACCTCGGTCCAGGAAGCGGAGTCTGAAGCTGACGGCACGGCAACCCTTTCGCTCGAGCTGATTGTCTACAATATTGTGTAACAATCTTGACCCACTGTGCCATATCTTGAGGAGACCTCCGTGAAAACCTCGCGCCCCGTCACGGCGGCTGACGTTGCCCAGTACATCCGCACCTCGATCACCAGTGGCGAGATGGTCCCGGGGCAGCGGCTGGTCGAAGCTGATCTCGCTGAGGCGGTGGGTGCCTCTCGCGGGCACGTGCGCTCCGCGCTTGCCGACCTGGCCGTGGAGGGTCTGATCGAGCGGATCCAGAACCGCGGGGCTCGGGTGCGCCAGGTGACGCTCGAGGAGGCGCTGGAGATCATCGAAGTGCGCGCTGCGGTGGAAGCGCTGTGCGCGGCGAAGGCGGCCGAAAAAGTTTCGGAAGACGAGATCACCGAGCTGCGAGACATCGGCACCAACATGACCGATGCCGTGGAGACCGGCAACCAGGCCGCTTATGCTCGCGGCAATGAACTGCTGCACGCCGCTATCATCCGGATTGCTGATCAGAAGACGGCTGCTGAGACCATTCGTCGTCTTCAGGCGCAGGCGGTGCGCTATCAGTACCGACTCTCCGCTCAACCCGGACGCTCGCAGGTGTCCCTGCCGGAGCACTTGGCGATCATCGAGGCGGTCTGCACCCGTGACGCCGACGCCGCGCGCGACGCCATGCACGCCCACTTGAGCTCGGTGGCCGGAGCTATTCAGGGCGTCACCAGCGCCGGGTAGGCGGTATCTATTGCTTAGCGCGCTGTGACCTGAATGCCATGGCCGTTCCGACGGAAACGCGGATCGGCGTGGCGATGAACAAGGTGACCGTGAGAAGTGTCAATGGTTCATTGAAGAGCCACAGCAAGAGGATGCTCGCGGCACCAACGGCAGCTCCTGCCATGATGTGCTTCGCATACATCAATAAGATTTCAGGGTCGGCGTTGAGATGACGTCCTGAGGATCATGTTAACGGTGCCGTTGGGAAACGGCACACGAGATGCTGCCGACCCCGCTCGGGTCAGGTCACAGCACGTACCCCGCGATGAGCTGGGATAGCATCCGGATGTCTACGTTGTCCCTGAATTCGAAGCGCACCTTGCCGACGCTGCTGAACCATAGATCCAGTTCGGCATCCAGATCGAAAGTTCCTGCTGTCTCTACGGAAAAGGCCTGAACCTTGGAAAATGGCAGGGAAGTGTAGTCGCGTTTCTTGCCGGTGATGCCCTGGATGTTGACGGCGATCACGCGCTTGTTGGTGAACGCGATGAAGTCCCGGATGCCCTTGAAAGTCTGGAGAACATTTTCCCCTTCGATGAGCAGTGGGCCAATCTCTTTCTGGAGTGGCTGAGGGTCAACTGCGCTGAGCTTGTAGAAGCCGCCGTTCTGAAAGTCGATCATGAAGTGCATCTTAGGGTCTGTGATGGACACGATAAGTCGCGCCGGGTCATGATTGTCAACAATTTTGGTGGCAATTTGCTGTCCGTCGTTCTAAGCTGGTGAACGACCAGTGATGTCGAGGCTGCGGAGGCAGAGCAATGACGGAGAATTCTCGTACAGGACAGCGGCTGTTGGTGGTGGGTGCGCACTCGGCAGATTTCGTGTGGCGCGCCGCCGGCGCGATCGCCAAATTCGTCGACGCCGGCGGTGAGGCTACCGTCGTCGCCCTGACTTATGGCGAACGCGGCGAATCCGGCGAACTGTGGAAGCAGGAAGGCCAGACCGAGGAAAACGTGAAGAAGATCCGCCACGGCGAGGCCGAGCGGGCGGCTGGACATCTGGGTGCCAGCTTTGTGGCCTTCGACCTGGGTGACTACCCGCTGGTGAACGACCACTCCGACATCGAGCGGTTGGCTGAGCTGATGCGTGACTACGCTCCCACCGTGGTGATGACCCACCCGGATCAGGATCCGTTCAACCCGGATCACCCCGTGGCCTATGAGATGGTGCAGAAGGCCCGGCTGATGACCTCCGGCGCCGGCGTCGAGTCGGGCTTCAAGACGGCTCCGCCCTCGGAGTTCCTGATCTTCGAGCCGCACCAGCCCGAGCTGTGCGGCTTCACCCCGACGGTGTTCGTCGACATTACCTCGGCGTTCGAGCGCAAGAAATTGGCCATGGCTGAGATGAAAGCCCAGCAGTACCTGCAGTCCTACTACGCCGAGCGCGCCGAGCACCGAGGCAACCATGCCCGCAAGGTCACCGGCAACAAGGACATCCGTCAGGCCGAGGCGTTCATGCGCGTGGTTCCGAACGTGATCGACACAGTGTGACCCAGCACACTGGTATCGTCGAGACTCGCACACGACCCAGGGGGAATGAATGACTGAGAATACTGTAGCGTCCACGATGACCGAGGCCGAGCTGCTCGAGAAGTTTGCCGAGATTCCGTCGGCGCCGATCAGCGACGGCCAGGACCGCCTGAACGTGCTGGATGCCGGGATCAGCTCCGTGTGGCCGAGCCCGGGCGCGCGCTTGGTGGGCCGCGCGGTGACGCTCACCGTGGGCGGCGGCGACAACGCTGGCGTGCACGCAGTCGTCGACTCGCTGACCGAGGGGGATGTACTCGTGATCAACGGTCAGGGGCTCACGCACCGCGCCCTCATCGGCGAGCTGATCGCCTCGCGCGCCAAGAAGCGCGGCTGCCGCGGATTCGTGATTGACGGTTGCGTGCGCGATGCCGTGGACCTGCAGGAGATTAACTTCCCGGTTTTTGCCCGCGGCGTCACTCCGGCCGGCCCGTACCGCAATGGTCCCTACCGCATCGGCGGCCCGGTGGCTGTCGGAAATGTGGCGGTCAGTCCGGGCGACCTGATGATCGGCGACGACGACGGTGTCGTCGTGGTGGCCCGCGACGAAGCGGAGCAGGTGCTGGCCGCGGCCCAGGCCAAGCTGGTGGCCGAGGAGAAGCAACGCGCCGAAATCGGACTGTAAGTCAGTCGATGGTCGCGTAGTGATCTCGCACGAAGCGGGCCCGGATCGCCAAACGGCGGTCCGGGCCCGCTGTCGTTGCGGAGCCCCCGGTGAGGGTGCTCAGGCGTGCGGGTTCTCCGTGGCGTCCGCGTTCTCGACTACCGGGGTGCCGTGGGTGTGGAAGGTGGAGATGGTCTTCATGCCCCAGGCCTGGCCCTTGGCGCGCTCGCCCTGGGTCCATGGGATCGGCTTCCAATCCGGGGCCAGGATCAGGCGCGAGCCCTGGTTGGCCAGCTCGATGCGGTTGCCGCCGGGCTCCCACACGTACAGGAAGAAGCCCTGCTGAATGGCGTGCTTGTAGGGGCCGTACTCGATGAAGATCCCGTTCTCCAGGAAGATGTCCGCGGCCTTGAGGATGTCCTCACGGGTGTCGGAGGCGAAGGCGATGTGGTGCAACCGACCCGGGGTGCCCGTCCAGTCATCGGAGTAGACGACGTCGTAGGACTTGTTGCCGTAGGTGAACCAGTGCCCGCCTACATCGCCGTCGTCGAGCTGAATGAACTCGGTGGTGTACCCGCCCAGCACCTGCTCGGTGAAGTCGCAGACCCCGGCCATATCTGCGGTGAGGTAGTTGATGTGGTCGAGGCGACGGGCGTTGGCGCCGAATCCGGGGAACTTTGCGGCCTGGTTCTTTAGGGCCGGCCGGTCGGTGTCATCGGCTTGGTACCACTCGGTGTCGAAGTAGACCTCCATGAGGTGCTGGTCCGGGTCAGTGAACCGGTACGTGCGGCCGCGCCCCATCTCGCCGTCGACCCAGCCCTCGCCCTGACCGGAGGCCTCGATGCGCGCCACCAGTCGCTCCAGTGCTTCGGGGCTGTTCGCGCGCCAGCCCACACGGCCGACACCGGCGTGCTCGCGCTGGGTGAGCTTGATCGAATAGGGCTCGTAGTCATCCCAGCAGTGCAGGTAAGCCGACTCGTAGCCGTTTTCGGTGGTGTGGCCGACGTCGCGCATGGCGAGCAGGTCACGGAAGAACCACAGGGATTCCTCAAATTTCGGCGTGTACAGCTCCACGGTGGAGAGATGGGCGATGTCGCGGATGCGCTCGGTCATAGGGCCCTCCCGGCAGGACTCATTTTCGGAACAATATTGTCAACAATATGATAGGTCGCGTGTCCTGCCCTGGCTAGGGGCTGGCAGAGTCTCGTTTCAGTCCAGCCGCTCCTCGGCGCCCATGGTCTCGAAGTGAGTCGGCAACCCGATGGTGGCCCGCAGCACCATCCGGTAGAGCCAATCCAGTCCTGAGCCTTCGTGGGTACCGGGGCGCCGGTACACGGCCAGCCGGATCGGATCCATCTCGAAGGGCAGCGGCTTGACGACGATCGGCCAGGAGCGCGCCCATCCTTCGGCCAGGGAGCGCGGGGCGACGGCGAGCAGGTCCGGGGACTGCAGGATCAGCGAGAGCGTGCTGGCATAGTGCTGCGCGACCACCGCGGGCTCCGTGTAGGCCGCCGCGCGCCGCTCCACCGCTTCCAGATGCACGGCGCTGGAGTCGCTGGCGACGACGACCCGGGGTGTGGTCAGGTACGTCTCCAGAGTCATCTCCTCGCCGGCGACGGCGTGGTCGGCCGACATCACCACGCAGTAGGTCTGCGTCTTGATCGGAGTGCGCTCCAGATCGCCGGGGATCTCCGCCGGGGCGATCGCCACATCGGCCAGTCCGCGGTGGAGCCACTCGTCGATGTCGTGCTGCTGCAGCAGGAAGCTGCGCACCCGCACCTGCGGTGCCTCTCGCCGGATATCGGCGACGATATTGGCCAGCCAGCCCACCTCGCCGAGCTCGGACAGGGCGATGCGGAACTGACGGGTCGAATGCTGCGGATCGAACGCAGTGAGCTTGTCCATGGCGCCGTCGATGCCGAGCAGTGCGTCGCGGAACGCCGGGTAGATTTCCTTCGCCAGCGCGGTGGGCTCCATGAAGCGGCCCCGGCGCTGGAACAGCGGGTTGTCGAGGGAGGAGCGCAGCCGTCCCAGGGACTGGCTGACGGCCGACTGGGTCACGTAGAGCCGGTCGGCGGCGGCGGTCAGGCTCCGGGACTCGTAGATCGCGGCGAAGACGCGGACGAGATTCAGGTCCATGGGCGCCCCTCCCGATGTAGTGTGACGCGGATAACTATTAGTGATTCTAATGCGGTGCTCCGCGTGCGGTCCCTAGGGTCGAGGTAATCCACTGCCAGCGCACCGTTGGCAGGCCGATCCTGACGAAGGAGCCTCATGACCCTCACCGCCACAGCGACGACCACCGCCGCCGAAGCGATCGCCACCGCGGGAAGCGCCGTCGACGCGCTGCGCAACGCGCAAGCCAAGCCCACGGTGTTCCCGGTGCAAGCAGAATTCACCAACTGGCGCTCGGAGCAGCGGGCCTGGCGCGAGGGGGTGGCCCTGCTGGATCAGTCGCATCACATGACCGACCTGTTCATCTCCGGACCCGACGCCCTGCGGCTGCTCTCGGATACCGGCGTCAACAATGTCAGCCGGTTCCGCCCGCAGATGGCCAAACAGTTCATCGCTGTCAACCACGAGGGCTACCTGATCGGCGACGCCATCCTGGTGTATCTGGAAGAGGAGTCTTTCGACCTGGTGGGCTGGCACATGGTGCTGGACTGGGTGCAGTTCATCGGAGAGACCGGAGACTACGATGTCACCTTCGAACGTGACGCCTCCTCGGCGGTGCGCCAGGGCGATCCGACACTGTACCGGTACGAGGTGCAAGGACCGGACGCCGAGAAGCTCATGCAGAAAGTCAGCACCATCGAGGTGGCCCAGACCAGGTTCTTCGGGATGCTAGAATTCGAGATCGCCGGTCGGCGGATTCCTGCGATCCGGCACGGCATGGCCGGTCAGCCGGGGTTCGAGATGTGGGGACCGTGGGAAGACCGCGAGGTGATCCTCCAGGCGCTGGTCGAGGCCGGAGCGGAGTTCGACCTGACTCGGGTGGGGTCGCTGGCCTACTCCGTCGCCAATCTCGAATCGGCGTGGGTGCCCTCTCCGCCGGCCGCGATCTTCACCGGAGAGCGCATGGAGGAATACCTGGACTGGCTGCCCGCCGCGCGGATGGGATCGATCGCCGGCAGCCTGGACTCCGAGGACATCGAGGACTATTACCTCACCCCCTTCGACCTCGGCTACGGATTCGTCATCGACTGGGACCACGACTTCATCGGCAGAGAGGCGCTGCGCAGCCACGCGAAGGCTGCATCGCGGAAGAAGGTCACCCTGGTGTGGGACCCGGAGGAACTGGCCGCAGCCCAGCGCACCCTCTACGAGGAAGGAGTGCCCGCCAAGTTCATCAACCTCCCGAAGGCGCGCTACGGGCAGTTCCAGACCGACCGCGTGCTCCATGACGGCAGGGACGTCGGGATCTCGCTGGACGCCGGCTACCTGGCCAACGAGCAGGCTTTCGTCTCCCTCGCCACCATCGAGGAGGAGTTCTCGGCTCCGGGGACCGCGGTGACCCTGGTGTGGGGCGAGGACCCTGCCTCCACCAAACCCGCCGTCGAGGCGCACCGACAGATCCAGATCCGCGCGACCGTGCAGCCCGCACCGTACTCGCGCTTTGCCCGCGAGAATTACCGACGCAACAGCTGAGCCGTTGCCGTCACCGGCGCGGAGAGGAGACAGACATGCATCAGCGAACCATGACACGGCGCGCCGTGCTTCTGGGCGGATTGGGACTCGGCGCCGCCGGGGTTCTGCTCGGCTGCGGGGACGGCTCGCCCTCGGCAGGGACGACCACCGGCGCGTCCCGAGCAGCGACGGGTGGCGTGGAGGAGGTCGGGGTGCTGCCGATCGTCGACGTCGCCACCATCTTCATCGCCAAGACGCAGGGGATCTTCTCCGACCACGGACTCGAGATCGAGACGACGCTCGCACAGGGAGGCTCTGCGATCGTGCCCGCTGTGGTTTCTGGGGCGAACCTCTTCGGATTCTCCAACCTCACCTCGCTGCTCATCGGACGATCGCGCGGGCTGGACCTGGTCACGGTGGCGCCCGGGTCCGGGTCCAACGGGAGGGACGGCCAGGATTACTTCGCGGTGTTGGTCCGAGACGATAGTGAGATCCAGAACGGGGCTGACCTGGCGGGGGCGTCCATTGCCGTCAACACCGTCCAGAACATCAACGACACCACGCTGAATGCTGCTGTGCGGGATGCGGGTGGCGACCCCGAGGGTATCGACTACGTGGAGGTGGCGTTCCCGGATATGCCGGCGGCCCTGGAGAACGGCCAGGTCGACGCAATCGCGGTGGGGGAGCCCTTCCTGACGATCGCAAAAGACCAGGGTGCCCGGGTGGTGCTCTCCAGTTATGCGAAGCCCATCGACCGGTTGACGGTCTCGGCGTACTTCACCACACAGGAGATCTGGGATGCGCAGCCGGAGCGGGTCACTGCGTTCCAGAGCGCGATGGCGGAGGCACAGTCCATTGCGCGGAGCGACCCGGATGCTGTGCGCGCGGTGCTGCCCAAATACACCAGCCTGGACGCGGATCTGGCGGAGCGGATCATCCTTCCCGACTTCCCGGAACGCATCAACCAGGACTCGACCCAGCAGCTTGCCGACTTGGCGGAGGCCGATGGGCTGCTGCAGAACTCGCTGTCGGTGACCGATCTGCTCGGGGAGGGGTCGTACTAAACCAGCACCGTCACCGTGCCTTGGTCTCCATCGACGATGACGGTGTCGCCCGTGCGGATGATGTGCACCGGGTCGACGGAGAATTCGCTGACCGTCGGAACTCGCGTCACGACTGCGCCCAGGACTGCTTTGGAAGTGACATGGGTGAACACCATGGCTAAGGGGGCCGTGCCCAACAAACGTGTGCTTTGGAAGAAGCCAGACCACCCAGACGATCCCTTGGCCCCGGGAAAAACCAAAACCTTGTCGGTGAAGCAGACACCGCGCAGGGGATGGCGTCGTTCGACGATGACTCCGGTGGAGGGGTCGATGCCGCCCCATCCGGAGATCTGCTCGGTCGAGACCAACGCCTCACCTCGTACGAGCCCGGGCACGATGCCTCGCCCCTGAAGAATTCTGTTGGACTCGACTTGTGGTACAGAATCCGCGGTCAGTGGTTCGTGATGACGGAGTGATGTCATGCCAATTCTCCTCTCCATGTACCGGTGAGTGCGGCCTCGACGCATTCTCTGGTGGTCCCGAACCACGCTTCGATTCCTAGAATCGCCGGCAAATAGTGGGCTTGTTTTGCACTGTCGGTAGCGAAGACCTGACATCCTTTCGGTGCGGTCCTCGACATGGCCGGGCAGGAGTCCGTCAGGACCTTGCCTCCAGCGGCTTGAATAGTGGCAATATCGCCGTTCCGCTGTGCGACCGACCGTAGCGCCCGAGGCGTCATGACCCACAACTCAGTACCTTCGTGCAGAGTTTTTCCGTCGAGCAGAGACGCGATCTCTCGGATCTGCTCCAGTGACGCATGGGGACATCCCAACAAGACGAAATCGACGTCGTCGGAGGATCCCTGGTCGTTGAGGGTCTCGTAGGCACGACGACGATCTTCCGAGGTGTAAGCGATCTCCGTCGGCACCGGTTGGTCCCCGAATGCCGCCTCGAGTGTGGGCGCTTCCGGTGTGAAACCAGGCATATGAAAAATCTCAACACCGCCACTGGTCGCCAGGGCAGCACCGAGATGCTTCAAATCGGTCGCGGTGGGAAGACCGAGTTCTCCGGTGAGGACTGGCCGCTCTTCCTGGACGATTCCACCGACGTGGTATCCGAAGAGTCCCCAATCGAGAAAAGAATCGATCCGGACTTCAGACGAGAAAAGATGGGTGCCGTAGCGGTTTTCATCGAGGTGATTTCCCCAATAGGGGACCCGTCCCGTCAATGAGGCTGCGCCGGTCGACGCCGTGCCTTCGCAGTTAGATTTCGCGCCGATCACCGAATTGGCATAGATCACGGCTGAGGATTCCATCCACGCGATGTGTTCGCCCCGGACGGGCAGGTTCCCGACCTAATAGGGAGTGCAGGTGGCGAGGATGTTGATACCGCGATCGCTGGCGAACGCTTCGGCGTCTTCCTGCTGCTGTACGAGCTCTTGGCGGTAGGGAATGGTGCCGATCGCATCTGCGCCGAAGCCGTGTTGCAGCTGACAGGTGGGGACCTTCATGGAAGGGATGGAGAGGTCTTGGTCCGAATCAAGGTTGATGACCGCGAAGGCTTTATCCCAACCATGTTCGGCGACGATTTTCTGTTTCGCCGGTGTGGGCTGTGTCGAGGTTCCGGCGACGTTGCGGACCTCGCAGAGTCGCTCTGCATCCAGCCCCTCGCCGTAGCGGATGAGCAGGTCCATGGCAGCGGCAACGGCTTCACCCTCGACGCCGTCTCGCATCATCTTTTCCTCAGTGGTGAGCTGCATCTGAAACCCTCCCGTCCGATCCCGCACCTACTGGTGCGGGTCCATCGATGTTCTTACTGACCCGCTGACGCAGATCGTTGAGATTCAGGTCGCTGAGTGCACCGCCATGTGTCAGGTCGAGCGCATGCGCGGCAGCCTCGCCCATGGCGGCGCACGGTCCCATCACTCGAATGCTGGACAGTGCTGCCGCGTCACCATCGACGCAGCGCCCGGCGGCCAGGAGATTGACGGCTCCCCGGGGCGTGATGCTGCGCAAGGGGATGTGATGGACGTGGTCGGAATCGAACTGCTCCCACACATAGCCACGAGGCTGGTCGTGGAGCTCGATGGGCCACGACGTCCGAGCAATGGAATCGTCGAAACGGGTTCCGGCGCGCACCTCGTGTTCGGTGAGTTGATGCTCGCTCAGAATCCATCGAGTCTGGCGGCGTCCCGGGAGTCCGTAGAGCCGGACTTTTGCGTCACCGAAGGCCTCGGGAAAATCTTCACGCAGGAAGTCCAAGACGCGGTCGGCTTGATCTTTGCCGCGGATTTGCGCCTCGGCGGCTGCCACCGCCGACAAGGGAGATTCGATGTGGGTCATATTGAGCACGGCTGTGTCTCGACCCGGGAAGAAGAAGGCGAGTCCGTCCTTGCGGATCAGACCGAAATCTTCGGCTCGATCCTGGAGCCGTGCCGTCAGATCCGCCGCGTCCGGGGCCTGATCTGGGCGAAGGTTCTCGATGCGCACCTGCTGAGAGCCCCAAATGGTTCGCTCGGGGACCTGGCATGGCAAGCCAGCCTCCCAGGTCAATGCCGCGTCGCCGCTGGCATCAATAAACGATGCTGCCTGGATGCGGGCAAATCCGTAGCGGGTGGCAAAAGTGACCGAATCAAGGTGCCCACCGTCGTTCTCCACCGAGAGGATGGATGCCCCCGTCAGTGGAATGACTCCTGCCTCGACAACCTGCTGTTCCATCCACCGGCCGACCGCGTGCTCGTCGTAGTTGACGGTGATGGTGTGACGGTAGTTGTGCGAAATGTCGCCCGCCGGCTCGAGGTCTCGGAACATGGGGTCGAAAATTCCGTGTGTCAGTTGCTCATAGGCCGGACCATTTCCGTAGATTCCACAGAACAAGCCGATCAACGAGTTGGCACATTGGCCACCTAAAACAGGGAGGGCGTCGACGAGTGCCACGCGGCGGCCGAGCTGTGCTGCCGTCAGCGCGGCCGAGATGCCGGCAATGCCGGCTCCCACGACACAGATGTCAACGGATAGTTCCTCGACAGAATCGGGTTGTGGTTTGGTGACTTCGTGTACTTTGACCTCGGTCAGTGCGTGAGGCATGGTCCATCCTTCGGTTGTGCAGGTTAGTGCGAAGCGCCTTTGAGGGTCGCTCCGTGCTCAAGGTCGGTGGCGGTCGTGTCATAGACACTGAGCCAGCTGTTGGGTGGATGAGTGGTCTTCGATGCGGTGGAAAATGAACGCGCGTCGAGCTCGTCCGGGGTGAGTTTGAGGTCGACGGTTCCTTCGCGGAGATCGATGGCGACGAGGTCCCCGTCTCGAACGAGGTTGAGTGCCCCGGGACGGGCCCCCTCAGGCTTGACCTCGCCGACGACGATGCCCTTGTTGACGAGACCGGAAAGCTGTCCGTCAGTCACCACGGAAACCGTATTGGTCAGCCCGGCGCCGTCCAGGGCGAAGACCACGTTCGAGGCCATCCCCATCCCGGGGGTGCCGTGCGGTCCCAGCCCGCGCACCACCAGCACGGAGCCGGAGGGGATGCGCTGGGCGTGGATCGCCTCGATCGCCGCGGCCGCGTCTTCAAAAACGACGGCCGGGCCGGAGAACGCGGTGGCCCGGATCTCGGTGGCCGAGAGCTTCACGATGGCCCCGTGTGGGGCGAGCGAGCCGTGCAGGATCTGGATCGTGGCGTGGTCGGCCACGGGGGAGTCCAGAGGCCGGATGACCTGCTCATCGATTGCGCACGGATCAGCGAGAATCTCGCCCAGTGACCGTCCGGTCACGGTGGTGACGCTGCGGTCGACGACGCCGCCCAGCTGGTGCAGCACCGCCAGGGCACCGCCGGCGGCGTCGAACTCCTCGATCGATGTCGGCCCGGCCGGGCGCACGGTACTCAGCGGCCGCACCACGGTCTGCAGCCGCGCGAACTCCGCGCTGATATCCAGCTCCAGCCCGGACTCCACCGCGATGGCCTGCAGATGCTTGACCGCGTTGATGGATCCTGACACGGCCAGCACACTGGCGACGGCGTTGCGGAATGCCGCCGGGGTGAGGATGTCGCGGGGCCGCAGATTCTGTTGCACCGCCGCCACGATGGCGCGTGCCGAATCGTCGACGTTCCGCCACATCGCCGGGCTATTGGCGGCCACCGGTGCGCTGCCCGGCAGGCTCATCCCCAGCGCCTCGGAGACGATGTGCATGGTGTTGGCCGTGCCCATCCCCGAACACACCCCGGGGCCTTGAATGGCCCGGTCGCTCATCCCACACAATTCGGCGAGCGTGCAGCGCCCGGAGGCCACATGGCCGGCGCGGATGAACACCTCCTCGATGTCCACGACCTCGCCGTCGTCGGTGCGACCGCTGCGCTGATAGCCGCAGGGCACCACGACCGTGGGCACGTTGAGCCGTCCGGCGGCCATCAGCTGTCCCGGCGTCGTCTTGTCGCACGAGGCCAAACAGATCATCCCGTCCAGCTGCGCGCCTTCAACCACCGCCTCGACGTCATTGGTGAGCAGGTCCCGGCTGGAGAGCACGTAGCCTCCGCCGCGGCCCGCCGCCATCATGAAATCGGTCGGGGCCACGGTGCGCACCTCAAACGGGATTGCGCCCTGGTCGCGGATGACCTCGCAGACCCGGTCCGCGATGTCGTCGAGGTGGCTGAAACAGGGGGCGAGCTTGGATGAGGAGTTCACCACCGCGATCTTCGGCTTGTCGATGTCCTCATCGTTGAGCCCGAGGGCGCGCCATTGGGTGCGCCGGGTGGCCCACCGGGGCGAACCGACGGGGAAATTGCTGCGCAATGTCTGCGTCGCGGACTCCGTCATGCCGATTCCCTCCTGCCGTAGACCGACTCGTGCCACGGGATCACGAACCGCTTCAGCGAGTTCACCGTGAAGTACATGATCAGGCCGATCGTCGCCAGGATGAGGATGACGGCGAACAGCGCCGGGGCATTGAGCTCGTTCAGCGTTCGGACCACCAGGTACCCGAGCCCCTCGTTGCCGCCCAGATACTCGCCAACGATGGTGCCGATGACGGCGAGGACAATGGCTGTCTCCATGCCGGCGAAGACGTGCGGCATCATGCTCTTCACCTCCAGGTGCTTGAACGTCTGCCACCGGGAGGCGTTGATGCTCTGCATCACGTCGCGGTGACCGCGATCCACGGAGCGCACCCCGAGTAGCACGTTGAGCATGACCGGGAAGAAGGCCAGCAGCCCGGCGATGATGATCTTCGTTGTCATCCCGAAGCCGAACCAGATGACGAACAGCGGGATCAGCGCCACCTTCGGAATCACCTCGAGGGCGATGATCAGCGGACGCACGCTCGCCTCCAGCAGCGGCAGCTTGCCGAGCAGGACGCCGACGACGACTCCGGCGAACGTTCCCGCGGTGAATCCGATCAGGATCTGGATGACGGTCACCCGGATGTGCGACCAGGTGCTGGCCTCGCCGAGCACGGAGCCCAGGCCCTCGAAGATCAACGACGGCGGCGGCAGGATCAGCGGTGAGACGTCCAGCGCCTTGACGGTGATCTCCCACACCACAAACAGCACGATGAGCAGCCCCGGTGTGGTGATCCAGGGCAGGATGCGCAGCAGCTTCTTACGATTCATGGTCCAGCTCCTCGTTCAGCGATGTCCGCAGGTGGGTGACGCGGTCCTGGTAGGTGTCGTCCTGGGTCACCAGGGGTGTGCGGGGACGGGTCAACGGGACGTCGATGATCTCCTTGATCCGTCCCGGCCGCGGGGTCAGGTGCACGACGCGATCGCCCAGCGAGACGGCCTCGTCGATGTCGTGGGTAACGAAGACGACGGTGGCCCCGGTGGCCAGGGCGATGCGCTGCAGCTCGGCGTTCATCTTCTCCCGGGTCAGGGCGTCCAGAGCTCCGAAGGGCTCATCCATCAGTAACAGCTGCGGATCATCACTCAAGGCGCGGGCGATGGCGGCGCGCTGCCGCATCCCGCCCGAGAGCTCACGCGGATAGTTCTTCAGGAACCCGCCCAGCCCGACCAGCTCCGCCAGCTCGCGGACGCGGGCCCGACGGGCGTTCTTCGGGGTGCCGCGCAGCTTCAGCGGCAGGGCGATGTTCTCCTCGATGCTGTACCAGGGGAAGAGATTCGCCTCCTGGAACACCACCCCCAGATTGCGCACCAGCTTGGAGTTGACGCGCTCGCCGGTCCACAACGACTGCCCCTCGATGAGAACCTGGCCGGCGGTGGGCGGGATGAGCCCGGCCATGATCCGCAGCAGCGTGGTCTTTCCACAGCCGGAGCGTCCGACCAGGGAGACGAACTCTCCCTGTCGCACCTCCAGGTTGATGCCGCTCAGGGCCTGGACGTGGCCACGATCGGTCTTGTAGGTCTTCTCCAGCTCCGCGATGCGGATATCAACCTTGACGTCATCGACGTCTACCGGTGAAGGGGACTCAGTGTTGATCTGCAATGACATATCTTGTGCTTTCCTCACGGTCTGAAATCAGGGGATGCTCAGGCGGAGACGAAGCTGTTGTCGACCCATTCGGAGACGTCGTGGCCGGACTCGACGAGGCCGGCGTCGACCAGCTCCTGGTAGCCCTCTTCCCAATAACTCTCGTCGGTCACCAGCAACTCGGCCGTGCCGTCGGCGGTCCACAGGGCGCGCGCCTGGTCGAGCGCCTCCCGGGCGATCTCGTCGTCGTCGAGGGAGGCGAAGGAGTACTCGCTGCGCAGCGTCTCCAGCACCTCGTCCAGGCTTTCGTCGTCGACCATCGCCTGCGTGGCCTGCTTGATGGCGGTCAGGTAGCTGCCGATCGCGTCGCCGTGCTGCTCAAGGGAGTCGCGGCTGGCCGTGTAGATCTGGGCGTCAGCGCGCACCTGGTATCCGCTGTCGAAGTAGTCGGCTTCACCCGGGTACTGGTGCATGGTGGTGATGGCCTGGTCGATGCTGACCATGTAGCCGGCGATGTCGCCGCGCTTGACGAGCTCGAATGTTCCCGGGCCGAGACCGACCACCTGGCGCTGCACTTCTGACGGGTCAATGCCGGCCTTGTGCAGCATCAGCGACAACGACTTGTCACTGGTGCCGCCTTCGGAAGGCACCCCGACGGTCTTGCCGGCGAAATCCTCCGGAGAGGCTAGTGGTGCGTCCGTGCTGTAGAGCGTGCGGATGGAGGAACCGCGCACAATGCTGCCCACATTCACCAGCGGCTGTCCGTCGGCGGCGGCCGTCATCAGATCGATCAAGCCGACGCGCGTGAGCGGGCCGGCCCCAGAGACGAGCGTCTGAATGGCCTGCGGGGAACCCTTGGTGGTCTGGAACGTCACGTCCAGTCCCTGATCCGCGAAGTAGCCACCCGCTGCGGCCATCAGCTCCGGTGCGACGGAGAGGGTCTCCATCGGCAGGTAGCTCAAGTAGGTGAAGGCGGAAGTGGATCCGTTGCTGGCACCACCGCCCGCAGCACCGCCGGCGCTGCCGCAGGCGGTCAGTGCGCCAAGGGCCGCCAGACCGAGGGAACCGCCGAGGAATCCTCGACGGGAGATGGACTGAAATGGTGCTGCGGACTGCCGTGACATGGGTGCTCCTCGAGTTCAAAGGGTGATGCCTGCACTAGACACCCTTTCAATCGAGGTAGTGTGAGGCTAGTCACATTTCACGACGTGGGATTTGTGGTCCGAATTTTGCAGAAAACCGCGGTTCAGGAGATCGCCCGGGAGATGCTCAGCGCGGTGGTCTGCACCGCGTGAGCCATGGTTCGCTCGCGTAGCACGCCGTGGGGAGTGTTGACCGAGAGGGCGGCGACGACCCTGCCGTCGGCACTCTTGATCGGAGCGGCCGCCGAGATGGACGTCTCATTGACCTGCCGGTCGCTGATGGCGAACCCCTGGGCGCGGATATCGGCCAGGGTCCGCCTGATCTGATGTGGATCGGTCACGGTGAGATTCGTCCGGCGCTCCAGCGTTGAACTGAGATATTGCTCCTGGACCGACGACGGCGCGTGAGCCAGCAGTGCCAGCCCCACGGAGGTCAGATGCAGCGGATAGTGGCTGCCGACGTGGGGCCTCTCCGGAACCTTGCCGGAGGGATACATCTTCTCCACGAAGACCGCCTGGAGGCCATCGCGGACAGCGAGGTGCACGGGGAAGCCGGAGACGTGCATCAGATCCCGCATAAAAGGCAGTGCTGCCTGTTGGATCTGTCCCGACCTGGGGGAGGTGGTGCCCAGTTCCCAGAGGGAGAGTCCCGGGTGGTAGCGGTAGGCGGTGTCGATCTCCAGGAGATCTTCCTCGGCCAGGGCGCGCAGAATCCGATGGCAGGTCGACACCGGGATCGTCGTGGCTCGAGACATCTCAGTAGCGGTGAGCCCGGCGCCGCTGTGGGCCAGGGTCTTCAGAATGCGCGCCACCCGGGCAAGAATGCCTCCGTTTGAATCCACTGCGCGCCCCTCAGCCGGTGATGTGTGCTGACTCACACTCTATCGGTTGAGTTATTGCTGTCATGGACCGCGACTTCGCGGCACCAGCGGCGCTGCGTTCATCTACGGCAACTTCACATATTCCTCTAGGTTTACGTCCAGGTTCGACCTAGCATGGAGATGAACGTCACTCGCAAAGGAGCATTGTGAATTTTTCGGAACGTTTGTACTCGCTAGCGGCCAAAATGCACCAGCAGAAAGACCTTATCGCTACAGAAGAGGCGACGAAGAATGCTTTGGTGATGCCATTCATCTCGTCGATCCTTGGATATGACGTCTTCAACCCACTGGAGGTTGTGCCGGAATTCACGGCAGATCTCGGCATCAAGAAGGGCGAGAAGATCGACTATGCCATCGTCCGGGATGGCGAAATCCAGATGTTGGTCGAGTGCAAGAGTCTGACGAGCAATTTGAAGCTAGAACATGCATCGCAGCTCTTCCGATACTTCGCAGTGACGAAAGCGCGGATCGCCATTTTGACGAACGGTGAGCAGTACCAGTTCTATACAGATCTGGACGCCCCGAACAAAATGGACTCGAAGCCATTCCTGGTTTTGGACCTCAACGACATTGACGATGCGTTGTTGCCTGAACTCAAGAAGCTGTCCAAAGAAGACTTCGACCTTGAATCGGTGGTGAACGCAGCCGAAGAGCTCAAATACATCAGCGCGATCAAGAGGCGCATCGGTGACTTCTTCCATGAAGCGGATGATGATTGGGTCAAATTCATTGCCTCGAAGGTTTACGAAGGTCCCGTCACACAACGGGTTCGAGAGCAGTTCGCCAGCCTCATCGCCAAAGCGACGCGTCAGTTCCTTCGGGACCAGGTCAACGATCGTCTGAAGACGGCGCTCGGGGACACTGCCGTGTCCGTAGAAAGCGGAGCCTCACTCGCTGAGAATCTTTCCAGCGAAGAAGTCGTTGATCAGGATCTGCAAGAAGCAGTCGTTGAGGATGACGGCATCGAAACCACGATTGAAGAGCTGGAAGGGTTCCACATCATCAGGGCGATCGTGTGTAGCGAGGTTGCACCGGAGCGCATCTACTACCGGGACTCCAAGTCCTATTTCGCCATCATGCTCGATGACAATAACCGTCGATCGATAGCGCGGCTCCACTTCAATCGTTCCCAAAAGTACATCGGCACTTTTGACGAGGAACGCCGCGAAACCAGGCACCCCATCAACGGTTTGGTCGATATCTATCAGTTTGCTGATTCACTGAGGACCACAACCAAACAAATTCTCGAGAGTCTGTAACAGCTCCGCCGGGTGTACTTTCTTCTCTAAATTAGGTCATGGCTGCGAACACCATCGAGTGTCCGCAGCCATGATCGTCTATGGAAAATGAGTCAGGACACCGGGGTGGGGGACTCGATCATCAGGGTGATCTCGCTCGGCGCGGGCCACTCGTTCAGGCTGGAGAACGCGACCTCGGCGTCGTCGTCGGCGTAAATGACGAGTTCGCCCAGCAGTCCGTCGTTGATCATCAACCGGATCTCATGCTCCACCCCATTGCGCTGGAACACCCCGGCCACGCACCAAGTCTGCTGGAACGGGACGAGCCGGGTCGATTCCTCCGGCACGTGGAACACCACGCTGTCATAGGTGGGCTCGAACGCGAGCTGCGTGGCTGAATTGATTTGTTCCTGGACGTCTTCGGACTGGATCAGCTCCTCGGGGGCCAGTAACTCCAGCACCTCGCGGACGCGCGGATGCAGCGGTTCGAAAAGGTCTTCTTCCTCGGTCTCCTCGAGCTCGCGTTCCCAAGCCGCGCGGGATTCCCAGCGGCTGAGCGCGCGGTCCAGGGCGAAGGTGCCGACCATGGTGGCGGCGGCCCCGGCGGCGATCCACCAACGTGGGTGCTCCGAGCCCTTGGACTCGATCCATTCGTGCACGGCGGTGTCCCAGTGATCGAAGCGGCCATCGGCGGCCCACCAGCCGACGGCGTCGGCTCCGGCCTTGATGCCCCAACGTAGCAGGGCCGGCGTGGAGCGCAGGGTGGGGTTGCTGGTGCTGAGTGCGAGCACCGAGGTGAGGGCCGATCCGGCCTGGTAGTAGCGGCGGGTTTCGTCGTCGAGATCTCGAGGGTCAACGAGGCTGAAAGCGGACACGGCGGCGGTGGTGGCGATCTCCGAGAAAGTCATGGTCTCAGCTTAGGGTGTGTGCCGCGACGCCGGGAACAGCTGAAGCCGCGAGGGTGACGGAATGTGTCCCAGCGTGCGCGATCTGGGCCGAAAAGGTTGTCGACGTCGCGCGGGCCCGGCTAGGTTCGGGACCAGAGAATCACGAGATCCGGTGCGAAGCCCTGGCTGACCGGACGGCAACCCTCTCGCCGTAGTGGGGTGCTCCAGGTGAGGATTCGGCCCGCGGTACGACCGTCCCGGGCAAGTACGTAGGAAAGGACCCTCCCCATGTCGACGTCGACGTTTGCCCAGTTGAAAGAAGCCACCGCCGAGCACGGGCCCACCAGCGAGCAGCTGGCCCAGCACTTCAATCCGGTATTCGCCCTGATCCGGGCCGGGGCGCAGCAACGGGAACTGGACCATGAGCTGGCTTTCGACGCGATCGAGTTATTGCGCGATTCCGGGTTCACCCGGGTGCGGCTGGGTCGGGAGTACGGCGGAATCGGGGCGAGCCTGCAGCAGCTGGCAGAGCTGCTGATCGAGCTTGCTGCGGCGGATTCCAACCTGCCGCAAGCCCTGCACGGGCACTTCATGTTCACCGAACAGCACGAGAACGAGTCCCAGGGCTCGGTGTCTCAATGGTGGCTGGCCGAGGTGGCCGCGGGCAAGATCTTCGGCAACGCGCTGGTGGAGTTGCCGCCGACGGCAGGCAAGGCGCCGGTGCTGTTTTCCGACGTCGACGCCGACACCTCGCAGTCAGCGGTGGCCACCGGCACGAGCCAGATCGGGGAGATCTCCGGGGACAAGTTCTACTCCACCGGCGCGCTGTTCGCCGACTACCTGCTGGTGTCGGCCACGCGTCCCGGGCGCGAGGACGAGGGCCCGCTGTTTGTCGTCGTGGATGCGCATGACCGCGGGGTACAACGGGTGGATGACTGGAACGGGTTCGGCCAGCGGCTCACCGCATCCGGCACCACCACGTTCCGCGGGGTTCCGGTGCAGGCCGACCGGTTGCAGGAGTTCAACGTGCCCACCGGGGTGCTGGCCTACACGGTGCTGTGGATCGTGCTGACCGCCACTCAAGCCGGGATTGGTGCGGCAGCACTGCGCGAGATCACCCGGTTCGTGCAGAAGCGGCGTCGGACCTACGATCACGCGACGGCGGAGACGCCCGCCCAGGATCCGCTGGTGCACCAGGTGATCGGGGCGGTGTCGGCGAAGGTGGCATCGGCGCGGCAGATCGTGCGCGGGGCGGCCGAGGTGGTTGAGGAGTCGTACCGGGCCACTCGCGGGCACACCGACCTGGAGGATCCGGTGTTCCTGGAGGCGCACGCCCGGGCGAACATTGCACTCTCGGAGGCGTCGCTGGTGGTGTCGGAGTTGATTCTGGATGCCACCGGGCAGATCTTTGAGGCCGGCGGCGCCTCCGCCACGGATGCGGCCAAGCAGTTGCACCTGCACTGGCTCAACGCGCGCGCCATCGCCAGCCACACCCCGCTGATCTACCGCACCCAGGCGGTGGGGAACTACCGGATCAACGGGGTGCTGCCGCCGCACCACTCGACAGCACGGAACTCCGATCCGGCTGCGGCGGGTGCCGGTGAAGCGGGTGAAGCGGGCGTTGAGGCTGGTGCTGTTGCGACGCCGGTACAGTTCGCAGAGGGCATCTGATGACAACGACGCGTGAGCTGGGAACACAGCCCGACCGAGTCCGGGCCGCGCATCAGAAGCTGGCCCCGGTGTTCGACCAGATCGCGGCCACCGCCGTGAGCCGGGAAGCCGCCGGGGAGCTGGACCGCGACGCGGTGCACGCCCTGCGCGACGCCGGCTACACCCGACTGCGCGTGCCGGAAGAGTACGGCGGGGCTGGGCTGAGCTTCGAGGAGGCCTCCTGGTTTCTGGTGGCCCTAGGCCGGGCCGATTCTAACCTGGCACAGGCACTGCGGGCGCACTGGCTGCACGTGGAGGATGTGCTGTCCCGTCCTGCAGATGACCCGGCCACGCCGGAATTTCGGGACCGGTGGCTGCGCCGGATCGGCGAGGGCGCCATCGTGGGCAACGCCCTCACGGAGCGCGGCAACGTGCGCGGGCAGACCGTCACGCGGCTGCACACCACCGAACGGCGCGACGCCGAGGGCTACCCCGTGCGAGTGCTCACCGGAGAGAAGTTCTACTCCACCGGGGCTGCGTATGCTGACTGGATCCTCGTCTCTGCCACCGACGACGACGGACAGCCCGTGAGCGCGGCCGTGCCGAGTACCGCGCCGGGCATCACGATCGTCGACGACTGGGACGGCTTCGGCCAGCAGCTCACCGCCTCCGGGACCACCCGTTTCGCCTCGACCCCGGTGCCGCACGCCGATATCGCCCCGCCCGGGGACGGCCCCGATTCCGGCGGCCGCGTCGCGTTCGGACAGGCGCTCGCCCAGTACGTGCACCTGGCTGTGCTGACCGGCATCGGCCAGGCGGTGGTGGAGGAGGGCGCCGGCTACGTGCGCTCGCGGACCCGAGGGTTCTCCCATGGTGCCGCCGAGCTGCCGGGGCAGGACCCGCAGGTGCTGCACGTGGTGGGTCACGCGTCGTCGCAGATCTTCGGCGCCCGCGCTGCGTTTGCGGCGATTCTGCCGGAGCTGGCCCGCCAGCTGCAGGCCGAGTCGGACGGGCGGATCCTCCCGGAAATCGACGTCGACCGGCTCTACCTCTCCGTCTACCAAGCGCAGCAGGTGATCGCCCCGGCGGTACTTGCCACGGCGACCGCGATCTTCGAGGTGGGCGGGGCTTCGGCAGCGTCGGCCTCGCGCGGGCTGGACCGGCACTGGCGCAACGCCCGGGTGCTGGCCAGCCACAACCCGCTGATCTACCGGGCCCGGATCATCGGTGACTGGGAGGTTAACGCCACCCCGGTCGAGCGCAGCTACACGGTGGGGACGCCCGGCCAGCAGCAGTGACGGCAGGTGTGACCACGGGGTGACGGCAGGTGTGACACAATATCGGTGATTCGACGCCGCCTGGGGCAGCAGGCGCGCACGGGCCGGAGAGGCAGTGACACCGTCGTCGTCGAGACCCATCACGTTGCTCATCATCGATTTTCGTCGCGTTCACAAGGAATGACTGTGCCCGAAACTGCCGCACCCGCACATTACGCACCCACCGGACGAGGCCTCTACGCCATCTTCATGTCACTGATGGCCGTGGTGCTCATCCTCTCCAACATCGGAGCGGCCAAGGGGGTGGAGTTCGGGCCCATCATCACCGACGGCGGCTTCTTCCTCTTCCCGCTGGCCTACATCATCGGCGACGTCGTCTCCGAAGTCTACGGTTTCCGCGCCTCGCGCCGGGCCATTATCACCACCTTCGCCCTCTCCGCGTTCGCGGCCCTGTGCTACTGGATCATCATCGTGCTCCCCGGCGCCTCCTGGTATGACGGACAGGAAGCACTCGAGCGCACCCTGGGTCCAGTGTGGATGATTGTGGGCGCCTCGCTGCTCGGGTTCCTCGTGGGCCAGCTTTCGAATGCCTGGGTGATGACCCGGATGAAGCGCCGCAACGGCGAGCGACTGTTGTTCGGGCGCATCGCTGCGTCCACGCTGGTGGGTGAATTCCTGGACACCCTGGTGTTCTGCGCGATCGCCGCCCAGGTGATCGGCATCGAAACCATGGGCCAGTTCGTGAACTACGTGGTGGTCGGGTTCGTCTTCAAATCTGTGGTGGAGATCGTGTTCTCCCCGGTCACCATGTGGGTGATGGCCCTGGTCAAGCGCCACGAACCGGCCTACGGAGCGCGCTAACCCTCCCGACTTGCAAAACTTTGCACCAGTGCATAAACTGCACTGGTGCAAAAAAGTGACGTCTCTATTCCTGACACCGGCCTTGAGTTCGCTGCCGAATCCACTGTGGGTCGGCGCGAACAACAGCGCCAGGCGACCCTGCTGGCCCTCCATGAGGCCGCCGTCGCCCAGGTGACGGAGCAGGGCTACGAAGCTGCCACGATTACCTCCATTTCGGACGCGGCCGGGGTGTCGCGCCGGACCTTCTTCAACTACTACGCCACCAAGGACGAGGCGATCCTCGGCGTGCTCGAGCCCTCGGTGCCGCCGCAGGTACTGGAGAAGTTCCTGGAAGAAATCGCCGTTGAGCGCGCCCTCGGGCCGGTGGTGCGGCTGCTGATGTCGGTGATGTCGTCGTCCCGGGTGGGCGGTGAGACCCGCCAGGACCTGATGAGCCTCGCCGGGCTGGCGCCGTCGCTCTCGCACACCCTGAAGCGTTACGCGGTGCGCGCCGAAGACGTCATCTCCGAGGTGCTCGTAGAACATCTAGCCCACCAGGACGGCGAACCGCGCACCACCCCCGACGTCGCGCACGCGATGGTGATGATCGCCGGAACCGCACTGCGTTTCGCCTACGCCAAGAATCCCGACTCGATGATCGATCCGGACTCTCCGGCCCTCGTAGACGCCGTCGAGCTCTTTTCGACCACGCTCAAGGAAGTACTGTGACCGTGACACCTGTCGACGCCGCTGCGACGTCACCGAAGAACTCGCAGCAGAATCCGCAACGGAAACCGCAGCAATCCCTGGTCCTGCTCTTCGTGGGGCTACTGCTCACCATGCTGATGGCCTCGCTCAATCAAACCGTGCTGGCCACCGCCCTGCCCACCATCGTGGGTGACCTGAACGGGGTGAACCACATGTCGTGGGTGATCACCTCGTTCATTCTCGCCTCCACCATCACCATGCCGGTGTATGGGCGCATTTCCGATGTGTTCGGTCGCCGCCCGGTGATTTTGGTTGCCATCGGGCTGTTCATGATCGGATCGATCACCGGGGCGCTGGCCTCCAGCATTGAGGTGCTGATCGTTTCGCGCGTCATCCAGGGACTGGGTGGCGGCGGCCTGATGATCCTCTCGCAGGCTGCTATTGCCGACGTCGTGCCGGCGCGGCAGCGCGGTAAATACATGGGGATCATGGGTGCGGCGTTTGCCGTGTCCTCGGTGGCCGGACCCCTGCTCGGTGGCTGGCTGACCGAGGGTCCGGGCTGGCGCTGGGCGTTCTGGATTAACCTGCCCTTCGGTGTGCTGGCCATGCTCGCCGTCGCGCTGTTTTTGCCGGCCCCGAAGAAGCTGGGCGCCGACCGCCCGCGCCTGGACTACCTGGGCATGGCCCTGATCGCTGCGGCCACCACCGCGCTGGTGCTGGCCAGCACTTGGGGTGGCAGCGAATACGAGTGGGGTTCCCCGTTGATCATCGGGTTGTTCGTGGCGGCCGCCGTGCTGGCGGTGCTGTTCGTCGTCGTCGAGTCGAAGGCAGTCGAGCCCGTGATCCCGTTGAGCTTCTTTGCCGACCGTAACTTCACCCTGACCACCGTGGCCGGGCTGATTACCGGTGTGGCGATGTTTGGCGCGTTGGGCTACATGCCCACCTACATTCAGATGGTGACGGGTGTGGGTGCGGCGCAGGCCGGGCTGCTGATGGTGCCGATGATGGGCACCATGTTGCTGACGTCGGTGATCACCGGCATGGTGGTGTCGCGCACCGGGCACTACAAGACGTATCCGGTGGTGGGCACCGTCGTGGTGGCAGGGTCGCTGGTGTTGCTCTCACAGTTGCAGGCCGACTCCGCGATCTGGATGCTCTGTGGCGCGCTCGGCGTGATGGGTCTGGGGCTGGGTATGTCCATGCAGATCATGGTGCTGATCGTGCAGAACTCGTTCCCGGTGTCCGTGGTGGGTACAGCGACCGCGGCGAACAACTACTTCCGCCAGGTCGGGGCCACACTGGGCTCGGCGGTGGTGGGGTCGCTGTTCATCACGCGACTGCAGGACATCCTGGGGGAGCGGATGGCGTCGTCGGGTGCTGCCGCGGGCGGGTCCTCCGTGAATAACCTGACGCCGGAGATGGTGCAGCAGCTGCCGGACGCGATGCATGATGTCATTGTCGGGAGCTACAACGAGGCGCTGATGCCGATCTTCCTCTACATCCTGCCGCTGATGATTGCCGCCGCGGTGCTGTTGCTGTTTGTGCAGCAGAAGCCGCTGGCCACCACGGTGGAGGACGGAGTGCGAGCGACCTCGGCCGGCTCTCCGGAAACCGGGGCCCTGCCGCTATTGCGCGGTGATGAGGCCGACTCTGACGAGATCGCGGTTGACGACGCCGAGGCGCGTTCCGGACCCTCACTCGAGTCCGCTCGCCTGATAAGCCCCTCGAAAACTCGATAACCCCCTGGCCCTGCAAGCGTCGCTGAGCGGCGCTGGATCTCTTCTTAGGTCCGGTGCCGTTGCTATCTACGTGTGTCGCACCCCTGTGGAGGGGCCAGCTCCCGCACCAGTCCGCGCACTCCCACACGCCCATTTTTCGCTCACCCGACTTATCCACATTTTAGATCAGCCATTCCCTTAATCGGATCCGTGCACTAGACTTAGTTCTAGAACAAACGTACCCGCACATGATCCGACGTCGGAGGGAGCCAGGTCATGACCAGTGTGGTCTCATCCCCCTTGCTACCCCTGCTCGACGCCCTGGATGACCTCTCCACCGCCGACCTGACCATCCTGCTCACCCAGGGGCTCACCACCCTCAGCCGCCGCCTCTCCAGTGCTCACGCCCACGATGAGTTCAGCCCGTTCCACCGCGAAGGTGCGGACACCCGCCAGGACTGGGGCACCTCATTCCTGCCCAACGAACACGGCCACTACACCACCCAGGGAAACAACGACGCCGACGCCATCATTTGCGAGGACCCTGCCGCGTCCCTGCCCAGCATGATCGAGCAGGCCGCCGTCCTGGGGCGGCTCTGCGAGAACGTCGAGACCGCCCTGGCCGGGATCGTCGGTCGGATCTTCCCGCTGCACGAACAGCGCCTGGAACTGCTCGGCTTGCCCACCGGCCGGGTAACGCACAAAAACGCCGCCGACTACCTCCGCTTCCAGACCCAGGTTGGGTTCGGGGTGGCCCGGCGCCGGATTCAGACCGCCACCGCGATCCACCCCGACACCACGCTCACCAGCCTCACCGACGCCGCAGGCACCACCACCGAACCCCCGCGACCCGACGTTCACGACGCCGCCGTGGATGGCGAAATCACCCCACGCGCCGTCCAGGCCATCATCGATGCCCTCCGTGCGGTGGAAGAAGAAGCCCGCAGTGTCAGCACCGACCCGGACGAGGTCAAAAAACTCATCAACGACGGGGAGAAAACCCTCGTCACACAGGCTCGGGAGTTCGACGACAACGCCTTCGCCGCGTACGCCGCAGGATGGAAGGAACGCACCAGCAACCAGGTGAATCCCGATGGCGAAGCCCCCGACGACACGATCGCTGAGAAAAAACGGGGACTACGCCGCATCGGCACCCGGGGCAAGCTCAACATCTGGCAATGCGCCACCGATCAGGCCGGTGATGAACTCTTCCGCACCCTGGTCCACGCGATGAACAACCCCAGGGCGACTCCTGGCTCCCACAGCGGCGACACCACCACATCAGACGCGGGTACTCGCACCCAGGCAGGCGCCGATCCCAGCGTTGCAGAGGGTGCTGAAACCACCCACGCGGTGGATGCCACAGGCACCCCAGTCGACAACCTGGACGAGCGCACCCGGGACCAGAAAGCCCACGACGCCCTCATCGGCGTCCTCACCGCCGGATTGAAAGTCCCGCACAACACGCTCCCGGATCAGGGCGGGACCCGGCCCCAGATGCTGGTCACCCTCGACCTGCCGCTACTGCTGCGGATGATGCACCAGGCCGACATCGCCCCGAAGAACCTTGACCCGGCCTGGCTCACCGATGGGACCCTGACCCGTTTCGAGCTCTGCCAGGGCTCCTACACCGGACCCATCAGCCCCACCGCGATCCGGCACCTACTCTGCGAAGCCGAGATCCTGCCCGTCGTCCTCGGTGGGGCAGGGCAGATCCTGGATGTAGGCACCAGTGAGCGATTCTTCGACAAACACCTGCGCAAAGCCCTCGTCGCCCGCGACGGCGGCTGTGCCGCCCCCGGATGCATGGCTCCGGCGCCGTGGTGCGAAAGCCACCACATCGACCCAGCCCGGAATCAAGGACCGACCTCGACGGCCAACGGGGTGCTGCTATGCCACCACGACCACCGGTTAGCCGACCGAGGAGACTGGCAGATCCGGATCGTCGACGACGTGCCCTGGTTCACCGCGCCACCGTATATCGACCCCGACCAGGTCCCGAGACGCAACACCTACTGGCGGCCAGAGCGACAATAGACTGGCGCCATGTGGCGTGCCTATCTGGCGTCGGATTACTTCGTGGAACCGACGGCCCAGATGCGAGACGGCACCGTGCCGTTGGTCGCGAAATCGCCGATCTGCTTCGCCTTGAACACCCACGGGTTGTGTGAGCCGGCGGTGCGGGCATTACGCCAGTGCCGGTCCAAGTTCTTCGACGTCGAAGAACTCGAGGCCGCTAGCGCATCGAAAGCATGGCTGATCGCGTTCGTCACGTAGCCGGTCAGCGCCACCTGTCCCTGAGCCGACGCCAGTTCGGTGTGGTCATTGACCCGCTCTTCCTCCTCCAGAGTGAGGGTTCCCTCCCGCAGCGCGAAGGCCGCGTCGTACGCATCCTGTAGAGCCTGAGCCGTGCGGTAGACCGTGGCGCGTGCGGCAAACGCCGCCGAGGACACCTCGCCGATCACCTGGAGCAGCTGCGGATCCTGCGGAGCGGGACCATTGCCGTGGCTGAACGTACGATGACGTGCAGCCAGGGTGGCACCGAAATCCTTCTCCGCCGCCGCCGCGGTGCCAGCGAGCACCGACAGCAGCACCACCTGATAGAAAGCAGTCTGGTACTTGAACCGGGTGGAGAACAGGATGACGTTCTCGGCGGAGACTTCGGCGTCGGTGAAGATGGTGGTGCCGGTGCCGGTGGTGCGCTGGCCGAAGCCGTCCCAGTCATCGAAGCGAGCCACCGCATCCTGGTGGGTGCTCACGACGGCGATCACCTGGTCGCCGGTGTCGGTGCGCTGGGCGGTGGTGTCGGTCCAGTCGGCGAAAATCGACCCGGTGGAGTAATATTTCTGGCCGTTGACGCGGAACACGTCCGGGTCATCGGTGGGGGAGACCTTCGTGGCCGTTTCACCCAGGGCGACGTCGCCGATCTCGGTCCAGGCGTTGCCCACCAGATCGCCGTCGACAAAGCGGCGCAGCCAGGCGTCCCGCGCCGGACCGGGTTCCGCCACGAGGCGGTCTTCCACGAACGCGAAGTGCGCCCGCAGAGCCTGAGTGATGTTGGAATCCGCCGTCGCCAGGTCGGTCAGCAGCTCGAACAGCTCGGGCAGGGTCGCACCGGCACCGCCGTACTCCACCGGAACGCGCACCGCGCCGAAACCATCGGCGATGAGCTGCTTGATCAGCTCGTAGGGCAGCTCGCGCGTGGCGTCACGTTCGGAGGCGCCGTCCGCGATCTTCTCGAAATGCGGGCGGTACTTTTCCTGTAGTTGGCGCAGACGATCTGACACGGCTGGCTCCTTTCGGTCAGGGTCATGTAGGGGGCGATGAACGCTACGGTAATTGGGGCGGCCCGGCCAAAGCATGCTCTCGGCCGGCGGAGGTCATGCGCGGTAATACCAGAGGGTTCGTGACGAAGACATCGGTTCCATTGACCCGGTGGACCCACGGTGCCACGCTGGACGCATGACTGACCCCGCGGAGAGCATCAGCACCCACATCGACGTCGACGACGAACACTGCTTCATGGAGGTCAGCGTGGATCTTCCGGCCACCCCCGAAGCGGTCTGGGAATCGGTGGCCACCGGTCCCGGTTACCGGCGCTGGTTCGTCGAGGCGGAGATCGACGGGCGCGTGGGCGGAGCGCTCATCACCCATCACGGGGACTTCGGCGCATCGCACGGCACCATCGTCGAGTGGGAGCCGCACCGCCGCTATCGGTACCTCGAGGCCGACTGGATGGGCGAGGAGCAGCCGGTGCCGCCGTGGGAGACCGAGATCGTGCTGACTCCGGTGGGTGAGGACGGCACCGTCACCCGAGCCACACTGCGCAGCGGTATCAGCGCCGAGGGGGCGACCTGGAAGGACGCCATCCTGGGCACCCAGGAGGGATGGGAAGGCGCCTGGCTGAACCTGCTGCAGTTCCACGCTCACTTCGGCGACCGCCACGCGGCTCAGGCCCTGGTGATGCGCGCCGGAGGTCCCGACGACGACATCGTGACGACGCTCGGGTTGGTCGGAGCCGTCGTCGGAGAAGAACGCGGTGTGAGCAACCCAGCACCGTCCGGGGCAGGCGGCACGGAACAGCCAGGCGGCGAGCTGCTGCGTGGCACGGTCATCGCCACCACCGACTCGCTGTCCGATCAGGACGCCACCTCGCGGTCGGTGACGCTGCGCACGACAGACGCCGTCTATGAGTTCGGCACCCTGCTCATGGGTGGGGAGCGCACCCTCGTGGTGCGCGGCTACCTCTACCCGGAGGCCAGCCGGGGCCTCAGTGCCGCCGTCTGGGAGTCCCAGGTTGCCGAGGTCGGCTCCGCCGCACGGCGTCGCTGGGAGACGGTGGTGGACGACGTCGTCGCACCCTCGCCCGGCATGGAGTGACGTGCGTCACGGACCTGGCTAGAGTGGTTTGAACAGCACCCGCGGAGGGAGCCCTGACGGGTGCTGCGGAGACATGCTGGAGGAGCAATGGTGCAGATGAGCGGACTACTGTGGCGCACCCGCAGCGAAAACGAGGGCTCGGCTGAGGATCGGCGGATGATCCGGCAGGTGCTGGAAGCGGCCTTCCACACCAGCGCCGAGGCAGACCTGATCGACGCGCTGCGCCAGGATCCCGAGCACTGGATTCCACGCTACTCCATCATCGGGATGACGACGGCGATCCCGGATTCCGAATTGGAGACGACGGCGGCCGCCCACGCCGTGTTGCACCGCTGCACCATCAGTGAGGCGGACGCGGAAGCTGACGTTCTGATGCTGGCGCCCGCCGGGGTGTTGCCCCAGCATCACGGGGAAGGCGGCGGCACCGCGGTGATCGAAGCGGCTCTGGCCGCCGCGCAGGCCGACGGGGCGTCGCTGGTGGTCGTCTACGGGTTCCCCGACTACTATCCGCGCTTCGGATTCGAACCGGCTGAGGCACACGGGATCACCGCTGGCTTCGCTGACCAGCCGGAGGCGCTGCAGGTCCGGATCCTCGACCAATCAGCACCCGTTCCCTCGGGCGAGGTGCGGTTGCCCGTGGCGTACGGGGTGTGAGCGGCGTCAGCCCGCGTCAGCCGTAGTACTGGCCCAGCACCTCGTTCTTGAGCTCGTAGAAGGTGCCGTCCGCGATGGAGGCGCGCACCCGGTCGACCAGGCGCACCGTGAACCGCTCGTTGTGGATGGAGATCAGCGTGTGCGCCACCATCTCCTTCGCCTTGATGAGGTGACGCAGGTACGCGCGCGTGTAGTGGGCGCAGGTGTAGCAGTCGCACCCTTCCTGCAGGGGTGAGAAATCGCGGGTGTACTTGGCACCGGGGAGGTTGAACCGGCCCTTTTCCGTGTAGAACGCCCCGGTGCGGGCCACCCGGGTGGGGGAGACGCAGTCGAAGGTGTCTGCCCCGGCCTCCACCGCGGCGAAGATGTCATCGGGTTCGGAGATGCCCAGCAGGTGCCGCGGCTTGTTCTCCGGCAGCACGTCCGCGCACCAGTTCACGATCGTGCCCAGGTTCTTCTTCTCCAGCGCCCCGCCGATCCCGTAGCCGTCGAAGCCGGAGCTGATGCTGGTCTCGGCAGTGGTGCTCGTGGCGCCGTCGGAATGTGCATTGAATTCGGTGGTCATGGCGGCCAGGTCAGCACAGGCCTTGCGGCGCAGGTCTTCGTACTGGGCGCCCTGAATGACGCCGAAGAGCGCTTGGTACGGCCGGTCGCTGCGCTCACGGGTGAGCCGGGCGTGCTCGTCGAGGCAGCGCTGTGCCCAGAGCCGGGTGCGCTCCAGCGCCTCCTCCTGGTAGCCGCGGGAGTTGTAGAGGGTGGTCAGCTCGTCGAAGGCGAACATGATGTCGGCGCCGAGCTGATGCTGGATGCTGATCGAGACCTCCGGGTTGAACCGGTGGCGGTCGCCGTTCAGGTGCGACTTGAACCAGACGCCGTCGTCGTCGACGTGGGCCAGCCGCTCCTTGCCCGGCGCCACCGCGTCGTCTGAGCCCACCGTCTCGACCTTCTTCGGGCCGGACATGTCGATGACCTTCTTGAACCCGGAGCCCAGGGACATCACCTGGAAGCCGCCGGAATCGGTGAAGGTGGGCCCCGGCCAGTTCATGAACCGCCCCAGACCTCCGGCTTCGTCGAGCAGATCCGGTCCGGGCTGCAGGTACAGGTGGTAGGCATTGGCCAGCAGCGCCTGCGCGCCGAGCTCGGCCATCGCCTCCGGCAGTACGGCTTTCACGGTGGCCTGCGTGGCGACCGGAATGAAGGCGGGAGTCTGGATGATGCCGTGCGGGGTGACGATGGTGCCGGTGCGGCCGTGGCGCGGGGCGCCGTCGTCGCCGGTGAGCCGGTGCTCCACCCTGAACGAGAAATCACGCGGGGAGGGCTGCGCTGGTTGGCGGGCAGCTGCGGCTGTCTGGTTGGTCACGTTCTGGGCGGCATCAGCGTCGGTAGGCACAGGTTCCATGGTAATGATCATGGTGGGGCTTCGCTGACACCGGGGCAGCTGTCGCGGTCGACCGGGCCCCGACATGAGGGAGAGGGGGAGCCGCCATGGCGCTGAGGAGTTTGACGAATCCGCTGCCGTCGCTGTTCACGATCGGGCCCGCCGACCGCGACCACGAGGCGGGGGTGCGCTGCGCGATCACGGTGCTGGTGCCGCTGCTGACCCTGCTGGCGATCGACCGGATTGATCTCTCCATTTTTGCCTGTTTCGGGGCGTTCACCGCCATTTATGGGCGCAATCTCGATCACGCGGCCCGCTTCCAGATGCAGGCGCGCGCCGGTGGGCTCATGCTGGCGGTACTGTTGCTGGCTACCCTGGCCGGACGCGTCGGTATTTCGGAGGCGCAGAACCCGTGGCTGCTGGTGGCCTGCACGACGGCGGTGGCCGGGGTGGCCTCGGTGATCGCCGCGCACTGGCGGTTGCGTCCATCGGGTTCGCTGTTTCAGATTTTCGCGTTCGCCGCGGTGGCGTCGATTCCGGTGCAGCCGGCGTGGTGGGAGGCCATGGCGACGTCGTGCGCGACCGTGGGATTCGCCCTGGCGGTGGGGCTGGTGTCGCGGGTGCTGCGATCGCACCGGACCCCGCTGTATTGGCCGCGCACGGAGGCGTTGTCGGAGGATCACCGCAAGATCATTCTGGGCGAGGGCGTCTGGTATCTGGTGGCCGCCGGTGCCGCGGGGACGGTGGCGACCGCGTTGGGGGCGGCCCTCGGGATCAGCCACAACTACTGGGCGATGGTGGCCGCGGTGGTGCCGTTGGTGGGGCATTCGACCCGGTACCGGGTGAGCCGCGGGCTACAGCGGGTGATCGGCACGTTCCTCGGGTTGCTCGTGCTCGCTGCCGTGTTGGCGCTGGAACCGGCGCTGTGGGTGCTGGTGCTGCTGATCGCCGCCCTGCAGTTCACCGCGGAAATGTTTATCGCCCGGCAGTACATGATCGCTCAGGCGGTGGTGACCCCCTTGGCGCTGCTGGCCACGGTGCTGGCGACGTCGGCGCACACCGGCGCACTGCCCACCGGGGCCGAGGCGACGGCGCTGATGTACGACCGTGCCATGGAGACCGTGATCGGCTCCGGCATCGGCGTCATGTGTGTGCTCTTCCCTTGGGCGTGGCGCCGGTACGTGAAGCGCACCGCCGAACCCGAACGCTCGGTGGGGCCCTCCGTGCGCGGGTGAGAGATCACCGGGCCAGCTGCTTCACCGGGCCAGCGCCTTGTAACTCACCTCGGGGTCGGCCAGCTGATCGGGATCGACGACGAGACCGCGCTGGATGATGCGCCGCGCCGCACGCACGGCCAGCGGGTCGTCGATGCTGGCGGCCCCGACCAGCAGCCCGGCGTCGTCGAGCACGAAGGTGGCGAGCTTCTCCGGATGAGCCGGGTCCTCACGGTGGACGACGGTGTATCCGGTGGCCGGGTGGTCGGCCGCGGCGGCGCGCAGGCTGCCGATCGCCTCCACATGCACCCCGTAACGGTCCGACCAGAACCACTCCGGTCCGGGGGATGGTGGGGTGGCCTCGGCGATCACTGCGGCGGCGGTGGTGGCGGTGTCGATGGCGTGCTGCCAGTGCTCGGTGCGCCGGGGTGCCTGCTCATGGCGGGCCACATCGCCGACGGCGAAAACATCCGGGTGGCTGGCCCGCTGGTCGGCGTCGACGATGATGCCGTCGGCCAACTCGAGTCCGCCCTCCTCGGCGAGCCAGGTGTTCGGGGAGATGCCGATGGCCGAGATCACCGCGTCGGCGGGCACGGCAGCGCCGGAGAGGGTCAGGACCTCGACGCCGGTGCTGGTCGGGTCGGAGCTGGGCTTGGTGTTGCTGGAACTGTGCAGGCGCACCGAACCCGCGTACTCGGGAAAGACGTGTACCCCGTGGTCGGTGTGCTGGGCGTGCAACCGTGCAGCAATGCGGCGGCCGAAGAGCGCGGACGCCGGGATGCCGGGACCGGCGAAGAGCACCACCTCGGCGCCGAGCTCGGTGAGTGAGGAGGCCAGCTCCGCGCCCAGCACCCCGGCGCCGACGACGGCGATCCGCGCCGGTCGCCCGGTGTGGTGTGCGGCGTCGAGAATCTGTCGCAGTGCGGTGACGTCGTCCCGGTGGCGTAGGGTGAGCACTCGCGGATCCGCTGACGGATCGTTGGCGCTGGGTGCGTCGTCGTCGACCTCAATACCGAGGCTGATGGGTGTGGCCCCGGTGGCCAGCACCACGGTGGCGGCGGTGAGCTCCGCGCCGTCGTCGAGGGTGAGTGTGTGCTCCGCCCCGGCCGGACCCAGCCGCAACGACTCCACGCGCGCGTGGACGAGCTCGACCTCGTGCTCGGTGAACCAGGAGGTGCCGGCCAGCGCGAGGTCCTCGGGGCCCGTTTCCCCCAGCAGCAGCTGCTTGCTCAGCGGCGGGCGCTCGTAGGGGAGCCCCTCGGGGTCGATCAGGGTGATCGGGGCGGTGAACCCGTGCTGGCGCAGCCGGGAGGCCACCGTATATCCGGCCACGGATCCACCCACGATCATGACCGGGCCGGTGACAGGATCGGCGTCTGGCTGGGCGACCGGGCCAGCAGAACTCATGACGACGCCGGGGTGCCCGGGTAGAGCAGCAGGTCCTCGCCGTCCACCTCGACCCGGTGGGTTCGGGTGTCCACGGTGGCGGGCAGGGTCAGTGCGGCCCCGGTGCGCAGGCAGAATGCCGCGCCGTGCAGGGGGCACTCGATCTGGTCGTCTTCAATCCAGCCCTCGGCCAGCGACGCCGCCCCGTGGGTGCACCGGTCGTCGAGCGCGTAAAACTCACCGTCTTCGGCGTGGAACACCGTGATCGGCACGGTGCCGGTGGTGGCGGCCGGCACGAGCAGTGCCTCGCCTTCGGGAACCTCACTGACGGAACCGACGCGGATCGGGTCAACGCTACTCATCGGCCCCGTCACCGCCCCCAACCCGCATGGGCCAGCGCCTGCCGGACCAGGAGCTCGCGTCCGCCCACGAACTCGTTCTGGATCTCGGGCGACAGCGCCTCGTCCGGGGTGAACCAGGTGAGCTCGAGTGCGTCCTGGCGCGGCTGGCACTCCCCGGTGACCGGCACCAGATAGCACAGCGAGACGGCGTGTTGGCGGTCATCGGTGAGCCCGGTCTCCGAGGGGGAGGGGAAATACTCGGCCACCGTGAACGGGGAGATCGCCGGGGGCAGCTGCGGCAGCGCCAGCGGGCCGAGGTCCTTCTCCAGATGGCGCATCAGGGCGGCCCGGATGGTCTCGCGGTACAGCACCCGCCCCGAGACGAAGGTGCGGTAGAACCGGCCGTCGTCGTCGGCCACGTACAGGGAGCCCACCTCGGAGACGTAGCCCAGCGAATCCACGCGGACCGGGATCGCCTCCACGTACACCATCGGCAGTCGCCGCCGTGCCTCGTATAGATCGTCCTCGTTGAGCCATCCCGGGTGCGGGTCAGGGGTGCGAACACTCATGATTCTGTTCTACCAGGTTCTCAGAGCGCGCGCTGGGCCCGGTGGTACTGCGGCGGAAACGGAATCTCGCTGTTCGGGCGCAGCTCGACGGAGGCGCGGGCCGGCCAGTTCGGATCGGCCAGGGCCGCACGACCAATCGAGACCGCATCCGCCTGACCGGACAGCACGATCTGCTGGGCCTGGCCGGGCTCGGTGATGATGCCGACGGCGGACACCGTGAGCGGACGCTCGCTGTCGCGCGTCGCCTCCGCCACCCGGTGGATCCGCTCGGCCAGGTGCAGCTGGTAGCCGGGGCCGGAGGGGCCCCGGTAGGTGTCGCCGATCCCGCCGGAGGAGACGTCCACCCAGTCGAGCCCGTACTGCGCGCGGGCCTGAGGGGTGTCCACGAGCCCGGCGATCAGCTCGGCCGAATCGTCCAGCGACCAGGAGCCCTCCACGTAGTCGGAGCCGGAAATGCGCAGCCCCAGGATCTTCTCGGCGGGCCAGACGGCGCGCACCTCCGCGAGGATCTCGCGCAGCAACCGGGTGCGGTTCTCCACGCTGCCGCCGTACTCATCGGTGCGCTGGTTGGTCACCGGGGAGAGGAACTGGTGGATCAGGTAGCCGTGGGCGGCGTGGATCATCACCGCTTCAAACCCCGCTTCATCGGCGCGGCGGGCGGCGTCCACGAAATCGGCGACCACTTGGCGCACCTGCTCCGTGCTCAGTTCGCGGGTCTCGGCCAGCCCGGAGACGGGGTTGATGCCCGAGGGGCTCACAGTCTGCCAGCCGTCGTCGTCGATACCGACCGAGGCGCCCGTGTAGCCGGGCAGCCCGGGCTCGGTGGAGGCTTTGGCTCCAGCATGGGCCAGCTGCACGGCGGGCAGCGCACCGTAGGAGCGGATGGTCTCGACGATCGGGGCCCAAGCGTCGCGCTGGGTGTCGTTCCAGAGCCCGACGTCGGCCGGGGAGATGCGTGCCTCGGGTGAGACGGCGGTGGCTTCGGCGACTACCATGCCGAATCCTCCAGCCGCACGGGCGCCGAGATGCACCTGGTGCCAGGAGCCCGGCACGCCGTCGTGCTCGGTGATCGAGTACATGCACATCGGGGCCAGGATGGTGCGGTTGCGCAGGCTCAGCGGCCCGATAGTCAGGGAATCAAACAGATGGGGGAACGCGGTCGAAGTGGTCATACTCGTGGCCAACAGCCGATGTCGCTCCACTATTCCGAGAGCGACCGGGGCCAGTGTGTCGGCCGGTGTTCTGCGCGTAGCGACGCACGAAGTTTGCCAGGATCCGCTGCGGCTGGGTGACCTCCGCCGCCTCGATCGCGGTGAAGAGCGCCTGCTGTTCGGTGAGATCGTAGTAGCCGTGGTGGGCGTAGAGCCGCAGTCGAAACAGCAATCCCTCCTGGTCCAGTTCGGGGTGGAACTGGGTGGCGTACACGTGTGCACCCACCCGGAACATCTGCACCGGGCACGCCTCGCCGCCCACCAGCAGGGTAGCGGTCTCCGGCAGGCGGCTGACCGCCTCCTTATGGCCGACGAACGCATCAAACTCCACATCCACCCCGGCCAGCAGGGGATCCTCGGCCCCGGATTCGGTGACGCGCACCCGCACCACGCCCGCCGGCTCTCCGTACTGGGTGTCTACCACCGCACCCTGGTGCACCCCGAGCGCGCCCACTCCGTAGCAGGCGCCGAGGAACGGGTAATCCTGGGCGACGACGAGATCCAAGAGGAACCGCAGTTCGGATTCCACCCGTCGCTGCACCGGGGTTTTGGATTCCGCCGGATCGGAGGAGTTGAACGGGCTGCCACCGAGAATAATCGCGGCGTGGGCGTTCATGATCTGCTGCCAGTCCAGGCAGGGCGCCCCGGCGTGGCCCGGACGCTCCGCCACTTCGCGGTCCAGGCGCAGGCTGCGCAGCTGGCCGGGCACGAACTCGCCCAGGGCGGCGGTGGAGCGCAGCTCATCGGCCACGGCGACGTCGTCGGCGCGGGTCTGGATCAGCAGCACGGGCTGCGCGGCGGTGTTGGGCATTCCCCCAGAATAGACTGGTTTGATGCCCTCCTACCGCACCGTTTTGCAGATCGGGGACCTGCGCCCCGGCCACACCCCGCCGCAGGTGATGACCACCGCGCGCGCCTCCCTGGCCGCCCTGTTTACGGTGGAGTCCACCGACATCGAGGTGGTGGCCCGGGTGCCGCAGATCGTGTTGCGCTTCACGGTGGAGGCCACCAGCGACGCCGAAGAGCAGCAGCTGGCGGTGCTGGCAGTCCGGAGGATGCGGGCCGCCGTGTCTGAAGTGGCCGCGACCGGGACGGCCGAGCTGTTCCTGCGCCGGGGCGGTCGTTGGGTGCGCACGCTCTCGGAATGAGCCCGGGTGGCAGGGGAGCGGCGTCCGGTCAGCGGGTGAGGTTCAGCTCGTCGGTGCCGAAACCGTCGTTAGCGTCGTCGTCGGTCTCGTCGTCTACGTCGTGATCAAAGGGGACCTGGTGCCGCTCGGCCCGGGCAATGCGGTACCGGCGGTTTTCGGTGGTGAGAATGACGACGAACGCGCAGATGCCAGCCACGATGATCACCCAGGTGGAGAACAGCTGGCCGAACAGGCGCGCCCCCATGATGGCCACCAACCCCCAGCTGTAGCCCAGGGCGATGGCCATGCGCCCGCGCTCGGTCATGGTCAGCAGCGAGGTGGCCCAGGTGGTGAGCAGCAGTCCGAGCACCGCCCAGATCTCGCCGGGGATCCACAGCAGATTCGCGCCCCAGCGGGTCAGCACCACCGAGACGGAGAACAGGCAGAACACGATCGACCAACCGGTGAACACCCCGATGACGACGTCGGTGAAGGTGCGCTCGGTGCGGTGGCGGGCGGTGTGCAGGTTCAACACCTGGATAGCCCGCACCGACAGGACGGTGGTGGCGCCGGCGGCCAGGATCTCCAGACCCCAGGGCTGGGCATGCACCAGCAAGAACCACGCCGCCCAGGTGATCATCGCGTTGGCCACATACCAGCCGACGGCGCGCTGACGCACGGCGGAGCGCTGCGACGGCGCCCACTGATACAGCACATAGGCGCCGAGCAATCCCCAGAGTACCGGCAGGATGGCCATCCACCAGCCCGCCATCGACAGCAGGGAGGAGCCGCCCCGGTAGGCGCCGTCGTGAATTTCGCGCAACGAGGTGGCATCCCCGAGCCAACCGGTACTGACCAGCCCGGCTGCGACCGCGAGTACCCAGGTGATGGTGACGGTGACCTGGCGGAAGGTATCGGAGAGCTCCGGCTCCGGGTCGCGCTGTCGGGAGGGCAACACATAGGGCGGAACGTAGGGGGCGTCGTGCAGGTAATCGTGGTCGTGACGGTCGTCGACGTCGGAACCGTCGCCCTCGGCTGCCGCGGAGGCGGCGGTCTCGATGGCGCGGGCCTTCTCCACAATCCGGTCGCGGCGCCGCCACTCGGGGAGCAGGGCGCGGGCGCGGTCCAGCAGTTGGGCGTCGCTCAGCTCCTCACCGGGCTGCTGCAGCGGCGGGCGCCGGTCGGGGGCGGGCACATGATCGGTGCCGTCCAGTTCCCGGGCCGCGATGTGCAGGGCCTCGGTCTCGCGCTCTTCCTGGGCCGCACGGCGTTCAGCCTCGGCCAGCCGTTGTGCTTCGGCACGCTCAGCGGCGGCTCGACGTTCGGTCTCGGCACGCTCGGCCTCTTCGACAGCGCGACGCTCAGCGAGCAACCGGTTGGTCTCCTCGATCGCGGCGGCCAGTTCCGCGCGACGCTTGGCTTTGGCCTGTTCCTCGGCTTGACGTTCTTGTTCGCGGCGGTCCCGCAGCTGTTTTTCGGCACGACGGCGCAACTGGTGGCGCCGCATTCGCCCCGGGGTATCGGCGATCCGCTTCTCGATCTGTTCGGCGTCGGGGGACCCCAGTGAGTCCAGCCAGCCATTGAGCCGATCCGCCATCGTCACCCGTGCCGACTTCTCAGGCGCCGCGGGCTTCTCGGCGGGCTTCTCGGCGGGCGCTGATTTCTCTGCTGATTCTGCCGGCTTCTCAGGCGCCGCGGGCTTCTCGGTCTGCGCTTTCAGGCGCGCGAGGGCATCGGACGAATCGGACGACGTCGGATCTGTCACGGTGTGCCTTTCTCTCCGGTGTGAGCGCGGGGTTTCCGGGGCTGGCGCCAGTCCCTGCGGGACTACTGTAATCGGACAGGCTGAGACGATGCTCAACGCCGCACGCGTCTTTACCGTTCTGTGTCCGTGAAAGGTGCTTCCGAATCGTCTGTGGAGGAATCGGACGTGATCTCGCCCCGGGCACTGCCGCGACGTCGTCGCCACCACAGCAGGGCCGCGGCGAGGGATCCCACGCCCAGGCCCACTGCGATGCCTACCAGCACCGAGATCCACAGGGGCAGCCGCTGCGCCGACCCGGTGAGTAGCCCCAGCCCCACCATGTACACCGTCCAGACCGCCGAGCCGGTGGTGGACAGCAGCAGCCAGGTGCGCCACGGCATCCGCACCATTCCGGCCGTCGCCATGGCCGCCGTGCGCCCGCCGGAGACGAACCGCAGCGCGAGCAGCAAGGCGAACCCCGGGGCCGGCCCGGCTTTGTCCAAGGTGCGCTGCACGCCGCGTTGCACCCGGGCACCCCAGCGTCGTCCCAACAGCAGCTCGGGTCCGCGAGTGCGGAACAGCGCGTACACCGCCAGGTCCCCGAGCATGATCCCCACCCAGGCGGTCAGCAGACTCGCCCACAGCGAGAGTTCCTCCTGTCTGGCCAGTACCCCGGAGGTCAGCACCAGCACCTCGCCGGGCACCATCGGCACCAGACCGTCGACGACGACGAACACCAGCGTGATCAGGTGAAACCAGCCGCCGAGCTCACCCCATTGCTCCGCCATCAGCGCGGCACCTCCGCCAACTCCAGCTCGGAACGGAAGAGCCGCGGCTGCCCGGTGAGCGGATCGGTGAAGCCGAGGGTGCGGGCCAGCAGCTGCAATGGGGCGTCGACGTCGTCGTCGGCATGGTCCAGCAGCTCCGGGTAGAACCGGTCGTGCAGAATCGGGGTGCCCAGGGCGGCCAGGTGCACGCGCAGCTGATGGGTGCGCCCGGTGTGCGGGGTCAGTTTCAGATGCGCCCGCCCGCCCCCGGTACCGAGCAGCTCGATTCGGGACTCGGCGTTCGGGCCCACTGTGGGCGCGTGGCTGCGCCGTTGTTTACCCGTGCGCGGGGCCGGCAGCCGTCCGGACTCCGCCACCGGGTAGTCCACCACCTGCGCGGTGATGACGCCCTTGGTCTTCTCCATCCGGTTCCGGTAGATCACCGGCAGTCGGTCCACCCACCCTGAATGCGTATCGGGCAGGCGCACCACCGCCTCGTAGGTTTTTGCCACCACCCGGTTCTCGAACAGCGCCTGGTAAGCCCCGCGGGTGTCGGGACAGGCCGAGAACGCCAGCACGCCAGCGGTGGCGCGGTCCAGGCGGTGCAGCGGCACCAGATCGGGATGATCCAGGGCGCGCCGCAGCCGCACCAATGCGGAATTCTGCAGGAATCGCCCGCCCGGGGTGGTGGGCAGGAAGTGCGGCTTGTCCACTACCACCAGGTGCTCGTCGCGGTGCAGCACCCGTACCTCGAACGGCAGGTGCGGTTCGTCCGCCACATCGCGGTAGTACCAGATGAACTCGTGGGCGCCCAGAGCAGTGTTCAGATCAACGACGGCGCCGCCCGGGGCGCGCACCTCCCCGGTGCGGAACCGACGGCGGATGCCCTCGGGGTCCACATGGCCGAACCGTTCGAGCACGTAGTCGGCGATCGTTGGCCACGCTCCCTGCCGCGGCACCCGCAGTCGGGTGGGATTCACGCCGTCGCGCACGGGCAGCGGCGGAACACGGGGGGAGGACGACGACGAGGTCACGCCCACCATTGTGACATCACCGCAGGACTTCACCGGTTCTGGCATCACCGGCTCTGGCACCGCGGGCACCAGTACAGCACCCGCTCCTCGGCACCGGGGTCGCCCCAGTCCTCGCGGCGCACCGGTCCACCGCAACGCAGGCACCCCTCGCGCTCGCGGCCGTACACCCAATACGGTGCGGTGCCGCGCAGCAGCAGCCGGCGGGCGGCGGGACCCTGAGGGTCGAGCACCCGCACCCCGAACGGGGCGTGCGGATCCGGGGTTACCCCGGTGGTGGTGCGTCGCGAGCTGGCGCTCCGGGGAGTACCGGCGGCGCAGGGTGAGCCGGGCGGGTCGGGGTCGATGTTCGCCAGCATCAGCGCCCGGGCCAGCTCCAGCACTCCAGCCAGACCAGACACGGCGTCGTCGTCGAGGTCTCCCACCGGGGTGCGGGGATCGATCCGGGTCAGCAACAATGTTTCGCAGCGGTAGATGTTGCCGATGCCGGCGATATTGCGCTGATCCAACAGGGCGGTGCCGATGGGGCGTTGCGGCTGGGCCCGCATCCGGGTCAGCGCCGTCTGGAGGTGTTCAGCCCCCCACTCCGGGTCCAGCAGGTCGGGGCCGAGGAACGCCAACCGCCGTTCGGTGTGTGCGGGCGTCAGCAGGTGGACCTCTTTCAGGGAAACACCTACCAATCGGAAGGTCGGTGCGGTCAGCACCGCCCGGGTGGTTCCGGCGGGGTCGTTGAAGCGGCGCGGACGGTTTCGATGCTGCTGGCGTTGCGGGTGCGTCGGTCCGTCAGCGTCGTCGAGATGCTGGAGCTGCCAGGAGCCGTCCATGCCCAGATGAGAGAGCAGCACTGCTGTTGATGAGGGCAGGTCCAGATGCAGCAGCAGATATTTTCCGCGGGTGGTGACGGCGGACATCTGTGCACCCGCCAGATCCGTTGTAGCCAGGGCGGGCACGCGAAAATCGCTGGAACTCAGCAGGGTGCCGACGACGACGGGGCGCAGGCGCTGAGCCAGCCGGACCAGGGAATCTCCTTCAGGCACGGTCGGCTCAGCTCCGGAACCGCACGCCCGACGGCGAGGAATAGAACCCTGCCTCGATGAGTGCGGTGGCCAGTGGGGTGCCCAGCACGGGCTCGCCGTTGACCCGCTCGGTGGCCAGCCTCGGAACGCGCGCTGCGGTCAGGGCGGCGTGCAGTGCCCGCGCCGCCGCACGCAGGGTGTCGGCGGCGTCATCATCGGGAGCACTGGCGTCGTGGGGAGCACCGGCGTCGTCGATGAAGTTCAGCACACTACGTCCGCCGCGCTCCAGATAGAGCACCAGCTCGCCGTCGACGAGCACCACCATCGCACCCGCCTTGCGACCGGGGCGGTGCCGGCCTGACGTTCCAGAGATTCCTGTTGTTCCAGAGTTTCCCGCCGCGCTCGCAGTGGTGTCTGGCCAGGGCAGCGCGGCACCGTACGGGTTCGCCGGGTCGGTGGCGGCCAGGGCCACCGCCACGGGGGCGCTGCGGCGGGTGCTGGACTGTTCGGAAGCGGTGAAGCCGCGCAACCGGTCTACGGTGGCGGCGGTGGAGAACTGGGCCGCGCCCAGCCGGTCGATGAAGTAGCCGCGGCGCACCTGCCCGGCCTCCTCCATGCGGGTGAGTAGCCGGTACTGGGTGGCGAAACCGCCGGGCAGCTGCTCGGCCTGCACGGAGCCGCGGGTGATCACTCCGTAACGGTCCAGCAGCGCCTCCGCCTGGGTATGGGCGCGCAGGGTGGTGGCGCCGGCGCCGTCGGCCGGGGCGGGCGCCAACGACCAGCGCCCGGCGGTGCGCGCTTGATCCCGGGCCGAGAGTGGTGAGAGCGCGCCGAGCTCGGTGGATCCTGCGGTTCCTAAAGTCCCCGACGGTCCCGGAGACCCTGATAAAGATGCTGATGAGCCGTCCAGGCGCTGCAACCGAGCCAGGCGCTGGCCGCGCGAGGGGCGCCCGGCTCGGGCGCGATTCCGCGGCGTCGGGGTGCGGTGCGCCGTCGTGCCCTGCCCTAACAGCCCGCGCAGCGGGGCGAACGTGTCGTTGGTGAGGTGCCCGGCCCACACCAGGTCCCACAGCGCGTCGGCCAGCTGAGTCTGGGTGGTCTCCGCCTCGGGATGTTTCAGCCGCACCTGCTCTGCCAGCGCCGGGAAGAACCAGGCGCCGGTGCCGCGCAGCACGCTCAGCAGCGCCCGGTGCGCCGGCGTCATCGCGAAGGCAGTCGCGTCGTCGTCGGCGGGCTCCGCCACGGTGAGGTCCGCAGCATCAGCCGGGTGGAACGCCAGCCAGCCGTCCTGGCCGGGGGCGTCGGCGGTGCCGGTCCAGAGGAACTCCCCGGTGGAGAGCAGCTGATCCAGCAGGGAGGGGGTGTAACCGGGCACCCGGGCCGGCAACAGTGAGGACTCCCACGCCGAGGCCGGAGCCGGATAGCCTGCCAGCTGATCCAAGGCCGAAGCCAGCTGATCTAGCGCCTCAGGCCCGGCGGTGGTCGGTGCTGCACCGGTGGAGCGCCGCGGCTGGATGCCCTGCCAATCAAGCAGGAACCGGGTATACGTCGCTTGCTCCACGGGTTCGACCTCGGCCCGCAGCGCGGCCAGGGAGCGACGACGAATGCGGCGCAGCACCTCGGTGTCGCACCATTCTTGCTGCCAGGGTCCGGCGTCGTGCCTCGCTGGATCGTTCTCGACCACCGGGCGGGGACGGAACGCCCCGGAACTGACCCGCTGATCCGCGGCGAGACGCTGCAGGGTCTGGAACACCACGGCCGGAGCCAGCCCCACCGCCGCCCCCGCCTCGGCCGCGGTGAACGGCCCGTGTGTGCGGGCGTACCGGGCCACCACATCGGCCAGCGGATCCGCCACCGGTTCGATGAACACCGTCGGGATCCCCATCGGCAACGGCACCCCGAGGGCATCACGCAGCCGGGCGGCATCCTCCACCGCGGCAAACACCGTCTCGCCCCCGATCCGCATCGAAAATGCCCGGTTGCTGCGCACCAGGGACTCGGCGTGCGCCCGCGCCGTGGCCACGGATGCTGTGGATTCTGTGGGTTCTGCGGATTCCTCGGTGGCGCCGGCGCTACTCTCACCGTCACCCGTCAGCCGCTCCGCCAGCCCCTCGGCACTGAGCGGACCGAGCAGCCGCAACAGGTCAGCCGCGCCCTCTATCCCGTGGGCGCGGTGGGCCGGCGAGCGACGCTGGAGCTGGGCCTCGACGTCGGCGATCACCTGCGGGTCCAGCAGGTCCCGCAGCTCGGCGGTGCCCAGCAGGTCTGCCAGCAGTCCCGGATCTAGCGAGAGTGCAGCAGCTCGGCGCTCCGCTAGTGGAGAGTCCCCTTCGTACATGAACTGCGCGGTGTAACCGAACAACAACGACTGCGCGAACGGTGACGGTGTGGGCGTGGTGGTTTCCACCAGCCGCACCGACTTCGCGCTCAATTGCTGCATCACCTCGGTGAGTCCGGGCAGGTTGTAGACATCTTGCAGACACTCGCGCACCGTCTCCAGAATGATCGGGAACCGCGGGTGTTTCCGCGCTACCTCCAATAGCTGGGCGGAACGCTGGCGCTGCTGCCACAAGGGGGTGCGCTTGCCCGGATCGCGGCGCGGTAACAACAGGGCCCGAGCGGCGTTCTCCCGGAATCGGGCGGCGAACAGCGCGGAGGAACCGACTTCGGTGCGCACCAGCTCGTCCAGCTCGTCGGTCTCGAAGGTGAACAGTTCGGCCCCGGGTGGCTCGTCGTCCATCAGCGGAACCCGCAGCACGATCCCATCATCCGCTGCCATCGCCTGGCCGTCCATGCCGTAGCGGGCGCGCAACCGGGCCCCCACCGCCAGCGCCCAGGGCGCGTGCACCGACATGCCGAAGGGGGAGTGCAGCACCACCCGCCAGTCGCCGAGTTCGTCCTGGAATCGCTCCACCACGAGGGTGCGCTCGGTGGGCAGTTGCCCGGTGGCCTCCGCTTGGGCGCGTAGATAATTCAGCAAGTTGTCTGTAGCCCAGGCGTCCAGCCCGGCCGCGCTGAGCCGCGCGCGGGGCTCTGCGCGGCCTTCTGAGTCAACGGAGCCAGCGTCGGCCGTACCGTGCACCTCGCGACGGAACGCCCCGAGCGCCCGACCCAGTTCCAGCGGCCGGCCCTCGGCGTCGCCGCGCCAAAACGGCAAGCGTCCAGGCTGGCCAAACGCGGGCACCACCAGCACCCGGTCGTGGGTGATGTCCTGGATCTGCCAGCTGGTAGCCCCCAGAATGATCACGTCCCCGACCCGGGACTCGTATACCATCTCCTCGTCGAGTTCGCCCACCCGACGTCCGCCCGTGCGCGCGGTGCCCGCAGACCCAGACCCCGATCCTTCGTTCTCCGACCCGGCCAGGAACACCCCGAACAGTCCGCGGTCGGGAATCGTGCCCCCCGACGTCACCGCTAGTCGCTGAGCCCCGGGGCGCCCGGTCAAGGTGCCGGCCTCTCGATCCCACACCACCCTCGGCTTCAACTCCGCGAACTCATCCGAGGGGTAGCGCCCGGCCAGTAAATCCAGCACCGACTCGAACACCGAATGCGGCAGCGTCGTAAAGGGCGCGGCACGGCGGACCAAGTCAAACCAGGATTCGGCGTCCACCTCGTCCAGCGCCACCGCGGCCACGGTCTGCTGGGCCAGCACATCCAACGGATTCGTAGGCACCCGCAGCGTCTCGATCTGTCCGGCGCGCATCCGCTCGGTCACCACCGCCGTCGTCACCAGATCCCCGCGCTGCTTCGGGAAAAACCAGCCCACCGAGGTCTCGCCCACCTGGTGTCCGGCGCGGCCCACGCGTTGCAGTCCCGAGGCTACCGAGGGTGGAGCCTCCACCTGCACCACCACGTCCACGGCACCCATATCGATGCCCAGTTCCAGCGACGACGTCGCCACCACGCAGCGCAATCGGCCGGATTTCAGCGCGTCCTCCACCAGGGCCCGCTGTTCCTTCGACACCGAACCGTGGTGGGCGCGGGCGAACTCAATCTCCGCGGTATCTGTCCCGGTCTCAGCACCTGAGTCCGCTGCTCCCAGCTGTCGTTCCGCCCAGATCTCATTGAGCCGGCCGGTCAGCCGCTCGGCCAGCCGGCGCGAATTCGCAAACACAATGGTGGAGCGGTTCTCGGCGACGACGTCGACGATCCGCTCCTCCACATGCGGCCACAGTGAGGCATGCGGCTGCAGCCCCGGACCAGAGCCCGCCTCGCCGAACCCCGGACCGACTGCTGCACCAGATCCAGCCCCCGCCGCGCCAGGAAGATCCGTCATATCTTCCACCGGCACCGACACCGTGAGGTCCCAAGATTTCGCCGATCCCGGATCCACCACCGTCACCGGTTGGACTCCGCCCACAAACCGGGCCACTTCCTCCGTTGGGCTCACCGTGGCAGAGAGTCCAATCCGCTGCACCCGACGACCCGTTTCCGCTAACAGCGCATCCAGACGTTCCAGACTCAGGGCCAGGTGCGCACCGCGCTTATCTCCGGCCACCGCGTGCACCTCGTCGATGATCACCGTCTCTACCCCGGCCAGCGTCGAGCGGGCCTGGGAGGTGAGCATCAGGTACAAGGACTCCGGGGTGGTGATCAGAATGTCCGGGGGAGTGCTCACCAGTCGACGCCGGTCCCGGGCGGAGGTGTCTCCGGAGCGCACTCCCACACTCACCTCGGGCACGGTGACTCCCTCGCGTAGCGCGGTCTGCGAGATCCCGATCAGCGGGGCGCGCAAATTTCGCTCGACGTCGACGCCGAGCGCCTTCAGAGGGGAGATATACAGCACCCGGGTGCCGCGCCTTGGTTGTTCTCCGGCGGCGGGCTGATCGGCGTCGCGCAAAAAACCGTCCAGCGCCCACAGAAAAGCAGCCAGGGTCTTACCGGAGCCGGTCGGCGCCACTACCAGGGCGTGCTGGCCGGTGGAGATCGCATCCCAGGCGCCTACCTGGGCCGCTGTCGGCGCGTCGAAGGCGCCCTCGAACCAAGCACGGGTACTCGGGCTGAACCGCGCAAGCACCGCATCGCTCTGCACCGAGGACACGGGAGAATCTGCCATGGTCTCCAGGGTAATGGCCCCGCGCAGGTCAAGCCCCACCCGACTTATGAGACATATCACTAGAAGCTTTGATTAAGTACACACTTTACGGTTAGACTCGTCGAACGACATCACTCCGAGTCAGAGGCCCAAAATGACAACTTTGAGACGGTGCTAGACCGTGAGCGTTATCAGAATTCACTCACGCCGTGAGGTGACGGCAACGGATCGCTCACGCGAACGTCGGTGGCGGTCTTCCGCCCAGTTTTTCCTGGATGCAGCGTGCTGGTGTGCAGCGCTGTTGTGTGCGGGACTCATGAAAGATTCCTTCACCCTGGGGGCGCAGACTCTGCTCGCACTCGGCGGTGTCATGCTGTGGGCCGTGCTGTTCCAGCTCTTCTTCGGCTGGCGCTGGTACCTGTATCGCAGCCGATACATTTACGGAAGCTTCGAGGAAGTCCGATCGCTGGCGGCCTCGGTCCTGTTGGGCCGCCCCCGTAGTTAGGTCCGCTCAGTATGCGAGTCGGTTTCTTCGAACGTGTGGGTGCAGGATCGAGCGTACTCGACCGGGGCCAGGTACCCCAGCGAGGAATGTCGGCGCTCGTGGTTGTACTCGTGCTTCCAGTCGCTGATCACGACCCGTGCATGGAGCAGCGAGTAGAAGCTGTTGATGTTCAGACACTCGTCGCGGAGCCTCGAGTTGAACGACTCAACGTATCCGTTTCGCCAGGGCTGACCGGGCGGGATGTACGACAACCCGGTTCTCGTGCCAGCCCAGTCTGCAACGGCATCCGAGATGAACTCCGGCCCGTTGTCACTTCGCAGCATCATCGGTGCCCCATGCTCAGCGACGAGTTCCTCGAGATGCTCGATGAATCGCTCTGCGGTGATCGACCGCTCCACAAGACCACCCAAACACACGCGGGTGTGCTCATCCACGATGGAGCAGATCTTGATCGCTTTGCCGCGCTCATCGACATCAAATTGGAAATCAACCGCCCACACCACGCCCGGCGCAGCCGCCTTGGGGGCGTCAGCAGTTGATGACCCCACCCGCTTCCGCCGACGTTTCTGCGGCACCCGGAGCCCTTCTTCACGCCACAAACGTTGTACCTTCTTGTGGTTCACATTCCAGCCCTCAGCACGCGCGTCATGGTACGCACGTCGGTACCCCCAACGTGGGTGGTTCTTCGCAAACTTCCGGAGCCAGTCGCGCAGCGCCTGGTCAGGGTCTGCCGGGGTGTCGCCTCGGAGCGGCCGCCGCCATGCGGAGCGGGAAAGCCCGGCCAGGCGGCACGCCATGCGCTCACTGATCTGCAAGGTGCGAATCAGGTGCGTGATAGCGGCGCGACGCCTACCCGGGCCTAGAAGTTTCCCTCAGCCAACTCCTTCAAAGCAGCCTTCTCGAGCTCTGCTTCGGCAAGCAACCGCTTCAGGGTCGCGTTCTGCTTCTCGAGCTCCTTGAGCCGTTTCGCGTCGTCGGCTTTCATGCCGCCGTACTGGTTTCGCCACCGATAATAGGTCTGCTCGGTAACCCCGAGCTCGCGGCAGGCATCGGCGATCGTATTGCCCTCGCCCAGGAGCCGGTCGGCTTGCCCGAGTCTCCGGACGATCTGCTCCGGGGTGTGACGCCTTCTTTGTTTGCTCATCGTGTGATCCATTCTCCCCGCGAGCGCGGGGGTCAGGACTCACATAACGAATGGACCTAGAAAACGGGGTCAGCCCACTGTGCACGGGCCTGATCTTGGTGTTCTCCCTGGTCATCGTCGGCAAAGCGCTGGGCATCGAGTGGGGTCTCGGCGCCATCGCCGTGTCCATCGCCCTGGTCTTCATGTTCAGTGTGCGCTACCTCAAGCGGCTCGCCGTCGAGCTGCGCTCCGGTCCCGGGGTACGCTCGGTGCCGACCATCGTGCTCGGGGCTGGATATTTGGGCGCGAACATCACACGGCAGCTCGCCACCGACCCGGCGTCGTCGTACTGGCCCGTCGCTGTCATTGATGACGACCCGGAACAGTGCAACGCACAGGTACACCGTCTGCGCGTGCGCGGCGGGGTGGCCGATCTGCCTGACATCATTGCCGAGACGCGTGCCCGGGCGCTCATTGTGGCCGTGCCGGACCCGGCGCCTGAACTGCTCAGCCGCGTGCACGACCTGGTGCAGGATCAGGACGTGCAGATCAAAGTGCTGCCCTCGGTCAATGAGCTCTTCCAGGGCGACGTTCGCAAGGTGGACTTGCGCGATCTGAAGATCGAGGACCTGCTCGGCCGGGTCCCGGTCGACACCGAGGTCGAGAAGATCGCCGGATACCTCACCGGTCGACGCGTGCTGGTCACCGGTGCCGGCGGATCCATCGGCTCCGAGCTGTGCACACAGATCCAGCGGTTCGCCCCCTCCGAGCTGTATATTCTTGATCGCGACGAGACCGCCCTGCAACAGGTGCAGCTCAACCTCACCGGCAACGGACTGCTGACCGATAGCAATGTGGTGCTGGCCGATATCCGTGACGCCGATGCCATGAAGCGGATTTTCGGTGAGCTCCGCCCCGAAGTGGTGTTCCACGCGGCCGCGCTGAAACACCTGCCGCTGTTGGAGCAATACCCGGCCGAAGGCTGGAAAACCAATGTGCTCGGCACCTTCAACGTGCTGGAGGCCTCACGGCTGGCCGACGTCGAGACGTTCATCAACATCTCCACGGACAAAGCGGCGAACCCCACCAGCGTGCTCGGCCACTCCAAACGGGTGGCGGAAAAGCTCACCGCGTGGACCGGGGAACAGACCGGGGTCCGGTACCTCTCCGTCCGGTTCGGCAATGTGATCGGCAGCCGTGGTTCCATGCTGCCCACCTTCACCTGGCTCATTCAGCAGGACAAGCCCGTCACTGTCACCCACCCGGACGTCACCCGGTACTTCATGACGATTCCGGAAGCCTGCCAGCTGGTGCTGCAGGCCGGGCAGATCGGCCGCACGGGAGAAGTGCTCATCCTTGATATGGGTGAGCCGGTGCGCATTCTCGATATCGCTCAGCGGATGATCGACATTTCCGGTAAAGACATCGACATCGTCTACACCGGGCTGCGCGAGGGCGAGAAGCTGCACGAGGAACTGGTCGGCTACGACGAACTGTTGGAGAGGCCCTTCCACCCCAGGATCTCGCACGCCCGCGTGGAGCCGATGCCGGTCTCCATGCTCGATTTTGCAGATTGGTCCGAGAGATTGAAGCACCGAGCATGACGACGCGCGAACATCATCACACCGAGCTGCTGGCTACGGCGCCAGCCCAGGTCCACGAACCAATCCACCTCTCGCCGCCGGATGTGGGGGAGACCGAGGAGGCCGCCGTGCTTGCAGCATTGCGTTCCGGCTGGGTGGCCCCGGTGGGTCCCGATCTGACCGCGTTCGAGACCGAACTGGCTCAGCGCGTCGGAGTCGCCCACGGGGTGGCCCTGTCCTCCGGCACGGCGGGGCTACACCTGGGCCTGCTCGGGCTCGGCGTCGGCCCCGGTGACGTGGTGCTGACCTCCACGTTGACCTTCGCCGCCACCGCCAACGCCATCGCCTACACCGGCGCCGAACCCTATTTCATCGACGCCGAACCGACCACCGGTAACCTCGACCCGACCCTGCTGGAGCGAGCCCTGGCCAGACTGATCGAAGCCGGGGAACGCATCGGCGCCATCGTGCCGGTGGACCTGCTGGGCAAGAGTGCTGACTATCTCGCCATCGAGGCGATCGCCGCCCAGTACGGGGTGCCCGTGCTTGCCGACGCCGCCGAATCCCTGGGGGCCAGCTATCGTGGCCGGCCCGCGGGCAGCTACGGGCGCGCCGCCATCGTGTCCTTCAACGGCAACAAGATCATGACCACCTCCGGCGGCGGCATGTTCCTCACCGACGACGCCTCCCTGGCCGAACGGGTCCGCTATCTCTCCACCCAGGCACGCCAGCCCGTGGTGCACTACGAGCACACCGAGATCGGGTTCAACTACCGGATGAGCAACGTGTTGGCCGCCCTCGGCCGCGCCCAGCTCTCTCGGCTCGACGAGATGATCGCCCGCCGACACCGGCTGCGCTGCCACTACCGCACGCTGTTTTCCGGGGTCGCCGGAGTGAAAATTTTCGGCGGTGAGAGCGATGCCGACGATAACGCCTGGCTGACCTCCATTCTGGTAGACCCCCAACGTACCGGGTGGAGCGCGGACGAGCTGCGCGCTGTCCTCTCGGCGACCAGCATCGAGAGCCGCCCGCTGTGGAAGCCGATGCACCTGCAGCCGGTGTTCCACGGCGCCCGCGGTGAGATCAATGGGGTGGCCGAGCGGCTCTTCGCCCAGGCGCTGACCCTGCCCAGCGGCTCAGGCATGACGGCCGCCCAGCGCGACAGGGTGACCGCCGTCGTGCGCGCATTCCTGGAGGAGCGGCCATGACACGGTCTCGCCTGCGGTACTCCCAGGTGAAACGCGGACTTGATCTGGTAGGTTCCTCGCTCGCCCTCGTGGCCCTGTCCCCGGTGATCGGGGCGGTTGCCGTGGTCGTGCGGATCAAGCTCGGGTCCCCGGTGCTGTTCGTGCAGGCCCGGCCCGGCCTGCAGGGGCGCCCCTTCAACCTGCTGAAATTCCGCAGCATGCTCCCCGTGGATCCCGAGCGTGGCTGGGTCACCGATGCAGAACGCCTCACCCGCTTTGGCCGGGTCTTGCGCGCCACCAGCCTCGACGAGCTGCCCTCTCTGCTGAACGTGGTCAAGGGCGAAATGAGCCTGATCGGGCCGCGACCGCTGATGATGAAATACCTCCCGCGCTACACCGCCCACCAGGCCCGCCGACACGAGGTGCGCCCCGGTGTCACCGGCCTGGCCCAGGTCAGTGGCCGAAACAGCCTTGACTGGGACGCCCGTCTCGACCTCGACGTCGACTATGTAGACCGGCACAATGCCCGGCTCGACGCCGAAATTCTGCTCAAAACCGTGCTCGTGGTGTTCGGCCGCTCCGGGATCTCCTCGGACGACAGCGTCACCGTTGACGATTTCCTCGGCGCCGAACCCGAGGACGGCCTGGTCGAGGCGGTGCTGGACGACGCCGACTACGGCGGGATGTGCCCGGAAGACTGGGGAACCGATATCGACGCGCGCCGGGAACGCCGCTGGGTGTACTTCCAGCGCGATGCCCTGAGTGAGCAGCCCATCGGCTTCGGCCAACTCACCGGGGTGGGAACGGGCACCGTGACCGCCTCCCTGCGCCTGGTATCCCAAGAAGTGGGGGAGACGCCGGTGCCGGAGTGGAAAGAAGCGGTGCTGCTCCGGCTCCTGCAACGGGCCGCCTCCTATGGCGCCGACCGTGTGGAAATTCCGGATGAGGGCCGCACCGTGGACCACCTCACCCGGACCATGGCAATCGAGGGGGCCGAGGCATGAGAATCGTGATTGGTTCCGCCGGGCGCCGGGTCTACCTCGTGCACTGGTTTCAGCAGGCGCTACGCAATCTGGGCATCCCCGGCGAGGTCATCGTCTTCGACCACGACCCACACGCCGCTGCTGTTGCTGCTGCGGACGGGCACCGGGTGATGCCGGCCTACATCAGTCCCGAGTACCCGCAGGCGATGATCGACGCCGTCGAGGAGTTGCGCCCCGACCTCTTCATCACCCTCAACGATCAGGAACTCACCCTGCTGTCCCGCGGATTGGCGGATCAGTTGCGCGATCGCGGTGTCACGGTGCCGGTGCTGGGGCCTCTCCAGCACCAGATTGCCGCCGACAAGTTCCAGACCTCAGCGGCCCTGGAACACGCTGGCATCCCGGTGCCGCACTGCGCGCTACTCTCCGATGCCGCCGGTGTGCGGGCCCTGCTCGAACGCGGGGAGCACTTCATCATCAAGGACCGCTACGGCAGCGCCTCCTCCGGGCTGCAACGCCTCAGTCACGCCGAGCTATCCAGCCTGCTGGCAGGATCACCAGACGGGATCGTGTTCGAGGGCGCCGAGCGCGTTATCCAGGTCGCGATCTTCGGAGACGAATACGGTGTTGACATCATCGCGCCCCTGACCGGTGGGGCCGTCCAAGGGCTCTTGGCTCGCCGGATCGTCACCATGCGCAACGGTGAGTCCGCCACCGCCGTCTCCGTCGATAACGCACCGTTCCTGGAACTCGGGCAGCGGCTGAACACCCGACTCGGGGTCCGCGGCATCTGCAGCCTGGATGTGCTCGTCGATCACCACGGCATCGCCCACGTCATCGACATCAACCCACGTTTCAGTGGGGGATACCCCTTCAACCACCTCGCCGGCGCCGACGTTCCGCAGTTCATGGTCGCGTCGCTGGCCGGACGCCCCGCCGCCTCGGAATGGGCGGCGTATCAACTGGACATCGTTTCCGCCAAACATGAGGGAATGATCCGATTCGACGCTCCAGACCGTCACGCCCACTCACTCCAACACTCGCACCTCTAGGAGACGTTGTTATGGAAGCCTTAGAACCCACCTCGGGTCCAGCACCGCCCACCCCCTTCTTCGTGATCGATGTGGACATCCTCGATCGATTCGTCGACCGGTTCCAACGGGCCCTAAGAGCTCACTGGCCCAATTCCATCCTGTCGTATTCGATGAAAACGAACTCCCTGCCCTGGCTGATCACCCGCATGCGCCAGCACGGTGTTTGGGCCGAAGTCGTCTCCGACACCGAATACGAGTTGGCCCAGAAACTGGGTTACGCCGAAGACGAGATCGTGTACAACGGTCCACTCAAGAGCCGCGAGCTGTTGCGGCAAGCCCTCGGTGACGGCTCGATCGTGAACCTCGATGCCCAGCGGGAAGTCGACTGGTCCGTGGAACTGGCTCAGGACCACCCCGAGCTGGAGATCCGCGTGGGCCTGCGGGTCAATTGGGATTTGGCTGCGCGTTGCCAGGACGAACATGGTGACGGAGACGACGGCAGCCGATTCGGTTTCAACACGGCCAACGGTGACCTTGATGAAGTGATCAGCCGGCTTCGCGAGGTCGGGGTCGTCATCGCCGGGCTGCACCTGCACCGCACCTCCCGCACCCAGAGCCTCGACGTCTATCGGGCCGCCGCCACTGTGGCCGCGGAATTGGTGGAAGAACACGAGCTGAGCCTCGACTGGATCGACATCGGCGGCGGCTTCTTCGGCGGCGACGACGCCTCCCCGTCCTTCGACGACTACATCGCCGCCATCCGGGCAACCCTCGACGACGTCGTCGACACCGAGGCCACCCAGCTCATCGTCGAGCCGGGAGGATCCCTCATTGCGGTGCCGGTCGAATTTCACGCCAGCGTGGTCGACGTCAAAGAGATCGATGGTCGCACCATCGTGGTCACCGATGCCAGCCGCACCAACATTGACCCGCTTTTCCGACGCCAGCGGGTGCTCGATGTGCGCCTGGAATCCGCCTCCAACCAGACGCACCCGGAACAGATCATCAGCGGCTTCACCTGTATGGAAGATGACCGCATCACCAAGCTGCACAACCGGGCCGAGCTGGAACCGGAAGACCGGCTGGTGTTCGGCAAAGTCGGCGCCTACACCATGTGTTTCCAACCGCTCTTCATCGAGTACCTGCCGGCTGTCTATGCGCGGCAGGGAGATTCGCTGAGCCTGGTGCGGCGGAAATGGGGGATCGACGACTTCCTCCAGGGTAACTACTGGAACGAAGACGACGTGCACGCGCGTATCGTCGGCCCCGCCGAGTCGACATCCCAGGCCACCCATCACTCGTCTGCGGTCTTGACTGGGCGCCGATGAAACAGACACAGTCCGCGGGCAGACCCGCGCCAGAGGAGCGGTCATGCACGTTTTGATTGTCACGCAATACTTCGCCCCGGAAGACGCCGGCATCCCCCTGGGACTGGCCCACGGGCTGATCGAGGCCGGGCACGAGGTGCGGGTCCTCACCGGGTTCCCGAACTACCCGCACGGCCGGCTCTTCGATGAGTACCGGCTGTCGTGGCGTCAGCGCGAGAACGTGCAGGGCATCGACGTGCTGCGCGTACCGCTCTACCCGGATCACTCGCAGAATCCAGCGCGGAGGATCGCCAACTACCTCAGCTTCGGGGCCAGCTCGGCCACCGCCCGACGGTTCGCCGCCGGCGCCGACGTCGTCTACGTGTATGCCACCCAAATGACCGCCGGGTTCGGGCCCTGGCTCTGGCGGCTGCTGGGAGGAACACCCTACCTGCTCCACGTTCAGGACCTCTGGCCGGATTCCATCACCGGCTCCACCATCGGTGAATCCAGTGGCACGGTGCGGAAGCTGACGGCGCTGATGGAGCCCTGGCTGAAAAGCGTGTACCGACATGCTTCCGCCGTCGTGGGCATCGCCCCCAGCATGGTGGATGCGCTCATCGAACGCGGGTCGGCACCGGAGCGGACTACTTACGTGTTCAACTGGGGCGACGAAGACATCGCGGCCGCGCGCGAGGAGGCAATGGCCGCGGCCCGGCGTTCGGCGGACCGGGCCGCCACCGAGGTGGTCTACGCCGGAAATATTGGTGACCTGCAGGATCTGCCCACCGCGGTGCTGGCCGCCCAGACGTTACAACACGACGATTTCCGACTGCACCTGGTCGGTGACGGGGTGGCCGTGGAAGCACTGCAACGGTTGGTGCGCGAACGCGGCATCACCAACGTGACCTTCCATCCAGGGGTGCCCCGTGAGCAGATGCCAGAGGTTTACGCCGCGGCAGATTTTTCGCTCGTCACGCTCAAAGACCTCCCGATATTCCACGGGACCATCCCGTCGAAATTCCAGAGTTCCATGGCCAGCGGGGTGCCCGTGATCACCACCGTGCAGGGCGACCTGCGCGGGATCGTCGAAGAATTCGGGGTCGGGTTCACCGCCGACGCTGAAAATGTGGCCGCACTCAGTGCCGCCTTCCGTCGTGCACACGAACTCAACCTCAGCGAGCGGAAATCCATGGCCGCACGAGCCCAGACAGCCTACCGGGACCAGTTCTCCCGCGAGGCCGCCGTCTCCAACATCGAAAACATCCTCCTCCAGGTATCGGCGCGAAAGGCCACATCATGAACTACTCCTATGCGGGACGGAAGATCCTCATTACCGGTGGCACCGGCTCCTTTGGTCGCACCGTGACGAAGAAGCTGCTGGAGCGCAACGTGGCCGAAATTCGGGTGTTGAGCCGGGATGAGGCCAAGCAAGACGAGATGCGTCATGCACTCGGTGACGACCGCCTGCGTTTCTACCTGGGCGATGTGCGCGACTACGACAGCGTCGACCGGGCCACCCGCGACATCGACTTCGTGTTCCACGCGGCCGCGCTCAAACAGGTACCCTCGTGTGAGTTCTTCCCGCTGGAAGCCGTGCGTACCAATGTGTTCGGTAGCGACAACGTGGTGCGCGCCTCCGCCGACAACGGTGCCCGATCGGTGGTCTGCCTGAGCACCGACAAAGCCGTCTACCCGGTCAACGCCATGGGTGAATCGAAAGCGCTCATGGAGAAGGTGGCGCAGTCCCACGGCCTGAACAACCCGACCACCGCCACCATCGTTTCCTGCGTGCGCTACGGCAACGTGATGTACTCCCGAGGCTCCGTCATCCCGCTCTTCGTCAGCCAGCTACGTGCGGGCAAGGACCTCACGGTCACCAACCCGAACATGACCCGGTTCATGATGTCGCTGGACCACTCGGTGGACCTCGTGGAATTCGCCTTCCAAAAAGCGTCCCAGGGAGACCTGTTCATCCGGAAAGCGGTGGCCTGCACCATCGGCGATCTCGCCCAGGCGATGATCAACCTTTTTGAGTCCTCCTCCACAGTCAGCCTGATCGGCACTCGACATGCGGAGAAGGTCTCGGAGACACTGGCTACACGCGAGGAGCTCTCGCGCGCACAGGACATGGGCGAGTACTTCCGGGTTCCCGCCGACAACCGGGAGCTTAACTACGAGCTCTACGTCGAAGAAGGCGATCTGCACCGGGAGACCTTCGTGGATTATGACTCACACACCGTGGAACGTCTCGACGTCGAGGCGGTCGAAGACCTGCTCCTCACTCTGCCCGAGATTCGCCGCGAACTGACCGACGCCGGCATCGATGTGTCCCAGCGGTTGTCCGATGCTTAAGGTCGCGCTCACCGGCAGCCACGGATTTTTGGGCTGGCACACCAGGGTCGCCCTGCGGGAGCGCGACGTCGAGCCCCAGCGCATCGTCGTGGGAGCAGATGCTGATTTGGACGCCGCGGTGGCCGCGCTGGACGGCGCGGAACGGGTCATCCACCTGGCCGGGGTCAACCGCGCCAGCGACGAGGAGATCTGCCAGGGCAATATCGGCTTCGCAGAGCACCTCGCCCAGGCGCTGACCCGCTGCGAAAACCCGCCGTCGGTGATCGTCTACGCGAATTCGATTCATGCCGGAACGACGGGAGCGTACGGCGATTCCAAAGCCCGAGCTGCTGAGCTGCTGACCGCGGCCGCCGACAAGGTGGGCGGCGGTTTCCAGGACGTGCGGCTGCCGAATCTCTTCGGTGAACACGGACGCCCCAACTACAACTCCGTTACCGCCACGTTCTGCCACCAGCTGGCCCACGGGGGACAGCCGGTGGTGAACGGTGACAAGGAACTGACTCTGTTGCACGCCCAGAACGCCGCCGATCTGCTGATCGGCACCGTCGAGCCCGAGCAACAGCCCGAGCTGGAAGTGGTGGAATCGGTGACCGGGCTGTTGGGTCGGCTGCAGCACCAGGCCGAGACGTACCGTCGTGGCGAGATCCCCGACATCGCCGACCCCTTCGACCGTGACCTGTTCAACACGTATCGTTCCTTCACCTTCCCGGACCATACCCCTGTGAAGCTGACCCGGCACGCCGACGCCCGCGGCTCATTCTTCGAGATCATCCGCAACCACGGCGGCACCGGCCAGTCCTCCTTCTCCATCACCCACCCGGGCATCTCCCGCGGCGACCACTACCACCGGCGCAAGGTCGAACGCTTCACGGTGCTCGCCGGATCGGCCACCATCTCATTACGACAACTCTTCACCGATGAGGTTTACGACGTCGAGGTGACCGGAGATGAGCCCGTCTCGGTGGACATGCCCACCGGGTGGGCGCACCGCATCACCAACACCGGTCAGGATGATCTGTACACCTCGTTCTGGACCAATGACCTGTTCGACGCCCACGCCCCCGACACGATCCCGGAGACGGTCTAATATGCAGCAGCGAATGAAAATCATGACCGTCGTCGGCACTCGACCAGAAATCATCCGGCTGGCGTGTGTGATTCGGCGTCTGGAAAAATTCACGGATCACGTGCTGGTCCACACTGGCCAAAACTACGATCACCAGCTCAGTCAGGTGTTCCTCGACGACCTGGGCTTGCGGCAGCCGGACCATTTTCTCGACGCCGATACCTCCTCGCTGGGGGCGATGCTCGGCGACGTCATCAAGGGCACCGAGGCAGTGATCCACCAGGAGCGCCCCGACGCGATGGTGGTGCTGGGGGACACCAACAGCTGCATCGCCGCGGTGATCGGCCGACGGCTCAAGGTCCCGGTGTTCCACCTCGAAGCCGGCAACCGCTCCTTCGATCCGAACGTACCCGAGGAGATCAACCGCCACCTGGTGGACCACGTCAGCGACTACAACCTTGTCTACACCGAGCATTCGCGGCGGAACCTGATCGCCGAGGGCGTGCGAGCCGAAGACGTGATGGTGATGGGTTCACCCATGCTGGAAATCCTCACCACCTATCGCGATCAGATCGAGGCCTCTGACGTCCTCGAACATCTCGAGCTCACCGAGGGGGAGTACTTGCTGGCGAGCCTGCACCGGGAGGAGAACGTGGATAGGGAGGACCGGCTCACCGCCGCGCTCGCGGCCCTCCAAGCGGTGGCCACAGCCGAGGGGGTACCCTGTTTGGTCTCCACGCACCCGCGCACCAAGAAACGCATCGAAGCCTTCGGTCTCGACGTCGACGACCGGCTACGCATGCACCCGCCGCTGGGGTTCCACGACTACAACAAGCTGCAGTTGAACGCCCGCTGCGTGATCTCCGATTCCGGGACCATCTCCGAGGAATCCTCGATTCTGGGGTTCCCGGCGGTCACCCTGCGCGACGCCATCGAACGACCGGAGGCGCTGGAAACCGGGGCCATCATTGCGACAGGGCTCGAGGCGAACGACGTAGTCGACGCCGTGCAGATGACCATCACCCAGCACCGGGAGGAGGGTCCAGCGACCATTCCGGCGGAATATCAGATCGCGGATTCCTCCCGTCGCGTCGTCAACTTCATCCGCTCCAAGGTGGGCACCCACCGCCTGCGCAAGGGCATCCGGCGCTGACCGGCCCGACGACGAGACCGGAGGCACCCGTGACCACGATCTGCGTGATGAGCCCGCACTTTCCTCCCGCGGTGCAGGCTGGCGGCCCCATCCGTTCCTTGGACGCCATCGTGTCCTCAGCGCCCGAGCGGTACCGGACGCGGGTGATCACCTCCAGCCGGGACCTCAACGGTGACGAGGACCTGGTGGGCACGGTCGATTCATGGGTTCCTTACGGGCGGGCCCAGGTCTACTACGCCTCCACGCACCGCGCCGGTGGGGTCGTCCAGATGTGGCGGCAGCTGCGCGCCTCGCGCCCCGACTACATCTACTGCAACTCCTATTGGTCGCCGACCTTCACCCAGGCCGTGCTGATGCTCGCCCGCACCGGATACTTTGGCCGGGCGGAGGTGGTGGTCGCCCCGCGTGGAGAATTCGCCGTCGGCGCGCTGGGGCGGCATGCGCTGCGCAAGAAGGTGTTGATGCGGGTCAACAAGTTGCTGGGCACCCACCACCGGGTGTCGTGGCAGGCGGCATCGGTGCATGAGGAGCAAGACATCCGCCGGGTGATCGGGGACGACGCCGTCGTCATCGTCCAGGAAGACGCGACCCTGCTGCCTCAGCACCCCGCATCGGTCCCCGACGGCGCTGGCGAGGAACCTCACCTGGCGTTCCTCGGACGCGTGATGGAGCACAAGGGCCTGCACCTGGCCATCGAGGCGCTGGGCCGAACCGGGCACCGGGTGCCGCTGGTGGTCTACGGTCCGGAAGAGTCCGCCGACTATGCCCGCCGCTGCCGGGAAGTGGCGCTCCAGTTTTCTGTGGACCTGCGGTTCGCCTCGGTGCTGCACCACGATGAGGTGGCGACGGCGCTCAACGGGGTCGACCTGTTACTGCTTCCCACCCGGGGCGAGAGCTTCGGGCATGTGGTGGCCGAGGCCCTGGCCGCGGCCTGCCCCGTGATGATCACTCCCGAGACGCCCTGGACGGAGCGGATCCGCGACCACGGTGCCGGATACGTGGTGGAGCGCGACGTCGACGCCTGGACGACCGCCCTGAACCGATATCTGGCGCTGTCGGCCGAGCAACGGCGTGCGGTGCGCCGCGGCGCCCAATCCGCTTACCGCCACTGGTGGGACGAGACGGCGGCCCAGCCTCATTTCTTCGACCTGATGGCCGCAACGGGCGAGCCGGTCCGCGGGTGAGGCCATGATCCGATTCGCGGGCCTGATCGCCAGCAACGCCGCCAGCAGTATCGTGGCGATGCTGCTGACCATCGTGATCGGACGCCAAGGGGGCCCGGCCCTGCTCGGCGTCTTCAGCGTGTGCTTCGCGGCTATGGCGTTCATCGATCTGTTCGCCCGCGAAATCGGGGTCAACCGGGCGCTGCTGCACGCCTCCAACGCCACGATCCGCCAGCAGGCGTTCTCCCGGGCGCTGTTGGTCTCCCTGAGTGTTGCGGTGCTGGTGGCTGGCGCCGGATGGGTGATGAGTGCTCCGATCGTGCTGGCGATGAGTCCGGTGGTCCCGGGTTACGTCTGCTACAACTACCTCCGGTTGTGGGCGGTCAGTGACGGACAGATCCGCAAAGGTCTCACGGCCGACGTCGTCCAACTCACCCTGGTGTGCGCGGGCAGTGCGGCCGCCATTGTCGGGAACGTGCCCGTGGTGTGGGTTGTGCTGTGTTGGGCGGCAGGGCTGTGGCTGAGCGCGGTGATGCTGGCGTACCAGGTGCGGTTGCGGTTCATCCCCCGGTGGCCGGCCTCGGAGCAGGGAGTGGCCACCGGCACCCACTTCGGTGTCCAGGTGTTGATCGGCAACGGCTCCGTGCACGTGATGACGTTTATTCTGGCCGCGGTCACCCACACGGCGGTACTGGGCGCCATCCGCGGGGCCTCCACCGTGTTTGGGCCCATCAACCTGATCAGCACCAGCGTCTCCACCCTGGCCATCCGGCAGATCGCCGACGGCAAAGAGGAAGACCGCGCCAAGCACATGCTCTACTGGTTCGCCGTGCCCACCGGACTGGCCCTGCTCCTGGTGGGGGCGATGCTGGTGCTGAGTGTCTTCTTCGGTGAACTCATTCTGGGGCGCTCCTGGGACGCCGTGCAGCCGCTGTTGATCTGGGCCGGGCTCGACGTCATCGTGGTGGCCACCATGTCGGCCGTGCACGCCGTCCACCGGGTCGATGGGCGGGCCCGCGAGCTGATGCGGATCAGCGTGATCGGCGCCGTTGCCCGTCTCACCGTGGTTCCCGCCCTGGCCTGGAGCATGGGGGCTCAGGGGGCGATCATCGCGATCCTGGTGGTCTCGATCATCGTCAGCCTGGGGACCTGGCTGTCCTACTGGGGCTACCGGAAACAGGATCAGGCGCAGGCACGGTCGACCCAGCCTCGGGAAGAGGGGTCCGCCGACGCCGGTCGACGGTGAGTTGCCAGGGGGATCCGGGCCTGCCAGCCAACGTGCCCGCATAATCGGAGTCCTCGCTACGCTCCGCACCCACGGCCAGGATCAGCAGCGTCACCACCACCCAGATCAGGGTCGTGGACCGGTTCACCGTCAACGACGGAATGCCGAAGGACGCGCCGATCAGCATGATGGCCACCATGAACGCCAGCCGCCGTCGCTGCGGGTCCTGGGTGTGACGGGCGATCCACAGTATCGCCAAGTAAGTGGCGGCCACACAGACCACGCCGAGCAGCCCTGCCACGATGATCGCTTCGGTCCAGGCGCTGTCATAGGGCACCGCGAGTCCGGCCAATCCCACCCCGACCCAGGGACTGGCTGAGAGCACCGCCGACATCACCATCATGATGGCCGAATCCTCGTTCCATCGTCCGGCCGTGTAGAACTCGAGCAGGCTTTGATCGGCCGGGGGAGTGAGCAGCCGGATGAGATAGTCGAAGCCGTCCCAGTTCTGGAAGAACCCGGAGGAGGTGAGCAGCGCCGCCGTCACCGGGACGATCAACAGCAGCCAGATCTTTCGGCTCGGGGCCACCGAACGCCAGAGGTAATAGACCCCCAGGGGTAGCCCCGCCAGTACGAACACTTTGGACACCGTGAACGCACCGCCGATGCACAGCACCAGTATCACGAACAGCAGCACGGTGGTGCGCTTGCGGTACAAGTAGATGGCCAGGAACAGGGCCAAGGAGTACACCAGGCCGGCCTCGGCTGGCTGATTGAAGATCCCGGAATACCGTCCCATGGTGGCCGCATGTTCTGCGGTGGAGAGACTCTCCGGGCTGCTCGACCAGAAGTATCGCAGTAGCGGATTCAGCGCCGGCGTCATGGATTGGATGATGGAGAGGACAGCGTTCACCGCCGCACCCCACACGATGACGGCCCCGGCGGTGTTCAGCGCGGTCGTCGCCGTCGACGGGCGGACCAAGCAGGCCAAGGTCAGCAGGATGGCCACGGGGAGTAGCAGATTGTCCGCGCTGGCCATCAGTGAGCCTCGATCCCAGGGCAGCGAGGCGGTCACCGGTGAGATCACCGCCACCAAGGAGATCAGCACAAACAGCGCCCAGGGCGCCACCAGGCGCAACACGATGGCACGGAAGAAGGGGAACGCGAAAGGCACAACGACGGCGGCTAGCCCGTAGACCACGATCTGCTCGACGCGCAGCGGCCCCACCAGGTACGGGCCAAAAGCGCTGAGGCACAGCACGGCCACCAGAGCGCGCGGCATCAGCGTCGATGCGCCGATGGCGAGCGAGCGCGGGCCGTGCAGCTCAGCATCACGTTGCCCCACAGAGGTGCTCCTCGTCCCATGCTTTAATAGTTGAACCTGATACTACTCTGTGGGGTGTGTGTGGAACAAGAACCGCGAACAGTCCAACGCCGCCCCCGACGTGTCGCGGCGGTCGCGAGTCTTCTCCTCGTGACGACCTGGGTGGTCCTCGGTGCCCGCTATATCCTGCTTGCCTCACCGGACGAACCGGCGCCGGTGGATGCTGTCTACGCGCTGGGCGTGGTGTCACCGGAGCGACTAGACCGCGCCGTCGACCTGATCGAAGCCGGCCACAGTGATCACCTGGTCATGACGGTGTCGAGCGAGGCGCACTGGGGTGAGTTCTGTAGACGCGAGCACGGCTTCACCGTCACCTGCGTGACCCCCGATCCGCTCACCACGCGCGGGGAGGCGCGTTCCTGGGCGCGCCTGGCCGAACAGCATGACTGGGGCTCGGTCATGGTCATCACTATGGTTCCGCACCTGAGTCGGGCCGAGATGTATTTCCAGCGCTGCTTTTCGGGGGAATTGGTCATGGTGGACGACGGTCGTGACATGGAGAGTGCGGTGTGGGTGCGGCAGCTCTTCTATGAGTCGGCTGCATTCGTTCGTTATGCTTTGTCGCGGGGATGTTGAAAGAAATACCCAGGATTCAGTTGATGCGTGTAGTGTGTAGGCAGGTGTGAAGCGTGGGGTGACGACCTCGGCCCGAAAGGAATCTGCTCATGGAATTGCGCGAATACATGCGAATTCTGCTCCAGAGCTGGTGGCTGGTTGTGACCATGACCCTGGCCGGAGTCCTCGCGGCGGGGGCGTTCTCGATGCTCGTCACACCTCGATATGAGGCGACGTCGCAACTGTACGTGTCCGTCCGTCATGATGAGGCCGACACCGCCAGCGACCTGGTGCAGGGTGCGACCTTCGCTCAGCAGTCGGTCAACAGCTACATCGACCTGGCGACGAGCGCAATCGTGCTCGACAACGTCATCGATGAACTCGACCTGGATACCACCAGCACCTCTCTGCGCGATTCGCTGTCGGTCGCCTCCCCGGAAAACACGGTACTGATCTCGATCACCGCTAGCGATGAGAATCCGGGCGAGGCCTCGGCGCTGGCCAATACCACCGGCGAGGTCTTCTCCCGGGTGGTGGAGAACGAGATCGAGGTGGCCGACGCGAACGGTGTCAGCCCTATCCAGGTGCGAATGATCCAGCCGGCACCGGTGCCCGAGGCTCCCGTCAGCCCGAACATCCCCATCAATATCGCCGTGGGACTGCTGTTGGGATTGGCTGTCGGCGTCGGCATCGCCCTGCTGCGCTCCGTGCTGGACACCCGCATCCGCTCGATCCGCGACATCGAGCAGCTCACGGACGCCCCGATCCTGGGACGCATTCCCGTGGACCCCGAGGTCGCCACCCGCCCGCTGATCGTGCACTCGGACGCGATGAGCCCGCGCGCAGAGTCGTTCCGCAGCCTACGCACGAATCTGCAGTTCATCGGTGCGGCAGGCAGTCAGCGCGTCGTCGTGGTGACCAGTGCGATGCCCAGCGAAGGCAAAACCAACACCGTGACCAACCTGGCGATCGCGCTCGCCGACAACGGCGCAAGCGTGGTGCTGGTGGATGCCGATCTGCGCAATCCCACCGTGGCCGACGTGATGGGAATTGAAGGCGGAGTGGGGCTCACCGATGTGCTCATTGGCCGTGCGGACCTCTCCGAGGTGCTGCAGCACTGGGGCCGCCGGAAGCTGGAGATCCTGCCCTCGGGCGCGATTCCTCCGAACCCCAGTGAGTTGCTGGGCTCCGCCGCCATGGAAGCGCTGCTGGGCCGGCTGGGCTCGAGAGTCGACTACGTGCTCATCGATTCCCCGCCGCTGCTGCCGGTCACCGACGCCGCCGTGATGTCGAAGTTCGCCACCGGGACGGTGCTGGTGGTGACCCCGGAGAGCACCAAGCGCCCGCAATTCTCCGCCGCCCTGGATACGCTGCACACCATCGACAGTCGACTGCTTGGCGTGGTGGCCACCAAGATGCCGGCGAAGGGCGCCGACCGGGCACTCTATCCGCACTACCGCTACGAGCGGGCGCGCACCGGGGCATCACCTGATCACCTGGACCGCGACACGGCGGAATCGGCGGTCGATTTCGGTCCCACGGTGCACGCCACGGAGATCGAAACCCCGGCGTCGACGATGGGTGCTCAGGACTCCCGATGGCGCATCGGATCCTGACCGTCTGCACCGGCAACATCTGCCGCTCGCCCATCGCGGAGCATCTCCTCACCACTCACCTCGCCCACCACGACATCACCGTGACCAGTGCGGGCACCCACGCCATGGTGGGCTGCGCTATGCCCGGACAGGCGCGACACTGGTCGTTACTGCTGGGTGGCCACGGCGCGAAAGAACACCGCGGAGTTCAACTCACTGCCGCGCAGATTCAGGACGCCGACCTGGTGCTAGCACTAGATCGCCAGCACCGGCGCACTGTGGTGGAACTACATCCACCCGCCAGCCGGTATTGCTTCACGTTGCTCGAATTCGCCCATATCGTCAGCACCATGACCGAAGACAAGATGACGGAAGAATTAGCACCACCGGGGAGCGGGCAGGAAGGCTCCGTCATGGCCCGAGTGGTCGCACTGGTGGGATCGATGCGCGGGGTAGTGCCGCCACTGGACCACCGTGACGACTACGACGTCGTCGATCCGTATCTTGGATCCGACGACATGTACGCCCACGCCGCGAAGGTCATCGAGACGGCGGTGCTGCGGATCGCCGGCTTTGTCGACCAGGTGGCGCACCGACCCGCATAGTAGCGTGGAGTCCATGCCACGACGACGCCGCATTCTGGTGCTGCTGAACCCCCATGCGGGACGCGGCGCGTTGGGTGGGGTGACCCCTCAACAGTTCAGTGATGACGCCGGGATTGACGCGGAGATCATCGTCCCGGACCCTGACGACCACGCGGTGCAGATGGCTCAGGCGCGCCGCGAACTTGCCGAGGGCGTGGACGCGGTGCTGGTGCGTGGCGGCGACGGCATGGTGGCTGCCGGAGTGAACCTGGTGGCGCAGACCGAAGTGCCATTAGGCGTGATCCCGGCAGGAACGGGCAACGACTTCGTTCGCGCCGCACGCCTGCCCCTCTCTTCACCGGCGGCACTGCAGCACCTCCTCACCGCCCTGCGTGCACCCGAGCTGACCACCGTTGCCGTCGATGCGCTGCATGTCATCCTGCGCGCCCCCGGCGTGACACGCGAATGGTGGGTGGCCAACTCGCTGAACATCGGTTTCGACGCAGAAGTCAACCAACGTGCCGAAACGCTGCGGCACATCCCCGGATCGCTGCGCTATCTGGTGGGATTGGTCCAATCCCTACCCAGGTTCCACACCCGACGCATGCGACTGCAGCTCGACGAGGTCGCCCATGACCTCGACGTCGCACTCATCTGCGTGCACAACGGAGGTTATATTGGCGGCGGGATTCCGCTGAACACGCAGGCGAAGCACGACGACGGGGTACTGAATGTCTCCACGGTGGGACGAGTCTCCCGCACCGGGGTGACCCTGTTGTTCCCGCTCGTCTACCTGGGTGCGCATCGGCTCTTGCGGCCGCTGAGTGCCCATCAAGCCACCCGACTGCGCATCCACATCCCCGCGGGTGTTCCGGTGTACGCGGACGGAGAAGCCGTCCACGCACCCCCGCTCGGCACCCCATCCGCCACCGAGGATGCGGGGAACCATGAGCTACAGGTGCAGGTCGTGCCCGGGGCCGTACGCCTCATTCACTCAGAGACAGTTCGCCACACTCAGACGTGGTGATAAGGGCGCCCCCCGGAAATCTCCTGGGCACGATACAGCTGCTCCGCCAACACCAGGCGCACCAACTGATGTGGGAACACCAACTTCGACAGCGACCACACCAGATTTGCGCGCTGATGCACCCGGTCATCCACGCCGTAGGCGCCGCCGATCACCAGCACTACATGCTGACCGGTATCGAACCGAGACTGCACGTGCTCGGCCAGCCGCTCCGAGGTCAGGTTCGTGCCGCGCTCGTCCAATAGGATCAGCTGATCCGTGGGAGAGATCTTCGCTAGGATCCGTTCCGACTCTTCTGCCCGGGCGTGATCGTGCTGGCGGGCCGAATGTGGCAGCAACTGCCAGGTCACGGTGTAGGGCTTTTTCAGCCGTTTCTCATACCGTTCAATACCCTCCTGCACCCAGGATTCATGCTTGCGTCCGACGGCGAGGATGGTAACGGCCATGGATACTAGTCTAGACTTCCTCTGTCCTACAGGGACGACGCTGGCGCACCCGTGCTGGCACGCTCACCACCACCGCGCGTCGAATGCGCATCACCACCGCGCAACGCGTGACACCAACGTAGTCGACGTCGAAGGAGACGACTGTGGAATTCACCCCTTGGGTGCTGCTGATCGATGCTGGTCTGATCGGCGTCCTGCTGGCTATCGGAACCTGGCTTCGGGCCGTGATCCCGTGGCTACAGACCATGATGATTCCCGCCTCGGTGATGGCCGGCATTCTGGGTCTGGCCTTCGGTCCTAACGGGCTGGGCTTGATCCCCTTCTCGGAGTACATGGGCACTTATGGCTCTGTGCTGATTGCCGTGGTGTTCGCTTGCATTGCGCTGACCGATGACTTCAATATCTTCAAAATCGGACGCAACGTCGCATCCTTCTCCGCCTACGGTGTGCTGATGTACTCGTTGCAGGTCGCTCTGGGTATGGCACTGGTGCTGATGCTCATCGGCCCGCTCTTTGACGCTCCCGACAGCATCGGCGTGTTGCTCTTCGCCGGCTGGGCGGGTGGTTTTGGTTCCGCCGCTGCTATTGGTGACGTCTTCACCCAGCAGGCGGGCGACCCCGAGATGGCCTCGCTGGCCTACACTGCCGCAACCGTCGGCCTGATCGTCGGCGTCGTCGGCGGCATCATTCAGGCCAAGATCGGCGCCTCCCGCGGCCACGCCAAGGCTTTCCGTGGCATGAAGTCTCTGCCCGAAGACATGCGCACCGGCCTGATCCGCAAAGTGGAGGAACGCCCGGCCATCGGCCAGCATACTTTCTCCGGTGCCTCCGTGGAGTCACTGGCATTCCAGGTCGGTGTCGTTTCTGCTATTGCCGCCGGTGCCTACGGCGTGACCTTGCTGGTCACCTCGCAGTGGGAAGACCTGACGATCCCCGTGTTCTCCGTAGCGTTCGTGATCGGTTTGATCGTGCGCTCGGTGATGACCCGCACCAAGGTCTCTACCTACCTCGACCGCGGATCGCTGAACTCCGTGGCCGGTTCCGCCACCGACATCCTCATCGTCTGCGGTATCGCCTCCATCGCTCCGGCCATCGTTGCCGGTTACTGGGTCGAGCTGCTGATCCTCTTCGGCTTCGGCCTGGCCCTGTGCCTGGTGCTGGGCCTGGTGGTCGCACCGCGGCTGATGCGGGATGGCTGGTTCGAGAAGCAACTGTTCACCTGGGGTTGGGCCACCGGTGCAGTGTCCACCGGCGTGGCGCTGCTGCGCATTACCGACCCCAAGCTGGAATCCGGGACGATGGAAGAGTTCGGCGTGGCCTACATTCCGGTCACCCCCGTCGAGATCGCTGCGGTGACGTTCGTTCCGCTGCTGGTGATCGCCGGTTCCGCCTGGCTGGTGGTGGGCATCTGGGGCGCGATCGCCGTCGTCGCCATGGTTGCCGCGTTCTTCATTATTCGCGCCAACAAACGCGACGCCGCGGCGGTATCTGCCTGACCTCCACTCGAGGCAAGACATCTCAGGTCACGCGCGTGACCTTTATCGCAACACACTGGGCCACCCGAACGAGCTCCGTTCGTTCGGGTGGCCCAGTTTTCTGCGTCTTTGAGATCTGAAATACCAGAGTTTGCCTGAGAATCTCTGAGGCCGGTGTTGGTCCGGAAAATCCCAGGGTCCGGTTGCTACCGTCTGCCCGTGTCCAGACCAAAGAGAGGAAGCTTCGCATGGCTCAGACTCAGAACCCGTACGCCCAGCTCGTCCGCACACCCCCGCTGGTCGCCGACATCGCGCTACTAGCGGCCCGCATTGCCCTCGGGCTGATCATGATGGCCCACGGTTGGCAGAAGCTCGACGAGTGGGGCCTGGCTGGTACCGGAGAATCCTTCGAGCAGATGGGGGTGCCCGCGCCGCACATGTCAGCCACCATAGCCGCCGGCGTGGAATTCGGCGGGGGAGCGCTGCTGATCCTCGGGCTGTTGACGCCGCTGGCCGGCATTGCTATTACCGCGGTGATGGCCGGTGCCTGGGGCATCGCGCACTGGACTGACACCGTGTTCGTGGACCAGGGCGGTTGGGAATTGGTTGCCGCTCTCACCGTGGGTGCCCTGGTGATCGCCGTCGTCGGCCCCGGACGCCTCAGTATCGACGCGCTGTTTACTCGCCGTCGTCGGGGTCGGTGAATTCGGCCAGCGGCATGAGATCGCCGGCCGCCGGCTACGGAAGATCGTGCGTTGGTCAGCTCTCACCCTTCGGATTGTCGGAGAGCCCTCCTTGGATAATGATCCCGCGGGGAGACACCTCGAGCAGGTGCACCGAGATCCGCTGATGAAGCGACGCGTGGAAGGCGAAGCGGTCCGTGAGATAGCCGAGTCCGATCTCTTCGAGCCGCTGCTCAGCGCTGAACCAATCAACCGGCTCGTTTCGACCCTCAAGAGGTCGACCGTGGCGAAATTCTCGCCCTCTGGCACGATCCATCCCAGGAGCACCTTGTCGTGGCGGTAGTGCTCGATCCGCTCTGGGGGAAAACCGTAGACTCGAGCGTACGACGAAGACCCCTGTTCCCGCATGATTCTGCGGAGACAGGGGTCTTGTCAGCTGGCGGTGACGGTGGGATTTGAACCCACGGTACGGGGTTACCGTACACAACATTTCGAGTGTTGCACCTTCGGCCGCTCGGACACGTCACCATCTCGAGTGGTGAAACTCGACTTGGTTAGCTTACCGGTTCGCCACCAGTGGGCAAAACCGAGTTGAACACATTCGACCGATTAGTTGCGGCGACGCTCGTCGAAGAAGTCGGTGAGCAGCGCAGCGCACTCGGATTCCAGCACGCCCGGATGCACCTGAACCTCATGATTCAGTCGAGGCTCCCTCACGACATCGAAGACGGATCCACAGGCACCAGCTTTCTCGTCCCAGGCGCCGAACACCAGCCGGGGGATCCGAGCCAGCACGATCGCCCCGGCGCACATGGCACACGGCTCCAGCGTGACGATCAGGGTGCAATCATCCAGACGCCAACTGTGCTCCTGGTTGGGGTGCCGTTGTGCCCGATGGTGAGCCGCGCGACGCAGTGCCAGCACCTCGGCATGGGCGGTGGGATCGCCGTGCTGTTCTCGCTCATTGGCGCCGGTGCCGATGATGTTTCCGGCGGCGTCGACGACCACCGCGCCGATGGGCACATCCCCGCGGTCACCAGCGTTCTCAGCGAGTTCGATCGCCTCCTGCATCCAGCCGCGCAGGGCGGTGTCGTCAGGGACCGGGAGCAGGCTCATGACTGGAAGTATAGGGCGCCTTGTACTTGCGCGACCTGCCGTAGACTCGTGGCCATGCAGGTACACGTTGTTGAGCACCCACTGATCGCCCACAAATTGACGGAGCTGCGTCGCCAGGAAACGCCCTCCAATATCTTCCGCCAGCTCACCGAGGAACTGGTGATGCTGTTGGCCTACGAGGCCACCCGGAACCTGGAATTGGAGGACGTCGAAATCCAAACGCCGGTCACCAAGACGGTGGGCAAACGTGTGATGCGTCCGCGCCCGCTAGTGGTCCCGATTCTGCGCGCGGGTCTGGGTATGCTCGAGGGTATGGTGCGCATGGCACCCACTGCTGAAGTCGGCTTCCTGGGCATGGCGCGCAATGAGGAAACCCTCGACATCGTGACCTACGCCGAGCGGCTGCCCGCCGACCTGACTGGTCGCCACGTGTTCGTGCTGGACCCGATGCTCGCCACCGGCGGCACCCTGGCCGAATCGATCAACTTCTTGTACCAGCGCAATGCGCGTCGGGTGACTTGCATCTGCCTGCTCGGTGCACCTGAAGGTCTGGCTCGGCTCGAAGAATCCCACGGTGACGTCGACGTCGACCTCTACTTGGCTTCCATTGACGAGAAGCTCACGGACAAAGCGTATATCTACCCTGGCCTGGGAGATGCTGGAGATCGCCTGTACGGCGTCGCAGAATAATTCGGGCCCGATGGGAGCTGGTGCTGGTGAATTCCGCGAGGTTCCGCTCAAGCACGTATCGGGTCATCGCACAAGGTGAGACGAATGGTACCGAATATTACGAGTGAGTTTTGTCACAAAAGCACCGAAGTATTCCACATAGTGAGACATTGGGGCTTATGTTACTTGCCACGACGGTTTATGACGGACCACTGTTGAGTAAAGAAATTCCGAGATGCGCTTTGCAGGGAACCTACAGGCTCCCGCGCGTCCGTCACCGCCGGTGAGGTAATACCGCTGCTCATGGCAACCCTGTGGTCAGCACCATTCCGTAGCCGAAGGTACCTGTTCATCAAAGGAATCGATCAATGACAACTTCACCGCAGGGATACGTTCACATCTCCGTTCGCAACGCTCAGCGTCGAGCCGAACGAGCGCGAATGTATCGCAACCACGGTGGCGCCACTCCGGTGGCGACGCAGCGCACTTTGCGCTCCGTCAGCGATGTGGAGTCGGATGAACAGCATTTCACCGGCGAAGAGCCCAGCACCATGTTGGCTCCCAACGGGGCGTCGAACCTGCAGGCCGTGGCCCAGGAAACCGAAGCCCGCGGCTTCGTCATCTACGTGGGCATGGACGAGGCAGCCGCCTCCGCAGCTGGCACCTCGCTGACCCGCCTGGCCAACGAACTGCGCCACTATGTGGAATCCCTGGTTCCCGGTGCCGATTCTCACGCCGCCGTGGCCATCGCCCCGGCCGGTGCCCCTGGTGACGATCTCGAGGTCGTGCGTCAGGTACTCGGCGACCCGACCATGCAGCAGAGCATCCGCCCGGATCTCGCCCAGCCGCCGGCTCCAGTGTCGACCCGCCAGCCGGGCGTGCTGATCGATCTGGCCCGCCGCGAAGTGCTGCTCGATGGCGAAGCCCTGAACCTCACCTACAAGGAATTCGAGCTGCTCAACTACCTCGTCGAAAATGGCGGGCGCACCGTCAACCGCGACGAGTTGCTGGAATCCCTGTGGAAGAACTCCGATGAGGTCCCCAACGAGCGCACCATCGACGTGCACATCCGTCGTCTGCGGGCCAAGCTTGGCCGTCTTTCCGGCACCGTGCGCACCGTACGCGGCCAGGGGTACCGGTTCTACGAGCACCCGGAGGTCGTCGTCTGGGCGGCTCCCGAATACAGCATCTGATCAGTTCACCTGACTGATTTATCCTTCACGGGGCGCGGAATATCTCCGCGCCCCGTGAGGTTTCTCCAGCAGTAGCATTCGCATCGCTTGGAGGAATTCGTGGACGCACTGTCCTTCTATCTCGACAAGTCAGATCCTGGCGCGTGGAAAGCCGTCGGTCAGTTGGCCACCGCAGCGACCGGCTCGGCCCGTGCCGCAGGACTCGACGACCAGCTCATCGAGTTGGTGAACATTCGGGTCTCCCAAATCAACGGCTGCGCTTACTGCCTCGATGTGCACCTGCCCCGCGCCGAACAAGCCGGGGTGTCCTCGCAGCGTCTGGGCACGGTAGCGGCCTGGCGCGAAGCCGAGCAACTCTTCTCCGAGGAGGAACGCGCTGCGCTGGATCTGGCCGAGGCTGTGACGCGGCTGCCCGACCAGGAGAGCCTGCACGTCTCCCAGATCATGGCGGCCGCTGTACTCACCGATGCCCAGTACTCGGCTGTGCAATGGTTGGCGATGACGATGAACCTCACCAACCGGATCTCGATCCTCTCCCACCACCCGGTGAAGCTGCGCTCCTAACCGGCGAGCGGTGGGCAGGCCTGCCCGTTTCGCCGCGGAATGTGGAGAATGGAAACATCGAGGGGAAACGATGACGAATCTTGAGAAGAATCCGGAAGAAACGATCTGCGAGAACGGCCCCCGGTTCACCGAGGGACTGACCCCGGGAGTGCGCCGCGAGTCCGCTGACGACGCCGCGGGCAACAGTGTGGTTGAGGTGCTCGAACCACGGGACGTCCCGCTGGGCGGACCCCGGGCCATGACGGTGCGCCGGACTCTGCCACAACGAGCACGGTCCCTGGTGGGAGCGTGGTGCTTCCTCGATTTCTTCGGACCAGACGACGTCGCCGAAAGCGGCGGCATGCAGGTCGCACGCCACCCGCACACCGGGCTGGCCACCGTCTCCTGGTTGTTCGAGGGGCGGGTGGACCACATCGACTCGGCCGGAAACTGGGCCACCGTACGTCCCGGGGAAGTCAACCTGATGAACGCCGGCCGCGGCATCACCCATTCGGAGCACTCCACGGATGACACCACGGTGCTCCACGGGGTGCAGCTCTGGTACGCCTTTCCCGACGCCCACCGGTTTACGGACCCCTCGCTCGCGCACCACCGACCCACACCGATTCGCGGGGATGGGTTCGAAGCCAAAGTGTTCCTGGGCTCCCTGCTTGGTTACACATCGCCGGTGCCGACCTACCTCCCGCTGACCGGCGCTGAGATTCGGCTGGAGCCCGGCGCCGAACTCGTTGTCGAGGTGCCGGCCGAACATGAACACGGAGTTCTGGCGGTATCCGCTGCGTTGCAGCTCAACGGGGTCACCGTGGAGAAGGACCACCTCGGCGTCGTCGACGACGGAGCCACGCGCCTGACGATCACCGCCGGAGACGAGCCCACCTTGGCCGTGCTCATTGGCGGGGAACCGCTGGGCGAGCAGATCGTGATGTGGTGGAATTTCATCGGCCGCAGCCACGAAGAAATCCTCACCTTTCGGGCGGCTTATCAGCAGGAGATGGGCTTTGAAGCCCCCGCTGAGGGCTCACCCATTCCGGCGGGCCACCCGCGCGGTGCGGCCATCGCCGGGCCCGACCTCGATGCGCTGATCGGCATGCAGTACGACGATGGCCGCAGTTTCCCCCAGTTCGGCGAATTTCCACCGGGCCGCCCGGCGCCGTTGCCGGCGCCAGAACCACCCAACACCCGGATGCGGCCGCGCGGCTGAGTCCCCATTCCTCGAGAAAGGTAGACCATGAACGACCAGGCAACCCCACAGGTCATCGACCAAGACGACCGTTTCGCCGTGATCGTCGACGACGCCCGCGCCGGCTACACCATCTACGTCGACCATGAAGCGGCCGACGGAACGGTGGAGCGGATCTTCCCGCACACCAAAGTGCAGGAGGAATACGCCGGGCAGGGGCTGGCCTCCGTGCTGGTGCGCGGCGCTCTCGAAGCCACCATCGCAGCGGGTGCGCGCATCGTCCCAGTGTGCCCCTACGTCAAGGGCTGGATCGAGAAGCACCCCGACTTCGTCTCACACGTGGTCGCGCCCACCCCGACGCACCTGCAGCTGCTGCGCTGACCCGGCGCCGGCCGGCCCAGACTAACCCAGCGAACGAGAGAACCTCCTATGGTTGAGCAGCTGTCCGCCACCATCCTCGATGCCCATGGTCGGTGCGTTGGTAGCGGGCTCGTCCTGGACGACCTGGGCACCGTGGTCGACGTCGAACCACCCGTCACCCAGTCCAGCGGCGCCCCAGCATCATCGTCCCGAACGGATGCCGCCGTGTTCCCGGGACTTGTCGATGTGCACTGCCACGGCGGTGGCGGCGTCTCCTTCTCGGACGCCCCGGAGCTGCATGAGATCGCTCGGGCCGCCGAGGCTCATGGGATCAGGGGCACCCTGAACCTCGTGGGATCTCTGGTCTCACTGCCAGACCCGCTGCCCGCCATCGCCGCTCTCGCTCGGGCCTGTGATGCGGGAATTCTCGCCGGCATTCACCTCGAGGGGCCCTTCTTGAGCCCGGGTGCCTGCGGCGCGCAGGACCCTGCCGCCCTGCGGCCCGTCGATCTGGCCGACCTCGAGGCCATGCTCGACGCCGGCGGCGGCTGGGTGCGCTCGATGACCCTGGCCCCCGAACTCGACGGCGCGGCGGAGGCTGCTGCAGCATTGCATGAGTCCGGAGCCCGCCCGTCGTGGGGTCATACCGCGGCCACCGGAACCCAGGCTCGCACGGTGCTGGCCCGGACCGCGGAGCGCGGCATTCGCCAGACCGTCACCCATCTCTTCAACGCGATGCCTGCGCTGCATCATCGGCGCCCCGGGCCGGTGCTGGAGTTCCTGGCCGCGGCACGACGTGGTGCGGCGGCGGTGGAGGTCATCGGAGACGGCATCCACCTCGACCCGGACCTGGTGGGGGAGTTGCTGGGCTCGCTGGACCCCAGCTCCACCGTGATGCTGGTTTCCGATGCCATGGCCGCTGCGGGCATCGGCGACGGCGAGTACCGTCTCGGTAGTCTCGACGTTACCGTGCGCGGTGGCCGCGCAACCCTCACCGGAACCGACACCCTGGCCGGTGCCACCGCAACGCTGGGGGACCAAGTGGCAGGCTTGCTCGATGCGGGAGTTCCCGCCCCTGCACTGGCCCGGGCGAGCTGCGGCACCCCCGCCGAGGCGCTGGGTCTACCCGTACCGGCCCCGGCCGCCCTGGATGAGCCCTTCTCCGGGGTGCTGTTCTCCGGCAGTCGCCGTCGCGTATGGAAGCAAGGCAGAGAGCTTACTGCCTCGGTACAGTAGCACCATGACTACCGCGCGCGACGACCTGAAACGGCTCATCATCCTGCGGCATGCCAAGGCCGCCTGGCCGCGCGACGTCGAAGATCACGACCGTCCGCTGGCCACCCGGGGTCACCGCGACGCCCCACACGCCGGCATCTGGTTGCGTGAGGCCGGGCTGATCCCCGACGCCATCATCTGCTCCGATGCGCTGCGCACCCGCCAGACCTGCACCTGGGTGTGCTCCGAGCTGGGGGAGAAGGCGCCCACCCCCTACCTGGAGGAGCGGCTCTATCACGCCGGCCCCAGCGAGGCGCTGTCGGTGATCAACGAAACCGGAGACCAGACCCGCACCCTGCTCGTCATCGGGCATATGCCGTGGGTGCAGGAACTCGGAATGCGGATCGCCTCGGTCGATTCTGAGGAATCCGCCGTCATGGAGATGGCCGAGCGTTATCCGACCCTGGGGCTGCAGGTTTTCGAGATTCCTGGAGACTGGGCGACCCTTGATGGGCGCGATGCTCGGATGACGCACTTCACCGTGCCCCGCCACGACAGTTGACTCCGGCGCGGGGGAGGCCTCGTGGTCGGCGGACGTCGGTGGTGACTGTTAAACGACAAAACCCGCTGTCACCAGCGGGTTGATCGTGCGCCCTAAGGGATTCGAACCCCTGACCTTCTGTTCCGTAGACAGACGCTCTATCCAGCTGAGCTAAGGGCGCATCAGTCGTAACGACCTCGAATAACTATACGCACTCAGTTCGCGAATGCAAAATCGAGTTGAGCAACCGGTGCCCAGGCGGGATGCGAGCCCGCGATTTTGCGGGCGAGTGCGGGAAAGTAGTGTCACGAAACACAGGTGAGCCACCTGGTAGGATCACCGCTAAGGGCTGGCTGTGCCGGTCCGTGGGGAGTGAGGCGCGTGGTGGTGTGCACAATGTCGTGCATGCGTTGCTCTGCCGCTGAACTTCTCTGAGTTCACGTGTGTCCGCAATCATTAAAGGAACCCTATGGCTGAGAACTCCTCGTTGCCGATCGCTGACCAGGTCGAGGCGAGTGCGCCCACGTCCTACGCCAAGCTGCTCGACTGGGTCAAGGAGGTGGCCACGCTCACCGAGCCAGACTCGGTGTATTGGGTGGATGGCTCACAGGAAGAATATGACCGACTCACCGCCGAGATGGTCGAAGCAGGAACCCTGGTCAAGCTGAATCAGGAGACCTTCCCCAATTCGTATGCTGCTTTCTCCGATCCGGCCGACGTTGCCCGGGTCGAGGATCGCACGTTCATTTGCTCCGAAAACGAGCACGACGCTGGTTTCACCAACAACTGGATGGAGCCCTCCAAGATGCGCGGCATCCTGGATGACGCGTTCCGTGGCTCCATGCGCGGCCGCACCATGTACGTGATCCCGTTCGTGATGGGCCACCTCGACGCCGAGGATCCCAAATTCGGCGTGGAAATCACCGACTCCGCTTACGTCGTGGCATCCATGCGCATCATGGCCCGCATCGGTACCGAGGTGCTGAAGAAGATCGAGGAGACGGAAGCGTTCTTCGTTCCCGCACTGCACTCGGTCGGCGCCCCGCTGGAGGAAGGCCAGGAAGACGTCGCGTGGCCGTGCAACGAGACCAAGTGGATCGTGCACTTCCCCGAGGAGCGCTCCATCTACTCCTACGGTTCCGGCTACGGCGGCAACGCCCTGCTGGGCAAGAAGTGCTACGCGCTGCGCATCGCCTCGGTGATGGCTCGCGATGAGGGCTGGCTGGCCGAGCACATGCTGATCCTGCGTCTGACCAGCCCCGAGGGTAAGTCTTACACCATCTCCGGCGCCTTCCCGTCGGCCTGTGGCAAGACCAACCTGGCGCTGATCGACCCCACCATCGACGGCTGGAAGGCCGAGACGCTGGGCGATGACATCACCTGGATTCGTCCCGGGCACGACGGCGAATTCCGCGTGGTCAACCCCGAAGCCGGTTACTTCGGCGTGGCACCGGGCACCGGGTGGTCGACCAACCCGAACGCCATGCGCGCCATCACCAAGGGCAACTCCATCTTCACCAACGTCGCACTGACCGACGACGGCGGCGTCTGGTGGGAAGGCATGACCGACGAGGTCCCCGAGCACCTCATCGACTGGCAGGGCAACGACTGGTCCCCCGAATCGGACACCACCGCTGCTCACCCTAACTCGCGGTTCTGCACCCCGATCGACCAGACCGACATGCTGGCACCGGAGTACAGTGAGCCCAACGGGGTCAAACTGGATGCCATCCTCTTCGGTGGCCGCCGCAAGACCACCATCCCGCTGGTCACCGAGTCCCGCACCTGGGAAGACGGTATCTTCAAGGGCGCCACCCTGTCCTCGGAGACCACCGCCGCCGCCACCGGTGCGGTGGGCGTGGTGCGCCGCGATCCGATGGCGATGCTGCCCTTCATCGGCTACGACGCCGGCGACTACCTGAACCACTGGGTCTCGGTGTCCGGCAAGGTCGACCCGGAGAAGCTGCCCCGCATCTACCTGGTCAACTGGTTCCGTCGTAACCGCAACGGCGGCTTCGCCTGGCCGGGCTTCGGCGAGAACTCACGCGTATTGAAATGGGTTGTTGAGCGTCTCGAAGGCAAGGCTGACGCCGAGGAGACCCCCATCGGTTTCGTGCCGACTCCGGAATCTCTGGACCTGACCGGCCTCGACCTCGACCCGGAGAACCTCGAGGACGCGCTGGCCGTCAAGGCCGACGAGTGGGCCGACGAGGTCAAGCTGATCCAGGAATGGTTCGACCGCTTCGGTGACTCGCTGCCCGCATCCATCACTCAGGAACTGGATGCCCTGAAGGCCCGCCTGGGCTGATACCCACCCCGGTCGTCAGCGACGACCACCGAAGAGAGCGGCTCGCGTCTAATGCGGGTCGCTCTCTTCGGTGGTCGTCTCGCTGGCTTCGTCGCTCGTCACCTCGTGCGTGGCGGCGTAGTAGTCGTAAATGAGCTGCTCGTCTTCGGCGTCCAGTGCCCGATCCGCATCGGCGCTGGGTGCTTGCTTGATGGTCTGCTTCGAATAAGGCACCGAAAGCCCGTGCTCAGCCCAGGTCGCCTCGTGCAGCGGCACATAGGTCTCCCGGCTACCGAAAGTGCCGATGATCACCGAGACGAAACTCAGCTCCTGGGTGAGGTTGTCCGCGTAGACCTGGTGGATCCGACCAACCTTGCGCTGCCCGGCCGCCCACATGACCGCCTGATTCAGCTGGGTCGCGGTGACATTCAACGCCATGGTGACCCTCCTCATCCTCAATCACTCGTGCAGAGTGTCTTACGACGATACTGACCACCGTCGACGAAGACTATGGTTGACCCCCTGCTGTGGATAGCGAACCCGCGCGCCGAGCCGGTCCCGTAGGATGTGGCCATGCCCAAGACTGACACCTCCCTGCGTGCCGAAGCCGAGAGCGCGCTGCGCCGTCTGGTGGGACGCGATGACGCCGTCTTCCACGACGGCCAATTCGAAGCCATCGAGGCCCTGGTGGAGCATCGCCGCCGAGCACTCGTGGTCCAGCGCACCGGTTGGGGTAAGTCTGCGGTGTACTTCCTCTCCGCGCTGTTGCTACGCGCCCGTGGTGCCGGGCCCACGCTGATCGTCTCCCCGCTGTTGGCCCTGATGCGTGACCAGGTCGCCGCCGCCCAGCGCGCCGGCGTGCGGGCCGCCGCGATCAACTCCGCCAACGCCACCGAATGGGACGAGATTCAGCAGCGCCTGACTCAAAACGATCTTGACGTGTTGCTGATCTCGCCCGAACGACTGAACAATCCGCGGTTCCGCGACCTCTACCTGCCGCAACTGCTGCGCACCATGGGGCTGCTCGTGGTCGACGAGGCACACTGCATCTCCGACTGGGGTCACGACTTCCGTCCCGACTACCGCCGCATCCGCGACGTCATCGGCTCACTGCCCGCCTCCGGAGACACCCGAGTGCCCGTACTGGCCACCACCGCCACCGCCAACGAGCGCGTGGTCCACGACGTGATGGAACAGCTCGGAGCCGCCAGCACCGAGGAGGTCTTCCTGCTGCGCGGGCCGCTGTCGCGCTCCTCGCTGCGCTTAGGCGTGCTGCGCCTGGCCAACCCCGCTCAGCGCCTGGCCTGGCTGATCACCCACCTCAAAGATCTCACCGGATCCGGCATCATCTACACGCTGACCGTCTCCTCCGCCCAAGACACCGCCCGGGCGCTGAGCGAGGCCGGCCATACGGCGGTGGCCTATACGGGCCGCACCGATCCGGAGCAGCGGGCCGAACTGGAGCAGGCGCTCAAAAACAACGACGTCAAAGCACTGGTGGCCACCTCCGCCCTGGGCATGGGCTTCGACAAGCCCGATCTCGGGTTCGTGGTGCATCTGGGCGCTCCCAGCTCGCCGGTGGCCTACTACCAGCAGGTGGGCCGTGCCGGCCGCGGCACCGACCACGCCGATGTGCTGCTGCTCCCCGGCCAGGAAGACCGTGACATTTGGCGCTACTTCGCCACTACCTCCATGCCCGACGAACACCGGGCTCGCACGGTGCTCGACGAGCTCAGCGCAGCCGGTGCGCCCCTGTCGGTCCCGGCCCTGGAAGCCCGCGTGGATATTCGGCGCACCCCGCTGGAACTGCTGCTGAAGGTCCTCGCGGTGGACGGGGCGGTGGAGCGGGCCGCCGGGGGCTGGCAGACTACTGGAGTAGCGTGGAGCTACGACGGCGAACGCTACGGTCGGGTGGAAGCCGAGCGCATCGCCGAGGAAAAGCTGATGCTCGACTACGAACATACCGAGCAGTGCCGCATGCGGTTTTTGGCCACCGTGCTCGATGACCCCTACGCCGCCGACTGCGGGCGGTGCGACCGGTGCGCCGGCCCCTGGTACCAAACCGAGGTCGCTGACGACGCCCGGGCCCAGGCCTCCCGGGCGCTCGGCCAGGTGGGTGTGAGCATCGAACCGCGCCGGGCCTGGCCCACGGGAATGGACCGGCTTGGGGTGGAACTCAAAGGCAAGATCCCGGAGACCGCCCAGTCGGAGGAGGGCCGGGCCATCGCCCGGCTCTCCGATGTCGGCTGGGGTACCCGGCTGCGCGAGCTCCTGGGGCAGCGCGACGATGTCTCCCAGGACCACCCGGTGGACAAGGCACTCATGGATGCGATGGTCACCCTGCTGAAGGAATGGCCATGGCAACAACGTCCCATCGCCGTGGTCAGTGTGCCCTCGCGCCGTCGCCCCACCCTGGTGCGCAGCGCGGCTGAGGGAATCAGCTCCATTGGCCAGTTGCCGTACCTGGGGGAGTTAGCCGCACCCTTCGGTGGTCCAAGCGGACCTCCGGGCGGCAATAGCGCCTTTCGGCTGGCCGCGGTGTACGAACAGTTCAGCGTGCCCGAGCCGATGTCACAGGCACTGCAGGAAGCTGCAGCTCAGGGCCGGTCCGGCCCGGTACTCCTCGTGGACGACCTGGTGGACTCCCGGTGGACGCTCACCGAATGCGCTCGGATATTGCGTGCCGCCGGAGCCCAAGGCGTACTACCCCTGGCGCTGGCCTCAGCAGGCTGATCAGCTGCGGACCAGTGCCAGCACCGCGTCGCGCACGATCTCCATGGTCTCGCGGTCGTGTGCCTCACCGTTGTAACGCAAGAACGGTTCTGTGTTGGAGGGGCGCAAGTTGAACCACCAGCTGCCATCAGCAGCGGAGACGGTGGTGCCGTCCACTTGGCTCACCCGAGTCTCCCGACCCGCCAGCTTCGGGTGGCAGGGCTCGCACACGTAGCCCGTATTCGCACCCGATTCCGGCCAGCCCACCGCGAACTCAACGAGCACCTTCTCCACAGCGGCATCCTTGTCGGCCACCTCGGAGTTGATCTCCCCGGACGCCACGTAGGGGCTGTACTCGGCGGCCAGTTCCGACAGCGGAAGCGGCTGCTCGCCGAGGGCGGCCAGCACGTGCATTGCGGCCAGCATGCCGGTATCGGCGTTGAAGAAGTCGCGGAAGTAGTAGTGGGCGGAGTGCTCGCCGCCGAACACCGCAGATTCCTGCGCCATGACCGCCTTGATGAATGAGTGCCCCACGCGGGTCTCCACAGCGCGACCACCCTCGGCTGCCACCAGCTCCGGCACCGCGCGCGAGGTAATCAGGTTGTGAATCACCACCGGGGTCTCCTCCGGGGCGTGCACCACACCGTTGACCGTGGAGCCGGCGCGGGCCCGATGAATCTCTCGGCGAGCCACCAGTCCGGTCACCGCCGAGGGGGAGACCGGCTCACCCTGCTCGTCGATGACGAAGCAACGGTCGGCGTCACCGTCGAACGCCAACCCAAGATCGGCGCCGTGCTCACGCACCGCCGCCTGCAGATCCCGCAGGTTCTCCGGCTCCAGCGGGTTCGCCGGGTGGTTCGGGAACGTGCCGTCCAGTTCGAAGTACAGCGGAACGATCTCCAACGGCAGTGCGGCGAGCTCGGCGTCGCCCAGCACCGCGGGGGTGGTCTTGCCAGCCATACCATTGCCGGCGTCCACGACGACCTTCAGCGGGCGGGAGCCGCTCAGATCCACCAGTGAGCGCAGGTAGCCGGCGTATCCGGCCAGCAGGTCCTTCTCGATGCGCGAGCCCAACGCGACCACTGGCTCGGGCAACCCGGACTCCAGATACCCCTGGGCCACGTCGCGGATCTCAAACAGCCCGGACTCCGACGAGATCGGCACCGCCCCGGCCAACGACATCTTCATCCCGTTGTACGCCGCGGGGTTGTGCGAGGCGGTGAACATCACGCCCGGGGCGTCCAGCACCCCGGCAGCGTAGTAGAGCATGTCGGTGGAAATCAGACCCAGATCAACAACGTCGGCGCCGCGCTCAGTGGCACCCTCGGCGAAAGCAGCAATGAAAGCAGGGGTGGAGGCGCGCATGTCGCCGCCCAGCAGCACGGTCTGCCCGGCCAGGTTGAGCACCTCCACGAAAGCGGCACCCACGGCGCGCACCGATTCCTCCGTGATGGTCTCTCCGACAATGCCGCGCACGTCGTAGGCCTTGAAGGAATCGGTCAGGTCAATCGGCGTCGCAGCGCCCGGGGATCCAGAAACAGGTGAAGTCACGAGGCTCCAGTGTAGTCAGAGGTGCTGAAAACATCCTTACGACAGCATCAGCGTGGCGAGAGAAGCGAACACCATCGAGTTGAATGCGAAGCTCACCAGCGCATGAGACTGCAGTGCCCGCCGCGCTCGCGACCCCGACAGTTGAGCATCGGCAGGACCCAGCATGGTGGAGACCCCCACGGCCAGCGTCATGTAGTCCGACCACATCGGGTGGGGCGTGCCGGGAAACGTGATCGACGCCGTCTCAGTGCGATAGTCGACTGCGGAGAGCCGAGCGTAGGCCAGCGCCTGCGTGACCACCACCGTCACCCAATTCACCACGGAAACCAGTACCGCCAGGATCCGCATGCCGAACTCAGCGCGCACCTCCGGTGAGATCATCACCACCACTGTGTAGATCAGTGCCAGCAGGCACATCTGCAGCGACAGCGACATGGTGCCGTCCGAGCTCATCAGGTTCATGAACCAGCCTCGATCGGTGCTGGGTCCGCTCGAGGTGGTGCGCAGCTTCTCGTGTAGACGTGCCGAATCCAGCCGCTGGAACCACCAGATCGTCATCGTCACGTACACCACGGAGTACAGAATCCAATAGACCCCCAGGTAAAGCAGTAGCGAGAACATATCTAGAGGCAGGCCCACTTCGTGATCAGGGCGAACGGAACCGATCCAGAACGTCAGCGGGATGCTCAGGGGCAGGAACACCACCATTGAGATGGCCACGACCAGCGTGGATCTCCAGACGTCGCTGTCCATGGTCGATTGCCAGGCTCGGTGCGCCAGGAATCGTAGCCTCATGACGCCACTCTCACGACTGCCTGTGCGCGGGCGTGACTCACAGCGTCAGTGTGTCCAGGTTCGGTCTACAGTGAGTCGAGGGGCGACCGCCTGGACCGAACGCCCTATCCAGATGACACACGACGAGGGGCTGAGATCACCGTGGGAGACACCTGGCAGGGGCACACACCCGGCACCGGTGGATACCGTCGGCTGCTGACCGGCCTCTTCCTGGCTGGTGTGGCGACCTTCGCCCAGCTGTACTCGCCCCAGGGGCTGCTGCCCTTGATCAGCCGGGACCTGGGTGTCAGTGCCGATCAGGCCGCACTGTTGATCTCCACCTCCACCCTGGGTCTGGCATTGTCCGTGATTCCGTGGGCGTTCATTGGCGACCGGATCGGACGCAAACGAGCAATGACGTGGTCGATCGTGCTCGCTTGTACTGCGGCAGTCGTCACCGTGGTGGTGCCCACCTTCGAGCTGATGCTCGCGTTCCGACTGCTGGAGGGCCTAGCCCTCGGCGGGGTACCAGCCCTGGCGCTGGCCTATTTGAACGAAGAAGTTCACCCTAAAACTGCAGCCCAGGCGGCGGGCACCTACGTGGGCGGCACCGTCATCGGCGGACTCTCCGGGCGCATCATCGCCGCACCCTTAGGCGACCTGTTGGGTTGGCGCCTCGGGGTGTTGGTGGTCGTGGTGCTGGCGGTGCTCTGCGCCGCCGGATTCGTCGCGCTGAGCCCCCGCGCCCTCAATTTTGTACCGGGACGCCAGAGCCTCACCGAAGCGCTGCGCTCGATCACCGGCAACCTGCGCTCACCGTTGTTGCTCAGCATGTATCTGCACGCGATGCTGCTGATGGGTGGCTTCGTGGCCATCTATAACTTCCTCGGATTCCACCTTATGGAGGAACCGTTCTTCCTGCCCGTGAGTCTGGTATCCATGGTGTTCCTGGCGTACTTGGCCGGCAGCTACACCTCGCCCTGGGCGGGTAAACAAGCCGGAAAATACGGTCATCGGCGGGTGCTGATCCACTTGGTGATCGTCATGATCGGCGCGGTGCTGTTGACGCTGACGCCGTGGCTCTGGCTGGTCATCATCGGACTGGTGGTCTTCACCGGGGCCTTCTTCGGCGCACACTCGGTGGCCTCCGGTTGGGCCGCTTCAGGCGCGGTAGCCGGGCGAGCGCAATCCTCGGCGCTCTACAACGTCGGTTATTACACCGGGTCGAGCCTCTTCGGCTGGCTGGGTGGGGTCTTCCTGCATTTTTACGGCTGGTCCGGAACGGTGTTGATGACGGCCGGACTTGCGTTGATCTCCCTGGTGCTGGCGATCGTGATTCGTCCGGGTCGCCCTGCGGCAGACGGATCCTCGTCAAACCCCTAGACTGGTGGTATGGAGTACCTCGTCCCTGTGCTGATCATCGCTGTGGTCGCCCTCATCGCCGTGGGCGTCGGCGTGTTCATTTCGCGTGCCAGCAAACGCGCAGGAGCTGCGGGCAGCGGTGGGTCATCGGCCCCGCGCAAGCGTCGCGGCCTGGCCAACCGGGTCAGCCCCGAAGCCGCCGCCGAAGCCTCAGCCCGGATGGACCAGGAGACCCACCGCGAGGTGTACCGGCGCATCGCCGCCGGCCAGGCCGCCGAGGCCGCAGTGCTCTACCGCAACGCTACCGGTGTTGGCACCATGGACGCCATGTTCGACGTGCAGTCGCTGGCCTCCTACCCGCAGCAGTGGAACCCGGTGGCCGATGTCGACCCGACGGCTGATGACGACGCCGCCGATCAGTCCGCTGCGGCTCCGGTGCAGGATCAGGCGTCTGCGCCGTCGGTCATCGAGAAGCGGGAGTCCACCCCCGAGGTCACGGATCTGACGGTCCCCGATGACTGGCAGACCGAGGCGCCGTCGGCGGATCAGCCGTTCCACGTGGAGGTCGTCCGTCCCGAAGGCACCGTTCAGCTCTCCAGTGACGAGCTGCCGGCCTGGCTTAAGGACCAGATCACCGCGCTCGTGCGCGACCAGCGCGTAGAAGAAGCCGCCAGCATGCTAGCCGAGCACACGCTACTCACCGACAACGAGTCCCTGGACCTGCTACGCATCATCGCCCAAGAGCAAGGCAAACAGGACGACTGACCCCTCGGCCGGATCAAGAGGCTGGGTTAGACATCGTCTTCAGCGGTCGGTCCACCTTCGCCTTCCCAACGGCCGATGGAATTGATCTTGCCGCGAGCGAATCGCAGCCGGACACCGTACCCGCCCTCGGGGCCGTCCGGAATGAAGACCGCACCGAGACGGGACAACGCGTGCTCCACGCGGGTCTGCTCGGCGTCGGAGAGGTCATGCAGACCCTTCTCGAAACTGCGGAGCTGGTCCAGGGGCACGTCGGACTCGCTGGCTACGTACTGGGCGTTGACGCCGACGAGGGCGCGGGCCGCGCGAGCCAATTCACCATTGAATATGTACTCACTCTTCATATGACCAGTGTCTCACTATCGGCGAGAGCGATCCAGGGTGGTGGGTTAGTTGCAGCGTTGCTTTGCGGCGTTGTACTACTTGGATGACGGCCCCGGACCCGAAGCTGAAGACCAAGATCCCGGCTACGAGCGACGCGAAGTTGGCGATTGCACCCACCACGACAGCGGTCATTCCGATCTTGTATGCGTCCATGGTTGGCACTCGATGCTCAAGGAGTAGGGTCCTGCTGGGGCACACCCTCATAAAGAACGGGAACAGCCCCGGAAACATTGGCTTGTTTCCGGGGCTGTTTCGGCGGAGACGGGGGTGTGTGATCTCAACACATCGTTCACCCATGTCCTGAGACATCCTTCACCCAATAGGACACACCCAGCCTTCACGCTCGGTGCCCGAGAGATCATTCACCTAATGTCCTGAGACATACTGCGGGTCGAACAAAGGCCACTGCGGCATGCGAACGGAACCAATGGTTTGGCATTAGCTGTCGCGCTCAGATTCAGCTAGTTCTCGCTCTGCCTCGAGCGGCGCCGCTGCAAGCACACGGACGAACTCTCGCCTCCGGAGCGCTACCTCGGCCCCGGACGCGTGGGAGCGCGCGATCAGGTCGTCCATGCCAGAAAGTTCGCAGCTGGACCAGCGGCTGTATCCGGACTAATTCATTCGTCAGGTTCCATATTGCACAATCCCGAAAAACTACCACCATGCAATAGGACAGCCCGAAAACACGAATGTCCTGGGACATCGTTTGCACGATGTCCCAGGACATTACATCGGCGGAGACGGGGGGATTTGAACCCCCGGTCCGGTGTTAGCCGGACCCTTCATTAGCAGTGAAGTCCATTCGGCCGCTCTGGCACGTCTCCCCACGATGTTCTCTTGCGAAAACGTCGTCACGACAGGATACCGAATTCGGAACCTCAAGATCAAAGCGAGCTCGACCACGTGTGGGCCCCACCACAACTAAGCTGAAGATGGTGTGAAAGCTATGGCGAGAGGAATAGGGGAGAAGATGTCACAGATCGACTCATCCACGGGTACAGATCAGCGGACCGTCACCATCGCGGTGATCGGTGCCGGTCCCCGGGGTGTGTCCTTCCTGGAACGACTACTGGCACAGTTGTCTCGCGACACCCTCTCCCAGCGCGTGCGGATCGTTGTTTGCGAACCGCACCAGGTGGGCCCGGGCCGAGTATGGTCGACCGAGCAATCGGAGCTGCTGCTGATGAACACGCCGTCGTTCTACCCGACGGCGGCGGCCACGGCAGGGACCGGACTGGCCGATTCTGGCGTGGGGCTGACCTTTGACCAGTGGCGGCAATCGACGGCCCGAGTGAACGCGACTCTGCACCGCAATGACTATCCTCCGCGCGCTGTTTATGGGGCCTACCTGCGCGAGCTGAGCGATCGAGTTCGCGCCGCCCTGGAGAATCATCCCGCCGTGCAGGACTACACGATCGTCTCCGAAAACATCGTAGAAGTTGTTGAAGCGGAGCACGCCGGATACTCGCTCGCGACGGAGTCGGGGCGGGTACTCCAGGCCGATCACGTCGTCTTGGCACTAGGCCATGGGGAAGCCAGGCTGAACCGCAATCAGCAGCAACTGCTCGACGCGAGTGAATCCGTCGGACTGAACTACATCCCACCGAACCTGCCCGCGGAGGTGGACTATGCCAGCATTCCTGCTGGCGCCGATGTGCTGATCCGCGGCATGGGCCTGAACTTCTTCGATGCGCTGAGCCAATTCACCCAGGCCCGCGGCGGAACGTATGTCGAGACCGGCCGCGGACCGGGGCAGCGCTTCGATTACGTTCCCAGCGGCCAGGAACCGGTGCTCCACGCCGGGTCACGTCGCGGCACGCCCTATTTCCCGAAAGCCGAGACCGACGCGTTCGTGCCGCACGGTGTCACCTTGCGCTACCTCACCGATGCAAATGTCCAACGCTTGCTGGACCAGGACGAACAGGTCGATTTCCAGCGAGACCTCTGGCCGCTGATTCACCGTGACGTGGTGCGCGCCTACTACGACACCTTGGTGCAGGAGAAGCCCGAGACGTTCGGTGCGGTGACGACGGCCCGGAACTTCTATACGCATCTGGTCACGATGCTCGAGGTATCAGACCGAGGAGAACCGTTGACGCGGCGTCATGTGGAAGATGCGCTGCGCGATTTCGGCCTCGACCAACAGCCCTTTGACATCCGCTCACTGTCTCAGCCCATCGCGGACTCGTCGTTCGCCACCTCGGAGGAATACCAGCGGGAAGTCCATGACGTGTTGGTGCAGCTATGCGAGCATGCGGCCGCAGGGGAGCGCTCGGCTGTGATGATGGCGATCGGTACCCTGCACGCCGCGCGGTTGGTGGTCAAGCGCCTGGTTGCTGAGCAACGGGTGTCGGACCCTTCGCGGCTGCGAGATATCGCTGGCTGGTTCGAGCCTCTGGTGGAAGGGCTGGCGTCGGGACCGCCACTAGAGCGCATCGAGCAACTGCTGGCCGTCTCCCGTGCGGGTCTGGTGCAGTTCATCGGCCCGGCTCCGCACTTTGAGGTTGCCGAGAGTATCGACCATGAGGGTCAATCGCGGTTCGCAGCCGTCAGCCCGCATGTGGGCACCGACGCGAATCCGGTGGCCGCGCACCTGCAACGACGCCCCAGCCAGTTCCGGCACGAAGGCACCTGGATGTTGGAGGCAATGATGCCGGCCAACCAGGTGCAGCTCTCCGAAAACCCCCTGCTGCGACAGCTGCTCGACAGCGGGTTGGCTCGACCTCGTCCTGAAGAGAATGACGAAGGCGCGATCCTGCCCGGGCGCGGGCTGGACGTCACCGCGCCGCGACCCTATCGGCTGATCCGCGCGGACGGGACCGCCCATCGCAGTGTCTACGTGCTCGGTCTCCAGCTGGCCTCTGTGCAGTGGGGTACCGCTATTGCTGCCGAGTCTGGCCAGGATCCGGCCGGCCGGGCTTGGACCTTGGGCGACGCCGATGCCGCAGCCCGAGACATACTGGACCGGTTGGGAAATCAGCGGTAGCCATCCTCAACGTGTCGGCTCTAGCGAAGTCGAGAGCGTAGTAACGCTGGAGAACATCCTGTGAGTGTTCCGATGCCTAGAAGATAGATTGAATGAAGCTGAAGCCCAGACCTGTTCGTTAGCGACACCTCCAGGGTCGCTCTTAGGACATACCTTTACCTTAACTTTGAAAGGTCCTAGGGATCTTGTTGTTCAGTCGACCGTTGAGTCGAGCATATCCAAACGTTTCCTTGACGCATCTCCCAACGCCATTCATAGCTGATCTTGCAAACACATTGGGTGCAATCGGCAAACCGCGCAGACGGTGAAAGCCAGATTAGGGCAATGGCACCACAGGACAGAAGCTAGTGATTTAGCCGCTCAAATGCGTTGAATAGCGATGGCTGTACTCGTTACATCTATCTGAGAACTTCGAATTCTGCATTACCGGTAGCAACTTCATCGCGCTTGCTTTTCAGGTCTACTCCTTGATCGGCGTCTCTGGGCTGACCCCGTTTTCTAGGTCCATTCGTTATGTGAGTCCTGACCCCCGCGCTCGCGGGGAGAATGGATCACACGATGAGCAAACAAAGAAGGCGTCACACCCCGGAGCAGATCGTCCGGAGACTCGGGCAAGCCGACCGGCTCCTGGGCGAGGGCAATACGATCGCCGATGCCTGCCGCGAGCTCGGGGTTACCGAGCAGACCTATTATCGGTGGCGAAACCAGTACGGCGGCATGAAAGCCGACGACGCGAAACGGCTCAAGGAGCTCGAGAAGCAGAACGCGACCCTGAAGCGGTTGCTTGCCGAAGCAGAGCTCGAGAAGGCTGCTTTGAAGGAGTTGGCTGAGGGAAACTTCTAGGCCCGGGTAGGCGTCGCGCCGCTATCACGCACCTGATTCGCACCTTGCAGATCAGTGAGCGCATGGCGTGCCGCCTGGCCGGGCTTTCCCGCTCCGCATGGCGGCGGCCGCTCCGAGGCGACACCCCGGCAGACCCTGACCAGGCGCTGCGCGACTGGCTCCGGAAGTTTGCGAAGAACCACCCACGTTGGGGGTACCGACGTGCGTACCATGACGCGCGTGCTGAGGGCTGGAATGTGAACCACAAGAAGGTACAACGTTTGTGGCGTGAAGAAGGGCTCCGGGTGCCGCAGAAACGTCGGCGGAAGCGGGTGGGGTCATCAACTGCTGACGCCCCCAAGGCGGCTGCGCCGGGCGTGGTGTGGGCGGTTGATTTCCAATTTGATGTCGATGAGCGCGGCAAAGCGATCAAGATCTGCTCCATCGTGGATGAGCACACCCGCGTGTGTTTGGGTGGTCTTGTGGAGCGGTCGATCACCGCAGAGCGATTCATCGAGCATCTCGAGGAACTCGTCGCTGAGCATGGGGCACCGATGATGCTGCGAAGTGACAACGGGCCGGAGTTCATCTCGGATGCCGTTGCAGACTGGGCTGGCACGAGAACCGGGTTGTCGTACATCCCGCCCGGTCAGCCCTGGCGAAACGGATACGTTGAGTCGTTCAACTCGAGGCTCCGCGACGAGTGTCTGAACATCAACAGCTTCTACTCGCTGCTCCATGCACGGGTCGTGATCAGCGACTGGAAGCACGAGTACAACCACGAGCGCCGACATTCCTCGCTGGGGTACCTGGCCCCGGTCGAGTACGCTCGATCCTGCACCCACACGTTCGAAGAAACCGACTCGCATACTGAGCGGACCTAACTACGGGGGCGGCCCATCTCCAGTCATGAACGCGAGTCATACTTTCGATGGTATTGGCTACGACGGATACGTCTATCTCATCGTCTAGATTCCCGTGCGGGTGGACTGACGAGTGCCGAGGGCGATGGGATCCATGCAGGGTGTGCTTCGCAAACATTCAATTTCTACCGCGAGCGAGATTTCTTGTCGCATAATGTGATTAATGTTGCACTGGAGTCCTTCGGTGGTCGGAAAGGAGCAGTAGCTGTGTCAGTCGGCAGCATCATGCATATTGGTCTCGAAGCGATCCCAGAGTCAGTTCTGCCTGTCGGTGCTGAAGCTCGGGTGGTTATATCCGCGACTGCAACTAGCGGGGGGCTCTGCAAGGTCCTGGAAGCCCTGCTTGATGAGGCTGAGGTGGGCAAGGTTGACCGCGCGGCTGGCATCGGTGGTAGCGACTTCGTGGACTTCTGGCGGACGTGGCTTGACTGGGCCAATTTACTTGTTTTAGGTGTAGGTCCATCGGGCCGCCGGGGCGCTGAAGATGACTGCGGCCATTTCATGGGGTCAGCAATGCACTCGCAGGTGACGTTACCTCACATCAGTGAGCAGGAGAGCGGGGACACTGATACTCAACTTCTGTGGAGGAGTGAAGGCGTAGTCGCGAGCAATAATGAGGAAGTGTTTGAGGAGGCGGCCGACGACGGCTCGCCCAATGTGGATGGTGGCGAAGCGGGCGGTTTACGACGGGCGCTGAGCATTAACTATGTGCGGAGTAGGCGCTCTACTTCGTGACCCGAGGGAAAAGGAACTTGAGTTATGCCGATGGTGATCCTGGCCAGCCGGAAGAATAAGTTGGACGGTTCGGTGGAACGGGCCGTGTTCAAGTTCCTCCACAAGTTGCAGTTGGACGATACTGTTCCCGGTCTACACATCGAACCTATGGTGAAAGCGCGCGATCGCCGCGCCCGCACAGGGCGGGTGAATGATCAGTGGCGAGCAGTCCTTTTCAAGCTTGAGAGCAAGCAGGATAGCCATTACGTCTATATTGGGACGTTCCCCCATGACGAGGCGATCAGAATCGCCCGCACACACGAACTGAAGATGAACACAGTGCTGGGTGTCCCCGAGGTCCAGCAGTACCACGACCGGCCTCAATCGAAGAATGCACCGGGCGCGGGCGTGACATGGCAAGTATCACAGACGTCGTCGCCTCAAGAATCGGAGAATCAGGGCCCTGATATCGCTGCTCACTCGACGTTATTGCCAGGTAAGTTGGCTGAATTGCCCGAATGGACGAACCAATTGCCGGAGTCCTGGGTGATTGGGGACCTTGTGTCCCGAGCGGGTCTCGATCACGATCTTGCCCGAAAAGCTCTCGAAGCTAATACTGAATCCGAGCTAAATTCACTGATAAACGACGCTCCTGAGGCGCAAGGACTAGTGCTCTTGGAATTGGCCAACGGGAGGGATCTAGACGAGGTCATGCGTGAGCTGGGTCTGGCGGCCATGCACATAGACGTCAACGAAGACGAACAGCTCATTCGGACACTGACATCTTCTAGTACCCCCGGCTTCGTGTTTGTCGGAGATAATCCTCAGGAACTCAAGGACGCAATTGAGTCGATGAACATAGACCGCTGGCGGGTATTCCTCCACCCGGAACAGCGCACCTACGTGGAGAAATCGACAAGCGGTCCCTTTCGGTTGTCCGGAGGTGCAGGGACGGGAAAGACGGTGGTACTGATCCACCGGGCTCGACACCTGACCCACGAAAATTCGCGAACCAGGGTGGTGCTGACAACCTTCACCCGCGAACTGGCTGCCGCGCTACAACAACAATTGAGAAAGCTCGATAAGTCGGTGCCGCAGGTGGAACTTGGACAAACTGGGGTTTCCGTGCTCGGAATAGATCAGATTGCCGCACAGATGGTGTCTGACGCTAGTCCCGCAGAATTGCGAGTGGCAGTCACCGCAGTCTTGGGGGCGGGGGAGAACTCTTTGGCCGGGGGGCGCATCTCGGACACGCGCGAGCAATTCGAAGGTGCCGTCGACCTTGCATGCCCCGATCTTCCTGAGGAACTGTTGCACCCTTCATTCCTGAACCAGGAGTACATTTCCGTGGTACTGGCCAACGGGGTAGTTGACGAAGCTGGTTACAGCATTGCATCCCGTCGAGGCCGTGGTACCGCTTTGAACCAGTCGAGCCGCAAAGAGCTGTGGAAGGTTTTCGCTCAGTTCAGGAAGGCGAATCTGCTAGAAAATAAGGCCACCTATCCTGAGGTCGCCGCAATAGCTGCGAAAATTCTTCAGGAAAGGGCCGCTCGAGGCGAGAAGTTGCCTGCCGATCGAGTTCTGGTGGATGAAGCGCAGGACCTACACGCTAGTCACTGGGCGCTGCTTCGAGCACTAGTCAAGCCCGGTACCGATGACTTGTTCATTGCGGAAGATTCTCACCAGCGTATTTACGGCGAGAAGGTCACTCTGTCCCGTTTCGGAATTAACATCGTCGGGCGATCGCGGCGCCTGCGCTTGAACTATCGCACGACCGCTGAAAACCTGGCTTTCGCCGTCGGGGTACTGAGTGGCGCAGAATATGACGACATGGAAGACGCGTCTGAGGACACTTCCGAGTACCGCTCGGTGCGTTCCGGACCGAAGCCCACGTTAGTGCAAGCGGAATCTATTGCGGATGAGGTGCACGCTGCGGCTATCCATATCCGTAGATGGATTGACGAAGAGAACGTCGATCCGAAGGCCATCGGTGTGATGGTGCGCAGCAACAAGGTCCGGAAGGTTGTTTCACGGGAGCTACGCGAATCAGATGTACTGAACAGTTGCATTGACATGAGTTCCGGGCGAGGGGCCATCGATGTTTTGACGATGCACAATGCGAAGGGTATGGAATTCGAACGTGCCATCGTGATGGGTGTGGGATCTGAAGAACTACCGGCCGCTTGGATGTTAGGTGGGATGCCGGAGAACGAACAGCGTGACCTACGGCTGAGGGAGCGCTCCCTCTTCTATGTAGCGGCCACTCGGGCTCGCGACGAGCTGGTGGTCACCTGGTCCGGGGAAGCTTCTGAGTACGTGTAACGGGCTTATCGTGATGCTCCTATATGGTGTCAAAGCGTTTGTAGGAGGTACTTTCGGTACTGCTTTGTGAAGTGATCATCTCGGCTTTGGCCGCGTTCGATCCGGGAGATCTTCCCCGGCGAAGTATCGAAGTGATCAGCGACCTGTGTCAGGGTCAAATGTTGCTGATGCCGCAGTGGGCGAAGGTCGTCTGAGGGCGGGACTTGATCAGGGTCAAGAATCAATGTGTAGACCTCGTTAGCCACATATCTCTTCAGACATCGCATGATCTCCCTGGTTCCCTTTCCCTCAGCGGTGCGGCGTTCAACATAGCGACGAGTACGTTCATCGTTGCCCATCCTGACCATCACGATCCGGTGCAACGCCCAATTCGCTTGCCGATCCCCGCCTCGGTTGAGGCGGTGACGCTGTGTCTTACCGGAAGAAGCCGGGATCGGACTCACACCACACAATGCTGCGAAAGCAGCCTTGGACTTGACCCGTTCCGGATTAGCCCCGGCAGTGACAAGTAACTGGGCCGCGGTGATCGTACCGATCGCTCGAGCCTGAGTGAGCTCCGGAGCCACCCGAACCGTCAGCACCTCCAGCTCCTCGACCGCCTGATCAATTTCCTCACCGAGGTATTCATAGCGCCGCGCCAATCGACGCAACACCCGCTTCAGCGTCTGATCTGATTGCGGACGACTAGCGGCCAGTACCTCGATGAGTTCCTCATCAGACAAGTACCGGTAAGACTCTCGTACCCGGGCTGGTGCGGTGGTGAGGAAGTCCTTGATCTGGACCATGGCCACGTTGCGGGCCTTAATGGCACTGCTGCGGGCTCGGAGTGTGACCCTGATCTGCTCGACCTCGCCATCCAGCAGCTTCGGGATCGGCAGGTCGTCGTTAGCTGCGACGCTCCGGGCCGCCGCATAAGCATCGATGGGGTCGGACTTGCCGTTGCGGCGGGCTGCCCGACTGGGGCGGATGACTTCTCGCACCACGATCCGCTCGGCCCGCAGATAGGCGGTGAGCCCGGCCCCATACGAGGCAGTTCCCTCCACACCGATACGTTGGACCGTCCCGAACTCACCCACGAAAGCCAAGAGCTGCTGGTAACCGAGAACCGTGGTGGGGAACTCGGTGTCACCGAGTCGGCGTCCCAACCCGTCGATCACGGCTACGTGGTGTGTCTCGGCATGGGTATCAACCCCGGCGTATACATCCAGTGCGGAACTTGCCATGATGGAACTGCCTTTCTCGTTGTGTTCAACCTTGGGAAGGCTCCGGCCGGACGGGCAGACAAGACATTGACGAGGCCGGGACCACCAGGCTCCTATGAGGTCATGTCCGTCCGGCTGGATCACCTCCATGTAAGGCCCCTGTATCCGGTGGGCAGATCACGAGCGGGAAACAGTGGTTCAGTCCTAGTGCTGGGCCACACCGGAGGCCTTATGACCCCATCCTCCTCGCCAGACGCCGCGATGTCAGTCCCACTCTCAGAGTCCTTTCGAGGCGGCGGGGCCGGTGGACACATCACGATCAAGACACATGCTGGTCAGTCCGAGTGGGAGTGGGCTGACCCCGTTTTCTAGGTCCATTCGTTATGTGAGTCCTGACCCCCGCGCTCGCGGGGAGAATGGATCACACGATGAGCAAACAAAGAAGGCGTCACACCCCGGAGCAGATCGTCCGGAGACTCGGGCAAGCCGACCGGCTCCTGGGCGAGGGCAATACGATCGCCGATGCCTGCCGCGAGCTCGGGGTTACCGAGCAGACCTATTATCGGTGGCGAAACCAGTACGGCGGCATGAAAGCCGACGACGCGAAACGGCTCAAGGAGCTCGAGAAGCAGAACGCGACCCTGAAGCGGTTGCTTGCCGAAGCAGAGCTCGAGAAGGCTGCTTTGAAGGAGTTGGCTGAGGGAAACTTCTAGGCCCGGGTAGGCGTCGCGCCGCTATCACGCACCTGATTCGCACCTTGCAGATCAGTGAGCGCATGGCGTGCCGCCTGGCCGGGCTTTCCCGCTCCGCATGGCGGCGGCCGCTCCGAGGCGACACCCCGGCAGACCCTGACCAGGCGCTGCGCGACTGGCTCCGGAAGTTTGCGAAGAACCACCCACGTTGGGGGTACCGACGTGCGTACCATGACGCGCGTGCTGAGGGCTGGAATGTGAACCACAAGAAGGTACAACGTTTGTGGCGTGAAGAAGGGCTCCGGGTGCCGCAGAAACGTCGGCGGAAGCGGGTGGGGTCATCAACTGCTGACGCCCCCAAGGCGGCTGCGCCGGGCGTGGTGTGGGCGGTTGATTTCCAATTTGATGTCGATGAGCGCGGCAAAGCGATCAAGATCTGCTCCATCGTGGATGAGCACACCCGCGTGTGTTTGGGTGGTCTTGTGGAGCGGTCGATCACCGCAGAGCGATTCATCGAGCATCTCGAGGAACTCGTCGCTGAGCATGGGGCACCGATGATGCTGCGAAGTGACAACGGGCCGGAGTTCATCTCGGATGCCGTTGCAGACTGGGCTGGCACGAGAACCGGGTTGTCGTACATCCCGCCCGGTCAGCCCTGGCGAAACGGATACGTTGAGTCGTTCAACTCGAGGCTCCGCGACGAGTGTCTGAACATCAACAGCTTCTACTCGCTGCTCCATGCACGGGTCGTGATCAGCGACTGGAAGCACGAGTACAACCACGAGCGCCGACATTCCTCGCTGGGGTACCTGGCCCCGGTCGAGTACGCTCGATCCTGCACCCACACGTTCGAAGAAACCGACTCGCATACTGAGCGGACCTAACTACGGGGGCGGCCCAGGAGTCACACCGACGAACCCGCGCCATTACCATCTTCAATGTCCGCCGTTTCGAGTTGACTCGGGAGCAATGAATATACACCGGCGAATGGCACCACCAACTGAGGAGGTGAACTCGTCAATGAACACGGAGAAAGAGGCAAGACATGAACGCTCACGGTGTGGAGTATGAGCAATGGAACTCGGCATTGGCGAGGTCCTATTTCATGCCTGAGCGAGCCGGCAACCTAGTTTATCTGGATCGGGATGATGTGGCGTTCGTCGAGGCGTGCCGAATCGTCGGAGTGAACGACGAAGATGCCGACAGATCACTGGCCGCAGCCGTTGCGTCAAAGCTGAAAATCAAGTCCTCGGGCCGATCAGCTTTTGCAGAATACGACCTCGACACTCGGAGATGGATCCGCCGACGACGGATTGCTGTCCGGGAGGGAACTGCTGTCTCGGCTCCCCCTCTGGTAGCACTTCTCATGCTCTTTTCGATCGCAGCTGAGCGCATTGGTGGGCCCTCGGTGGAAGGAAACACTGAGCAGGGCTTCTACTCAAGCCTTGAAAACCTTCTTGGGATCTCGCAGGCTGACACAGCACGGTTCCGGGCCTCGTTCCGCGATTCGAGCGAGGCTTACTGGGAAGCCCTGAGCGTTTGGCTGGAAGATAACCGTGGAGAGCTCGGAATTCCCAGCGCCTACGCCCTCATGCATCGTTACGTTGGGTTGCCGATCTCGCAGGCTCTCGTACGAGGGAGGGAGCGCAAGAATCTCGGGAAGCTGTTCGAGGAGCAGGGCTTCCATTCAGGAATGACAGTCGCCCCGATGGACATGTACGGGGCAATCGACGTCTGGGTCGCGACTGAGAGGTCCGCGGCGAACACTGCCATGCGTAAGATCTGGGCGCGGGAGGGCAACCGTGACCGCATTGTCGACATTGCCCTCGCCGAGTTGTCGGCTTGGGAAGGCCCGAAAGGTCCGTCAGATGTGGGATTCGTACAGTCCGCTCCGGAACGTTTGTTGCTCACGATGCGAGACTTCCGTGCTGGTCTGAAGAAGGAGATGCGGTTCGGGGTCATGGCCCTGTCTGGCCTTCAGCCGGGCGATCCAGTGGTAATCCTGGGTGATGACGGCGAACAGCTCGCCGTTGACCTCGAGCAGGTTGGTACATCGGCGGCTGGATTCGACATCAAGCGCGTTGGCTTGGACGTTGGTTCCGCAATCGGCGGCGACCTGAAAGTCCGCACCAACGAGGGCCGGATGCTCCGTCGGTTCCCGGGGCGCGTTATCATTTTGCCGCACGATCCAATGTCCGCCAGTTATGTAGAATCCACCCGCGTGATTGCGGCGACCAAGTCACGAATTCTTGTCAAAGATGAGCCTGGATTGCTGGATAAGGTGCTTAGTGTCGTGGATGACGCTGCGCAACCGGGATACACCGTCATCAGAGCAGGTCAAGGTGGTGTTCCAACCGGGTGGGTTGTCCTAAACGACGTCTTGTTCTTGCGCGCGCCGCGCGATGAGCTCACATCAGGGGCCCAAGATCTCAGTGGCTTCCAGCCACGGTTATCAACTCAAATGTCCATTACTGGTGGCCTCAAATTGCCGGGGCGTCTTCCTCGTTGGAGCTCGCGACTGCCACTGGATATCGCCATCGCCTCTGAAACCGACAAAAAAATCGATCTGGTAATGGAAACCAGGGACCCTGCGACACTCCAGGTCGTACCTCGCACGCTGGTAGCATCATTACAGATACCCGCTGTAGTTCCACTCAACGGTCATCTGCAAGGCGAGACCGACTTCACTTTGGTGCTCCGCGAGGCCGGTAAGAATGGTAGGAACCTCCAGACGCTGTCCGTGAAGCTTCGCGACTCTAGCATGGACACGCATGAGGTCGCCCGGGCTTTTCGGTCTCTGACCCATGACTTGCACGACCCATTGTGGCCGCTGCGGTCAGTGCCGTCTGCGGAGGCTGAGCATCCCTGCGTGGATGGTTTGGGGATCAATGCCCCTGTCATCCCAGTACCTGATGTGCCCTTCCCGGTAAAACCAACATGGAATCGTGCCCCGCGGATGAGGATGAGAGGTAAGCCCCTCAGGATCCCCGAGCCAGGGGCGAAGTCTTGCCTGGTCACCGGCGCACATAAGATCCAGCTGCCGACGTTCGACGGCGGCTTCCCGAAAACGCGTTGGATGTATGGCCATTGCTCGGAATGCGGGTTGAGCAAGAGATTTCCGACCTACGTACCCCGGAGCACTCGGCGGAACGAAACCCTGCCCTACACAGGAGAGGCAGTGGAAGTCACTCGCACACCTTTGCCGACGGTGCGTGATTCTGATGGTCACTGGCCAGCACTTATTGATGCTCTGTATTACCTAGGGGCTGGTACCAGGACGGAATTCTCCGTCTTGGCTCGCCAGATCGAGGACTCTGCCATCTTCGAAAGAGAACTGTTCAATAGCCTGGAAGCGCTGGGAATCCTCGAATTGCAACGCGATGCCAAAATGGGCGTCACCCATTGGGAAGTCGCTGCAACCGGTATAGGCGAACTCACTGATGGATCTTGGTTGCTGACTGGGTATTGGCCGCTCTTGGCCGCGGAGCCCCTGGTAGAGGAACTTGAGGAACACGGCGTAGATATAGTCCCGGTTGCACCAGAACGTCAATCCATGATCAAAGCACGGGGAATCGACGAAGAAGGAATCCTTGCCCTCGACACTGTGGAGGACGAGGTCGTGCTCTCGAGCGCGGCGTTAGCATTGGCTCAGGTTCTCCCGACCTTGTCGAGCGTTGGGGCAGGCCTGACACCGCAAGAAATGCCATTTGCACCTGCTTATGAGTACTTCGACGTACGGTCAGCCTCCTGGTACGACGTGGAACTCGCTTCACTCCCGGGGCTCTATAGGGTTTCGCAGAGCTACAGCGCGAAATACTTCTTCCGAACGAACGAGCATCTCATGAAGGGCACGAGTGTGCTGGTTCCTGTCGAACTTGGCAAGCATCTCGCGGCTCTGGCGCTGGATACCCCGTTGATTGCTTATGACCCCGTGACTACTGAGCTGAGGGTGCCTCTCGGGGCTGATCTCCCCGGGCTCTATGCGCGGGTCGCAACTTTGTGCAGTGGAGATCTTCCGGGGCGAGATCCGGCTTCTCGGTCTCTGGTCTATTCCAATGTGTCCGCCGAAACCGCTTCCACCCTGATCGGAAAGGTCCTCTTTTGAGCGTCAAACCAAACCCCATGAGCCTTGCAGCTGACCTGCAGGAGGCGTTCAGTCGTTATTACGCCACAAACTACGCATTGAGATCGCCGGGGCTTGCTGCGGATCGGGCGGAACTCCTCGCCCTTCCGGACCAAGTGTTTAAAGAACCACTAATAGAGCCGGTGATTCCGTACCCGTCGACGGACGACATGGTGGAAACTGCCATCCGCGCCGGATATTCCGAAGCAGTGGCTACCACCGTCGGAGACGCCCTGTTCAGAAAGCATGCGCGGCCTGGCGAATCCGCGAAACTCCGACGTCACCAAGCCGAAAGCATTCTGGTCAACCGGGGCGTGGGAGAAGTAGGTAAGCACAATATCGTCGTGACCTCCGGTACTGGCTCTGGGAAGACTGAAGCGATTCTCCTGCCGATTCTCCTGCGGCTGGTGGCTGAATCCGAGACTTGGGAGAACCCGGGACCGGTTAACACCTGGTGGAAGGGCGGCGGGTACTCGCCCATACGGAAGAACGAGAGCCGCCAGGCAGCGTTGCGTGCGCTGATCCTTTACCCCACCAATGCTTTGGTGGAGGACCAACTCACTCGGCTCCGGCTCGCTTTCCGGCGCATCTCGCAGTCGATGCCACAGGCACGACTATGGTTGGGGCGTTATACCGGGGCCACTCCGGGCAATAACGTCATGCCCAAGATAGGTGCGGCGTCAGGTGTCGTGGGTCGGGTTATGGAAGATCTGAGGGACTTGGAGAATGAGTTCGCTTCACTGACGCGATCAGGTTTAGTTTCTGACGAGGATCTTTCTCTGTTCACTGACCCCGCGGAGCACGAAATGGTCGCCCGCTGGGACATGGTCCAGTCCCCGCCAGATGTCATGGTGTCTAACTTCTCCATGATAAATGCCATCCTGATGCGCGACTTCGAAGCGCCAATGTTCAGACAGACCCATGAGTGGTTGGAAGAATCTGAAGACCACGTTTTCACTTTGGCTGTTGACGAGTTGCACTCCTATCGAGGTTCCTCGGGCAGCGAAATCGCACTATTACTGCGTCGACTCATGGACCGACTAGGACTTGAAACAGACAGTCCGCAGCTTCGGATCATTGGTGCCAGCGCCTCTCTGAACGATGATTCACAAGGTCTTGAGTTCCTCGAAGAGTTCTTCGGCACGTCGCGGTCGACGTTCGCCGTATCTTCCGGTCAACCGAAGACCCTTCATGCCAATCTTCCTCTGGCTACTTCCGAGATCCTGAAGCAAGCATCAGATGGGACATTGCAATCCAGATCTGCTGAGCTCTCTGAAGCACTCGCGGTGGCCTGCTTCGATGAAAGTGAGCGGCGGTACAGGGCACAGTATCTGACAACTCTCGCCGACAGGGTTTTCGGTGGAGAAGATTCTGAACAACGGGCGCTCGCTGCCGTCATGAGTGCGATCGCTGAAGGTGACGAAGTGGGCGTGCCTCTTCGAGGGCATATTTTCGCCCGGGTGCTTTCGGGCCTTTGGGCGTGTAGTAACCGATACTGCGAAGGTGTCGAGGATGGAAGACGGGATGAGTACCGGAATGTCGGCAAAGCGTTTTCCCGACCTATCTCGGTGTGTGACGACTGCGGGTCACGTGTTCTCGAGCTAATACTCTGCTCGGAATGTGGAGACACAAGCCTCGGCGGTTACATCCTTCCCCAAGGTGAGGGCGAAGAGAGCCTCAGTGCCACACCATCTGGTGTGTTGGCTGATCCTCCCGGGCTACTGACAAATCGTCGCCGTGCGGATTACCGGTGGTTCTGGCCGACGGCTGACGGAGTCGAGCCCATTGGAGTCAGGAAAACATGGGCTGCCAAGGGGTTCAAGTTGGGCTGGGCTCCGGCGCGTCTCACTGCAGACGGCCGACTGACGCAGCAAGGCGACGATGGGACCAACGGCTGGGTTTTGAATGTGGCCGGAAAGCCCGGTGCTGAGGCCACTCCGGCTGTTCCGGGACGGTGTCCTCAGTGCGGTCAGGAGAACCGACAGGACGATGGGTTCACTTCTGGATCGGTATTCACTCCGCTCCAAGGGCACGCCACGTCGCCTAGTCAATCGACGTCGGTATACCTCCGACAGTTGCCCAGGTTGCTGGGTGAACGCCCGGAGGACTATCGCACGATTGTGTTCACCGATAACCGGGATACTGCGGCGCGTACTGCTGCTTCGCTATCTGCCCAGCAATTCAAGGACATCCTTGTGCAGAACGTGGTGCGGGGACTCAAAGACGTAGCCCAGACGGACACGGCCGACTTGCTCATTCGTTATCTTGATGATTCGGAAGGCTTGACGGCTGCTGAGGAAGCTCGCGTTATGCATGTAATGAAGTCGAACAAGGCCGCCTACAAGGCCGCTACTAGGGTCTCCATTGGTCATTTCGATGCAAGCGACGAGGCAACACTTCAAGAGTTGCGCGATCAAGACTCCACTGCCATCAGTTGGCCGGACTTACGCGTGCGGGTGGAGTCTAGTTTCGTTGAGTTGGGTGTCAGTCCAGGCGGCCCTATCCCATACGCGCAAGCGATTCAAGGAGTTCCTTGGTATCGCTATTTTGATCCGCCGAGGGAAGGACAGTGGGTGCCCGAAGGGCCTACCCAGTCCGATCAAGTCCGACAAAAATTGGAGCGAATGCTCGATGAAGAGCTGGCGAGCCAAATCTTCGACGGGGGCCGTCGTGACATCGAGTCAGTTGGAGTTGCATGGTTGCAGGCCAACGTCGACAACGAGGGGTCGGGGCTCGACGGGGACATTTCTCAACAAGTGGCTTCGAGCTGCCTGCGGATCTTGGGCATGGCTGGCATCCACGAGGGACGCCGGCAGTACAATGCCGATGGCATCAAGGTGCCTAGCCCTGTAGCTAGGTACCTTGAGAATGTCAGTGCCCTGCATGGTGTGGACGCTACTCAACTGGAGAACTGGGTGTACGCCGCTTTTAAATCCTCCGGATACTTCAAGGAGGGATGGGTCCTATCTCTGCATGGGCCCTCGGTGCCGGTCGCCTTCGCACCAGTTGCGGACCACCAATGGACGTGTCAGCGGTGTGGCTTCGTACACCTTCATCCTTCTGCCGGAGTTTGTACGAATCGAGGCTGCAACTTCTCAGGGTTGATAGCTCGCAGGCGCTCTGACGTCGAGACGGACTACTATGGCTGGTTGGGTACTCGGGATGTGAGGCGAATCGCCGTAGCCGAATTGACGGCACAGACCAAGCCTGCTGCTGAGCAGCGTAAACGTCAACGCTGGTTCAAAGGGATTCAGTTGCCAGAGCCGGAGGAGAACAACCTGACGTGCCAATTGGACGTTCTGAGCGTGACGACGACCATGGAAGTGGGCGTGGATATCGGCACGCTCAACGCAACAGTGATGGCCAACATGCCGCCACAGCGCTTCAACTACCAACAGCGTGTGGGCCGCGCTGGTCGAGCCGGCCAAGCATTCTCTTTTGCGGTTACCTCATGCCGCGACTCGGCACACGATGAGTACTACTTTAATAACGCCTATCGGATGACCGGAGATCTGCCGCCGCAACCTTTCTTGGACCTCGGACGCGAACGTATCCTGCGCCGTGTAGCGGCAGCGGAGTTCCTAAAACAAGCGTTTGCGTCTTTGGGAGCTGATGCGCCGGCCTGGGGCCCCTCGAGTCTTCACGGTTCATTCGGGACCACGGAGACATGGCCAAGGTACCGAACGCGCGTCGAGGAGTGGCTGGCCACGAGTCCTACGATCGCGGCTATCACGAAGCGTGTGTCGGGGTACACGAAAGTAAGCCAGCCCCAGCTGTTGGCCATTGAAAACTGGGCGCGTACCGAATTAGTGTCGACCATCGACCAGGCCATTGAACTGTCTGACAAGACCGAGAACGAGCTGAGCCTTGTTCTCGCTTTGAGCGGACTACTGCCGTTGTTTGGTTTTCCAACGCGCGTTCGGAATCTTTACTTTGAGCCTGTCGGCGGGCGGAACATAGATGATTCTGTTGTTGCGGACAGGCCACTTTCCATGGCGATCACGAATTACGCGCCGGGGGCTGAAGTGGTTCGAGACGGACTGATGCATCTTGGCGCCGGTTTCGCGCACTACGCCAAGAAGGGCACCGCTTGGGTTCCCGCCGATCCCCTTGGACCGCGGCACTCGGTTGTAAAATGCCGTAGCTGCAACAAGACGTCACTCGGTCACGAGAGTGCAGACGTCACTACATCTGAGGGGAGTTGCATGAACTGTGGCGGTCCTGCCGATGAGTTTGATCTATATGAGCCGCGCGGTTTCAGGTCGACTTATCGTGATCGACCATTCCGGCTAGATGGGTCTCGCAGCCAAGGAAGAAGTGACCCGACTTTCGTACCGGCCGGGTCCCCGACGGAGGAACATTCAGTTCTGGCAGTTGACGTCAAGCTGTATGAGCAGAGCCAAATCCTCCAATATAACGACTATCGCGGTGACCTATTCGAGCTGAAGCGACAGCCGGACGAATCAGTTATTGCCGTTAATAAGGGCTTGTATGGCCCCAAATGGAAGGGGCAACCCTCCGGAGGCGTCGAGCTTGGTCGGGCCGCTATAGGAGAAATTAAGACCACAGATACGATGACGCTGGATTTGGCGCGCGCCAAGACCTCCAACGGCGGCTTGTACATCGGCGCTGATGACCTGCCAGCAGGACTAAGCGCGATGTGGTCTTTCGCAGAGGTTCTGCGTAGTGGTGCCAAGTCTTTGCTGGACATTGATCCGCAGGAAATGCAGATCGGTCTCGACGTGTACTCACGCGAGAAGCATCCGATGGCACGAGCATTCATGTCAGATACCTTAGACAATGGTGCCGGCTATGCCATTGAAATCGCCAAAGCCGATAACGTTGAGGTACTGCTCTTGGACACCAGGGAACGCATTACGGAACGGTTCGAAAATAACGGTCACCTGTCCTGCACGACATCCTGCCCAGACTGTCTTCGGACATGGGATAATCAGCGTCGGCATGGTGTGCTGGACTGGCGGCTCGCGCTGGATGTTCTTGACCTGAGTGCCGGTTTCGACCTGAACTTGCGTCGGTGGTTCTCCCGCACTGAGGAGCTTCGCTCCCTCGTCGCGCCCATTCATGACGGCGCACAGATAGTGACAGCGGGTACGTTTGAGGTTCCGGTCGTAACGCTGGACGAAGACGGCATCGGCGTCGTCATCGGACATCCATTATGGTTCCGGAATGGTGAAGAGACGGATGCACAAAGGCAAGCAATGTCCGAGGCTGCACAAGAACTGCCGGGCTTGCAACTTTCCCAGAGCGACCATGTTGAATTCGAGAAGAACGCCCTGTCGGTATTGGTGCGAGCACTTGACAGGAATGGTAAATATGAGTGGGTTTAGTGTGAATTCCCGCAGTGCAGAAACCTTTATTGAATAAGGTAATTAGTATGAACGGCGCCACCCGCGATGTTCCTCTCTCAGGAAAGTCCAGGATCAGTGGTTAAGCGCGTCGGCCAAAGACGGCCAGTCGTTCGCGTCATCATCCGTGCCGCCCTGCCAAAGTGAGCCGGGATCACAGTAGTATGTTGGGGCTCCATCTGCTGCGGTGAACCAGGCCTGCTTGGCTACCTTGACCCCAGGTGCCAAGCGTGGGCTGTCCACAGGTGTCTATGGCCGATACGTCAGCAGAACATTGTGGTTGGCATTCAATATTGTGACCAAGTGCCCCAAGATGTGGGACATAGAGCCGAAGGTTCACGGCGGTGCGGCCTTCGTACGCCGGGTCTCCAGAACGATGCCAGACGTGCTGTTCCAGCTGGTTGCCCAGAGCGAGGCTAGGAAGGCACAGGGAACTTCGGGACGGGAGCACGGGGCAACCCTTGGCCGAGAGGACGGTAGTCCGCTCTTCGCCCGTTGGCTCTGGGCCGGTTTCTGGAGCTTCATGTCGGTATGAATGTCCGTGCGTCCCTAGAGGGTTCGGAAGGCTGACGGTGTCCACTGAGGTGCGCCCGGTCATAAGCATCGCGCGACGGCGAAACCGCCGCGGAGCAGCTCTTTGTCGAGGTGATGCATCGTGAGGCCTGAGTCGTGCCATGTTTGTTGAAAATAAGTGGTCGAGGGGTGTAGATCGTTGATATTCCGCGGTTCGGGTTCCTGAATCTACGCACTAATCGTGTGCCGACTAGACTGTGCAGGTGGGCTTGTTCGTGCGGAAAGTGAAGACCGCTTCAGGAGCGACCGCGGTCCAGATTGCTCATACCAAGCGCGGGATCCAGAAGATCGTAGAACACATCGGCTCCGGGCATACTGATGCCGAGATCGCCGCACTGGTTCATATCGCGAAAACCAAGATCGCAGGGGATCAAGAAGAACTCGACCTCGAACTTCCCAGCACCCCGGACCAACCGGGTGCTCAGCCCAGCGTTGCGCTCATCGGGCCGAGGGGGACGGGTTCCTCAGCTCAACTGCTGTGGAACGTGTTGGAGGACGCGTATCAGCATCTGGGCTTCACCGGGGTGGGGAACACGGTGTTCCAGAAGCTGGTGTTAGCCCGACTGATCGAGCCGACCTCGAAAACGGACACGATCCGTGTCCTGGAAGAACTCGGCGTGAAGGCCCCGTCATTGCGCACGATCTGGCGTACCCTGGCTGAATCCATTAGCCAGGACTGGCGGGATGGGTTCAGCCGGGCAGCCTACGCACACGCCCTGAAGACCGCAGGCCATGCTGGCTTGTCTGTGGTGCTTTATGACGTCACGACCTTGTACTTCGACGCCAATGACGAAGACGAGCTACGCAAAGTCGGGATGAGTAAAGAACGCAGAGTCGATCCACAGATCGTGGTCGGGTTACTGGTGGATCGTGAGGGGTTCCCTTTAGAGATCCACTGTTTCGAAGGCAACAAGGCCGAGACCTTGACCCTGGTCCCGGTGCTGCGGTCTTTCCAAGACCGTCACCAGGTCAAGGATCTGGTGGTCGTCGCTGATGCGGGGATGCTCTCAGCAGCCAACCTCAATGCTTTGGAGGATGCGGGGTTCTCTTTCATTGTCGGCTCGAGGATCACGAAAGCCCCGTATGACCTGGCGGAGCATTTCGACCGTCATGGCACTTACTTCACCGACGGGCAGGTCCTGGAATCATCACGCACCATGGGTACCGGCACTAATGCCAGGGCGCGCAGGGTGGTGTATCACTACTCGTTCCAGCGTGAGAAGCGCGATAACTACTCGTTGAATAAGCAGATCGAGAAAGCAGAGAAAGTCGCCTCCGGGGCCCGGCCAGTGCGCAAGGACCGGTTCGTGAAACTCACCGGGAAGAAACCCGGGGTGGATTGGGCGCTGGTCGAGCGAGCCAGACAGCTACTGGGTTTGAAAGGCTACGTGACGAATATTAGCCCGCAGGTCTTGGAGGGTGGCGCAGTGGTTGCTGCGTATCACGATCTGTGGAAGGTCGAGAAGTCATTCCGGATGGCGAAGAGCGATCTCCGTGCCCGGCCGATGTTCCATCATCAGCGGGACTCGATCGAGGCGCACTTGACGATCGTGTTCTGCGCGCTGGCCGTAGCTCGTCACCTGCAAGCAGTGACTGGGGTGAGTATCAAGAAACTCGTGCAAGCGCTGAGACCTTTGCGGACGGTCACGATTGATATCAATGGGCAACAGCTCACCGCGGCTCCGTCCATCCCCGCAGACGCCCAGAAACTGCTCGACTCGTTGGTCTCAAAAACTACGCACTAAATCTGGCACGACTCAGGTGAGGCGTCCCGCGCCGATGGACACGCTTTGGGCATGGAATAGGCCTCATCCGACCCTGGAACGAAGGAAGCGGCCCCGATAATCGGGGCCGCTTCCTTGTCTTCGCGCGGATGGTAAGAGATTCGAACTCTTGAGACGGGGTTACCGCCTACTGGTTTTCAAGACCAGCTCCTTCGGCCGCTCGGACAACCATCCTGGCCGTTCTATCTTACAGGCAGGCCGCAGGGGATCCGCAAAGCGAGCAATTCCTTGACCAGGAACGCCGGTCATGGGTGATGATGGAGCCATGACTCCCACCACCTCCACCATGTCTGCCATTGACTTTGAAACTCCCGCGGGCGAGGAGAAGCCCAGCTTCAAGCATCCGGCGGAGGTGGTGGTGAACCAGCACCCACTGCCGAGCCCAGGGCCGGGCGAAGTGCTGATCAAGGTGGCCGCGGCCGGACTCAACAATCTAGACCTGCTGCAACGGGCCGGAGACTATCCGGTACCCGAGGGCGCCTCCGAGGTGCCCGGGGTGGAAGTGTCCGGCACCATCGAAGCGGTGGGCGCCGGGGTGGTCTCCTGGGACTTCGGCGCCCCGGTCTGCGCGCTGCTGGCCGGCGGCGGCTACGCCGAATACGTGACGGTGGATGCGCGCCAGGTGCTACCCGTTCCGGACAGGATCCCGCTGGTAGAAGCGGCCGGGCTGCCCGAGGTGGCGGCCACCTGCTGGACGAACCTGGTGATGCAGGCCGGGGCCGAACCCGGGGACTGGGTGCTCGTGCACGGCGGCACTGGCGGTATTGGCTCGTTCGCGTTGCAGATGCTGGCTGCGTATGACGCCCAGCCGATCGCGACCGTGGGCTCGGAAGAGAAGCGCCAGCAGGCTATGTCCTTGGGCGCGGTGGAGGCCATCAACTATCGCGATGAGGATTTTGCCGAACGGGTGCATGAGATCACCGAAGGCCACGGTGCCGATGTCATCCTCGACGTCGTGGGCGGAAAATATCTGGAAGACAATGTGCGCGCGCTGGCCCACGGCGGGTGCGTGATCACCATTGGGCTGAGCGGGGGAGCCCAAGGCACCCTGCCGCTGCAGCAACTGATGGCCAAGCGGGGTTGGATCACCGGCTCCACCCTGCGCTCACGCTCCGTGGAGGAGAAGGCCGAGGTGATCGCCCAGGTGCGCGAGCACGTGTGGCCGATGATCGCCTCCGGTGCGATCAGCCCCAGCATCGCGAAAACCTTCCCGATGGCGGAGGCGGAGCGGGCACTCGAATATTTCGCCAGCGACGGCCGGACCGGCAAAATCCTGCTGGTCATGGAACACTAGAGTCATGACATCGCACCTAACCGGGGGGTCGCGCCGATGCCGCTAGGCCCCTTTGCCCGGCGTCGACAAGCGAAAAAGGATGACGACGAACTCGGCCACGAGCTCTGGCGGCGCGCCCATGACTGGTTTCGCCGTTCACTCGACCGCTACTGGCAGGTCGTGAATGAGGCCGAAGGTAGCGTGCCCGTCGAGGAACACAACGGACTCGTGCATGCCGGCAATGTGTTGACCGATGTGGCCGACCGGGTGCGTAGCCTCTGCGTGCGTGCACACGCCCTGTATCCGGGGGCTGGGATGGATGTGCCCTCCGGTGCTCAGGACGTGCACCGGGTGCTCTCGCGTGCTGCCAACCATCTGGCCACCGTGGCCCAGGCTGCCGCGATGTTTAGGCTGGGGCAGACGGACGTGCTCACGGTCGGGCGCCGCGCGGAGCGGGTCATCGAAGATGTGGACGAAGCCGAACGGCTCGCGGCCCAGTGGGAAGAATCCACCGGCCGTTAAAGAGTGAGAGCCTCCTACCGGATTCGAACCGGTGACCTGCTCTTTACGAGGGAGCTGCTCTGGCCAGCTGAGCTAAGGAGGCAACGCGGCATGCACGATGCCACGAGAAGACATCTTAGCCGTACAGCGGGGCTCTGAGCAAAGCGCATCAGCAGGTGGTGCCGTCCTCGGGAACGGTGCCGTCGACAAAGTAGTCATCCACCAGGATGGCGATGCACTCGTTCTGCGGGCCGTAGGAGCCGTGCCCCTCGCCCTCGTTGGTGATGAGTACCCCGGAGTCGAGCTGCTCGGCCAGGGCGGGGGACCACTCGTAGGGGGTGGCCGGGTCGCCGGTGGTGCCGATCACCAGGATCGGGGCCGCGCCCTCGGCGGAGACCGTGTCCACCGAGTCGGCGCCGTCGTGAGGCCACTCGGCACAGTTGATCCCGCCATAGGCCAGATAGGCGCCGAAGGTGGGGGAGGCCTCGGCCAACTGGTCGGCGTGGGTGCGCATCTGATCAGGATCATCAGCGCGCGGGTAGTCCAGGCAGTTGATCGCGGTGAACGCGGACTGGATGTTGGAAGAGTAGGTGCCGTCCTGCTCGCGCCCGGCATTGAGATCGGCGAAATACAACATCATGGACGGGTCCCCGTCGAGCGCCATGTTGAATCCCTCGCTGAGGATCGGCCAGCTCTGCTGCGAGTACAGCGGGGTGATGAACCCGGAGACCAAGGTGGACGCGGGAACGATGCGGCCGTCCTGGGCCGTCTGAGGGTTCTCCTTGGCCTCCTCGAAGGCGGCCTGCACGGCAGCGACGACGTCGTCCTCGGTGGTGCCGGCTTGGCAGGTGGCTTCCTCGGCGCACCATGCCGCCCAGGAACCCAGCGCCTGCTCGAAACCGGCGGCCTGACCGGTGGCGACCTCTTCCTCGGTCAGCGACGGGTCCAGTGCGCCGTCGAGCACCATGGTTCCGACGTTCTCGGGGAACAGGTCGGCGTAGGTGGCACCCAGTTTGGTGCCGTAAGAGAAGCCCAGGTAGTTCAGCTGCTCGCTGGAGCCGAGCACAGAGCGCAGCACGTCCATGTCCCGGGCGGCGGATTCGGTGTCGACAAAGCCCAGCACCTCGCTGGTGTTCTCCTCGCAGGCTCGGGCGAACTCGGCGGCCATCTCAGCCGCGGTGGCCAGACCCTCCTCGGTGGAGGGGTCGTAGCTGACCTGGCGCTGTTCGTCGGTCTCCGCATCGGACAGGCAGCGCACCGGCTCGGACCGGGAGACCCCGCGAGGGTCGAAGCCCACCACGGTGTAGGCCTCGCGCAGGGTCTCGGTGGTGACGGTGTCCAGATAGTCGACGACAACGTCCACACCGGAGGAGCCGGGGCCGCCCGGGTTCACCAGCAGCACGGGCTGATCCGGGTCGGCCTCACCGGACCGGGCGGCGACGATCTCGATGGTGTCGCCCTCGGGGTCCGCATAGTCCAGCGGCACCTCGACCCGGGTGCACTCGGAGTTCTCGTCTTCGCAGGTGTCCCAGACGGCGTCCTGGGTGTAGAACCGCTCGAGGCTGGCCTCAACCTGTTCGGGCGGTGCTTCCTCGGTGGACTCGCAGCCGGTGGCCACCACGGCGGTGAGGGCGAGCAGACCGAACCAGCGCAGGCGCCGTCGGGGACTGGGAGACATAGGGGACGTCCTTTCGGGGGAAGTTCTAGCGGCGCGGAACGAAGGCCAGCAGCATGGCCTCGACGGCGAGCTGCGGGGGGACGTTGCTGGTGAGGCGGGTGCGGGCCTGGCCGATGGCGTCGATGGCGGCCAGGGTGTGCTGGGAGGTGCCCTGGCGGGCGTAGCCGATGATCTGGTCACGCAGATGCTCGTTGATCAGCTCGGCGTCGGTGCCCAGCTGGACGGCCAGCACATCGCGGAACAGCCCGATCAGATCGATCATTGCCTTGTCGAGTGCGTCATGGACGCTGCGGCGATTCCGGGCGGTCTGTTCTTCCTCGAGCCGCTTGACATGGTGGCGCAGTTTCGGCGGGACGGTGTCGTCCTCACTCAGGCCGAGGGAATGCAGGAGCCGAACGCGCTCGGCGGTGTTGCGTTCTTCGGCGGAGGCGGTGGCTTCCTGCTGGGTGATCTGAATGAGATCGGCCGCCTCGGCCATGGCCTGGGAGGTAGAACCGACGCGCAAAGGCAGCGAGACGATCTGTTCGCGGCGGGCCCGGGCCTCCGGGTTGGAGGCGAGCCAGCGGGCCACGCCCACATGGGACTGGGAGGCCCGCGCGGCGAACAGCGCCATTTCCGGGTCGAGGCCGTCGCGCTCGGTGAGTAGCCGGGCCACACTCTCGGCCGAGGGGATAGTCAGCGAAATCTTTCGGGTGCGGGAGCGGATGGTGATCAACACGTCCGCGGGCGAAGGCGCGCACAGCATCCAGATGGTGCGCGGGGGCGGCTCCTCGATGGCTTTGAGCAGCACGTTGGTGGCGCGCTCGGTCATCCGGTCGGCGTCTTCCATAACGAAGATGCGCCAGCGGGCGGTGGCGGGGCGATCTTGGGCCAGACCGATGAGGTCGCGGATTTCGTCGATCCCGTAGTTCACCTTCTCGGTGGCCATCACTTTGACGTCGGGGTGGGTGCCGGAGGCGATGGTCAGGCAGGTGGGGCAGATGCTACAGCCGCGTTGAGCCGGATCGGGGTTCTCGCACTGCAGGGCCTGGGCGAAGGCGCGGGCGGCGGTGGAGCGCCCGGACCCGGGCGGGCCGGTGAACAGCCAGGCGTGGGTGGGAGCCTCCTGCTGGGCGGCACGGTGAAGCTGGGCCACTGAGGCGGACTGGCCGGTCAGATCGTGCCACACAGCCGGGAACTGGGCGACGTCGAGGGTCTGCGTCATCGGTCTCCTCCTGTGGCTGTTGAGACGGCTGCGTCTGGATGGTCGAGGTCATGGGCGATGCGCTGCTGAATCTGCGCGGTGAGGTCCTCGACCGAGGCTCGGGCGTCGAGGACCAGATAGCGTTCCGGGGCCGCGCTGGCCCGGCGCAGGAACACCTCGCGCAGGCGGTGCTGGAAATCCTCGCCCTCGGCCTCGATGCGATCGGTGGTGCCGGCGGCGGCCTGTTCGCGGGTTTCCCGCCGTCGTCGTGCTTCATCGACCGGCAGATCCAGCACCACGGTGAGATCGGGCAGGGTTCCGTTGACCGCGCGGTCGTTGATCGTGCTGACCCAGTCTTCGCCCAGGTCGCGGCCCACACCCTGATAGGCCAGGGAAGAATCGAGGAAGCGGTCGGAGACCACCACGGCCCCGCGTTCCAGGGCGGGGGAGATCACGGTGCGCACGTGGGTGGAACGGGCTGCGGCGAACAGCAGCGCCTCGGTGACCGAGTCGACGGGCGCGTGGCGGGGATCCAGCAGCAGTTCCCGAATCCGTTCGGCCAGCTCGGTGCCGCCGGGCTCGCGGGTACGCACGGTTTCGCGCCCCTGGGACTCCAGCCACCGGCAGACGGCGTTGACCTGGGTGGATTTCCCGGAGCCGTCCCCGCCTTCGAAGACGACGAAGTATCCGGGGGTCTTCAGAGGGGCAGGCGGAGCCGGCTGTGAGTCGTCGTGCACCCCTTCAGCCTACGTCAGGCCCCCGCGCGGCTTCGACATCTGGAACAACGCACACCGTCAGCGGGGACGAGAGGAATACAGTGTTCCCATGGCCGATCATGACACCGCTTTCACGCCCGCTTCCACGCCTGCCTCCGCCGATACTTCCACACCGCAATTGCGAGTGGAATCCTTGCTGGTCGCCGCCGCCCGCCCGGCTCCCGAGGAGAATGCGCCGGTGAACGACCCGGTACATTTCACCTCCACGTTCCACGGCACCGCCACCGATGCGGTGCCCGGCCAGCGGGTGTATGCGCGCATGTCGAACCCCACCTTCGACGGGCCCGAGCGGCTGCTCGCCGAGCTGGAGCAGGTGCGTGACGCCGAGGCCACGCCCGCCCTGTTCTTTGGCTCCGGCATGGCCGCCATCACCGCCGTGTTGCACCTGGTGCCGGTGGGCGGACATGTGGTGGTGCCGCGCCACGCCTACCAGGGGTTGGGCAGCCTGCTCGATCAGCTGGCCGAGGCTGGACAGCTCTCCGTGACTCGGGTGGACCTGCGTGATCTCGACGAGGTCCGCGAGGTGCTGGACCAGCGCCGGAACGCGGGTGGCACGGTGGATCTGCTGTGGCTAGAGTCGCCCACGAACCCGATGTTGGAGGTGGCTGATCTTCCGGCGTTGGTGGCGCTGGCGCATGAATACGGTGCGCTGTGCGCCGTGGACAACACGTTTGCCACCCCGCTGCTGCAGCAGCCGCTGCGCCTGGGCGCGGACGTGGTGGTGCACTCGGTGACCAAGTATTTGGCGGGGCACTCGGATCTGATTATGGGCGCAGTGGTGGTTGACGACGTCGAACTGCGCGCCCGGCTGGCCGGCCACCGCACCCTGTTCGGTGCGATCCCCTCGGCCATGGATGTGTACTTGGCGCTGCGCGGTATGCGTACCCTGGCCCTGCGGCTGGAACGTGCCATGGACAGCGCTGCGGAGTTGGCCCGCCGGCTCGAGGCGCGCGGCTCCGATCCGGTGCGCTATCCCGGGCTGGCTTCCCACGAGGGGCACGCGCTCGCAGCTGCGACGTTGCAGGGTGGTTTCGGGGCGGTGCTCACCGTGGATCTGGGGTCGGCCGCCCGCGCGGATGCGGTGGTGCACGGGCTGCGGCTGTGGACCCCGGCGACCTCGCTGGGCGGAGTGGAATCGTTGGTGGAGCGGCGTCGTCGATTCTCGTCCGAACCGAGTACGGTCCCGGAGGGCATGCTGCGGCTGTCGGTGGGCATCGAGCATGCGGAGGATCTGTGGGCCGATCTTGATCAGGCGCTGCGCGCCGCCGACGCTCAAAGCGGCGCTGGGCGGTAGGCTGGGCGCATGTCGTACCTCGTTTTCGTTCTCATGCTGGAGGGCTGGATTATGTTCGCCCTCACCGTGACCGGCGGCGTGTTGGCGCTGTGGGCGGTGGCCGACTGCGTGAGCCGCGGCGGCACCCAGTTCGAACGTGCAGGGCTGCGCGGCAAACAGTTTTGGCTGATCCTCACCGTGATCGCCGCGGTGGTGGCCGGGCTGGGCGCCTGGAGCTCGCTGGTCGCGCTACTGCAGTACGGCTCACCCACGGGCCAGCTCGGTTTGTTCGGCATTGCCGCGCTGTGTGTGGCCGCCGTGTATCTGGCCGGTCCGCGCCGTCAGCTCAAGCTCTACGGCGACTCCGGATACGGCTACTAAGCCAGGCGGCATACCGCGCCGTGGTGGTCGGGCTGTCACGGAAACCGCAGCTGTCGTGAACGAGCTACCCTGCCCGTAGACTGGCACCATGGCTGAGACTGCATACAAGCTCGTCCTGCTCCGGCACGGTCAGAGCGACTGGAACGAGAAGAACCTGTTCACCGGCTGGGTCGACGTGCCGCTGACCGAGAAGGGCCGCGCCGAGGCCGCCCGAGGCGGTGAGCTGCTGGCGCAGGAGGGGCTGCTTCCCGACGTGTTGCACACCTCCCTGCTGAAGCGCGCGATCACCACCGCGAACCTGGCGCTGGAGACCGCCGACCGTCAATGGATCCCCGTTAAGCGCAACTGGCGCCTCAACGAGCGCCACTACGGTGCGCTGCAGGGCAAGAACAAAGCCGAGATCCGCGACGAGTTCGGCGAGGACCAGTTCATGGTCTGGCGCCGCTCCTACGACACCGCGCCGCCGCAGCTCGATGACTCCTCGGAGTTCTCGCAACACGGCGACCCCCGCTACGCCGAACTGGGCGAGAACGCGCCGCGGACCGAGTGCCTCAAGGACGTTGTCGAGCGGTTGTTGCCGTATTGGAATGACCAGGTCGTTCCTGACCTGCAGGCCGGCAAGACCGTGCTGATCGCCGCTCACGGCAATTCGTTGCGCGCGCTGGTGAAGCACCTGGAAGGCATCTCCGACGACGATATCGCCGGGCTGAACATTCCCACCGGCATTCCGCTGTACTACGAGCTGGGTGCGGATCTGAAGCCGCTGGGTGCAGGCCGCTATCTCGACCCGGAGGCTGCTGAGGCCGGCGCTGCGGCCGTGGCCAACCAGGGAGCGCAGCACTGACGTCACCGCGCGTCGGAGCGAAGAGCGTCTAGAAGACAAACAACAGGGCGGCCTCTCCGAGGAGGGGCCGCCCTGTTGGTGTCTGGTGCAGACCCGGTGGATCTCACCGATCGGTGATCAGGCGGAGGGAATGGTGGGCTCCCACTCACCGGTGAGCAGGTAGGTCACCTTGCGGGACACCGACACGGCGTGATCAGCGAAGCGTTCGAAGTAGCGCGACGCCAGCGTGACATCGACGGTCTGGGGAGCGGTGGCATCCCAGTCGGCGGCGGCAACGGCCTTGAAGTTCTGGGCGTGCAGCTCGTTGATCTCATTATTCAGCTTCACGATCTCACGGGCGTAGTCCAGGTCGTGCTCGGTGAGCAGCTGCTCCAGGGCGGCAGCCACCTTCACGCAGTCATCTGCCATGCGGCTGAATGACTCGCGGCGCGACTCCGGGAACACGAGCTCGGGGTAACGCAGGCGGGTCAGCTGAGCGATGTGGCGAGCCAGGTCGCCCATACGCTCCAGCGAGGTGGACATGCGCAGGGAACCCACCACGGTGCGTAGGTCGGTGGCAACGGGAGCCTGGAGGGCCAGCAGCTCGATGGCCTTCTCATCCAGGGTGTTCTGCAGCGTATCGATCCGGGCATCATCGGAGATCACCTGCTCCGCCTGCTCGACGTCAGCGGTCTCCACCGCTTCGCGGGCACGCTCCATCGCCACGCGGACAAGTCCGGCGATCTCTACGAGCTGGTCACCCAGGGACTTCAGGTCAGCCTGGAACAGTTCACGCATGTGCTCCTCATTTCTGCGCGCAACAACAACACGGTCATACCTATCATGACGCATCGACGTGAACGGCAGTTGAACTTTAGCTACGTTCAGTTGCACAACCGGGCTCAACGGGTCGACGACGAGAAACGTCACCACACGAGAGGGTAGTGTTTCTTGGGTGGATGATCTAGTGCTCGTCGGCGTGCTCAGCGGTGTCACCGGGCTCGTGCTCGGTCTCGTCGCCATGCTCGCCTTCCGCGTCTCGGAGCGACGGCGGGCCCGCTACATGGTGGTCGATGAACCGCTGATTCCGTCCGGCGCCGCCGATGTGCTGGCCGTGGTGGGTCGGGCCTATGTAGTGGTCGACGCCGTCGACGGCGTGGTGCGCGCCAACCCGACCGCCTACGCCTACGGGCTGGTGCGCGGTCACCATCTGGTGCACGACCTGGTGGTGGACCTCACTCGACGCGTACGTGAAGACGGTGTGATTCTGGACCGCCGACACGAACTCACCCGCGGCCGCTATGGCGATGAACGCTGGCAGGTACACCTGCGCATCGCGCCGCTGGGGGACGAATACATTCTGATCCTCGCGGAGGACCGCACCGAGCTGACCCGCACCGAAGCGATCCGTCACGACTTCGTGGCGAACGTGTCCCACGAACTCAAAACACCCGTCGGTGCTATCGGTTTGCTTTCTGAAGCCATTGACGACGCCGCCGAAGACCCGGTGGCTGTGCGCCGATTTACCCGCCGGCTGTCCATCGAATCCGTGCGCCTGGGCGAGCTGGTGCAGGACATCATTGAGCTCTCCCGGCTGCAGAGCAAGGACGTTGCCGGCGAAGCCTCCCCGGTAGACATGAACCGGGTGGTCGCCGAGGCGGTGGACCGGGTCCGCACCGAGGCCGAGGCCCGCGGCATCACGCTGCGGGTGGCCGGGGAGATCACCGGTGTCGTGTTCGGCGACCCGGATCAGCTGATGACCGCAATTCGTAATCTGGTCGACAATGCTGTCAGCTACTCACCGGAGAACACGGTGGTCGGCATCGGGATGAAATCGGTGAAGGGGCTGGCCCGAATCTCGATTACCGATCAGGGCCCCGGCATTGCCTATGAAGACCAAGAGCGGGTGTTTGAGCGTTTCTATCGCGTTGACGCCGCCCGCTCACGCCAGACCGGTGGCACCGGTCTGGGGCTCAGCATCGTCAAACATGTGGTCGCTAACCACGGCGGCGAAGTGTCGCTGTGGTCAAGACTCGGATCGGGATCCACCTTCACCGTGAAGTTGCCCGAGAGCGACCCCGAGATCCCTCAGGAGACCACCGAATCCGGTGGGAAAGGAGAACTAAGATGAGTCGGATCCTCGTAGTGGAGGATGAGCCGTCCATCAGTGACCCGCTGTCCTACCTGCTGGAGCGCGAAGGGTATGAGGTCACCGTCGTTGAAGATGGCCACGATGCGGTCTCCGAATTCGAGAAGGCCGGCGCTGATCTGGTGTTGCTCGACCTGATGCTGCCCGGTCAGCCAGGCACCGAAGTGATTCGCCAGTTGCGCGGCACCTCGAACGTTCCGGTCATCATGCTCACCGCCAAGGACTCGGAGATCGACAAGGTCGTGGGTCTGGAACTCGGCGCGGATGACTACGTCACCAAGCCGTACTCTTCGCGGGAACTGGTGGCGCGTATTCGTGCGGTGCTGCGCCGTCAGGCGGAGCCGGACGATCTGATCAGCACCTCCGTGCAGGCTGGACCGGTGCGCATGGATGTGGAACGGCATGTGGTTACCGTCGGTGGCGACCAGACCTCGATGCCGCTCAAGGAATTCGAGCTGCTCGAGATGCTGCTGCGCAACGCCGGTCGGGTGCTCACCCGCGGCCAGCTCATCGACCGGGTGTGGGGCGCCGACTACGTGGGGGACACCAAGACCCTCGACGTGCACATCAAGCGGCTGCGCTCCAAGGTGGAGCCGGACCCGTCAAACCCGCGTCATCTGGTGACCGTGCGCGGGCTGGGCTACAAGTTCGAGCCGTAGACCGCAGCAGACATAGGGAACATAGCGAAGGGCCGGCGCCTCATCTCCTGGATGCTGCGCCGGCCCTTCGTGATGATGTTTCAGGACCCGGTAGGGGTGTGGGATCAGTGCCCGCCGTCTTCGTCGACGCCCACCCAGTGACCGCCGCCGTGCTCGGGGAAGTCGTAGAGGTGATCGGTCAGCTCGCCCTCGGACACCTCCACGGGCAGGAAGTCCCGGTACTCGGGCAGTGCTGCGGAGAGCACCGCGATGCGCAGCGGCTCGGTGGTGCCGTTGACGGAGACCTCAGCGTCCACCATGCCGCCGGGGTGGCCGCCGATATTGGTCACGACGGTCTCGTTCTCTTCGGCCTCGAGCATCAGGTTCTCGAGGTTGCCGGGAACCGAGAAGTCGAAGCTCTCGCCGTTCACGGTGATGGTGACCTCGGCTGGTTCGCCGTCCGAGGTGGACAGGGAGCCGATGAAGCGGCCCGCGCCGTTTTCTTCAGCGGCAATCAGAGCGATATTGCGCAGCTGGACGTTGTCAACATTGGCCTGCACGCCGTCTGAGGGGGCGTACTCCAACGTGGTGGCTTGCAGATTGACGGCGCTGCAGGCGGTGGTGCCTAGCAGAGCGAGGGCTGCCAGGCCGGCCACAGAGGCGCGGCGAATGGTGGTGGCCTTCACGATGGTGTTCTCCTCGATCACGGTCGGTGCATGAAAACAGTGATGTTCCCTTAGAGAGTATCTCATTCGCGCCGTCTCAGACGACGTGAGACGCTGTGTACGCCAACCGGTGCACGACCCCTCTTCAGCCCCTGCTGATCAGGGTTTTCCTGCACCGCGCCAGGCCTGGCTGTGCTGCGACGCGGCGTGCATCCCGGAACGAATTCGCGGGGACGACGCAGAGTGACGTCGGGGGAGCATTATGGGTGATGCAGGCCGCAAAGAGGCGACGACACTCCCGGAATCACGGGGCTCTGTGATAGACTAAACGCCGGGAAAGGGGTTTATCCACATGGTTTTTGAGGTCGGCGAGACTGTCGTCTACCCGCACCACGGTGCGGCAACTATCGAAGAGATCAAGATGCGGAAGATCAAGGGCGAGGAAAAAACCTACCTGAAACTTCGTGTCGCTCAAGGCGATCTGACTATTGAGGTCCCCGCCGAAAACGTCGATCTGGTCGGCGTTCGCGATGTGGTCGATGATCAGGGTCTGCAGGAAGTGCTGGATGTCCTGCGCGCAGAATTTACCGAAGAGCCGACCAACTGGTCGCGTCGTTACAAGGCCAACCTGGAGAAGCTCGCCTCCGGCGATGTCATTAAGGTAGCCGAGGTAGTGCGTGACTTGTGGCGGCGTGAGCATGACCGCGGCCTGTCCGCAGGTGAGAAGCGCATGCTGGCCAAAGCACGCCAGGTGCTGGAGTCCGAACTCGCTTTGGCGAAGGACATCAGCGAAGAAGAAGCCATCGGCCTGCTGAACGAAACCCTGGAAGAGGTGGCACCGGCCGCAGCGGCCGCCGCCAAATAATTCCATCATGGCAACCTGCCACACACGACGGAGGGCGAACCATACGGTTCGCCCTCCGTCGTCTCTGTCTGCTGGCGCGGTATAAAGCCGGTAGAATCCAACACCGTGGCACAACGTTTCTATGACACCAAGACGGCACAGGTTCGCGACTTCACTCCGCTGCGCGCGGGAGAGGTCTCGATCTACTACTGCGGCGCGACCGTCCAGGGGCTGCCGCACGTTGGCCACGTCCGCTCGGCCATTGCCTTCGACATCCTGATCCGATGGTTGCGCGCCACCGGGCTGCGCGTCACCTCGGTACGCAACGTCACCGACATCGACGACAAGATCCTGGAGAAATCGGCGGCGTCCTACGACACCGAGCAGACTCCGCAGCCGCCCTATATTGCCCAGGAACCCTGGTGGGCCCTGGCCTACCGCTTCGAGCAGGCCTTCACCGCCGCCTTTGACAGCCTCGGCGTGCTGCGCCCCACCTACGAGCCACGCGCCACCGGGCACATCACCGAGATGTTCGAGCTGATTCAGCGCTTGATGGACGCCGGCTACGCCTACCCGGCCACGGATGACTCCGGCGACGTGTACTTCACCGTGCGTGAATGGGACCGCTACGGCGAGCTCACCCGCCAAGACGTCGACGACATGCAGGCCGCACCGGATGCGGACCCGCGCGGCAAACGCGACCCGCGCGACTTCGCCCTGTGGAAGGGTCACAAGAACGGCGACCCAGACACCGCTTCCTGGGCCTCCCCGTGGGGGAGAGGCCGCCCCGGCTGGCACCTAGAATGCTCCGCCATGTCCACCAAGTACCTGGGCGGAACCTTCGACATTCACGGTGGCGGGCTCGATCTGCGCTTCCCGCACCACGAAAACGAGCTGGCCCAGTCGGCCGCCGCTGGAGACGAGTTCGCCCGCTTCTGGATGCACAACGGCATGGTCACCTACGAAGGCGAAAAAATGTCCAAATCCGTGGGCAACACCGTCTCGCCCGAAGAGATGCTCGCCGCAGCCCGACCCACCGCGGTCCGTTACTTCCTCGGCCAGGCGCACTACCGCTCACCGTTGGACTACCGGCCCACCTCGCTCGAGGAGGCGACTACCGCGGTCGAGCGCATCGAAAACTTCCAGACCAAAGCCCGGGCCGCCCTGCGAGACGACATCGCCGCCCTGCCTGAGGTACTCGTGGACGCCGTGCCGGAGGCGTTCCGTACGGCCATGGAAGATGACCTGAACGTGCCCCAGGCCCTGGCCAGCCTGCACGCCACTGTGCGCGCAGGCAACACCGCCCTGGCCGAGAACGACACCACTGCACTGCGCGATCGGCTGCTGGAAGTCGACGCCATGGTGCGCATCCTGGGTCTCGACGAGGTGCCCGAAGGTTCCTGCCATGACGGCGACAGCGCCGCCAGTCACGCCCTTGCCGCCCTCGTGGACGCACAGATTCAGGCTCGTGCGACCGCCCGTGAGCAGCGCGACTGGGCTGCCGCCGACGCGATCCGCGACCAGCTGGCCGCGGCCGGCATCACCCTGGCCGACTCTGCTGACGGCGTCGCCTGGACGCTCGAGAGCTGACCCGCACCGCCACCGAAAGGACCACACCATGGCAACACCACGACGCCCCGGCGCTGCCCGCAAGTCCACCAAAAAAGGCCCCACCAAGGGCAGCGGCGGTCAACACCGTAAGTCCCTGGCCGGTCGCGGTCCCACGCCCAAGGCCGAGGACCGCACCTGGCACAAGAGCTACAAGCCCACTCAGCAGCGCCAGCAGCGCAACACCCGCTCGCGCCACAAGGACGAAACCGTGGCCGGCCGCAACCCGGTGGTCGAAGCCCTCCGCTCCGATATTCCGGCCCGCGCCCTGCACGTGGCCCCGCGTCTGGAGATGGATGAGCGCGTCAAAGAAGCGCTGAAGCTGGCAGCAGAACGCGGTATTCCGGTGATGGAGACCACCCGGATCGAGCTCGACCGGATGACCAACGAGGCCAACCACCAGGGCATGGCGCTGCAGGTGCCACCCTACGAGTACGAAGACGGCGTCACCGTAGCCGACCGACTGATGCAGGAATGGGACAAGGGCTACCTGCGCACCCCGCCGCTGCTGATCGCCCTGGATTCCATCACCGACCCCCGCAACCTCGGGGCCATCATCCGCTCGGCTTCTGCTTTTGATGCTCACGGCGTGGTGGTGCCGGCCCGCCGCTCGGTGGGGGTGACTGCCACCGCGTGGAAGACCTCCGCCGGTGCCGCCGCCCGGGTGCCCGTCTCACAGGTGTCGAACCTGAACAACGCGCTCGTCGAGTACAAGAAACTCGGCTACTTCGTGCTGGGCCTCGACGGCGACGGCGACCAGTCCCTGCCCGGACTGCCCCTCGCCACCGACCCGATCTGTCTCGTGGTCGGCTCCGAGGGCAAGGGCCTCTCCCGGCTGGTGCGCGAACACTGCGACCAGATCGTCTCCATCCCGATCGCCTCCGAGATGGAATCGCTCAACGCCTCGATGGCGGTCGGCATTTCCCTGTACGAAATCGCGGTGGCGCGGGCGGGCGGACGCGGTGACTGAACCGCAACACCCCTCGCGCCCGACGCCGCTGGGCGCCTCGGCCGCGTCTGGAACACATCATCGGGAACCCGAGGTAGCCGCCGAGTCGTGCCAGTGCGTGAACCTGGCCGTCTACGCCCCCGGACTCACCGAGGTCGACGTCGTCTTCACCACCAGTGACTTCCCCCGAGACGCCGCACCGACGGTAGCAGACCTGCACCGCGTGGAATTGCCCGGATTCAACCACGGGGTGCACCACGGCACCCTCACCGGACTCGATAACGGCAGCCTCTACGCGTTCATCCCGCGGGACCAGGATCTGGAACCGACCGGTCCGGTGGTGGGCGGACTGCTGGATCCGTGCGGCGACGCCGTCGAGACCCGCGAGGGGATTCACTGGTCCACCCGGGTGGAGCGCAGTTTCGACTGGGGTGGTGTCACCGCACCCGACACCGCTCTGCGCGACACCATCATCTACGAAGCCCACGTGATCGGGCAGACAAAATTGCACCCGGAGATCCCCGAGCACCTGCGCGGCACCTACGCCGGGCTCGCACACCCGGTGATGATCGCCTACCTGCAGCGCTTGGGCATCACCGCGGTCGAGTTGCTGCCCGTGCACCACCATGCCGACGAGTCCCATCTGTCGGAGCTCGGGTTGGAGAACTATTGGGGCTACAACACCCTGTCGTTCTTCTCCCCGCACCCCAGCTACGCCACCGTCGACGCCCAGCGGCGCGGCCCCCAAGCCGTGGCGGACGAATTCAAGGGAATGGTCCGGCTGCTCCACGAGGCCGGCATTGAGGTGATTCTCGACGTGGTCTACAACCACACGGCTGAAGAAGGCCCCACCGGCCCCACCTACAGCTGGCGCGGGCTGGGGGAGCGCGCCTACTACCGCCACGTCGATGACAGTCCGGACTCCGACTACCTGGACACCACCGGCTGCGGAAACACCCTGAACTTCGCCGACGCCACCGTGGTGCGCATGGCCCTGGACTCGCTGCGCCGCTGGGTCGAGGAATTCGGGGTGGATGGCTTCCGCTTCGACCTGGCCGTCTCCCTGGGCCGCGACGCTCACCACCACTTCACCCCGCAGCACCCGTTCCTGGTGGCCGTGACCTCCGATCCGGTGCTCTCCCAGGTCAAGCTGATTTCCGAGCCTTGGGATGTCTCGGTCGGAGGCTGGCAGACCGGGCGCTTCCCGCCCGGCTTCCGTGACTGGAACGACCATTTCCGCGACACCGTGCGAGATTTCTGGGTGACCTCCCGTGCCGCCCTGGACCACGGCGATCGACCCAGCCCCCTGGGCGGGCTGGCCGATGTGCTCTCCGGATCCCAGGGGCTCTTCGCCCCCTCGGGGCGTTCGGCGCTGTCCAGCGTGAACTACGTGACCGCCCACGACGGATTTACCCTGCGCGACCTGGTGTCGTACAACCACAAACACAACGAGGCCAACGGCGAAGACAACCGCGACGGCACCGAGAACAACCGGTCGTACAACCACGGTGCCGAAGGCCCCACCGATGAGACCCACGTGGAGCAATCCCGGCAGCGCACCATGCGCAATGTGATGGTCACCCTGCTGATGTCGCTGGGCGTGCCGATGATCACCGCCGGTGACGAGCTCGGCCGCAGCCAGTCTGGCAACAACAACGCCTACTGCCAGAACAACGAGCTCTCATGGACCGATTGGCCGCGACTGCTCGAAAACCCGGCAGCCCAGACCATGCACGCCCTCACCCGGCGGATGATCCGACTGCGCCGGGCGTTCCTGGCCGACCAGCCCTACACCTACCCCTCCCGCGACTCCGGGCACATGATGTGGTTCAACGCCGACGGCGAACCCATGACCCAGCAGGAATGGGAGAGTCCCTCGGTGCGGGTGCTGCAGCAGCTCATCGGCATCCCGGGCGGGCGGACCTCCGGGCTCGTGATCTTCAACGGCGGACTCGACGCCGACGTCGTCCGCGTTCCCGGCTCCAAACCCGGGGCAGAGAACCTGCTGGGAGATCTGGCCGGCGGAGAACTGGTGCTGGCACTGAGCACCCATGGCGAACGCGACCGCGTGGGATCGACCGTGGGCGCCGGAGACGTGCTGGCGATCCCTGGATACTCGATCTCCATTTACGCGCTCTCACAGTGATCCGAGCCACTCGCGGCGCGGGTGTGGAAGCATGGTGTCTGCAGAACACGCACCATCAGCTTCCGCCGGATACGTTTCGACTGCGAGATCATCTATTTGGTAGACACATTGATCGGTACGCGGTGGACTGAAGCGGCATCTTGTGGCAAAGTTGACTGTGATAGAAGTCACATCACACCTGATGGTCAATCGTTCTGTTCATCCACGCGATTCCCGTATCCCGCGCGAATCGTTTTCTGTTGGTTGACGAGAGAGGGAGCACCCCATGAAACTGTCACACCTTGCACGCACCACGGCGGTGCTCGCAGCAATCGGCCTGACCGTCACTGCGTGCGGTTCCAACGGCGACGGCGGAGCGGCCGATGAGGGCGGCGCCGAAGGCGAGTCCTACTCGATCGGCATCTCGCAGTACGTTTCCCACCCCGCGCTCGACGCCACCGCGGCCGGCTTCAAGGAAGCCTTCGAAACCGCCGGAGCCGAGGTCACCTGGGATGAGCAGAACTCCCAGGCCGACCAGGGCACCATGAACAACATCTCCGGCAACTTCGCCCAGTCGGATCACGACCTGATCTTCGCGATTGCCACCCCCTCCGCCATCTCGGCCGCCACCGCCATCACCGATCGTCCGATCGTCTTCGGCGCTGTCACCGATCCGGTGGACGCCTCGCTCGTGGCCGACTGGGAGGCTCCCGGCGGCAATGTCACCGGTGTCTCCGATATGAACCCCGTCCACGAACAGCTCGAGCTGCTCCAGCAGATCGCCCCTGACGCCGAGACCGTGGGCATCGTCTACTCCTCGGCCGAGTCGAACTCGGTGGTCCAGGTGGAAGCAGCACGCGACGCGGCCGAGCAACTCGGACTGGAACTGGTCGAACGCGCCATCACCAACACCAACGAGGTGCAGCAGGGCGTCCAGGCGCTCGGCGACGTCGATGCTATCTACGTGCCCACCGACAACACGGTGGTCTCCGGTCTGGAATCGGTGCTCTCCTACGGTATCGACCAGCAGATCCCCGTGATCTCCGCCGACACCGACTCCGTGGAACGCGGCGCGGTGGCCACCTACGGCATCGACTACCACGCCCAGGGCGTGCAGGCCGGCGAGATGGCGCTGCGCATTCTGCAGGGTGAGTCCGAGCCGGCCGACACCCCGGTGGAGACCGTGCCCTCCGAGGACCTCGAGGTCGTCGTGAACCAGGAAGCCGCCGAGCAGATGGGCATCACCCTGCCCGAGGACCTGCTGGCTGACGCCCGCGACGTCGCCGACGCTGAGGGCGAGGACGAAGAATAATCTCGCGCTACCTGTTCGGCGGGGTCGGCCGCGCACATCCCCACGGCCGGCCCCGCCGATACCATCCATCCGAAACACCCCGACGGAAAGCTGGACGATAGATCATGATCGTCGCACTCGAACTCGGTCTGATCTACGCGATCATGGCCCTCGGTGTCTACCTCACCTTCAAGATTCTCGACTTCCCCGACCTCACCGTCGACGGATCCTTCACCACCGGCGCCGCCACGGCCGCCGTGCTCATCACTCAGCAGGTGAACCCGCTGCTTGCCATGGGCGCGGCCTTCCTCGTGGGCACCCTCGCCGGACTCATTACCGGCCTGTTGCACGCCAAAGGAAACATCAACCCGCTGCTGGCCGGAATTCTGACCATGCTGGCCCTGTACTCGGTCAACCTGCGCATCATGGGCAATCGAGCTAATGCGCCGCTGCTGGGCCAAGAAACCGTGTTTACCTGGTTCTCTCAGGCCGGGCTGCGCGGCACCTGGGGCGCGGTGATCATCCTGTTGATCTGCGTGCTCATCATTAAGTTCGCCCTCGACTGGTTCCTCTCCACCGACATGGGCCTGGCCCTGCAGTCCACCGGCGACAACCAGGAAATGATCCGCTCCTTCGGTGTCTCCACCGACCGGATGAAGATCATCGGTCTGATGCTCTCCAACGGTTTGGTTGCCCTGTGCGGCTCGATCATCGCCCAGTACCAGGGTTCCGCCGACATCTCCATGGGTATCGGTCTGATTCTTGTGGGCCTGGCCTCCGTGATCATCGGTCAGGCGATCTTCGGCACCCGCACCGTCATCATTGCCACCTTCGCTGTCGTCGTGGGAGCCGTGCTTTACCGCCTAGCCATCCAGTACGCGCTGACCGCCGGGCTGAATCCCAACGACATGCGCCTCATCTCCGCGGTACTCGTGGTGGCCGCTCTGCTGCTGCCGCAGTGGAAGATCTTCCGCCGATTCTCGCTGCGCCGGAAGAACAAGAAGGTCGAGAACTTGAACAAGGAAGCCGCCGAAGAAGCCGCCGCCGAGGCCGAAGAAGCTGGAAAGGTGGGCCACCGTGCTTGAGCTGAGCAACGTCAACAAGACGTTCTTTCCGAACACCGTCAACGAGCGCAAGGCGTTGCGCGGCGTGAACCTGCACCTGCGCGACGGCGATTTCGTCACCGTGATCGGCTCCAACGGCGCGGGTAAGTCCACGGTGCTGAACACGATCGCGGGCAAGCTTCGTCCCGACTCCGGCACCGTGACCATCGCCGGCAAGGACGTCACCAAAATGCCCGACCACAGGCGCGCTGCCTATGTGGGCCGGGTGTTCCAGGATCCTATGGCTGGCACCAGCCCGGACCTGACGATCGAACAGAACATGGCCCTGGCCGCCCGCCGCGGCCAGTCGCGCGGACTGGGCCTCGGGGTGACCAAGGCCAAGCGCACGCAATGGGCGGAGGAACTGCTGGCCCTGGAACTCGGCCTCGAGCACCGTCTCAAGGCCAAGGTGGGACTGCTCTCCGGCGGTCAGCGCCAGGCACTGAGCCTGCTGATGGCCACGTTCTCGCAGCCCAAGATTCTGCTGTTAGACGAGCACACCGCGGCCCTGGACCCTCAGCGTGCCGAACTGGTCACCCGGCTCACCGAAAAAGTTGTCTCCGAGCAGAAGCTCACCACGCTGATGGTCACCCACAACATGGCCCAGGCGCTGGAGGTCGGCAACCGGCTGATCATGATGCACGACGGCGAAATCATCCTCGACGTCGAGGCGGAAAAGAAAGCCACCATGACCGTCGAAGACCTGCTCGGCGAATTCGCCAAAATCAAGGGAGCGACGTTGGGCGACCGTTCCCTGCTGCAATAAGCCCGCACCATCACCTCACCTCCGCCGCGAAGGCCCCGAGACCGGTCAATCGACCATAGCCTCGGGGCCTTCGTGCTGGATAGGCTAATGCCGTGGCGAAAAAACATGTGAACCGCTCCCGGCGCACCCCCTCGAACTCCGGCGGCACACCCTCATCTCCCGAGGTCACGGTGACCCGCATCCCCGTCACGGCAGTTGAGCCCGTGATCGACTGCGGCCGCTACGCAGCCAAAGCCATCGTCGGTGAAGACGTGGCCGTGGCCGCCACGGTCTTCCGCGAGGGCCACGACCAGCTCGGCGCCACCGTGGTCCTCACCGATGCCGCGCAACGCGAAGTCCAGCGGGTGCGGATGCGCCCCGGAGCGCCCGGCACCGACCGCTTCCACGCCACCCTGCGCCCCAGCGGGATCGGCCTGCACACCTTCACCATCGAGTCCTGGTCCGACCCGCACGCCACGTGGGTCCATGCCGCCAGCGTGAAGATCGAAGCCGGCGTCGACGTCGAGCTGATGCTGCAGGAAGGGGTGCACCTCTTCCGCGACGCCGCCTCCCGGCCCGAGTACGACCCCGCCCAGCAAGCGGTGCTCACTGCCGCCGCCCAGACCCTCGCCGATGAGGCCCTGCCCGTTCCCGACCGCCTTGCCGCCGGAAATTCGTCCGCCGTGCACGAGGTCTTCGTCGTCCAGCCGCTGCGCGACCTGGTAGGCGTCACCGGTCCCTTCCCGCTGGACGTGCAGCGCCGCCTGGCCGGGGCCGGATCCTGGTACGAGTTCTTCCCCCGCTCCGAGGGCGCCCGCTTCGACGAGGAGACCTCGGCCTGGGTTTCCGGCACCTTCCAGACTGCCTCGCGCCGCCTGCCCGAGGTCGCCGCCATGGGGTTCGACGTCGTGTACCTGCCACCGATCCACCCCATCGGCACGGTGCACCGCAAGGGCCGCAACAACTCCCTGACCACCCGCGACGGCGACCCCGGATCACCGTGGGCCATCGGATCCGCCGACGGTGGGCATGACGCCATCCATCCGGACCTGGGCACCGAAGCCGACTTCGCCGACTTCGTCAGCGTGGCCGCGGCACACGACCTCGAGATCGCCCTGGACCTGGCCCTGCAGTGCGCCCCCGACCACCCCTGGGTTCAGGCACACCCAGAATGGTTCACCCAGCGTGCCGACGGTTCCATCGCCTACGCCGAGAACCCGCCCAAGAAATACCAGGACATCTACCCGCTGAACTTCGACCGCGACCCGGAGGGCCTCTCCGCCGCGGTGCTGAAGGTCGTGCAGTTGTGGGTGTCCCGCGGTGTGAAGATCTTCCGCGTGGATAACCCGCACACCAAGCCCCTGTGGTTCTGGGAGTGGCTCATCGCACGGGTCCGCGCCGAGCACCCCGAGGTGGTGTTCCTGGCTGAAGCCTTCACCCGCCCGGCGATGATGCACGCGCTCGGCCGGGTCGGATTCCAACAGTCGTACTCGTACTTCACCTGGCGGAATTCCCGGGAAGAACTGGCTAACTACCTTGCTGAGGTCACCCAGCGCACCGCCGGGTACTACCGCCCGAACTTCTTCGTGAACACCCCGGACATCCTCACCGAATACCTGCAATTCGGTGGGCCGGCCGCGTTTAAAATCCGGGCGGCCCTCGCCGCGCTCTCCAACCCACTGTGGGGCGTCTACGCAGGATTCGAACTCTACGAGCACGTGGCCCGCCCGGGCGCCGAGGAGTACATCGACAACGAAAAGTACGAGTACCGGCCCCGCGATTTTGCCGGAGCCGAAGCTCGCGGGCAGTCCCTGGCACCCTATCTGCGCCGGCTCAACGAGATCCGCCGCGCCCACCCCGCCCTGCAACAACTGCAGAATCTGACTCTCCACGAGGCCGACACTGAGCACATCCTGGTGTTCTCCAAAACCCGTACCGCCCTGCCCGAGGGCTGGCACGCCGACGCCGAGACGGTCACCGACCACGACTACCTCGGCCCCGGGGAAGACACCCTCATCGTCGTCGTCAACGTGGACCCGCACACCGCCCATGAAGCCACCGTGCGCCTCGACCTCAACGCCCTCGGCCTGCACCAGCACGACCTCGACGCCGCCGGCACCTTCGACGTCGAAGACCTGATCACCGGGGCGCGCTACCACTGGGGTGACACCAACTATGTCCGGCTCGACCCGTTCGTCGAGCCCGCCCACGTGCTGCGCGTGATACGGCGCCCATGACCGCCACCCCGAAGAAATCGGAGACTACGATGACCGCATCGACCGCACCGCTGACGGTGTCCCCGGACGTGCTCAGCGCCGTCGCCGAGGGCCGGTACCACCAGCCGCACGAGGTGCTGGGTGCCCATGCCACCTCTGACTCCGTGACGTTCCGGATTCTGCGACCGATGGCCGAGGCCGTGAGTATCCGCACCGACACCGGCGAGACCGTGCGTCTGCAGCACGAACACCAGGGCATCTGGGTGGGGGTGCTCACCGATCAGCCCGAAGGCCAGGTCCCCGGCTACCGCTACACCGTGCGCTACCCGGGGGGACAGGACACCGTCCACGACGACCCTTACCGCTATCTGCCCACCCTGGGCGAGATGGACCTGCACCTGCTCAGCGAGGGACGGCACGAAAAACTCTGGACTGTGCTGGGCTCCCGCATCCGCCGCTATTCCACGCCCCAAGGCGAAGTATCCGGGGCGTCCTTCGCACTGTGGGCACCCCACGCCCAGGCCGTGCGCGTCATCGGCGACTTCAACTCCTGGGATGGCCGCCTGCATGCTATGCGTTCCCTCGGCGGTTCCGGGGTCTGGGAACTGTTCCTTCCCGACGTCGACGCCGGAGCGGTGTACAAGTATCAGATCCTCACCCGCCACGGTCAGTGGGTCGACCGCGCCGACCCCCTGGCCCGCTGGACCGAAGTCCCGCCGCGCACCGGTTCCCGGGTCGAGGAGTCCCGCTACGCATTCCACGACGACGACTGGATGGTCGCCCGCCAGCGCAACAACGTGCACCAGGGTCCGATGTCCATCTACGAAATTCACGCCGGATCCTGGCGTCCGCCGGGTGCCGATTCCGACGCCCAGGTCAGCTACCGGCAGCTGGCCGACGAGCTCGTCGAGTATGTGTCCTGGCAGGGCTTCACCCACGTCGAATTTCTGCCCCTGGCCGAGCACCCCTTCGGTGGATCCTGGGGTTACCAGGTCACCGGCTATTACGCGCCCACCTCGCGCTTCGGCACCCCGGACGACCTGCGCTACCTGATTGACCGGCTGCACCAGGCGGATATTGGCGTCATCATGGACTGGGTTCCCGCCCACTTCCCGAAAGACGAATGGGCGCTGGCCAACTTCGACGGCGAACCACTCTACGAATACGCCGACCCGCGTAAGGGCGAGCACCCCGACTGGGGGACCAAAGTCTTCGACTACGGCCGTAACGAGGTCCGCAATTTCCTCGTCGCCAACGCCCTGTACTGGCTGGAAGAGTTCCACATCGACGGGCTCCGCGTCGACGCCGTGGCCTCCATGCTCTACCTCGACTACTCCCGAGAGCAAGGGGGCTGGGTCCCCAATGTGCACGGAGGCAACCACAACCTCGAGGCAATCTCGTTCCTCCAGGAAGTCAACGCCACCGCCTACCGTGAGCACCCCGGCGTCATCATCATCGCCGAAGAATCCACCGCCTTCGACGGCGTCACCCGACCCACCGAACAGAACGGGCTCGGTTTCGGCAAAAAATGGAACATGGGCTGGATGCACGACAGCCTCAACTACCTCAGCGAGGACCCGATCAACCGGGTGTGGCACCACGGCACCATGACCTTCTCGATGGCCTACGCCTACTCGGAGCGCTATGTGCTGCCGTTATCCCACGACGAGGTCGTCCACGGTAAGGGTTCTCTCCTCGCCCGCATGCCCGGCGACCGGTGGCAGCAGCTGGCCGGACTGCGCGCCTACTACGGGTACATGTGGGCGCACCCGGGCAAAAAGCTGCTCTTCATGGGCGGCGAGTTTGCCCAAGAAGCCGAATGGTCTGAGGCCCATGGGCTCGATTGGTGGCAGACCGAGAACCCGAGGCACAAGGGCGTGATGAAAGCCGTACGCGATCTGAACGCTCAGTACCGTGCCACCCCAGCACTATGGGAACTCGACGACGAACCGGCCGGCTTCACCTGGATCGACGGCGGGGACAGCGCCCGCAACCTGTTCAGCTTCATCCGTTGGTCCGCCGAGGGAACCCCGCTGGTCTGCCTGTCCAACTTCTCCGGAACCGAACACCGCGATGTTGTCGTCGGGCTGCCGTCCGCGGGCTCCTGGGCCGAGACGTTCAACTCCGATGCTTCCGCCTATGGGGGAGCGGGCAACGGCAATCTCGGGAAAATCGTTGCCGACGGGCCGGCGGAGCATGGACAACCGACCAGTGGCCGCATCACTGTCCCGGCGCTGACGACCCTGTACTTTGTGCCGAAAAAATAGCAATTTCGGTGACCTCGGTCACCTTTTGGGTCATTTTTGACCGAAAACCGCCGATTCGACGGTGCCGGCCCCTCCAAAAACCGCGGAATCATGCGGAATCCGGGCGCTTTTGGGTCGATTTTGCACCTCCGCGGAACGTGTGTAGAGTATTCATTCGTGCCCAGGAAAACACCGGGAAAACGGTGAGAGAACGGGCGCAGATGGACCGCAAGGAACGTCGCTCTAGCAACTCAATATCGATCAGATGAGATCACGATCACGCAGATCGGATTTGACACGGATCGAGACAGGGTATAAGTTAGAAAAGTTGCTCCGGGAGAGCGGAGATCGAAAAGATCTCCAGGACATCGGAAGCCGACTGTTGTTTGAGAACTCAATAGTGTGCCAAGTTTGTTGATGCCAATTTTATTTATTGGTAATTACTTCTCCTGGGGTGCCTCGTCGCTCTCAGGGGAGTTTTTGCTGGGATTTTGGGGCGTGCTGGTTTTTCCGGCTGGTGCGTTTCCTTTTTCTTTTTGTATTTTTTTACGGAGAGTTTGATCCTGGCTCAGGATGAACGCTGGCGGCGTGCTTAACACATGCAAGTCGAACGATGAAGACTCCTGCTTGCAGGGGTTGGATTAGTGGCGAACGGGTGAGTATCACGTGAGTAACCTTCCCTTGACTCTGGGATAAGCCCGGGAAACTGGGTCTAATACTGGATATGACCTTTCACCGCATGGTGGAAGGTGGAAAGATTTATCGGTCTTGGATGGACTCGCGGCCTATCAGCTTGTTGGTGAGGTAATGGCTCACCAAGGCGACGACGGGTAGCCGGCCTGAGAGGGTGACCGGCCACACTGGGACTGAGACACGGCCCAGACTCCTACGGGAGGCAGCAGTGGGGAATATTGCACAATGGGCGCAAGCCTGATGCAGCGACGCCGCGTGAGGGATGACGGCCTTCGGGTTGTAAACCTCTTTCAGTAGGGAAGAAGCCTTTCGGGGTGACGGTACCTGCAGAAGAAGCGCCGGCTAACTACGTGCCAGCAGCCGCGGTAATACGTAGGGCGCGAGCGTTATCCGGAATTATTGGGCGTAAAGAGCTCGTAGGCGGTTTGTCGCGTCTGCTGTGAAAGCCCGGGGCTTAACTCCGGGTCTGCAGTGGGTACGGGCAGACTAGAGTGCAGTAGGGGAGACTGGAATTCCTGGTGTAGCGGTGAAATGCGCAGATATCAGGAGGAACACCGATGGCGAAGGCAGGTCTCTGGGCTGTTACTGACGCTGAGGAGCGAAAGCATGGGGAGCGAACAGGATTAGATACCCTGGTAGTCCATGCCGTAAACGTTGGGCACTAGGTGTGGGGGACATTCCACGTTTTCCGCGCCGTAGCTAACGCATTAAGTGCCCCGCCTGGGGAGTACGGCCGCAAGGCTAAAACTCAAAGGAATTGACGGGGGCCCGCACAAGCGGCGGAGCATGCGGATTAATTCGATGCAACGCGAAGAACCTTACCAAGGCTTGACATGTGCCAGATCGCCATAGAGATATGGTTTCCCTTTTGGGCTGGTTCACAGGTGGTGCATGGTTGTCGTCAGCTCGTGTCGTGAGATGTTGGGTTAAGTCCCGCAACGAGCGCAACCCTCGTTCCATGTTGCCAGCGGGTTATGCCGGGGACTCATGGGAGACTGCCGGGGTCAACTCGGAGGAAGGTGGGGACGACGTCAAATCATCATGCCCCTTATGTCTTGGGCTTCACGCATGCTACAATGGCCGGTACAATGGGTTGCGATACTGTGAGGTTGAGCTAATCCCAAAAAGCCGGTCTCAGTTCGGATTGGGGTCTGCAACTCGACCCCATGAAGTCGGAGTCGCTAGTAATCGCAGATCAGCAACGCTGCGGTGAATACGTTCCCGGGCCTTGTACACACCGCCCGTCAAGTCACGAAAGTTGGTAACACCCGAAGCCGGTGGCCTAACCCTTGTGGGGGGAGCCGTCGAAGGTGGGACTGGCGATTGGGACTAAGTCGTAACAAGGTAGCCGTACCGGAAGGTGCGGCTGGATCACCTCCTTTCTAAGGAGCTTTCTTCAACACGTTTTTGCTGGGTCGCCTTGGTGGTGGCCTGGTGGTGTTGGGGTGTTGTCCTGTTTCATCGCCGAGTGTGTGGTGGCAGTGACTGCTCATGGGTGGAACATCAACATTCTTTGTGCCGTGCTAAGTGCATGGCTGGCGATCCTGGTAGTACTACTGATGCTTTTTGAGTGTCGGGTGTGGAGGCCGTGGGTTGTTGGTCGTGGTGTTAGGTGGGTTTCTTTGGTGCACTATTGGGTCCTGGGATAACAGGACTGGCAAAGTTGTTTTGCTGGGACGATGGTTGTTCTAGTTTTGCCTGTCGCATGGGCTGGCCTGCTGGTTTTGGTGGGTTGGTTGGTGTGTGTGGGTTGTTGTTTAGGTAACTATATAGTGGACGCGAGCATCTTATTTTTGTGACACATGCTGCGTTGAGTGGTGTGTGTTAGTCGAGAGTATTTGTTTGTTATCTGTGTGATGACCGCATCATCATCATGGCTGGCCGGCCTCTTTTTGGGGTGGTTTGGTTGTGTGTGGTGTGTGGTTGTTTTTAGCTCATTATTTATGATGATGGCTTAGTGTTTTGTGGCTAAGTTGTTAAGAGCACATGGTGGATGCCTTGGCAGTAGGAGCCGATGAAGGACGTGGGAATCTGCGATAAGCCTGGTGGAGTTGATAACCGAGCGTTGATACCAGGATGTCCGAATGGGGAAACCCCGCACGACGCGTTCGCGTGTTCGTGTGACCGCTGGTTGAACACATAGACCAGTTGGAGGGAACGCAGGGAAGTGAAACATCTCAGTACCTGCAGGAAGAGAAAACAACAGTGATTCCGTGAGTAGTGGCGAGCGAAAGCGGATGAGGCTAAACCTGGAGCGTGTGATACCCGGCAGGGGTTGCGTTTCAGGGGTTGTGGGAGCATGCGTGATGGGTCTGCCGGCCTGTTGCAGTTGGTGCGCGTTGAGACGAACAGGTTTGGTTGCCTGACCGTAGAGGGTGGAAGTCCCGTAGTTGGTCTGCGTTGCGCTGCTGGTGTGTTTCCCGAGTATCACGGGGCCCGAGAAATCCCGTGTGAATCTGCCAGGACCACCTGGTAAGCCTAAATACTTCCTACTGACCGATAGTGAATCAGTACCGTGAGGGAATGGTGAAAAGTACCCCGGGAGGGGAGTGAAATAGTACCTGAAACCATGTGCTTACAATCCGTCAGGGCCTGGATCTTGTGTCTGGGTGATGGCGTGCCTTTTGAAGAATGAGCCTGCGAGTCAGTGATACGTGGCAAGGTTAACCCGTGTGGGGTAGCCGTAGCGAAAGCGAGTCTGAATAGGGCGTTTGAGTCGCGTGTTCTGGACCCGAAGCGGAGTGATCTACCCATGGCCAGGTTGAAGCGTGTGTAAGAGCACGTGGAGGACCGAACCCACTTAGGTTGAAAACTGAGGGGATGAGCTGTGGGTAGGGGTGAAAGGCTAATCAAACTCCGTGATAGCTGGTTCTCCCCGAAATGCATTTAGGTGCAGCGTCGCGTGTTTCTTCCTGGAGGTAGAGCTACTGGATGGCTGATGGGCCCTACAAGGTTACTGACGTCAACCAAACTCCGAATGCCAGGTAAGTGAGAGCGCGGCAGTGAGACTGTGGGGGATAAGCTTCATAGTCGAGAGGGAAACAGCCCAGATCATCGGTTAAGGCCCCTAAGCGTGTGCTAAGTGGGAAAGGATGTGGAGTTGCTGAGACAACCAGGAGGTTGGCTTAGAAGCAGCCACCCTTGAAAGAGTGCGTAATAGCTCACTGGTCAAGTGATTCCGCGCCGACAATGTAGCGGGGCTCAAGCACACCGCCGAAACCGTGACAATGAACCGTTTGGTTTGTTGGGTAGGGGAGCGTCGTGTACGTGGTGAAGCCGCAGTGTGAACTAGTGGTGGAATGTGCACGAGTGAGAATGCAGGCATGAGTAGCGAAAGACGGGTGAGAAACCCGTCCGCCGGATGACTAAGGGTTCCAGGGTCAAGCTAATCTGCCCTGGGTAAGTCGGGACCTAAGGCGAGGCCGACAGGCGTAGTCGATGGACAACGGGTTGATATTCCCGTACCGGTGGTAAACCGTCCATGCTGATCTGGTGATACTAACCACCCGAACCTGCCTAGATCACCCTTCGGGGTGACGTGGCAGGGGAGCGTGGGACCTGAACTGGGGAGGCAAACGTATTAACAGGTGTGACGCAGGAAGGTAGCCAGGCCGGGCAATGGAATCGTCCCGGTCTAAGAGTGTAGGGTGTCTGGTTGGTAAATCCGCTGGGCGTGTGCCTGAGACTTGATGGGCTCCCACGATGTGGGAGATCTGGTGATCCTATGCTGCCTAGAAAAGCATCGGCGTGAGGTTGACACTGCCCGTACCCTAAACCGACACAGGTAGTCAGGTAGAGAATACTAAGGCGATCGAGAGAATCATGGTTAAGGAACTCGGCAAAATGCCCCCGTAACTTCGGGAGAAGGGGGGCCCCAACCGTGACACCTACTTGCTGGGTGGAGCGGGTCAGGGCCGCAGAGACCAGGGGGAAGCGACTGTTTATCAAAAACACAGGTCCATGCGAAGTCGTAAGACGATGTATATGGACTGACTCCTGCCCGGTGCTGGAAGGTTAAGAGGACCTGTTAGCTGCACTTGTGTGGCGAAGCGGAGAATTTAAGCCCCAGTAAACGGCGGTGGTAACTATAACCATCCTAAGGTAGCGAAATTCCTTGTCGGGTAAGTTCCGACCTGCACGAATGGAGTAACGACTTCCCCGCTGTCTCAACCGTGAACTCGGCGAAATTGCATTACGAGTAAAGATGCTCGTTACGCGCAGAAGGACGGAAAGACCCCGAGACCTTTACTATAGTTTGGTATTGGTGTTCGGTATGGCTTGTGTAGGATAGGTGGGAGACTGTGAAGCCCTCACGCTAGTGGGGGTGGAGTCATCGTTGAAATACCACTCTGGTCATAGTGAACATCTAACTTCGGCCCGTGATCCGGGTCAGGGACAGTGCCTGATGGGTAGTTTAACTGGGGCGGTTGCCTCCTAAATGGTAACGGAGGCGCCCAAAGGTTCCCTCAGCCTGGTTGGCAATCAGGTGTTGAGTGTAAGTGCACAAGGGAGCTTGACTGTGAGAGTGACAGCTCGAGCAGGGACGAAAGTCGGGACTAGTGATCCGGCGGCTCGTTGTGGAACGGCCGTCGCTCAACGGATAAAAGGTACCTCGGGGATAACAGGCTGATCTTGCCCAAGAGTCCATATCGACGGCATGGTTTGGCACCTCGATGTCGGCTCGTCGCATCCTGGGGCTGGAGTAGGTCCCAAGGGTTGGGCTGTTCGCCCATTAAAGCGGTACGCGAGCTGGGTTCAGAACGTCGTGAGACAGTTCGGTCCCTATCCTCTGCGCGCGTTGGAGAATTGAGAAGATCTGTCCTTAGTACGAGAGGACCGGGACGGACGAACCTCTGGTATGTCAGTTGTACCGCCAGGTGCATGGCTGATTGGCTACGTTCGGGATGGATAACCGCTGAAAGCATCTAAGCGGGAAGCCGGCTTCGAGATGAGTTCTCCTTACAACTTGTTGTGTGAGGTTCCCAGTAGATGACTGGGTTGATAGGCTGGGTGTGGAAGCGCGGACTAAAGACGTGTGGAGCTGACCAGTACTAATAGACCGAAGACTTAATCACAATTTTTCACTTGTAGGTAACAAGCGTTGTTTGCGTCCACTGTATGGTTATGTGAACACCAGCCCGTTGGGTTTGTGTGTTGATAATTGGATAGAGTGTAGTGTGTGTTTGTAGCATGCCTTGGTTTTACCCGCCCCGTTGTGGGGTGTGGTTGGTAGAGTTACGGCGGTCATAGCGTGGGGGAAACGCCCGGTCCCATTCCGAACCCGGAAGCTAAGACTCATTGCGCCGATGGTACTGCATGCGGGAGCGTGTGGGAGAGTAGGTCGCCGCCGGACATTCTTTTTGAGTGGTGTGGGCCCAGTACGGTGTTGTACTGGGCCCCACCCATTTAAGCAGTGAACTGCCCCGTCCTTTCGAGGACGGGGCAGTTTTGTTTAAGCGGTGGTTCCTTGGTGAAGGCAGATCGTCACGATCGTGGTGGGCTAGGCGCTGAAGGGGCCGCGTAGTGTTGGCTGAGCCGCCAGGAGCTGCTGAGTGTACAGATGCTGAGGGGCAGTGAAGATATCGCCCACAGGCCCCTGCTCCACGGCAGCTCCCTGGTACATGACCAAGACCTGATCACTCATGTGCTCCACCACCGAGAGATCGTGGCTGATCAGCAGATAGCTTGTTTGCTGTTCGATCTGGATCTCGTCCAGCAGATCCAACACAGTGGCTTGGACGGACACATCCAGGGCCGACACCGGTTCGTCGAGAATCAACACCTCAGGCCGGGCAGCGAGTGCTCGGGCAATGGCGAGCCGCTGTCGTTGCCCGCCCGAAAGTTCCCACGGTTTCCGATGAGATGTCGTCGTGGCCAGGTGGACTTGATCCAGTAATTCGTGGACTCTGTCTCGGGCAGCCGGTCGTCGTCGGCTGGTGCCGCGGGTGACAGCGTCGGTGAGCACCTCGCCGACCGTATGCCGAGGATCGAACGAGCCCAAGGGGTTCTGATAGACGGCACCGATCGCGGTACGCAGCTGGCGTCGTTCACTCTCATGAGCTGGAACGAAGCGCTGCCCTTGGATGTGGACCTCGCCGTGATCGGGTGACTCCAGACCCAAAATCATTGGCGCATAGCCTTAGATGAAAGCGCTGGTCTGGGTAAGTGGTAGCGGAGTTCTGACGACCGGGAAGCACCTCTATGGTGCTTCCCGGTCGTCGGTTTCTCGAGTTTTTCTACTCCCAGTAGCCAGGGGCCGCTCGTGTCTGTTCACCTTGGTGGCGCCGCATATCAATGTCGCCAAGGTTTATCGTGCGGGCATTATTCGCCAGTCGATTGACGATACTATCCGCAGCGATTCTGTCAGGGAGAGCTGAAGCCCAGTACGCGGGCCCGGTTTGAGAAGCGATCATGGTGGCTGCCCGGTGTTCTCGGTTTGCCAGTATCGCGAAAAGATCGTTCGCGGCTTCAGGGTCAATACCGACGGTCAGGAAATCGTCGATGATGAGTAGATCCGCATCAGATAGCCGGTTCAACAAGGCCTGATGAGCGATGCCATCGCCTCGAGCGATGACGAGACGACGAGCGAGCTCGTCCATGCGGGTGTAGAAGACTTTATGCTCGTTGTGACATGCCGCTACGGCAATCGCGCAGGCAATATAGGTCTTTCCTCCTCCTGTGGGCGAGGTGATCAACAGGTTAGCGGTCTCATTGGCCCAGTCATGTGCGGCGTAGCGGGCCATCCTGGCTGGGGTAATGTTCCGTCCTTCTTGATAATGGATCTCCGCGATCGAGGCCCGCATGATCGGTAGCTGAGCAGCCAGGAGCAGTTTCTGAATGTTCTTCACTCTTCGCTGGTCTAAAGCGTCATCAACGGCCGCCAGGAATATTTGCTCCGGGGTCAGGTGGTCGTTGCTCTCATCGATGATGAGTTCTTCGAACTTCGCAGCCAAGTGAGTGATCCGTAAGGTACGAAACTTCTCTTTGTCCTCGGTAGTGAACACTGAATTCATCAAGGCCGGGCTCGCCGGTGTCGTGGTCATGGCGCTGTTCACCGTCCCTGCTGGTAGTAGTCAGCTCCACGCACGTAGATCTGTGCTGGATCGAGGGTATCGACGGCCGGCTGGGGCTTGATGGTGGCGGCTGCTGGCCTGTGTGGCCGAGATGTTTTCGTATCAGAATCAATGGCAGCCATGAGTCGCTTGAGTCCGGAATAGCTGGCATACCCACCCAGGTTGGCTAACTGCGTGCACGCAGCCTCGAGGCGTTGCTTATCGCGCTTGCCCAGGGACTCGAGAATGTTCTGGCACTCCAGATACCCCTGAGCCTCGATCTTATGGCGGTCTAAGACCGCGGTGATGATCTCCACGGTGGCCGGCCCAAACGCGGCCGCCCGACGGATAAACCAATCACGAGACCACAAGCCAGCGACGTCTTGGTGCTGGAGGGGTACATGCGCGGAATCAGTGGAGTACTGGCCCCGGCGGCCGTGTTTTCGTCGGTGCTCTGCAACGATGGCATCGCCATCGAAGATACTGACCTGTTGATCCGTCAGTCGTGCTCGCAGCAATTGACCTGCGAGTCGGTGAGGCACTGAGTAGTGCTGATAATCGCAGGTCACATGATAATTCCGTCCCACTTTGACCTGCCGGTATTCAACATCTTCAAACCCCTCAACAGGCAAGCCTCCCAAAGCAGATGCCTCTTCTGCCATGAATCGTTCGGCCCTGGTGGTCCCATCAGCCCGGCGGATCTCTTCATTGATTTCCCTCATCCGAACAGCGATCGCGGTGTTGAGCTCGGTCACGGTCGTGAAGACGTCTTCGCAGAGATATCCGATGACTCGCTTGTTGATCACCTGAACGGCAGATTCTACGGCGGCTTTGTCTCGAGGCTTGCGCACCCTGGCAGGCACGATCGCCGTTGCGTAGTGATCGGCTAACTGCTGGTACTTCGGATTCACGACCCGGGCAGACTCACCTTTGGTAGGGCGGTGAGTAGCAGTGGGCGCGTTATCAGGGACCACAATCTGGGGCACCCCGCCGAAATACTCGAAAGCTGCCTTGTGAGCGCTCAACCACGCGTTCATACGCATATCAGTGCATCCTGTGCAGTACACCAACCCCGAGTACGGCAACACCGCGACGAACAAGTAGACCTTGGTGATTTCACCGGTGACCGCGTCGCAGACCTGGAGGGTGTCACCGGCCCAATCGATGAATACCGCCCGCCCCGGTTCATGGTGCAAAGTGGCTACAAGATCGTTTCTTGCCGCGTAATCGCTGAAGAGGTGGCAGTACTGAGAATACGAGTATTTCCGCAGTTCGGAGGCCACACCGAGATAAGTTCTCCACCCCTGGAGCAAAGTGAAGTGACGGTTCGAACGCATCGATGCCACGACCGGGCCGAATTCCGGCGCTAGATACTCACCTGCAACTCGTCGGCGCCGATCGGGGAAGAGTTCCTCTACCCGTTCTACGGTCATGACAGCTACTTGATCACCTGTGAGGCCGTGCTCCTTGATCACCGCACGGGCTTTAGCGACGTCTCGTTGAGAACATCCTAAGGACTCAGCGATATCTCGATAAGACCGCGACTCCAGCAACAGAGACATGATCTTCTTGTAATCAACCACGATGAAGGCCTGCTTCCATGAATCTAGAAGAGAAAGCAGCGCCGGACGACGCCGCTACTCCTCAGCAGACCACAGTGCTACCACATACCCAGAACAACGCTTCCAGGTACCCAGACCAGCGCTTTCATCTAACGCTATGCGCCAATCATGCGTGCCGTAGTGGTCTTCCCGGAACCGGATTCTCCCACCATGCCCACCGTCTGTCCGCGGTCAATGCGAAAGCTGACGTTCTGTACGGCAGTGCGCCCCTGGAAGGTCCTGCTCAGTTGATTCACCACGAGTGGGAACTTGTTGCTAGAGCTTGTGGGCTTGCCCGCAAGTTGTGGACATGTTCTTAGTTCATCAGGCCGTTGCCTGAAGTCTTTCTATCTCACCGGCTGACTGCTGTTCCCTAAGGGAATGTTCGTATTCCACCGGCGGGAGCATCCCGAGGGCCGAATGCAGTCGCCGACGGTTGTAAACCTGCTCAATCCAATGAACGACCCCAGCACGAGCTTCAGCCCGGGTAGCCCAGACACGACGGTCATAGAACTCGGTTTTCAATTTGGAGAACACGCTCTCTGCCATCGCATTATCGAAGCAAACCCCGGTCCGGCCGACTGACTGAGCCAAGCCCAAATCCCAACAGACTTTGTACGTGTCTTCACTGGTGTACTGGGCCCCTCGATCCGCGTGAAATACCAGGCCATCAGGCTTGTGATTCTGCCGGACCAAGCACGCTCTTCGCAGCGCGGATTCAATCAGCTCGGAGTTCTGCACCCTCGACATCGACCAGCCCAGCACGCGCCGGCTATGGGCATCGGTGACCAGGCACAGATACAGCCATCCTTCCCCGGTACGTAGATACGTCACATCACTGATCCAGACCTTGTCCAGTTCGCCTTGATCCCAGGTGCGCTTCACCCGATCTGGAATGCGATGCGGGCGTACTCCAGCGATCGTGGTCACCGGGGAGAACATTCGTGGGCTGATCCCTTCCAACCCCTGACGACGCATCGACGCAGCCACCGTTTTCCGATTGACGTTGATCCCTTCTCGGCCGAGTTGAGCACTGATCCGAGGCGCTCCATACACGTGACCAGACTCGGCATGAACGTCGCGAACCTTCGCGTCGATCTGTCGTTGACGTGCCGCACGCGGCCCGGGAGGACGACCTTCGCGACCGACCCAGGCGTAATAGCCCGAGGCGGAGACTCCTAATAATCGCGCCATGCGCTTGATTTGGTGATTGTGCTTCTCCACGTGCATCAGTTCAAACCGTTCCGGTCCTGACGCTTCTGCGCGAAGAAGCTCGCGGCTTTTCCCAGGAACTCATTGTCCTTTCTGGCCTCGTAGAGTTCCTTCGTTAGCCTCGCGTTCTCAGCTTCAAGCTCCTCGACGGTGCGTCGTTTCGTTGGCTGGCGAGACTCGCGCTCGATCTTCACCCACCGGCCAAGTGACTGTTCTCCAACGCCGATCTCTTCGGCGACAGCTCGGATGCTGCGATCGGTATCGATCACCAATCGAGCGGCTTCTCTTTTGAATTCCGGGGTAAAGCTCCGGCGTTTACTCGTCATGGTTCTCATCGTGACACCTTCCTGGTAACAGCCACAGCCGCCACCTTGCTCAGATGTCCACTAATTCAGGGTAAGCCCACTTGGCCCTGTTGGGGGCGTGCGGGGGGTGGTGGTGATGCTGAGTGGCTGATGGCGTGGAACCCCGGTGGGGATGGCACGCAGCAACATCTGGGTGTATGCGTGCTGTGGGTCTTCTAGTACTTGTGCGGCCGGTCCGGCCTCGACGATTTCACCCTGACGCATCACGGCAATGTCGTCCGCGACCTGGGCGACTTGCGCGAGGTCATGGCTGATCATCAGCACGGCCCGTCCCTGGTGTTTGATGCCGTTGAGCTGGTCGAGGACGAGTGCGGTAAGCCGGGTATCCAACGCCGTCGTCGCCTCATCTGCGATCACCATGTCGGGATCACCCAGGAGTGCTTGGGCAATGAGCGCGCGTTGGCGCATGCCGCCGGAGAGCTGTGGGCTGCGCTGCTGGGCCCGATAGGCGGGTTCGTCCATCCCTGCATCGGTGAGAGCCTGGATGACCCGTTCGTGCCGTTGGGCGCGGTTGAGCTTCGTATGTTCTCTGAGGAGATCCTCGATCTCGCGGTGAATGGGGCGCAGCGGATCCAGCGCCATCAGGGCGTCCTGCAGGATCATCGAGACGCGGGCCCCGCGCAGGCGGCGCCATTGCGGGTCGGTGAGGTTGCGGGCGTCTTGGCCGACCACGGTGAGCTCCTTGGCGTTGACGCGTCCACCGGAGAGCCCCAACAGGGCGCGGGCGGTGACGGATTTCCCGGACCCGGATTCTCCTACGAGTGCGAGGCAGGAGCCGGCCTCGAGTGTGAAGGAGACGTTCTTAACCGCGGTGAGGGCGCCGAAGCGGATGGAGAGGTTCGAGACGGAGGCGACGGTGGTCATATGGTCCTCACTCGTCCGCCCAGGGCGCGGCCGATCAGGGTGGTGCCAGCGGCGACAGTGACGATGGCTAGGCCGGGGAACAGGGTCATCCACCAGGCGAAGTGCAGATAGGTGCGCCCGGCGGCGAGCATGGCACCCCACTCAGGCTCGGGTGGGGGAGTTCCCAGGCCGAGGAAGCTCAGGGCGGAGGCCCAGATGACGGCTTGGCCGACACCGAGGGTGATGAGCGCGGTGAGGGATCGCAGCGCGTTGGGAATGAGGTGGTTGGTGGCCTTCTGCCAGGGGGTGCGGCCCAGCACGGTGGCGGCTTCGAGCATTTCTGAGCCACGGAGATGGCGGATCTGGGAGCGGACCAGGCGCGCATAGCCGGGCGCCGTCGATAATCCGACCGCGATGATGGCGGGCCAGGTGCCGGGGCCGGTGAAGGCGATAATCAGCAGGGCCATCAGCAGTGACGGGATGGAATAGAGGGCTTCGAGGGTGCGCAGCACGACGGCGTCCAACCAGCGCGGGGCCATGGCGGCCAGGGTGCCGAGGACGACGGCGATGCTCATGCCGAGTCCGGTGGCGGCAAGGCCGATGAACAGGGAATCGCGGGTGCCGTGGATGACGCGGGAGAAGATGTCGCGACCGGATTCGTCGGTGCCCATCAGGTGCGCCCAGCTGGGGCCCTGGAATGCGTCGGTGGGGGAGACCGCCAGCGGCGGGTAGGGGGAGATCCAGCCGGGGGCCAGCGAGATGACGGCGAGCAGGGCGCAGAAGATCAGGGAGGCGAGGGCGGCGGGGCGGCTCATGCGTGGCTCCGCTCGGGGTCGAGTGCGCGTTCGGCGGCTTCGGCCAGGGCCATCACCACGATGTAGATCAGCGCGGAGAAGATCGCGATGCCAGTGACCATGGGGATGTCGCGCGAAAGCACAGCGGAGAGCAGGGCACGACCGAGGCCGGGGCGGGCGAAGACGGCCTCGACGACCACCGCACCGGAGAGTAGCGACGAAAACGCCCAGCCGCTGAGGTTCACCGCGGGCAGGGAAGCGTGGCGCAGCCCGTGGCGCCAGAAGACACTGGACCGGCTGGCCCCGCGAGCCCGGGCGGCCAGAGCGAATTCGGAGCCCATCGCCGTCGTCAGCGAGTCGCGCATCACCTGGGCCAGGAACCCGGCCAGCGGCAGGGCCAGCGTGGCTGCGGGCAGGATGAGTCCCGCCGTCGTGCCGTTATCCACTGACGGCAGCCAGCCCAGTGCCGAGGAGAAGATCAGGATGAGCACGGAGCCCAGCCAGAAGTGCGGGACGGCGGCCGCCACGACCTCTAGCAGGGTGCTGACGTGACGGCCGATCGCCCCGGCCCGCAGCGAGACCAGGGCGAACCCCAACGCCAGCCCCCAGGCCAGGACCAGGGCGATGACGGCCAGGCGCAGGGTGGCTGGCAGGACATCGCCCATCACCTCGGTGACCGGGGTGCGCAGCGCGTAGGAGGACCCGAAATCCAGCCGGGCGATGTTACCCAGGAAGATCAGGTACTGCACGCCCAGCGGTCGGTCGAGACCGTGCTGGGCTCGGGCTGCGGCCAGGGCTTCCTCGGAGGCTTGGGAGCCCGGTCCACCCATGATGGCCTCGGCCGGGTCGCCGGGGATGGCGCGAATGCCGAGGAAGATGGCGGTCGCGACCAGCCAGAGCACGACGACCGCGCCGAGCGCGTGCCGTGCCAGCCAGCGGAGACTCCCCAGGGCGCGCCGCGGCATCGGCTACTGCTCGAGGAACACGTTGTAGTAGATGGGGCTGGAGACCGCGGTGGTCTCGCCCATGCCGTGGACGTCGTCGCTGTAGAGGAAGTGGTTCTGCTGGTCGTAGAGCGGCAGCACGTAGTAGTCCTCTAACACGGTGCGCTGGGCCTGCTCGTAGAGCTGCTCGCGTTCGGCATCGTCGGAAGTCTGCTCGGCCTCGATCAGGATCTCGTCGAGCTCATCCAGGGTGACCTGCGCGTTGTTGGCAAAGTAGCCGGAGGGTGCGGGCACGGTGGAGTCGGAGTGGTAGAGGATGCGTAGCACCGAGGGGCCGACCTTCGTGTAGGGCGCGGAGACGAGATCGTAGTTGTGCTCGGCCAGGGCGCCGTACCAGCTGGAGAGATCCAACAGGTTGATGGTGACATCGAACCCGACCTCTGCGGCCTGAGCCTGAAGCTGCTCAAACAGGGACTGCTCGGCCGGCACCGACTGGTTGGTGGAGACCGGGAACGTCAGCTCCAGGCGCTCGCCGTCGCGGGTGCGCACGCCGTCATCATCGCGCTCCGTCCAGCCGGCCTCGTCGAGCAGTTCGTTGGCCCGTTCGACGTCCTGACCGAAGAGCGAATCATCACTGACCCCCAAGGGTTCCACGGAGCTGAGCAGCGAGTGGCTGCGCTGCGCGGTGCCGAAAAACAAGGACTCCACGGCGGAGTCGACATCCACCGCGCGGATGAACGCTTCGCGCACGGTGGCGTCGTCGAAGGGAGCCTTGGACGAGTTCAGCTCGATGCGGTTGGAGGCGCCGGGGCGAGGAGCGTCGAGGTGACCCAGGTCCGTCTGCTCGGCGGAGGAGATGGTGTCGGGCTGGGCGTTATCGATGACATGGACCTCGCCGGACTGCAGGGCCGAGTAACGAGTAGCGGCTTCGGGGATGAAACGCCAGGTGATGCCGTCCAGATAGGAGCCCGGGGTGTCCTCGTCATGCGCGGCGACGTGGGCGTCTTCGGCGGGCAACACGTAGTCCTCGTTGCGGACCAGGTTCACCGCGGTCTGCCGGTCCCAGGACTCGACCTGAAACGGGCCGGTACCCACCGGGTCAGCGCAGTTGGTGTCCTGATCGCGTTCCAGCGCTTCGGGGGACTGGATGGCGGTCCAGATCATGGACAGGGACTCTTCCAGTGCGTTGTCGGGTGCGGAGAGATGGAGCACGGCGGTGCGCTCGTCGGGCAGCTCAATGGACTCGACCTTCTGCACGGCCAGCCAGCCGGTGGAGGAAGCGGTATCAGGGTCCTGCAAGTGCTCGATGTTGGCCTTGACGGCTTCGGCGGTCAGCTCGGTGCCGTCGTGGAAGGTGATGCCCTCGCGGACGGTGATGGTGTGGGTGAGTCCGTCCTCGGAGACCTCGGAGTCTTCGGCCAGCCAGGGGACGATCTCGCCGTCGTCGGTGGCGGTGAACAGGGTCTCCAGGTACTGGGAGGAGACCAACGACTGCGGGTAGTTGCCGCCGACGTGCGGGTCGAGGCAGGTGGGTTCGGCGTCGCCAGAGGCGTAGACCAGGGTGCCGCCGGTGACCGGGGCGACGTCCTCATCGGCGCCGGGAGCGGAGGTATCGGAAGAGCAAGAAGCCAACAACAGGGCCGCGGCAGTCAGGCCACCGGCGACCGAGACCAGGCGTGAGGAAGAACGTGAGTGCATAGCTGTTCAGTCTACTGACCCGCGGGAGGTTCCTTCATGATCCCGGTCACCTCGTGACGCTGTGAGCAGCGCAACAATACGGTGTTCTACACTGGCGACTATGAGCGAACCGATGACTGTACAGCGAGCACACTGGTACGACTTGGACGCGCGGACCGCCTATGAGATCGCCCGGTTGCGCTACCGGGTGTTCACCATGGGCCAGGGCGTGACCACGGTGGAGGACCTGGACGGACGCGATCTGGAGTCCGGCTCTGAAACCTGGTGGATCGCCGTGGACGGCACCCCGGTGGCGACCCTGCGAGTGCTGCGCGAAGCGGTGGGCATTTCGATCGGTCGGGTGGCGACGGATGGCCAGCACCGCGGGCACGGGTATGCCTCGGAGCTCATCACCGCTGCCATGGATGCGCACCGCGGGGAGCGGGTGGAGATTCACGCGCAGGCACACTTGGAAGCCTGGTATGCCGGGTTCGGCACCTACCGGGTGGGCGAAGAGTACTTGGATGCCGAGATCCCGCACGTCACCATGATTAAGGATGCCCCCTCGGCGCTGACCGGTGGTGCCATGGGTGCTGATGCGGAGCGCGCATGAGCGGGGTTGATCGCCAGCAGGTGTTGCACCGGCTGAGCCAGGTGCTGCCTCCGGAGGCGATCGCCACCGATGAGGCCACCCTGGATGCGTACGCCACCGACCACGGGCCTACTGCCGACTGGGAGATCCAGCGGGCGCTCGCCGTCGTGTTCCCGACCTCCACGGACGACGTCGTTGCGCTGATGTGTGCCTCGGCGGAGGAAGGGTTCGCGGTGGTGCCGCGCGGTGCCGGGACCTCGGTGTCGGGAGGAGCTCACGCGCTGCGCGACGCGGTGACGATCTCGCTGGAGCGGATGAACCAGATTCTCAGTATCGACGTGGAGGACCAGACCGCTCGGGTACAGCCCGGGGTGATCAACGCCGAGCTGGGGCAGACGGTTGAACAACATCGGCTGATGTACGCTCCCGATCCGGCCAGTTACCGGATCTCCACCATCGGCGGCAATGTGGCCACCAACGCCGGAGGGCTGCGCTGCGCGAAATACGGGGTCACCCGCGACTCGGTGCTGTCTCTCGAGGTGGTGTTGGCCGATGGGACCGTGCTGCGCACCGGGACAGGGACCTTCAAGAACGTCTCCGGCTACGACCTGACCGGGCTCTTCGTGGGCTCCGAGGGCACTCTGGGGATCGTCACCGAGATCACGGTGCGGCTGCGCCCGCTCCCCGTGGCAGAGGAGACCGCTTCTGTTTTTGTGGAGGATCTGGAGACGGCAGCGGCCGGGGTGCTGGCTATCAGCCAGGCCGGGGTGCAACCGGCCATTCTGGAGATGATGGACGGCGCCACCATGGCCGCCCTCGACGCGGCGCATGGTTCGAACCTGGCCGGCCTGGGCGGAGCGTGTCTGTTGGTGCAGACCGACGGTTACGGTGCCGCTGCTGAGATGGACGCGATCCGCGACGCGTTGGCCCCGCTGGGTGCCCAAGTCAGCCCGCCCGGTGATGAGCGGGCCCGCAGCCTGGTTGAGCTGCGTCGTCACGCCCGCGGAGACGACACGGTCACCGATATCCGGGTTGGCGAAGACGTGGCGGTGCCGAAATCACGGCTCGTGGAGTATGTGCGGGAGGTGCAGCGGATCGGGAGGGACCATGATGTGAAGATCAAGGTGATCGCCCACGCCGGTGACGGCAACCTGCACCCCAGTTTCTGGATCGACGTTGACCAAGGCACGGCCGGGATGGCCCGTCTAGATGCGGCGCTGGATGAGTCCATCCAGGTAGCGCTGGAGATGGGTGGGACCATCACCGGTGAGCACGGCGTGGGCTCGTACAAGGTGCGTTGGTTCAATAGAGAGCACGATGAGCCTGCTATATGGGTACAACGGGAGCTGAAGAACCTCTTCGATCCGGAGCATCGCCTGAACCCGGGACGGGCGATCGCGTAGTCTGCGATACGGTTTGGTGAAAACCGGGTGAACGCTCTAAGATTGACCATTGTGGTTGCTCCGTCCGACGGTTTTGTCGGTGGGTGGAACACCAACAACGGGGTGTGGCGCAGCTTGGTAGCGCGCGTCGTTCGGGACGACGAGGCCGCAGGTTCAAATCCTGTCACCCCGACTCAGAGGCCGCGGAATCAGTGCGATTCCGCGGCCTTCTTAGTTGGTGGAATATGACCAGGTCACGTGATTGTCACGTAATTGACCCCGTTCGGCGGCTCCGTCCGAAACGGTATCCGACACGAGTTCGTTGTCTCCGAGCACTTCCGGTTTCTCGGGTGTTGATGCCCTACATCCCCGGCATGGAACTCAACAACGAACTGCATCATCTGGGGCTCGAACCCCTGCTCGACATCGGCGACCTGGCCTCCTATCTCGGAGTGCCGGTCTCGACGATCTACGATTGGCGCACCAGGGGCAACGGCCCCCGCGCCCATCGCTTCGGCAAGCACCTCAAGTTCGCACTCTCCGACGTGCAATCGTGGATCGCCGAACGGCGAGACGCTGATCCTTCCGCCATGGAAGAAGCGCCTCTCTCCGAGACGGAGGTGTCAGAATGAGCCGCCAGCGCCTCACCATCGGCACCTACGGAGACATCTGGTTCTCCACCTCCTCGACCGGGCGCTGCACCGTACGCGCCAACTATCGAGACTGGGAGGGGAAGAACCGCGTCGTGCAGTGCAGCGGAGCCACCCGTCCGGTGGCGGAGCGGGCACTGAAAGCGAAGCTGCTCGAGCGGAGCCTCTTCAACCCTGAGCTCACCTCGACCCCGCTGACTCCCGACAGCAGCTTCGGGGAACTGGTCGACTACTGGCTCGAAGACCTCGACCTCGAGGGGCGAATCGCGAAGTCGACCAGGGAGCTCGACGAAAGGAACATGCGCGCCCTTGTCTGGTCGTCGAGCAATGCTCGAACGCCGCACGAATGTCATAGGGTGGGGGCTCTGCTGTGAGACGAGATACCGGTGATTCGGAGACGCGGAAAGTTTCGCTCAATTCGGTCGGCTCCTTCGCCACCGCCCCGCAACCATCTCAAGGAGTGGTGGCGAAGGAGATAAGGGATCGTTCAGTTCACCTGCTGCGGGACACCCAGCGGGTTGGAATCGTGCAGCTGTGCGGGTAGCAGCGTTTCGGGGAAGTTCTGGAACACCACCGGACGCAGGAATCGTGCGATCGAGGTCGTTCCGACCGCAGTCGTCGTCGGAGCGGTAGTCGCCGGGTAGGGGCCTCCGTGCTGCTGTGCGTAGGTGACCGACAGGCCGGTGGGCCACTGGTTCCACAGCAGGCGTCCGGCCTTCTCTCGCAGAATCGGTAGCAGATTGCGAGCGATCTCAAGATCGGAATCCTTCTCGGCTTCGGCGAAAATCGTCGAGGTAAGCTGCCCCTCCAGACCCTTGGCCACCTCGGTCAGTGCAGCTGGGTCGGAGTAGGCCACCACGACTCCAGCAGGGCCAAAGACCTCAGCAATCAGTTTCTTGGGATCCGCAAGTACCTGGTCGATTCTGGTGAACAGCACCGTCGCCTGCGGAGGATTGTTGAGGCTGTTGTCACCCGACTTGATGGGTTCAACGCCCTCTGCGGCCTGGATGCGCTGCAGCTCGCGAATATACGACTCCTGAATCCGATCGTTGAGCAGCGGGGCGGGGGAGGGAGCCGGCGCAGCACGAAGGTGCTCCACAACCATCGAATCCTCAGGAACGAACAACAGTCCCGGCTTCGTGCACAACTGCCCCTGGCTACCCGTGATCGATCCAAGATAGCCTTCAGCAATCTCTTCTGGGCGTGCAGCAGCAATAGCCGGTGCGACGAAGGCAGGGTTGACGCTGCCCAACTCGCCATAGAACGGGATCGGCTCCGGCCGCGCATTCGCGATATCGAACAGCGCCCGCCCACCCGGAATGGAGCCAGTGAACGAGGCAGCCTTGATCGCGGGATGCTTCAGCGCGTCGACACCCTCCTGCTGGCCATGAATGACCTCGAGCAGGCCTTCAGGTGCGCCCGCCTCTGCCGCAGTGCCGGTGATTACCGTAGCTGTTGCGTCGGAAAGCTTTGGGTGCCCCGGATGAGCCTTCACCACTACAGCGTTGCCCGCCGCGAGCGCAGCAGCGGTATCACCGCCGGCCACGGAGAACGCGAAGGGGAAGTTGCTGGCTGAGAACACGAGCACCGGGCCGATCGGAACGAGCATACGTCGCAGATCGGGGCGGGGAGCACCCATCGGCCATACCGGGTCGGCATGGTCGATTATCACGCCCAGGTACTCGCCCTTCTCGACGGTCTCAGCGAAGAGGCGAAGCTGGAACGTCGTGCGCTTCAACTCACTCTGCAGACGAGGCGTCGGAAGGTTCGTCTCTTCCTGAGCGATCGGGATCAGTGAGTCGGCTGCCGCGTCCAGGGCATCTGCCACAGCCCGAATCACTCGTGCTCGCTCGGTCTCCGGGGTGGCTGCCCAGACCGCGGAGGCCGCCGCAACCTTGACTACAGTGTCTTCAACAGACGCGACGATTTGGTTCTCAGTCATTCGTGCTCTCTTCCTTGCTGTGAAATGAAGCGTTCGTTCTGCGCGCACGGGCTTACTTGCCTGGCGCATCTCTCCATTCAACAACGTGGGGCCGCTAAACTGGGGCCATGCGATCCGATGAGCGGAACGAAAGAAAAGGGATGATTGCCCGGGTTTCTGACGTGATGGCGGTCTTCACTGCAGATGAACCGGTACTCCGCGTTTCTGAAATTGCGCGAAGGACAGGACTTGCCAAATCTGTCACCTCGCGAATTGTTGCCGATCTCCTTGACGTAGACTTCCTCGAACCAGCAGGCAAGGGCGTGCGTGTCGGTATACGCATGTTCGAGCTTGGCGAGCTGGCGCAACGGGCGAAAGAGCTTCGGCAACTCGCGCTGGGCGCGATGGCTGACTTGCGTCAGGCGACCGGGCTCACGGTGCAACTGAGTGTGCTAAAAGACATCGACCAGGTCTATGTCGAGATTCTCCGAGGCCGTGGCGAGGCTGCTCAGCTTGAGATCAAATCCCGTATCGGTGGCCGAGTTCCCGCCTACGCAACTGCGGGAGGCAAAGCGGTGCTTGCCGCGCTGCCCGACGAAGAGGTCGAACGGATCTTGTCTGGCCCGCTCGAGAAAGTCGGACCAGGCACGATTACCGATCGTGCGATTCTGAAGCGGCAGATCGCCCAGATTCGCAAGGAGGGCGTCGCGTATGAAATCGAAGAATCCAACCCCGGTGTAACTTGCGCTGCCGCCTCGATTCTGCGTGCCGACAAATCGCCACTTGCAGCGATTTCGGTGACTGGCCCAGTCGCAGAGATCAACGTGAAAATGTTTGGTAGCGCCGTGCAGACAGCGGCACTCGGCTTGAATCGGCGCATCCGTGCCAGTAGTGTCTTCAGCGACCTCTAAGTGATCCGATCAGCGGATCAGGAGTTCGTGAAACCAGCTGGAGGGAATTTACAGTGTGACCGTATCCGCGCGGCGGGTTGTTCTAAGTTTAGCGACTAACGAAGTCGCTCTAGTTTCACACAAAGGAGTGCATTCGCAATGAAAGCGAAAGCAATGGTCATGCATGAGATCGGAAAGCCAATGGTTCTCGAAGAGCTGGAAGTCGACCAGCCGGGGCCAGGCGAAGTGCTCATGAGAATTGAGGCGACGGGTGTCTGCCACAGTGACCTGCATTACCTCGCCGGGGACTTCATTGCGAAGACCCCCATCGTTCTCGGTCACGAGGGCGCAGGCGTTGTTGAGGCCGTAGGTGAGGGCGTCGCTGCGTTCAAGCCAGGTGACAAGGCCGTATTGATGTGGCGTCCGCGCTGCGGCAGCTGCGAGTACTGCCTTGCAGGCCGTCCTGCGCTCTGCTCGCTCGGCCGAATCCATGCACAGAAGAACGAACTCCTCCGTGGCGGTACCAGACTGAGCAAAGACGGTGTGCGCTACCACCACCTCATGGGCGACTCTTGCTTTTCGGAACGCGCCGTGGTCTCCCAGGAGTCGCTTGTTGCGATCGATCAGGACGTGCCCTCTGAGATTGCCGCGATCGTCGGATGCGCCGTGATCACTGGGATGGGCACCGTCATGAACTGCATGCCTGAGCCCGCGGGCAAGAGCATCGCGATCATTGGGGCGGGCGGCGTGGGTCTCGCAGCCGTCATCGCCGCACAGCTCGTCGGTGCCGCGCAGATCATCGTCTCCGATGTCGTTGACAGCAGGCTCGAGAAGGCGCGCGAACTTGGAGCGACTCACACGCTCAATTCCGCGAGGGAAGACTTCGCCGATCGGGTGCAAGAGATCACCGGCGGCGGCGCGAACTACGTCTTCGAAGCCATCGGCAAACAGCCGACGATCCGAGCGGGGTTCGACGCGCTCCGCTCGGGTGGCACCCTCGTGGTAGCCGGCCTCGGAAGCATAAAGGATGAAATCACGCTTCCGCTCAATCAGCTCGTTCAGGGCGAGAAACGAGTGGTCGGAGCCCTCTATGGATCTTCGAACATTCCCCTGCAGCTGCCTGAGATTCTGGGCCTGTATCGCTCGGGTCGTATCCCGCTCGACAAGCTGCTCGATCAGACCTTCCCCCTGGCCGAAGCGAACGAAGCCGTGGAGCATCTGCGCACCAAAGCCGTTGGTCGTCCGGTCTTGCTTCCGTAAAACGTATATCAACTCCGATGAGCCGGTTTGGTCACAAGGACAGGTGCTTCGAATGCCGGTCGTCGCCAACGCCCGTTCCAGTTAAAGGTCTCCTGTCGCGTGAAGCGGGTACTGGTACCGTCTCGTGCGGCAGGAACTCGCGTAGATCCAGCTGCTATTCGCCAGATTGATTCGGGAGAATTAGGGTACTCAGCGAGGGTGTTTGGGGCCTAGCGAGTGATGGTGAAATCGTTCCATATCTCGGAAGGTGTTGTTTGCCGCAACGGCGAATCCTCGGGTAGCGCAGACCAAGTCTGTTCCACCAGGAGCAAACCCGTCCGGTAGAGATGATCGTGCATTGCTTTCGCCGCTCGCTGAGGGTCTCTTTCGCGGACTGCCTGCAAGATCGGGGCGTGCTCGCGCAGGATCTGGTCGAGGGAGCGCTCCTTCCCTGCCGTCGATACCCCCAGTCTGCTCGTGGACACGCGGAGGCGATTCACTACGTCTCGACCGCGATGCGACCCCGATGCGTCCATGATTAGATCATGCAACCGCCGGTCTTGCTCCATGAAAGCCTCCGCGTCATCGGCAGAGGCGAGCGCGGTCATTCGCGCCGTAATCTGATCGGCATCGGCGGACCAAGCTCGATCCGCGCGCTTCGCCACTCGGGCGGCAGCTGGAACTTCCACGGCTATTCTCATGCTGAAGATCTCCGCGACGTCTTGCGGGCCGACCGGGAGTATCTTAAAGCCCTTGTTTCGGGAGAACTGGATCAGGCCAGCCTCTTCAAGTCGTAAGAGCCCCTCACGAACGGGGGAGCGGGAGATGCCGAGTTGCTCTGCCAGCTGATAGACGCTGTAGAACTGCTCGACTTCCAGTTCCCCTGAGGCCGCTGCATTCGTCACGAATCGCACGACCTGGTCGGCGAGTGAAGCTCCGAGACTGATCGACGTCTCGCCTGATTTAGCCACTATCCACTCCTTGAGCTATACCGAAACTTGCTGCGCTCATGTTGAGCCGGGCACCACGATTCTTCCATAACGACCTTCAGACTGACCGCAGTATCCCTTCTCGCCGACGGATTCCTGTCGCAAGCAGCTCCCCGGTACCGGGGTGAGTGGTCGGCATCTTGCCCGGTGCTTCAACGCGCTTTGGCTGAGCCGGAGGGTGCGTAGCTGCTCAGGGCTACGCCGACGCCGCTCTGTCGGGAAACAGCGTGTCGAGCTTCGCCGCTCCGAGGTCGAGATGAGCCTTGAGTAGCCCGGGCCAGCGGGAATCGTTCGCTTCGATAGCGTCGAGGATCTCCCGATGCTCGACGGTCATGCTGGGCATGTCATTCTTCACGGTGGGGGTGAGTTCGAGTAGCACCTCGAGCGTGCGTTCGATGGTGCGAGAGGCGTGCGTCACTCGCCGTTGCGGGGTTGCTTCATAGAAGCCTCGGTGGAATTCGAGATCAGCGAGCGCAAACGCGGCAGCGTCGCCCTGCTCGGCTGCTGTATGCATCGACTCGAGCGCCTTGTGGCACCGCGACCAATCGGGGGCGGAATGCATGGCGCGCTCCACCGCGAGCCTTTCCAATGAGAACCGCAGGTCATAGAGTTCTCTGACGTCGTCTCGGGTGAACTCGGACACTCGATAGCTTCGCCCCTGCATCTCGATTAGTCCTTCTTGGGTCAGTTGCCGGAATGCGTCGCGAACCGGGCCTCTGCTCAGGCCGAACTCTGCGGAGAGCGTGTTCTCGATTAGGAGGTCCCCGGCGCTACGGGTTCCGTCGAGGATCTCTCGGCGTAGCCGCTTGGCGAGCTGAACGCCGAGGGGCTGATTCTTGATGATCACATCCGTCCTCTCCTGGTGCGGGCTTCAAACGCATCCTACTTTGCAGGCAGGCCGATCCCTGCAAGGTGGCGCTGTGATCGCTGAGTTGCGGCGACTGAAATGATCACTTAGCATGTTACCTGGATCACTTAACATGTTACATGCGGGAAACCGTCAAAGGATTGTTCTTCCTAAAGACCGAGGTGTCTATGAATCACCAGAAGATGAGAAAGCGGCGTGCATCGGCCGCGCTCGGATTGGGGAGCCTCCTCGTGCTCCTGAGCGGGTGCAGTGCCACGGCAGAGGAAACCAAGCCGGAGTTCTCGCTCGTGGTCGCGCACGAGGTACCGACCGATCACTACTACCACGAGACCTACTTGTTGTTTGAAGAACTCGTGGAGGAACGGTCGAACGGGAGAATCGACGTCAAGGTCGTTCCCAACGCACTGTTCGGGACTGCTGATGCCTTGACCACTGCCGTGCAACTCGACAGCATTCAGATGACGGCCACCACCTCTGGGATCCTGGGCCAGTTTTCGCCAGAGCAGAACGTGTGGGATACCCCGTATCTCTTCGATGATCCCGATCATGCACACCGGGTGCTTGACGGCGAGTTCGGGCAAGAGGTTCTCGCCGCCCTCGAGCACATCGATCTCGTGGGCCTGGGGTATTTGGAAAACGGCGTACGTCATCTCACCACGCGAGGCATCGAGGTCGACGGGCCTGACGACCTGAACGGGGTGAAGATCCGCGTGCAGCCAAACACCCTCCAACTCGAAGCGTGGGACGCAACGCAGGCGAACCCAACTCCGATGGCTTTCGGTGAGGTCTATACCGGACTGCAGCAGCGCACGATTGACGCACAGGAAAACCCACTGGCGCTCATCGTCTCCCAGCGCTTCTACGAGGTGCAAGACCGGGTGACATTGACCGCGCACGTTCACTCGACGAGCACGCTCATCCTGTCGAAGATTTTCTACGACCGGCTGCCTGAAGATCTGCAGCAAGTTGTGGTCGAGTCCGCGCAGGAGAGTGTCGAGTTCAACCGGATCCGTGCCGCAGAATCAGACATCGAATCCGCCGAGATCATCAAAGAAGCCGGTGTCACAATTGCCGAAATCTCTGATGAGGGGCGCGAGGAATTCCGGGAAGCAATGCAGGGTGCCGCCCTGCCATATCTGCGCGAAACAGTCGGGGATGAGACCGTAGACCACCTTGAGGCGGCAATCGAGGAGGAACGTCAATGACGACGAACACGACAGTAACCAGTCTCAGCCAGCCCAAAGTCTGGTGGAAACGACACTCGATCGAAGAATACGTCGGCGGCGCGCTGCTCGGTGTCATGGTCGTCGTGATCTTCCTGCAGGTGATCGCAAGATACGTCTTCGGTGACTCCTTTTCCTGGAGCGAAGAGCTAGCACGCTACTGCTTCATCTGGCTGATCTACTTCACGCTCGGCGCAGTCGTACTCAAGGCCCAGCACGTCACGGTCGACGCCGTTATCTCCCGGCTGCCCGCGAACGCTTCACGCTGGTGGGAGCAGGGAATCCAGGTAGTGATCTTCGCCCTCAACGTCCTCATTCTGATCTACGGGATGATCCTCGTCGTGCGAATGTTCAGCCTCGGGCAGACTTCCTCAGCACTAAACCTGCCGATGTGGGTGGTGTACACCGCGCTGCCGGTAGGCCTCCTTCTTGCTTCGATCCGAGCCGTGCAGGCGAGCATCGCCATCTGGAAGCCACCGCCCGGCGGGCGAGCGTCCTCGCTAGATGAAGAAACGGAGGTGTAATCATGGATGCACTGCTCCTCACCATCGTCATGCTGATCGGCCTGGCCTGCGGAATCCCCGTGGTCTACGCCTTCCTGCTCGCCAGCGCGGTGACCATCCTCTTCGCCGACACCGGCATCACTTACACCTTCGTCGCTCAGTCACTGACGGTAGCCGGCGATTCCTTCCCGCTAATGGCGATTCCTTTCTTCATCCTCGCCGGTCTCATAATGGGACGGGGCGGCATATCGAGGCGCCTGTTCGTCCTTGCCAACGCCCTTGTCGGCCACCTACCCGGCGGAATCGGAGTCGCGGCAGTGTTGACGGCAATGTTTTTCTCCGCGATCTCAGGATCAGGGCTTGCGACGGTCGCCGCCGTAGGCAGCATCATGATCCCAGAGATGGTCAAGTCCGGCTACACTCGGAAATACTCGGCCGCGCTGATCGCAGCAGCCGGAACCATCGGTGTCGTCCTGCCGCCGAGCATTCCTCTCGTGCTCTTCGGAGTCGTGACCGGCACCAGCATCGGAGATCTCTTCATCGCAGCCGTGATTCCGGGTATCCTCATGGGACTCGTGCTCATGGGCTGGGTCATCGTCCACGCGAAACGCCACCACATCCGCGGGGTCGAACGGAGTACCTGGCGCGAGCGTGCTCAGGCACTCTGGGGTTCCATTGGCGGACTCCTAATGCCAGTAATCATTCTTGGTGGCATTTACGGTGGCGTTTTCACCCCGACCGAGGCGGCTGTCATCGCCGTCGTCTATGGACTGGTCGTCAGCCTCGGCTTCTATCGTGAAACCACCCTTCGCGAGATCCTTAACACATTCGGAAGCGCAGCTATCTCGACGAGTGCCCTCATGGTGATGGTGACCGCGGCCGTCGTATTCGGACACTTCCTTACGATCGAGGACGTGCCTGCGACGATCGTTTCCGCAATGAGTGGCATCAGCGATAACCCAGTAGTGATCGTGCTCCTTGCGAACCTGCTGCTACTTCTGATTGGCACGTTCATGGATACGATTCCAGCGATTCTCCTCACCTCACCGGTACTCATGCCGGTGCTCGCTGAAGCAGGGCTTGATCCTATCCATATCGGTATCATCGTCGTTGTCCAGATCTCAATTGGCTTCGTGACGCCACCGCTCGGCCCGAACGTGTTCATCGCATCGAACACTGCGAAGGTGAGCAGCGAGCAGACCATGGTCGCGATCATGCCTGGAATCGCGCTACTGCTCGGCGTCGCCCTTCTCGTGAGCTTCGTGCCCTGGCTCTCGATGGCCCTTATCGCCCCGTAGATGGGCAAGTGACGCCGAGAAAGTGTCCGAATCAGCCGGCCCTTTCCCGGCGTCGCTCAGGCAAAGCAGGCAAGTTTCTCTTGGTGGAGAAGCGATGATCGAAACAGCAAAGGATCTCAACACATGCAGTATCGGTGTCGGGAGAGTGGGGAACGTGCCGGGAGTTCGTTCGAGAACAATGAAAAGAGGCTGATCGAAAATGCATGATGACAGACCCCGAAAGTCTGAAAAGACACTGAAAGCGTTCGTCGACATTCTGGGGACGAGCCAAGTTCTGACTTCCCCTCAAGCGACGGCCCCGTATGCGCGTGGGAGCCGTTTCGGGGCCGGGAAGGTGCTCGCGGTGCTCCGCCCTGGCACTCTCGTTGAGATGTGGCTAGCGTTGCAGGTCTGTGTCGATAACGATCTCATCGTCATCCCTCAGGCCGCCAACACCGGCCTGACCGGAGGCTCTGGCCCGGGGGACCAGGACTACGACCGCGAGGTGGTGATCATCTCGACGATGCGCATCAATCAGATCCACGTGATCAACGATGCGCGTGAGGCGGTGTGCCTGGCCGGGGCCAGGCTGTACGAGCTCGAGGAGGCTCTGGCACCCCACGGACGGGAGCCGCATTCGGTGATCGGCTCTACTTCTATCGGGGCGTCCGTGGTCGGTGGGCTCGCCAACAACTCGGGAGGCAGCCAGGTCCGTAAAGGCCCCGCCTTTACGGAGTACGCGATCTATGCTCGTGTGAATGAGGACAACAGGGTCGAACTCGTCAACCATCTCGGCATCGAACTGGGAGACGATCCTGCGCAGGTGCTCGATAGGCTGCAGCGCGGCGACTGGGATGCGGCCGACGTCACTCCTCCTCCGGCCGATTCCCTCGACACGGAGTACGGGGAGCATGTACGTCAGATCGTCGGCACACCTGCGCGGTACAACGCCGACCCGAAGTTCCTCTTCGAGTCGTCCGGGTGCGCTGGCAAGCTCATGGTGTTCGCAGTGCGCACGCGAACCTTTCCGAAGGATTGGCGCACCACGACCTTCTACATCGGCACGAACGATCCGTCCGAGCTCGAGGATCTGCGGCGCGTCGTTCTCACCGCCGACCGACAGCTGCCCATCTCGGGCGAGTACTTCGACCGCGCGACCTTCGACCTAGCCGAGAAATACGGCAAGGACACCTTCGTCGGTTTGAAACACTGGGGAAACCAGCAGGTGCGACGAATGTTCGCCCTCAAGAGCTGGGCGAACGGGGTCTTCGCGAAGCTCTTCCCGTTCCTAGGTCAGACATTCGCCGACACGATCTCCCAGAAGGCCTTCGCGTTGCTGCCCCAGCAGCTGCCGAAGCGGATGCTCGACTACAGGGACCGCTTCGAGCATCATTTGATCATGGAGGTCGGGGACGCCCAGAAAACGGAGACCGAGAAATTTCTGGCCTCGTTCTTCGCCGAATCCGGGAGGGCTGGCGCGTTCTTCGTCTGCACCGACGAAGAAGCGCAGAGTGCCATGCTGCAGCGCTTCGGCGCGGCCAGCGCGATCGCGAGATACTTCAACCTCTACCGCAAGAACGTGGGCGGCATGGTGACCTTCGACGTGGCGCTTCGGCGGGACGACGAGGACTGGCTCGAGACACTACCACCCGAGATCGCCGATAAGCTCGAGGTGAGCGCGTACTACGGCCACTTCTTCTGCCATGTCCTTCACCAGAATCATGTGGCGAAGAAAGGTGTCGACTTGGTCGAGCTCAAAAAGCAGATGACGAAACTGCTCGAAGATCGCGGAGCGGCGATCCCTGCTGAGCACAACTACGGCCGATTGTACGAGGCGCCTCCCGCGCTGGTGGAGCACTACAAGCGGCTCGACCCGTGCAACGTCTTCAACGCCGGAGTGGGTAATACGTCGCCGCGCAAGAACTGGGGATAACCCTGCGGGAGAACAGACGTAGACCGGAGGTCGCTGGCCGAGGAGAGGCGCATAGCGCGGGCTCGTTCCACATTACGCGGGCATGGCCTATCGCGAGGAACAGCGATTGCTCCAAGCAAATGGGCTGTGAAGTGAGTTCTCGCCCGTCTGCTCTGATCTTGGCTGATGCGTCGGCCCAGCCGCCCTATGATCTGCTGCGCGTTCTTCGAGGTGAATGCGGTGTAGGGAACCTCCGCGACCTCGGCGCGGGAGATCAGGAGACCGGTCTCCTTGTCGCGAGTGGTGCCGGGGTACTCGATCGGTGTCCACTCCGTATCGGGAATCTGCTCGATCGCGCGCCTGATCGAGGGAATCATCCGAACGGTCACCGAGACCGCCGCGCCCTGCTGCGTGGCGGCGGTAACGACCGCATGCGAGTAGTACGCCGAGTCTGCCCGAACCAGCACCCGGCGGGCGCTGCCGCCATTCATACGGCGCAGCTGGGCGATGGCATCACCGACGACACGTTTCGCGGCTCTTCCCAGATGAGGGTGTAGGTCGGCCGGGCGCGTCGGTCCGCAGATAGACGTCGAGGTCTCCCGACGATGGAGGTTCCTACGCCATCCATCCGAAAGACCTCGACGTGTCCGACGCTACCCCGCCGGCCGGCTTCGGCCGCCCTGACCTGACCGCCTTCGCGTCTCATCCCAATCGACCCTGATCGAGTCTGCTGACCCCCTCGACGAGAACGCAGCGACATCACGGCCGCCCAACCCCGACCGTCCGGGAAGTCGGGACACGTCACATGGCCTGTGCTGCGGGTGTGTCGAGTGGGTCGTCCAGGGGGTGACGCAGGAGCGTCGACGCGACGTGCTGAGAGGTGGTTCCAGTCGAGCGCTAGGACACCGGCTACAGGCATGGCGATAGGTCAGGAATGGCGTCGCTCCCTGCGCAGGAGGGAGCGGAGAGTCTCGGCGTTCGCGTAGCCGACCCGTCGCGCGATCTCGGCGGAGGTGAGGTCCGTGGTTGCTGAGAGGTGCCGAGCTCGTTCGATGCGAAGCCGTTGGACGAAGCCGAGCGGAGTGAGGTTGAGCGCCGCACGGACTCGTCGTTCGAGGGTGCGCCGGCTGGTGCCGAGCGACTGCGCGACGAAGGCGAGGTTGAACGGTTCGTCCAGGCGGGCGCGCACGAAGCGTTCGAAGTCGACGACGATAGGGTCCTCGTGCTGGAGATGTTCGTAGGCGACGAAGGCGGCCTGCGACGGGCGCTCGTCGATGATGAGGAGCTTGGCGACATGTTGGGCCAGGTCGGGGCTGATCGATCGCACGAGTGAGAGCGCGAGGTCGATGTGGGCGAACGCGGCGCCGGCGGTGACGAGGTTCCCGTCGGCCACGACCATGGTGTCGAGATCGAGGGCGACGGTCGGATAGCGCTTCAGGAACTCCGGACCCAGGAACCAGCTGGTCGTCGCCCGCCGATGATGCATCCGTCCGGTCTCGGCGACAGCGAACACGCCGGTGCACGCCGCGGCGATCCGGGTGGTCGCCTCGTCGAGGCGCCCGAGCGAGGCGATGACCGAACGAGTATCTCGGCTCTGGAGGGCGTCGTTGGTAGCGGCGGCCGTAAGGGTTCCAAGCGCAGGGACGACGACGACGTCGAACTCTCCGGACTCCGACAGCGGGTGGTCCACCGACAGGGTCATCGATGACGTCGTGGTCACTCGCCGTTTCGGTCCGAGGATGGCGAGTTCGATCGGGTCGATCCGCGGGTCGACATCGCCGCGGGCTCCGTCGGCCACCCGCACGATGTCGATGATCGACGCGATAGCCGAACCGAAGCAGCCGTCGATCGCGATTAGTCCGATACGCATGACGTAAACAATAGCATTACTGCCGTATACGCCACTCCCCACGGGCCCTCGCTCGTCATAGGCTGAACCCGTACCACTAAGAACACCGATTTCAAGGAGAGTCTCTCATGTCAACACCCGCATCACTTCCCTATGCTTTCGTCGCCAAGATCGTCGCGGCCGATGGACAGCAGGACGCGCTTGCCGATCTGCTTGCCGGCGCTGTCGCGCTCGCCAACGAAGAAGTAGGAACGATTGTCTGGTTCGCGGTCAGGACCGACGCCGACACCTTCTGGATCTTCGATGCATTCCCCGACGAGGCCGCTCGCGACGCCCACGCCAACGGCGCCATCGTCGCAGCTCTGACGGCTAACCAGCACCTGCTCGGCGCAGCACCCGAGATCCTGGCGGCCGACGTTCTCGCGTCCAAGCTTCCGTAGTCCGCCAACGCACGAGACGATCGCGCCCCGCCGAGCCGTCGCCAGGTCACGACGCAACGCCCGGTTGCGTTGCCGAGCGGTGCGAGGCCTATCGGCACACGGACAGGATGCCGGCCGCGAGCGCTGAGCCGGCGAGGGGTCCGTCGCAGAGGAGAGCGACGTCGGTGTCGGGCAGAGCCGTGAGGCCAGCGCATCGCGCGACCACCAGAACCGAACCGCCCCTGACCTGCGGAAACGCAGGGCAGGGGCGGTTCGCCGGAGCCGCCTTTCGGAATCGAACCGACGACCTCATCACGTCGGCTTTGCGTCTATCGCTTGATGCGCCCACTGGGCGAACGAGCCGCTGACCCGCGCAAACGCCGAGCGTGGGGGACGCCGCCATCCGGTGGTGACCGACGACGACCGACCAGTACCGACCGTTTCACCGGAGCTTGCGGCGGCGTCGAAGCCGAGCAAGCTCCATTCCTTTAGCTCACCGCTCCCTCCTCCTCGCCGGCCCCGTCGTCGTCGAAGTCGTTTCAGGGGTCTTCTCAGATGACGGTGTAGGTCGGCCGAGCGCGTCGGTCCGCAGATAGACGTCGAGGTCTCCCGACGATGGAGGTTCCTACGCCATCCATCCGAAAGACCTCGACGTGTCCGACGCTACCCCGCCGGCCGGCTTCGGCCGCCCTGACCTGACCGCCTTCGCTCGACTCGACGGCCTCGGTCTGAGCGTGACCGGACAACGACTTGAACCGGAGCGTGCGGTCCTCGCGTGCCGCGTGGTGGAACCAGATCAGTGGTGCCGACGGTGCGGCAGCGAAGGCGCTGCTCGTGACACCGTGATCCGGCGGTTGGCCCACGAGCCGCTGGGCTGGCGACCGACCGTGCTGGAAGTTGTAGTGCGCCGCTACCGCTGTGCCGACTGCGGACACGTGTGGCGCCAAGACACCAGCGCCGCGGCGGAGCCACGTGCGAAGCTCTCGCGCACCGGGCTGCGGTGGGCGCTGGAAGGGATCGTGGTCGCACACCTCACCGTCGCCCGTGTCGCCGAGGGACTCGGGGTCGCGTGGGACACCGCCCACAACGCGGTCCTGGCTGAAGACAAGCGGCTGCTGATCAACGACCCCACGCGGTTTGAGGGCGTGAAGGTCGTTGGCGTCGATGAGCACGTCTGGCGCCACACCAGGCGTGGCGCAAGTACGTTACCGTGATCATCGACCTCACCCCGGTCCGCGATGGCGCCGGCCCAGCAAGACTGCTGGACATGGTCGATGGCCGGTCGAAGGCGGCGTTCAAGACCTGGCTCGCCGACCGCGACGACGCCTTCCGTGACGCGGTCGAGGTGGTCGCGATGGACGGCTTCACCGGGTTCAAGACCGCCGCTGCAGAGGAGATCCCGGACGCGGTCACGGTGATGGATCCCTTCCACGTCGTGCGCCTGGCCGGTGACGCCCTCGACAGGTGCCGGCGCCGGGTCCAACTCGCGATCCACGGGCACCGTGGGTTCAGGGACGACCCGCTCTACAAGTCGCGGCGCACGCTGCACACCGGCGCGGACCTGCTCACCGACAAGCAGAGCGACAGGCTACGCGCGCTGTTCGTTGATGACGCTCACGTCGAGGTCGAGGCTACCTGGGGTGTCTACCAGCGCATGATCGCCGCCTATCGCCACGAGGACCGGCAACGTGGCCGCGAGCTCATGGAGAAGCTGATCACCGACCTCAGCGCCGGCGTCCCCAAGGTGCTCACCGAGCTCACCACCCTGGGCCGGACCCTGAAGAAGCGAGCCGCTGACGTGCTCGCCGACTTCGAACGACCCGGCACCAGCAACGGGCCGACCGAGGCGCTCAACGGACGGCTCGAACACCTGCGCGGCTCCGCACTCGGGTTCCGCAACCTGACCAACTACATCGCCCGAAGCCTGCTCGAGACCGGCGGCTTCAGACCCCAACTCCTACACCCCCGATTGGGATGAGCCTTTTTAAAGGACGGGTCCCCAGGTTCAAATCCTGTCACCCCGACCAGAAAATGACGCTCTCGCCAGGGAGCGCAACCCGGTCCACTGTGGTGGTCCGGGTTTTTTGCGTCTGGGGTAGCCCAGGGAAATGGGCCGCCCCCAGCCACCTTGGTGGTTGGGTGCGGCCCATTCGCCGTGACCTCGACGTCACGTCGTGATCACGGAATGTTCAGTCGGTTCCGGTGTCGAAGGCGGCGGCGAGACCCAGCTCGTCGGCATTCTCGTCGATGCCACCGACGGCATTGGCGATCGCTTCGGCGCCGCCGGACTCGAGTTCGCCCACCAGCTGCGCGGTCGAGCCTCCGACGAGGCCCAGCGAGGCGTACTGCTCGAGGCGGGCACGTGAATCGGCGATGTCGAGGTTGCGCATGGTGAGCTGACCGATACGATCTTCCGGGCCGAATGCGGCACCCACGGTGCGCTCCATGGAGAGCTTCTCCGGGTGGTAGCTGAGGCCGGGGCCGGTGGTGTTGAGGATGGTGTAGTCGTCGCCGCGGCGCAGCCGCAGGGTGACCTCGCCGGTGATCGCGGAGCCAACCCAGCGCTGCAGCGACTCCCGCAGCATCAGTGACTCTGGGTCCAGCCAGCGTCCCTCGTACATCAGGCGTCCCAGCCGTCGGCCGTCGTTATGGTACGCGGCCAGCGTGTTCTCGTTGTGGATGGCGTTGACCAGGCGTTCATAGGTGATGTGCAGCAGGGCCATGCCCGGGGCCTCATAGATGCCGCGAGACTTGGCTTCGATGATGCGGTTCTCGATCTGGTCGGAGACACCCAAACCGTGACGCCCGCCGATCGCGTTCGCCTCGTAGACCAAGGCCACCGGGTCGGAGTATTCAATGCCGTTGATGGCCACAGGACGGCCCGACTCGAAACGCACCGACACCTCTTCGGTGGCCACCTCGACGTCATCGCGCCAGGCGGCCACACCCATGATCGGCTCCACAATGTCGAGGCCAGCATCGAGGAACTCGAGCTTCTTTGCCTCGTGGGTGGCGCCCCAGATGTTGGCATCGGTCGAGTAGGCCTTCTCGGTGGCGTCACGGTAGGGGAACCCATGGGCGACGAGCCATTCACTCATCTCGTGACGGCCGCCGAGCTCCTCGACGAAGTCGTTGTCCAGCCAGGGCTTGTAGATGCGCAGCGCCGGGTTGGCCATGAGTCCGTAGCGGTAGAACCGCTCGATGTCATTGCCCTTATAGGTGGAGCCATCGCCCCAGATGTCGACGCCGTCTTCCTTCATGGCGCGTACGAGCAGGGTGCCGGTGACGGCGCGACCGAGCGGGGTGGTGTTGAAGTAGGTCTTGCCGCCGGAGCGCACGTTGAACGCACCGGTCTGCAAGGCGACGAAGCCTTCCTCGACCAGGGCGCGCTTGGCATCGACGTGACGGGCGATTTCGGCACCGTATTCCTTGGCGCGATCGGCCACACCGTCAATGTCGGGCTCGTCATACTGGCCGATGTCGGCGGTGTAGGTGCAGGGGATGGCCCCCTTCTCGCGCATCCACGCCACCGCGCAGGATGTATCGAGGCCGCCGGAGAAGGCGATGCCGACCTTCTGGCCGACGGGAAGCGAAGAGAGAACCTTGGACATGACTCGTTACTCCATCGTGGTGTCGAATACTGGGACCTAACCTTTCCATGAACTTAGCAAAGCCAGCAATGACCGACCGAATGGTGTCCTCGCTGGTCACACAACAGACCCGTGTGCAGTGAATTTCAGGGGCTCGACCAGGGGGTGGAGTTTGCCTACGCGTCATGTGCCATTAAACTTAATGTCAGGTTTTGTTCTTGCGCGGAGATTCCGCGCCCTGTTGGTGCCGTTCCTCCGTTGAGCCGTCGGCCGTTGGCGCCCCGCACGAAGCGGGCAGCACCCCACGAATTTTTGCGTTTGCTAGGCAGCTGATTTCATGACTTCGACCGATACCCGTATGTCGCATATTCACGACTATCCCGGCGACGGCCCCACCGTGGTCCTCTTGCACGGGTTGTTGGCGTCTGCCAAATACTGGGGACCGGTCCGGCGTCGTCTGAGTTCCGACGGGTACCGCGTGGTCACCATCGATCTACTGGGTTTCGGCTCCGCGGCCAAAGCGCCCGCGACGAGCTACGACTACACCGAGCACGTCGAGCACGTCCGCTCGGCCGTCGAAGCCGTCGCGGAGAAAGAGCCCGTGATCCTCATCGGGCACTCGCTGGGTGGCCTGGTCTCCATGAAGTTGGCACGCCGTCACCCCGAGCTGGTATCTCAGCTGGTGATTCTCAATGCTCCGCTGTACCGCGACGGCGACGAAGCGCGCTCCTCCATTCTGGATACGAGTGCCCTCTACCGGTTCCTGTTGACCTCGAAATTCCGCGCGGCCGGCTGGGTCACCGCACGACTGCTCGGCTTCCCGGTGATCGGGCGCCACTCGGCCAAAGCGCGAGAAGGCGCTCTAGAAGAAGTGGTGTTCCGCGGCAAAGGTCTCAGCGATCTGCGGAAGCTGGAGGTGCCTGCCGTGGTGGTGACCGGGGCGCAGGACCGTGAGATCTACCTGTCGAACCTGAATGAGGCCGAACTGCCGGATTCGATCGATGTGTTCGTGTCGCAGACCGGGCATCACCTGCCCACTCAGGCCCCGCATTACGTGAGCTGGATTCTGAACGCGCTCGGAGTCGCGCCGGCCAGCCGGGCCTCCGGCTCGTGGGCGCCGGCCGCCTAATCCGGAATCGGGTCGCTCAGAGGACTTCGCGGATCTGCGCGGCGGTCATGGGGCGGTTGAACAAGGGGCCGCCAGGCTCGGCGATGCGGCCTTTGTGCAGACGCGGCACGTGCACCGGGTCGTAGCCAAGCTGGGTGATCAAGCTCGAGACGAGTGCGGCCGCGGCATCGTCGTCGGACGCCACGAGCAAGCCCCTCCGCGGTGAGGCGGTGGCTCGGTCAGGAGCATCGAGATCCCAGTGGCTCAAGTGATTCAGCGCCTTGACCACCCGGGCGGTGGAGAAGTGGGTGGCAATAGCCTCAGAGCTGGACATCCCCTCATCGAGATGTGCTTGCAGCCAGCGCGGCACCGGTTCTTGCTGCCAGCGATTGGTGGCGTCCACGAGCACCGTGCCGGCCAGGGTGGGGGCGTCGACGTCGTCGAGATCCTCCTGCGGCACCATGAGGACCACGATCTGGGCGCGCTCGCCGATCTCCTCGGCGTTCACAGCGCGAGCACGTGGGGCGTACTGGGCCAGATGGTACTTCAGCTGGACGGGGGTGCGGGTGGCGGCGATGTCGACCTCGATGCCGCAGCTGTCGGCGACCCGGGCGAGTGCAGTGCCCGCGCGGCCGGCCCCGAGCACGCCAATGACGGTGATGGGCTCGGTCATGCGATGGTGTTGCGCTGAGCGCCGAGGCCTTCGATGCGGACTTCTACGACGTCGCCGGAGCGCAGCCATGGGTGACGGCCCTCATCGTTGCGGCGTCCCAGGGCGACCCCGGCCGGGGTGCCGGTGAGAATGAGGTCGCCGGGCAGCAGGGTGATCATGGTGGAGATGTAGGAGACCAGTTGGGCGGGGGAGAACACCTGATCGGCGACGTCGTCGTACTGCACCCGCTCGCCGTTGACGAAGGTGGAGATGGTGCCGGTGCCGTCGAACTCGTCGGCAGTGACCAGCCAGGGGCCGACCGGGGTGGTGGCCTCGAAGATCTTGCCCTGCAACCACTCGGTGGTGCGGCCTTGGAAGCCGCGCAGGGAGACGTCATTGGCGACCGCGTAGCCGGCGATGTGGTCGGCGGCGTCGGCCTCGGCGATGCGGCGGCCGGGCTCGCCGATGACGATGCAGAGCTCGCCCTCGTAATCGAGACGGTGGTCCTCGGCCGGGATCTCAATCTCGGCACCGGCGGCGGTGAGCGACTGACCGAACTTGGCGAACAGCGAGGGATACTCGGGGCGCTGCTGGCCGGTTTCCTCGATGTGGTTGAGATAGTTCAGGCCCACGCAGAACACCTTGGTGGGGAAGGGGACCAAGGTGTCATACGTCAGCTCGGCCGGATCGAGCACGGAAGCGGGCTGTTCTTCAGCCTGCTCCAGCGCGGCCGCGACAATGGCCTCGCGCTCCTCAGTGGGGTAAGCCAGGAACTCGCCCACATCCTGCACCTCGGGCAGGGCGACTGCTGCGGTGGCGGTTTCGACGCCGTCGTGGGTCTCCACGGAGGTGATCAGGGCGGCAAAGGTGGCGCCGGGCTGATCGGTGGCGGCATCGGGCTGGCGGAACGTGGCAAGCTTCATGCCTCCATCTCATCACACCGGCTGACCTACGCCCAAGAGGGCCGGGCGGAGATGGGACAATGGAGACATGTACGAGCCACTCGATCTCCAGACGACGCAGGTCACCCTCTGGGCTGCCGTCTTGTTCCTCGCCGCCGGCGTGGTGGTGCTATTGCACTCCCGCTGGCGCCAACGCCGCTATGTTCGCCTCGACGCCACCGGCGGAATGGGAGCGGAAGACGGCGAAGACACTCGCTACGAGGGGGCAGACCGTGGATTCGATGCCCGCCGCGAAATGTACGCGGCGTTGGCGATGATTGCACTCGGTGTGGTCGCTGGGGTGTTTTCGTACGTAACGGTCAACCACCTCGAGGAGACCGTCGACCAGAACGTGTCGATCAAGTATGGCACCGAGGATGTGCAGGGCAACGGCTGGCGCGGCAACGCCCTGAACGCCACGGTGGTGATGCCCGATGGCACCGTTTATGAGGAGGTGCTGATCGCCTTCGACCCGCAGACCGGTGAGCCAACCGTCATGGGTGACCACCCGGGACTGACCGAACCGGAGGAATCGGCCGACGAGGACTGACGCGGTTGACGTTAGTTGGGGTATTCCTCCAACGGGGCGGCCGGCGGTAGGAAGGCACGCCAGGCGCAGGCGACAATGATGAGGCATACCAGCGCGATGCCGGTGCCGATGGCGAAGAGTGCGGCGTAGCTGAGGTAGGCCGAGAGGGTGGCCAGCACCATGGGCACGAAGAACCCCAGGTAGGTCAGCGAGTAGTACACGGCGGTGAGACCGGCGAGATCATCCGGGGTGGCGATGCGCTGCACCTCGGAGAGCCCGGCCACCAGGGTGAGACCGTACCCGGCGCCGAGTACGGCCGCGGCGACCAAGCCGAGCGCGAGCTGATGGGTCGAGGCGGCGCCGGCTCCGAGCAGGGTGCCGGTGGCGGCGATCGACAAACCGACCACCGTGGCCCGGGAACTGCGCGGGGTATCGATCCGGCGGCCTAGGGTCTGGATGCCGACACCGCACCCCAGGGTCACGACCGTCATCATGCCGGAGAAGGCAATGGGGAGGTCCCCGGCGGCGTCGCTGAGGAACATGGGCAGCACCGCATAGGCGGCACCGGCGCAACTGAACACCCACGGTGCGGCCGGGACCACGACGAGCAAAAACCGTGGATGTCGTGCCGAAGGGATGGCGAAGAGTCGCACGAGTTGCCGGCCCGAGAGCTCGGAGCGGCGGGGGCGAGTTTCGGGCACGGTGAACAGCCAGCATCCGGCGGCCACAGTCAGCACCAGATGCACCACATAGGCCAGGTACGTGGGGCCGGGTGCCCACTGAGCCAGTGCTGCGGCCACGCCGGCGCCCAGCAGGAACCCGCCGGTCAGCGAGAGAGCGGCGCGGCGTGCCCCCGCGGTGGGGTCGGTGCCGGCGCGATCGCAGAGTTCCTTGACCCAGGTGCTGCCCACCGCCATCACCATGCCCAGCGCTGCACCACAGAGCACGCGCCCCACCGCCAACAGGGGCGCTGAGTCGGGAGACAGGGCCAACACGGTGGATCCGAGAAATGACACCGGCGCGGCCGGTAGCATCACCATGCGTCGGCCCCAGGCCGTGGAAAGCGGTCCACCGATCAACAGGGCGGGCACGATGCCCACCACATAGGCGGCCAACAACCCGTACACGGTGAACTCGGTGAATCCGCTGACGTCGCGGTACATCACCAATAGGGGGGTGAATTCATTGCCGCCCCAGGCCACCGCCATCATGGCGGCGGCCACCGGGAGCCAGGCCCGTTCCGGGTGCCGCGCCCAGGCGGGGGCGGACTGCGTCCGGCGGCTCACAGCAGCGTCCCCTTCGCGGTGTTCAGGTGTTCGGCCAACGTGTCGGAGTATCCGACAGGATCGCGGTCACGCAGCCGTTCATACAGGGCGCGATGGCCTTCAAGATAGACGCGTGCCCGGTCAGCGTCGCGGTCCACCGAGGCGGCGACGAGGCGCTGCTGGCGCTCGCGGATGCTGGTGGCGAATTCGGTGAGTAGGGTGTTGCCCCCAGCGCCAATGAGATGGTGGTGAAACTGCGCGTCGAGTTCGGCGTAGCGCTGCAGTTCGCCGTCGTCGATGGCTTGGGACTGCTGGTTGATCACCACCGAGAGGATCTCCAAGAGCCGGGCGTGGCTGGCCTCGGGTGCGGCGCAGGCGACGTGGGCAGCGTGGGATTCCACGAGCAGCCGGGCGTCGAAAATCTCGTGAATCTGAGCCGGGGCGATCGGCACCACCAGGGCGCCGCGCTTCGGGTACAGGCGCAAGTGCCCTTCGACCTCCAGGCGCAGCAAGGCCTCGCGCACCGGGGTGCGGCTGATGCCTAACTGTTGGGCGACCTCGCCTTCGGTGATCATCTCCGAGGGCGGCAACTCCCCGGACAGGATCCGCGCCTTAACGGACTGGTAGGCCTTCTGGGCGGCCGTGACCTCGGATGATGCAGACATGATGTATCTATGTTGCATGCCAGTGTGGAGCGGGCGCAAACTCTTCTCGCTCGCCAGCGGTTCTGTTAGCGTCCAGAAGAGTGAGCACTCCACTGGCATCGCCCTCTCCGCGCAGCACCTACCGGCTTCAGATCAGCCCGTCCTTCACGGTGGACGACGCGCTCGAGGTGGTGCCGTATCTGCGTGATCTCGGCGCGGACTGGGTGTACCTGTCGCCCATGATGGCCTCGACCTCGGGCTCCGATCACGGATACGACGTCGTGGACCCCACCCGGGTGGATGAGCAGCGCGGGGGAGAGGGGCGACTGCGTCGGCTGGCCGAAGCGGCACATCAGGCCGGCATGGGTGTGTTGCTTGATGCCGTGCCCAACCACGTGGGTGTGGCCGACCCTCGACAGAACCCCTGGTGGTGGGACGTGTTGCGCGAGGGGCAAGCCTCAGCTTCGGCGAAGATGTTCGACATCGACTGGGCGGCCGGAGAAGGAAAAGTGCTACTTCCGGTGCTCGGCGACGGCAACGAAACCGACCCGGAAGCCGAGCTGGACCAGCTGCGCATCGAAGGGGAGACCCTGCGCTACTACGACCACGTCTTTCCATTGGCCGAGGGCAGCCTCGATGCCGGGCTCACCCCGCGGGAGGTGCACGCCCGCCAGCACTACCGGCTGGTGCCGTGGCGGTGGGCGGATGACCGGCTGAACTACCGGCGGTTTTTCGCCATCAATGAGCTCGCCGCGGTGCGAGTGGAGGACCCAGAGGTGTTCGCAGCGGTGAACGCGGTGACGCTGCGCCTGCTGCGCGAGGGCGTGGTGGACGGGCTGCGCCTGGACCACGTGGACGGGCTCGCCGACCCGGGCGGCTACTGTGCCCGGCTACACGAGGCGACCGATGGGGCACACGTCGTGGTCGAGAAAATCCTGGAGCCCGGGGAAGAGCTGCCCGCCGACTGGTTGGTGTCCGGTACCACCGGCTATGAGGCGCTGGCCGTCATCGACCGGGTGCTCACCGACCCCACCGGTGCTGAGGCGCTGGACGCTGCCGCCGGTCAGCGCGACCCGGCGAGGGAGTGGGCTGAACTGACCCATCACACCCGGCTCACCGTGGCGCGCACCCAACTGGGCTCGGAGGTGAACCGATTGCTGCGCGAGCTGGGGTGGGCTGACAACGTGGACGTCGATGCTCGGAAAGAAGCACTGAACGAGCTGCTGGCGTCGTTGCCCGTCTACCGCAGTTATCTGCCCACCGGGCGCGCCTCTCTGGAGGAAGCCTTCGCCGCGGTGCGCGCTCGCCGTCCAAAGCTGGCCCCGGTGCTGGACGAACTGCACCCCATCCTGACCGACGCCGAGCAGCCGGTGGCGCGGCGCTTCCAACAGACCTCGGGCGCGGTCATGGCCAAGGGCGTGGAAGACAGCGCGTTCTATCGGTACACCCGGTTGAGCTCACTGAACGAGGTGGGCGGCGATCCCTCCCGCTTCGCCGTGGACCTCGACGAGTATCACCGTGCCCAGTCCCAACGTCAGGCGGAGACCCCGCACGCGATGACTGCGCTGTCCACCCACGACACCAAGCGCAGCGAGGACGTGCGGGCCCGCATCGCCGTTCTCTCCGAGTGCGCCGCCGACTGGGCTGCACAACTGGAACAGCTTCACCGGGCAGCGCCCCAGTATGACCGGACCTTCGCCAAGCTGTTCTGGGAAACCCTGCTGGGGGTGTGGCCCGCTGACGGCACGGCGCCCGATACGGAGCGTCTGGCCGACTACGCGGTCAAAGCCGCGCGAGAGGCGGGCACTGCCACCACCTGGACCGACCCCGACGATGACGTCGAACAGGCTCTCATCCGTGCCGCCGAAGCCGCCACCGCCGGCACTGGTCCGGTGCGCGAGATCCTCCAGCACGTCAGCGACCGGATCAGCGAGGCCGGGGCCCGCAACCAGCTGGTGATGCGGTTTCTGCACCTGGTGAACCCTGGCGCCCCCGACGTCTATCAGGGCACCGAGACGGTGTTCCCCACCCTCGTAGACCCGGACAACCGGCGCAGCGTCGACTTCACCTCGCGTGCCTCGGCCCTGCGCCGCCTCGAGGAACAGCCACCGACGGCGTGGACCCTGCCCGATGATGTCGATGACGCCAAGCTGCTCATCACCGCCCGCACCCTGCGACTGCGCCGCGACCACCCGGCCCTCTTCACCCGCTACGCCCCGGCCGAGGTGGTGGGTGCCCAAGCAGATCGCGTCATTGCGAGTCACCGGGGTGAGGCCGTGGCCGTGGCCGGACGCTGGTGGCTCGAGCGATACTGGGACGACACCGCCGTGGTGCTGCCCGAGCGCGAGTTCGTCGACGCGTTTACCGGAACCCGCATCGACGCCCGGCAGCACCGGGTGGCGCCGGTCGCCCAGCTACTGGAACACCTGCCGGTGGCGCTGCTGATCCCCGCCTCGCACACACTCACCCCGGAGTCGCAGTCATGAGCCGTTCTGCCCCGCGCCCGCCCTACGCCGTCTGGTCCCCGCACGCCGAGCGGGTGGAACTGGTTCTTACCGACACTGCCCCCGGGGAGTTGCGCCCCGGATTCGCCGCTCAGCTTGCTACCGAGGAGCCCGTGAGCTGGCCCGTCGCCGCGAGCCTGGACCTGACTCGCGACGACGACGGCTGGTGGGCGCCTGCGTCGGTCGCCCTCGATGAGGCGCTGGCCCAGCTGGCGCCGGAACATCGCACCGACCCCGGCTACGGCTACGTGATCGACGGCGCCGGGCCTTTCCCGGATCCCCGCGCTCGCCGATTGCCCGACACCGTGCATGGCCCCGCCCGCCGTGACACCGCCGGCACCGAGCATCGCGCCTCAGCACCCACAGTGCCGACCGATCACACGCTGCGCCACGCGGTCATCTACGAACTTCACCTGGGCACCTTCACCCACGACGGCACCCTCGACTCCGCTATCGAGCGCCTCGACCACCTGGTACGCCTCGGTATCACCCACGTCGAGCTGATGCCGGTCAACTCCTTCTCCGGCGACCACAACTGGGGTTACGACGGGGTGGGCTGGTTCGCCGTCGACGAGTCCTACGGCGGCCCGGATGCATACCGTCGCTTCGTCGCCGCCTGTCATACCCGCGGGCTGTGTGTGATTCAGGACGTCGTCTACAACCACCTCGGTCCCGACGGCAACTATCTGCCCGCCTTCGGCCCGTATCTCAGCGACGCCACCACCGGCTGGGGCGACGGGCCCGACCTGCACGGCGAGCACTCCGTGACCGTACGCGAGCTCATCCTCGACAACGCCGCCCTCTGGCTCGAAGAGTACGGGGTGGATGGGCTGCGCCTGGACGCCGTGCACGCTCTGATGGACACCAGCGACGACGATGCCGCCCGCGCTCCAGGCACGCCCCGGTTGCTGGCTCAGCTGGCCGCTCTGGCCGATGAGATCACCGAGCGCACCGGGGTGCCCCGCCACCTGATCGCCGAGTCCGATCTCAACGACCCGCGGCTGATCACCCCGCGCCCGGACGGCGACGGGTTGCACGCCCAGTGGTCCGATGACTACCACCACGCCGTGCACTCCGCCGTCACTGGGGAACACCACGGGTACTACCGCGACTTCGCCCCGCTGGCCGCCCTCGAGAAAACCGTGGCGCACGGATTCTTCCACCACGGCACCTACTCCAGCTTCCGCGGCCGCGACCACGGTGCCCCCTTGCCAGCCGAGACCCCGAACTGGCGGCTGGTGGTTTCCGTGCAGAACCACGACCAGGTGGGCAACCGCGCGGCCGGCGACCGCCCGTCCGCCGTGCTGGACGCCGGTCAGCTCGGCATCGAAGCCGCCCTGCTGCTACTCGGCCCGTACACGCCCATGCTCTTCATGGGGGAGGAATGGGGCGCGACCACCCCGTTCGCATTCTTCACCGCCCACCGCTCCCCGCAGCTCGCCAGCGCGGTGTCTGAGGGGCGCCGCCGTGAATTCGAGCGCATGGACTGGGACGCCGACGCTGTGGTCGACCCGCAAGATCCGGCCACCTTCCGCGCCTCCCGGCTTGACTGGTCCCAGACCGAAAACTCCACCCTGCTGGAGCTCTATCGCCGCCTGATCCGGCTGCGCGCCGACACCCCCACGCTCACCGAGCCGGACCGGTCCCTGACCCGGTGCCACGTGGACGAGCACTCCCGCTATGTGATGCTCGACCGCTGGCGTTCCCACGACGACGAGCTACCCCACCTCAGCATCCTGCTCACCCTGGGGGAGGCCCCGATGCCCGTGCCGCCGGACCTGCACGCCGAGGCCGAACTCGTGCTGGCCCACGGCCCTGAAAGCTTCCTCGACGAGTTGCCCGTGATCAGTGGTCTGACGGTGGTTCCTCGGCACGCCGTGGCGGTGTTTCGGCGTCCTCTGGATTGACCGCGCTGAGCATACTCGTGGTCGGGTTCAGCACAATGGCATCCTCATCACGACGGGCGGGTAGCACCTCCGCCAGGTAGGAATCCAGCGCCTCCTGCAGGCTCACCGACCGTTGCGCGCGCTCCGAGAGGTACCAGCGGTGCTCCAGTAACTGGTGCATCACCTCGGCCGGTTCCAGCTTGCCCTTCAAATGCTCCGGGATCGCCGCCACCATCGGCTCGAAGACCTCCGTGGTCCAATAGTGCGCCGCCTCGTGCTCGTCCAGCCCCGGGTGCACCTCCGCCCGGTACTCATCCAGATCATGCAACAACCGTCGCGCCTGATTCTCCTGCACTCGCAACCCGGTCAACCGCTCCAAACGCCGGGTGTGATGCCCCGGGTCCACCACCTTCGGCTGCAGCACCAGCTCCGAGCCACCCGCTCGCGGACGCAGCGCATACTCCTCGACGTCGAAACCCAGCTCGTTCAGCCGGCGGATCCGATCCTCAATCCGCCACCGCTCTGAGGCGGAGAACGTCATATCCGCGGTGAGCTCATCCCAGAGCGACCGGTAGGCCGCCATGATCAGCTCTGAGGTGCCCAGCGGGTCGACATCCGCCTCGATCATCCCGCCGCCCTGCAGATCCATCAGCTCCCCGGCAATGTTCACCCGGGCGATCTCCAGGTCGTGCTCGCGCTGCCCGCGGGACAGGTTCCCGTGCAGTTCACCCGTCTCCGCATCCACCAGATACGCGGCGAAAGCACCGGCGTCGCGGCGGAACAGCGCGTTCGACAGCGACACATCCCCCCAGTAAAACCCCTCCAGATGCAGTTGGACCAGGAGCAGGGCCAGCGCGTCGATGAGCCGGGTCAGGGTGTCACGGGTCAGCTGCTGCGAAAACACCGCGCGGTAGGGCAGAGAAAACGCCAGATGTCGGGTCACCAGCATGGTGGGTAGCGGATCACCCTCGGCGGTGGTGCGTCCAGAAATCACCGCCACCGGTTCCACGCACGGCACTTCGAGTCGACGCAGCTGCCGCAGCAGCCCGTATTCGTGATGCGCTGCGGCGTCTGTGGTCTCTTTCATCGCCACCACCATCCCGGGCAGTCGCACGAAACGCACCACGTGCCGAGAAATACCCCGCGGCAGGGCGGCCAGATAACCAGCCGGCCACTCCAGCAACGGCAGATCCAAAGGGAGCTCGAGCACGTCAGCCGTGCCCACACCGGATCCTGATTCTCCTCCGGCGGTGATCTTGAGTTCGACCCCTGCACTCATGAGTCGAGTCTACCCACGTCATCTCAGGTGTAGTTCAGATTTGAGCGGTAAAGTGTCGCCCGTTGAACGTACCGTGCCCTCCGGCACCCACCACGATTGGACCAACAGACTTCATGGCCTCGAACAACCGCCCTTCGAAGAAGGAACGTCAGGAATCGGCGCGCGATAAAGCACGTCAGATGGCAGAGCAGCAGCGTCAGCGTGAAAAGCGCAACCAGATGATCACCATTTGGTCGATCGTGGGTGTCGTGGTGGTGGTCGTCGCGGTGGTCGTCGGCTTTATCTGGATGAACTCTTCCCGCTCCATCCCCACCACTGGCCCCGCTCCGGCCGTTGCTACCGAGCAGGGTGGCGTCGTGCTGACCTCCACCACGGAGATCGCCGACGGTGCTGACGTGGGAGAGGTCGACGTCGAATCCGTCGGTGAAGCCAATGTCGGCGACGGTCAGCCCTCCGAGCTGGAAGGCGCCGAAGCCTCCGCCGAAGGCGAGCCCGTGAACGTTATCGTCTACGCCGATCCGAACTGTGTGCACTGCGCCGATTTCGAGCAGACCAACGGTGAACAGCTCAATCAGTGGCTCGATGCCGGAGACATCACCCTGGAATACCGCCTCGTGAACTTCCTGGACTCGCCCGGCACCGAGAACTACTCCTCCCGCGCAGCCAACGCCGCCATCTGCGTGGCCGAGGAGTCCCCGGAGTCCTACAACGATTACATCGCCCAGATCTTCGCCGCCTACGACGGTCAGGGCATGAGCAATGATGAGCTCAAGGAGATGGCCTCCGGTCTCGGCGTGGACATCAGCTCCTGCGTTGACGGGAACACCTACCGTCCGTTCGTGGACTGGACCTCCGATCTCGCACTGGCCGACGGCGTGGCCGGTACCCCCTCCGTGTGGGTGCAGGGTAAGAACTGGGCCGTGGACGGCGCCGACCAGGGCTTCGCTGAGTGGACCCAGTCCATCATCGACGAGCACCAGGGTGCCTGATTTTCCGCTACCCTAGATAAGGTCGTTCTCGAGCTGTCACGAAATTGGCACGTGAACGATCCCGCCTCCTTAGCTCAGTTGGCCAGAGCATCTGTCTTGTAAACAGAGGGTCGCCGGTTCGAATCCGGCAGGGGGCTCCACCACACCACTGAAGACGACGAAGGCCTTCACGCATTCTGGAGATCCAGAGCAAAGTGAGGGCCTTCGTCGTTGAATTTTCGCCTGGTAGGGTCTTGCTATGGGAGACCAGATGATCACGGTGGGCGGACGCTCAAGTTCCGCGCAGAAACTTCTTTGCTATGCCGAAGCGTATTTAACCGAAGAAGGGAAATGGGCCTATCCGGCATACGACAGTTACGAGAGTTCTACCGCGTCGAAGGTTGTCGGGGACGCCGACCTTTTGGCGGTTTCATTGCTTAACGCAGGGCAAAAGCCGATCCCCACTTTCTACACGTTTCGTCGCCTCCTGGCGCCGCTGAATGAACGGCTTGCTGACCCGGCATTGGACGGAACGCTCGAAGACGCTGGTGACGAGACTCTCGACGCCATTGCTGATCTCTTCGGTGTGCTCGACGAATACGCGCCGACTCCACAGGTCGGCAAAACCAAGCTCAGTAAGGTCCTTCATCGAAAGCTACCTGCTCTACTTCCGCTCTTCGACAAGCAAGTATGGCGCACATACTCCGAAGGCGACGCGGCGCCGCTTCCGAAAGACAGGAATCGGTCGCATCGGGACTATGTTCGTTCGTGGTTGCCTTTACTGCAGGAAGATCTCACTAAGAACCGAGCATTCTTAGAAGAAGTGACCAAACTAGCTTTGCCGGACGTGCAAATTACTAGGCTTCGGGCTCTCGACATCATTGCGTGGCATCTGGGCGGAAAATAGCGGTCATCGACGATTCAAGAACCTGCGGCGGTGAGCCAAGAAATTCGAACCGGTCCATCCTAACTCTCTACCGATACCCTTGATGTGTAAAGGGTGAGGAGGCCGTGATGCCGATATCCGAGCTTATTCCTGCTGCCTTCACTCTTGAAGATGCGCGCTCAGTCGGTCTGACCAAGGAACATGTCTATTCCTTGCTCCAGCGAGACGAAATCGAGCGTGTTGAGCGAGGTGTCTATCTGCGTCCAGACGTTATTCAGCCAGAACTTACTGCAATAGCCATCGTTACGGCTCTGCGTGGCGATGCCACACTGTGCCTGGCGAGTGCACTCGTTCACCACGGCCGGAGTGATGTGGTCCCGTTTGCTTCCGATATCGCACTTCCTCGAGGGGCCCATCGGCCAACCGGTCTCTCGAACGTGACCTGGCATAGCTTCAATCCAGCAACATTTTCGATCGGTCGTGAGCACGCGGATGCCGGCGGCTCCATCGTGGCGATCTACTCGGCTGAACGGAGCATCGTTGACAGCTTTCGACTGATGCACCGGGAAGGAAGTGACGTTGCGTATGAAGTACTCCGTCGTTGGCTACGGAATCGAGGGAACACTCCGGCGCGGTTACTGAAGGTTGCGAGCTCGTTCCCGAAAGCGCTCCCTCGAATCCGGGACGCATTGAAAATTCTCCAGTGACACCGCCAGCACCTATCGGAGGCGACTAGCCAAGATGCACTGATACCGTTCATGAAATGAAGAAGCGTGCTCCGGAGCTGATGACGCGTGACATGGCGCAGCACGTGATCGACACCATCAAACCCACGGTGCGTCACAACATCAACATCATGGACTCCCACGGTGTGATCATCGCTGCGGTTGACCCGGATCGGGTGGGCACTCACCACGCAGGCGCACTGCAGGTCGTGGCCGCCCAAAATTCCGTGGAGATCTGGGACCGTGACGATGAATCGGGCGTGCGTCCCGGCGTGAACATCCCGCTGTGGCACGACGGTGCGGTCCGCGGTGTTGTGGGACTCACCGGCAACCCCGACGAGGTGCGCTCCACGGCCGAGCTCATCGCCCTGACCGTGGAACTCTTGCTCACTCAAGAACGGCAAATCAACGACGACGTTCAACGGGACACCCAAGCCCGCGATGTGCTCGCTGCCCTGAGCTCCGGGGCCAGTGATCCCAGCGACCTCGGCTCGCGCCTGTCCGCGCTGTCGATCCTGGGGCCGTGGACGCTCGCGGTCAGCCTCAACATCGACGCTCAGGACCCTCTGCGGACGGTCACGCCGGGGCGGTTGAGTGAACGGCTGCGCCGACTCAACAGGACGCCGGGGGTCATGGCAGCCGAACTCTTCGGCGCGGTCTGGACGCTACGGTCTGGTGCCTCCGCGCCACGGGGAGGAAAGCTGGTGGACGAGCGACGCATCGCTGTACCGGCCGCATCCTCCATGGCACAGCTCCAAGCGCAAGCGGTCACTTTGCGCCACGCCTGCGCGACCCCGGGGATCTTCCCCGCAGTCAACGCCTCTACTGAGTCGGACGAGATGCAACAGCCACCGATGTGGCGGTGGGAGATTGCCTCGGTGGTGGCCTCGATGCCGCGGACCGCCATCTCGCACCGTGCCGAGGTAGTGTCCAAGCTGACCCGAGAACAGTGTCGAACGGTGCTGGCACTAGGCGAGCACTCTTCCAGCCACGCCGCGGCTGCGGGGCTGTACATCCATCGGAACACCATGGCTCAGCGGATCGACCAGATCATCGCACGCACAGGGCACGATCCGAGGATCGGGGCGGAACTATCCGCCTTGCTGCTATCCGTATATGCCCGCGCGGCACTGGGTGATCTGCACATATTCGGCTCCTGACTAGGTGCGCGATGTAGTGCTTTTGCACGTCGAAATAGATGTGACCTGTGTCATAATCTGCAAGGATGAGCCGTGCAGATCGACCGTCGCCACTACGTGTGGCAGTGATTCCTGACTCCTTCAAAGGCACCCTCGACGCCCGTCGGGTGGCTACGGCCATCGCTGATGGTGTCCGTCGTGCAGCGGGTGAAGCGCAACAGGACATCATTGTCGATGAACTGCCCTTTGCCGATGGGGGAGAAGGCACCCTGGATGCAGTGCTCGCCGCGTGGGGGACATCTGCCCAGAGCTGTACGACCACGGACGCGATCGGCCGGCCCTGCAATGCCGAGTACGCCGTCTCTGCCGATGGCCGCATCGGACTGATCGAGGCGGCCCAGGCGAACGGGCTCGCCGCCGTGAGCGATGTCCCGCTACGGGCTGCCGAAGCCACCACGCGGGGAGTGGGCACTTTGGTGCGCGCCGCCCTTGATGAAGGCGTGGACGAAATCCTGCTGACCATCGGCGGATCAGCCACCACCGATGCCGGTACCGGTTTGCTGCGCGAACTCGGCGCGCGCTTTTTCGATGTGAACGGCGTCGAGTTGCCCGACGGTGGTGGTTCGCTGCTGAACCTTGCCACCATCGACCTCTCCGGAATTGATCCTCGAGTACGAGACGTCACCTGGCGCATTGCCACCGACGTCACCAACCCGCTCACCGGGCCGCAGGGCGCGGCGCATGTTTTCGGCCCACAGAAGGGCGCCGCTCTTGAAGACGTGGAGCACCTGGACCGGTGCCTGAAGCACCTGGCTGAGGTGGTGGCGGAATCTGGCGGAAAATCCCTCGATGGCGTGGCCGGATTGGGCGCGGCCGGCGGGCTGGGAGCGCTGCTCTATGCCTTCTTCACCGTCGAGCTAGTGCCCGGATGGGAAATGGTCAGCGACGCACTCGGTGCGGCCGAAAAAATCGGTCAAGCGGACCTCGTGTTCACCGGTGAAGGCCGGTTCGACACCCAGTCGCTGGACGGCAAAGTCATCCACGGCGTCCGGCAGCTCACCGCAGAAACGACCCCAATGATCGTCCTGGCCGGCCAGGTGGCCGTGGATGCCGAGGCGCTGCAGGCCAGTGGCGTGACAGCGGCGTTCTCCATCGGCCGCGGTCCGGGCACTCTGGAGGAGACGGCGCCGCACACCGCCGAGAACCTGACCTGGACCGCCTATCAAGTTGCTCGTCTGCTGCTGACACCCTGACGCGCATCCCCTCTGTCACTCACCTCATCACTCCAACGCACACCGTCGTGACGAACCCCTTGAAGTAAGCACCCCCGAAATGTATGAACTCATCGTTCTGATCGTGTTGGTGATCGGCATCGTGCTGGTCACCGCGCGGTGGAAAATTAGCCCCTTGCTGGCACTACTGGGTGCCGCCATCATCGCGGCATTCGCCTACGGCGTGCCTATGGACGAAGTCGTCACCGCCATTGGCGGAGCGTTTGGAAGCACCATCGGCAATATCGGTTTGGTGATTCTGGTTGGCACGATGCTCGGGGCGATCCTCGAGCGTTCCGGTGCGGCGATCGCTATGGCCGATTTTCTGGTGAGAGTGCTGGGACCGCGATTCCCCAACCTCACCATGAGCTTGGTCGGCTACATCGTGTCTATTCCGGTGTTCTGCGACTCCGGCTACGTGATTCTGAACTCCCTGCGCAAGGCGATCACCGTGCGCACCGGGGTCTCACACATCGCCACTGCTATTGCGTTGATGACCGGCCTCTACGCGACACACACCCTGGTACCTCCCACCCCCGGTCCACTGGCAGCAGCGGAAAACGTCGGCATCTCCCACAACCTGGACTTCCTGATTCTGGTGGGTCTGCCGGTGGCCATGGTGGCCGCCATGGCGGGCCTGCTCTACGCGCAGCGCTTCTCCAAGAGCACGCTGCCGCTGTTGGAGCCGACGTCGGAATCCGACCTGGACAACAAGACCTACGAGGAACTGCGCTCCAGCTACGGAAAACTGCCCTCGGCGGCCGCCTCCTTCTTTCCGATCGTGCTGCCCCTGGTGCTCATCATGCTGTCCTCGATTGCGAAGCTGCCCGCCCAGCCGTTTGGTGACAGCATCGTCACCGAGATCATCATCTTTCTGGGCACCCCGCTGATCGCGCTCATCCTTGGCCTGGCATCCGCAGTGTTGCTGATGCGCGGCAAGGGCAAGCTCGAACGGTTCAACGCGCAGATCTCCGAGGCGGTCACCGTTTCCGGCCCCATCATCTTCATCACCGGTGCCGGTGCCGCGTTTGGTGCGGTGCTGGGCGGCTCCCGTCTCACCGACTTCCTGGCTGATGGGCTGAGCTCACTGGGGCTGGGACTGCTGGTTCCGTTCTTGGTGGCCGCCGCACTGAAGACCGCGCAGGGTTCCTCCACCGTCTCCCTGGTGACCACCTCGGCGATGATGGCACCGCTGCTGCCGTCCATGGGGCTGGGATCTGACCTGGGCATGGTGCTGACGGTGCTGGCCATCGGTGCAGGCGCGATGGTGGTTTCGCACGCCAACGATTCCTTCTTCTGGGTGGTGTCGCAGCTCAGCCGCATCCCGGTGGGCACGGCATACCGCACGCTGACGGTGGCCTCCGGGATCGAAGGCCTCGCCGCCTTCATCGTGGTCTGGATTCTGGGGGCCGTGCTGCTCTAAGGACCGGCCGGAATCATCACGACCGAGCACGCCTCATGAGCGGATCAGCGTAACCACCATGAGGCGTGTTCGTGTCCGTGCTGCGGGCACTGTGGGTCGGATTCGGTGCGATAACGGTGATCCAGGTACGTCCCGCCCCACTGGCGGATCCGCTCGGTCGCCCAGGTGCACGTACACGTTTCGGAGGCCAGAAGTTCCTCGATGAGTTGGCCGTACTGATGCTGCCAGGCGCGGTGTGCGGCGCGGTCGGAATGATCCAGAGGACGAGGGTCCGTCATCGTTTTCCTCCTGCCGCGCTAGCGTGTTGGGTGCACCGCCATTCTAGGCCGAGGTGCACGTCACTCCGCGAGCACCTGCGCGGGTGAGGTGAATCCGCGTGTGACAATGAGAGCCATGTTCCTCAGCGCGCTCGACATGATGGTGCCCACTCACCAGACGTCCGGGCTCTGGCGTCACCCCGATGCCGATCCCGACCAGTTCACCGACCTGAGTTTCTGGGTCGAGCACGTGCAACTGCTGGAATCCGCGGGCTTCGACACCGTGTTCTTTGCCGATGTGGCCGGGGTGTACGACGTGTACGACGGGTCGGGGCGCACTGCGATTCAGGCCGGCATGCAGTACCCGGCGCTCGATCCGCTACTGCTGATCAGCGCGCTGGCGGCGGCGACCGAACGGATCGGCTTCGGCGTCACCGCGAACGTCTCCTACCTGCCCCCGTACCTGCTGGCCCGCACCTTCGCCACGCTCGACCACCTCACCGGCGGGCGTATTGGCTGGAACATCGTGACCGGCTACCAACAGTCGGCGCTGCGCAATCTCGGTACGGAAGAGCTCATGCGCCACGACGAGCGCTATGACCGGGCCGATGAATACATGGACGTCGTCTACGGGCTCTGGGAAGCCTCGGTCGAGCCCGGCGCTGTGGTGAACGACGCCGCGGCGAACACCTACCTGGACCCCGACAAGGTGCACACCATCGACCACCAGGGCCGGTGGTTCTCGGTGCCTGGGCCCGCGCTGGTGACGCCGGGTCCGCAGCGCACCCCTTTGCTTTTCCAAGCGGGCTCGTCACCGCGGGGTATCGACTTTGCCGTCAAGCACGCCGAAGCGCTCTTTTTCTCGGGCACCTCCCCGGCCAACGTACGCCAACTGGTGGACCAGGTAGAAGCGCGTCTGGCGGCGGCCGGGCGCGCCCGCGACGAGGTGCGGCTGATCACCTCGATCACCGTCATCGCCGCTGCCACCGATGAAGAAGCGCAGGCACGGTTCCGCGACTACACCCACTACGTGGACGAGGACGCCGCGCTGGCCCTGTTCGCCGGGTGGACCGGCCTGGACCTGGCCCAGCTCTCCGGCGACGACGTGATCGAAGAAGTGCACATCGAGGGCAACCGCTCCGCACTGCAATCGTTCACCTCCATGGACCCGGACCGGCAGTGGACCGTGGCAGACTTGGCCGCCTATATGGCCATTGGCGCTCGCGGCCCGGTGATCATCGGCTCGGGCAAGACGGTCGTTGACGAACTGGAGCGGTGGATGGCCGAGGCCGGGGTGGACGGCTTCAACGTCGACTACGCCCTGCGTCACATCGACCTGCAAGCCTTCGCTGAACACGTCAGCCCCGAACTGCGTGCTCGCGGATACCTCGACGCCGTGCCGGACCATACGGACGTCGACGTGCAGCAGTCGCAGACGTTGCGCGGCCGGGTCTTTGGATACGACTGGTTGCCGACGCACTCCACCGGAGGATCGCGCCGCCGCCAGGGCTGAAGAAACCCGGTTTAGGGGAAGCCCAGCAGACGCAGTCCCGCAGCGACGATCGCGCCGACCAGCACCACCACCAGGAACGGAGCCCGATGGATCAGGGCTACCGCAGCGGCAACAAGCGCACCGATGCGAGAATCCGCGGTGAGTGAAGTGCCATCACCCAGGGCGTTCATCGCCACCAATGCTGCGAGGAGTCCGATGGTCACCGCGTTGGCGGTGCGCAGCACCCGCTCGTGCTCGAGCCAGGCCTGTGGCATCAAATAGCCCACGAATTTGGTGGCGAAGGCAATCACCGAGGCCAGCAGTATCCAGAACCACAGGCTCATGAGGCCTCCTCTCGCAGAATCTCGGCGCGGGGGCGCGGCTCGGCAATGAACCAGCCCCAGATGCCGGCGACGGCGGCGGCCAACAGAATCGGCAGCCCGGCCGGCAACATCGGCAGGGTAATCGAAGTGACCAGGGCGGCGGTGACCGCCAGTGCCCAGGTGTTGCCGCTGCGCAACCGGGGCCAGAGCAGCCCCAGCATCGCTGCGGTGGCCGCACCATCCAAGCCCCAGTTGGCTGGGTCACCGAGCGCGGTCCCTGCCACCGCGCCGACAATCGTGAACAGATTCCACAGCAGATAAACACCGATGCCGGCACTCCAGAAACCAATGCTGATGCCACGGCGGTCTGTCTGCGTGGCGGCCGTGGCGGCGGACTCATCGATGGTCACGTGCGCCGCCAGCGGTCGCAGGGCCGGGCGCGGACGCAACAGTGCCTTCATCTGCATGCCGTAGACGGCGTTACGCACCCCGAGCAGCGAGGCAGCCCCGGTGGCGGCCCCGCCCAGTTGGGCTCCGGATCCGCCGCCGAGGACTCCGATAAAGGCGAACTGGGATCCTCCGGTGAACATCAGGGCGCTCAGGGCGATGGTCTGCCAGACGGAGAGCCCGGCGGTGACGGCCAGGGCGCCGAAAGAGATACCGTACAGTCCAGTAGCGATGGCCACCGAGACGCCGGTGCGCAGGGCGGGATGCGACCAGAATGAAGGGTCGGGCTGTTCCCGTGCGAGCTCGGAGGGGGTAGCGGGCATAGCGCCCATCTTATGATCAACCCCAGGTCGTGACGGTTGCGTTTCTCACGCACGATGGATTTCTGCGCGCCGGTCTTCTCTGCTAAACTCACTAAGTCGCTTGGATCTTTAGCTCAGTTGGTTAGAGCGTTCGCTTCACACGCGAGAGGTCGCTGGTTCGAGTCCAGTAAGATCCACCACCCATCAGGGCCCTGTACAGGGGTCCTGATCTCGTTAAGAGCGGGTCGTCCGCCCGTGAAATTCCATTCCTCGTCGATCGTGGTTCACCGCCGCGAAGGCGTCATGACACACACATCAGAGATGGTCCGTCACGGACCCGCGGTCCGCCGACGGCCGCGAGTGAGCCGACAGGAGGTGGTCGAATGACCCGCGAACCGCACCCCGACGCATCCTCACCCGATGAGGTGCCGCACGGTTCTACCGCCGCCGGTGCGGCCATGGAATCAGAAACGGCGCCAGCCACCGGCCAGATCACCATTCCCGTGATCCGTCCCGCGGTCACCCTCCCCAACCCGGACGCTCAGGCGCCCCAGATGGACCCCTCGGACGGGTTCGGCCCTGAGACCGCGCCCACGGCTGCGCTGTCGGCAACGGAGACGCCGAGCACGGACACCCGTGACCTCTACACGGTGCCCGCGGCGGATCCCGAGCCCGCCCCGACCGTCGGCGCGCTGCCGGTGATCTCCGCCCCGGAAGCACCCCGCCCGCAACCAACCCGCCCCCGGAAAGCTCAGCGAGAGCCGGGCACCTCGACCGGCCGCCCGTCCCGCGGTCTGCGCCTGCCCGCGCGTCGCCCGCGCCGTCGTGAGGAGTCAGAGTCCCAGCCGGCCGAACCGTACCAGGAGCGGATGCCTACTCAGGTGATGAACCTGGTGAGCCGCCTGGAAACCAGCCCGTTTGCAGCTGCAGCGCGCAAGGAATACCAGAAGGCCGCTGAGGCCGCCGATATTCGCAACACCCTGGACTTCGCCATGAAGTTGGGGGAGACCATGTTCCGTTTCGGTGCCGGCGCCCTGGAGGTGGAGACTTCGATCATCGTGGTCACCCAGGCGTACGGGGTGCACGAGACCGAGATCGACATCACCAACCAGGCGTTCTCGCTGAACTATGCGCCTCCGGGGGAGACTCCGTACACGCTGCAGCGCGTGGTGCGCTCCTGGTCGCAGAACTACGCCGGGCTGGCGTTCTTACATCGGTTGGTCTCCGCGATTGCATCCGGCGACATCACCCGCGAAGACGCTGAGCGGCAACTGGCTGAAATCCGGCACCGGCGCAAGCCGTTCCGGCCGTGGATGACGGTGTCGGCCAACGCCCTGTTCGCCGCCCTGTTCGTGCTCTACATCGGTGGCAGCCCGCTGGCCGGGCTGATGACGCTGGTGTCGGCGGCCGTCGTGGTGATCGCCATGTATTCCATGGCCCGGTTGCGAGCGCCCGAGTTCTTCACCACCATGCTGGGTGGGTTCTTGGCCACCGTGATCTCGTTAGGGTTGTTCTCCTTCGACGTGTTCAAGGACCCGGCTACGGTGGTGGCCGGCATCTTGATGATCATGTTGCCCTCGGGGCGCATCGTCTCCGCGGTGCAGGACGGCATCAACGGCTTCCCGATCACCGCGGCCGGCCGTTTTGTCTCCGCAGCGCTGACCTACGTCGCCATGGTTGGCGGCATCGTGCTGGCCGCCGTGTCCGCCTCACAAATGGGGGTGCCCGAGGTCGACGTGACCGCAGCCCCGGTCAACTCGTACCCTGTGTGGGTGCTGGGCATCCTGGTGTTCTTCGCCTCGGCTGGAGTGGCGGCCGCGGAGCAATCCGAGTGGCGGTTGCTACTGCCCACCGGCATTGTCGCCACCCTCGGATTCATCGGCTACGAATTCGCTCTGTTCCTGGGACTCGGTCCGGTGATTTCACCTGCCGTGGCCGCCGTCATCATCGGTTTCCTAGCGCGCATGGTCGCATTGCGTCTCGGTGCACCGCAGCTGGTGATCGCGGTGCCCTCGGTGCTGTTCCTGTTGCCCGGTCTGGCCATCTTCCGCTCCATGTACGAGATCGCCATGAACACCGGTGCCGTCAGCGGCATCGTCGGCATGGTGATGGCCTCCATCGTCATCCTGGCGGTCGCAGCCGGCTCCGTGCTGGGCGACACCCTAGCCCGCCCGCTCACCTCGAATCTGCAAGGGAACGAACGACGGCGCATCGGCCGCCGCTGAGCCGAGCGGTCAGCGCACCTGCCAGTCCACTGGCTCCGCACCTTGGGCCCGCAAAAACTCGTTGGCCCGCGAGAAGGGCTTCGAACCGAAGAACCCGCGACGTGCCGACAGCGGGGAGGGGTGGGCGGACTCGATCACCAGCACGTGCTCGCCCGTCTGCAACACCGGGGCCATGCGGCGGGCATCGTTGCCCCAGAGGATCGCCACCAGTGGTTGGTCCCGAGCGGCCAGCGCCCGTACAGCGGTTTCGGTGATCTGCTCCCACCCCAGGCCACGGTGCGAGCCCGGTGTGCCGGCCTGCACCGTGAGCACCCGGTTCAGCAGGGCCACACCTTGCTCGGCCCACGAGGTGAGATCACCGTGCTCGGCCGGGGCGATGCCGAGGTCGTCGTGCAGTTCCCGATAGATATTCGTCAGCGAACGCGCCAGGGGACGCACGTCGCGGGCCACGGAGAAACTCATCCCCACCGCATGTCCCGGGGTGGGGTAGGGGTCCTGACCCAGGATCAGCACCTTGACCTCATCGAAGGGCTGGCGGAACACGCGCAGAATATTCTCGGCCGCCGGCAGCACCTGTTCCCCGGATTTCTGCCGCTCCTGCAGGGTTTCCGCCAACGCGGCGAAGGTGCCGGTGTGCTCGGCCAGCACCGCATCCCAGCCCTGATCCAGGGGTTCACGTACGTCAGAGATCAGCATCCCACCAGCCTAACCAGCCGTCGGGACCATGGCCGACGTCCGAGCGCGTAAAATGGAGGATCACCGACACCCGTCGTTATGCTGGTTACCGATTCAACGAGGAGCGATCCATGCCCGGCTCTGAGCTCTCTGAGCGGGACCGGAACATCCTCGCCTTCGAAGAACAGCGTTTCACCTACCAGGGAGCGAAAGACCAGGCCATCCGCGATACGTTCGGGCTCTCGGCGACGACGTACTATCAGATTCTCGCCCGATTGCTCGACGACGAACGCGCCCTGGCCTATAAACCTCTGGTAGTGCGACGATTGCGTAGACTCAGATCGACCCGATTTCGTGCCCACGGCAGTCCAGAGCAGGGGAGCTCATGACCAAGTATCCGCAGGACCACTACGATGACGTCCCGGAATACACCGACCAGGTCGGTGCTCACCGCGCCGCCGTCGCCAAGCCCGAGTCCAACACCGGGCTCAATGTGCTGATCATCGCCGCCGCGTTGGCGCTGGTCGTGGGCATCGTCTCTTTCCTCCTGTTGCCCCAGCTGCGCAACGACTGGTTCGGTGCCTCCGCACCCACGGATGAGCAGACCACCGAAGCCCCCGCCGATCCTTCCGGCACGGACGCCGACGCTGAGACCGATGCCGGGGCTGGTGAAGCTGAGGCCACTGACGAGGACGCTGCCCGGGGCGATGAGACCGACCCGACCGGTGGCGAAGCGGGAGCGGGCGACGACCTGGAGGGCGGGGAGGAGCCGGACCCGACCGGTGCCGCCAACGTCGATTACAGCCAGGGCATCGAGGTCTACAACGCGACCATGACGCCGGGGCTGGCTGGACAAGCAACCCAGCAGCTGACCAGTGCGGGCTTCAACGTGCCGATCACCGCGAACTGGCAGGGCTCCGCCGTGTCCTCATCGGTCGTGTATTACGCTGACGACGAAGCCACCGCTCAGGCCATCGCCGACGAGCTTGGCATCACCGCCGTCCACGTGCCCAGCATGGGTGCCATCGCCGTGGTCCTCGCCGACGACTTCGCCGACTGACCGTCGCAGTTCGTTCCGGGCGTCAAGCACTTGCACTCGCCAGGGGTGAGTGCTAAAAATGGGGTTAGCACTCTCGGGCTCTGACTGCCAGAGCTTTCTCGAGTTAGTTGGGTCGATTACCAGTGCGTCGACCAGCCGTCGCGGGCGCTAACTCGGGCCGAGGTACCTACATCAAGACCCGTCCAGAAAGGACTGCGACAAATGGCTAAGACCATTGCATTTGATGAAGAGGCTCGCCGCGGCCTGGAGAAGGGGCTCAACACCCTTGCCGACGCCGTGAAGGTGACCTTGGGCCCCCGCGGCCGTAACGTCGTTCTCGAGAAGAAGTGGGGCGCCCCCACCATCACCAACGATGGCGTGTCCATCGCCAAGGAGATCGAGCTCGAGGATCCCTACGAGAAGATCGGCGCCGAGCTGGTCAAGGAAGTCGCCAAGAAGACGGACGACGTCGCAGGCGACGGCACCACCACCGCGACCGTGCTGGCTCAGGCCCTGGTCAAGGAAGGCCTGCGCAACGTGGCCGCCGGTGCCGACCCGATCGCCCTCCGTCGCGGTATCGACAAGGCTGTCGAAGCTGTGACCGCCCAGCTGCTCGATTCCGCTGTGGAGATCGAGACCAAGGAGCAGATCGCCGCGACCGCGTCCATCTCCGCCGCTGACACCCAGATCGGCGAGCTCATCGCCGAGGCCCTGGACAAGGTGGGCAAGGAAGGCGTCATCACCGTCGAGGAGTCCAACACCTTCGGGCTGGACCTCGAACTGACCGAGGGTATGCGCTTCGATAAGGGCTACATCTCCGGTTACTTCGTCTCCGACGCCGACCGCCAGGAAGCTGTCCTGGAGGACCCCTACATCCTGATCGTCAACTCGAAGATCTCCAACGTCAAGGACATGGTGTCCTTGCTGGAGAAGGTCATGCAGTCCGGCAAGCCGCTGCTGATCATCGCTGAGGACGTCGAGGGTGAGGCCCTGGCCACCCTGGTGGTCAACAAGATTCGCGGCACCTTCAAGTCCGTGGCCGTCAAGGCTCCCGGCTTCGGTGACCGCCGCAAGGCCATGCTGGCCGACATCGCCATCCTCACCGGTGGCCAGGTCATCTCCGAAGAGGTCGGCCTGTCCCTGGACAACGCTGATATCTCCGTGCTCGGCACCGCCCGCAAGGTTGTGGTGACCAAGGACGAGACCACCATCGTTGAGGGCGCCGGCGACGCCGACCAGATCTCCGGCCGCGTAGCCCAGATCCGCGCTGAGATCGAGAACACCGACTCCGACTACGACCGCGAGAAGCTCCAGGAGCGTCTGGCGAAGCTGGCCGGCGGCGTGGCTGTCATCAAGGCCGGTGCTGCCACCGAGGTGGAGCTCAAGGAGCGCAAGCACCGCATCGAAGACGCCGTGCGCAACGCCAAGGCTGCCGTGGAAGAGGGCATCGTCGCCGGCGGTGGCGTGGCCCTGATCCAGGCTGGCGCCAAGGTGCTGGCCGGTCTGAACCTGGAAGGCGATGAGGCCACCGGCGCCAACATCGTCAAGGTCGCTGTGGAGGCTCCGCTGAAGCAGATCGCCCTGAACGCTGGCCTCGAGCCCGGCGTCGTGGTAGACCGCGTGCAGTCCCTCGCCGACGGTGAAGGCCTGAACGCCGCCACCGGCGAGTACGAGAACCTGCTGAAGGCTGGCGTGAACGATCCGGTGAAGGTGACCCGCTCTGCACTGCAGAACGCGGCCTCCATTGCCGGTCTGTTCCTGACCACCGAGGCCGTTGTCGCAGACAAGCCCGAGAAGGCTCCGGCCGGCGGCGGCGAAGGCATGGACCCGATGGGTGGCATGGGCGGCATGATGTGATCAGCTGATCACGGATGACGCCTCGCTGACCCGAGGATCACCGACGGTGGCCCGCACTCCTGAACGGAGTGCGGGCCACCGTCGTTTTGTGGTTCGCTACTCTTGCTGAGTCTCGTCGGGCTGTTCTGGTGTCTCGTCGGATTTCTTGCGGGCCTTGCCCGAGGGGTAGAGCTCGGCGATGAGATTCTTGCGCGCCTGTCGTTCCCAGCGTTTGATCGCGGTGCGGGTGTTGAAGATCGGGTTCTGCGCCAGCAATGACCGCAGCACTTTCTCCCGACCGGCGAAGAACTGCTCGTCGGGGATATGGGCGAAATCCTGCCGGACGGCGTCACGGTAGCGGCCGTAGGCGCCCGGATTGCGTCCCAGCACCTCCAAGTCGGCATCACAGAGCACCTGGCCGCCGGGATCGTCCTCGTGGGGATCGTGGGTAAAGGTCAGCCGCACCAGCCGGGCCGTTTCGATGATCTCTGAGGCCGGCAGCCCCAGCTCGGGCAGGGTGCGCTCGGCCAGCCGGGCGGAGTCTTCTTCATCCTGCCCCGGGGGGCGGGCCGGACTTCCTAGGTAGATTGCATCGTGAAACCACGCCGCCAATTTAACGGCCCGCGGGTAGGGGCCAAAGGATTCGCCTTGTCGCTCCAACAGATCCAACGCTTTGAGTACCGAGAGCAGGTGCGAGAGGTCATGGTAGTGCCGGTGAGGTTCGCGCCAGCGCTCGATCAGACCTGTGGCGATCGGATCCCGGTCCAGCTCCGAGGTGCCGGGGAAGAGCCGGTCGAAGCGCTGGTGCAGGATTTTCTGCAGCTTGCTGGGGCGCTGTGCGGCGGGGATGCGCAGCCCCGAGGCGACGAGGCGGCGAACCAGCTCGCTGCCGGAGACCTCCACGGCGCCGGCAGCGACGAGATCCCCGTACATTTCCACGGGCACGTCGTAGTGGTCGCCGTCGAAGGCGCGCGGGGCGACGTCATTGGCGCGGGCGAATCGGTGCAGCTCATCCAGCGATTCATCTGAGACCAGATGGGAGAAGACGGTGCCATGTGCCGGCCACCGAGCTGGATCGATGAGAACTGCCATGGTCCCAGCCTACCGAGGATGCAGGCCGGAACCATGGCGTTCACCTTTCAACGGGGCGATATTCGTGCGCGCAGGTCACGGAGGTGACTATCCGCGGAACATGGAGGCGTTCGCAGTCTCCGTCTGCAGGTACTGGTCCGCGGCGTGGCTCATGGCGGTACGGATGGAGGTCAGCGACTCTTCCACCCGAAGTTGGGTGGCGCGCCACTGAGTGAGTACCTCCTGGAAATTATTGGACGCCTGTCCGCGCCAGGTGTCCTGTAGCTGGCGGAGGTGGGCTTCCATTGCGTTCACTTCGGATTGCAACCTCCCAATGGAACCCTCCACGGCGGAGGATTTCGCGAGAAGGTCGTCGGTGTCGATCTGAACCAGTGCCATGGGTGTCTCCTGAGTCGTCGTCGGGGAACGGGCTGTCCGTTCTGATGACCACGCTAGAAGTCTGGTGCGGAGTGGGCCGAGCCGCGAGCCTGCGGTGGGGGAGAAGACCCGTGGCTCAGGAGGCTGTGGAGGAGCCGTTCTCGTCTTCCTCGGTGGCGTCGGAATCCTCCGAATCCTCGTCGTCCTCGATGGGATGCCAGGGCAGGCGCACCGACATGGTGGCGCCGCCGCCTTCGGTTTCGCTCAGGCGCACGGAGCCGTCGTGCTGCGCGATGATGGCGGCGACAATCGCCAGGCCGAGCCCGGTGCCACCGGTCTCACGGTGCCGGGAAGTATCGGCGCGGTAAAAGCGCTCGAAGATCCGGTTCGCATCCTCTTCCGAGATGCCGGGGCCGTGGTCGCGGATTTCGATGACGGCATCGCGTGCCACCCCGCGATCCGAGCCCAATGCGCCGGCGGAGCCGTCGTCGTCGAGTCCCGAGAGCACGTCCACGGTGCCCACTGCGATCTCCAGCGGGGTGCCCTCCGGGGTGTAGCGCAGCGCGTTGGTGACCAGGTTGACGATGACCTGGCGCAGCTTGTGTTCGTCGCCGATGGTGGGAGCGGACGCGGGCAGATCAGAATCGATTCCCACCAGGGACACGGTACGGTCCGGGGCGTTGACCCGGGTGTCGACGACGGCGTCGGTGGCCAGCATGAGCAGATCCAACGGCACCAGGTCCAGGGGGCGCTGCTCATCCAAGCGGGCCAGGGTGAGAAGGTCCTCGACCAGGTGGGTCATCCGGGTGGATTCTGACTCGATGCGGCTCATGGCGGTGGCGACGTCGTCGGGCTTGACGATGCCGCCGTGACGGTAGAGCTCGGAGTAGCCGCGGATGGTGACCAGCGGGGTGCGTAGCTCGTGGGAGGCGTCCTGGATGAACCGGCGCATCTTGTCTTCGGAAACTTCTTTGGCCCGGAATGCGGTCTCGATGCGGGCGAGCATGGCGTTCAGGGAGCGCGAGAGTCGGCCCACTTCGGTGTCGGGTGGGCCGTTGGTGATGCGCTGGGAGAGGTCCCCGGCCGCAATGGCCGCCGCGGTACGTTCCATTCGGTTGAAGGGTCCGAAGGCGCGGGTCACCACCGTGTAGGCGATGAGAGAAGCACCGAGGGTGGCGAGCAGGCCGATGGTGACCACCAGGGTGGTGACCCGGTCGGCGGATTCGTAGACGGTGTCCAAGGGTAGGGCGATGGCAATGGAGCCGGCTCCGGATTCGAGGCGGTAGAGCTGGACGCGCCAGCCGCGGGAGTCATCGGCGGTGCCGGGCACGTTGTAGGCCTCGGTGCCGTGGGCGTTGACTTCTTCCTCGGTGAGCGGCGGGATATCGGGGGAGTCGGCCCGGGTGCGGATGGCGACGGTGACGTTGCCGTCGTTGTCCCACGCCTCGGCGTAGAACCGGACGATGGATTGCTGCACCGAGTCGCTGTCGAGCTCACTGGAGCTGCCCAGGGTAATCAGGAAGGTGGAGACCGCTCCGGCGTTGGCGTGGATGTCCTCGTCGATCTGGCGCATCAGCTCCTGGCGGTACAGGGAGCTGGTGAGCAGGGCCGTGATGAACACGGTGGCCATCATCAGCACCGAGGTGATCACCACGAGCTGGGAACGCAGGGAGGCGGCGCGCCAGGTGCTGGAGATCCAGCGGAAGGGTGCAAAACCACGGCGCACCCGAGGCGGTCGGCTCGGGCGCGCCGGAATCTGTTTGGTGGGGGACGCCAAGACTTAGCGTTTGTCCGCCGACCGTAGCAGGTAACCCACGCCACGCTTGGTCTGAATCATGTTCGGCAGGTCCTTGCGGTCAATCTTGCGCCGCAGGTAGGAGATGTAGGACTCCACGATGGAGGCGTCCCCATTGAAGTCGTACTCCCAGACGTGGTCGAGGATCTGCGACTTCGACAGCACCCGGTTCGGGTTCATCATCAGGTAGCGCAGCAGCTTGAATTCGGTGGGGGAGAGGTCGATGATCTCCCCGGCACGGCGGACCTCGTGGGCGTCGTCGTCGAGCTCCAGATCATCTACGCGCAGGACGGCCTCGTCGTCCTCCAGTGAAGCGGTGCGGCGCAGCACCGCGCGGATGCGGGCCACGACCTCGTCGAGGGAGAAGGGCTTGGTCACGTAGTCGTCGCCGCCCACGGTGAGGCCGGTGACCTTGTCTTCGGTGTCATCGCGGGCGGTGAGGAAGAGCACCGGGAAGTGTTTGCCAGCGGCGCGGAGTTTGCGGGTGACGGTGAAGCCGTCCATATCGGGCAGCATCACGTCGAGCACGGCGAGATCGGGCTGTTCCTGTTCTGCGGCGGCCAGGGCCTCCCGACCGTTGGCGGCGGCGACCACCTCGAACCCGGCGAAGCGCAGGGAGGTGGAGAGCAGCTCGCGGATATTGGGTTCGTCGTCGACGACGAGCAGCTTTGCTTCAGGATTCTCTGAGTTCATGTCGTTAAGTGTGACGGTGGAAGCTGTGCATTGGCTAGATGTTGGCTGGCCGAAGCTGTGACTTCAGCTGAACGCGATCAGCTGGCGGTGACGTCCTCGGCGTCGATGATCGTGTAGGCGTAGCCCTGCTCGGCGAGGAAGCGCTGACGTTTGGCGGCGTAGTCCTGGTCGAGAGTGTCGCGGGTGACGATGGTATAGAAATGCGCCGAGCGGCCGTCCTGCTTGGGGCGCAGCAGCCGACCCAACCGCTGGGCCTCTTCCTGCCGGGAACCGTAAGCACCGGACACCTGGATAGCGACGGTGGCCTCGGGCAGATCCAGGGAGAAGTTGGCAACCTTGGACACCACCAGCACCTGTTCGTCGCCGTTTCGGAAGGCATCGAAGTGCTGCTGGCGGACCTTCACCGAGGTGTCGCCGGTGATCAGCGGAGCCCCGAGCAGCTCGGATATTTCGCGTAGCTGGTCCAGGTACTGCCCGATCACCAGCAGCTGTTCTCCGGCGTGACGGCGGCCCAGAGCGTGGACGATGGGTAGTTTCACCTCGGAGGTGGCGCCGAGGCGGTATTTATCGGCGTCCTCGGCCATGGCGTAGGTGACGCGTTCGTCGTGGGGCAGGTCCACCCGCACCTCGGTGCACACGGCCGGGGCGATGTACCCCTGGGCCTCAATGTCCTTCCACGGGGCGTCGTAGCGTTTGGGGCCGATGAGGGAAAACACCTCGGCCTCGCGCCCGTCCTCGCGAACCAGCGTTGCTGTGAGTCCGAGGCGGCGTCGAGCTTGCAGGTCCGCGGTCATCCGGAAGATCGGGGCCGGGAGCAGGTGGACCTCGTCGTAGATGATCAGCCCCCAGTCGTTGCCGTCGACCAGTTCAAGATGCGGGTAGATACCGCCGCGTTTGGTGGTGAGTACCTGGTAGGTGGCGATGGTGACGGGGCGGACCTCTTTAGCGGAGCCCGAATATTCACCGATGTCGGATTCGGTGAGGGTGGTGCGTGCGAGCAGTTCCGCTTTCCACTGGCGTGCCGAGACGGTGTTGGTGACCAGGATCAGCGTGGTGGTCGAGGAGGTGGCCATGGTGGCGGCCCCGACCAGGGTTTTGCCGGCGCCGCAGGGCAGCACGACGACGCCCGAGCCGCCTGCCCAGAAGTTCTCGACGGCGAGCTGCTGGTAGGGGCGCAACTCCCAGCTGGAGTCTGGGTCGGCGTCGGGGTCGTCCTTGCCGTCGGTCAGGGCTATGGGATGCGGGGTGCCATCGACGTAGCCGGCGAGGTCTTCGGCGGGCCACCCGATTTTGATGAGCGCTTGTTTCAGCTGGCCGCGGGCCGCAGAGTGGACTACCACAGTGGTGGCGTCGATGCGCGGACCGAACAGCTCGGCGGTCTTCTTCGCGTGCAGCACTTCCTCGAGCACCGGGTAGTCGGTGGTGCGCATGACGAGGCCGTGCTGTTCGTCGCGTTCGAGCCGCAGCCGGCCGTACCGAGACATCACATCGGCAATATCCATCAGCAGGGAGTGCGGCACCGGATAGCGGGAGTGGCGCAGCAGCACGTCCAGCACCTGCTCGGCGTCGACCCCGGCGGCGCGGGCGTTCCACAGCCCCAGGTCGGTAATCCGGTAGGTGTGTACGTGTTCCGGGGCGCGCTCCAGTTCCGCGAAGCTGGCGAGCTCACCGCGCGCCTCGGTGGCGGCGAGGTGGTCGACCTCGAGCAGCACGGTCTTGTCGGACTGGACGATCAGGGCGCCGGTGGACTCGGTCACGAATGCTCCTCAGCAGGCACGGTGGATTCGGTGGGTTGCGCTGGATGAACGGGGACGGCGGAGACCACGCGGTGCAGCGGGACGATGACGTCCGTATCGCGTTGCAGGTCGCGGCCGCGCAGCCGGCCATCGCCGACGGCGGTGGGCAACAGGCGCCGGGTGACGTGAGCACCCTGGTGGTTGGCGGTGGTCACGGAGAGTTCGCGCCGGTGTGCGGCGGCCTCGGTGAGCCCGGCGATGAGTTCCTCGGGGCCCTCACCCGTCGGGGTCGGTCGGGTGGGGGCTGTGCGCAGGTGTCGGATCTGGGCCTCGATGTCGTCCTCGGTGAGCTGTTGGGAGGCCACCGTGACGGCGAGACCGGAAGCAGGCGTCACACGACCGGTCGGGACAGCGGCGCCGCCCGGCCCGGGGATCAGTGGGGATCGGGAGTTCTCGGTATGGTGCCCGCGGCGGGCGGCCCGGCGTCCGGTTTCGGCGAGCAGGGCGTGCAGTTCGGCGTCGTCGAGCCGGCTCAGGGCTATGGTGTCACTGAGCCGCTGCAGTCCGGCCGGAGCCAGTTCGGGCATCGCCAGCAGGGTGGTCAGCGTGGCCGGCTCCTCCACCGTCAGCACTGCGCCGGCGCGGTGAACGGCCAGGGCCAGGTGCCGGCGCGCCGTGTCGTCGATCAGGTAGCGCAGGGTCTGCGGCAGGGCATCGGAGGAGTGCGCGGCGAGCAGTTCCAGCATCGCCTCGGCAGTGAGCCCATCATCGAGTCCGCGGCGCACACTCTCGGCGGAGAACCGGAATACCGCGGCGGTGCCGTCGCCCTCGTCATCGGCGAAGCGCTCCAGATGTGCCGCCAGCTCGGGGTCAAGGAATCCTGGGGCGACCGCGGTGAGGTCGGCCTGCAGGCGCAGGGTGCGGATCGGGGCGGGCAACAGTTCAGCCACGGCATCTGCGGCGGCGTCGAGCCCCTCGAGACCCTGCTCGGCCAGCGCCCGGCCCGGGGAGGTGAGGGCCTGCGCTCCGAAGAGCCCCAGCCGTTCGGCTTCGCCCGCCAGCGGGGTCGTAAAAGCCTGGGTGCGAGTAATCGAGCGGGGGTGTTGCCAGCGGCGGAACGTTTCCAGCTCGTTGACGACGGCGGTGCCGGGATGCCGGGCGTCGAGGTCGGCGGCGGCGTCGAGCAGTCCTTGGCGCAGCCGTGGGGCGTCGGCGCGTGCCCGGTCCGGGGCGAGTGCGCGACCCGGAGTAGCACCTGACGCAGAGGAAGATCGCTGTTGTGCCGGAGCGGCCAGCGGGGCCGTGAAGGGGGCGCGCTGACTGCTCAGCCATCCGGCCGCCAGCAGGTGCCACTGCCGGTGGCGCGGCAACCGGCCCCACAGTGCCGTGGTGTAGCGGGATTCCCAACGGGAGGTGTCAGGATTCAGGGCAATGACATCTGCTGCAGCGGCCAGTTCCAGCAGCCAGGTGGTGTCCTCGACGTCGGCGTCGAGACGGCGCGCCAACTGCTGCACCTCGCGCACCCCGACCCCGCCGGAGCGCAGCGTGGGCACCCCACGGGCCGAACTCGCCGCGCGCACCAGGTGAGTCATCCCCCGCAGGAGGTCCGAGATCGCAGCAGCCGCCGCGTTGTTGACCAGCATCGGAAGCACCCGGGCCGCTCCGGAAGTGGGCGGGGCGATCGAAAACGCGGGAAACAGGGTGCCGCCACGCAACGCCAGCCCGGTCTCTCGTGGCAGCTCGGCGGTGTCCTCCGTGACCCGCACCAGGATCCCGGTGTCCAGCAACACCGTCAGTACCGCACCGGCCGGATCCGGCACCCGGGCCACGGGGGAGTGAGCGAGTAACTCGAGACCGCGCTGCACCCTGGCGGCGTCGTCCTCCTGGGTCACCGACGGGTGTTCTACGATCCGCCGCCGAATCTCCTCCCGGCTGCGCGCCGAATGGTCGGATCCCAGCACCGCCGCGGGGCGACCCAGCTCCGCCGGATAGGTGCCCAGGGCGCGGTGCACCGGGCCGGGCACGTTCCACCGCTCGTCCTCTGCTGGCAGCAGCAGCACCCGCTCGACTAACTCAGCCACCGTGGCGGCTAATTCGTCCTCGTGCTCAGCCGCATCCGGGGCCAGCAGGGCAGCCAGCTCGGCGAGGCTCACAGAGTCCTGCCCGTGTACCACCGCGGTAGAGAGCGCCTGTAACTGCGGTTCGTTCAGTCGCTCCAGAGCGCGCAACACCGACATTTGGGTGGAAGCGCGGGTTGCTAACGCAGAGAAGTCAGCGACCCCGGGAATGCAGAGGTCGGGGCGGAGCCGGAACAGAAGACGCAACTCATCGTCGCTGCGGTCACTCAGATGCTGAAGCAGCGTGGTCATCACGAATCCGCGGCCGCGCTCATCGTGGCGAGGGGGCGTGTCGGGATTCGACTCACGCCTGCCGACGGCGCCGCAGGGCCGCGATCACCAGGTAGAGCAGAATCAACGTGAAGCCGATCGGGAACGCGAACAGCGCCAACCAGAACAGCGCGGGCAGCTGCGCGGTGCCCACAAAATAGACCACCAACAGTGCCACCGTGGCGACAAACGATGCCAGGGTCATGACGACGCCGACCCAGAGCAGCACCTGCAATCCGAGCGGCACCGGAGCGACGCTGGGTGCTGCCATCAGCGGGGCCGAGGGGGTGGTGGTGTGGCGTGGCGCGGTCGGTGTGGTCATCTGCTCAGTCTACGCCGAAGCGTGCCAGGGGGTATCCTTGTCTGAACTATAGACTCTCCCGCTATCGGGCGTGACGACGATTCCGTCTCCGGTAGCGGCCACTGCGACGCGACGCAGCATGTTAGCCACTAGAGCCGCATCGGCTAGTCCGCGTCGAGGGTGGAGCCCGTGTCACGACAATGTACGCAAGAGGAAACGAAGAAGATGCCCACCGGCAAAGTGAAGTTTTACGATTCGAAGAAGGGTTTCGGATTTCTGCAGAGCGATGATGGTCAGGAAGTTCACCTGCCCTCTTCGGCCCTGCCCAGCGGGGTGACCGAGCTGCGCGCCGGCACCCGCATGGAATTCGGAATCGCCGAAGGCCGTCGCGGCCTGCAGGCCCTGTCCGCCACCGTGATCGACCGCGGCACCTCCGTGGTGCGCAATCAGCGCCCGAAGCCGCAGGATATGGCCACCATCATGGATGACCTGATCCGCTGGCTGGACACCGCCTCCACCTCGCTGCGTAAGGGGTCCTACCCGTCACGCTCGCAGTCAGAGAAGCTCGCCCAGGTGCTACGGAAGGTGGCGGACGATCTCGATGCCTGAGCCCGCAGAGACCCTTGACGCTCCCCCCGAGGAGAGCCTGACCCTGGGTCCGGTGCGCTCCGGCCGTCGTCGGCCCAAGCTTGACCAGACGCTGGCTGCCGCGGTGGAGACCGCCCGCGAGGCGCTACTGGAATCGGTCGACGCGGCCGAGCTCGGTGAGCACGTCAGTGCGATGGCCGACGACGACCGCGTGGTCACCCACCGGTTCGTTGCCCACGTGCGCGGCTACCGCGGCTGGGAATGGTTCTGCACCCTGGCCCGCGCCCCGCGCAGCAAGACGCTGACCGTGTGCGAGGTGGGCATGCTCCCCGGTGAGGGTGCGTTGCTCTCTCCGCCGTGGGTGCCGTGGTCCGAACGCGCCTCCGAAGAAGAGCGCGTGCGCCTGCGTGCCATCGCCGAAGGACGAGACCCGGAGAAAGCGCTGGCCGAGTTCCGCGGTGAAACCGAGGACGACGAGCACGCCGAGGACAGCACCTCACAGGAATCCTCAGACTCGTCTCACTCTTCGGAACCCTCCAGCAAGGGCAAGAAGAAGAACAAGTCCAAGAGCAAGGGTGGCAAGTCCAAGAAGAAGTCGTCGGACTCTCACGCAGGCAATGCTGACGACGCCGTGACCCCTGAGGCAGAGTCGGATACCGACGACGACGCCGAAAAAGCCGCGAAAAAGGCAGCCAAGGCCGCCCAAAAGAAGGCCGCCAAAAAGGCCAAGAAGAAAGCCGAGCGGAAAGCCGCGAAAAAGGCTGCTCAACGAGCCGAGCAGGCCGCGCACGAGGCTGAATAACAGCACCTCGCCGCACCACAGCAGAGGGCCGAACCCGGATAGGGTTCGGCCCTCTGCAGTCTGATGCCCTGCCGGGCGGGCCCGACTTAGCCGAGTTGCGCAACCACGTGGTCGATGCAGGAGAGCAGTGCCGACACATCTTCGGGCTCGATCGCGGCAAAGGTGGCGATGCGTAGCTGGTTGCGTCCCAGCTTCCGGTACGGCTCCGTGTCCACCACACCGTGGGCGCGCAGTATCGAAGCGACCTGGGCGGCGTCGACGGCCTCGTCAAAGTCGACAGTGACGATCACCTGGGAACGGTCTTCCGCACGCGTCACGAACGGGGTGGCGAAGGTCGACTGCTCGGCCCAGGTGTAGATCCGGTCCGAGGAATCCTTGGTGCGGGCGGTGGTGAAGTCCAACCCGCCGTTGGAGTTCATCCAGGACAGCTGCTCATCGAGCATCACCAGAGTGGCCAGCGCCGGAGTGTTGTAGGTCTGGTTCTTCACCGAGTTATCGACAGCGGTCTTCACGTCCAAGAAGTCCGGGATCCAGCGACCGGATGCCGAGATCTCCTCAACCCGGGCCAGCGCGGCGGGGGAGAACAGAGCCAACCACAGGCCGCCATCGGAGGCAAAGTTCTTCTGCGGGGCAAAATAGTAGACGTCGGATTCGGCGACATCCACGGGCAAGCCGCCCGCACCGGACGTGGCATCCACCAGCACTAGGGCATCGGCATCCGCGCCGGCTACGCGCTGCACGGGCGCAGACACTCCGGTCGAAGTCTCGTTGTGCGGCCAGGCGTAGACGTCCACACCGGTCTCGGCGACAGGCTCGGGGCGAGTCCCCGGCTCGGCGGTCAGAATCGAGGACGCTTCCAAGAAAGGGGCCTTGTTGGTGGCCTTGGCGAATTTCGAACCGAACTCTCCGAAGCTCAGGTGCTGTGCCTTATTGCGCACCAGCCCGAAGGATGCGGCATCCCAGAATGCGGTGGAGCCACCGACGCCCATGATGACCTCGTAGCCCTCGGGAGCGGAAAACAGCTGGGTGATGCCTTCGCGCACCGAACCCACCAGGTTCTTCACCGGGGCCTGACGGTGGGAGGTGCCCAGCAGCTGTGCACCGGCCTCGCTGAGAGCGGCGACCTGCTCGGGGCGGACCTTGGAGGGGCCGGCGCCGAATCGTCCGTCACGGGGCAGAAGGTCGTTGGGGATAGTGACGGTGGAGGTGCTCACCTGTACTCCTTATAGTGCTTGTCCGTTATCGGCCGGGCGGGGTCGGCTCAGGGTCGGCTCCGCGCCGTTCCTATTGTCTCTGGTCACGAGAGAAAGCGCGCGTACGGTCATGACATGCCCGGTTTTATGTCGCTGAACGCGAACCCGGGGGATTGACCCATGAACATTGTTGACCCAGGTGGGTAGGATATGCACGATACTTGATGGGCCGCTGGCCGACCCCTGCTGGTCGGACGGCGGTCGTTCTGGGAGCCGCGATTCACGCGGCTCCCCATGGTGACGAGGAGCGTAGGCGAGCATGACCGACTTGATCGACACGACCGAAATGTATCTGCGTACGATCTACGAGCTGCAGGAGGAAGGGATTACTCCATTGCGGGCGCGGATCGCGGAGCGCCTGGATCATTCCGGTCCCACCGTGTCTCAGACGATTGCGCGCATGGAGCGTGACGGACTGGTGAAGGTGGCTGGCGATCGACATCTTGAGCTGACCGACACCGGGCTGGACACCGCGTCCAAGGTGATGCGCAAACACCGTCTTGCCGAGCGTCTGCTCTCCGACGTCATTGGTCTGGACTGGCCCTACGTGCATGAAGAGGCCTGCCGCTGGGAGCACGTGATGAGCGATCAAGTCGAGCGTCGTCTCGTCGATCTGCTGAACCAGCCGGTGTACTCGCCCTTCGGCAACCCAATTCCGGGTCTGGGTGAAATCGGCGGCCCGGACACGGCAGAAGGCCCCACTCGGTATGAGGGGGAGCACCTGACTGTGGCCCTGACGACTCCGGGCACGTTCCGCATTCTGTTGCTCACCGAAGCCATCCAGACTGATCCCGAGCTGCTGGCCCAGCTGGCTGCAGCAGGCATCCGCCCCGGCGCGGTCATTAAAGCAAGCCCCTCCGACGGTTACGTTGCGGTGCGCACCATCGAGCCGGGCCCTGCCGTGGCGCTGGATGATTCTCGCGAAGACTTCTCCGATGAAGGTCTGGAGATCTCCGAAGAGACCGCACACCACATTCGGGTGGTCCGTTCCTGATCTCAACTCAGGAGAAATCACCAGAATCGCTTCTCCGGAACCTCCCAGCACCGGCGCCGCACAACGCGGCGCCGGTGCCGTTAAAGAGGAATATGGATCACGGCAACACGCCGTAGGACACGAAAATCACAGCAAAGATCACAGAAGATCACTGCCGAAAATTGGCGAAATTCCGCGGAAGTTGAGGATCCGTCGTGACATTTTTCCACCATGCCGTTATCTCAGCGTGACATTCGGTATCGGTTTGATATACGCTGAAGCGGTGCCCAGGCAGGAGAGATCTCCGGGTCACACATCAAGAGCTTGCTGAACCCCCGCGGCTCACGATGAAAAAGCAGTCGTCAAACACCATCATGGCGGGGGCAGGCCTATGTCCTGAAAGCACCTGAGAGAGGTTTCTATCGTGTCGAAGCGCGCTTCCGTCGCCCGCCACCGCGCGACCCCTGCGTCAAACTTCACCCTGGACGCAATGTCCAAGGCAGTGACCATCAACGCCGGCAACTTCGGTCGCCAAACCGCTGTCGTGGCTGCTGCTTCGACCATGGTGCTGACCCTGGGCGCCCCTGCAGTCAACGCTTCGCCGGTTCCGACCGCACGCGACACCAGCGTTCTGCCAGCCGCCAACGTTGACCTGGAGCGCGCCTCCAAGGCAACCACCCTCACCGTGGCAGAGGCCGACGCTGAAGTCACCATCGAGCGTGCCTCCGTGTCCTCCACCCCCGCTCCCGAACCGGAGCCGGAAGAGGACCTGACCCCGGTCACTAACGCAAACGTGGGTCAGCAGTCCACCACCGCCACCGATTCTTCCGCTTCTTCGACTCAGCAGTCGCAGGAAAGCGTTCAGACTTCCGCTCATGAAGCCGAAGAGACCGTCGAGCAGGAAGCTCCGGCCTCCTCGGCCTCCGGCAGCATGGGCGCCGTGGTGTCGGCCGCTTACTCGGGTATCGGTCAGCCTTACGTTTTTGGCGGCAAGGGCCCCGGCGGCTGGGACTGCTCCGGCTTCACCGCGTGGGCCTATGCCCAGGCCGGCATCACCATTCCTTCGCAGACTTCCGCGATCCGCAACTCCGGCCAGTTCGTGCGTACCTCGAACCCGAAGCCCGGCGACCTGGTCTACCAGAATGGCGGCAGCCACGTAGGCATCTACGTGGGCAACGGCCAGATGATCGGCGCGCAGAACCCCTCCGTGGGCACCTTCCTGCACTCCGTGAGCCGCAACCCCCTGATGGGCTACTACACCTACGTTGGCTGATCGGACCACAGCCAATACCCCGGAATGATGGCCGGGTAAAGACTGCAACGAGAGACCCTCTCCCCTCGGAGAGGGTCTCTCGTTGTCTGTGTACGCTGTGACGGCCGGTCAGAATATCGGGCGGCGGGTCCGCCGTACACTAGGGCAATGACTTCTCTACCGTTGTGGTTCACCGACGTCGCCTCTGCTATGGAGTTGGGGGATCCGCAGCTTGACGACGAACGTCTGCGGAATTTCCTCACAGCCGTTCAATCGCGGGCTCAGGGGGAAGATTTAGACATCCTTCTCGGAGGCTTTCTCGCCGGTTATGCCACCGGTATGGCGGAGGGCAGTGAGCAGGCAGATTTCAACCGCGCGCACCGTGCGGCCTTGGGATTTCTGACACACCACCTGCGGGCCGACACGGACCGTTAGTGCGTCCCCCTCGCCGGTTCGCGGTGTCAGGAGGTCGCTCCGGGATTATTCCCGGACGCTAGGCGCCGCGGATGACGGTGAGCAGAAAAACGCTGTTCTCCAATGCGGTCACGGAATGACGCTCCGGCGGAATCGGCAGAAGCTGGCCCGCGGTCAGTTCCCACGAGCGGTCCTTGCCATGGAGGCGAATGCGTCCGGTCAGCACCTGCAACACGGCTTCGGGCGGACTGTCATGCTCAGCCAGTTCTGCTCCGGCCAGCAGTGCGAGTACGGTTTGGCCCATCTTCGTGTCTCGCGAACCGTAGACGGACTTGGCCGCCCGCTGGGCACGCGACGAGCGGGCCGCGGCCAGCAACGACTCCTGGATCTGCTTCAGGCCGACCGGCGAAATTTCCGGTGCACCGTGTGCTTCGGCGTCTGTCATAGCTTCGTCCTCTCTACAGAATCAGGTCTCGCTCTCGATGAGCCCAGCATACGTCGAACCGATATGACCGACGTAGCATGAGAGCACCGCCGAAGAGGTGGCTCCGGCTGAAAGGGTGATAGGTGATGACTGAAGTCGAGATCGATCTCCGCGACATTCCGCGACCCCGGAGACATCGGCAGATTTTCGTGCGATTCGACCACTTAAACGTCGGTGACGCTCTGCTCTTACTCGCCGACCACGAACCTGAGCGGCTGCACCAAGATTTTGACCGCGAGTTGCCCGGGTCTTTCGTGTGGGAATCGCTGGGGGAGAACGCTGGGGTGTGGCGGGTGCGGATCACCAAGCTGACGAGTACTGCACTGCCACGGTGGATGGGTTCCACTGAGACAGCCGACCATGATGACGACGTCACCTCTGGTGGGTCGATCTGGCAGCTCACTCCTGCCGCACGGGACATGGATGCCAACGTCATCGCGCTCGGCGCAGGGGACCGCATCGACACCCACAATGGTCCGGAACTAGATGTGCTGATCCACGTGGTCGCGGGGAGCGGAACCCTGAGTACCGAAGGCGGCGACGTTCAGTTGGTGCGGGGCGATATTGTCTGGTTGCCGCGACGATCTCAGCGCCGCTTCCAGGCCGGCCCAGAAGGATTGCGCTACCTGTCAGTGCACCACCGCAAGCCAACCTTGAACATCACCGCGGCCCCGCCGAGGTAACAGCGAAGCCCTCGGTCTCCGAACAGTCGGAAACCGAGGGCTTTTCGCGGTCAGAGCGGGGTGCCCCTCAATGGACTAAAACCGAACGTACAGCATCGGTTCGATCGCCTAGAAGCGGTGTGGGAGCAGGCACGGCGGGGCGTCTACGATGGCGAAGCCACGCGGCAGGAGAGCGCTTCGATATCGTGACAGAGCCGAGCAGACCGCCTAGAACGCCTCCCACGCCAGAGGAAGTGGACGCTATTAGAACGGCGAGGGCCAGCGGCGAGAGCGTCCGCCTTATCGCTGAGCGCTTTAACAAGCACCGCGGCACGATCTGGCTGCACACGAAAGACATCTGACCTGACTCGCGCCATCTTTGGTTAGTCTGGTTCGTGGTGTGGTTGGGATTGTTGATTTTCTGGGGCTCGTGTTGCGGCTTAGTGCCTTGCTGGCGCACCAAAATCGGCACGACTCAGGTCAGACTCCGGGTCATTCAAGCATTCGCGAAGTGCGCTTGAGGTCATCAGGAATCCTGCAAAGGCGAACGCTTGGAGACGGCATCCAACTGATGAACAACGTCACGGCAATGCACCTCATCTTCCCAACGCGCGAGCACCTGCTCCGCAATCAGCGCTACACGCGTGGCGTGAAATCTGCACGGTGACGTAGCGGCTGTCCGGCCTCACGGAAACGAGTCACACTTCGGTATGCGCGCAGGGCACGCAGTGCGGAGAGGATCGCGACAAGATCCACGATCTCCTGCAACAACGCGCCCGCTACCGCCGGAAGGTACCCGAACGCTGCCACAAGCATGAGCCCGACCGAGATGATGATGCCCATCCAGATCGACTGCAATGCGATCTTCACCGTCATGTGCGATACCTGCACCACATCGGCCACGCGCGACACGTCGTCGGAGGTGATCACGGCGGATGCTGACTCGCTTGCCGCGGTTGCCCCGCGGCCTGCGATCGCGACCCCGACATCGGCAGCAGCGAGCACCGGAGCGTCATTGATGCCATCGCCCACCATCATCACGGGCCGAGGCCGCAATGCCACCACGATGTCCACCTTGCTCTGAGGTGTTGTTTCGGCGTGCACCGTGGTGATGCCCGCATCGGCGGCGATTGATTCCGCAGTCGGCGCGACGTCGCCGGTCACCATCACGATCTGCTCCACGCCGGTTTCGCGGAGGCGGGCGATCGTCTCGGAAGCGTGGGAGCGCAGCGGGTCGGAGACCACGATGACACCGGCAAAATCACTGTCAACCGACACGTACACGGCCGTTTCCCCAGCCGCGAGCGGGGTACGCGCGAACGCACCGGCGACTTCTTCGATGAATGCCGGTTTTCCGACCGGCACCACGCTGTCGTCGGCGAGTGTCGCCTGCACTCCGTTCGTAGCGAACTCCTCAGCCGCCGTTACCTGGGGCAACTGCAGCTGCTTCTCCACAGCGTGGGCGACAATCGGCCCAGCGAACACATGCACCGAATACTGTTCCGCAGCAGCGGCGAGCCGGAGTATCTCATCTGTAGAGCGGGTGATTGGGCGGATCTCGACCACATCTGGTCTGCCCTGCGTAAGGGTTCCGGTCTTATCGAACGCAGCCGTACGCACACGGGCAAGTACCTCTAACGCGCCACCGTCTTTAATGATCACGTTCAACTTTGCCGCGGAACTCATGCCGCCCATGAAGGCCACTGGTGCGGCGATCAACAACGGGCACGGGGTGGCTACGACGAGCACCTCCGCAAATCGCACCGGATCCCCACTGAGGTACCAGGCGAGACCCGCGATGAGCAGCGACACGATCGTGAAAGGCACGGCATAGCGATCGGCAAGGCGCACCATTGGCGCCCGAGATTCCACCGCTCCCTCAACGAGGCGCACGATCGACGCGTAGTGCGAGTCGTGTGCGGCTTTGTCCGCGCGCATTGTGAACGTTTCGGTGTTGTTTATCGTGCCCGAGAGCAGCGCGTCACCGGCCTGGTATGTGACGGGGAGCGGTTCGCCGGTGACCGAGGATTCGTCGATGACTGCTCGCGCCGAGATGAGGGTGCCGTCTACGGGCAGCACTTCGGTGGATCGCACCAGGAGTTCATCCCCGATCACCACATCTGCGATCGGGATACGATCCACCTCATCGGTATGCGGGTCCACACGCTGCGCGTAGACCGGTGCCCGGTTCAGCAAGGTGTCGAGTTCGCGGCTCGCCCGGCGCGCGGCGAGTGTTTCGAGCGCTTCGCCGCCGGTCAGCATCAGCGCGATGATGAGACCCGCCACATACTCACCAACCGCAAGGGTCGCGATCATCGCGATCACTGCGAGAATGTCGAGTCCCCAGTGCCCGCTCATCAGATCGCGCACCATACCAACGGCAGTGACGAAGATCACGACTCCGATGACGATGTATGCGACCATGGCGAGGGGCAGGGTCTGCCCGAGAGACCACAGAGTTACACCGGCAGCTAGGCCGATCACGACGAAGATCATGAGCGGCCTGCTACGAAGAAACGGCAGCACCTCATGCATGGGTCGCCGCTTCGTGCCGCGTTCAGACTGAGGAGCTGCCATCACCCTACGAGTCCTTCTTCTTCACGAGTTTGTTGAGAGCGTGCTCAGTGCGTCGATGTCGGTGATCGTGATCTTGCCTCGGGGTGCTTGTGTGATTACGCCGGAGTCGCTGAGATGGCGCAGCTGTCGACTCAACGATTCCGGGGTGGTGTCCAGCAATGAGGCAATATCCTTCTTCGCCAATGGCAGCAAGACCTCCGGGTAGATCCCTGATCCATGCCGCGTGGGCAAAGTCAGCAGATAGCTTGCGAGTCTGGAGGTGACATCTCCCGAAATGACAGAGGCCAATCGCGCTTCGGTTTCTCTCAGACGCCGGCTGACACTCTCCAGCATTCGCAACCCGATACTCGGGTGCTTCTCCACGAGGCGACCGAGATCAGCATGATGGAAGACACACAATTGTGCTGGTTCGAGTGCGGTCGCTTCATGATCAGGGCGGACACCGCTGAGAAACGCTGACTCTCCGATGAAATCCCCGGCGCCGAGCACCCGAATGATCTGCTCATGCCCGTCGGGGCTCGTTCGCGAGATCTTGACTCGGCCAGTGTGCACCACCATCAGTTGCGAAATGTTCGAGCCTCCCGAGTACACTCGTTCAGTGCGATCGAGCAGTGTCGGGCGTGCCACCCGGGCGACCTCGAGCTGATGTTCGTGCGTGAGCCCGCGAAAGAGCGGAACCCGTGCCACGCAGAGTTCTTCGGAGCGAGCTGTGTCCACGGCTGGCAGCGGCGTAAACATAGGCCTCCTCTCTCACTAGTATGGCAACGCGCGATATTCCGTGAGCCGTATGAGTTACGCGAGTAATCTGAATGCTACGCGTTCGGGCGCATATGTTGGAGTGGCCTCAGGTTCGTGCGGCCCTCCCATGTTCCTCATTCGGATGTCGTTCGCTCAGTTCGCGTGCGGAGGGGTATCTTCACCTGCGGCCTCGGCGGCGTCTGCCAGTTCCTTGGTGGTGTACTCTGCATCGACCGCGTGCTCGGGTGGTGAATACACCGTGTAGAGCACCAACGGTTCGTCACCGGTGTTGCGGAAGTTATGGCGTGTGCCTGCGGGAACGGCACACAGATCGCCGGCATCGACCGCGTGGGTGTGACCGTCGAGATCGGCTTCACCAGTACCGGAAACGAAGCTCAGCAGCTGGTCGGTGGTCTCGTGCACCTCGTCACCGATTTCTCCTCCCACCGGAACCGTCATTGCCACGAGCTGGGAGTGCTCTCCGGTCCAGAGCACCTTTCGGAAGCTCACGTTCTCCTTCGCAATGTCCGCGATGATGAAGTGCTCGACGTTCCTACCGATATTGGTGTGTTTGTCGGTCATGTTGTCCTCATTTTCTTTCTGAGAGTTTGTTCTGTTAGCGCTCGGCAACTGCCGGTTCAGCCGTGCGGCTGGGTGTGCGTTCGGATTTCGGCATGGTTGTGGCACCTTGTGTGTTGCGCAGCAGTCGCATCGCATTGAGAATCACCACAAGTACTGACCCTTCGTGTACGAGCATCCCGATTGCCATGGTTACGCCTCCGGCGAAAACGCCGACCAGGAGGAGGACCACGGTGGTCAGTGCGATGATGATGTTCTGTCGCATCACACTCACCGTGCGTTTAGCGAGTCGGATCGCCTCGGGCAGTTTCAGGAGGTTGTCTCCCATCAGGGCGATGTCTGCGGTTTCGACCGCGACGGCAGACCCGGCAGCCCCCATTGCTACCCCGATGTCTGCTGTTGCCAGCGCAGGAGCATCATTCACTCCGTCACCGACCATCGCGACGGTGTGGCCCTCGCGTTGCATCTGGGCGACGGCGTCCAGTTTATCCTCGGGTAGCAGCGACGCATGAATCTCATCAATCCCAACGGCCCGCCCAATGGCCTCTGCCACAAGCCGAGTGTCGCCGGTGAGCATCACGACCTTCTTTACCCCGGCCGCGTGCAAGCGTCGGATCATTTCGGGCGCATCCTCCCGGACGGTATCGGCAACACCGATCACACCGATCACTGCGTCGCCCACGGCGACGATCATCGGGGTCTTGCCGGCAGCGGCCAACTCATCAGCGACCACCGCTGAACCCGCGTCGTCCGTGATGCCGTATTGCGTGAGTAGCGGCGCGTTTCCGATGAGCACCCGTTTGCCATCGACGTCGACCACAATCCCCTTGCCGATCACCGGGGTGACGGTGCCTGGGATCCCGTCGGGGGCAACGCCTTCATCTCGTGCGGTGTCAAGGATCGGGCGGGCCAGCGGGTGCTCGGATCCAGCTTCTGCAGCGGCAGCCCAGCGCAGCACATCGCTCCGCTTCCGAGCCGGATCGAGCACGACGATATCCGTCAATTCCGGCCTGCCCTCGGTGAGGGTGCCGGTCTTATCGACCGCGACGGCCGAGATCTTCGATGACGTCTCCAGGTACTCGCCACCCTTGATGAGGATGCCATTGCGGGCGGAGCGGCCGATTCCAGAGACGATCGCCACCGGAATCGAAATCACCAACGCACCGGGGCAACCGATGACCAGCAGGGTCAGCGCAAGCACGACGTCACCAGAAATGAGACCGGCAACCAAAGCAAGCACCATCACCGCTGGCGTGTACCACTTCGAGAAGCGGTCGATGAATGCCTGGGTTTTGGCCTTCGCGTCCTGCGCCTCTTCGACTCGGTGGATGATGCGCGCGAGAGTCGTGTCTGCGCCGATCCCTGTTGCCAACACCTGAAGGAATCCGCTTCGCGAGATCGTGCCGGCAAACACATGATCTGATTTGGTTTTCTCTACCGGGATGGATTCGCCGGTGATCGAGGCCTCGTCGATTGCGCCGGCGCCCGATACCACCTGCCCATCGACGGGGACTTTCGCGCCGTTTTTGACCAGCACGATCTCGCCCATGCGCACGTGACTTGCGGGGATCTCGACCTGGCCACCGTCGCGAAGCACAACCGCGGTGTCGGGTGCTACCGCCACAAGGGTGGCGAGTGCCGCACGTGTCTTGTTCATCGTGCCTGCTTCGAGTGCGCGACCAATAGCGAACAAGAAGGTGACCGCGGCCGCCTCCCAGAAGTTCCCGATGATGGTCGCACCAATGGCCGCGATCGATACGAGCAGATCGATGCTGATGAACTTCACCATCAGGGCGCGGAACGCTTTCACCACGATGCCGTAGCCGGCGACGATCGCCGCCGCGAGCATGAACGCATTGGCGAGCGTGAAGACATGCCCTGTTCCGTGGGCGTGTTCGCCTGCGTCGATCCACCATTGCGGGCCGACGGTGATATTCCACGCCCCACTGGCTAGTTGTTCGACGCCGAATGAAGCAAGGATCAGGATGCCAGAAACAACTGGAATGAACCAGTTGCCTCGTCTCCATGTTCGGAAAGCTGTCACGATGCCGCCGTCTTTCAAATCAGAAGGTGAGTGTCAGAATGCGGAGGCCTTGGATTTATATCCGGCCTTGTTGACGGCGGCAATCAGGTCATCGACCGACGTCGTGGTTTCGTCGTGGTCAACCTCGACACGTCCGGACGCAAAATGGACTTTCACACCCTCGACACCGTCGAGGCGTCCGACCTGTTTCTCGATCTTGCTGACACACGAGGGGCAAGAGAATCCCTCAGCACGCAGGAGAGTGTGGGTGGTATCAGTCGTGTTGCTCATCGGGAGCCCTTCCTCGTTGCCCTACATGTGGGTGTGACCGGGATATTTTCCTGATCCATCGTGTTTTCAGGATATGGGCGGGCGCGGGTCTTGGCCTTGATGCAGATCAAGTCACGGGCTTCCGCGCAAGCATGATGGCGTGAGGTCGTCGCGGATCCGCGTACTGTGTCACAATTTTGAAACCTGCAGCGGTGCCGACCTCAGCCATAGCGTGTGTGGGCCACTGGTACGCGAGCGAGACGGGGTGCTGAAAAATCGGCTCATCGTAAATGAGGGTGTAGGTCGCTGAGCGCGTCGCTGCCTGGATGAAGGTCGAGGCCTTCAGATGATGGAAGTTCCTACACCGCCCATCCGGAAGACCTCAACGTGCACCACGCTACCTTCGTGCCCCCTGATCTGACCGTGTTCTGCCTACTCGACGCGCTTGGCCTTGAATCTGTCGGCCAGCACCTCGAGCCGGATTGTGCGGCGCTCGAGCGCCACGTTGCCGAGCCGGATCCGTGATGTCGGGCCTGACTCGTGCCATCTTTGGTCAGTGTAGTTCGTGGTGTGGCTGGGTAGTTCGTGGTGTGGCTGGGAAGGTTGATGTTCTGGGGCTCATGTTGCACCTTGTTCGAGACCACGACGTGCGTATGTAGTTGCGGGTCTGCCGCTCTGCTGTCGTAGTGGTCGCACGTGGTGGCGATCACGCCCTCGATCGGCATCTGCGCGATACCTCCCGCACCGACGTGGGTTACAGCGACGCGATCTTCCAGCATGGCGATGGTGTCTCGCATCGCGGCGTGATGGGCCTGCGCAATCAGGGCTTGCGTACCCGCGTCGGCCACGCCCCAGATCGCGCTGACCGACTTCGACGGCGAGAACGTGAGGTCGAAACCTGCAACGGCGGTGCGGGGCTTCTTCGCATTCTCTTCCTCACGAATGCGCGGCACGCTCTCTTCCCGTGCCTCGCCACGCAAGCTGGGATCGAGGCGTGCAAGGCGGGCGGCAATAGAGGGACGGCAATAGAGGGACGGCATCTTCACCGGTGTCGCCCTCGGCCCGCTGCTGACTGGGTTGCTGCTGGAGGTCTTCGGCTGGCAGGCGACGTTCCTGGTCGCAGTGCCGATCATGGCACTCGTCGCCATCGGCGCGCCCCTGCTCGTGCCCGAGAACAAGGACCCACCGCGCGGATCGACCTGTTCAGCGCCATCCTCTTGGTCGGCGGGCTGCTGGCGATCATCTACGGCATCAAGCGCTTCGCCGTCCAGGCGCCCATCGGCCCTTGGATCGGCCTGCTGATCGCTGGCGCCCTGATCGGACTGTGGTTCGTGATCCGCCAGCTCCGTGCGAAGAAGCCTCTGCTGGACTGTGCGCCTGTTCGCCAACCGCACCGTCTCCGGGGCACTGGCAGTGTTCCTACTCTCGCCCGCCGCGCTGGGCGGAGTGTACTCGCTGTTCACCCAACTCGACGCGGGCACCAGCCTGGCAGTGGTCATCGCGAGCTTCGTGATCACCTACCCCGGCGTCGCTCCCTCGATGGCGCTGACCACCGACCTCGTCGAGAGCTCGGTGCCGCCCGCCGCGCCACGTCCGCCCGACCGGGCAGGCGCAGGAAGAGGTCGAAGCGACCGTCAGTTGAATCATACCCCCCCTGGGTATAGTCTGGGATAAATCAGACACGAGTGAGGGAGTTATAGATATGGCAACGACAACCGAGTACCAGGTGACCGGCATGAGCTGCGGGCACTGCGAGATCGCGATCCGCAGCGAGGTCTCCGAGATCAGCGGCGTGACTGGTATCGAGGTGAGCGCACAGACCGGGCGTCTCGCGGTCACCTCTGAGCAGCCCGTCGATGACGCCGCGGTGATCACAGCTGTCGACGAGGCCGGCTACACCGCCGTCAGGAGCTGAGATGAAAGCCGCTGCACGGCTTGGCCTGTACGGGCTTGCCCTCGTGGCCGTGTTCGGCGTGAGCGCATTCACGGCGAACACGATCATTCCAGAGGATACCGTGCAGTCCTGGGCGGAAGACACCGCAGACAACACCCACCACAGAGAAGAAGAGATGAACAGCGGCGGGCATGAGGGCCACAAGGCCGGCACGGCCGCCCTGGGCCTCGGCCTGGCCCAGGACGGCTACCAGCTCACCAGCGTGAGCGCTCCGACCGGACCTAGCGACGAGGGCGAACTGACGTTCGCGATCACAGGACCCGACGGGAACCCGGTGACCGACTTTGAACGCGACCATGAGGAGGAAATGCACCTGGTTGCCGTCCGCGCCGACGGGCAGCACTTCGCCCACGTCCACCCCGAACGGGATGAGACCGGCATCTGGTCGATCCCCTGGCAGTGGGAGTCGGCTGGCACCTACCGGATCTTCGCGGACTTCGTCCCGGCGGAGACCGGTGAGGGTCTGACCTTGTCCACGATGCTGCAGGTCGCGGGTTCTTACGAGCCGGTTCCGGTGCAGCCCACCCTGGCGACCACGGCCGAGGGGTTCGATGTGGCCGTGTCCGGTGACCTCGTCGCCGGTTCAGCCTCCGAGCTGACCATGACCGTCACCCGTGACGGTGAATCGGTCACGACGCTCGAACCCTATCTGGGCGCGTTCGGTCACCTGGTCGCCCTGCGCGACGGAGACCTGGCCTACCTGCACGTCCACCCCCACGGTGACGCGCCTGCCGCCGGTGAAACGTCCGGCCCGGAGATCGTCTTCGAGGCCACAGCGCCCACGCCGGGCCGATACCTGCTCTACCTGGACTTCCAGGTCGATGGGCAGGTGCATACCGCGCCACTGGTGATCGATACCACCGGTAGCAGTGAGAGCCAGCCAAGCCCCGGAGACGGAACCGGCGAGCACGAGGAAGGAGAGGGCCATGACCACTGAGGACACCAGTACCCAGACGACCGGCTCCGGGGTGAATCTTACCGGGGTCGAGTTGCAGATCAGTGGCATGACCTGCGCCTCCTGCGCGAACCGAATCGAGAAGAAGCTCAACAAGCTCGACGGCATCACCGCCTCTGTGAACTACGCGACCGAGAAGGCCAGCGTCACCGCCCCGGCGGGCTATGACCCGCAGCTGCTGATCGCGGAGGTGGAGAAGACGGGGTACACCGCCGAGCTCCCCGCCGTCAAGGGCGCACTCGCGCCGGGCGATGATGATGACGGCGCGTCACGTGAGGATGCTGAGCTGCGGGTGCTGCGCCAGCGGCTCATCGGGTCGGCGATTCTGACGGTGCCTGTCATCGCGATGGCGATGATCCCGGCCTTGCAGTTCGACTACTGGGGCTTCGCCTCCCTCACCTTGGCCGCTCCCGTGGTCGTCTGGGCGGGGTGGCCGTTCCACAAAGCTGCCTGGATGAACCTCAAGCACGGCGCGGCGACGATGGACACGCTCATCTCCATCGGCACGACCGCCGCCATGATCTGGTCAGTCATCGCCCTGTTCTTCGGCACCGCGGGAGATCGTGGCGTCGTCCACCCCTTCGAGTTCACCATCTCCCGCTCCGACGGCCTCGGGCACATCTACCTAGAGGTCGCCGCCGGGGTGATCACCTTCATCCTGCTCGGCCGGTACTTCGAGAAGCGCTCCAAACGCCGCGCTGGAGCCGCCCTCCGCGCCCTGCTCGAACTCGGCGCGAAAGAGGTCTCGGTCCTGCGGAGCGGCAGGGAAGAGCGGATCTCGATCGAGGAGTTGAGCGTCGGTGACGAGTTCGTCGTCCGGCCCGGCGAGAAGATCGCCACCGACGGGATCATCACCTCCGGTAGCTCTGCGATCGATGCGTCCATGCTGACCGGCGAGTCCATCCCCGTCGAGGTCGGCGAGGGTGACAACGTCACCGGCGCCACAGTGAACGCCGGAGGACGCCTCGTGGTTAAGGCCACCCGGGTCGGCGCCGATACCCAGCTGGCCCAGATGGCCAAGCTGGTCGAGGATGCCCAATCGGGCAAGGCCGAGATCCAGCGTCTGGCAGATCGCGTCTCCGGGGTGTTCGTGCCGATCGCGATCGCTGTCGCGGTCGCCGCACTCGGCGCGTGGATCGGGGCCGGATTCCCGCTCTCGGCTGGGTTCACCGCCGCCGTCGCCGTACTGATCATCGCCTGCCCCTGCGCGCTGGGCCTCGCGACGCCCACGGCGCTGCTGGTCGGCACCGGGCGGGGCGCGCAAATGGGCGTGCTCATCAAAGGACCGGAGGTACTGGAATCCACGAAGCGCGTGGACACGATCGTGTTGGACAAGACCGGCACCGTCACCACCGGAAAGATGACGCTCACCGACGTCTTCACCGCCGACGGCACCACCCGCGAGGAGCTGCTGCGGATCGCGGGCGGCCTGGAGGACTACTCCGAGCACCCGATCGCTCAAGCCATCGCCGCAGGTGCCGCCTCCGAGGTGGGTGAGCTGCCGACGCCGGAGTCCTTCGAGAATATCGAGGGCAAAGGCGTGCAGGGCACCGTCGACGGCCACGCCGTGCTCGCCGGACGAGAGTCACTGCTCGCCGACTGGTCGATCCATCTCGACGATGAGCTCCTTGCTGCGAAGCAGGAGGCCGAGTCGCAGGGCAAGACCGCGATCGCTGTCGGCTGGGACGGCCAGGCGCGCGGTGTGCTCGTGGTCTCCGACCAGATCAAGCCCACCAGCGCTGAAGCGATCCGCCAGTTCAAGGAACTCGGCCTGACTCCGGTGCTGCTCACCGGCGACAATCAGTCCGTCGCCGAGCAGGTCGCCGCCGAGGTCGGCATCGGCCAAGTCATCGCGGAGGTGCTGCCGAAGGACAAGGTCGACGTCGTCACCCGCCTGCAAGGTGAGGGCAAGACCGTGGCGATGGTCGGCGACGGCGTCAACGACGCTCCCGCACTCGCCCAAGCCGATCTGGGCCTGGCGATGGGCACCGGCACCGATGTCGCGATAGAGGCCGCCGACATCACCCTGGTGCGCGGCGACTTGCGCGCGGCCGCCGACGCGATCCGCCTGTCACGGAAAACGATGGGCACGATCAAGACGAATCTGTTCTGGGCCTTCGCCTATAACACCGCCGCAATCCCGCTGGCTGCCTTCGGGCTACTCAACCCCATGCTCGCCGGAGCCGCGATGGCGCTCTCGTCTGTGTTCGTCGTGAGTAACAGTCTGCGGCTGCGCACATTCAAGGCCAAGGCCGACGACGACCAGGCCGCGCCCGCGGGGAACGCCCCTGCACCGGCACGCCAGCCGGTACAGGGCTAAGACAACTGAACCGTCACTGCGGCCGTGGTTGTGGTGATCGTGTGCAGTCATCGTGGATGGTGAACTTTCTGATCTGACAGCAAGTGGATCGGAGGCCGCGTCCGCCCGCTCCCCTGCACGGTGGGCGCGGTATCCGCCGCAGCGGAGCTAGCACGAGACCCGGCTCCGACGGGAAACGAGGAAAGGATCGACACACATGAACAAGCATCTACGACTTAGCATCGCCGTCGCTGCGCTCGGCGGCATCCTGGCACTGGCTGGGTGTGCGAACGACCAAGAGACGCCCGAGGCGTCACCCTCTGCAGAGCACGGCGGTCACGGTGGCGACCACGACGGTATGGATCACCCGGCAGATGGCGGCCCGGTGCCTGACGGCATGGTCGACGCCACCGACCCGACCTATCCGGTGGGCAGCGAGGTGACACTCACCGCGAATCACATGCACGGCATGGACGGCGCGACAGCGACGATCGTTGGCGCCTACGACACCTACACCTACTCCGTTGACTACACCCCGGAAGAAGGTCCCGAGGTTCTGGATCACAAGTGGGTCGTGCAGGAAGAGATCGAGGACGCTGGTGACCAGCGCCTTGCCGATGGAACCGAGGTGGTATTGCTCGCCGATCACATGGAAGGCATGAGCGGTGTCACCGCGACGATCGCGTCCTCCACCGACGAGACCGTCTACGTCGTCGATTACGAAGCCGACGGCATGACCATGACCAATCACAAGTGGGTCGTCGAAAGCGAAATCGAACCCACCAGCTAACCCGCCACAGGGCGGACGCGGACCAGGAGCAGTGAGACCGGCATGAACGACAAGCACAGCGAACATCATCACGATCACGGTGGCGGCAACGCGACGCGAGAGCACCACTCCGCGCCCGAGCATGGTCGCGCGCATCACGACCACCAACACAAGAGCCACTCTGCTCACAGCCACGATGCTGGGCACGACGGTCACGCCGACCATCAGGATCACCGTGGACACGACGTGCACGCGGGTGATTCCACTCACGAAGGGCACGGGGGTCATGGCGGGCATGGCGATCATGTCGGGCAGTTCCGCAGGCTGTTCTGGATCATGCTCGTCCTCACCGTCCCGGTGGTCGGCTTCAACGAGATGTTCGCCCACCTGATCGGCTACCACCTGCCCGACGCCGAGTGGGTGCGGTGGGTCTCCCCGATCCTCGGCACGGTCATCTACTTCTGGGGCGGATTGCCGTTCCTGACCGGCGCGATCAGCGAGGTCCGCTCCCGTAAACCCGGCATGATGCTGCTGATCGGGCTGGCGATCACCGTGGCATTCATCGCGTCCTGGGGTGCGACCCTGCACCTTCTCGATCACGAGCTGAACTTCTGGTGGGAGCTCGCCCTATTAGTGGTGATCATGCTCCTCGGGCACTGGATCGAGATGCGGTCGCTGGCCCAGACCACCTCCGCGCTCGACTCGCTGGCAGCTCTGCTGCCGGACGAGGCGGAGAAGGTAGACGGCGACGACATCATCAAGGTCGCTCCGGCAGACCTTCGGGTCGGCGATGTCGTGATCGTCCGGCCCGGCTCGTCGGTACCCGCCGACGGTCGGATCGTCGACGGCTCGGCCTCGATGGATGAGTCGATGGTCACCGGCGAGTCCAAGACCGTGCGCCGCGAGAGCGGCGACCACATCGTCGCAGGAACCGTCGCCACCGACTCCGGGCTGCGCGTGGAGGTCACCGCCGCCGGCGACGACACCGCCCTGGCCGGGATTCAGAAGCTCGTCGCCGATGCTCAGGCGTCGTCGTCTCGCGCGCAGCGGATCGCCGACACAGCTGCGGCATGGTTGTTCTGGTTCGCCCTCGGGGCCGCAGTGATCACCGCGATCGTATGGACACTCGTCGGGATGCCCGATGCCGCTGTCGTGCGCACCATCACGGTGCTGGTGATCGCCTGCCCGCACGCCCTGGGCCTGGCGATCCCGTTGGTCGTCTCCATCGCGACCGAGCGGGCGGCCCGGGGAGGGGTGCTGGTCAAGGATCGCCTCGCGCTGGAGTCGATGCGCACGGTGGATGCGGTCCTCTTTGACAAGACCGGCACGCTGACCAAGGGCGAGCCCGCCGTCACCGGCATCGACCCGGTAGGCGACCGCAGCGAGGACGACGTTCTCGCCCTGGCCGCCGCCGCCGAATCCGACAGTGAACACCCGCTCGCCCGCGCGATCACCGGAGCCGCGCGGGCGCGCGATCTGGACGTGCCGAAGGCCAGCCAGTTCTCATCCTCGCCCGCGGTCGGGGTCAAGGCGACCGTCGACAGCACCGTGATCGAGGTCGGCGGCCCCTACCTGCTCGAACAGCATTCCGCCCGAGAGCTGCCGGTGGCGAACCACTGGCGGGAGGAGGGCGCGATCATCCTCCATGTGCTCGCCGACGGCGAGGTCATCGGGGCACTGCGGCTGGCCGATGAGATCCGGCCCGAGTCCCGCGATGCCGTCGACGCACTCCACGCACAGGGCGCGCAGGTGGTGATGATCACCGGCGATGCCCAAGCCGTCGCAGACACAGTGGCCAAGGACTTGGGCATCGACCGGGTCTTCGCCGGCGTGCGCCCCGAGGACAAGGCCGCCAAGGTCGCAGAACTCCAAGACGAGGGACGCAAGGTCGCGATGGTCGGCGACGGCGTGAATGACGCCCCCGCCCTCGCCCAGGCCGACGTCGGCATCGCCATCGGAGCAGGCACCGACGTCGCCATCGGATCCGCCGGCGTCATCCTCGCTTCCTCCGACCCGCGCTCGGTACTCTCGATCTACGAGCTGTCACGCGCCTCGTACCGCAAGATGAAGCAGAACCTGTGGTGGGCCGGCGGTTACAACCTCGTGTCCGTGCCCCTCGCAGCGGGTGTGCTCGCGCCCATCGGGTTCGTGCTTCCCATGAGCATCGGCGCAATCCTCATGTCCGCCTCCACCGTCGTCGTCGCCCTCAACGCCCAGTTGCTGCGTCGCCTCGACCTCACGCCCGAAGCGAGCACCAACCGCATCCTCGACCGTTCCTGACCCAAAAGGAAGAACTATGACGAATACGGCACCCGTGGCAACGACCGCCCACGGCTACATCAGTGACAAGAACCAGTACCTCGCCCGGATGAAACGCATCGAAGGCCAGGCCCGTGGCATCCACCGCATGATCGACGAGGACAAGTACTGCATCGACATCCTCACCCAGATCAGCGCCATTACCTCCGCTCTAAATACGGTCGCTCTGGGTCTGCTCGATGACCACCTCAAACACTGCGTCACCGACGCCATCCAAGCTCAGGCAGACGACGCGGAGCAGAAGCTCCGCGAAGCCTCAGCCGCCATCGCCCGCCTCGTGAAGTCCTAACCACAGGGACCGCCGTCAATGAGCATCGCCGCCCGCGTCCTCCCTACGTTGACCGATCGCTGGCACCTCGGGCTTCCTGCGCGGGTAACACGCTGGTCGACTCCCTTGACCGCCATGTACTGGCATAGCTTGCCGTGACCGTGCCTTTGACGGGCGTATCCGATGCGAAGCTTCGAGCCGCTCACAGCTCGGACTCGCACGGTGAAGCGCCCTGGGTCTGGCGGGACGTTACCGAGGTAGCCGTGGAGGCGCTGTCCCGAGCAGTTAGGGAAAATGCTTACGGATGCTACGACTCGGCTTGGTGAGAGAATCCCACGTCGCCCGTCTAGCGGTAATCCACCAAGTTCACAGAGTCGGTAGGCTTTTCGGGCCCATCGAGGATAACCAAACTCTCGGGCAGGCGTAAGACGTCACTTATTAGAGGCGTTCTGGGCGAGCCGAGTAGGACTTCATATGCTGCAGCGGCAGTTCCTCTATGTGTGATGTTCGCGGTCGGAGACGGCGGAATTGGCGCGGCAATGCTGTCGTGCATCGTGTGGCGTGGCTGTGATCTCAGTATGCTTGAGCCATGTCGAATCATCCGAAGAATCCGGTCTTGTTCCCGTACGCGCGCGATCAAGGTCACTTGGAAACTGACGTGGTCTCCACGGGAGACCTTCCTGAGGCAGCGGTCGTTGAGAACATGATGCAGCAGACGTATGAGCTGCACGTGGATCTGTCGGAGGGGACTGTTGCGAGTTACATTCCGAAGCTGGCTGAGGCGGATCCTGGGTGGTTCGGTTTGACGCTGGCCTCGGCGACGGGGAGCAGGTTCAGTAGTGGTGATTCGCAGCAAGAGTTCTCGATTCAGTCGATCGCTAAAGCCTTCGTTTATGCGCTGGTCTGTGACGCCGTGGGCCACGATGAGGTGCGTGAGCGAATCGGTGTCAACAACACGGGGCTGCCGTTTAACTCGGTGATGGCTATCGAGTTGAATGAGGGTCACACGATGAACCCGATGGTCAACGCTGGCGCCCTGACCACGACGTCCCTGGTTTCCGGGTCGACCTGGGAGGAGAAGTGGGAGTTCATCCTCCAGGGGCTTTCAGCTTTCGCCGGCCGTGATCTGGAGCTCGACGAAGGGGTCTACGCCTCCGAGATGGAGACGAATATGCGCAACCTGAGCATCGCTCGGTTGCTGCAGAGCTATGGTCATATCACCGTTGATCCGGCTCGCGTGATCGAGCTTTACACTCGGCAGTGCTCGCTGCGTGTTACTACGGAAGATCTGGCGATCATGGGAGCGACGCTGGCAAACGGTGGTGTCCATCCGATTACCGGGACACAGGTGGTGGGTGCTGATGTCAGCCGGGACGTGCTCTCGGTCATGGCGAGCACCGGCATGTACGAAGCCAGTGGCGATTGGCTCTTCGAGATTGGGATGCCGGGTAAGAGCGGAGTGGCCGGCGGCATTGTCACCATCGCCCCGGGCAAGGGCAGTCTTGCGACCTTTTCTCCACCTCTTGATGCGGCAGGGAACAGCGTGCGCGGGGTTCACGCGACTCGGCACCTTTCCCATAAGCTCGGCTTGAATCTGTTCTCCTCGACAGCCCGAGCTCGCCAGTAGAAGATGTGGCCTCGGTATGAATCCGCTCATCACGGTGGGAGTGTTCTCACAGTGTGCACCTGCCGACGACAGGTTGGTGCCGGAGGACTGTAGGCCAGTCGGGGAGACTGGCGATCAAAGAGCGCGATGACGTGGCTCCGCTGGGAGTGGGGAGTCAGCGTCGGGGTGTGGGTGACGTACTCAAATGTCAATGTTAGCGGAGACATCGGCGAGATCGGCATAATATGGCACCATGCCGATCTCATCATCAGGACCGCGAAGTCTCAGCCAGCGTCTTCGCACGGAATCGGGTTCGGCGGTGCTTCTTGTTGCCGTCACAGTGATCGCCCTGTTGTGGGCGAACTCGCCGTTCTCGGACACATGGGGCTGATGCAGGGATAGGTGACAACTGATCTGGCTAGCCGATGGTTGGCCTGGAAGGATTGTCATCTTGCCTAAGCCCTATCCCCGAGAGTTCCGCGACGATATTGTCCGGCTCGCTCAGAACCGGGATGAGAACACCACGATCTCCCAGATCGCCTCGGACTTCGGGATCCATGAAGGCACTTTGAACAAGTGGCTGCGCCAAGCCGACCTCGACGCCGGCAACACCACTGATCGCAAGCCCGGTGCCACCAGTGATGAGAAGGCGCAGCTGCGGGCAGCGAACCGCAGAATCAAAGTCCTCGAGCAAGAGCTGGAGGTCATGCGACGGGCCGCTGCCTACTTCGGGCAGGCTCAGATCCGGTCACAATGAAGTACCCGCTCGTATGCGATCTGGCCGCCGGCCCAGGAAGCCGAGAAGATCATCGCCGTCGCCCTGGATCTGGCCGAGGACTGCGGCAAGGCCTACCGCCACGCGCCCGAGCATCTGAAGCGCGAACTCAATAAGACCTTCTTCACCAAGATTCTGGTGCATGAGACCGATCAGCCAGGTGACTTCGAGCTAGAGGGGCAGCTGGAGCCGCCGTTCGATGTGCTCTTCAGCGCCGAGACTCGCAAGGCTGTGGCCGAGATTCAGAAGGCCGAGAAGAGCCAGCGTAATAGCAAAAACGAAGCGCCGACCCCTGAGGATCGGCGCTTGGATTCATCTGTAGCGGCGGCACCCGAACGCACTATTACGTCGAATATCACGCTTATGGTGCCCCAGATAGGATTCGAACCTACGACCTACCCTTTAGGAGAGGGTTGCTCTATCCCCTGAGCTACTGAGGCGCACCGCACTAGTCTACAGAACTGCGCCGTCGGAGACGCTGGATGAGCAGGATCACCAGCCAGACGATCAGCACCGCGAGCAACACCCAGCGCAACTGCGTCAGCAGGCTGGCCGTGGCGACGGCGTCGGCCGTCAGCTCGTGCAGGGCCCGCTCGATCGCGATGTTCTCCCAGATATCGACGACGGCGAAAATCACGCCCGAAGCCAGGGTCACCCAACGCAGGGGAACGCTGCGCAAGGACCAGGCACCCACGACGGAAACAGCCAAAGCCACCGTGATCGGGAAGATTATGCCAGCCGTTTTGTGCACCCAATTCAACTGCCCGAGTGCGTCGTCATCCATCACCGCGGCCAAGGCGGTGACGTCTTCGAGGGAGTAGCCGGTGATCCGGTGGTCCAGCATGGAGAGTCCACCGGTCAGCTGGGTCATCTGCTCGAGAACAAGCCCGTGGTAGTAGAACGCGATGAACGCGAGGGTGCCCAGCAGGGCGATGATGAGCATTCCGGGACTGCCCTGTTGCTGGCCGGAGCGCTGAAGGTCATCCCGAGCCTGCGTGACCGACATGCGGGGCCGCTCGGGCCGGTTCGGTCGATTGTCCTTCGAGCGTGCCACAGTACCTCCGGATGCAAGATTCGCAACGTCATCCACATTGCCCCACCATTCTACGGGGGTGCAGTGGCGGGCTCCTGTGGAGAACTCGCCTGAGACGTTACCGCGTCCGTCGAGGGCACTAGACTGGTGGGCATCATGGCTCAGGATCATCAGACTTCATTGCCCGGTTTCTTGCCCGCTTTCACCTCCCGCCCGGGGACGGCGCTGGCAGACCCGGAATTCACCACGGCCCCCGAAGCTGCGGATGCTCGGACGACATCGGACGATGCCCTGGTTAATGGACTCAACGATCCTCAGGCCCAAGCCGTGCAACACACCGCCGGTCCGCTCCTGATCGTCGCCGGCGCCGGCTCGGGCAAAACCCGGGTGCTGACGCACCGCATCGCCTGGCTGCTGGCCACCGGAGCCGCGCGTCCGCATGAGTTCATGGCGATCACCTTTACTAATAAGGCCGCCGCCGAAATGCGCGAGCGCATCACCTCCTTGATTGGGGCGGCCGCCCAGCAGATGTGGATCTCCACTTTCCACTCGTCGTGCGTGAGGATTCTGCGACGCGGGGCCACCCACGTGGGGCTGAAATCCAACTTCTCCATCTACGACTCGGCGGATTCTCTGCGCCTGGTCACCACCATCGCCAAGCTGAACGATCTGGACCCGAAGCGATTCGCGCCCAAGGGGCTACTCAACAAGATCAGCGCGCTGAAAAACGAACTCATCGACGCCGATTCCTTCGCCTCTACCGCGGCGGCCGACCCGTACAACCAGGCCGTGGCGACGGTGTATTCGGAGTACGCCTCCCGGCTGCGCCAGGCCAACGCCATGGACTTCGACGACCTCATCGCCACCACGGTGCACATGTTTGAGGCATTCCCGGCAGTGCTGGATAACTATCGACGCCGCTTCCGGTTCGTGCTGGTTGACGAGTACCAGGACACCAACCACGCCCAGTACAGGCTGGTGCGATTGCTCACCGGCCCCGCAAACGAGCCACAGGGCGTGGAAACAGCAGGCGGGCAGCTCACCGTCGTGGGTGACTCGGATCAGTCGATCTACGCCTTCCGCGGTGCAGACATCCGCAACATCGTCGAGTTCGAACAGGACTACCCGGACGCGACCACCATCAAGCTTGAGCAGAACTACCGCTCCACGCAGACCATCCTGGACGCAGCAAATGCCGTGATTTCGAAGAACCCGGCGCGGACCAAGAAAAACCTGTGGACCGCCGAAGGTCCGGGGGAGAAGATCATCGGCTACGCCGCTGAATCGGAAACCTCGGAAGCCGACTGGATCGCCGGCAAGGTCGATGAACTCATGGACACCGACGGGATTCGCCCCGCGGACATTGCGGTGTTCTACCGCACCAACGCCCAGTCGCGTTCCCTGGAAGAGCGGCTGATTGCCAAGGGCATCCCGTATCGTGTGGTCGGCGGCACCCGGTTCTACGATCGCAAAGAGATCAAGGACGCGCTGGCCTACCTGCGGGTGATCGACAACCCCGACGACGACGTCAACCTGCGCCGGATCCTCAACGAGCCCAAACGCGGCATCGGCGACCGGGCCGAGGGCGCGGTGGCCGCCCTGCAGCAACGCGAGCGCATCACCTTCATGGAGGCCCTGCGCCGTGCCGAAGAAGCCCCCGGGGTGGCGACGCGTTCGGTGAAATCCATTGTCGGATTCGTGCAGCTGATGGACGATCTCAGCGAAATTGCTGAGACGCAGGGGCCGGCCACCGTGCTGGAAGCGGTGCTGGAGCAAACCGGAATGCTGCAGAATTTGCGCGAATCCGAGGACCTGCAGGACGAATCCCGCGCCGACAACCTCGGCGAGCTCGTGGCCGTGGTGCGCGAATTTGAGAAGACCCACGTTCAGGGCACCTTGGGGGAGTTCCTCGAGCAGGTGGCGCTGGTGGCCGACGCCGATCAGTTGCCCAGCGCCCCCGACGCCGAGGGTGAACGACTGGCCGATCAGCTCGGCCAGGTCACCCTGATGACCCTGCACACCGCCAAGGGCCTGGAGTTTCCGGTGGTGTTCCTCACCGGCATGGAGCACGGTGTATTCCCGCACTCGCGCTCCATGACTGACGAGAAGGAACTAGCGGAGGAACGTCGCCTCGCCTATGTGGGGCTCACCCGCGCCCGGAAACGGCTGTTCCTCTCGCGTGCCGAAGCCCGTTCCCTGTGGGGGCAACACCAATTTAACCCGCCCAGTCAGTTCCTGGGGGAGATCCCGGAAGAGCTGATCGAATGGGAACGCGTGGGACGCACCAACCCCGGGTCCTTCGGCGGCGGTTCCGTCGGCGGTTTCGCCTCCCCGGGGTCGCGCTACAACCAGCGGTTCACCGGCTCGCACTGGGGTGCATCGACGTCGAAGTCAAACTATGGAGGAGGCGGCCGCGACGAGGACGGCAACCGAGAGGTCATTCGCCCGGCAGCACGCTCCGGTACGGGTGGTCCTCGGCGTCGTGTGGACGAATCCAAGGAGCTGATTTCGCTGTCGGTGGGTGACCGCGTCAGCCACGCTAGTTTCGGCGAAGGCCAGGTCACGGCGCTGACCGGATCGGGTGATAAGACGGTCGCCACGGTGGTGTTTGGCGGTACGGAGAAGCGCCTGCTGCTCCGCTATGCGCCGCTGACGCGAATCGAGTCCTGAGAACAGCGTCTTATCACCGCCGAAACCCTGCAAACTCGGCGCGTCTGGTCTAAGGTTGGAGAGGACGATCCGGCGTGACCGGATCCTTCTTGAGCGCACAGGTTTCGGGGTGTCCTCGATCCACCGCTCATCATCCCTATAGTCAAGGCAGAAGGACTTAATTCCCGTGGACCTGTATGAGTACCAGGCACGCGATCTGTTCGAGGCACACGGTGTTCCCGTGCTGGCCGGCATCGTGGCGCAAACCCCGGAAGAAGCCAAGGCTGCGGCCGAGAAGATCGGCGGAGTCACCGTCGTGAAAGCTCAGGTCAAAGTCGGCGGTCGCGGCAAGGCCGGTGGTGTCAAGGTCGCTAAGACCGCTGACGAAGCCTATGAGCACGCGAAGGCCATCCTCGGCATGGACATCAAGGGGCACACCGTGCACCAGGTGATGATCGCCCAGGGTGCCGATATCGCGGAAGAGTACTACTTCTCCGTGCTCCTGGACCGCGCCAACCGCACCTACCTGGCCATGTGCTCGGTGGAAGGCGGCATGGAGATCGAGCAGCTCGCCGTCGAGCGTCCTGAGGCCCTGGCCAAGGTTCCTGTCTCCGCCCTGACCGGTATCGATGCCGACACCGCCGCGAAGATCGTGGCCGAAGCCAACTTCCCGGAGGAACTGCGCGGCCCGGTGGCCGACGTCATCGTCAAACTCTGGGACGTGTTCAAAGGCGAAGACGCCACCCTGGTTGAGGTGAACCCGCTGGTGAAGACCGGTGACGGCACCATCCTCGCCCTCGACGGCAAGGTGTCCCTGGACGAGAACGCCGCGTTCCGTCAGGAAGGCCACAGTGCCCTCGTGGACAAGCGCACCGAGGACCCGCTGGAGGCCAAGGCCAAGGAGAACGACCTCAACTACGTCAAACTGGACGGCCAGGTCGGCATCATCGGTAACGGTGCAGGTCTGGTGATGTCGACTCTCGACGTCGTCGCCTACGCCGGCGAGAACCACGGCAACGTGAAGCCCGCTAACTTCCTGGACATCGGCGGTGGCGCCTCGGCTGAGGTCATGGCGAACGGTCTCGACGTCATCCTCGGCGACGACCAGGTGAAGTCCGTGTTCGTCAACGTCTTCGGTGGCATCACCTCCTGCGACGCGGTGGCTAGCGGTATCGTCAAGGCTCTCGAGATCCTCGGTGATTCTGCTACCAAGCCGCTGGTCGTCCGTCTGGACGGCAACAACGTGGAGGAAGGTCGGAAGGTTCTGGCCGACGCCAACCACCCGCTCGTCACCCTGGCCACCACGATGGACGAAGGCGCCGACAAGGCTGCCGAGCTGGCCAACAAGTAAGCACGTAAGGACGGACCACACCCCATGTCTATCTACCTGAACAAGGATTCCAAGGTCATCGTCCAGGGCATCACCGGCGGCGAAGGCACCAAGCACACCGCCCTGATGCTCAAGGCCGGGACCAACATCGTCGGCGGCGTGAACGCACGCAAGGCCGGCACCACCGTGACCCACACCCACTCCGAGGGCTACGAAGTTGATCTGCCCGTGTTCGGTTCCGTGGCTGAGGCCATGGAGAAGACCGGTGCCGACGTGTCGGTGGCCTTCGTGCCGCCGAAGTTCGCCAAGGACGCTGCCGTGGAAGCCATCGAAGCAGGCATTCCGCTGCTCGTGGTGATCACCGAGGGCATCCCGGTCCAGGACACCGCCGAGTTCTACGCTCTGGCCGAGTCCAAGACCGACGCCGACGGCAATCCCACCACCCGCGTGATCGGCCCGAACTGCCCCGGCGTGATCACCCCGGGTCAGGCTCTGGCCGGCATCACCCCGGCGAACATCACCGGCTCCGGGCCCATCGGCCTGGTGTCCAAGTCGGGCACCCTGACCTACCAGATGATGTACGAGCTGCGTGACTTCGGCTTCTCGACCGCCATCGGTATCGGCGGCGACCCCGTCATCGGCACCACCCACATTGACGCCCTGGCTGCGTTCGAGGCGGACCCGGAGACCGAGGCCATCGTGATGATCGGTGAGATCGGCGGCGACGCCGAGGAGCGCGCCGCAGAGTTCATCAAGGCCAACGTCACTAAGCCGGTCGTCGGCTACGTGGCCGGCTTCACCGCACCCGAGGGCAAGACCATGGGCCACGCCGGCGCCATCGTCTCCGGTTCCTCGGGCACCGCGGAGGCCAAAAAGGAAGCCCTCGAGGCCGCTGGCGTGAAGGTCGGCAAGACGCCGTCCGAAACCGCACAGCTGATGCGCGAGATCTTGCAGAACCGCGGCTGATCCCCGCACCACGCACCGGGCGCCCGGGACTGGCTCATTGCGAGCCGGACCCGGGCGCCCGGTCGTTTACCCCAGTGGTTGTTGGATTACCAGAAGGCTCGGGCAGTCTCCGTCGGCCCGTTCACCTCCGTGAGTCCAGCATCGACGACGCGGATCGGCAGATCCTGGCGCACCCACAGCGGATCCTGGTCGCTCTCCGGTTCCACGATGTTCACCCGGAACCCGTCGGCTCGCCACGCGTCGAGTAGTGCGGTCGCGGCCGGGGAATCTGAGCTGGGTTCGGCGGCGACGACGCAGAGCCGCTCATAGGCCAGCTGGGCAGCATGGCCCGCCTGGGCTGCTGCCTTGCCGGTGGACAGTTCCAACCCAGGAGCCATCACCACGGTGACCACGGCGTCGGCTTGAGACTGTGCAGACACAGCTGGTTCGATACTGCGCGGAAATTCGGTGCCGCCCACCTGCAGTTTCTTCACCTCTGGAGGCAACGGTGTCAGTGGACCGGGCACCAGCGCACGCACCTCGGCCGCAGACGTGCTGTTCTGCGTGTGATTCACCGTGACGGTGAGCCCGGGCAGGTGCTGCACGTCGTCCCAACGCTTGTTGTCGGCCCGGCGGGTGACCTTGCGGATCCAGCCCGCGCGCCAGTGCCGTACGGCTGAAGCCCAGTCGCCGTCGCCGTGGGAACGAGGATCATCGAGCAGTCGTGCCACCGCCGTGGCGGCGGCGGCCAGCACATCCCGGTGCAGTGCCGGATCAGTCTTCACCCGGTGGACCACCAGCTGCATCGCCCAAGGATCATTATGGTCCGGGTGGTCGGGTCCCGAGCGCTGGGGCTGACGCAGATCGCTCACGCCGGGGCGTCCTCGGTGTCGATGGTGGCCCGGGCTTTTTCTGCATAGCGGTGGCCGTGCACGGTGGCGTGGTTGATGATGTCGCCCCAGCGTAAGACATCCACCGGGCTGATCCGCAGTTGTTCGGCGGACTGATCCTCGAGTAGGTGATCCCAGTTGATGGTGCCCGGAATCGCCACCACGTTCTCGCCCTGGGCGAGCACCCAGGCCAGGGCCAAGGCGGCGACGGTGGTGCCGTGGGCGCGGGCCTGCTCAGCGAGCTTCTCGCGCAGGCGCAGATTCTCCGGGTAGTTCTCGGCGGAGAACCGGGGCATAGTGCTGCGCACATCGGAAGCGGCGAGGTCTTCAGTGCGCGGGGGAGCGTCAGAGAGGAAGCCTCGAGCGACCGGGGAGAACGCCACCAGGGTGGTGCCGGTCTCGCGGCAGGCCTCTAACAGTCCCCACTCCGGGTTGCGTGTCCACAGCGAGTACTCGTTCTGCACGGCGGCCACCGGATGCACAGCGTCGGCGCGGCGCAGCGTCTCGGCGGAGATTTCGGAGAGCCCGTAGGCGCCGATCTTGCCTTGCGTGATCATCTCGGCCAGGGCGCCGGCCGACTCTTCTACCGGAACTTCTGGGTCCAGTCGGTGGAGGTAATACAGGTCGATGTGGTCGGTCTGCAGGCGCCGCAGGGAATCCTCGACCTGGGCCCGCAAGGTCTCGGGACGACCATCGATACGCCGATCCCCGGACTGGGTCAGCCCGCATTTGGAGGCCAGCAGCACTCGGTCGCGCAGTCGACCCTGCGAGGTGGTGGTGGACAGGGCGCGGCCGACGAGTTCCTCATTGCGCCCGCCTCCGTAGAGGGTGGCGGTGTCGAGGTGGTCGATCCCCGCTTCGGTGACGGCACGGACCAGCAGGTCCACCGCGGCGTCGTCGTCGAGAAAACGGGTGTAGCCGTGGTTGAGGTTCATGCAGCCCAGCCCGATGGGGCGCACCGGGCGTCCGGCGAGCAGGCGCGGCGATGACAGGTCGGTAATCATCATGGTCATGCGCTCCACTCTAGTGCGGCGGCGTGGGGGACGTGACGCGGGATTACGCCACGGAGACGTCGAAGATCAGCCCCAGCACGTAGGTGACGCCGGCCGCGCCCAGGCCGATGAGCAGCTGACGCAGGGCGCGTTTGAGCGGGGAGGCCCCGGAAAGCAGTCCGACCACGCCGCCGGTGCCGAGTAACGCCAGGGACACCAAGCCCAGGGACCAGAGCAGGGCGGTGAATCCGGTGGCGCCGAGCAGGAAGGGCAACACCGGGATGATCGCACCGGAGGCGAAGAAACAGAAGCTGGAGGCGGCCGCACCCCAGGCGTTGCCGATTTCAGCGTGCTCTTCGGAGTAGTCGACGGGGCCCTGGGAGCCGTCGGGGCGGGCGGAGTAGCTGGGGTTGCAGTCGCAGGTGAAGTAGCCGAGGCGTTCCTGGGCGCGGTGGTGAGCTTCGGCCTGGTCCATGCCGCGGGCCCGGTAGACCAGCTCGAGCTCGTTCTGGTCCAGGTCCAGATGACTGGCCGCGTCGAGGGTGACCTGGGTGGGGGCGGAGGCTTCGAGTAGTTCACGCTGGGAGCGCACGGAGACGAACTCTCCGGCGCCCATGGACAGGGCGCCGGCTAGCAGCCCAGCCAGGCCGGTGATCAGCACGACCTCATTGGAGACGCTGGTGGCACCGATGCCCATGACCAGGGCCAGGTTGGACACCAGTCCGTCGTTGGCGCCGAAGACGGCGGCGCGGAAGTTTCCGGCGAGTTGTTCGCGGCCCCGTGCGGCCAGACCCCTGACCACCTCCTCGTGGATGGCCTCGTCGGCGACCATGCCTTCGGGAGCGTCTTTGTCGCGGGCGTAGGGGGAGTCGGATTCGGCGCGCTGGATCAGTGCCAGCACGAATACGGAGCCGAACATGCGGGCCAGCCAGCGCAACAGCACCCGGCGCAGTGACGGCCGCGGTGGATGCTCGGCGTGGGCTCCCAGCAGGCTGCGCCAATGATTTTCGTGCCGTTTTTCAGCCTCGGCCAACCCGAGCAAGATCTCCCGGTCAGGGCCGGTTTTGCGGGCGGCAATGTCGCGGTAGATCTGACCTTCGACGATTTCGTCTGAGAGGTAGCGGCGCCAGCGTTTGATCTGCTCCGGGCTTGGCGGTTGCCCCGGGGCGGCGTTGACTGCGGGGGAGTCGGCGGTAGACATGGGCCTCACGGTGTTCGGTGTGATCTGGGTGGGTCGTCAGGTGGAGCGTCGCGGCGACGTCGTCCACCCAGGGAGTTTACTCTGGGGTCGTGGCCGGACCCAGTTCGGGTTCGGATGCTGAGATACGAGTACGCTGATGCCATGACTACGCCTCCTGATACGCCCGAACCACGGTCCACCGTGGCGCGTCGGCTGCTGGCCGGAGGTCGGGAACCGGATCCGCGCTTCACCCTGGCCAACGAACGGACGTTTCTGGCCTGGATCCGCACCTCGCTGGCACTGTTAGCCGGCGGCGTGGCGGTGGAAGCGTTCACCGGCGGGCTCTTTGATGAGCTGACACGCCGGGTGCTGGGCTCGATTCTGCTGGTGCTGGCCGCGGTGATTGCGTTCAGCGCGGTGTTCCGGTGGATTCGGGTGGAACGGGCGATGCGGCGCGGGCAGGCGTTGCCGTTGCCGGTGTTGGCCCCGCTGCTGGCGTTGGGTACGGCCACGGCTGCCGCCGTCGTGTTCATGATGGTGACGATGTGAACACCCTCTCGCTGCATGCGGATCCGGGGCTGCAGCCCGAGCGGACCGTGATGAGCTGGTCGCGCACGCTGATGGCGTTGTGCGTGACGGCGCTGTTTTTTCTGCGCTGGTACCCGGAGCAGGGCTTGGTCACCTTCGCCCCGGCGGTACTGTGTGCCATAGCTGCTGGTGGTATTCATTTTTCGCAGCGGGCGCGTTACACCACTCAGTCCACCGGGATCGCCGCGGAGCGGGTGCGTGCCGATGTCTGGGCGGTGCTGTGGATGACGACGCTGGTGCTGGCACTGGCGTTGAGCGCACTGGTGGCAGTCTGGGTGCTGTGACGCACTGGTCTAGTGAGGTCCTACCGCTCGGGGTGTGGACCGAAGGCGAAGTGGCGCCCGCTGATCTCGGTGACCTCCACGGCCACCACGTGATCTTTGAAAGTCGGTACCCAGGGGGTGAGCCCTAAGCGACGTACCCGGCGGATGTCTTCCTCGTCGGTGAGTTCGCGGGCCAGGCCGCGGGCCACGACCGACCAGCCCTGATCGGGTAGCATGCCATCGGCTTCCAGGACGACGGGCAGGCCCACTTCTGCGGCGGTGAGCTTAGACCCGGGAGCGGTGCGGAAGTAGACGACCGGTTGCTCGGTGAGGATATTAACCGGGAAGATCTCCAACCGGTCGTCGCCCTGAAACGCTACTCGGGCGTGGCGGGTGTGGGTGAGGAGCTTCCAAGAGCGCTCGTCGTCGAGCACCAGCACCGGCTCCTGATCGGGGTGGGGGAACATGAGGTTCATCGTGCCTCCGTGGGTGGGGTGGTCAAAACGGTGAGTTCAGGGTCGACGGCGGCCACGATCTGCTCGAAGAGCTCGCGGGACCGGGCTATTTCCCGGCCGGGGGCCACGCCCAGTAGGTGAGGTGCCCAATGAGGTGCCGGCTGCGCTACCGGGTGAGTCGAGTTGTCCGGGCCGCGGCGGGGTATCACGGTGCCCCCGGCCCGGCGCAGGACCAGTTGTCCGGCGGCGACGTCCCAGGGGTGGGTGGCCAGTGCCATGGTGACATCGGCCCAGCCGGCCGCGGTGAAACACAGCTCGAGGGCCCCGGACACCACGCGGCGCACGGTGGCGTAGTCCTCGACCAGGGTGCCGAACAGCTGCAGACTGCGCTCGGGGGAGCGGGCGAGATTCTCCGCCGAGGGGAAGGAAGTGACCAGGTTGTACCGGGATTCCACGGTCGGGGTCGGGCGCGGAGCCAGTGGGGCGCCATTCAGGTAGGCGCCGTCGTCGTCGGCCGAAAACTCCAGCTGATTGACCGGATCCAGCACCACCCCGGCGCGTACGGTGCCGTGCACGGCGGCGGCAATGGAGATGGAGAACATGGCGAAACCGTGCACGAAATTGGAGGTGCCGTCGATGGGGTCGATGATCCACTCGATGCCGGTGGTGCTACTGATGCCGCCGTGGCGGGCGCCGCGTTCTTCACCCAGCACGACGGATCCGGGCACCGCCTCGGTGAGCAGGCGCGCGAGCAGGTCCTCGGTGCTGCGGTCGAGATCGGTGACGAGATCGTGGTGGTTGGTTTTGGTGGTGACGCCGAGAATGCCCTGGTCTGCGCGGAACGCCGAGGCGAGCGCGGCTCCCGCCTGGCGTGCTGCCGCACTGGCGACGCGTCGCAGCGTGGCGGCGTCGGGGAGGGATGCGTCGTCGGTCACAGGGGTCAGTCTACGCGGGCAGACGAGTGCGCGGGCTCGGTGACATCTTGTCACTTCGGCCGCTTCATCCTAGAATTAGTTGCCATGAGCAACCAATGGCCGAGCGTGGCGATCCGTCGATGAGTGTCTCCGAGTCCACCGCTGACGAGCTGTTCACCACGCTCTCCCGATTCCATCGGTTATTGCGCTGGGGTTTCCGCACCGCTCAGCAGGAGGGCGATCCCGGACCCGCCGCCCAGATGACGCTGCTCTTTCTGCGTCGTCAGGGCCCTAGCCGGGCCAAGGAACTGGCGTTGTGGCTGGGCATCGACAAGGCCCCGGCTTCGCGGTTGGTGGCGGACTTGGAAGCCAAGGGGCTGTTGCGTCGGGAGACCGACCCGGACGATGCCCGCAGCCAGCGGTTGAGCCTCACCGAGGACGGGGTGGAGCTGGCCCTGCAGTTGCGTGCCCGCCGGGTGGAGGTGGTGCGCTCTTCGCTGACCGGGTTGGACGACGCCACCGTGCACGCCACCGTGGCGGCGATGGAGGAGCTGATGACCACCATCCAGCAGAATCTGTCCGGGGACGACGACCGGACTCCGCCGTCGAGGGCGCTGCGTGGCTGACGCGGTTGCCAGTGCCGATGAGCCGATGAGCCACCGCGAGGTGCTGCGGGCGCTGACGGGGCTGCTTGCAGGATTCTTCGCGGCCATGCTTTCGATCAATATTGTGGTGACCGCGTTGCCGGTCATCGTCCGTGAACTCGACGGCACTCAGCTGGAATACTCCTGGGTGCTCACCGGGACCCTGCTGGCCAACGCGGCGACGACGCCGATCTGGGGCAAACTCGCGGACCTGTTCGACAAGAAGCTGCTCTTCCAGATCGCGCTGGGTGTGTTCACCCTCGGTTCCTTCGTCGCCGGGGCGGGTGGCACGATGGGGATGCTCATCGTGGGGCGTGTGATCCAGGGCGTGGGTGTGGGCGGGCTGGCCGCGCTGACCATGGCGATTCTCGGGACGATCATCGCCCCGCGCGAGCGGGGCCGCTACGCCGGATACATGGGCGCTACCATGGCGACGGCCACTGCGGCCGGTCCGTTGATCGGCGGACTGCTCGTGGAGACCGCTGGCTGGCGCTGGACTTTCTGGTCGGGCATTCCGGTGGCGCTGGTGGCCATGTTGATCATCGCCAAGACCCTGCAGCTGGCCCCGCAGCAGCGTCGACGGGTGCGCATCGACTGGTTCGGCGCCACCGCGCTCGCCACGGCGACGACCGCGGGAATGCTCTGGCTCTCCTTCGCCGGCAACCCCCAGTTCTTCGACGTCGTCTCCGTGCCCTCCGCCGCGCTGGTGGCGGTGGTGGTGCTCGGCATACTCGGGCTGATCATGGTGGAACGGCGGGTGGCTGAACCGGTGATGGACCCGCGCATTTTCCGCTCCCGCACCACCTTGCTGGCCATCATCGCCTCGATGACCATGGCCGTTCTGATGATGTCGATCCCTGCATATCTTGGACTGTATTTCCAGAACGGCCGCGGGCTGGGGCCCACCGCCTCGGGGCTGCTCACCCTGCCCCTGATTTTCGGGAACCTGATCGGCACTACCGTGACCGGGCAGCTGATCACCCGCTACGGGCGGTGGAAGATCTACCTGGTGCTGGGCTCGGCGCTCGGCATCGCCGCAGCCTACTGGCTGGCCTTCGTGGATGACACCACCCCGTTCTGGCTGATCGGGGTGAAGATCTCACTCATTGGCCTCGGCGTGGGCATGGTAATCCAGAATCTGATGCTGGCAGTGCAGAACACGGTCACGGTGCATCACATCGGCGCCGCCTCGGCGGCCATCGCCTTCTTCCGTACGGTGGGCGGGGCGCTGGGCAACTCGGTGATGGGCGCGGTGATGGCGGTCCACCTGGCGGGCGCGGTGACGGCCAGCCAGCTGATGGATGGTTACGCCGACGGAGCCTCACCCATGTTCTTGGCGGCGGCGCTCATCGCCACCCCGGCCCTGGTGGCCGTGCTGCTCATCCGAGAGGTGCCACTGCGGCGCACGGTCTGAACCTGGCCCGTGATCACGCTAAGCTGGGAGTATGCCCGGACCCGATCAGCTTCCTGCCTGGTTGCATGGCCATTGGCAGCGGCATCGTCGTCGCCGCCGTCAAGCAGCAGGCGATGAGCCGACCATCCTCTCGTTTACCGGCTACGGCACCACCACCTGGGTGCGTGTGCTGGCCCGCGTCATCCTGGCCCCGGGGGAAGAATTCGTCAACGGTCGCCGATTGGCACCCGTCATCAAGGACGGCGTGCGTGGCTGGCGCAACTTCATTTCCCCGCCCCTGGCCTTCCATCAAGTGGACGTTGAGGTGGCGGGGCAACGGCACACGGTGCGCGCGGACCGCAACGGCATTATCGACGCCGTCATTCCGGCCCAGCTCGAGCCCGGGTGGACCACCGCCGAGGTGCATGTGGCCGGCGGGGACAGTTCCAGCGTGGACGTCATCGTCGTCGACGAGACGGCCCGCCAGGGCGTGATCTGCGATATTGACGACACCATTGTGGTAACCGCCCTGCCGCGCCCGCTGCTGGCCGGCTGGAACTCGTTCGTTCTCGATGAGCATGCCCGCATTCCCACCCCGGGAATCTCGGTGTTGCTCAACCGGCTGTTGGCTCGGGAAGAATCGTCGCCCGCGTTCTATGTGTCCACCGGTGCCTGGAATGTCGCTCAGACCCTGACCCGGTTCCTGACCCGCAACCTCTACCCGCTGGGCCCGCTCCTGCTGACCAGCTGGGGGCCCACCGAAGATCGGGTGTTTCGTTCAGGCATGCAGCACAAACACCAAGCCCTGGAACGGCTCAGCGTGGATTTCCCGGACATGCAGTGGATTCTGGTGGGCGACGACGGCCAGCACGACCCGGAAATTTACGCCTCGTTCGCCCGACGTCACCCGGGCAAGGTGCGCGCCATCGTGATCCGACAGCTGACCCCTTCTGAGGCGCTGCTGGCCGGTGGCCGCGCCGCCGAAACCCGGCATACCACCCCCGGGGTGCCGTGGATTTACGGGCCCGACGGTGCCGCGCTGACCCTGCAGCTGGAGGAACTGGGCATCCTCAACCCCGAGCACGGCACCGGTTCGCCCCAGGCCTGGCCGCAGAGCGTGCGCACCGAGGAATCCGAGTCGGTGGAACGGTTGCAGATGGACTTCCCGCTCTTCACCCAGGACTTCTCCGAGGCGGACGCCGATGGCTGAATCAGAGTCGCCCACCGCTGAGCAACAGTCCATCACGGTGAATGTTCCGCTGCGCTGGGGCGATATGGACGCCTACGGGCACATCAATAACGCCCGAATTCTCTCCGTGTTGGAAGAGGCCCGCATCGCCGTCTTCGGTGTGCCCGGCGGCACGGGGGCGCCCGGGGGAGACTCGGCGCCGATCGACCTGCTCGCCGGGGTGAGCCCCGGAGTACTGACCCTCATCGCCGAACACACGGTGAAGTACCGCCAGCAGCTCGAATACCGCGCGACGGACGTACAGATCACCGTGCGCGTACTCGCCGTCAAGGGCGCCTCCGTGGTGATCGGCTACGACCTGGTGGATCCGGTGGCCCAGACACTGTGCGTGAGCGCGAGCACCACCATGGTCTTCGTCGACGGCGCGACCGGCCGGCCCGTGCGGCTGAGCCCTGAACAGCGCGCCGCCCTGGAACCGTACTGCGCCTGATTAAACGGCGACGTCGCCGCCTCCCGTGTCCAGGAGCACAGCGACGTCGCGCAGTGGTCTTGCAGGGAGGGATCAGACGATGCCCTGGGCGATCATCGCGTCGGCCACCTTGAGGAAGCCGGCGATGTTGGCGCCCACTACGTAGTTACCGGGCGCACCGTACTCGTCGGCGGTGGCCATGCAACGGTCGTGCACATCGGCCATGATCGCCTCGAGACGGTCGTGGGTGTAATCGAAGGTCCAGGAGTCGCGGCTGGCATTCTGCTGCATCTCCAGGGCGGAAGTCGCCACGCCACCGGCGTTGGCTGCCTTGCCCGGGCCGAACAGAATACCGGCGTCGAGGAAGAGCTCGGTGGCCTTCTGGGTGGAGGGCATGTTCGCGCCCTCGGAGACTGCCTTTACGCCGTTCTTGATCAGCGTGCGGGCTGCGGCGTCGTCGAGCTCGTTCTGCGTGGCCGAAGGGATAGCCACGGTGCCGGGTACGTCCCACACGGAACCACCCTCCACGTAGCGGGAACGGCCGCCGCGGCGCTGGGCGTACTCGGAGATGCGTCCGCGCTCGACTTCCTTGATCTGCTTGAGCAGGTCCAAGTCCAGTCCGTCCTCATCCACCACGTAGCCGGAGGAATCCGAGGCGGTGACCACGGTCGCACCCAGCGACTGGGCTTTGGCAGCCGCGTAGATGGCGACGTTGCCGGAGCCGGAGATCAGCACCTTCTGGCCGTCCATTGACTCGCCTTTGGTGCCCAGCATCGAGTTGGCGAACATCACCGCGCCGTAGCCGGTGGCCTCGGTGCGCACCAGCGAGCCGCCCCAGGTGAGGCCCTTGCCGGTGAGCACGCCGGCCTCGAACCGGTTGGTCAGGCGCTTGTACTGGCCGAAGAGGTAGCCGATTTCGCGAGCACCCACGCCCACATCGCCGGCCGGAACGTCGGTGTATTCACCGATGTGGCGGTAGAGCTCGGTCATAAAAGACTGGCAGAAGCGCATGACTTCGCCGTCGGAGCGTCCGGCCGGGTTGAAGTCCGAGCCGCCCTTACCGCCGCCGATCGGCATGCCGGTCAGCGCGTTCTTATACACCTGCTCGAAGCCGAGGAACTTGATGATGCCCAGGTACACCGAGGGATGGAAGCGCAGGCCGCCCTTGTACGGACCCAGTGCGGAGTTGAACTCGACGCGGAAGCCGCGGTTGATTTGCACTTCGCCGCTGTCGTCGACCCAGGGCACCCGGAAGATGATCTGGCGCTCGGGTTCGCACATGCGGCGCAGAATCCCGTGCTCCACGTACTCGGGGTGGCGGTCCACCACCGGCTCCAACGCTTCCAGAACCTCCGTCACGGCCTGGTGGAATTCCGTCTCGCCCGGGTTGCGATGCAGGACTTCTTCGCGCAGCTTCTCCAAGCTTGCTTCCATCGTGGAGTTCCTCACAATCAGTTGGTCGATCGTGTCTCGCGTCGAGGAAGGCGCCACAATGGTCCCTTCCGGGCGGAGACAACCATTGTCACAGCGCTCCTACATTACAGCACTGAATCCGCTCTCGCGATGGGTATGACGAACCGCGCGCCCTTCACCCGCTCACGCGTACGCTGGTGGCACGATGGACGTGATGAACCGACCAGCCCGTACCCCCCGTGCCACCCTGCCGATGCCCCTGTGGTTGCAGGGAGGAGTCGAAGCTCTTTTCGTCGTGCTGTTTCCGATGGTGCTGATCGTGGTGCCGCTATCTGCCATGTGGTGGCTGGGCGCCTTCCGCGATATGCCGCTGGAAGCCGTCGGCGCACTGGCCGGCCAGATGTGGCTGGGCACACACGGGGTGCCCTTGGAGCTGAGTATTGCGGTCGACGGGGCGGACCCGATCACCGGCACCTGGTGGTTCCTGGGCTGGGCCGGGGTGCTGATCCCGCTACTCTTCGGCTACCGCGCCGGGCGTCGACTGTTGCGCGCGTGCACGACAGCGTCGCAGTTCTGGCAGCCACTGGTGGGGGCGGTGCTCACCTGGATGTTGGTGGGCTTGGCCCTGACCTCGCTGGTGTCCACGTCCGAGGTGATGATTCACCTGGTGGCCGGGGCGCTGATTCCGGCCGCATGGATGACCGTGGCCCTGCTCGTGGGCGCCCGCCGCGAAGCCGGCTCCTGGACGGCCCTGTTCGGTCAGGACACCACCGGCTGGATCGCCCGAACCTCGCAGGTCTCCCGTTGGACGGGGAGCTACCTGTGGTCGGTGGTGCGCTGCGCGGTGGTCGGCGTCTTCGCGGTGTACGCGCTGGCCTCGGTGCTCCTCACAGTGCAGCTAATGCTGCAGTGGGCCAGCATCACGGACGTGTACCAGCGCTTAGGCTCCGGGGTGATCGGTGGCGCCAGTCTCACGGTGATCCAGCTGGGAATGCTGCCCAATGTGGGGATGTGGACGGTGGCCTATCTCACCGGTGCCGGGTTCACGGTGGGTGCCGGGTCGCTGGTGGCTCCGGGTGGGACCACGGTGGGTGCGCAGCCGGCGATTCCGCTGCTCTCGGCCATTCCGACCGGGCAGTCGTTGGAGTCGGCCTGGTGGTTGCTACTGGTGCCGGTGGCCGCCGGTATCGTGGCCGGCTGGTGGCTGTTCCGTGAGGGGGAGAACCACCTAGAAGACTGGTTCCGCAGCCGGATCACCCAGCCGCTGGTGGCCCTCGGCGTGTCCACGGTGGTGCTGGGGTTGCTGGTCGGCGTCGCCGTCGCCGTCGTGTCTTTCGTACCGCTACTGCTGTCGGGCGGATCCTGGGGGATCGGCAAGTTCACCGAGGTAGGGCCGGTGGCGTGGGTGGCCGCGCTACTGCTCGGCGCGCAACTGGCGGTGGGGTCGATGATCGGCTATCTGGTGGCACCCTGGGGCGAACGCGACCGCTATGTGGGTCCCGAACCCGACGACGAAGACTGAAACCGAGCGCGCCTGAATTAGGGTGTGCCGATGCCGAGCCTGGTGTTGTACTCGGCGGAGCACTGATGCAGGGCACGATCGGTGAGGGCCCCGCTGACACACGACTCGTAGGCCACGGTGGCATCCCAGAACACCATTTGCGCGGCAACGAGGCCGGCGAAGAACAGACAACCCAGCATGCCGACGGTGGCGGCGGTGGGCAACAACATGGACAGTCCCGCCTTGCCCACGCGGCGGAGCGCCAGGATGCCGAACACCACACCGGCCAGCGCGAACGGGATCGCCAGGGCTTTGGCCGGCAGAGTCAGCGTGGAGGCCACGTAGGTGCCGATCAGACAACCGAAAAGCGCGAGTAACTGGCTGCGCGCACGGCGCAGGGCCTCATCGGTGGGCGTCGCGTGGTCCGGTCTGGTCGGCGCGGGAGACGTCATTGACTCAGCTTATCCCCTGATCCTCCAACCACTGGGACGCAAGGTCTGCGGAGGAGGCTTGCTCGTTGACCGACTGGGTGTTGAGCTCAATCAGGTCTTCCACCGTGAGACGGCGCTGCACATCCTCGATGATGGCGGCGGCGTCGGTATCCAGGTCGGAACCGGTCACCGGCACCACGTTCTGCGGCAGGATCAGGCTCTCCGGATCCTCCAACACCACCAGGTTGTTCTCGGCGATGGCGGGGGAAGCGGTGTAAATATCGGCCACCTGCACGGTGCCGTCGGTGAGGGCCGAGACGGTGAGCGGGCCGCCGGAATCCTCCACCGGGGTGAGCTCCAGCTGCACCCCGTAGACCTCCTCGGCGCCGGCGGGTCCGTACGGCCGGGACTCGAACTCGGAATTCGCGGCAATGGAAACTGGCTGGTCGAGTTGCGCCAGATCGCCGATGGCGCTCAAGTTGTGCTCCTCGGCGGTCTCGGCGGTCACCGTGTAGGAGTCCTGGTCGGTGGCCTCGGCGTACTGCAGTACCCGCAGATCCTCGGGCAGGGCATCGTCGAGCGCGGCGAACACCTCGTCGGCCGAGCCGGCCTCGGCGGCGGCGTCCTCGTCGTAATACTGCAGCAGGTTGCCGGTGTAATCGGGGATGACGTCGATCTCGCCGGACTCCAGCTCGGGCAGGTACACCTCGCGCTGGCCGATCTGATACTGCCGGTCGACGGAGAAACCGTTGGCCTCCAGCGCCTGGGCGTAGAGCTCGGCAATGATCTCGTTCGAATAGTAGGCCTGCGAACCGATGGCAATGGCCTCCGGATCAGCGCTCGCTTCCCCCGAGGCTTCGGCCGAACCGGAGGCGGAAGCGTCGTCATCAGCCAGGGGATCGGAGCCGGACCCACAGGCGGTGAGCAGGGCGGTGGCGGCCACCCCGGCGGTGATCAGGTGCCAGGCACGCAGCCGACGTCGCGGGCGCAGGGTGCTCTGTGGTGTCTCGGCTGTCTCGGCAGATCCAACGGTGTCGGCGGTGTGAACGGTGCGGCGAGGGTTCATGGTGCACCACTGTACGGTTCAGTGCGGCACGAGCGCCATGCTCGGGTCACGCAGAATCTGGTGACGCCGCGGCGAGGCGTTGCCCGTGCGGGACGGCAGCGCGCTGCACCCCGGCCAGCGCCAGATCGATGAGCAGGGTCAGCACGATCACCATCACCGAGGCTCCCAGCATCATCGCGTACTGCTGGGTGTTCAGCCCTAAGAACACGAACCGGCCCAGGCCCCCGGCACCCACATAGGCAGCCAGGGTAGCGGTGGACATGACCTGCAGGGTGGCCGTGCGGATTCCGCCCAGCAGCAGGGGCAACCCCAGCGGAATCTCGATGCGCGTGACGATCTGCGCCGTCGTGAAGCCCTGGGCACGCGCGGCGTCGACGACCCGTGGATCCACCGTGTCGAACCCGCTGAACGCCCCGGCTAGGACAGAGGGGATCGCCAGAATCACCAGGGCGGCCAGTGGAGGCACCACCCCGATGCCCATCAGCACGGCGAACAGGGTGATCAGGCCCAGGGTGGGCAGGGCGCGGGCGGCAGCGGAGACCCCCACGACGATGCCGGAGAAGCGGCGGGTGTGCCCGATCCACCAGCCGAAGGGCACCGCAATGATCAGGGCGATCAGGATGACCGTGCCGGTGTACTGCAGGTGCTCGAGGCTACGCCGGGCAATACCGCCGGTGCCCTCCCAATGGCCGGGGTCGGTGAGCCAGGCCAGGGTTTCTGCGATCATGCCCGAGCCCCCGAACCAGTCCGTCGCCACGGGGTCAGCACCCGTCCGAGCGCCACCAGCAGGGCGTCCAAGACGGCGGCCAGCAACAGCGTCATCACGATGCCGGTGAGCAGCTCCGGGATGATGGAGCGCTGGAACCCGTCGGTGAACAACATGCCCAGCGACGGGATACCCAGCACGGCGCCCACGGTGCATAACGACAGAGTGGACACCGAGACCACGCGCAGCCCGGTGAGGATCACCGGTGCCGCCAAGGGCAGCTCCACGGTGAGCACGCGGCGCAACGGGGAATAGCCCAGCGCGACGGCGGCCAGGCGTGCTTCGGGCGGCACCGAGTCGAACCCCTCGGCCACCGAGCGCACCATCAGCGCCACCCCGTAGAGCGTCAGCGCGATGATCACATTGGTGAGGTCGCGCAGCCCGGTGCCCAGAATCACCGGCAGTGCAATGAACAGCGGCAGCGAGGGGATGGCGTAGAGCAGCCCGGCGGTGGTGAGGATCCCGGAGTTCAGTGGGCGGACGCGGTGGGCCAGCCAGCCCAGCGGCAGCGACATGATCAGGGCGGCGAAAATGGCCGGCAACGAGGTCAACAGGTGCACCCAGGTGCGCTCGCCGATCAGCCCCAGATTGTCGAACACCCAGGTCATGAGGTCTCCGGGTGCTCTGCCAGCACGCCGGCCGGGCGCCCGTGCGCATCGACCACGACGACCGACCCGTCCGCGCCGGTGCGGGTAAACAGCTCGCGCCCGCCGCCCTGCAGCCCGAGGAACCCGCGCACAAAATCATTGGCCGGGGCGGTGACGAACTCTTCGGCCGTGCCCTGCTGCTCGATCTGGGCGGAGGCCCCCAGCAGCACAATGTGGTCGCCGAGCCGCAGCGCTTCGTCCATGTCGTGGGTGACGAAGACGACGGTGGTGCCCAGCCGGGACTGCAGTGACCTGAGCTGGGTTTGGAGCCCGGACCGAACCAGCGGGTCGACCGCACCGAAGGGCTCGTCCATCAGCAGAATCTCGGGTCGCCCGGCCAGCCCGCGCGCCACGCCCACGCGCTGGGCCTGCCCGCCGGAGAGCTCACTGGGGTACCGGGAGGCCAGGACCGGATCCAGTTCGACGAGCTCCATCATCTCGGTCACGGTCTCGCGTTGTTCCGCCCGGGAGACCCCGTTCAGCTGGGGCACCACGGAAATATTCTGCGCCACGGTGCGGTGGGGGAGCAGCCCGGAATTCTGCATCACGTAGCCGATCCGGCGGCGTAGACGCACCGGGTCGACACCGGCCACGTCGTCGCCGTCCACCACCACCCGGCCGGAGGTGGGTTCCACCATGCGATTCACCATGCGCAGCAGCGTGGTTTTGCCCGATCCGGAAGACCCGGCCAGCACCGTGATCGCGCCGCGTGGGATGTCCAAGCTGACGTCATCCACCGCGGGACGATCAGCCGGAGGGGAATTCTGCGCAGCCTTCCGGGAGCCGCCCCGGGTGGGATACCGCTTGGAGACGGCGTCGAATGAGATCATAGGGTCCATGCGTATCGTGATTCTGCTCTCGGGTTCAGGCAGCAATGCCCAAGCGGTGTTCGACGCCGTCTCCTCCGGCGCTCTGCCGATTCAGATCAGCGCCGTCGGGTCGGACACCCCGGACGCCTACGGTCTGGTGCGCGCCCGCGACGCCGGTCTGGAGACCTTCGTCCTGGACTACGCAGATTACCCGAACCGCACCGCGTGGACGGTAGCCCTGAGCGACGCCGTCGCCGGATACGATCCCGATCTGGTACTCAGTTCCGGACTGATGCGGATTGTCGGCCCGGAATTTATTGACCGCTTCGCCGGGACTTTCATCAACACCCATCCCGCCCTGCTGCCGTCGTTCCCCGGCGCCCACGGGGTGCGCGATGCGCTCGCGGCCGGGGTGAAAATCACCGGGACCACCTTGCACCTCGTCGACGCCGGGGTGGACACCGGGCGCATTCTGGACCAGCGTGCCGTGCGGATTCACCCGGGCGAAGACGAAGCCGCCCTGCACGAGCGGATCAAGGTGGAGGAACGTGCCATGGTGCTCGACGCCCTCACCGCGCTGTACCGGGCGCGCCAGCAGAACCCCGACGTCGTGATCGGTGATCTGGACCTGGCGCCCGGCACGGCTGACATAGACTGAATCACGCACCCGCGGACCCGACGGCCCGTACGCACCCGTTCACCCCACAGGAGAGTCTTTCGTGAGCATCACTCTGGATCACGTCCCCTTCAAGCGCGCACTCATCTCGGTGTACGACAAGACCGGGCTGGAACCGCTGGCCCGCGGCCTGCACGAGGCCGGCGTCGAGCTGGTGTCCACGGGCTCCACCGCCAAGCGCATTGCCGACGCCGGGGTGCCGGTGACGGAGGTGTCCGAGGTGACCGGGTTCCAGGAGTGCCTGGACGGTCGCGTCAAGACGCTGCACCCGCGCGTGCACGCCGGCATTCTGGCCGACCGTCGCCGCGAGGATCATGCGGCCCAACTGCGCGATCTCGACGTCGCCCCCTTCGACCTGGTGGTCGTGAACCTCTACCCGTTCGTGGACACGGTGGCCTCGGGCGCCGCCCAGGACGAGGTCATCGAGCAGATCGACATTGGCGGGCCTTCCATGGTGCGCGCGGCCGCCAAGAACCACCCCTCCGTGGCGATTGTGGTGGACCCGACCCGCTACGACGATGTCGTCACCGCCGCGCAGCAGGGCGGATTCTCGCTGAAGACCCGCCAGCGGCTGGCCTCCCTGGCGTTCGCGCACACCGCCGCCTACGACAACGCTGTGGCGGCCTGGACCGCCGCTCAGTTCGGTGACATCGAGGAGACTGACGGAGCTGAGGGTGCCGCAGCCCCGGCCTTCCCACCCTACGCAGGGGTCTCCCTGGAGCGCGCCGAGTCGCTGCGTTACGGCGAGAACCCGCACCAGCACGCTGCGCTCTACGTGGAAGCCGCTGCCGCCCCCGGGATCGCCCAGGCCGAACTGCTGCAGGGCAAGCCGATGAGCTACAACAACTACGCCGACGCCGACGCCGCCCTGCGCGCAGCGTACGACTTCGCCGACCCGGCCGTCGCCATCATCAAGCACGCCAACCCCTGCGGTGTGGCGGTGGCCACGCCGGGCGCCGAGGACCCGCTGGCCGACGCCCACCGCAAGGCCCACGCCTGCGACCCGGTCTCCGCTTTCGGTGGCGTGATCGCCGCTAACCGTGAGGTCACCGCCGGCATGGCCGCCACCGTGAAGGACATCTTCACTGAGGTCATCATCGCCCCCGGGTTCTCCGCCGAGGCCCTGGAGATCCTGTCCGCGAAGAAGAACCTGCGCCTGTTGCGTCTGCCGGACGGCTTCGCCCAGGATGACGTCGAATACAAGCAGATTTCCGGCGGCATGCTGCTGCAGACCCGCGACGCACTCAACGCCGCCGGCGATCAGCCCGCGAACTGGACCCTGGCCGCAGGTGCCGCCGCCGACGAGGCCACCCTGCGCGACCTGAGCTTCGCCTGGCGCGCGGTCCGGGCCGCCAAATCGAACGCGGTGCTGCTGGCCAACGACGCCGCCACCGTGGGCATCGGCATGGGCCAGGTCAACCGCCTCGATTCCTGCCGGCTCGCCGTCGAGCGCGCCAACACCCTGGGCGCCGCGCAGACCGGAAGCCAGTCCGCGGAGATCACCAGCGCCGGTGGCGCCGAGAACGTCTCCGGTGCCGGCGCCCCCGAGCGGGCCCGCGGTGCGGTCGCCGCCTCGGATGCGTTCTTCCCCTTCGCCGACGGGCTGCAGATCCTTATCGACGCCGGAGTGCGCGCCGTCGTCCAGCCGGGCGGCTCCATCCGCGATGAAGAGGTGGTCGCTGCCGCCGAAGCGGCCGGGATCACCATGTACTTCACCGGGGCGCGCCACTTCTTCCACGGTTAGAATGCACCCCGTCACCCCGCACACCGGCTCGATTCCGACCCTGCGCGCCCAGGAACTCGGGGTGCGTGAGGCGTTACGCAAGAGCGACTGGCCACGCGCGGGAACGCTACTGCGCGAGCTCACCGCCACCCAGGTGGAGCGGCTGCTGGACCGCAGCGACCCGAAGGACGTTCCGGTGGTCTTCCGACTGCTGGACAAGGACGTCGCCGTCGACGTGTTCGCCGCGATCGAGCCGCGCCAACAGCGCGACCTCATCGAGGGACTACAGGATGACGACGTTCAGGAGCTGTTCGGTCAGCTCCAGGCGTCCGGCCAGGCCCGTCTGCTCGATGAGATGCCCGCCGAGGTGGCTCAACAGCTGCTCGCTAGTCTGCCGGGCAGCCAGCGGGCCAGCGCGGGCACCGTGCTCGGCTACCCGGCCGGGTCCGTGGGGCGGCGCATGCGCCCGGTCCTCATCGAGCTGCGCTCCGAGTGGACCGTCGCCGAAGCACTGGACGCCATCCGGGAGGCCGACATCCCCGAACGACGTCAGCGGTTCATTGCCCGGCTGCCGGTGGTCGCCCACGCACATCAGCTGCAGGGCATGATCGAGCTCTCCCGTCTGGTCACCGCGGACCAGGGCGCGACGATCGAGTCATTGATGGACACCGACGTGTTGGCGGTGCTGGCCACCGAGGACGACGAGACGGCCGCCCGCCTGTGCGCCGAGCACGATCTGCTCGCCCTGCCCGTTACCGACGAGACACACCGCATTGTCGGCCTGCTCACCGTGGACCAGGCGTTCGACATTCTGGAAGAGGAGGAATCCGAGGACTCGCAGCGCGCCGGTGGCTCCACTCCGCTGGCGCAGCCCTATCTCTCGACGCCGGTGAAGCGCCTCTTCCGGGCCAGGATCGTGTGGCTGCTCGTGCTGGCCATCGGCGCGATCCTGACAGTGCAGGTCCTGGAGGTCTTCGAAGAAACCCTGGAGACCATGGTGGTGCTCTCCCTGTTCGTCCCTCTGCTCATCGGCACCGGCGGCAACACCGGAAATCAAGCCGCCACCACCGTCACCCGCGCCCTGGCCCTGGGGGATGTGCGACCCCGCGATGTCGTGCGGGTGCTGCGCCGCGAGCTGCTGGTCGGCCTCTCGCTCGGAGCCACCCTGGGTGCCCTGGGGCTGCTCGTGGCCGGTCTCGTCTACTCCTGGGACTTGGGCGCGGTGATCGGGCTGACGCTACTGAGCGTGTGCACGTTGGCTGCGTCAGTGGGCTCGCTGATGCCGCTGCTGGCGAAGAAGATCGGTGTGGATCCCGCGGTGTTCTCCAACCCCTTCATCTCCACTGTGGTGGACGCGTTGGGCTTGATCGTCTATTTCCTGATCGCTCGGCTGATCCTGGGAATCTAACCGTCGCCGCTACCAGACTCGGTCCGTGTGTCAGTACCCGCTACTGGCGCCCGCCACCAGAATGCTGAACAGCACCACGAAAATGATCATGATGATGCTGAGCCCCCACAGTATGGTGACGATCCATCCGATCACCTTGCCCGCGGTGGCCTGGACACCGTTGCGCTCCGCCTTCCCTGCGAAATAGATGGCCAGCGGGCCCAAAATGATCCCAAAGGCGAAGAGCCCGATGATGCCCAGCACCAGCGACGTCGTCGCGTTGGACTGCCCCTCCGGCGACACCGGGTACTGACCATACTGGCCCTGCTGACTGTACTGCCCCCGCTGGTGATACGAGTCCGGCCGCCCGGCCCCATCATTCGGCTGCGCGCCGCCGTCTTGTGAGGAATAGGGTGGCACCGAATCATAGGGGTTCTGCGCGCCCGAGGACCCATACCAGCCGGGCGTGCCCGAGGAACCGGAATCGGAGCCAGAACCGTAAGGGGGTTGAGGAGGCTGTGTCATACCGATGAGCATATCGACGACGGCGCAATTCGAGAACCCAGCACACGCATCACCTCGCCCACCGCCCCGCACGCTCGCCGTTCACCGGTCGAACCGACTCCGCTCACCGCAGGATCTGTGACGATCCCACGACGCAGATCGCGTGGATCGCCGCGCTCAGGTAAATTTGATGGCGACTGTGACCCCGCCGTGCTGCACGGATCCCCAGTGAATAGAGGAGAACCGATCTATGTCGAAAATCATCTACACCCACACCGACGAAGCACCGATGCTGGCCACAGCGTCGCTGCTTCCGGTGGTGCGGGCCTTCGCCGCCACCGCGGACATCGAGCTGGAGACCGCTGACATCTCCCTGGCCGGCCGCGTTCTGGCAGCGTTCAAGGATCTCCTCCCGGAAGATCAGCGCGTCATCGATGCCCTGGGCGAGCTGGGCGAGCTCGTGAAAGAACCGGAAGCCAACGTCATCAAGCTTCCCAATATCTCCGCCTCCGTGCCGCAGCTGCTGGCCACCGTCAAGGAACTCCAGGCCGCAGGCTATGAGCTGCCCGCCTACCCGGAAGAGCCGAAGACCGACGCCGAGAAGGACATCCGCGCTCGCTACGACTCCGTGAAGGGGTCCGCTGTGAACCCGGTGCTGCGCGAGGGCAACTCGGACCGCCGCGCCCCGCAGTCGGTGAAGAACTTCGCCCGCAAGTTCCCGCACTCCATGGGCGCCTGGTCGGCCGACTCGAAGACCAATGTGGCCACCATGTCTGACCGCGATTTCTTCTCCAACGAAAAGTCAGTCATTATTCCTGACGATGACGTCCTGACGATCCGTCACACCGACGCCTCCGGCACCACCACTGTGTTGAAGGACGGGCTGAAGGTCCTCCGCCACGAGATCATCGACGGCACCTTCATGTCCGCCGCTGCCCTGGACGCTTTCCTCGCCGAGCAGGTGCAGCGCGCCAAGCAAGAGGGCGTGCTGTTCTCCGCTCACCTGAAGGCCACCATGATGAAGGTCTCCGACCCGGTGATCTTCGGCCACGTCGTGAAGGCTTACTTCCCCGGCCTCTTCGAGAAGTACGGCGAGCAGCTGGCCGCTGCTGGCTTGTCCGCTAACAACGGCCTGGCTGCGATCGAGGGCGGTCTCGACCAGCTCGACGCCGAGGTCGCCAAGGGCGTGCGCGCCGAGATCGCGAAGGCCTACGCCGAGGGTCCCGCCCTGGCCCAGGTGAACTCCCACAAGGGCATCACCAACCTGCACGTTCCCTCCGACGTCATCGTCGACGCCTCCATGCCCGCCATGATCCGCAGCGGCGGCAAGATGTGGAACAAGGACGACGCCGAGCAGGACACCCTGGCCGTGCTCCCGGACTCCTCCTACGCCGGTGTGTACCAGGTCGTCATCGACGACTGCCGCGTCAACGGCGCCTACGACCCGACCACCATGGGCACCGTCCCGAACGTGGGCCTGATGGCGAAGAAAGCCGAAGAGTACGGTTCGCACGACAAGACCTTCATCATTGAGTCGGACGGCACCGTCGAGGTCGTCAACTCCGCCGGTGAGGTGCTGTTCAGCCACGACGTCGAAGCCGGCGACATCTGGCGCGCCTGCCAGACTAAGGACGTTCCGGTCCGCGACTGGGTCAAGCTCGCCGTCAACCGAGCCCGCGCCACCGGCACCCCCACCGTGTTCTGGCTCGACGAGAACCGCGCCCACGACGCCAACCTGATCTCCAAAGTCAACGAATATCTCGAGGACCTGGATACCGACGGGCTGGACCTGCGCATCATGGCGCCGAAGGAAGCCACCCAGTTCTCGGTGGATCGTATCCGCCGCGGCGAGGACACCATCTCGGTGACCGGCAACGTGTTGCGCGACTACCTCACCGACCTGTTCCCGATCCTGGAGCTGGGCACCTCGGCGAAGATGCTCTCCATCGTTCCGCTGATCAACGGCGGTGGCCTCTTCGAGACCGGCGCCGGCGGCTCCGCTCCGAAGCACGTGCAGCAGTTCTTGGAGGAGAACCACCTGCGCTGGGATTCCCTCGGCGAGTTCCTGGCCCTGGCCGTGTCCTTCGAGCACGAGGCTGCTTCGAACGGCAACCAGCGCGCTCAGGTGTTGGCCGACACCCTGGATCGTGCCACCGGCAAGGTGCTCGAGGAGGGTCGTTCCCCCTCGCGCAAGGTCGGCGAGATCGACAACCGCGGCTCGCACTTCTATCTGGGCCTGTACTGGGCCGAGGAACTGGCAGCACAGTCCGACGACGCCGAGCTGGCAGAGCGGATCAAGCCTGTTGCCGAGCAGCTGCGTGCCAACGAGCAGCAGATCGTCGAGGAGCTGAGCGCCGTTCAGGGTGCGCCCGTCGACATCGCCGGGTACTACTACCCGAAGCAGGAGCTTGTCTCCGCAGCAATGCGCCCCTCGGCCACGCTGAACGCCATCATTGACGCGCTCTGAGACACCGCGCTGACCAATCTGGCCAGCGTCTAGAGCGCAGTAAAACGACAGGACGCACTGCCCTTCGGGGTGGTGCGTCCTGTCGTTTCTGAACCGGAACGAGCAAATCGCGGCTGAGGAGGCTCTAGGATTAGCCGGTGCAGCCCCAGGCGGTGGAGCCGGGGGTGCAGGGCTCGGCCACGTTGCGGGTCTTGGCCCGCCAGATATCGGCTTGCTGGGTTTCAGCGTTCACACTCATGGTGCCGGCTACCGGGATCCAGGCGCCGCCTTCGATCTGGTAGTCACCTTCATAGGTGGTAGTCAGATTCACCGGGAACGTCCCGGTTTCGATGACGGAGACTGTGGCGGACAAGTCAAGGAAAAGACACCCGGAACAGTGTCACATTCTTATTGAGTCATATCCTCAGCAGCCAATCATCGACCTAGCTGGACAGCACTATGCCGAACACTACCCATTTGAGAGTCTCTCCGCGGTGGCTTCGTGATGCTAGGCTGTCAGATTGCTGAGTGCAATGCCTACGATGAGCGCGCCCAGAAGTGTCAGCCCGGTACCGCTGACCGTGCCCATATGGCGTTCGAGCCAGGCGTCCAAGCGTCGGAGAAGTGGATCTATCCGATGTCCCAAGCCCAAGCGGAACACGGTTAAAATCCCGGCCGGAGCCATCATGACTGCACAGTAAATGAAGATCCAGAGAACGATCGACTCCGCGGTCATCTCAGCGTCAGTCATTGCAACGATTGCTCCGACGTAGGGGACCATCGTGGCGAACTCAATGCCGAACGCTAGAAGGGCAAGCCGGACAAGACCCCGAGAAGAACCAGCTGTCATCGCTTCGTTCCGCCACCGAAATAGCGAGTTGCCGGAACCCTTTTCTACACCCCGAAGGTTGCGGATGAGCAGGGTGAGTCCGAACGCGATGATAAGCGCGCCGATTGTTGTCTGACCACCGACAAGCAATGCGTCGGGTGCGGACGAAATCCAGGATTGGAATGCGTTAAAGAGGGATGCTGCTCCGGCCGCCACGGCCAAACCCATAGCAAAGTATGCCAATGTCAGTGTCAGCAGGTAAGAGCCGATGCGTGTTTTGCTGAGACGCCCCGGAGACAGCAACAACCACAAGGGTATGAGGGATGTGCCGAGACTAGTGCTGTCGATCAGTGCCAGGCCAATGATAAGGAAGGCCAGGGGTGCAGTCATGCCAAATGTCCTCGGGTCGTAGTCATGCCGAGGTCGATAATATCACAGCTGACATGCATAGCAGGAATAACAGATATAACTGTGATCTGTGCTGTTTATCATACTGTTGAAGCTCATTGGGGTCAATAGTTCTGAGAATGTTTCATCTAATAGTTATGACACATTTACGTGTTATCGCTGGTATCCTATTTACTGACTGACGGTTAACGTTCTCGGTGTATTCCCTGGGTGAACCAGAATCAACGCACCGGGCGGGGTCAATGCACATGAGTTGACGTTCAGTTGAGAGCCGAGAGTTCAGTTCCGCTACGAATCAGATGTCTACGGAGATGCTATGGAACACAAGAAGTTGACCCTGACGGGTGCGCAAGAGGAGTTCTGGTACAGCCAGTTACTGGCCGGTGGCAGAGACCGGCGGTACGTGAAAGAATTCGTCGACATCTTTGAGGACGTCAATCTAGCGAAAATGGAGGAGGCTCTGCGTCGAGTCGTCCTTCGAACTGAGTCACTTGGCCTGGTGATCGACATTGCAAACGCTTTGCCCCAGCAACGCCTTCGGCGGACTCGCCCGAATGTACATGCATTGGATTTCTCCGGTTCGTCTAACCCGGAGGGCGCGCTTGATCAGTGGCTTGTCCCGTGGCATGCTCAACTATCACCGCTAGACTCAGACCATAGTCACGTCTTCGTCGTCGCTCGCCTGCGGCCCGACCACTATCGCGTTGATTTCGCGGCACATCACTATCACCTCGACGGTTATGCCGGTGCACTTATCGTGCGTGAAGTCATGCTCGCCTACCAGGCGCCTACCAGTGAATCGCCAGCTGACTCAAACTCCAGCATCGGTGACTTAGAAGGGTTTATTGAGCGAGACCATCAGTATCGTGAGTCAAATCATTTGGCTAGGGACCGAGAGTACTGGTGGGGTCAAACGGAGCGACTCAGGCGACGCGCAAGCTTGAGCGGTGCCCCGCCGATCCGCGCTACGAGCAATCATATTGTTCGCTCTAATATGCCCAGCGATTTGCTCAACAGAATCAAGAGCACTGGAAAATCAATTCCTGCAACCTTACTTGCGGCTGCGGCCGTCATGTTGCATCCGCTAGTGGGTGACGGAGATATACCCGTTGGTCTGGCGCTTGCTGCTCGATTCTCCAGAAAAGATCGTGAGACGCCAGCGACTGCCGCGAACATCCTCCCGGTTCCGATTCATGTCACTGCTGCTATGACCTTCGAAGAGGTTGTGGTCGCTGCTGAAGTTGGACTGGCTGGAGTGCTAAGGCATCAGCGTTACCGAGCATCGCGCCTTGGCCGGGATCTACGCCTCGAGTCAGGGGTGACCGAACTAGCAGGTCTTACGGTGAACTATATGGGTTCGTTTGATTCGGGACTCGAAGGAATCAAAAGTCGGCTCACTGTTGTAAACAACGGCTTGACGGACGACGCCTTCGTCTCTGTGTACCACCCGGAAGGTGACACTACTGAAGCTCTCTGGTACACAAATGATCAGATGCACGGCGAGCCAGGAACACGGCGACAGCTGCAACAGTTCATCAGGGCGTTGGTTGCTGTGGTGGATGATCCGCATCAGTTTGTGGGCAATGTGGATTTGGTCGGTGATGAGTTACGCGGCCAGCTGGAGTCGTTCAATCAGACCGGGATTGCTGAGGTCCCTGTTGTGTTGCCGGATTTGTTTGCTCAGCAGGTGTCTTTGCATTCACATCGGCCGGCGGTGAGTGGGTCTGATGGTGGGCTGACGTATGAGCAGTTGGATCGGGAATCTAATCGGGTTGCTCGGTATTTGATTGATCTTGGTGTTGGGCCAGAATCGATCGTGGCGATTATGTTGCCGCGGGGTGTTGATGCTTTGGTCGCCATTTTGGGTGTGATCAAGGCTGGTGGTGCGTATCTGCCTGTGGATCCGGAGTATCCTCTGGAACGGATTGATTACATTCTGAATGATGCGTGCCCGAGTTTCGTGGTGGCGAGTTCGTCGAGGGGTTCTGGTCGTTCCGGCGAGATTCTGGTTGAAGATCGTCCGTGGCGCGATGTTTCTGACAGTGCTGTTGAGCAGCAGGACCGGGTTCGTGCTTTGGGCGTGGACGATCCGGCTTATTTGATCTATACATCCGGGTCAACTGGTAAGCCCAAGGGGGTTTTGGTCACTCACCGCGGCCTCGCCGACTTCGTAAACGCTGAATCCGCGGCGTTCGGCGTTGGTCCTGGTCAGCGGTTCATGCACATGGCATCCACCAGCTTCGATATCTCCGTCGAGGAAATTTTCGTCACCCTCTGTTCCGGCGCGGAACTGTCAATTGTCGAAGGGGCCAAGTCTTCTGTAGATGCAGATTTGACCACGACCATTCGCAAGGTCAAGCCCACCCACATGTCTCTAACCCCCGCCCTGTTGGCAACCGTCGATCCTGACGAGGTTCCTGAAGGTTTGGTCGTTGTCGTTGGCGGAGAAGCCTGCACTTCGTCCCTAGTCGACGACTGGTCGAAGAATCACTCACTTTTCAACACATATGGTCCGACGGAGAATTCTGTGGTGTCGACATTGACGGGTGCGTTGGTGCCGGGGGAGGATGCGCCGAGTATTGGTCGGCCGTTCCCGGGAACGTCGATTTATGTGTTGGATGGGAATCTGAATCCGTGTCCGGTCGGGGTGACCGGTGAGCTGTTTATTGCTGGTATCGGGTTGGCGCGAGGTTATTTCCGTCGGCCGGGTCTGACGGCTGAGCGGTTCATTGCTGATCCGTTTGCTGGTGATGGTGCTCGTATGTACCGTTCGGGCGATCTTGCTCGTTGGAATGAGCACGGTGAGGTGGTCTTTGAGGGGCGGAATGACGATCAGGTGAAGATCCGTGGTTTCCGTGTGGAGACTGGTGAAGTAGAAGCTGCGTTGCTTCGGGTGCCGGGGGTGGCTCAGGCGACCGTTATGGTGCGTGAGGATATGCCTGGGCATCGTCAGTTGGTCGGGTATGTGGTTGCTTCGGGTGCTGATGTTGAGTCGGCATTGGTTCGTGAGCAGTTGCGGCAGTGGTTGCCGGATTACATGGTTCCTGCTGCGGTCGTTGAGTTGGAGAAGATTCCGTTGACGCATAACGGCAAGACTGATTTCCGGCAGTTGCCGCGACCGGAGTTGGATGATGCTCGGCTGATTGTGGAGCCTGAGTCAGAGACTGAGCGGGTTCTGGTGCAGTTGTACTCGGAGGTCTTGGGATTGGACTCGGTGAGTACTGATGAGTCGTTCTTTGCTTTGGGCGGGGACTCGATTACGGCGATTCAACTGGTCAACCGCATACGGACGGAGCTAAACCTCGACCTAACGGCTCGGCTTGTCTACAACAGCCCAAGCGTCGAGGCAATGGCGTCTTCATTGACTGCTGGTCTCGCCGATGTAGATGAACCGCATGTATTGACGCTCCAGGATGGAAAAGGCGCACCCGTCGTCGCGATTCATCCTGGAGCCGGTACCGGGCACGTATATTCACGGCTACTACGGGTTATCCCACCGGACCGCCCCTTCTACGCGGTACAGGCACCGGAGTACTTCGGGGAGGCCTCGGACGCAAGTATCGAGATGCTTGCTCGACGCCATATGGATGGGCTTTCTGACTGTGTGCAAAACTGGAACGAAACGACGCTGGTCGGATGGTCCAGCGGCGGAACGATTGCCGCAGAGATCGTTCGCCAATTGGAAGAGCGTGGTGAAGCGATTGCGTCGTTGGTGGTTATTGATTCGGTGGACCCTGCCGTTTCTGGTGCGAACCAGACGAAAGTGACCGAGGCAGATATCGTGACTCTGCTTGCCCGGCACGCTGAAATTGGCTTGAGGGATCTTTCTCCTTCCGTGCTCAGCGGAGTCGACAGCTTCTATGCATGGGTAGAACAGAGTGGTGCAGCCGACGTCCTTCCGCCTAAGGCAGATGCCCTCCGTATGGGCCGTTGTTTGGATGGAATGGAAGCGTTGTTAAACGGTCATGTGGATCCCGCCTATATCTCCGCTGACGTCATGGTCATCGTTGCGTCAAAGGGTGCTACCGCTGCACTTGACACAGAAGCCCATTGGCGTTACCGCGTGAACGGTGAGGTGAAGTCGGTCTCGGCCCCGACAACACATGACGAGCTACTGACTGAAGCTGGCGTTAGCAGTTTCGAAGATTCAATGCGCGCATGGCTCCAGTCTCACTAGATACAGAACCGATTTGAAGAACCATACCCCTAAAAGAGCGAGGAGATACTAAGATGAGTGCTCTAGACAACGAAAACGGATCCTTCTTTATTTTGACGAATGAGAAGCTGGAGAAGTCACTCTGGCCTGAATTCAAGAACGTGCCGGATGGTTGGCATGTGGCCTTTGGTCCAGGTACTAGAGAAGAGTGCTTGGCTTGGGTTGAAGAGGGGGCGCCAGTTGCTCAGAATGCCGATCGCTAGGAGCTCAATGACAGACCAGGTGCAAACGTTGAAGTTCGTCGATAAAGCCGGTGCTTACTACGCGGAAAGCCTGGGATTTCCACCCGTGGCCGGCCGGACGTTGGCATACCTAGCCGTGAGCTCTCCGGCGGAACAGACGATCGCCGAACTAGCAGACGCGCTACTAGCCAGCAGAAGTGCAATCACTCAGGCCGTGTCATTGCTCAGCGAAAGAGGACTAGCCCGGCGCTATCGCGGTCGCGGGCAAAGGGTCGACTTCGTAGTCGCAAATCTTGACATCCAGCAATTCACCAGGGACTTGGACGGTGAGGCTTACGCCGATCAAGCCCAACTACTTGAGCAAGCTTCGCAACTCCTCGAAGCTGATGAGTCAGGGAGAAAACAGGCGCTTCAAGAGCTGAGCGAACTGTATCTCTTTCTCGCTGAGCGACTTCCAGAGTTAAAAGACGAATGGCTCGCTGTTCGAGCTCGTTTGCGGGAGCGGGATGGAGCCGCTGAAGCGAATCTTGACTCGACTGTGATTGTTGATTCTTCTTGATCACTTCCACGTCAGTCGTTCTTCGAGCTATGCAACGAGATCGGGGAGAGTCCTTCGCTAGTCTTAGGTCGCCGTGCAAGGGCTAATATCCCACGGGATAGTCGTGTATGAATCGTTCGGAGACTTGGATGGCCTATTGGGCTGACCCCGTTTTCTAGGTCCATTCGTTATGTGAGTCCTGACCCCCGCGCTCGCGGGGAGAATGGATCACACGATGAGCAAACAAAGAAGGCGTCACACCCCGGAGCAGATCGTCCGGAGACTCGGGCAAGCCGACCGGCTCCTGGGCGAGGGCAATACGATCGCCGATGCCTGCCGCGAGCTCGGGGTTACCGAGCAGACCTATTATCGGTGGCGAAACCAGTACGGCGGCATGAAAGCCGACGACGCGAAACGGCTCAAGGAGCTCGAGAAGCAGAACGCGACCCTGAAGCGGTTGCTTGCCGAAGCAGAGCTCGAGAAGGCTGCTTTGAAGGAGTTGGCTGAGGGAAACTTCTAGGCCCGGGTAGGCGTCGCGCCGCTATCACGCACCTGATTCGCACCTTGCAGATCAGTGAGCGCATGGCGTGCCGCCTGGCCGGGCTTTCCCGCTCCGCATGGCGGCGGCCGCTCCGAGGCGACACCCCGGCAGACCCTGACCAGGCGCTGCGCGACTGGCTCCGGAAGTTTGCGAAGAACCACCCACGTTGGGGGTACCGACGTGCGTACCATGACGCGCGTGCTGAGGGCTGGAATGTGAACCACAAGAAGGTACAACGTTTGTGGCGTGAAGAAGGGCTCCGGGTGCCGCAGAAACGTCGGCGGAAGCGGGTGGGGTCATCAACTGCTGACGCCCCCAAGGCGGCTGCGCCGGGCGTGGTGTGGGCGGTTGATTTCCAATTTGATGTCGATGAGCGCGGCAAAGCGATCAAGATCTGCTCCATCGTGGATGAGCACACCCGCGTGTGTTTGGGTGGTCTTGTGGAGCGGTCGATCACCGCAGAGCGATTCATCGAGCATCTCGAGGAACTCGTCGCTGAGCATGGGGCACCGATGATGCTGCGAAGTGACAACGGGCCGGAGTTCATCTCGGATGCCGTTGCAGACTGGGCTGGCACGAGAACCGGGTTGTCGTACATCCCGCCCGGTCAGCCCTGGCGAAACGGATACGTTGAGTCGTTCAACTCGAGGCTCCGCGACGAGTGTCTGAACATCAACAGCTTCTACTCGCTGCTCCATGCACGGGTCGTGATCAGCGACTGGAAGCACGAGTACAACCACGAGCGCCGACATTCCTCGCTGGGGTACCTGGCCCCGGTCGAGTACGCTCGATCCTGCACCCACACGTTCGAAGAAACCGACTCGCATACTGAGCGGACCTAACTACGGGGGCGGCCCACTATTGTTTGACCTGAGTCGTGCCAGATTTAGTGCGTAGTTTATGAGACCAACGAGTCGAGCAGTTTCTGAGCGTCCACGGGGATGGACGGGGCCGCGGCGAGTTGCTGCCCATTGATATCAATCGTGACCGTTCGCAACGGTCGTAGTACTTGAACAAGCTTCTTGATACTGACCCCAGTCACGTGTTGCAGATGACGAGCTACGGCCAGCGCGCAGAACACGATCGTCAAGTGCGCCTCGATCGAATCACGCTGATGATGGAACATCGGCCGGGCCCGGATATCACTCTTGGCCATCCGGAACGACTTCTCGACCTGCCAGAGATCGTGATAGGCGGCGACGACAGCTTCACCATCCAAGACGTGTGGGCTGATATTCGTCACGTACCCCTTCAAACCCAACAATTGTCTGGCTCGCTCGACCAGCGCCCAGTCCACCCCGGGTTTCTTGCCGGTGAGATTCACGAACCGGTCTCTACGCACTGGCCGAGCCCCGGACGCGACTTTCTCGGCTTTCTCGATCTGCTTGTTCAAAGTGTAGTTATCGCGCTTCTCGCGCTTGAACGAGTACTGATACACCACCCGGCGCTGCCTGACCTGAGCACCGGCCCCCATGGTGCGGGTGGATTCTAGGATCTGTCCGTCGGTGAAGTAGGTGCCATGACGGTCGAAATGCTCTGCCAGGTCATACGGGGCCTTGGTGATCCTCGAGCCGACAATGAACGAGAACCCCGCATCCTCCAAAGCGTTGAGGTTCGCCGCTGAGAGCATCCCAGCATCAGCGACGACCACCAGATCCTGAACCTGATGCCGTTCTTGGAAAGACCGCAACACCGGGACCAGGGTCAAGGTCTCTGCCTTGTTGCCTTCGAAGCAGTGAATCTCCAATGGGAACCCATCCCGATCCACCAGTAGCCCGACGACGATCTGTGGATCGACTCTGCGTTCTTTGCTCATCCCGACTTTGCGTAGCTCGTCCTCATCAGTAGCCTCAAAATACAGCGTCGTGACGTCATAGAGCACCACAGACAGGCCAGCATGGCCTGCGGTTTTCAGCGCGTGTGCGTAGGCTGCCTTGCTGAATCCGTCCCGCCAGTCTTGGCTGATGGACTCGGCTAGGGTCCGCCAGATCGTGCGCAATGACGGAGCCTGGACGCCGAGTTCTTCGAGGACACGGATCGTGTCCGTTTTCGAGGTCGGCTCTACTAGTCGGGCTAGCACGAGTTTCTGGAACACCGCGTTGCCTACCTCGGTGAACCCGAGATGCTCATAGGCGTCTTCCAGCACGCTCCAAAGCAGTTGAGCAGCGGACCCAGTCACCCTGGGCCCGACGGGTGCGATGCTGGGCTGAGAACCCGGTTGGGCCTGGGCGCTGGGGAGTTCGAGATCGAGTTCTTGTTGATCACCGGCGATCTTGGTTTTCGCGATATGAACGAGGGCCGCAATCTCGGCCTCTGTATGACCGGAGCCGATGTGTTCCACGATCTTCTGGATACCGCGTTTGGTATGAGCAATCTGGACCGCGGTCGCTCCTGAAGCGGTCTTCACCTTCCGCACGAACAAGCCCACCCGCACAGTCTAGTCGGCACGCGATTAGTGCGTAGATTCCGGAACCTGAACCGCGGAAAATCAACGATCCAGACCCCTCAACCACTGATCCTCACCAAACATGGCACGACTCAGGTTTGACGACGAGCTCGAATACGCGCAAGGTATGCTCAAGAAGCGAAGGTCGGAATTCGCGACGGGACGAATTTGCGCGCGGCGTGCACTTCAGAAGCTAGGGGTTCAGCCTGTGCCGATTCTGAAGGGTGCTTCGGGCGCACCTCTATGGCCGGCGAACGTCGTTGGCAGTATCACGCATTGTCGCGGTTACCGAGCGGCTGCGGTCGGTACTGTTGGCGAATTCATGTCAATCGGAATCGACGCCGAGCCAGCCCAAGCACTTCCGGACGGCGTTCTGGAGCAAATTGCTATACCGAGTGAAGTATCTCGTCTCAGGCATGTTCAGCAAGAACTTGGTAGCGTGCCGGCAGGCAGGCTCCTTTTCTGCATCAAGGAAGCAATCTACAAAGCATGGAGTCCGGTGGAAAACGTCTGGCTTGACTATGACCAGGCCGAGGTGTGCATCTCGAGAGACGGATCCTTTGAAGCACTGATCGATCGAGGCCATTCGGAAGTCCAGATCTTTCCTGAGCTGGTCAAAGGGCGATGGAGACCGACGAAGAGTCACCTCTACGCAGCACTGATCCTCTAAGGAATTCTGACCGATGCTTACTCAAGGTTGAGACTACTCGGCATTAGGGGTCCCCAACGGGCAGGCTTCGGGAAATCTCGTAGGCCATTGGGAGCGCCAGCACGTGCTTAAGTAGTGCCGCCTGTCCAGGGGATCATCGCATCCGCGCTGGGCCTGTGGCCTACTCAGAGCAAACACCATGCTCGTCAGTCGTGGCGGGCGCCGGCCTCGCGGCTGGACTGCTCCAACAGGGTGTAGGCCTCGCGGGAGATCGCCGTCCAGAGCTTGATCGCCAGCTGGGGAGCGGTCTCCTCGAGGGAGGCGATGATCTGGGCAGTCAGCACCCGGCACACCACGGAGTCGACGGCACGAACCGTGGTGAGCTGGCGACCGGAGCGACCCAGCGCGATCTCGCCGAAGGTCATGCCAGGGGAGAGGAACACCGGTCGGTACCGACGCCCACCGGAGCCCTGCGAGGTGAGCTCCACCTGCCCGGACTCGATGAAGTAGATCCCGGCGAAGGGCTGGCCGGCTCGGCGAATGACCTGGCCGGCCTTGAAGGCGCGGCGGTCCATGAACGCGGTGAGCAGCTGGACGTCGTCGTCGCCCAAAAAGGCGAAGAGTTGCGACTGGTCGGGGCGCTGACGCCGATTCGGCAGCAGCTTGGGCTCGAACCGCTGCAGCACGCGCAGCTCGGCCCACTCCAGCGCGCGGGGCCGGGTCTGGAACAGCCGGAACTCCCCGGTGACCTTGCCTGAGCGCACCAGTTGGGCACCACGGGTGGACTCGGCGGATTCTTCGCGCGGATCGGGCAGGGGATCGCCGGCGCGTTCGGCTGCCTCCACCATCAGGCCGGTGAGTCGATCGTCCTGGTCGATCAGCGCCAGATCGCGGTTCTCGGCCAGGAACTGCCGCACCAGGCGCACGAGGAGGTGAATGGCGGAGCGACCGAATTCGTCGACCGCGCGCAGATCCAACAGCACGGTGGTGATGTCCGGGTCGATCTCGGCCACCGTATGCGCGAGGATCTCGGTCTCGGCGAAGCCCAGGTCGCCGGAAATCTCGATGACGTGGCCGTGCTTCCCCAGCCGTTCCAGGGCCTCGGACATGCGGTGCGGCCGGGGCACCCCCGACGTCGATTCCGACAGCGCGTAGGAGGCGCGCAAGGTCGAGCGGCCCACTGGCGGTGCATCGCCGTAGTGGAGGCCGAGGTCAGCGGTGAGTTGCTTGACCGCGGCGGATCCGCGCACCGAGGTGCCGTGCTCATCCAGCGGTGGGGAATAGACGGCGATGCCGACCTGACCGGGGATCACCACGAGTAGACCACCGCCCACCCCGGATTTGGCGGGCAGGCCGACCTCGATCGCCCAGTTTCCGGCGTCGTCGTACATTCCGCAGGTGGACATCACCGCGAGGAGGCGGCTCGTGGTCGACGGCGAAAACACCCGATGCCCCGTGGCCGGATTCACGCCGCGATTGGCCAGGGTCGCCGCCATCATGGACAGCTGCTCCACCGTGAGCATCACAGAACAAGCCCGGAAGTAGTCCTGCACCACGGGCTCGGGGTCGGACTCGATGATGTCGAAGGAGCGCAGCAACCAGGCCAGCGCCCGGTTGCGGTGCCCGGTACGATCCTCCGCCTTGTAGATCTGGTCGGAAACTTTCAGCTCCCCGGTGCTGGCCGACCCGGCCGCGGCCTCGTTGTAGGTGTTCAGCAGCCGGCCCATGCGGTCGCGCCCGCCGCGGCCCTTGATCAGCCCCACGGTGGCAATGGCCCCGGCGTTGATCATCGGGTTGTCGGGCCGGCCGTCGGGCTGCAGGGAGATCTCGTTGAACGGGTCACCGGAGGGTTCGACGTCGACCTTTTCCACCACGCGCTCGGCACCGAGATCGTCCAGGGCTAGCCCGTAGGTGAACGCCTTGGAGATGGACTGGATGGCGAAGGGTACCTGGCAGTCCCCGGCCGAGTACTGGTTGCCGTTGACCGTGGTGAGGGTGATGCCGACGTGGTCGCGGTGCGGTTCGGCGGCGCTCAACGTCGCCTGGTTGACCTCTCCGTCGTCCAGAGGACGCAGCCGGTCGATCAGTTCGTCGAGGTACTCCTGCAGCGGTGATTCCATTGGGTGGCGTCTCCATGGTCCGGGGCGGGCGGATGGTCGGTTGGTGAGACAACCGGGGCGTAGATTCCAGCCTAGTCGGTTGCGTCAGTATCCGGCGTCGGGGTCGACGACGCCGACAAGCTCAGCCGCATCCACCCTGGGCCCGGCCAGTCGCGCCTCGGCACGGCGCACCAGGTTCGCGGTGATCCTGTCCTGTAAGAGCGGGATGCACATCTGCGGGGTGTCGGCGGAGTGCGGGGTGATCAGCGCGTTCGGCTCCGCCCACAGCGGGTGCCCCTCGGGCAGCGGTTCCGGGTCGGTCACGTCGGTACCGACGGCGCGAATCTTCCCCTGCTGCAGCGCGGTCACCAAGGCGTCGGTGTCCACCAGGGACCCCCGGGCAATGTTGACCAGCACCGCGGTCTCTTTCATGCGTTCGAACTGGGTGGCACCGATCATCGCGCGCGTCTCATCGGTAGCGGCAGCGGCGAGCACGACGACGTCGGCGTCGGCCAGCACCTCATCCAGTCGCTGCGTGGTGACGGTGCGGTGCGCACCCTCCACCGGCTCATCCCGGCGCCGCACCACCGTGATGTGGGTGGTCCAGGCGCCCAGCAGCCGAACGATCTCGGTGCCGATGCCACCACCACCGACGACGACGGCGCGGGCATCATTGAGCGAAAACCCGGCTTTGCCACCCCACCGGGTGGCGCGGATCCGCTCGGGCAGCCGCCGCAGCAGTGCCAGGGTGAGCGCCAGCGCGTGTTCGGCCACCGGGCCGGCATAGCTGCCCTTGGCGGACGTAAACGTCACAGCGCGGTGGCGGCGGATCACCGGCAGGTAGGTCTCGATCCCGGCGGAGGGCAGCTGCACCCAGCTCACCTGCGGATTCGCGGCCAACACCTCGTCGATGCGCTGCGGGTCGAGATGTTCAATGACGACGACACCGGTGGCCTGTCCGCTCTCAGGTGCCACCAGTTCGGCGTCGTGTTCGGCCACGGCCTGCACTAACAGCCGGTGCGCGTCCTCGTACACGGTGCCGGCAACCTCGTCCGAGCCGGGCAGGGAGATCAGGCGCTCAATGGGGGTGGTCATGCGCTTCATCGTGTCATATCACTGGGGCAACGGCCACGTGTGCACGGCGGCCGAGGAGACGGCGTGCTCGCGGTACAGTCCGACCAATTGGCCCAGCGCATCCGGACGCGCCAATCCTCCCTCTTCGAGTCGGGCCAGCGTGCGGGTCATCCAGGTGGCACCGTTCTGGCCGTTGCGGGTGCGCCCGGTGAGCACCCCCAGATACCGGTCGATGCAGTGTTGGTCCACACCCAGGCTGCTGAGTCCCTGTTCCGCGGCCGGCAGGAGGTGTCGGTCCAACAGCTCGGCCACGGGCACGTCCCCGAACCCGGGCCAATACACACTGGCTTCCAGGCCCTGCCGCGCACACCGGTAGAACCCGTCGGCCGCCGCCCTGAAACTCATGCGCTCCCAGGGGTTCTCCTCCGAGTCCACCAGGTAGCGCACCGCCCCGAAAAAGAACGCTGTGTTAGCCGTCATGTCCAGCACCGTCGGTCCGGCCGGCAGCAGCCGGTTCTCCACGCGCAGGTGTGCCTCGCGCTGATCGTTACCCGGATCATAAATGGGCCGGTTCCACCGGTAGACGGTCCCGTTGTGCAGGTTCAGCTCCGGCAGCAACGGCGCCCCGCGCCCCGTCGTCGTCGCCCCCTCCGATTGCTCCGGCAACAGGGCAGGGAAGTAGTCCACGTTCTCCGCGAACAGCTCCTCGATCCCGGAGATCCAGCGTTCCCCGAACCACACCCGCGGCCGCACTCCCTGGCGGGCATACTCCGGGGCACGGTCATCAATCGCCTGCTGAAACACCGGAATCCGAGTCTCGTGCCACAGCCGGGATCCGAGAAACAGTGGCGAGTTCGCGGCCAGGGCGATCTGCGCTCCGGCAATGCACTGCGCCGCATTCCACACCGCCCCGAACCGCTCGCGGGTGACCTCGAGGTGGATCTGCATCGAGGTGCAGGTGGCCTCCGCCGCAATGTCCTGGGCGTAGTAGGAGAGGTGCTCATCGGCGCCGTGAATGTCGATCAGAATGTCCTCGCCCCGGGCGGTGAGAATCGCATCATTCAGCGCGGCGAAACGGTTGCCGGGGCTGATCCATGCGTCTCCCACAATGTCGTCGCCGAGCACCGACGGCAGAATCCCGACCGGCACCACGAAGGCTCCATGGCGCGCGGCGTGTTCGTGGGCCACCAGTAACTTCTCGCGCAGGGAATCTTCCAGTTCGCGTAGCCCCGTCCCGGCGATCTCCACGGTGGGATGGTTCAGTTCGATGGTGAACCGTCCCAGCTCTGGGTCGAAACCGTGCTCGCCGAGAGTCTGGAGCACATCGGCGTTCACCATGGCTGGACGGTTGGCCTCATCCACCAGGTTCAGCTCCAGTTCCAGGCCGATCATCCCGCGTTCGGAAAACCCGTCCTGGGCCAGGTAGGCACGTAGCTGCTCCGCGGAGTCCGCTAGCAGCTCTCGGTACCGGCTGCGGGCCGAGCGCGAATAGGTTTGTGCTTCCACTTCTGCTCCCATGTCCACATTCTGAACCACATCAGCCTTCGCCGTCTCCGGTTGGAGGACTCGGGGAAGCGGGTCGTTGACCTCCGACGTCTAGGGGGTTACAAATGAACGAACCTGAGAATATGCTCAATCCATGATGATGGTGGTCACATCGTCGTTAAACCGCCAACAGGGGAAGTGTTGCCTGTGAAGAACCCCGCTTCGACACGACGTCGGTGGCTCACGGTCTCGGCCGTGCTAACCACGTCAACGCTGCTGCTTGCCGGGTGCTCCGGCGACGACGGCACCCCGGTGCTCACCTGGTACACCAATCCCGACGACGGCGGACAGGCGGAAATTGCCGCCCGCTGCACCGATGCTGCCGAGGGCCGCTATCGCATCGAAACCTCGGTGCTCCCGAACGATGCAGCCTCTCAGCGCGAGCAGCTCACCCGCCGCTTGGCCGCCGGCGACACCACCATGGACATCATGAGCCTGGACCCGCCGTTCATCCCGGAACTCTCCGAACCCGGATTCCTGGCGCCGGTGCCCGACGATGTGGCTGCAGCGACCACCGAGGACACGCTCGACGGCGCGCTGGCTGGTGCCATGTGGAAAGACGAGATCGTCTCGGTGCCGTTCTGGGCCAACACCCAGCTGCTCTGGTACCGCAAGTCGGTGGCCGAAACTGCCGGCCTGGACATGGATCAGCCGGTCACCTGGGAGCAGCTGATCGACGCCGCCCGCGACCAAGAGAAGTACCTGGGCGTGCAGGGCGCGAACGCCGAATCGATGACCGTGTGGGTCAACGCGCTGGTGGCCTCGGCTGGCGGGCAGATCCTGCAGAACCCGGAGGCCGGCGCTGATGAACTCGTCACCGACCTGGACTCCGACGCCGGGCGCGCCGCTGCGGATGTTGTGGGCACCATCGGCTCGGAAGGTCTCGGTGGCCCCGGCTTGCCCACCCAGGCGGAGAACGAATCGATGCTGCTGTTCCGCGGCGACAACGGCTCGTTCATGGTGAACTGGCCGTTCGTCTGGCCCGCCACGAACGCGGCCGCCGAGGAGGGCGCGGTGCCCGAAGACCTGATCGACGACATCGGCTGGGCCGTCTACCCTCAGATGAGCGAAGGCCAGGAATCGGCGCCTCCGCTGGGCGGAATCAACCTCGGCGTCGGGTCCGAATCACAAAACCAAGACCTGGCGTGGGACGCGATCCAGTGCATCGTGGAACCGGAAAACCAGTCCTACTACTTCATCTCCAACGGCAACCCGCCCGCCTCGGCGTCAGCGTATGACGATCCGGAGATCGAGGAGATGTTCCCGATGGCGGACACCATTCGGGAGTCCCTGGACCAGGCGGTGCCGCGCCCGCAGACCCCGTACTACAACGAGGTCTCGACGGCGATCCAGGACTCGTTCACCCCGCCCAGCCAGGTTGCCGAAGGCACGGCCGTGGAGACGGGGAACTTCATCGAGAAGGTGCTCAGAGGGGAGGCCCTGCTGTGACGACCGAATCGACCGCGCAGCCGGCAGCATCACGGAAGAAATCAGTGCGACCGGTCAAATCCAAGCGGACCAAGGCCGAGGCCCGACTGGGCTGGTGGCTGGCCGGACCGGCGTTCTTCATCATGATCGCTGTCATCTTCTATCCGCTCATGCAGGCGCTGTGGGACTCCCTGTTCTCCTACCGGCTCACCGCCCCTGATGACCGCGAGTTCGTGGGGCTGAGCAACTACCTCACCATCCTCACCGATTCGGTGTGGTGGTCCGGCTTCGCCGTCACCGTGCTGATCACCGTGGTCACCGTGGCGGTCGAGCTGGTGCTCGGCTTCGCCCTTGCCCTGGTGATGCACAAGGCGATCACCTCCACCCGCGGGTTCGTGCGCACCGTGATTCTGGTGCCGTACGGTATCGTCACCGTCGTCTCCGCCTACGCCTGGTATTACATGTTCTCCATCGACTCGGGGTACATGAATAACTGGATGGGGTGGGTGCCCGGCGTGGATTCCGATCTGAACTGGTTCGCCCAGGCCGGATCCGCGTTGACCGTGATCATGCTCTCCGAGATCTGGAAGACCACCCCGTTCATCTCGTTGCTGTTGTTGGCGGGTCTGGCCCAGGTGCCCGAGGAGCTCAGCGAGGCCGCAGCCGTTGACGGCGCGACCTGGCGTCAGCGCCTGTGGAAGGTGATCCTGCCGAACATGAAGGCGGCCATCATGGTGGCGGTGCTGTTCCGCGCCCTGGACGCCTTCCGCATCTTCGACGCCGTGTTCATCATGACCAACGGTGATTACGGTACCGAGGTGCTCTCGCTGTTGGCCTACCGCACCTCGATCGTCCGTTTGGAGATCGGGCTCGGCTCCGCGGTCTCTGTGCTGCTGTTCCTGTGCGTGGCGTTGTTGGCGTTCATCGCAGTCAAGGTCTTCAAAGTCGACCTGGCCCGAGGTCAGGGAGGGAAATCATGAGCGCAGAAGTGACGACGACGTCTGGCACCGCACAGCAGGGCGGCAAGCCGAAGCGGTCCGGTCGCGGCAGAATGGTGGCCGGCTGGTGGATCCTCACCGCCTTCATCACCGTGTGGTGCCTGTTCCCGGTCGCCTCGATCCTCACCACCAGCTTCAAGACGCCGGGGGATCTGTCCAACAACCAGTTCCTTCCGACCAGCTGGTCGACCATGAACTACGAGGAGATCATCACCGGCGCCTCCCGTGAGCTGTTCCTCACCGCGCTGTGGAACTCGATCGGGATCTCGGTGATTGCCACCTTCATTGCCGTCGTGTTGGCCACCCTGTGTGCCTACGCCATCGCCCGGCTGAACTTCCCGGGCAAGCGCGTAGTGCTCACCGTCTCGCTGATGGTCTCGATGTTCCCGGTGATCTCCCTGGTCACCCCGCTGTTCAATATGTGGCGCACCATCGGGCTCTACGACACCTGGCTCGGGTTGATCATCCCGTACCTGTCACTGACGCTTCCGATCGCCATCTGGACCCTGGCCGCGTTCTTCCAGCAGATCCCCTGGGAGCTGGAACAAGCGGCCCAGGTCGACGGCGCCACCCCGCTGCAGGCGTTCCGCAAGGTGATCGTGCCGCTGGCACTGCCCGGCGTGTTCACCACCGCGATCATTGCGTTTTTCATCGCGTGGAATGACTTTGTCTACGGGATGTCGCTGACCTCTTCGGAGGCGGCGAGAACCGTGCCCGCCGCGCTCGCGTTCTTCTCGGGCGCCTCCCAGTTCGAATCACCCACGGGAGCCATCTCGGCTGCCGCTATCATCGTCACGATCCCCATCGTCATTCTCGTGGTCCTGTTCCAGCGCCAGATCGTTGCCGGTCTGACCTCGGGCGCGGTCAAGGGCTAGAAGAAAGTAGGAGCACTGATGGCATCCATCACCCTGAACAACATCGTCAAGAAGTACGACGACGGCTTCCCGGCGGTCAACGATGTCTCCTTGGACATTGCCGACGGCGAGTTCGTGATTCTGGTCGGACCCTCCGGTTGCGGCAAGTCCACGCTACTGCGGATGATCGTGGGCCTGGAGGACATCACCTCGGGTGACATGATGATCGATGGCCGGCGGGTCAACGAGGCGGACCCCAAGGAGCGCAATCTGGCCATGGTGTTCCAGAACTATGCGCTGTACCCGCACCTGACCGTGTTCGAGAACATCGCGTTCCCGCTGCGGCTGGCGAAGCTGAGCAACTCCGAGGTGGACCAGAAGGTCCGCGAGGCCTCGGCGCTGTTGGAATTGGACGATCACCTCGACCGTAAACCGGCCAACCTCTCCGGCGGTCAGCGTCAGCGTGTGGCCATGGGCCGAGCCATCGTGCGTGAAGCCGATGCATTCCTCTTCGATGAGCCCCTGTCGAACCTGGATGCCAAGCTGCGCGGGCAGATGCGTGCCGAAATCTCGCAGCTGCAGCGCCGTCTGGGCGTCACCTCGGTGTACGTCACCCACGATCAGACTGAGGCGATGACACTGGGCGACCGGGTGGCCGTGCTGAAAAAGGGCGTTCTGCAACAGGTCGCCTCACCACGGGAGCTCTACGAACAGCCGGCGAACCTGTTCGTGGCCGGATTCATCGGCTCGCCGTCGATGAACTTCCTGCCTGCCACCCACAAGGAAACCGCCGAGGGGCACGTGCTCTCCTCGCCGATCGGTGACATTCCGATCCCGCAAGACAAGGCCGCCGCTGCCCTGGGCCGCGAGATTGTGCTGATCGGCCTGCGCCCTGAGTTCTTCGAGGATGCCTCGATGCTCGACGACGCCAAGCGTGCACAGGGCTCGGTGTTCCCCTCCACCATCAGCCATGTGGAGTGGCTGGGCCACGAGCAGTACGGCTACATCGACTACGAGCAGGACGAGCGGGTGGCTGACCGGCTCACCGCGCTGGCTCAAGAGCTCGACGCCGATGAGCTACGCCCGCAGGTGGTAGCCACCCTTTCGGCCGAGTCGCTGGCACGCCCCGGACAGCCGTTGGATCTGTGGGTGGACACCTCACGGATGCATATTTTCGACCCGGAGACCGGGGATAACCTGACCCGTGACCCGGAGCGTGGTGCGGAGTTGACTCGGCTCGCCGCCGAAGACCGGCAACGCGAGATCGAGATGGCGCAGCAACGCTGATGCGCACTGGCCCACGCTGACGCGCCCTTCAGGAGTCGTCGCGTAGCGCCTCGCGGTGTAGTTCGGCCTTCTCCACGTAGGTCTCCGCGTTGTTCTTGAGCGCGGCGAGTTCGTCCTCGGTGAGCTCGCGGCGGACCTTGGCGGGCACCCCGGCCACCAGGCTACGCGGTGGAATGACGGCCCCCTCGGTCACCAGCGCGCCCGCGGCTACCAGCGACTGCGCGCCCACGACAGCGCCGTTCATCACGGTGGCCGACATGCCGATCAGGCATCCGTTCCCCACGGTGGCGCCGTGCACCACAGCGGCGTGGCCCACCGAGACGTCGTCGCCGATGGTGCAGGGGAAACCCGGATCGGCGTGGACCACCACATTGTCCTGCAGATTCGTGCGCTCGCCCACGCGGATCGGCGCGGAATCGCCGCGCACGGAGACCCCATAGAACGCAGAGGACTGCTGGCCCAGGGCGACGTCGCCGCTCAGCGTGGCGGTTGGGGCCGCGAAAACGGTCTCGTGGAGCTGGGGAGTGGAACCGGACAGGGTGATGATGTGTGCCATCTCACCAGTCTACGGTGACGAAGTGGCGTCCCGTCGAGAGTCTTGAACTAGGAGAACACCACGGTGCGGTGACCGTCGAGCAGCACACGGTGCTCGGCATGCCACTGCACAGCCTGGCACAGGGTGGAGCCCTCCACCTCGCGACCGCGCACCACGAACTGCTTGGCGGTGAGACCGTGGGTCACCCGCTGCACGCGTTGCTCGATGATCGGGCCCTCGTCCAGGTCGCCGGTCACATAGTGGGCGGTGGCGCCGATGAGCTTCACGCCGCGGGCGTGGGCCTGGTGGTACGGCTTGGCGCCCTTGAAGGAAGGCAGGAACGAGTGGTGAATGTTGATCGCACGACCGGCCAGCTTCGAGCACAGGTCGTCGGAGAGCACCTGCATATAGCGGGCCAGGACCACGAGTTCGACGTCGTAGGTGTTGACCAAGTCCATGAGCTGGGCCTCGGCGGCGGCTTTATTGTCGGTGCCGTCGGCGTTCTTCTTGATCGGAATGTGCACGAAGGGGATGCCGTAGAAGAATGCCATCGGCTGCAGGTCCAGGTGGTTGGAGACGATCACCGGGATCTCGATGGGCAGGGTGCCGGCCCGCTGCTGGAAGAGCAGATCGTTCAGGGTGCGTCCGTCCTTGGAGCACATGATCAGGGTGCGGGTTTTGCGCAGCGAGTCATTGACGGTCAGATTCATGTCGAACTTCTCGCGCACCGAGGCGAGCACTTCCTCGGTGGCCTCCGCGGTAGCGGAGGTGGTGAACTGCACGCGCATGAAGAAACTGCCGGTGTCGGGGGAGTCATACTGCTGAGATTCGGTGATGTCCGCCCCGACCTCGAGCAATGCGCCGGAGACGGCGTGCACGATTCCGGGACGGTTCGTGCACGACAGGGTCAGGATCAGAGTTTTCTCGGTGGCGGAGGAGTTCGCGGTGTCAGTCATAGCGTCGAGACTACCTTTCGACATGCTCAGGGAGGCGGAATGCCGGTACGTGAATCACAATAACTAAGAGCATAGTGATTCACGCCACAAAGCTCAAGGGAACCTTGGCACCCCGTGAAAGCTCGCGGTGATTGTGCCGAAATTGCGGCTCAGGGGTTTCATAGTCACCCGGCGGTGTGGTCATGATGGGTGGCAGTTATCCGGTTCTGACGAACTTGGACGACTCGCCACGATGCGGAGACACCGCATCTTTTGACGAATCCCAACGACAACGGAGGTGGAAGTCATGGCGACGACCGATCCGAAGAAACTTCGTAAGCTTGCTGCCGCACTGGGTGTGGGTTCCCTGCTCGTGATGGGAACGGCTGCATGCGACAACACCGAAGACACCGCGCCTGCCGAAGATGGCGTTGAGGCCCCCGCTGAGGAGGGCGGCATGGACGAGGGCACCCTCGAGGACGGCGCTGAAGAGTCCGGCACCAGCGACGAGCTCGGCGGCACGGAAGACGGTGGCGTCGAATCCGATACCGGTGCTGAGACCGGCGACGACGCCGGCGGCTTGGAGGACACCGGCGATGATACCGGTGGACTGGAAGGCGATACCGAAGAAGACCAGTAAGGTCCGGTGAGCACACCTGCTCCAGCCGACGACGAAGCCCCCACGAAAATTTTCCGTGGGGGCTTCGTGCTGCTCAGATCAACTCCGAGTGATGGTGCTATCAGACACCCGGGGTGTCATCGCCGAGGTTGGCCTTGACGGCATCCTCGATGCGCTGACCGATGGTGGCGTCAACGTTCTTCCAGTACTGGAAGGCGTTGGAGAGCACGGGCTCCTGCACGCCGTCGAGAGCGCCGGAGACGGTCTCCACGAACTGATCGCGCTGAGCGTCGGTGAACACTTCGCGGATCAGGATGCCTGGCTGCACGAAATCTCCGTCTTCTTCGCGCAGCGTGTATGCCTCGCGGACCATCTCGCCGTCGGATTCCCAGGAGACGTCCACTGCGCCGGTCTCGTCCGACCAGGAATCGCCGAAGGAGTTCGGTGCGTAGACGCTACGGGCGCCGCTGTGGTCGTACCACATGTTGCCCTCGAAGCTGTAGGTGTGCACCTCGTTCTTCGGGCGGTTGACGGGCAGCTGCTGGAAGTTGGTGCCGATGCGGTAGCGCTGAGCGTCCGCGTATGCGAAGTTGCGGCCGAGCAGCATCTTGTCGGGGGACATGCCGATGCCGGGAACCATGTTGCCGGGGGAGAAGGCAGCCTGCTCGATCTGAGCGAAGTGGTTCTCCGGGTTACGGTTCAGCTCCATGGTGCCGACCTTGATGCGCGGGTAGTCCTTCTTCGACCAGGTCTTGGTGAGGTCGAAGGGGTTGTAGCGGTAGGTCTTGGCTTCCTCGTACGGCATGACCTGAACGTAGAGGTCCCACTTCGGGAAGTCTCCGGCGTTGATGGTGTCGAACAGGTCGCGGCGGTGGTACTCGGCGTCTGCACCGGCCAGGCGCTCGGCCTCTTCGTTGGAAAGCACCTCCACACCCTGCTGGGAGAGGAAGTGCCACTTGACCCAGAACTTCTCGCCGGACTCGTTGACCCACATGTAGGTGTGGGAGCCGTAGCCGTTCATCTCGCGCCAGGTCTTGGGCAGGCCGCGCTCGCCCATCAGGTAGGTCACCTGGTGTGCGGACTCGGGGTTCTGCGTCCAGAAGTCCCACTGCATGGTGCCGTCGCGCAGGCCGGAATCGGGCAGGCGCTTCTGTGAGCGGATGAAGTGCGGGAACTTCATGGGGTCGCGCAGGAAGAAGATGGGGGTGTTGTTGCCGACGAGGTCGAAGTTGCCCTCTTCGGTGTAGAACTTCAGGGCGAAGCCGCGCACGTCACGCCAGGTGTCGGGAGAGCCCAGCTCGCCGGCGACGGTGGAGAAGCGCAGCAGCAGGTCGGTCTCCTTGCCGGGCTGCAGGAAGTCAGCCTTGGTGTATTGGGAGACGTCCTCAGTGACCTTCAGGGTGCCGAAGGCGCCGGAACCCTTGGCGTGCGGACGGCGCTCAGGAACGTTCATTCGGTTGAAGTGAGCCAGGGTCTCGACCAAGTGGTGATCGTGCAGCACGATCGGGCCGTTAGGTCCCACGGTCAGCGAGTTGCGGTCGCTGACGGCGGGGATACCGGCCTGGGTGGTCGAACCCGTGGCGTGACGAGTGGTGTTCTCGGTCATCTCATTCTCCTTGGTTGTACGAGTGGACGGGTGGGACAGATGGAAATTGTGGGACTGCCGGCTAGTGGAGCAGTCTGTGGTCGGATCTACGGTGCGGTGGTTTCCTTGACCGCGGTGGCGTCTCGGCAATTGCTACAGACGCCGTGGTAGACCACATCGGCAATCTGGATGCTCATGCCGTGGTCGTGCGACGGCGTAAGACAGGGGGCATGGCCGACGGCGCAGGCCACATCTTCGATGCGACCGCAGTGCACGCAGACGGCGTGGTGGTGGTTGTCATCAACGCGGGTTTCATAGCGGGCGGCCGAATCCGGAAGGTCCAGCTTGCGGGCCAGTCCCACATCAACCAAGGAGTGCAACACGATGTAGATCGACTGCACCGTCATATCGGGCAGGGTGGCGCGCACAGACTGGAGAATGTCGTCCGCGGTGGAATGCGGCAGGGTCTCGAGCGCGTTCAGCACAGCCAGGCGCTGTTTGGTGACGCGCAGACCCGTCTGGCGCAGTCGCGCGGCCCAGGTCAGGGAGGGGGCCTGGGATCCCTCGGTCGTGTGGCTGGCGTCGTGGCGCATGACACTAGTCTCCCAATTTTGAATCACTCAAAAAAGCAAGGTTAGGCTAGCCTGAGCTTGTGGCGCACGGCATGTTTTGGGCGGGGCCGTAAGGGTAGTGCAAGGCGCCGGTGGTGCGGCTAAGATGAGCGAGGAAGCCGCGACTGGCGCAGGTGGGCTACCACCGGGAAGCGGCTTCTCGTGTCGCACTGACGATTTTCAGGTGTGGCGCGCATGCTGGTGTACGAGCCGTCCGCCTGGGTTCGTATGCGTCGCCCTTCGATCAATACCGCCAGCAGGAGACTCTCATGACGGACCAGACCGCCACCATCCAGACATCCATCAACACTGCCCCCTTGTCCGAGGTTGATCCCGAGATCGCCCAGGCGATCGCCGACGAGGTGGGCCGCCAGCGCGGCACCTTGGAAATGATCGCCTCCGAGAACTTCGTGCCTCGCGCCATCCTGGAAACCCAGGGCTCGGTGCTCACCAACAAGTACGCTGAGGGTTACCCCGGTCGCCGCTACTATGGCGGCTGCGAATTCGTTGACGTCGCCGAAAATCTGGCGATCCAGCGCGCCAAGGATCTCTTCGGCGCCGAACACGCCAATGTTCAGCCCCATGCGGGAGCCCAGGCCAACGTGGCCGTGATGCAGGCGCTCATGGAGCACGGCGATACCCTGATGGGGCTGTCCCTGGCCCATGGTGGCCACCTGACCCACGGCATGAAGCTGAACTACTCGGGCAAGAATTTCCGCATCGCTGCCTATGAAGTGGACTCGGAGTCGTACCGCATTGACATGGACAAGGTGCGCGAGCAGGCCGTCGCCGAGCGCCCCGACGTCATCGTGGCCGGCTGGTCTGCCTACCCGCGTCAGCTCGATTTCGAGGCGTTCCGCTCTATTGCTGACGAAGTGGGCGCGAAGCTCTGGGTCGATATGGCGCACTTCGCCGGATTGGTAGCCGCAGGGCTGCATCCGAATCCGGTGCCGTACGCCGACGTCGTCTCCTCGACGGTGCACAAGACGCTGGCCGGGCCGCGTTCCGGTTTCATTCTGACCACCGAGAATCTGAAGAAGAAGATCGACTCGGCGGTGTTCCCGGGCCAGCAGGGCGGACCGCTGATGCAGGCTATTGCTGGTAAGGCGGTCGCATTCAAGATCGCCGGCAGCGAGGAATTCGCGCAGCGCCAGCGCAACACCTTGGCTGGTGCGCAGATTCTTGCTGAGCGCCTGACGGGTGCCGATGTGGCAGAGCATGGCGTCTCCGTGCTGACCGGTGGCACCGACGTGCACCTGGTGCTCGTGGACTTGCGCCATTCCGAGCTGGATGGGCGTCAGGCTGAAGACCTGCTGCACCAGGTGGGCATCACCGTGAACCGCAATGCTGTGCCGTGGGACCCGCGTCCGCCGATGACCACCTCTGGTCTGCGTATCGGCACTCCGGCGCTGGCCACCCGTGGCTTCGGCGATGCTGAGTTCACCGAAGTGGCCGACATCATTGCCACCGCGCTCAAGCCGTCCCCTGATGTGGAGGTACTGAGCGCACGTGTGGCCAAGCTGGCTGACGATTTCCCGTTGTACGAAGGCCTCGAAACCTGGTGACAGATGTGATCATCGTCAATAGAGTGGTTCAATACTGACCTGATATATCAGAGCGCAAAGGACATGGCGAACGAGATGACGGCACAAAAACTAGACGGGCGCGCAACTGCGGCCGCCATCAAGGAGGACCTTGCGACTCGCGTCGCCGCACTGCGTGAGCAGGGGGTGACTCCTGGTTTGGGCACGGTACTCGTCGGCGAGGACCCCGGTTCGCAGTCGTACGTGGCCGGTAAGCACCGGGACTGCGCTGAAGTGGGTATCGAGTCCATTCAGCGCGAGCTGCCCGAGTCCACCACGCAGGAGGAGCTGCTGGCGGTGCTCGACGAGCTCAACCAGGACCCGGCCTGCACCGGATACATTGTGCAGCTGCCGCTGCCGAAGCACATCGACACCGATGTCATTCTGGAAGCCATTGACCCGGACAAGGACGCCGACGGGCTACACCCCATGAATCTGGGTCGCTTGGTCGCTTCGACCTCCGGTGACCTGGATTCGCCGCTGCCCTGCACTCCTAAGGGCTGTGTGGAGCTGCTGCGCCACTACGGCATCGAGCTGGCCGGTAAGAACGTGCTGGTGATTGGCCGCGGTGTGACCATCGGCCGCCCGGCCGGACTGGTACTGACCCGCAAGGACGTCAATGCCACGGTCACTCTGGCACATACTGGCACCGTGGACGTGCAGGAGCACATTGGTCGTGCCGACGTCATCATTGCCGCCGCCGGGGTGGCTCACATGGTGAAGGCCGAGGACGTCAAGGACGGTGTAATCATCCTGGACGTGGGCGTCTCTCGTCGCGAAGACCCGGAAACAGGCAAGGCCAAGATCGTCGGCGATGTCGACCCAGCCGTTGCAGACAAGGCTTCGTGGATGGCGCCGAACCCCGGCGGCGTGGGCCCAATGACCCGCGTAATGCTGGTGGCCAACGTGGTGGAAGCCGCGGAGCGCCAGGCGGCATCTGCCCGCTGACCTGCGAAGCTGTTCTGACATGCCCCGGATCCTCTCGCTGAGGGTTCGGGGCATCGTCGTCGGTGCTGTTCAATTGTTGATGTGAAGTCCGTCTCGCTACGATGAGTTGGTGCGCCCCCTCACCAACGCGGTCATCTCCGCCCGACAACTCACCAAATGCTACGGCGACTTCGCCGCCGTCGACGGTATCGACTTCCATGTGGAACCCGGTGAAGCCTTCGGATTGTTGGGCCCCAACGGCGCCGGTAAATCCACCACCATGCGGATGATCGGTGGCGTCTCCCAGCGCACCTCCGGCAGCCTAGAGATTCTGGGGCTGGACCCGGAACAGCACGGCCCGAAGGTGCGCGCGCAACTTGGCGTTGTTCCCCAGGAAGATAACCTCGACCTCGAACTCACGGTGCGCGACAACCTCATCGTCTACGGCCGGTATTTCGGGTTGCCGTTCTCCTACCTGCGCCCAAAATCGCAGGAACTGCTGGATTTCGCCCAGCTCACCGAGAAGGCCAACGCCCGCGTCGAAGACCTATCCGGCGGGATGAAGCGCCGACTCGTGATCGCGCGCGGGCTGATCAACCAGCCACAGATTTTCATGCTCGACGAGCCCACCACCGGGCTCGACCCACAGGCCCGGCATGTGCTGTGGGACCGGCTGTTCCGACTCAAGGAAGCTGGCACCACCCTGGTGCTCACCACGCACTACATGGACGAGGCGGAACAGCTCTGCGACCGGCTCATCGTGGTCGATCAGGGGAAGATCATGGCAGAGGGCTCGCCCGCGCAGCTGATTCGAGAGCATTCCACCCGCGAAGTGCTGGAGCTGCGCTACGGCTCGGACCGCAATGTGGCGGTGGCTGATGAGCTGGCGGGTAACGCCGACGTGATGGCGGTGGCCGAACGGGTCGAGGTACTCCCGGATCGGCTCCTGCTCTACACCGACGACGGCGAGCACGCCTTAGGCGCGGTGGCTGGCGCGGGCTGGACGCCGCGGTCGTCGCTCGTGCGGCGTTCCTCGCTGGAGGACGTGTTCCTGCATCTGACGGGACGGTCGCTCGTTGACTGACCAGGGTTCCGTGCGCGTCCCAGAGACGATGGCGCCATCCACCTTGGCCCCGGCCCAGGAGCACCAGGTGCCCTCGGCTTGGAAGTCCGTGTGGTCGTATGCCGAGCATTTTCTGAGGAATCTGCGTCGTTACGGCACCGTCGTGCTGGTGGAGGCTGTGGGCGAGCCGTTGATCTATCTGATGGCCATGGGCTTAGGCCTCGGATCGCTGATCGGCGGTGGCGAAGCCAGCATCGGGGGAGTGGACTACGTCGCGTTTCTTGCTCCGGCGCTACTGGCCGCAAGCATCCTGACCTCGGGAAGCCCGGAATTCACCTACCCGATCATGGGTGGGTTCTCCTGGAACAAAACCTTTTACGCCGCCCAAGCAACGGTGCTGCGACCCTGGCATATCGCCGCCGGGCACGTGGTGGGTGTGACCATCCGCTTCCTGATCCAGGCCACCCTGTTCCTGCTGATGATGTTGCCTTTCGGTGTCGTCAGCTCACCCTGGGCATGGGTGCAAATTTTCACCGCAACGGCCGGCGGGTTGGCGATCGGGCTGCCACTGATGGCCTACGCGGCCAGTCTGCGCCGCGACACCGGGCAATTCGCCATGGTCCAGCGGTTCATCATCATGCCGATGTTCTTGTTTTCGGGGACGTTCTATGCGCTGAACACGCTTCCGCTGGCGCTGCAGTGGATCGGGTGGATTTCACCGCAGTGGCACGCCGCGCAATTGGGGCGCATCCTCACCTACGGGATGGACAACCCGGGCTGGCTCACCGCCGTGCACGTGGGGTATCTGCTCGTGTTGTGCGCGCTGGGCTGGATGGCTGTGGCGCGCGTCTTCGAGAGCCGGCTCGGAGGCAGTGACCGATTCTCCATTTCGTCGCGTGAGTTGACGAAGCGCTCCGCGAAAGCTGCCCGTGCCGCCCAAGATGCCTACATCGGCACGGTCCCTGACATGCCCGCCATTGAAGTACGTCAGGGCGCCTTTTCTGCGATGTATGCCGGCAACATCCGGGCCGTGATGGAACGTGGATTCCGGGCGCTGAAGACGAGTAATTGGGGCATTTTTATCTCCGGGTTCTTTGAGCCGGTGCTCTATCTGCTCTCCCTGGGGCTGGGCCTCGGGGCACTCGTTGGTGTGGTGCAAGGACCCGCTGGACCGATGGAATACGGTGCGTTTATCGCACCGGCACTGTTGGCGGTCTCGGCAATGAACGGTGCCATTTACGATTCGACCTGGAACGTGTTCTTCAAGCTGCGTCACGCCAAGCTCTACCGTACGATGCTGACAACTTCGGTGGGCCCGCTCGACGTGGCGATGGGGGAGATCGGTATGGCGCTGCTGCGCGGAGGGATCTATTCCACGGCCTTCATGATGGTGATGGCCGTATTGGGCTACCTCACGAGCTGGTGGTCGTTGTTGCTCGTGCCAGCCGCACTGTTGGTGGCCTTCGCGTTCGCCTCGCTGGGTATGGCCATCACCAGTTATATGCGTACCTTCCAACAGATGGACTGGATCTGGATCGTCATGATGCCGATGTTCCTGTTCTCGGCCACGTTTTTTCCACTGAGCGTCTATCCGGCCGTGATTCAGGGCTTTATTCAGGCACTGCCACTCTGGCACGCCGTCGAGCTGATGCGTCAGCTCTCCGTCGGTGCCTTCAGCGGTGTGACGTTCATCCACCTGGGCTATTTCGCGGTGATGATCACCGTGGGCATCTGGTTCACCACGCACCGATTGCGTGCGCTGTTCCTGCGCTGACGACCAGGGCGCCCTCACCGTAGCGGTGAGGGCGCCCTGGTACAGGTATAGGGGATCAGGGAGGCGGAGGTCAGGCCCCGATGTGCTGTCGTGACGAGTCCGTCGCGGCGGAGCCATGCTGGGCCGGGACCGTGAAGGTCTGCGCTGGCTCGAACACCGTCATCCCGGTGGATTGCTCCTGCTCATTGTTGATCGACAGGTCAATACCCTTGCGATCGCGGACCAGGGTGACAGCCACCAAACCGAGCACCACCATCACGCACAGGTAGATCGAGATCGCCATGGAAGTGCCGGTGGCGTCCAGCAGCGCCTGGGCGATGGTCGGTGCGAAGGCACCGCCGATGACCGCGCCGAGGGCGTAGGAGATGGACACTCCGGAGAACCGCACCGAGGCCGGGAACAGTTCCGAATACAAAGCCGCCTGCGGCCCGTAGGTCAGGCCCGTACCGATGCAGACCAGCAGCATCGCCAGGTACACCATGGCCAGGGACCCGGTGTTGATCAGGATGAAGAGCAGGAACACCGAGGGGATCAGCCAGATGTAACCGATGATGTAGGTGCGACGTCGACCGATCTTGTCCGACAGTGGACCCGACGCTAGGGTGGAGAGGAACCACACCGCCGAAGCGAAGCTCATGGCCACCAGGATCTCGGTGCGATCGAAGCCGATGGTGTCGGTGGTGGCGTAGGCCGGCAGGAATCCGCCGGTGGACATGTAGCCCACGGCATTGTTGCCCGAGAAGATGAGTGCGGCAATGATGACGAGGTACCAGTAGCGTCGGAACAGCTCCACGATCGGGACCTTCGCCTGCTCCTTCTTTTCCGCCATCTCCTGGAACACGGGGGACTCATCGACGGCAATACGCACCACATAACCCACCACGATCAGCACGATCGACAGCAGGAACGGAACGCGCCAGCCCCACTCCAGGAACGCATCACCGGGAGCGATGACGCCGGTCATCAGGGCAGTGATGCCGGTGGCCATCAGCATGCCCAGCGGCACGCCGAGCTGCGGCACGCAGCCGGCCAAGCCACGGCGCTTGGCCGGTGCGTGCTCGACTGCCATCAGGACCGCTCCGCCCCATTCGCCGCCGGCGGAGATGCCCTGCACGATGCGCAACACCAGTAGCAGGATCGGCGCGACGATGCCCAGCGTCTCGTAGGTGGGAAGCAGGCCGATGAGCGTGGTGGCCACACCCATGCCGATCAGGGTAACCATCAGAATGAAGCGGCGTCCCAGTTTGTCGCCGTAGTGGCCTGCGAGGAAAGCGCCGAGTGGGCGGAACAAGAAGGAGATACCCACGGAGGCAAAGGAGATGAGTAGGCCGATCGACGGTCCGGCCGGTTCGAAGAACAGCTGCGCAAAGACCAGACCGGCCATCGTTGCGTAAATGAAGAAGTCGTACCACTCGATGGTGGTGCCGATCAGCGTGGCGGCAGCGACTCTTTTTTGATTGGAGGAGCGGCTGTATTGCGGAGTCTCGACAGACATACAGATTCCTTGGGGGTGACGCGCTCTTGTCGGCGCTGTGGTCAGGACTGTCTTCCATTGTGTTCCGACTCACACCGCACGTAAACTGGTATTTAGATAACACCAACCACGGTTTTCCTGAGGTGTTCGCCGTGTGAGCAGAGGAAGGTGCGCATGCCACGATTCACGCTGCGGCAGATGGAGGCGCTGCTCTCGGTGGCGGAAACCGGGTCCATTGCACAGGCTGCCCGTCAGCTGGGGCTCTCGGCGTCGGCGGTGACCGGCGCCTTGAATGAGCTGGAGCGGGCGCTGGATTCCACGCTCACGATTCGGCGCAAAGCGCATGGGGTGACCCTGACGCCGACCGGAGTGCATGTGGCCGAGGAAGCGCGCACGCTGATGTCACTGTCGGAGGAGATCGAGCAGTCCACGCGCGGTTCCCAGGGGGATGTTCACGGGCGACTGTCCATCGGATCTTATGTTTCGCTCGGCCCCACGGTGCTGACGCCCCTGCTGGCCGAAGTAGCTGGGAAGCATCCCGGCGTTGAAGTCGAATTTTCCACGGGATCCCAAGAGCAGATGTGCCAGCGGGTGCTTTCCGGGGATCTGGACCTGGCGGTGGCGTACGATTTGAACCTTCCGGCGGGGCTTCGGACGGTGCCGCTAGGAAGATTCACTCCGCACGCGGTGCTACCGCAGAATCACCCGTTGACCGAGCAAGCGACCGTATCCCTGCGCCAGTTGGCCTCTGAGCCCATGATCATGCTGGATATTTCGCCGAGCCGGGAGAATACCTTCTTGTTGTTCACCGCTGAAGGCATCACCCCCACCATCGCCTACCGCACCACCGACTTCGAAGTGAGCCGGTCCATGGTGGGGGCGGGGCTGGGATACGCCATTCTGACTCAGCGTCCGGCGGGGGACCGCACCTATACCGGGCAACCGCTGGAAGTGCGCCGGCTACACCCGCGGGTGCGCAGTCTGGATGTGGTGATGGTCTGCAATGCCCGCGCCCGGCTGTCTCGCCCGGCCGCGGTGATGATGGAGATCGCCCAGGCGCTACCCGCCCACGTGCTGCATCCCTCCGATCCTTGATCAGCCCTGGGCGGAGCGGAGGCTCAGAATTCGTTCCCGACCCCGCTGATGGGCGATACTGGACACCATGCAGTCCGTGGAATCCGCTTCGTCCTCCTCGCCCGCTTCCCGCGCCGCCGCCGGCCTGGGCTCGAAAATCACCTTCGCCGTGATGATCACAGTGCTGTTGGTGGCGATCGTTTTTGCCGCCAATCAGAACCACATCATCGGCTGGCTGGTCGTCGCCATCTCCGCCGGCTGGTTGATCCTCGCCACCGCCGTCGTGCTCTTCGTGCGCCGCGGTGCCCGCGCGGTGAACAATCAGGTCAAGAACGCCCAAGCCACCTTCGCAGCCCAACAGAACGCCCAGCGCGCCGACACCGCCTCAGCACAGCCCGCAGGTGATCCGATGCGCGACTCCAAGCTGGACCACTCCTTCAAGATCGTCGAGGTACAGACCCGCGTCGTCAATGAGGAACTCCGCAAGGGTGCCGAGGCCGACCAACAGATGATCGAACGCGCCCTGGAAACCATCGCCATGACCTCCTCCAATGCGCGCGACATGATCAACCCCGATCGTGCGCAGCAACGGAACAACGACAGCGAACCGCCGATCTCCGGCGACGTCATCAACTAAGGCACCTCGGGTGTGGCGGACACACCACGGAGCGGGGATGGCAGACCACGTATGCTGTCAGGGTGAGTGAATCGACGCAGACTGAAACCCCCGCAGAACCCGTGATCCACGCGAACGCCCACGATCCCAAAGCCGATGGTGCGCTGCGTATCGCCACGATCAACGTCAACGGCATCCGTGCCTCACACCGCAAAGGCATGACCGACTGGTTTGCCGGCCGTGGCGTGGATCTGATGACCCTGCAGGAAGTCCGCGCACCCGCCGACATTACCCGCACTCTCATCGACGAGATCACCGCAAAAGAGTGGGACGAAGCGCACGTGCACGACGCCGTTGCTGCGGCCAAGGGCCGCGCCGGAGTGGCTATCGCCTCCCGTTTCCCCTTGATCGATACCCGGGCCCACCTGAATGATGCTGACTCTTACTTCAGCGAGGCCGGCCGCTGGGTCGAAGCCGATGTGAACGCTCCCGACGGCAAGGTGCTGACGGTCGTCTCCGCCTACGTGCACTCCGGTGAGGCCGACACCCCGAAACAGATCGACAAGTACCGGTTCCTGGACGAAATGATCCGGCGCCTGGGTGAACTGCGCGCGACGGGAAACCACGTACTGGTCACCGGCGACCTGAACGTTGGGCACACCCAGAACGACATCAAGAACTGGAAGGGCAACGTCAAGAAGTCGGGATTTCTGCCCGAGGAGCGCGCCTACTTTGACCTGTTCTTCGGCGAGGAATTGGGCTACGTCGATGTCGCGCGCTCGCTGGCCGGAGACGTGCCCGGGCCCTATACCTGGTGGTCCATGCGTGGTCAGGCTTTCGATAACGACACCGGATGGCGCATCGACTACCAGATGGCCACCCCAGAGCTGGCCGCGCTGGCCACCAAATCCGTGGTCGACCGTGCGCCCAGCTGGGGCACCCGGTTCTCCGATCACGCCCCGCTCGTCGTCGACTTCCAATTCTGACCCGCCTCCGCTCATCCTTCGCGAAAGACATCATGACCGATACTTCCTCGTCCCTGCAGCGCCTCAGCCCCGCCGATGTGCTGGCCACGGATCTCTCCGCCACCGCCCACCTGACGGGTGTCTCCGACCGGCACCGGGTGCTCTCCGGCATGCAGCCCTCCGCCGACTCGCTGCACCTGGGAAACTACCTGGGCGCGCTAGTGAACTGGACGAAGGTGCAGGACGACTTCGACGCGTTCTACTTCATCCCGGACCTGCACGCGATCACCACCCCCCAGGATCCCGCCTCGGTCGCGCAGCGCACACGGGTGGCCGCGGCACAGTTCATCGCCGGGGGGATTGACGCCGAGCGCTCCGTGCTGTTCGTACAGTCCCATGTTCCCGAACACGCCCAGTTGGCCTGGGTGCTGACCTGCATGACTGGCATGGGCGAGGCCATGCGGATGACCCAGTTCAAGGACAAATCCGCCAAGCAGGGAGCCGACGCCGCCGGTGTGGGGTTGCTGGCCTACCCGATGCTGATGGCCGCCGATATTCTGCTGTACCAGCCGCAGGGCGTTCCGGTGGGTGATGACCAGCGTCAGCACGTGGAGCTCACCCGCAACCTCGCCCAGCGGTTCAACTCCCGTTATGGCGAGACCTTCGTGGTCCCCACCGGGTTCTACCCCGAGACCGGTGCGCGCATCTACGACCTGCAGAACCCGACGTCGAAAATGTCCAAATCAGCCGAGTCGCCCAACGGGCTGATCAACATCTTGGACGAGCCGAAGGTCATTGCCAAACGCATCAAGTCCGCGGTCACCGATACCGGCACCGAGATTGTCTTCGACAAGGAGAACAAACCGGGAGTCTCCAACCTGCTGACCATTTTCTCCGCTCTGACCGGCACCTCGATTGAGCAGCTGGAACAGGACTACCAAGGCAAGATGTATGGCCATCTCAAGGTGGACCTAGCCGAGGCTGCCACGGCCGCGCTGGAGCCAGTGCGCACTCGCGCCCTGGAGCTGCTGGACGACCCGGCCGAGCTGGACCGTCTGCTCGCCCGCGGCGCCGCCAAGGCCCGCTCGGTGGCGGCTCCGGTGCTGGCGGATGTCTTCGCCAAGGTTGGTTTCCTGCCGCCGGCTCCCGCGGCCTCAATCCAAGCCATGTGACAAGGTGTCATGGGCGGGCGTGCACATCGTCATTGTTCGCTCATGACATGATCTCCGCCTGTGGGTGGATGTGCCTCCGCCGCTGGAATGGCATGCTGAAGAAGTAGTTTTTTCACACTTTCCAGGAGAGAGCAACCAACATGTCTCATGTGGCGCCCACTCCGGTTGATGGCCCCGCGCCGTCGACCGAACCCTTGGTGGAGACCGAGAATCTCATCAAGATCTACGGAACCGGCCAGTCGCGTTTCGACGCGCTCAAAGGCCTGACCTTCCAGATCCAGCGCGGCGAATCCGTGGCGATCGTCGGTAAATCCGGCTCCGGTAAATCCACGCTGATGCACTTGTTGGCGCTGCTGGACCGGCCCACCGACGGCGTGGTGGCCATGAACGGCCGCCCCGTATCGAACCTGAAGCCCAAAGAGGTCTCCCAGGTCCGCAACGCCGACTTCGGATTCGTCTTCCAGCAGTTCTTCCTCAACTCCAACCAGACGGTGCTGGAGAACGTGATCCTGCCGCTGAAGATCGCCGGGGTGTCCTCCGCCGAGCGCAAGCGCCGTGGCATGGAAGTGCTCGAGAAGCTGGACATGGCCGACAAGGCCAAGAACAAAGCCACGGACCTTTCCGGTGGCCAAAAGCAGCGCGTGTGCATTGCACGAGCCCTGGTCAACAACCCCTCCGTACTGTTCGCCGACGAGCCCACTGGCAACCTCGACTCCGCCACCTCGGAGATCGTGGAAAACATTCTTTTCGGCCTGCACCGCGACCAGGGCATCACCCTCGTGGTGGTGACCCACGACGACGACCTCGCCGCTAAATGCCAGCGCCAGCTGATCATGCAGGACGGCGAAATCGTCGAAGAGCGTGTCACCCCAGTCTCCACCGGACCCGCCACCGGCCGCCACGCGATCATCGAGGAGGGGCAACAGTGAAAACCACCGACGTCATCACCTCCGCACTGGGGAACACGATGCGCTCGAAGCTGCGCACCTTCCTCACGGTCGTCGCCATCGTGGTAGGCGCTTTCACCCTCACCCTGACCTCGGGGCTCGGCGCTGGCATCAACAAATATGTCGACCAGATCGTCGAAGGCGTGGGTGACACCAACCAGATTTACGTGATGTCCGGCCAGCAGCAATCCAATCCGATGGCCGGATCTGGAGAGCCCGTGGAATACGAGGAGTCTGCAGCGTCCTCCGGGGATCAATGGGGGATGACGTCGTTGAATGATGACGACATCGAGGCGATCTCCGAAATCGACAATATCGTCGAGGTCAACCCGCTGGTCTTCGTCTCCGCGGACTTCATCGAGGTCCCGGATGGCACCAAGTACGCTCTGGACCAGCTGGGCTACCCCTCGGACACTAACGGCATGGAGCTGCTCGCCGGCTCCGCCCCAGACTCCGATGAGCTGCAGATCATCGTGCCCGACACCTGGCTCTCCGCCCTCGGCGTGGACGATGAGGCCAACGCCGAGGACGTGATCGGAGAGACCGTGCAGATCGGGCTGACCGACATGGCCCAGCAGCCGCAGACGGTGGAAGCTGAGATTTCCGGGGTCTCCGAGCAAATGCTCTCCGGTGTCGGTGCGAACCCCACGCCGTCTCAGGCACTCAACGATGAGCTGTACGAGGTGCAGAACTCCGGGCTCGACGTCGACGTCCCCGAGAGCTACATCCAAGCGATCGCCGTCGTCGATGACATCGAAACCAACGAAGACCAGGTCAAAGCCGATCTGCTCGAAGCTGAGTACATCGGCATGACGGTGGAGGACCAGCTGGGCATGATCCAGGGCATCATCAACACGGTGACCTGGGTGCTCAACGGTTTCGCGCTCATCGCGCTGGTGGCAGCGTCGTTTGGCATCGTCAACACCCTGCTGATGTCGGTGCAGGAACGTACCCGCGAAATCGGCCTGATGAAGGCGCTGGGCATGTCCAACGGGAAGGTCTTCGGACTGTTCTCGATGGAAGCCGTGCTGATTGGTGTGATGGGGTCGCTGATCGGTGTCGGGTTCGGCGTGCTGATCGGGGTGGTCGGCAATGCCGTCCTGGTCAACGGGCCGCTATCCGGGGTCGCTGGGTTGACGCTCTTCGCCATCGAACCCGTGCAGCTGCTGCTCATCGTGGCGCTGATTATCGCCATCGCGTTCCTCGCCGGGACCCTGCCGGCGCGACGGGCCTCGAAGAAAGACCCCATCGAAGCCTTGCGCTACGAATAAGGCACCGGAAGACACTCACCACCGTCCGATAAAACAGAGGAGACACTCAGATGTCGAATGAATTCCCCCAGCCCCCGCAGCAGGACCCGCAGAGCCAGTATGGTGGCCAGCAGCCGGGTAACAAGTACAACACCGCCGCGTATCAGCCCGCGGGTCAGTACGGTGCGCCCCTGCAACGGCCGAAGGCGTTGGCGACGCTCCGCAATCTGACCATCATCTCCGCCGTGCTCTATGTCATCTCGTCGATCATCGGCGTCATCGCCGGGATGGACGAGGAGCTCATCGCCCAGCAGCTGCGCGACGCCGGTGGGCTGACGGAGGCCCAGATCGAGGAGTTCCTGGACGCTTCGATGATGATCGGCGTGATCACGGTGATCGGGATCAGCGTCGTCGGGCTGATCATGTACACCGTGGTCATCATCGGAGTCAGCCTGGCCAAGAACTGGGGGCGGATTCTCGGTATCGTCTTCGCAATCATCGGTCTGCTCTACACCGTCTTCGGGGTGATTAGCGGCGGGCTCGACTACGCCGTCTCGTCGCCGCTGATGATCGCCTCCACCGTAGTGTCGGTGATCTGGATGCTCGTGAGCATCCTCTGGCTGGTGAAGGCCTTCAGCGCACCGGTACGCGAGTACTTCGCCACCCCACCACAGGCACGCGCCTGATCGCGTGCCCCCGGTCAGTCCCGCGCTGACCACGTGAACTGCGAGCCCCGCCCGGCTCTGACGACTGCCCGGGCGGGGCTCGTTGCTATCGTGGTGAGAACATCAGCAAAGACGCGACCGGGGACTCCGGCGCGCACAAACTAAGGGAGCACCGCGTTGAGCGAGACCACCACCAAAACCACCTGGATGCGCCGTTACACTACGGATCCCGGCCTGATCGACCAGTTCATCGAGTTCCTCACTCGTCAGGTCATCCCGGCCCGTGAGGCTCGCGGCTTCATCGTCGAACAGGGCTGGGTCAACCCAGAGGGCACCCAGCTGACCTGGTTCGTCAGCTACGCGGGCACCCCGGAAGAGTTCGCGGCCGCCGAGAAGGCCTGGGAGGAGTCTGAGGACCGTGCCCAGGTGTTCGCCGGCGCCCCCGCTTACGTGTCCGCTAAGGACCTGCAGCAGGCACGCCGGGTCTTCTAGGCGGTCGTCGACGAGATATCGGGCTCTTCGCATTTGAGGGGGTAGATCAGCGTTGAGCTCGAGGTTGGGCGTGGCGGTCCGTGGATAAAGGTCGAGGCCTTCCGATGATGGAAGTTCCTACACCGTCCATCCGAAAGACCTCGACATGTCCCAGCATAAGTTCTCAACCCCTGACCTGACGAAATTTTGCCGACTCAACGAACTCGGCCTCGAAGCCACCGGCCAGCACCTGACCCGAGGCAGGGCCGTGCTGGAATGTCGACGGGTTGATCCTGACCCGTGGTGCCAACAGTGCGGGGCTGAAGCGATCTCTCGTGGAACGATCTCTCGGCGTCTGGCTCATGAGCCCTTCGGGCACCGACCCACGACACTGTTGGTCCGGGTCCGTCGCTGGCAGTGCCTGCATTGCGGGCATCAGTGGCGTGAAGATCTGAGCCAGGCAGCGATCCCACGATCAAAACTCTCCCACCGAGGGACCCGGTGGGCATTGGAAGCGATCGTGATCGATCACCTCTCCATCTCTCGAGCTGCTGCAGGGCTGGGCGTGTCCTGGCATACCGCGAACAACGCGATCCTGGCAGAAGGCAAACGACTATTGATTGATGATCCGGCCCGGTTCCAGGATGTGAGCACTATCGGGGTCGATGAACACGTCTGGCGCCATACCCGGTACGGAGACAAGTACGTCACCGTGATCATTGATCTGACACCGATCCGTTCTGGTACCGGACCAGCCCGGTTGCTAGACATGATCGAGGGACGCTCGAAACAAGTCTTCAAGTCCTGGCTGGCCGGCCGCCCCGAGGCCTGGCGGAAGCGCGTTGAGGCGATCGCGATGGATGGGTTCTCAGGGTTCAAGACCGCCGCTGCGGAGGAAGTACCCCACGCGAGTGCGGTGATGGACCCGTTCCATGTTGTGCAACTCGCCGGGCATGCCTTGGATGAGTGCCGGCGCAGGGTCCAGCGTGTCATCATGGGCCGGCGTGGTCGTTCCGGGGATCCGCTTTATGGTGTTCGCCGGGTTCTGCACACTGGAGAAGTCCTGCTCACGGAGAAGCAACGTGACCGGCTTGATGCGGTGTTCGCTGATGAGCGTCATGTCCAGGTGGAAGCCACTTGGGGTGTCTATCAACGCATGATCGCCGCCTACCGCCACCCCGAGCCGGGCCAGCGTGGGGAGTTGATGAAGAAACTCATCGCCGACATCAGTGCCGGTGTACCAGCGCCGTTGACAGAGATCCGGAAGCTGGGGCGTACTTTGAAAAGACGTGCGGTTGATGTTCTGGCGTATTTTGATCGTCCTGGCACCAGCAATGGACCTACTGAGGCGATCAATGGTCGACTCGAGCACTTACGTGGAACAGCCCTAGGATTCAGGAATCTGAGGAACTACATCGCCAGAAGTCTTCTCGAAGCCGGTGGATTCAGACCCCTGCTACCCCCTTAAATGCGAAGAGCCAGATATCGTCGACCACCAGTCGTCGACAAACGACAGGGGCCGTGGTCCGGAACGAATCCGGACCACGGCCCCTGTTGCGTGATGCCTGGTACGCCGATCAGAAGGAACGGGCGAGCACGGCCTGCTTGACCTCGGCGATGGCCTTGGTCACCTGGATGCCACGGGGGCATGCCTCGGTGCAGTTGAAGGTGGTGCGGCAGCGCCACACGCCTTCCTTGTCGTTGAGGATCTCCAGGCGCAGGTCGCCCGCGTCGTCACGCGAATCGAAGATGAAACGGTGAGCGTTGACGATGGCGGCCGGACCGAAGTACTGGCCGTCGGTCCAGAACACCGGGCACGAGGAGGTGCAGGCGGCGCACAGGATGCACTTGGTGGTGTCGTCGTAGCGCTCACGGTCCTCAGCGGACTGGTAGCGCTCACGGGTCGGCTCGTGGCCGTTGGACACCAGGAAGGGCATGATCTCGCGGTAGGACTGGAAGAAGGGCTCCATGTCCACGATCAGGTCCTTCTCCACGGGCAGACCCTTGATCGGCTCGACGGTGATGGGCTTGGACAGGTCCAGGTCCTTCAGCAGCGTCTTGCAGGCCAGGCGGTTACGACCGTTAATACGCATGGCGTCGGAGCCGCAGATACCGTGGGCGCAGGAACGGCGGAACGACAGGGTGCCGTCGTGCTCCCACTTGATCTTGTGCAGGGCGTCCAGCACACGGTCGGTGCCGTACATGGTGAGCTCCCAAGTGTCCCAGTAGGACTCCTCGGAGGACTCGGGCAGGTAACGGCGTACCTGAACGGTGACGGTGAAGCTAGGAACTTCACCGGCGCCGCCGGCCTCGTTGCCCAGGTCGATCTTGGACGCCGGCTCGGCTGGTTCGGCATAGGTTGCAGTCATTAGTACTTACGCTCCATCGGCTCGTAGCGGGTCATGATGACAGGCTTGGTATCGAATCGGATTCCCTTGACACCTTCCATCTCCGCGTTCTCATCGCGGTAGATCATGGTGTGCTTCATGAAGTTTTCGTCATCGCGGTCCGGGTAGTCCTCGCGGTAGTGACCACCGCGGGATTCCTTGCGGCCCAGGGCGGCCAGCGTCATCGCCTCGGCGATGTCGAGCAGGTAGCCCAACTCCAGGCCCTCGAGCAGGTCGAGGTTGAAGCGCTTGCCCTTATCCTGGACGGCGACATTCTTGTACCGCTCGCGCAGGGACTCGATCTCTTCGAGAGCGCGGCGGATGGACTCCTCGGTGCGGAACACCTGCATGTCGGCGTCCATGACTTCTTGCAGGCGGGCGCGCAGGTCGGCGATCTTCTCGTTGCCGCTGGCGTCGCGCAGGTTCTCGATCTCCGAGACGATGAAGTTCTCACCGTTCTCCGGCAGCTCCACGAAGTCAGCATCCTTGGCGTATTCCGCCGAGTAGATGCCGGCGCGCCGGCCGAACACGTTGATGTCGAGCAGAGAGTTGGTACCGAGACGGTTGGAACCGTGCACGGACACGCAGGCCACCTCGCCCGCGGCGTACAGGCCGGGGACGACGGTGTCGTTGTCCTGGAGGACTTCACCCTTGATATTGGTGGGGATACCGCCCATGAAGTAGTGGCAGGTCGGGAAGACCGGCACCGGCTCCGTGTACGGCTCCACGCCCAGGTAGGTGCGGGCGAACTCGGTGATGTCCGGGAGCTTGGCGTCGATGTGCGCCGGCTCCAGGTGCGTCAGGTCGAGCAGCACGTAGTCCTTGTTCGGGCCACAACCACGGCCCTGTCGGACTTCCTCCGCCATGGAACGGGCCACGATGTCACGCGGTGCCAAGTCCTTAATGGTGGGGGCGTAACGTTCCATGAAACGCTCACCCTCGGAGTTACGTAGAATGCCACCTTCACCACGGGCGGCCTCGGAAAGGAGGATGCCCAGTCCGGCCAGGCCGGTCGGGTGGAACTGCACGAACTCCATGTCCTCCAGCGGCAGGCCCGCACGGTAGGCGATGGCCATGCCGTCACCGGTGAGGGTGTGGGCGTTGGAGGTGGTTTTGTACACCTTGCCGGCACCGCCGGTGGCGAAAACAACCGACTTAGCCTGGAAGATGTGAATCTCGCCGGTGGCCAGCTCGTAGGAGACCACACCGGCCACGCGCTTCTGCGTGTAGGTGGTGCCGTCCTCGCGGGTTGCTTCCTCGTCGACCATGAGCAGGTCGAGAGCGTAGAACTCGTTGTAGAACTCGACGTTGTGCTTCACGCAGTTCTGGTAGAGCGTCTGCAGGATCATGTGCCCGGTGCGGTCAGCGGCGTAGCAAGCGCGGCGGACCGGCGCCTTACCGTGATCGCGGGTGTGACCGCCGAAGCGGCGCTGGTCGATCTTGCCCTCGGGGGTGCGGTTGAACGGCAGGCCCATCTTTTCCAGGTCCAGCACGGCGTCGATGGCTTCCTTGGCCATGACCTCGGCTGCGTCCTGGTCGACGAGGTAGTCGCCGCCCTTGACGGTGTCGAAGGTGTGCCATTCCCAGTTGTCTTCTTCGACATTGGCCAGGGCGGCACACATGCCACCCTGAGCGGCACCGGTGTGTGAACGGGTCGGGTAGAGCTTGGTGAGCACGGCGGTGCGAGCACGCTGGCCCGCTTCGATGGCTGCGCGCATACCGGCGCCACCGGCCCCGATGATCACGACATCGTACTTATGTACTTGCATCTGGTGCGATTCTTTCTTTCTGACGTATGCGCTTCAGCGGTGAGAGCTGATCGGTGCGGTGATGAGTCGAATACTCAAGCGCGTGTGCGTCGGTTCGGGTCTGTGGTCTCAGTCAGCGCTTAGTTGAAAGCGGCCTGGTCGAAGCAGAATGACGGGCTACGATCCAGGAGCTGACCGGTGGAGTCGACCATGCACGGCTCGAAGGTGAAGATCACCAGGGTGCCCAGCATGATGATGGCGGTGGACGCGGCGTACAGGACGATCTTCAGCCAGAAACGGACCTTGTCCGACTCGGTGTAGTCGTCGATGATGGTGCGTACGCCGTTGGTGCCGTGCAGCATCGCCAGCCACAGCATGGCCAGGTCCCAGATCTGCCAGATGGGGGAGGCCCACTTGCCGGCCACGAGACCGAAGTCGATGCCGTTGATGCCCTCGCCGACCATCAGGTTCGAGAAGAGGTGCACGAAAATCAGCACGACGAGGAGTACGCCGGACAGGCGCATGAACAGCCAAGCCAGCATCTCAAAGTTGCCGGACTTGCCTTTGCTACGCGTGTACTTCGGGTCGATCCGACCCGAACGCGGTGCTGCGATATTGGTTGCTTCTGCAGTGGCGCTCATGGCTCAGTGACCTCCAAAGGCAAGCATCAGGTGACGGATAGTGAATCCGGCAAAGACGACGATCCACAGAACAAGGACGCCCCACAGCAGTCCCTTGTGGTGTTTCGTGCCGCCCTTCCAGAAGTCGACCAGGATGATGCGCAGGCCGTTGAACGCGTGGAAGATGATCGCACCCACGAGTCCGGTCTCGCCGACAGCCATCAGCGGGTTCTTGTAGACGCCGATGACAGCGTCATAGGCCTCGGGCGACACGCGCACCAAAGCGGTATCGAGAACGTGGACCAATAGGAACAGGAAAATCACCACGCCGGTGATGCGATGGGCCACCCAGGACCACATTCCCTGTTTGCCGCGATAAAGTGTCCCGCGGCCTGACTTCGACGTCGAGGCGGGGGACTGCGCGGTTGTCGCAGTTGACACTTTTGTACCTCCCCAAAAAGGATGCAATGGCGTCTGCAGACAGGTGGAGAATCTGCAAGAGGAACGCCGGTGCGAATTGCACTCCTTCTGATCAAGGGTAGTCCCTCGAGAGGGTGTTGCGGAAATTACGTCAACGTGTTGACCCGAATGCTCCGGCGTGCTCGCCTAAGCTGGTGGACGTGAACAGATCAGAGGCATCCGAGGCCATGTCAGTACCCGTGTCCGCCACCCCCGGACTCGACCGGTTTTACGCCGTGATTCCGGCCGGAGGAGTGGGAACACGGTTGTGGCCCCTCTCTCGTGCAGCCGCTCCGAAGTTCCTCCATGACCTCACCGGTTCGGGGCAGACGCTGATCCGTGCGACCTTTGATCGGTTGGAAGATTTGGCCGGATCGCAAGTGATGGTTGTCACAGGGCAGGCTCACCGGGATGCGGTGCAGGAACAATTACCCGATCTGGATTCCAGGGACCTGGTTTTGGAACCCGAACCCAAGGACTCGGCCGCTGCCATTGGTCTTGCCGCGGCGATCCTGTACCAGCGCGACCCGGAGACCATTATGGGATCGTTCGCCGCAGACCAGGTGATCGGCCCGGTGCCGGTATTCCAGCAGGCCGTTCGCGAGGCGGTGGCCACCGCTGCCAGTGGCGGCGACGGCAAGATCGTCACCATCGGTATCAAGCCCACCTACCCGGCCACCGGGTTTGGCTACATCCACCAGGGGCGGGCCCTGGAGGTCGAGGGTGCCCCGAGCGCGCACGAGGTGGATTCCTTCGTGGAGAAGCCCGACGAGAAGCGCGCCCGCAGTTATGTAGACAGTGGCGAGTACCTCTGGAACGCTGGCATGTTCGTGGCGCCGGTCGCCCTGATGCTCAAGCACCTGAAGGCCACCGAGCCGGAGCTCTACGCCGGGGTGACCGAGATTGCTGAGGTCTGGGACACCGAGGAACGAGACGCGGTCATAGCTCGGGTGTGGCCCGACCTGCCGAAGACGGCTATTGATTATGCGGTGGCGGAACCGGCCGCCGATGCTGGCGATGTGGCGGTCATTCCGGGGGATTTCACCTGGGACGATGTGGGCGACTTCGCGGCGATTGCTCGGCTGAACCCGGCTACTGACAGTTCAGGGATCACCGTGATCGGGGAGACCCCGCGCGTGTACTCGGACCAGGCCTCCGGCGTCGTCGTCACCGATACCTCGCGGGTGATCGCGCTGATCGGCGTCGAAAACGTGGTGGTGGTCGATACCGGGGACGCGCTGCTCGTGACCACTACCGAACATGCACAGTCCGTGAAGAAAGCCGTGGAGTCACTGAAGGCGCACGGCGACAACGACGTGCTGTGACGCCTTGAGTCGTACGAGGCGTGCTGGTGACACGGTGGGGCGCGCACAGTGGATAAGGTAAGGGAATGGATTCCGACACCGAGCCCACCACGGCACCGCGTCCGGTCTTAGATGACCCTGGACTGCCGCGGGTGACACCGCTGATTGAGCAGCTGGTGGACGACGTCATCACCGTTCGCCGTGACCTCCATCAGCACCCGGAGCTCTCCTATCACGAGTACCGCACCACCGAACGCCTGCTCACCGTGCTGCGCGCGGCCGGGTTGCAACCGGAGAAGCTCGAGGACACCGGACTGTTTGTGGACATCGGCTCCGGGCCGATCGTGCTGGCGCTGCGCGCCGATATTGATGCGCTGCCGCTGCAGGAACTCACCGGACTCGACTACGCCTCGGTGAATCCGGGGGTGGCTCACGCCTGCGGTCACGACATGCACACCGCCGTCATGCTCGGCACCTCGCTGGCGCTGCACCGACTGGTGACCGGCACCGCGGGCGAGGCCGGGGTGGATGTGAGCCGGGTGAGCCTGGCCGGGCGGGTGCGGATCATCTTCCAGCCTGCCGAGGAACAGCTGCCCGGCGGATCACTGTCGGTGATTAAGCAGGGCGTGCTCGAGGGAGTACCCCGGATTTTGGCCGCGCACTGCGAGCCGCGCTTTGACGTCGGGACCATTGGTACCCGTATCGGTGCTATTACCTCTGCCGCGGACACGATCCGGATTCGGTTGCACGGCCGCGGTGGCCATACATCGCGACCCCAGCTCACCGAGGACCTGGTGTACGCCCTGGCCCAGATCGCCGCCCAGGTGCCGGCCGTACTCGGCCGGTTGATTGATGTGCGCTCGGCCGCTCAGGTGGTGTGGGGCGAGATTAACGCCGGACACGCTCCGAACGCGATCCCGAATACCGGATACCTGGCGGGCACCCTGCGCTGCTTGGATGCCGAGGCTTGGGAAACAGCCGGACGGATGCTCGACGACGTCGTCAAACAGGTGGCCGCGCCCTATGGTGTGGACGTCGAACTGGACCACGTGCGCGGCGTGCCGCCAGTGGTCAACACCGAGGCGGAGACGGACCTCATTGAGGACGCCACCCGATTCGAGATTGGCTCGCGTGCCATTACCCTGACCCCGCAGTCGATGGGCGGGGAAGATTTCGCCTGGATGACCCAGCAGGTGCCCGGCTCCATGCTGCGCCTGGGTACCCGCACTCCCGGCGGGCGCATTTACGACCTGCACCAGGGCGACTATGTTCCCGATGAGCGCGCGATTGGCGTGGGCATGCGGATCTTCACCGCGGCCGCGCTGCGAGCCCTGGCCGGAGTGCAGTAGTGCCTGACCTTGCGACGGAAGGCACGGCGGACAGCACCGTGGACTGGGGCGCGCTGCAGGACGCGGCGGCCCGGGTGCTGGACCGGGCGTATGCTCCCTACTCCGGGTATCCGGTGGCTGCCGCCGGGCTCACGGGCACCGGCGAAGTGCTCACCGGGGTGAATGTGGAGAACGCCTCCTATGGCCTCACCCTGTGCGCCGAATGCTCCCTGGTATCCCAGTTGACTCTTGTGCCCGGCCGCGCCTCGGGAATACGCCCGGAACTGCACGCAGTCGTGTGTCTGGACGCCGATCAGCAGCTGATTACCCCCTGCGGGCGGTGCCGTCAGTTACTCTACGAATTCCGCCCGTCCGAGCCTGGCGCCGCGTTGCTGGTGCTCACCAACGAGGGGCCGCTGAGCATCGAGGCCCTGCTACCGTACGCCTTCGGACCCCAGCATCTGAGCACCTGAACCCTGCAGACCTGAGCCCGAGAGGAGCCGCCCCGATGAGCGGAACCGAGCCCTTTGACGCCGTCGAACTGATCACCACCAAACGTGACGGCGGAGCGCTTTCTGCCGATCGGGTCACCTGGCTCTTCGAGGCCTACCTGCGCGGCGTGGTGGCCGAGGAGCAGATGTCGGCGCTGGCCATGGCCATCGTGTTCCGTGGGCTGAACCCGGAGGAACTCTCCGCCTGGACGCAAGCCATGATCGACTCGGGCACCCGCATGGACTTCTCCGCGGTGTCGGCGCCCACCGCCGATAAACACTCCACCGGCGGCGTGGGCGACAAGATCACCCTGCCCCTGGCCGCGGTGGTCGCTTCCTTCGGGGTAGCGGTGCCGCAGCTCTCCGGGCGCGGGCTGGGCCATACGGGCGGCACCCTGGACAAGCTCGAATCCATCCCCGGCTTTCGGGTGGAGCTGACCACCGAGGAGATTGTGCAACAGTTGCGCGAGGTCGGCGCGGTGATCTGTGCCCCGAGCACGCAGCTGGCCCCGGCTGACCGGAGGCTCTATGCCCTGCGTGATGTCACCGGAACCGTGGAATCCATCCCGCTGATCGCTTCGTCGATCATGTCCAAAAAGATCGCCGAGGGCACGGACTCGCTCGTGCTGGATGTGAAATGTGGGACCGGCGCCTTCATGAAGACGTTCGACGACGCCCGGGCGCTCGCCGAAACCATGGTGCGCCTGGGCACGGATGCCGGGGTGGCGACGTCTGCCTTGATTACCGACATGTCCACCCCGCTGGGGCTGACCGTGGGCAACGCCATGGAGGTCGAAGAATCGGTGGAGGTGCTCGCCGGGGGAGGACCCGACGACGTCATCGAACTCACCGTGGCCCTGGCCCGTCGCATGCTGGACGCCGCCGGCCGACCCGACGCCGACCCGGCCCGGGCGCTGGCCGATGGCACCGCGATGGACACCTGGCGGGCCATGGTGCGTGCCCAGGGTGGGGACCCGGACGCCGCCCTGCCGGCACCGAAACACACCCACACCGTGCGCGCCGACACCTCCGGCATGCTGACCCGGCTGGACGCCCTCGACGTCGGCGTGGCCGCCTGGCGCCTCGGTGCGGGACGCGCCCGCAAAGAAGACCCGGTACAAGCAGCCGCCGGGGTACGCCTGCACGCCAAACCGGGGGAGACGGTGTGCGCCGGGGACCCGCTGTTCACCCTGTGCACGGACACCCCGGAGCGATTCGACCGCGCCGAAGAGGCGCTGCGCTCGGCGGTCAGCATCGGTGCGGAGGACTCCGCCGCATCCCGACCCCTGATCCTGGCCGCCCTGTAGGCGCGCGACCAACGCCTCAACCGATACACTGTCGCCGTGTTCCAGTTCATTGAAGACGCCGTGCTCGCTGCGGCCACCGCCTGGTGGATGCCCTGGGCCGTCTTCTTGCTCTGCTTCATCGACGGGTTCTTCCCCGTGGTGCCCTCGGAATCCGTGATCGTCGCCCTGGCCTCGCTGTCGGCCGGCCACATCGACGTGAATCTGGGCGTGCTCTTCCTGCTCGGCTGGGTGGGCGCGGTCGGTGGCGACCAGGTGGCGTATTGGATCGGACGCAGCGTGGGAGTGAGCCGCTTCCGCTGGATGCGCACCCGCTCCGTGCGCCGTGCGGTGGGTGCGGCCCGAAAGTCGCTGGCCACCCGCGGGGCCCTGGTCATTACGACGGCGCGTCACATTCCGGGTGGCCGCGTCGCCGTAAACTTCACCGCTGGAGCCAGCCGGTACCCCTGGTGGCGTTTCACAGCCCTCGACGTCGTCTCCGCGGCGATCTGGGCCGCATATTCGATTCTCATCGGTCGGTTCACCGCCGGCTGGTTCGAAAACACCCTGCTGCAGATCGCCCTGGCCCTGGTGATCGCCGTCATCATCGGCTTCGGGCTCGACTTCGTGATCAAGCGTGTGCTGGCGCGAGCCGTGGCCCGCGAGGAGTCCGCTCCCGTAGACTCCAAGAGTGACTCAGAACAGCACTGAAACTGCCTTCGCTCCCGAACCGCCAACCCCTCTGGAACTAGACCTCGCAGCCCTGCCGAAAGTGAGTCTGCACGACCACCTCGACGGCGGGCTGCGCCCCGATACGGTGGCCGAGTTGGCCGCTGAGATCGGCCACGCGCTGCCGGTGGATCCCGCAACCGAATCCCTCGCCGAGTGGTTCGCCGAAGCGGCCAACGCCGGCACCCTGGAGCAGTACCTCGAGACGTTCGCCCACACCACCGCCGTGATGCAGACCGCGTCGGCGCTCACCCGTGTCGCCCGCGAATTCGTCGAAGACCTGGTGGAAGACGGAGTCGTCTACGCCGAAATCCGCTGGGCTCCCGAACAGCACACCGAAGCCGGGCTCAGCCTAGACGAGGCCGTGGAAGCGGTGCAGGCCGGACTCGACGCCGGCGTGGAAGAGGCCGCAGAGCGCGGTCACCGTATCCAGGTCGGCCAGCTGGTCACCGCCATGCGGCAGAACGACCGCTCGCAGGAAATCGCCGAACTGGCTGTGCGGCATCGCGACCGAGGCGTGGTCGGCTTCGACATCGCCGGACCGGAATCCGGGTTCCCGCCCTCGCGCTTCGCCGAGGCCTTCACTTGGCTGGCCGAACAGGGCTTCCCGGTGACCGTGCACGCCGGGGAATCCGAGGGCCTGGACTCCATCCGTGACGCGCTGGTGAACGGGCGCGCTCTGCGCCTGGGCCATGGGGTGCGCATCGCCGACGACCTCACCGTCACCGCCGCCGACGACGAGACCGGTGACGCCTCTGATCTCGTCGTCGACCTCGGCCACCTGGCCACCTGGGTGCTGGACCGGGAGATCCCCTTGGAAATCTGCCCATCCTCGAACCTGCAGACCGGCGCGGTGGCGGCCCCGGAAGACGACTCCACCCCGGTGCTGGAGCATCACCCCATCGACATGCTGGTGCAGTTGGGTTTCACCGTCACCGTGAACCCGGACAACCGCCTGGTCTCCGGGGTGTCACTGACCGATGAGCTGTACCTGCTCGCCGAAACCTACGACTACTCGCTGTCCGACCTGCTGCAGTTTCAGATCAATGCAGCCAAGGGGGCATTCCTGGATCACGACTCCCGCTACGAGTTGCTGGAGTACCTGCTGGATACCTGGTCCTCGGTCGCCGAGGCCGAGGCCAACCAACCCGGATCCACCGGACTGCGCCTGGTCGACATGGATTTCGACGAGGCCGAGGAAGCCGACGAACGAGCATGAGCGAGACCCCCGGTGCCGTTGACCACCTGATGTGGGTGACCCGGCAGTTGCGGCGGTGGTGCCCCTGGACCCGGGAACTCACCCACGCCCAGCTGGCCGAGTACCTCATCGAGGAGGCCCACGAAACGGTCGAGGCCATCGAGGCCCTGCCCGCAGTGGATGCGGCACCGGAGGTTCAGCGCACAGGCTACGACACGCTCCGCAAGGAGTTCGGTGACGTGCTGTTCCAAGTGGTGCTGCACTCCGCGGTCGCCGAAGAACTATCCGGGACCGAAGCCAGCGGGTTCACCCTGGACACCGTGGCCGAGGCGATCACCGAGAAAATGATCCGCCGTAACCCCCACGTCTTCACCCCCGAAGGTGAGCTGCTGGATGCATCCGAGCTCGGCGCGGTCACCATCGACGACGTCGAGAAGAACTGGGAGCGGATCAAAAAATCCGAACGGGCGGACCACCCGGAGGGCCGTGAAGGCGACCGTGCTGTCACCTCCGTCTTCGACCTACCGGCCGCGCTGCCTGCGCTCGCCGCTGCGGCCAAGGCCGTGGACCGGGCCGGGCGCCAGCCCGTTAATCCGTTACCTGCTCCACACGTCGGTCCACTGTCCGTGGACCTGACCGATGAAGAACAGCTCGGTGAAGACCTGTTTGCCCTCGTTCAGGCGGCGCGCGCTCGCGGTCTCGACCCGGAGCGCGCCCTGCGCGCGCACCTGCGGGGCCGACGCGAAAGCAGCTTCTGACGATGACAACGGCAGGAAGCTCGGTCCCCGATCTTGCTGGCCGCTATGGAGAGGAGTCAGCCTTCTCTGGGTGGAGCTTACTCGTCCTCGGGGTCGGTGTCGGCGCTGTCATGGCGGTGCTCTTCGCACTTGGCCATCTGGTGTTCGCCAACATTTTCGTTGACTACGAGGTCGTGGACACCGTCAGCTGGTCTGCGCTGGTCTTAATGTTCGCCTTACCTTTTGGCCTCGTGGTGGGGGCTGGCGCGTCAGTTATTGTGTGTGTTCTTGCGCGGTGGATGCATCGCTGGGCCACTCGCGCGATGACAAGAATTTCCATCGTTGTCGTGTGCTTGCTGTTGTCTGGGACGGGCTGGGTGGGCCTAAACCTCATGCTCACCGGTGACCAACCCATGGATTGGCTGGGATCATTCCCCTGGCTTCCTGGTCCACTGGCCGGTGGACTGGTGGGTGGGCTCGTGCTTTCACGCTACGTCGCACGCCGCTGGACTCGGTAAGCTGGTGGCCGAGGCATGCATCGCCTCTTCCACGTCGTCGTCCTTCAAGGAGACTGAATCATGACATTTCCCCCCGTGATCGAAGCGATCATCGGCCGAGAGATCCTGGATTCCCGCGGCAACCCGACCGTTGAGGTCGAGGTGCTGCTGGCTGATGGCTCCGTGGGCCGCGCCGCCGTCCCCTCCGGCGCCTCCACCGGCGAGTTTGAAGCCGTTGAGCGCCGCGATGGCGACAAGAAGCGCTACCTGGGCAAGGGGGTGCTGAAGGCTGTGCAGTCCGTGAATGACGAGATCGCCGATGAGCTCTACGGTGTCGACGCCACCGACCAGCGCGAAATCGACCAGCTGATGCTGGATCTCGACGGTTCTGAGAACAAGGGCAAGCTGGGCGCCAACGCCATCCTGGGTGTGTCCCTGGCCGTGGCCAACGCCGCCGCCGCCGCCTCAGACCTGCCGCTGTTCAAGTACCTGGGTGGCCCGAACGCCCACGTGTTGCCTGTGCCGATGATGAACATCCTCAACGGTGGCGCCCACGCCGACTCCAACGTCGACATCCAGGAATTCATGATCGCTCCCATCGGCGCCCCCTCGTTCTCCGAGGCACTGCGCTGGGGCGCGGAAATCTACCACACCCTGAAGAAGGTGCTCCAGGAGAAGGAACTCGGCACCGGCCTGGGCGATGAGGGCGGCTTCGCCCCGTCCCTGCCGTCGAACCGCGACGCTCTGGACCTGATCACCACCGCCATCAAGAAAGCCGGCTACACCCCGGGCAAGGACGTGGCGCTGGCTCTCGACGTCGCCTCCTCCGAGTTCTGTGAAAAGGGCAAGTACACCTTCGAGGGCGAGAAGCGCACCGCCGAGGACATGATCGCCTACTACACCGAGCTGGTGGAGAACTACCCGCTGGTGTCCATCGAGGATCCGCTGGATGAGAACGACTGGGACGGCTGGGCCAAGCTCACCGCCGCCCTGGGCGACAAGGTGCAGCTGGTGGGTGACGACCTGTTCGTGACCAACCGTGAGCGACTGCAGCGCGGTATCGACGAGGCCTCTGGCAACGCACTGCTGGTGAAGGTCAACCAGATCGGTTCGCTGACCGAAACCTTCGACTCGATCTCCTTGGCCCAGCGCCACATGTTCCACTGCATGATCTCCCACCGCTCCGGCGAGACCGAGGACACCTTCATCGCCGACCTGGCCGTCGCCACCAACGCGGGCCAGATCAAGACCGGTGCCCCGGCCCGCTCCGACCGCGTAGCCAAGTACAATCAGCTGCTGCGTATCGAGGAGGAGCTCGCTGACGCTGCTGTGTACGCCGGCCGTTCCGCCTTCCCCCGCTACCAGGGCTGATGAGCTGCGCTGGTCCTGAATGATGATTCGGGCCAGTCACGCGCGGGGTGCCGGACGATACGTTGTCCGGCACCCCGTGTGCTCTTCGATACAGGAGCCGAGAGGCTGAGAGTTCGAGACACGACGGCGCGGTGACCCCGTCAGGGCACCCTGCCTCGCTACCCTGGGAACCACAGTGTCCCCTCTGGTATCCGCGACCGACCGCGAATACTGCTTCCCCGGTGAGGAGGTGCCATGCCACCGCGTCGACCCCGCGTGCCCCGTTCAGCCGAGCGCGCGCACCCGAAACCGGACACCCCCGAGACGTCAAGCACCGCAGAAGCACCGGAATTACCAGCCGAAACGGTGCAAGACACCGACGACGCCGCGAAAAACCACTCGCAGACACCCGTGGCCTCCCACGTCACGGATCGCCTCAGCCGGGTCGCGAGCGGAGCCTCCAAGCGCGCTTCTGAAGCCTGGAACTCCACCGCCGAGAAGGTCGCTGCCAAGCGCACTCAGGAGCGCAAGCAGGTGCTGAACCGCGCCCGGGCCGCCGCCACCGCCCGTCCGCGCCCCACCGGTCACAAGAATTCCCGAGACTCCGGCCCCCGCGTGGTGAAGCCGGCCCGCAGTTTCTCCGGCCACGCCGTCGTGCTGGTGCTGGTGCTGTTCATTTCCGCCATCGTGGTGGCCCCCACTTTGCGCGTGTTCCTCACGCAACAAGCTGAGATCAGCGAAATCCGCGCCGACCTGGAGTTACAGTCGGAGCAACAGCGCGAGCTCACCCGCCAGCTGGAGCGCTGGGAGGACTCCGCCTACGTCCAGCAGCAGGCGCGCGAACGGTTCAATATGGTGATGCCAGGGGAGAAGAAATACATGGTTGTCGGCGGCCAGACGGAAGCCGAACAGAACGAGGACATCGTCGAAGTGACAGCCGAACCCGAAGAACCGGCCTGGGCGTATGACCTCTGGGAATCGCTGATCGTCTCGGCACACCGTTAGAGTGTTCTTTCGTGAGCACCACCGAACGTATCCCCACTCAGACCGACCTCGACACCCTCTCGTTGCAGCTGGGTCGCCCCGTGCGCGACGTCGTCGAGATTGGCGCGCGCTGCGTGTGCGGAAACCCGCTCGTGGCCACCACCGCACCGCGGCTGTCCAACGGCATCCCGTTCCCCACCACTTTTTACCTCACCCACCCCCTGGCCACCGCCGCCGTGTCCCGGCTCGAGGCGGCCGGGGTAATGGCCGAGTTCAGCCAGCGGTTGGAAGGCGATGAAGAGTTGGCGAGTGCCCACCGCGCCGCTCACGAGGCCTACCTTGAGGCTCGCCGCGACGTGGGGGAGCGTGCCGGAACTGGCCCGGTGCCCGAAATTGACGGAATTTCTGCCGGCGGCATGCCCGAGCGGGTGAAATGCCTTCACGTGCTGGTCGGGCACGCCCTGGCCGCGGGACCAGGCGTGAACCGGCTCGGTGATGAAGCCCTGGCTCTGATCGACGCCGAATTCTCCCCGCAGCGCTGCCAGTGTGCTGGCGCCTGGGATGCGGACGCCGACGTGCCCACCCGCGACCTGTCCCGGCACGTGCGCCGGTTGGAAGCCCAAGGAATCAGCAACCCCATCCAGCAGTCGGAGGGCAACGATGACTGACGAGCACCGGCCCACGGGCGAAGAAGTCGCCGCCATCGACTGCGGCACCAATTCCATCCGCCTGCTCATCGCCCGGCCCGCCCCCGACGGCACCGGGCTGGTTCAGCTGCACCGCGAAATGCGCGTGGTCCGTCTCGGCGAGGGCGTGGACGCCGCCGGTGAATTCTCCGAGGCTGCCCTGCAGCGCACCTTTGACGCGCTCGATGACTACGCCGTGGTGATCCGTCGCCTGCTCGGCACCGACACGCTGAGCCCCGAACGCGTGCGCTTCGTAGCCACCTCCGCCTCCCGCGACGTCAGCAACCGGGACGCCTTCGCCGCTGGCGTCCGGGCACGCCTGGGTGTGGACCCCGATGTGGTCGACGGACTGGAAGAAGCCGGGCTCAGTTTCGCCGGCGCCGCCGGAGCGCTGCCCGTAGAACTGCGCCAGCGGCTCGGCCGCGGCCACGACACAGTGCGGGTGCTCGTGGTGGATCTCGGCGGCGGCTCCACCGAGTTCGTGCTCGGTACCTTGAGCCTCACCGAACTGGGGCGGTCCGACGTGCTCGCCGCCGTCTCCAAGGATATGGGGTGCGTACGCTTCACCGAGCGCCACCTGCACAGCGATCCGCCGAGTGTGGCCGAAATCGACGCCGCCCAGCACGATATCGACACCGTACTGGACGAGGTTGCCGCCCACCTGGATCTCAGCAGCGTCGACGCCGTGGTGGGTGTCGCCGGCACCGTCACCACCGTCACCGCAGCCGCCCTCGGTCTGAACACCTACGACCCCGACGCCCTGCACGGTGCTGTGGTGGACCTGCCCACCATCGACGCCGCCGCCGGCACCCTGCTCACCTCCACCCGCGACCAACGCGCCGCCCTGCCCTTCATGCACCCGGGCCGTGTCGACGTGATCGGCGCCGGATCACTGATCTGGACCCGCATCCTGCACCGGATGCAACAGGTCACCGAGGGCCGCATCGGCGTGGCTGTGGCCTCCGAACACGACATTCTCGACGGCACCGCCCTGAGCCTGCTGGGGGAGCGCTCATGACCGTTAAACCCACTCGTACTCCGCCCCGCCCCCGACTCGTCGTCCGTACCGGCGCCGTCGCGCTCACCGGCCTGCTCCTGGCTGGTGGACTTGCGGCCACCGCCCACGCGGATCAGTGGCGCGATGACCAGTACTGGCTGGAGGAGTATGGATTTACCGAGGCGTGGGAGACCACCGAGGGCGAGGGCATCACCATTGCCGTCATCGACACCGGCGTCGATTCCTCCCACCCGGACCTCACCGAACAATTTGCCGGCGGCACCGATGTCTCCACGCTCGGCGCCTCCGACGGCACTCAGCCCCTGGGCGTTGATCCCGATCACGGCACCATGGTGGCCTCACTGATCGCCGGGCACGGCAACAACCTCGAAGAGATCGCCAAGGCCGAAGAATTCAACGAAGAGCTCGCCCGCGCCGAAGAAGAAGCCGAAGACGAGGACGAAGACTCGGACGACGACGCCGATGAGTCACCCTCGCCCAGCCCGACCCCGCGCGACGTGCCCGATCCCGGCCCCGGCGACCATGGCATCCTTGGTGTGGCCCCGGCCGCGCAGCTGCTCTCTGTCTCCGTCTACCTCGGTGATGACCCGGCCGCACCCACCCCGGAAGAACAGATCCCGCAGGCCGTGAAGTGGGCGGTTGATAACGGCGCCGATGTCATCAACATCTCCCTGTCCTCCTCGGCTCAGGACTGGCCGCTGAGCTGGGACGAAGCATTCCTCTACGCCGAAGAGAACGACGTCGTCGTGGTCGCGGCCGCCGGTAACCGCGGCTCCGGCACCATGACCGTGGGTGCTCCCGCCACCATCCCGGGCGTGCTCACCGTGGCCGGGCTCGATCAAAACGGCGCGGCCAGCTGGGACTCCTCGACCGAAGGCATTACCATCGGCGTGGCCGCGCCGGCCGACCCGCTCGTGGGCGCCCTGCCTGACGGCGGGTACCGCCGCTGGGCCGGCACCTCGGGTGCGGCCCCCATCGTAGCGGGCCTGGCCGCGCTGATCCGCTCCGAGTATCCGGACATGCCCGCGCACCAGGTCATCCACCGGATTCTGGAAACGGCACACGACGCCGGAGACGCCGGCATCGACCCCGTCTACGGTCACGGCATCATCGATGCCGCCGCCGCAGTCAACGCTGATGTGGCCACCGTGGATCGCAACCCGATGGACTCCATCTCCGAATGGATCCGGGTTCACCGCCGAGCCGAAGTCGAACCGCCCGAAACCAGCAACTCCCCAGTGCCGCCCTCGGCCAGCCCCGACACCTCGGTGCCCACCGAGGTACCTGTGGCCGCTGACGTCACCGATCCGCGCGCCGGCATCCAGCCCGCCGTGCTCTTCAGCGCCGGGGGACTCGCCCTGGTTCTGGCGGTCGTTGCGCTCGTCTTGTTGCTGCGCTCGCGGCGGACAACTTCGTGACTTCGTGAAAAAATTCACAAGCCCGCGTTGAGCGCCTACGATGGGAGTCATGGCTAACACTCCGCACTTGTCTCCCAAGCCTCGCGTCCTTATTGTCGGCGGCGGTTACGCCGGCCTGACCGTGGCCCGCAAGCTCCAGAAGCTCGTCAAGGATCGCGGCGGTGTCGTCACCGTCGTCGACCCACGTCCCTACATGACCTACCAGCCCTTCCTTCCGGAGGTCGTTGGCGGTCACATCGAGGCCCGCCACGCTGTGGTTGACCTGCGCACCCACCTCAAGCACGCCGAAGTCGTGCAAGGCAAGGTCACCCGCGTTTCCCACGAGAACCGCACTGCCACCGTTGAAGGTGAAGACGGCGCCGAGTTCGAGATTCCGTACCAGGACGTCGTGATGACCGCCGGTGCGAACACCCGCACCTTCCCGATCGAGGGCCTGGCCGAAGCTGGCATCGGTCTCAAGACCATCGAGGAAGCCCTTGCCCTGCGCAACCAGATCCTGGAGCGCATCGAAACCGCAGCCCTGATGACCGATCCTGCCCAGCGCGCCCGCGCCCTGACCTTCGTGCTCGTCGGCGGCGGCTTCGCCGGCGTGGAGACCATCGCCGAGATGGAGGAGCTCATCCGCACCGCCATCTCCAAGAACACCCGCCTGGCCCAGTCCGATGCCCGCATCGTGCTGGTCGAGGCCATGGGCCGCATCATGCCCGAGGTTAGCGCCGAGCAGGCCACCGAGGTCGTGGCTCACCTGGAATCCCGCGGTATCGAGGTGCTGCTGAACACCTCGCTGAGCTCTGCCGTGGACAACGAGCTGAAGCTGATCAACATGACCGACAAGTCCGACGCCGGCACCTTTTTCGCCGACACCCTCGTCTGGACTGCCGGTGTGGCAGCTTCCGGTCTGGCCCGTCAGACCGACTTCCCGGTGGAAGAGCGCGGCCGCATCGAGGTCACCCCGACTCTACAGATTGCCGACGGCGCCGGGGGCGTCCTCGAAGGCGCCTGGGGCTGTGGCGACGTCTGTGCCGTGCCCGACCTCACCGGTGACGGCCCCGGCGGCATGTGCGTCCCCAACGCCCAGCACGCTGGCCGTCAGGCTAAGCAACTCGTGGCCAACCTGCTGGCCGTCCGGTTCGGCGAGGGCGCCGTGGAAGAGTACTACCACAAGTCCTTGGGCACCGTTGCTGGCATGGGGGTCGGCAAGGGGGTGGGTAACCCGCTGGGCGTGCAGCTCAAGGGCATCCCGGCCTGGCTGGCGCACCGTGGTTACCACGCTATGGCGCTGCCGATGCTTGAGCGCAAGTCCCGCGTGGTGTCTGGCTGGATCCAAGAACTGATCTGGGGCGTGGACACCACCCAGGTCAAAAACCTGGAGACCCCGCGCAACGCCTTCCTGGAGGCCGCTGGCGGCGAGCCGGCACTGGGCCGTTTCGCCAAGCAAGCGAAGCAGCTCACCAGCAAGTAAGGTTCGTTCGCTCCGGTCCGGCACCCGTTGCGGGTGCCGGACCGGAGGCATTCCCGCCCCCGTAGCCCAATTGGCAGAGGCAGGCGACTTAAAATCGCCGTGTTGTGGGTTCGAGTCCCACCGGGGGCACTCAACAATGTCGGTGCGGGCTTGGTGCCCAGCCGATTAATTGCCAGTGATGGTGCTTCAGACGTAGCCTGCCAGCATGAGCGCTCCGAAAATCGTGGTCAAGCGGATCTACGACGACGCTGATCCCACCGACGGAATCCGCGTCTTGGTGGATCGGCTCTGGCCGCGAGGTGTGAGCAAAGAGCGCGCAGAACTAGATTCGTGGATGAAGCAGGTCGCGCCCAGCCCGGAGCTACGTGCCTGGTGGAATCACGACCCCGAGCGTTTTGACGAATTTTCGCAGAAGTACGAGCACGAGCTCAGCGACGATGTACATCAAGAAGAGCTGCAACGGCTGATCGAACTGGTCCACACCCATGATCGGGTGACCCTGTTATTTGGGGCGAAAGACGAACAAGTCAACCACGCGGTGGTGCTTCAGGAATTTCTCCGCCGCCATAATGCCAGCGAGCTCGACGATCTGAAATAGTCCGACCTCAACGGGGAGGCACCGCCGAAAATCGCACCAACGAACGCCCCCCGGCAACGTCACCAAGCCCGTGGTCTTGGTTTGATCCGTGGACGGAATCAGCCCCTCACGGATGGCACCTTGAGCGATATCGAGCGTGGCTTGTCGGGGCGTGGCGCCCAGGGACAGCCACCCCTCAACTTCATCCCAGTGATCCAAGACTTCGTGTGCTCGTGATGACCGCGACCAAGAACATCACTGTCAAAGCGACCACCACCCAGCCAGCATGGCTGATCACACCGGACAACACCACGCTGATCGCGGCCAGTTGCAAAGTACCCCGCAGCACGGCAGCAACGGTGTGCGACGTCGACGACGTGGAGCACCAGCACCGTGACGGCGAGCAGAACGACGACGCCGGTCAAGGCGCGCGTCATCTCAGGCGTCATCGCGCCCGACCACGCACATTCACAGCGGAGGCTTCCGCGGGTTCGGGATCGGGCCGGTGACGTGGTTCGACATCGAAGAGTGGGATGAAAAACTGGCAGAGCGGGCCGATGGCCAATGCGAAGACGACGGTTCCGATCCCGAAGACGCCGCCGAGCAGCCAGCCCAAGGTGACCACGATGATTTCTAATCCCGTGCGGACCACCCAGATGGGCTTTCCGGTGACGCGGTGCAGGCCGGTCATGAGCCCGTCCCGAGGACCTGGACCAAACCGCGCGCCGATGTAGAGTCCGGTGGCCAATCCGACCATCGTCACCCCGGCGATCATCAACAGCACTCGCACCCAGAGTGCGGACACCTCTGGAATCATCAGCAGTGCGAAATCCGCAGCCGGTCCCACGAGCAGCGCGTTGAGTACCGTGCCCAGGCCGGGCCGCTCCCGCAACGGAATCCAGCACAGCAACACCACCACGCTGACGAGGATGATGACCATCCCAAAACTTAGTGGAACATGGTTGCTCACCCCGAGAGTGAGGACATCCCACGGCGCGGCGCCCAGCATGCTGCGAACCAGCATGGCCAGACCGACCCCATAGAAAAACAAGCCGACCAGCAGCTGGACGACACGACGCAGAACCATGGCGTCATCTTATCCAGCCGATTGATCCGCTCCGCGCGATAGGTGATGATCGTCATCAATGAAAGTCGGCAGGGGAGGAGGATACATGGGAGACCCGGTCTGCTGGCTCTCGCACGTTTGCCCAGAATGCGGGGCTTTCAACGAGGAGAATTCGGCTCAACCTAGCGCTCATCGGGCGTGCTGGCGCTGCGGTTTCGACCTCGATGACGAAGGGGATACTACAACCGAATAGCTAGAGATACATGCCTGAGGCGTCGGAACTGTCTTCCGGCTCGGCGACCGCATGCAGGTCGCGTTCGCGGAGCAAGACGTAGGCGCGAGCGTTAAGTTCCACCTCATGCCGCTCTTCTGGGTCGAAGAGCACGCGATCACCCAGCTCGACGTGACGCACTGCCGGACCCACAGCAACAACCGTGGCCCAACTCAGGCGGTGTCCCATCTGGGCCGTGGCAGGAATCAGGATTCCGGCGGAGGAGCGGCGTTCGGCCGATTCCTTGTCTTGGTGCACCAAGATCCTGTCGTGCAACATCCGGAGTGGGAGCGCGGTGGCCTGCTGCTCTGTCTCATCAGTGGTCGGCTTCTCTGAAGTCACCGCCCCAGTTTACAAACCGTGGATACAGTTTGAGCGACACGACTCCGTCAGGCTCAGAGTGATGGTGGTTAAGCTCTGAACGAGGCAGATGTGATCTCGCGCGCCCCAGGCCGACAAGCCGGTATACTCATGATCAGTACGATCGTGCACCGACCTAGAGGAGATGGCGCATGGCCAACCCCGTGTTCAATTCGAACAACTTCCAGTCTCAGATGCGCGGCGGTCATGCCGTGGACACCTCGCGTGGCGGACCTACCCTGACCGCAGATCAGCTGCAGCAGATGTACAACGAACCTGCTGCCACCGCCGCCGACACCGGCCGGATGACCTACAATGACGTCATCCTCCGCACCACCGGCACCCTGCTGCTGGTCATCGCCGGCGCTGCTGTTGGTTGGATCACCGCCAACCCGATCCTCATGTTCGGCGGCGCCATCGTCGGACTCATCCTCGGTTTGGTCAACGCCTTCAAGCGCGAACCTTCGCCCGCTCTGATCTTGGCTTACGCCGTCGCGCAGGGTCTGTTCCTGGGAGGACTGTCCCGGGTCTTCGAGATGCAGTGGCCGGGTGTGGCCACGCAGGCGCTGCTGGGCACCCTGTGCGTGTTCGCCGTGACCCTGGCACTGTTCATGTCCGGCAAGGTGCGCGCCACCCCGAAGGGCATGAAGATCTTCATGGTCCTGATCATCGGTTACGGTCTGTTCTCGCTGGTAAACCTGGGCCTGAGCATGTTCGGTGTGCTGGATGAGCCCTTCGGTCTGCGCTCCGGCTTCCTGGGCGTTGCCATCGGCCTGCTGGCCATCGGACTGGCTGCTTACTCGCTGGTGATCGACTTCACCGCCGTGGACGAGGGCGTCAAGAACGGTGCACCGCGCAAGTACTCTTGGTCGGCAGCATTCGGTCTGACAGTCACCCTGATCTGGCTTTACATTGAGATCCTGCGTCTGATCGCGATTCTGCGCGGAAACGACTGACCTTTGCAGAAGCCCTTCGGGGCATCTCCACCGGGCGGCACTGTATGACGGTGCCGCCCGGTGGTGTTTCGTTCTCTTCCCGTAAGGGAATAACCTTAGTGAGGATCCACGGACGCCGTGACGATACGGCACGAGAGAAGAGTCTGAGATGAACACTGCGGGAGAGCCAGCCGCCGATGGCGGTCGTGTCTACGTTGATGACGAGGCGCCTCTCACCGACGACGAGGTGAAATCAAGGGTCGCCGCTGATGTGCCCTACGGGCTCACCGTAGCGGCCGCCTGGTCGTGGCGGGTGTTGCTCGTGCTGATCATGGCGGGAGCCGCGGTCTGGCTGTTCTCCCACGTGTCGATCCTGGTGATCCCGCTGCTCATTGCCGCTCTCTTGGCCACTCTGTTGCACCCCATCCACATGTTCTTGATCCGATGCAAGATCCCTGCGGTGGTGTCCGCGCTGCTGTGCATCCTGATGCTGATCGGCATCGTGGTCGGACTGATCACCCTGGCCGGCCAGCAACTGGTCGTCGTTTTCTCCGACATGAGCGGACGTGTGGTGGAAGGCGTCAACGGGCTGATCGCCTGGGTGCAGACCCTCGGAATCACCACCGACCAGTGGACCTCGGTCCTCGACGACCTCTTCAACGCGGCACGGAACAACTCCCAGGCGATCCTCTCAGGGGCCCTCGGTTTTGGTACGACGGCGGGCAACATCGCCGCCGGAATGGTGATGGCCCTGTTCGCCCTCGTGTTCTTCCTGCTCGACGGCAACCGGATCTGGCTGTTCCTCCTGAATTTCGTCCCACGCCGGCACCGCCGGGCCATCGACGGTGCCGGTCGCGCCGGTTGGACCTCGCTCGGCTCGTACGTGCGCATCCAAATTTTCGTCGCCTTCGTCGATGCGGTCGGTATCGGTTTCGGTGCATACCTCCTCGGGGTGCCGCTGGCGATGCCGCTGGGTGTGTTGGTCTTCCTGGGTTCCTTCATCCCGATCGTCGGTGCCGTGCTCACCGGTGCGGTCGCCGTCCTGCTCGCTCTGGTGGCCAATGGGCTCGTCAACGCGCTGCTGATGCTGTTGGTCGTGCTGGCCGTGCAACAGCTGGAATCCAACGTGCTGCAGCCGCTGGTGATGGGCAAAGCCGTCAGCCTGCACCCGCTCGCCGTCTTCCTCGCCGTGGCCGCCGGTACCTCCGTGCTGGGCCTCGTCGGAGCCGTCTTCGCGGTACCCGTGTTGGCTTTCGCCAACTCCGCGGTCCGTTACGTGTCGTCTCGTCCCTGGGAAAGAAACGACACGGGTGAGAACAGCACAGAGACCACGTTCAAAGAACGAGCCGCGGCCCTGGAAGACCGGCTGTTGCCGCAACTACGCCAAGTCCGTAAGCGCGGTCAGCGCTCGGACTCAACCACAGACGCTGAGACGAACACCGACGACGCCGGTACCGACGTCACCGGCGACACGTCATCCCATCCATCCTCCAAGGAGCGCTCGTGACCGAAGATTCCGTGATCAGCCATCTGCCCGTGCAGTTCGAGCAGATTGAAGCCGCTCGAGCGGCGCTGGAGGGTGTGGTGTTATCCACGCCCATGGATCACTCACGAGCCCTCGGTCGCTCTGTCGGCGCCACCGTGCACCTGAAATGCGAGAACCTGCAGCGTGCCGGTTCCTTCAAGGTCCGTGGCGCCTACGTGCATATGGCCTCGCTCACGGAAGAAGAGCGGGCACGCGGCGTGGTGGCTGCCTCCGCTGGTAACCACGCTCAGGGTGTGGCCCTGGCCGCCAAACGCCTCGGCATCAAGGCCACCATCTTCATGCCCCAGGGCGTAGCCCTGCCCAAACTGCAGGCTACCCAGGACCACGGGGCCGTCGTGAGGCTCCACGGCAACAACGTCGATGAGGCGCTGGCTGAGGCCCAGCGCTATGCCGAGGACTCGGGGGCGGTGTTCATCCACCCTTTCGACAACCCGCACGTGGTGGCCGGTCAGGGCACCATCGGCTTGGAGATCCTCGAGCAGCAGCCCGACGTCGACACCATCGTGATGGGCATTGGCGGCGGTGGTCTCCTGGCCGGTGTGGCTGTGGCCGTGAAGGAAATGGCGCGCCGACAGGGCCGCACCATCAACATCATCGGCGTTCAGGCGGCTAACGCGGCAGCGTACCCGCCCTCCCTAGCCGCCGATGCCGTCGTTCCATTATCCAATGTCTCCACGATTGCCGACGGCATCGCCGTGGGTCGGCCGGGGCAGATCCCCTTCCAGATCATCAAGGAACTTGTCGACGGCGTGGTGACGGTCACCGAAGAGGAGATCGCCAACGCTCTGGTGTTCCTGCTGGAGCGCTCCAAGATGGTGGTGGAACCCGCAGGAGCTGTTGGCGTGGCCGCGTTGTTGGCCGGCAAGCTGGACGAACTGGGTATCTCCTCGACTTCCACCGTGGCCGTGCTCTCGGGCGGCAATATCGACCCGATGCTGATGCTCAAAGTCATCCAGTCCGGTCTGGCGGCTGCAGGGCGTTTCCTGACCGTACGAATCGCACTGCGTGACCGTCCCGGAGAGCTGATGACGATTTCGCGCATCATCGCGGAGACCGAAGCCAACGTCACTCGTGTGGATCACTCCCGTATCGGCGACACCCTGGGCCTGGGGGACGTGCACATCACGATCGACATGGAGACCCGCGGTCGCGATCACTCCGAGGAAGTGCTCGGTCGGTTGCGTGCGGCCGGATACCAACCGATCAAACAGAACTAGTCTGACCGGACCGTACCTGCGCGCGCCAGGTACTCCAGCTCAGCTAGACGCGTTTAGCGTTGCGGATCGGTCGTCACCGTGCCCGCGGAGAGGTCAACATAGGCCGTGACGATGTCGGCGCCGTCGCCCAACCAGCTGTCAGCGCTATGCTCGATCAGGAGCTGACGGGAGCCGACGGCAAGACTGAGGCGAGCGAACTGCCCATCTCTCGTGGCACGGAGGGTGCACTCGATCGGCTCGGTGAGGCTGACTCAGCGCGTCGTGATCTTGCGATCTTCTCGTTCAGGCGAGACGAGACTTGCTGAACAGGTTCGGAATCGAATCGGCCTTCTTACGAATCACGTAGACACCGGGCAGATGTCCCACCGTGTCGTTGATTCGGGACGAGAATTCGGCGGTGGTCCAGGCTTCCAGGCCGGGCTCGTTGCCGAGCACGACGGCGGCGGCGTTGAGCGCTTCCAAGACGCCGAGCACGAAACGGTCCGAGGCCTCGGCTGAACCCCCGCCCGACAGAATGGTGGCGAGACGCGAGCGGACCTCGTCGGCGGCATCTCCCTGCTCTTCGAACGTGGAGGCACCGATCTTCTTCGTGTGCTCCAGTACCGCGTCGCGGTCTGCCAGGTCCCTGCCGACGGCAGGCACCGGGTTGAGCTTGGAACGACCAACCAAGGACGACAACTGCTGGTCGGTGTAGGGATCCAGCGCATCCAGGGTGGGTTGGAGCGGGCCGAGATCCGAATGGTCGGCCAGAACGACGGATACCTTCGGGTCATCCTGCTGTCCGGGCTCAGCGCGGTCCCATGGGCCGAACTTCACCGCACCAGTCTCATGTAGATCGGTGATCGCGGCGGCGACGAGTGCCTGATCGAGCAGTCCGGACACCGGGCTGAGGGCGTCGCGATGCTTCAGGGTGGCCAGGAAGAGCTTTTCTACAGTCAACACATCGTTCAGCCTAGCAAGCGCGAGGCGCTAGTGAGCAGTGCTGAGCACCCCCAATGCAAAACGGCGGGGACCTCACCTTGTGGTGAGGTCCCCGCCGTGACGGATCGGACGAAAATCAGGCCTTGTACGGCGTGACGTTCTTCAGCTCGACCTTGATTTCCTTGCCGTTCGGCGCGGTGTAGGAGACGGTGTCGCCAGCCTTGGAACCGTGGATTGCCTCGCCCAGCGGTGAGCGCTCCGAGTAGACCTCGAGCTTTTCGCCATCGGCGGCGATCTCGCGATTGCCGAACAGGAACGTCATTTCGTTGCCAGCCACTACGGCGGTGACCACCATGCCGGGCTCAACGATGCCGTCGTCTGCCGGGGCGTCGCCGACGCGGGCATGCTCGAGAAGGTGCTTGAGCTCGAGGATGCGGCCCTCGTTCTTGGACTGCTCCTCGCGTGCAGCGTGGTAGCCGCCGTTCTCCTTCAGATCGCCTTCATCGCGAGCCTGTTCTATACGATCGATGATTTCCTGGCGTCCGGGACCGGAGGCGTACTCCAGCTCCTTGCTCAGTCGGTCATAGGCTTCTTGGGTCAACCAGGGGGTCGAATCGTTGTTGCTCATGGCCATGCGGCCTCCTTCGTAACGGTCATCTTTCACGTCATAGAACGAGCCCCGCCGTCGGGCGAGCGCAGGGTGAGAATGATGATCACCGGCGCGAAACCCATGGCGGGGCAGGGAACTGTTGACCCACAGTCTAACAGTCGAGCCCCGTGAGGGCCGAGGAGTCGGGGTAGGCGAGGACCTGCGCTGTCAGCGAAATCGCCCAGGTGGGGGCTCAGTCCCCGGTGTTGATGTACTGGATATTGCTGGGGCCCTCGCCGGCGTACCAGCAGGTGTCCACGACGCCGCTGACGCCGAGCCCGTCGGTGCGCAGCGGTGCCTCGTAGTAGCGGGTCATATCGGATGGCAGTCGCGACTCGTCCTCGGGCTCAGGTCCGATGGTGACGGTGTCGAAGCCCACCACTGCGTAGTTTTCGGCCAGAATCTGCACCGAACAGGTGACGGTGGCTTCGGGCTCCTTGGTCAACTGGAAGGTCACGGAAGCCTCTTGATCGGAGGCGATGCTGTAGCCGACGTCTTTCCAGGAGAGCCGATCCGCGGTGGCCGAATAGGCGATCCACACGGTGACGAGTACGGCCGCGATCAGCGCCACGACAGCAATAATGATGCCCCGGCGGCGGGCGCGGGGGTTGGAGGTGCTTTGGGCACGACCATATCGATTCGCTAAGCTGTCTTCGGTGACATGACCTGCGGGCTGAGGCTGCTGATCCATAGGCCTCCATACTAGCCCGAGTGCGGCGCCGCTTATTCGTCCATGACAGGAGTACGGACACAGCTGTGGAGAATCAGAACCCTGATCAGCCGGGCCTCAACGACGCCTCGGACCACCAGGAATTCGGCGTTCCTGTGGGGCAGCGGAACTACGGCACCCTGCCGCCGGCGCAGTCCCATGCCGTGGACGAGGCCTCCAAAGTTCCGGAATCGTCCGGGTTGCGCCTGCTCGCCGTGCACGCCCACCCCGATGACGAATCGTCCAAGGGGGCGGCGATGATGGCGGCTTATTCGGCCGCCGGGGCCGAGGTCATGGTGGCGACCTGCACCGGTGGTGAAGCCGGAAGCCTGCTGAACCCGCACTACGGCGACGACATCCGCCTGCACCGTGACTTGACCTCCGTGCGCCGCGCAGAGATGGAGGAGGCCGGAGCTGCCCTGGGCATCGAGCACCGGTGGCTGGGCTTCGTGGATTCCGGGCTACCTGAAGGCGACCCGTTGCCCGAGCTGCCGTTCGGAACCTTCGCCACCCTGCCCCTGGAGCAGACGGCGGCACCTCTGGTTCGGTTGATTCGCTCTTTCCGGCCGCATGTGATCATCTCGTACGACGAGATCGGCGGTTACCCGCACCCCGACCACATCCGCTCTCACGAGATCACGGTGGCGGCCTACCAAGATGCTGGAGACCCGGAAAAGTACCCAGGCATTGGTGAGCCCTGGGAGATTTCGAAGCTCTACTACGATCGGGCTTTCAACCCCGACAAGTACCGGGCACTGCACCAGGCGTTTATCGAGAGCGGCGAAGATTCTCCCTACGCCGACCGTATTGCCTGGTACCAGCGCATGCTCGAGAACGATGACGATTCCTCCGGTGGTTTCCGGTTGACCAAGCATGAGGTGACCACCCAGATTCATGTTGCAGATTTCTTGGAAAACCGCGACGCCGCGTTGCGTGCTCACCGCACCCAGATTGATCCCGAAGGGCACTTCTTCATGGCGCCCAATGACCTAATCCGCACCACCTGGCCGTGGGAGGATTACGTGCTGATCGACTCCCGGGTGGAGACGAAGTTGCCCGAAACGGACTTGTTCGCCGGACTTCGGTCAGACGAGCGTCACGGTAGCTAGCGTCGGCGTAGACTGGAGCATCATGTTCTTTTTCGAAGCAGCCGTTGAGCCGAGCCCCGGCGTTGAAGAGCCGACCCTGCGTCCCGGACTCGACGAAAGCGAGATTTCCCCGGGCATTGAAGGGTTCCTGCTGACCGCACTGATGGTCACGTTTGCGATTCTGGTACTGAATCTGATGATCCGCTCGATCCGCAAGGTGAAGTTGCGTTCGGAAACGGCCGAAGACATGCTCGTCGAGCGCTACCAGGGCTACCTCAGCGAGGAAAAGCGCCAGCGCCCCGAGGACGACGGCGAGCTCTCTCCCGACAAAACCGAGCTGTACCGGAAGAAGTACCCGGGCTACCTGGACAGCCCTACCCCTGAACCGAAGTCACCGGATTCCGGACGCGACTTCTAAAAGGAGTATCTAGCGCCGTACGGGCTAGGACAGCACCGCGAACATGATCGCGATGTAGTGACAGACGAACCCGCCCACCGTAAAGGCATGGAAGAGTTCGTGAAAGCCGAACCATTCGAGGCTGATGTTCGGCCGTTTCAACGCGTAAAACACCGCGCCGACGATGTAGCAGGCGCCGCCCGCGCAGGTCATGATCGCGGCCACCAGATTCGCCTGGAAGAACTCGCCCAGATACAGCACTGCCGCCAGGCCGAGTGCCACGTAAATCGGCGTGTACAGCCAGCGAGGGGCATCGGTCCAGACCAGCCGGAAGATCACCCCGGCTACCGCGCCGATCCACACCAAGGTGAGCAGGATCGTCGCCTCGCGGGTTTCCAGTAGCGCTAGCGACAACGGGGTGTAGGTGCCGGCGATCACGAGCATGATGTTGGTGTGGTCCAGCCGCTTCAGCGTGCGTGCCACCTTCGGCGTCCACTGCACCAGGTGATAGGTCGCAGAGACGGAGAAGAGCAGCAGCCCGGTCACCGCATACACCGCCGATGCCCAGGACAGCGTTGCCGTCGGGGCTAAGGCAACGAGGACGATCCCCGCAGCCAAAGCCAGGGGGGCGGTCGCGAGATGGATGAAGCCACGCATCTTAGGCTTGAACTCGGGATGCGTGACGTCGGTAATCCGATCGATGCGCCAGCGTCGCGGACGAGGGACGCGTGGAGGACGGGGCTGAGTCATCGTCATGTGCCCATTCTACGTGGCGTTGCTTTCGGGCCACTGTGTATCCGCTACCGTAGTCCTGGAAGGCCACACGACCACATCGTCGGCGGTCGCACCGGAGCAGAAGGAGACCTGGATCGTGCTCACCCAGTTGCTGTATCGGTTCTACGAGCGACGGCTCCAGGCAGAGCTGGACGGCGCGGATCTGCCACAGCACATCGGGGTCGTGTTGGACGGCAACCGGCGTTGGGCCAAAGCTGCCGGCGAGACGACGGCGCGCGGCCACCAGGCCGGGGCCGACAAGATCCTGGAGTTCCTGGGCTGGTGCGACGAGATGGGGATCCGCATGGTCACCCTCTACCTGCTCTCCACCGAGAACCTGAACCGGCCCGCCGCGGAATTGACCCAGCTGATTGGGATCATCTCCGACACCCTCGATCGTCTCGAGCGCGGCCTGGATAACGGTCACCGGCTCCGGATCCACCCGGTCGGTTCACCGTCGCTGCTACCCTCCGAACTGGCCGAACAGGTCAGTCGACTGGGGGAGGAGACCGCGCAAGTCGAAGGGCTCCACGTCAATGTGGCTGTCGGCTACGGGGGCCGTCAGGAAATCGTGGACGCCGTCGGTGAGCTCCTCGACGACGCCGAGCAAGCGGGAAAGAGCCTGTCCGAGGTGGCCGCAATGTTGTCGGTGGAGGCGATCTCCGACAAGCTGTATACCCGCGGACAGCCCGACCCAGACCTGGTGATTCGTACATCCGGTGAACAGCGACTCTCCGGATTCCTGATGTGGCAGTCCGCCTATTCAGAGTTCTACTTCTGCGAGGCCCTCTGGCCCGATTTCCGGCGCGTGGACTTCATGCGGGCGCTACGAGATTTCGCCTCCCGGCACCGGCGCTTCGGCTCGTAACCAAGCGTTCATCGAAGTTCACCTCATTTTTTACCCCGCTCCGCAGCTCTGGACGTCCACACCTTCTAGCGTGAGGATTGTCAGAAGGACACAGCCGCAGCGTCCACCCTGGCCGTCAGGGCTGGTCCTCTTCCGATTCCTGTCGAAGGAGACGATGAGTGCGAACCTACGTGCTGGATACTTCGGTCCTGCTGTCCGATCCCCGAGCCATGACCCGGTTCGCGGAGCACCGTGTGGTGCTGCCCCTGGTGGTGATCATGGAGCTGGAACACAAACGGCACGACCCGGAGCTGGGATTCTTCGCACGCACCGCGCTGCGCCTGCTCGATGATCTGCGCATCACCCACGGATCATTGTCCGAACCGGTGCCGATCGGTGATGAGGGCGGGGCGCTGCGCGTGGAACTGAACCACATTTCGGTGGAGGTGCTGCCGCACGGGTTCCGCAATGCGGACAACGACACTCGCATCCTCGCGGTCGCGAAGTCTCTCTCCGATGAAGGCGAAGACGTCACCGTGGTCTCCAAGGACCTGCCCATGCGGGTGAAAGCCTCTGCCCTGGGCTTAGCCGCGGATGAATACCGCAATGAATTCGTCAAAGACACCGGCTGGACCGGCATCCGGCGCATCGACGTCGCCGATGAAGCGATCGACCAGCTCTACCAAGGCCAGGAGTTGCCCTGGAACGAACTCGTTCCCAACACGGGCGCGGGCACGGACGCCGATGCCGACCCGAACGAGCCGGCCCCGGTGAACACCGGACTGGTGCTGTCCAGCGCTGGCTCCTCCGCTCTGGGCCGCGTGGTGGGCGAGGACAAAGTGCAGCTGGTGCGCGGCGACCAGGACGCTTTCGGTGTGCACGGCCGCTCGGCCGAACAGCGCCTGGCCATGGAACTGCTGCTGGACCCCACCGTGGGGATTGTTTCCCTGGGCGGTCGTGCTGGCACCGGTAAATCGGCACTCGCGCTGGCCGCCGGCCTGGAGGCCGTCCTGGAGCGCCAGGAACATCGGAAGATCATCGTGTTCCGTCCGCTCTACGCCGTCGGTGGGCAGGATCTGGGCTATCTGCCGGGCACCGAGTCGGAGAAGATGGGCCCCTGGGGGCAGGCGGTGTATGACACGCTCACTGCTCTGGTCTCCACCGCCGTGATGGAGGAGATCGTTGATCGAGACCTGCTTGAGGTGCTGCCGCTGACCCATATTCGGGGTCGCTCCCTCCACGACGCCTGGGTCGTGGTGGATGAGGCTCAGTCACTGGAAAAGAACGTGCTGCTCACGGTGCTCTCCCGCATCGGCCAGAACTCCAAGGTGGTGCTCACCCACGACGTCGCTCAGCGAGACAACCTGCGGGTGGGACGTCATGATGGTGTGGCCGCGGTGGTGGAGAAGCTGAAGGGGCATCCGCTGTTCGGGCACATCACCCTGACCCGTTCGGAGCGCTCGCCGATCGCCGCGCTGGTGACGGACCTGCTCGAGGACCGCACCCACTGACCACCGGGGGAGGGAAAGAGTGGGGACCGTCACGGCGTGGTGGCGGCCCCCACTGAGTGATATCCGCTCGCACTGGAGGGGGATGAGCACGAGCCACGATCACTCCGGCCACAGTTCCGCTATTGGGGGAGGGAACCATGGAGTCTCAACCTCCGCGATTCAGTCTACTGATCATCGGAATGGTGTTCCAGGGTCATCTGACGGCGGTGGATAACTCAGTTCGCGGCGTGCCCGTCGATCACGGCGTGCCCGGTTAGTCCAGATCAAAGCCATGATCACTCCGGCGGTGGCTCCGGCAAGGTGCCCATCCCACGACAGTCCGGGCTGGGGCAGGAACCCGGTGAGCATCGAGACGTAATTGGCGACGACGACGAACGCCACGACGATGGCCCAGAACCGGCGTGCTTGCAGCCCGTAGACCACCAGAAACGCGGCATAACCGTACGTCACGCCCGAGGCACCGATGTGTACCGCATCGCGGGCCAGCAACCAGGTCAGGGTGCCCGAGAGCAGCCAGATACCCGCGGTGATGATTGCGTAACGGCGGGTGAGCCAGGCGATGGCGGTGCCCAGGACCAGCCAGGTTCCCGAGTTGCTGATCAGGTGAGCGAAATCCAGGTGCAGCAGCGGCATGGTGAGAATGCCGATCAGACCTTCCGTGCTGCGCGGGCGCAGTCCGACATCGTACACAGTGGCGCCGAGCAGGGCGCTGACCAGGTGAATCAGCCACATCAGCGCCACGGGCAACGCTACCGGGATGACGCTGCGCAGTAGTCGTTCCGGCCAGGGACGCGGCGCCACGGTTCCGGCGTCGGCATCGGTGCGAGCGTTCATCGGGGATCCTCCGTCAAGGGTGTCACGTCGTCATCCACAGCCTAGCGACGGCACGGCCCACCGTGGTGCGGTACCGCCTAGCATGGGAGCATGCTTCTGCTTGTTTGGCGTGCGTTCGGCGACGCCATCGACTCCGGGCACCCCGCTGACGTGATCGCGAGCCTGTGCGCCGCCGTCGGTCTGGTGTGGTTTGCTGTGTGCGCGGTGCCGCTGTGGGTCAGTGATGTTCGCGAGCACCGGCTGCCCAACCGGTGGACCCTGCTGCTGGTGGTCGGCGGTGTGGTGACCCTCGGTACGGCCACGTTGCTGGCCACCGATGGCTCAGAGCTGGCGGGGCGAGCGCTGCGAATGGTGCTGGCCGGACTGGTCTACGCCGCGGTGCTGTTCGTGTTGCATCTGGCCACCCGCGGCGGGATGGGCATGGGGGATGTGAAGCTTGCCGCCGGGCTGGGCGTGTACACGGGCTGGCTGAGTTGGGATGGCCTGCTGGCTGCGGTCGTCTTTGGTTTCCTGATCGGGGGACTGGTGGCCCTGATGTTGGTGGCGGTGCGCCGGGCGACGCGATCCACGCAGATTGCCTTCGGGCCCTCGATGATGGTCGGGGCGTTGGTGCCGCTGATGCTCATGGATGCCGGCTAGAGAACTCGTCGTGCCCCCGGGGATGCGAACGGCCCGCCGCTGACTCCCCGGGAGGGGACCAGCGGCGGGCCGATACGCGTCGTCGTGTGGCGCGAGCTTACTCGGCTGGACGGGTCATGGACATGGTGTCCAGGGCGGCGTCAAGCTGAGCCTCGGTGACCTCACCGCGCTCCACGTAGCCGAGATCGATAACAGCTTCGCGCACGGTCATCTTGTTGTTGACCGAGTGCTTGGCGATCTTGGCGGCGGCCTCGTAGCCGATGACCTTGTTCAGCGGGGTCACGATCGAGGGCGATGCGCCAGCCAGGAAGGAGCAGCGCTCCTCATTGGCGGTGATGCCGTCGATCATCTTGTCGGCCATCACCCGGGAGGTGTTGGCGAGCAGGCGAATGGACTCGAGGAGGTTGGCGGCCATGACCGGGATGCCGACGTTGAGCTCGAAGGCGCCGTTGGTGGAGGACAAGGCCACGGTGGTGTCGTTGCCGATGACCTGGGCGCAGACCATGATTGCGGCTTCGCAGATCACCGGGTTCACCTTACCGGGCATGATGGAGGAGCCGGGCTGCAGGTCGGGGATCGCGATTTCGCCGAGGCCGGTATTCGGGCCGGAGCCCATCCAACGCAGGTCGTTATTGATCTTCATGATCGAGTAGGCGATGTTGCGCAGCTGGCCGGAGGCCTCGACGAGACCGTCGCGGTTGGCCTGGGCCTCGAAGTGGTCGCGGGCCTCGGTGATGGGTAGCCCGGTCTGCTCGGCGAGCAGCTCGATCACGCGGGCGGAGAAGCCCTTCGGGGTGTTGATGCCGGTGCCCACGGCGGTGCCGCCCAGCGGAACCTCGGCGACGCGCGGCAGTGACGAGTCAATGCGCTCGATGCCGTAGCGGACCTGCGCGGCGTAGCCGCCGAACTCCTGGCCCAGGGTGACCGGGGTGGCGTCCATCAGGTGGGTACGGCCGGACTTCACCACACCGGCGAATTCTTCGGCCTTCTTTTCGAGGGAGACGGCCAGGTAGTCCAGAGCGGGCTTCAGGTCGTTGATCAGTGCGCCGGTGACGGCCAGGTGCACGGAGGTGGGGAACACGTCGTTGGAAGACTGAGAGGCGTTGACGTGGTCGTTGGGGTGGACCTCGTTCTCGGAGCCGGCCTCCTTGAGTGCGCGGGTGGCCAGGGTGGCGAGCACCTCGTTGGTGTTCATGTTGGAGGAGGTGCCGGATCCGGTCTGGAACACGTCGATCGGGTAGTGGTCGTCGTGAGCGCCGGAGATGACCTCATCAGCGGCAGCGACGATGGCGTCGGCGCGCTCCTGGGTAATCACCTCGAGTTCGGCGTTGGCCCGAGCGGCGGCCTTCTTCACCTCGGCCAGGGCGTGGATGTGTGCCGGCTCCAGGGTCTTGCCGGAGATCGGGAAGTTCTCGACGGCGCGCTGGGTCTGGGCCCGGTACAGGGCGTCGATCGGGACCTGAACTTCGCCCATGGTGTCGTGCTCGATACGGTACTGCGGTTGCGATTCAGTCATAGTGCTCATCCTAATTGTCGGGGTCAGGGTGTATCTATCGTCGCGTGTCGATGTCGCCGACGGCCGCGCCCACTTCGACGGTGCCGTTGGCCAGGGAGTAGGTCAGTCCGAGAACAGCGGTGCGTCCGTCTTCGACGGCGTCGGCCAGGGAACGGGAGGTCTCCACGAGCCGGTGCACGGTTTGGTCGGTGTGTTCGGCCACGGTGCCGTCGACGTCGGTCACGCCTTGCTGGCGTGCCGCGAGCACCGAGGGGGTGATCCGCTCGACCAGGGAGCGGATGAAACCGGGCGGCATGGCACCGGAAGCATAGGAATCCACGGCGGCGGTGACCGCTCCGCAGGAGTCATGGCCGAGCACGATGATCAGCGGGATGTTGAGGATGTCGACCGAGTATTCCAGGGAACCGAGCACGGCGTCGTCGATGACCTGCCCGGCGGTGCGGACCACGAAGACATCACCCAAGCCGACGTCGAAAATGATCTCGGCGGCCAGCCGGGAGTCGGAACAACCGAAAATCACGGCCAACGGGTTCTGTTCACCGGTCAACGAGGCGCGGCGGGCGGCATTCTGGTTCGGGTGCAGCGTGGTGCCCGAGACGAAGCGCTCATTGCCTTGGGCCAGGATCTGCCAGGCACGGGTGGGGGTTGCGGGCATCAGGACCTGCTTTCGTTGTCGTTCTCCAACACCGCTTTGGTGAGGGTGGTGATCTGCTCATCGGAGCCGGATCCCGAGACCACCAGGGTCACGGAATCGATGTCGGATGCCTCGGAACCAGCAGCCTCCTCATGGGCCAGTTCGGTGACCAAATAGGTGTGTCCGTTGTCGGCCCGGTGCACGCTGAAGTCGTGTCCGCTCAGCTCGATGAGGCCGGATTCCGCGGCGCCGTGAACCTGCTGCCCCACCCAGGTGCTGTTGGCATCTGAGGACTGGACGAAGCCAACGAATTCTTCATCGGGGGTGACATAGCCGACCTGCCAGTTGGGTACGCCGTCGGAGGGCGACCCGTTCCAGCGGGCATAGCTGGCGTACCAATCTTCGGGAATCTCCGGGGCCAGAGCGGTGAAGTCGGCGACGCTGCTGGCTTCGGCGGCGATGGCCGGAACGTCGATGCCGGGGTCGGCGTCGCGATCGCGAAGCGGGTTGAGCATGACCACGAGGGCGACAATGGCGACCGTGGCGAGCACCGAGAACGCCATGGCCTTGACGTTCTGGTACATGCGCTCACCTTGTTTGCGCGTGTACTGAGGCTTCGGGGCGGCATCGACGGGTTGAGTCACGGACTCTATTCTGCCACTTCGTCGCGGCCGCTCTGGCTCCCAGTAGGATGTGAAGAGTAGCAGTGCCGCTCACCAACGATACGGAGTACAGATCATGGCGAAAGCCGATGGACAGCCGCAGAACGACCTCAACGACTCCTTGAAGCCCGACCGGAACCTGGCAATGGAGCTGGTGCGTGTGACAGAGGCGGCGGCCATCGCTGGAGGCCACTGGGTAGGTTACGGCGATAAGAACCGCGCCGATGGTGCCGCCGTGGATGCGATGCGTAAGTTCATGGACACCGTGCGGATGAACGGTGTGGTTGTGATCGGCGAGGGCGAGAAGGACGAAGCCCCCATGCTGTTCAACGGTGAGAACGTGGGCGACGGCACCGGAGCTGAGGTGGACGTCGCGGTGGATCCCATCGATGGAACCCGCCTGACTGCCCTGGGCTACAACAACGCGCTGTCCGTGTTCGCAGTGGCCGAGCGCGGCACCATGTTTGATGCCTCATCGGTGTTCTACATGGAAAAGATGGTCGTGGGCCCGGAGGCCGCCGAAATGGTGGACCTGCGCCTGCCGGTCAAACAGAACATTCATTTGCTGGGTAAGGCGCTGAACAAGCCGGTTTCCCAGCTGAACATCTGCGTGCTGGACCGCCCGCGTCACGAGGGCCTGGTGCGTGAGATCCGCGAGGCCGGCGCCCGCGTGAAGTTCATCATGGACGGCGACGTGGCTGGAGGCATCGCCGCAGCTCGCCACAACACCGACGTTGACATGCTGCTGGGCACCGGTGGCACTCCCGAGGGTGTCGTGACCGCCTGTGCACTGAAGGCCACCGGCGGCATGATCCAGGGTCGATTGGCGCCCACGGACGACGACGAGAAGCAGAAGGCTATTGACGCCGGGCTGGACCTGGACCAGGTACTGACGACGAATGACCTCGTGCGTTCCGACAACTGCTACTTTGCCGCCACCGGCATCACCGACGGCGACCTGTTGCGTGGTGTGCGCTACTACAACGACCGGATTGTCACCCAGTCGATCGTGATGCGCTCCAAGTCGGGCACCGTGCGCACGGTGGAAGCCGAGCACCGCACCGAGAAGTGGCCGGAGTGGCTGCCGGAGCGCTGATCCAGACTCAGGACTGAGTCGCGTCAGCGAGACGCGCTGGGACACCCGATGACGAACGCCGTCGTCGGGTGTTCTGCGTTGTGGGGCTTTTGAGTGCTGCCCGCGCTGCCGGCGCTGCGGTCTGCCAGGGCGAGCGCTCTGGTGCTCGCGGGCGCGAAGGCGGCCTGACCGGGGGTCAGATCGAGAGACTGCTCGCTGGCCTCCAGACGGACCTCACCGGCGGTGCACACCAGGATCCGCGGTCCGGCGTCGTGCAGGTGAAACGTGGACTGAGACGCAAGGTGGATACCGGTGACGATGAAGTCGTTCACCGGGACCGGGAATGTTTCGACGCGGGCACCGTCCTCGGATTCCCCGCGGGATGCTGGGTGCACGCGCGGATCCGTGGTCGGCGTGAAATCGACCACCCGCTGCAGCTCGGTGACGTTGATGTGCTTCGGGGTGAGCCCGCCGCGTAGCACGTTATCGGAGGAGGCCATGGTTTCCAGGCCGAGCCCGGAGAGATAAGCGTGGACCACTCCGGCACCGAGGAAGATGGCTTCGCCCGGGGACAGATTCACCCTGTTCATCAGCATGGACACCAACACGCCGGGGTCATCGGGATGATGTGCGGCGATCTCTACGGCGGTGCTCAGCGAGGCATCGGTGGCCACCAGGTCTGTATTGTCCGGGTGACACAGTGCGGTCAGCAGTCGGGTGGCAAAGGTGCGGTTGTCGGTGTCGTCGGCCCAGGGGCCCTCGGGGTCCAGTAGGGCGGTGAAGACCCCGGAGAGATCCCCAGCCTCCAGCCGTTGAGAAAATTCGGTGACCGCCGTCAGCACGTCCGCCGAGAGTTCCTGGAGCTTGCCCAGGCGGCGGAAGGTGCCCGCTGTATCGCGCGGGTCCCGGAACCCACACAGCGCAGAGAACTCGGTGATCGCGATCAGCATCTCGGGCTTATGGTTGCGGTCCTTGTAGCAGCGCTCGGGTGAATCCAGGGCGGTGCCACGAGCGTTCTCCGCGTCCCAGCCCTGTTGGGCCTGGGTAACGGTGGGGTGAGCCTGAATCGACAGGGGAGCGGCCGCAGCCAGCAGCTTCACCAGGAAGGGGAGCTGCGGGGAATGCGGGTCACCGGAGGCGTCGATTCCGGCGGCTAAGCAGCCGCCCAGGGCCTCCGCCGGTGCGGCGGCCAGCAGGGTATTCAACGGGACGGAGGCACCCAGGTGATGCACCACGGAGGGAGCACCGGGGTGGGAACCCAGCCAGAGTTCAGCCTCGGGCTCACCGGAAGCGTCACGGCCCTGCAATTCGGCCAGTAGCTCGGCGGAGCCCCAGGCGTAGTCACGCACTGGCCCGTCGAGCAGGTATAGCTCGGCGAGTGCCTCACCGTGAACGGACGGGGGAGTGAGAGAGGTCATCTGTGCTGCACGACCTATCCGGGGTGGCAATACTGGTTGGTCGAGGAAGCGTCCTCGAGCAGGGCTTCTTGATACGTGTCCTCGGCCCACATCAGGTATTCCTCGGTGATCTCGGTGCCGTCGGCCTGCGTTGGAGGCTCCGGCCAATCGGCGGGATCCTGCGAGGCGGCCGAGCCACGTTCGGAGCCGGTGGCCTCATCGCCCTCGACGTCCATGCGCACCTGAGCAAAATGGGTGAGCAACGGCGCGATGTTCACACCGGCGGGGGTGCTGCCACCCAACGGGGTGTCATCGGCAGCGAGCATGTCTGAGACGCGGGAGTGGATCTCATCGAAATCGGGGTAGGTGGAGAAGCGTTCGCCCTGGTCCCCGAAGTCCGGGGCGCCGATGGTCAATCGGTCCATGGGAACCTGCTGCGACTTGGCTCCCAGAGACAGGAAAGTGCCCAGCTGCTGCTGCGGCAGGTCGGTTTCCACAATCTGCTCACCGGCGTCGAGAATTCCTTCGAATCGGGTCAATAGGGTGGGCAGGTTGAACTGGGAGAGCATGGCCTGCTGGATGCACTGCTGTCGGCGGATGCGGGAGTAGTCGGACGACCAGTGTCGCGATCGGGCGAAGGCCAGGGCGTCTTTGCCGTCGAATTCGTAGGTGCCCGGTCCCCACCAGGCGTTGCCCCATTCGCCGTCGGGACGGTTGCCGCGGTGGGTAGTCCAACCGCCGGTGGTCACGGTGACGCCACCCATGGAGTCGATCAGCTGAGCGAAGCCCTCCATATCGAGCAACACGTACGCCTGCACGTCGATCCCGAGGATCCCGCTGGCGGCGTCCATCATCGCTTCCGCTCCGGGATCCTCAGCACCGGGATAGAGATCGCTGTGGTCATTGACGACGTCGACGTAGAGCGAGTTGATGATGCACTGATCCCCGCAGTCGTAACCGTTGGGGTAGACCGACCACAGAGGGGAGTCATCGGAGAACTGGGTGTTCTGGAAGTTGCGAGGAATCGAGAACAGGATGATCTTGCCGGTGTCGGCGTTCACCGAGGCCACGGAAATCGAGTCGGGCCGCAGGCCTTGGCGCCCCTCACCCGCATCGCCGCCCATCACCAAGAAGTTGTAACGGCCGTTGACCGGGTCAATGGGCGGGCTATCGGCGAAAATGGTGGACAGGGAGGTCCGCGAGGAATTCAGCATGACCGACCCGTAGGCCAGTGACCCGGAGGTCAGCACCATCAGGATGACCGTGGTGAAGGCGACGATCGGTTTCAGCCCGGGAGCCAGCAGTCGGAAGCGGATGAGCCGAAACGTGTCGATCCACAGGATGGCCCAGCCCACCGCGAGAACGGCCAGTAAGATCACGGCCAGGAACTGTGCGGTGGGGTAGCTAGCCAGGACCACCATCATGTCGCGGGCGAACAAGGCCCCGAGAATCACCAGGATGAGCAGCGTCCAGAGGGAGACGGTCACGCCCATGGCAAAGCGCCCCAGGGAACGGTCTCCGGCCAGGGCCTGCGCACTTCCTGGAATGAGCAGGGTCAGTGCCAGCAACAAGAAGGAGCGCTTGCTGCGCTCCGGTGCGGTGGCCCCCTGCGGATTTTTCAAAGGATCGACGGAGGCGCCGTCGGGGCGGAACCGGTCGAACCGGCGTTGACGGAAGGCGGCGAGGTCTCGGCGCGAAAGAGTTTTAGCCATGGAGTATTGGGAGATCAGGCCTCGGTGGGACGGTATCCAGGGTTACCCTGCAGTGTCTCACGCAGTCGGGTTCCTTTCGCGGAAGCCATGTCTTTGAGCTCGGCGGCGAAGCTGATCATGTGGGCGCGGATGCGCTCGGCTTCTGGGCCAGAACCCGAACCGAGGATGCGTGCTGCGAGCAGTCCGGCGTTGCGCGCCCCGCCGATGGAAACAGTGGCCACGGGAACCCCGGCGGGCATCTGGACGATGGAGAGCAGCGAGTCCATGCCGTCCAACGTTTTCAGCGGAACCGGGACGCCGATCACCGGCAACGGCGTGGTGGAGGCTAGCATGCCCGGAAGATGGGCTGCACCCCCGGCCCCGGCGATGATGACCTGCAGGCCGCGTTCATGGGCGCGGGTTCCGTAGGCGATCATCTCGTGGGGCATCCGGTGCGCGGAGACCACATCGGCTTCGTAGGTGATACCGAATTCCTCGAGCGCCTCGGCGGCAGCCTGCATGACGGGCCAATCAGAATCGGACCCCATCACAATCCCCACCTGCGGTGCGGTGGTGGATTCTGCTGCAGCGGAATCGAGGCTGGTGCTCTGTTGGGTCATCGTCTGGCAGTCTCCTGGCTAGCTGGTACCGGGTCGAAGGAAAGAGGGAAAGGAGGGAAGTCCGGAACGGGGAGGGGGTCAGCGGGCGCTGTCGGCGCTCGGGACTCCGTCACGAATCACCGAGGCTGCCCCCTCGGCGATTGCGCGAGCCTGGTTCAGATCCTGTTCCGTGGCGGCGATCACATTGATGTGACCTACCTTGCGTCCGGGTCGCACGGACTTTCCGTAGGCGTGGATCTTGGCGCTCGGATATTCGCTCATGGCCCGGTCGAATGCCGAATAGAGGTCTTGATTGGCCCCGCCCAGGTAGTTCTTCATGACCGTGTAGGCGCCCAGGGGCTGAGTGGAGCCCAGGGGGAGATCCAGTACGGCGCGCAAATGCTGCTCAAACTGTCCGGTCACTGCGCCATCCATGGACCAATGTCCGGAATTGTGCGGGCGCATCGCCAGCTCGTTGATCAGGAAGCCTGGGCCGGTTCCCGGGGTCTCGAAGAGTTCGACGGCGAGCATGCCCACCACGCCGAGACGCTCGGCCAGGGTGGAGGCTGCCTCCGCCGCTGCTGCGGCCACCTCGGGATCTAGGCCGGGGGCCGGGGCGGTGACGACATCACAGACGCTGTCGGTCTGCAGTGACTCCACGATCGGGTAGATCGCGACCTCACCCGAGGGGCGGCGAGCCACCTGGGCGGAGAGTTCGCGCGAGAACGGGACCAGCTGCTCCACGAGGAGGGCCGGGAAATCGAGCTCGAACCACTCGGTGGTTTCGGCTGCCTCCTCTGGGGTGCGCACCACGCGCACGCCCTTGCCGTCGTAGCCGCCGCGGGGAGTCTTGAGCACCACGGGCCAGCCGTGCTCCTCGCCGAAGCTCACCAGAGCTTCCACGGAATCCACTGCTGCCCAAACAGGGTTCGGCAATCCGAGCTCATCGGCAATGCTTCGCATTTTGAGCTTATCCTGGGCGTACTGTAGGGCCTCGGGTCCCGGGCGGACCGCGACACCAGAGTCCTCGAGGGTGCGCAGGTGCTCGGTGGGAACGTGCTCGTGATCGAATGTGAGGACATCCACAGTCGCGGCGAAGCGCATCAGCGTGTCCAGGTCGCGATAATCGCCCACCGTGTAGCGGGCGGCACTGGTCGCAGACACGTCCTCGGACTCTGCGAGGACGTGGAGATGGATACCGAGTTCAATGGCGGCGGGGGCCAGCATGCGGGCCAATTGGCCGCCGCCGACGACGCCTACGAGAGGAAAAGTCACCCTCTTAGGGTACATACTCAAGGAGAGGCTGACGTGTCTGTCCCTTCGAACGTGCTTCTTCCCAGGGGGCACCGACGCGGCGCCACGGGCAGGGGCTTTCAGGTTTTCAGCAGGAGTCCGCATTAGAGTGGCCGGGAACTTTGTCCAGACCAGGAGCTCACACCCCCTATGTTCAGTGACCTTTGGCAGCGCCTTCTCGGGCTGATTCGTATGCTGTGGCGAGAAGTCGCCAAATTCGGCACGGTCGGCGCGGTCGCGTTCGTGATCGATTCCGCGGTGTTCGTGTGGCTCATGCACGGGCCGATGGAAGGCTCCAACGTGAAGGCCAAGATTGTGGCCGGTGTGGTGGCGACGATCTTCTCGTGGATCGCCAACCGTTTCTGGACCTTCCGGCACCGTCGTCAGTCCAATGTCGGTCGCGAGCTGGTGCTGTTCTTGGTCATGAACGCCATTGGCCTGGGGATTCAGGCCGGCTGCGTGTTCATTGCTCAGTATCTGCTCGGGGTGACCTCCACCTCGGGGCTGTTCATTGCCGGCAACGTGGTGGGCCTGTTCTTCGGCACCGTGTTCCGCTTTTTCGCTTATCGGTTCTGGGTGTTCTCCGAGACCATGGAGTCCGACCCGGCATTCGCCCACGATCGCGGGTTCCTTACCGGCCAGTTTCCGGCCGTGCCCGCCGCCGATGAAAATTCTGAGCCAAACACCGACCAGCGTTCGGCGCCGTCGGAAGGGTTCGACTCAGCCCGCTGAGTCGCCGAGCCGCTCGACCTCGCGCAGATGCTCCACCCGTTCCGGGGCGAGCGTCTCACCCCCGGCGCCCCCGGTATCTTCTGCAGCGTCGGTCACCTCTACCATGATGACCGGGCACCGTCGCGACCACTGCTCATGCACCGCAGCGAGGAGATCCTCGGTGAGGTGGGTGCCGCGCTCCGCAAGAATCAGCCCACCCTCAAAAGCCCAGGCGCTCGCCGGCGAGGCTGCTGCTAGCCGGAGCGAGGCACCTTCGGTGCCGGTGATCAGATCCGGCGCTATTCCCACATGCTGGTCCGCCTGGGAGGCCACCTCGTCGTCGAAATCAATGGCATGGCTGGGCAACTGCGCCCCAGACGACCCGGACGCTCCGGTCAGTGAGGTCACCACGATCAGCTCACCGGAGTGCTCTGCCCACCGTTCGGGTGCGGTGGTGACGATCAACGCGGCGTCCTGAACAGCGTCGTCGCCGTCACCAAAACACCGAATCTCATCAAAATCCCAGGAGATTCCTAGGGAGGCGGCCAGGGTGAGCCAGTGCACGGGTAGATCGAGCACCGCCAGCCCGGCGGTATCGATGCCATGATGCTCTAACAGGTTCGCCGTTTTCGCTGCCCAATTCACTAACACTCGTCCCGAGAGTTCGGTGCGCGACCCGTCCTGGTGGTACTGAATCAGTGCGGGACGGGCCGAGCCCCCGACGTGGGCGATCAGGTCCGCGCCCGGGCGGGCGATCGACGGGCCGGACGACGAGAGGGAAACCATGGTGACCTCGGCTTGATAGCGGTGAGTTGGCGGGCAGATAGCACGTGGGCAGCTGAGGGTTCGACACGCCCGGCTGCGTGATGCCAGCGGTCGGTTGCAGCGTCGAACTGAGCTTGACCCAGAGGAGTTACAACGGTGTAATTAGACGTGATCAATGATGAAGTAATGGTCCGTATTGGGCCGTTGCGCTTCCCAGGTGTACTTCATCAGCATGACGTGTGCGACCGACGGAAATCCAGTCGGACCGCCTGCCTCGTGCTGGGCTGAACCCAGGGCTGACGCACGGACTAGCTCGCCGCCGCACGAAGGTGGCGAGACGGCTCTCCTGAGAGCCTGCGAACCGTAGAGAGGAACTGATGGAGAACGCACAACGGCTGGACTCATCTCGACGCGATGTCGAGCCCACCACGCAGCGTCCGACACGTGGCGTACCCTCTGACTGGTTCATTGACCCCGCCGACCCCCAGGCGGCGGATCATGCCGACGTCACCCTAGACGACCAGGCCACCGCCTTCCTGGCGGCTCACGAGGCTCTGGAGAGCACCGATGCTCTCGCCGAGACCGGTTCCACTGGCGCGGACCTGGCCACCGTGACCGCCTTGCACCCCGGCGACGCCCCGGCCCCGCAGTCGGCACCGGATGCCGGTACCTGGCTGGGCATTCCCGGTTTTGGTCACCCCGAAGACGAGGGCGAACTGGCCTGGCAGGCCGATGCGCTCTGCGCCCAGACCGACCCCGAGGCGTTCTTCCCCGAAAAGGGAGGCTCCACCCGCGACGCCAAGAAGGTCTGCTCGGCGTGCACTGTACGCTCCGAATGCCTCGAATACGCCCTGGCCAACGACGAACGCTTCGGCATCTGGGGTGGGCTCTCCGAGCGTGAGCGCCGCCGCCTGCGCAAGAAGTCATCCTGAGTACTGTGACCCGCTCGGCCGTCCAGCACGTCACCGCCGTGGTGACGGTCGATCGTCGACCGGAAACGCTGATCGACGCCGTCCGTTCCATCACGCAACAGCACCGGGTTCCGGACCGCGTGATCATCGTGACCACCTCCGGGACGATTGATCCAGCTGTCGTAGCTGAGTCGACCCGTGAGCTGACCGACGCCGATCTGGACTGGCACCATGTGGAACGTCCCCGCACCCCGGGGCGGTCCTTGGCGGACGAGCTCTCCGCCGTCATGGAGCCCGCTGAACCGGGGGAGTCCTCAGAGAAGTCAGGGGGGAGCTCCACCTCGGACGACCGGTGGATCTGGTTCCTGCACGACGACGCCGTCGCCGAACCGCACGCCCTGCAGGCGGTGTTGCGCGCCGTGGAGGTCTCTCCCTCAGTGGCGCTGGCCGGCGCCAAGCAGGTCGAACGCGCCCGCCCTCGTCACCTGCTCGACGTCGGGGTGACCATGACCCACACCGGCCACGCAGTGAGCATGATCGAACCCGGCGAGCTGGACCAGGGTCAGTATGACGACCGCACCGACGTGCTCTCCGTGTCCGCTCCGGGCATGTTGGTGCGCGAGGACGTGTGGCGCGAGCTCGACGGCGTGGACCCGGCCACCCCCGGCCCGGCGGCAGCCCTGGATTTGTGCCTGCGCACCCGACTGGCTGGTCACCGTGTGGTGGTGGTACCCCGGGCGGTGGTCCGCCACGGCGGCCACGGTGAAGGGCTACAAGCCTCCCGCCGCGAACGTCATGAGGCCGCCGCTTGGATGCGGCTGAAACACTCTCGCGCCCGGATGACCCTGCCGCTGTTGTGGCTGTGGATGATGCTGTCCGCGGTGGGTTCGCTGGCCTGGTCGCTACTGATTAAGGAGCCCGGGGCCGGGATGGCCCGGCTCGGTGGCACCCTGCAGGGCGCCACCCGACCCTTCGCGCTGTTGGGATCCCGCCGTCGGGCGCGGTCCACGCAGACGCTGTCGGCAGTACGCGCCGCCAGCATCCGTGACCTACGCCCGCGCCGGGCTCAGGTGCGGGCCTACCGCCGTTCCGTGATTGACGTGTCCGAACCCGATGAGGTGATCGGCGCCGGCACCGGCTCCACCCACCTGGATTCAGAACCCACCGGCGGTCACGATGATTTCACCGCCCTGGCCACCCCGGAACGCAACTGGGTGGGCATCGGCCTGGTCACCGCCCTGCTGCTGCTCGGTGCGGTGGCCGTGCTGGGCCTGCGCAACCTGCTCGGCGCCGAAGCCGTGGCCGGCGGAAGCCTGGCTCCTCTGGACGGTTCGCTACGCGACCTGTGGGAGACCGCGGTGTCCGGCTGGTCCGAATCCGGGGTTGGCTTTGCCGCTCAGCCCGGACCCTTCGGACTGGTGCTGGTGCTGCTGGGACTGACCGGCTCCGCCTCGGTTTCCGTGGTGGTGCTGATGATTCTGACGCTGCCGCTGGCCGCCGCAGGTGCCTGGACCGCTGCCGGAGCGATCGCCCGGTCCCGTGCCGCCCGCTTCGCGGTCGCCCTGGCCTGGGGCCTGGCTCCCACCCTGCTCATTAGCATCGGGCAGGGCCGGATCGGCGCGATTCTGGTGCACTTGCTGCTGCCGTGGCTGGTGCTGTCCCTCATGCGCGCCACCGGTTCGGCCGCGCCGCGCCGTCGTGACCCAGGTTCGCTGCACAGCGACGCCCCCACCGGGCCCGGAACCCGAGGGGTCATCTCCTGGACCGGCTCTGGCTGGACCGCACTGTTGCTCGCCCTGATCACCGCTGCTGCGCCATCGCTGCTGGTGCCCGCGGTGCTGAGTGTGCTGATTCTCGCCGCGGTAATGCGCTCCCGGGGCCGCGCCTTGTGGTGGACCCCAGCGCTCACCCTGGCTCTGTTTGCCCCCGCGGTGGTCACCCACTGGAACAACCTGCGCGCCGTGCTGGCCGACCCCGGCGTGCCGCTGAGCTTCACCGCCGCTCCCGGTTGGCAACAGCTGCTCGGCTTCCCCACGGAATTCACCGCCGACGCCGGACTACTTGCCGTGCCCGGCCTCGACTCACTGGTGCCCGGATTCCCCTGGGCGCTGGTGATCGCCCTGGTGATCGCCGGCCCGCTGCTGATCCTCGCCGTGCTCGGTGTCTTCTCGCTACGCCCCGCTGGTACGACCGCCCGGGTCGGGCTGATTGTCACCGCGGTGGGCTTGGCCACGGCCTGGGTTGCCACCCAGATCACGGTCTCCGTTGACTCCCTCGGCGCCCCCGTCACCCTGTTCACCGGCCCCGCCGTCTCCGTGGTGTGGCTGGGGCTGATGATCGCTGCCGTCGCTGGATTCGACCTGGTGCACCGATTGCAGCGGGTAGCCGTGCCCGCCGTCGCCCTCGCCATGGTGGGTGCGGTGGCCGTATCGGCCACCGTGTGGCTGGTGCCGCGCTTGACCGGGGCAGAATCCCAGGACCGCCAGCGCGCGGCCCTCGAAGCCCGTGCCACCACCGGGGAATCCGATCCGGAGCTCTCCGCGTTGACCGCCTCCAGCCTCATTTACCCGACCTCGATCCGGCAGGTCCCCGCCACCGCGGCCGACCAAGCGCTGAGCGAGCTCTCCACCCGCACCCTGATCATTTCCCGCTCCGGAGAAGGGGTGACCGCGGCCGCGGTAGCCGGTGCCGGCGAGGCTTTGAACCGTTCGTCCGGTGGCGTGGTGACCCGCACGCTGACCGGTGGGATTTTCACCCCTGAGAGCGCGGAAACTGATCCAGCCGATGAAGCGCTGCGCACCCTGGCCGCCGAGCTCGTGGCCGGTACCACCAATGACCCTCGCAGCCAGCTGACCAGCATCGGCGCGGCCTTCGTGGTGCTGCGCGACCCCGACGGCGTGGACCAGACCACCGCCGCTAATCTTGACGCTGTCCCCGGGCTCACCCCCGTCGGCCTGACCGAGCACGGCTGGCTGTGGCGCGTGGAACCCGCCAGCGACAATGGCGCACCGGTCCTCAGCGACGACACCGGCTCGGAATCCGACACCGAAGCCCGCGGATTCGCCGTGGCCCGCGCCGCAGTGCAAGACGACGGCGGAACCACCCTGGCCCTGATCCCCAGCGAACACGGCCGCTTCCACGCCGAAGTGCCCGCCGCCGAAGAGGAGTCCACCGAGCGCCGCGTGGTGCTTGCCGAACGCGCCCACGACCGGTGGAGCGCGACCTACAACGGCCAGGCGCTGGAAGCCACGGAAGCCCCCGAAGGCTGGAACCAGGCGTTCGTGCTACCCGCCGAGACCGGCGAGCTGGAGATTCACTACGACGCCCCCGTGCCGCGCTGGTACTGGGTGGTGCCCGGGGTGCTGCTGCTGATCGCCCTGCTGCTGGCGATCCCCTCGCCGACCCGCCGCACCGCCTCCCGCACCCAGGACCGGCCGCTGGACGCCGGCGACTCCGCCGTGGACCCCCTGGAAGACAGCACCGACGACGACGCGGATTGGACGGCACAGCGATGACCCCCGGCAGTGACGAACAGGCCCAGCTGGGCCGCGGCGCGCGCAAACGGGCCGTGCGCCGCGACGCCGTGCTGGAAGCCTACGGCCGCTCCGAACGGCGCCGCGGCTGGGCCCTGCCCACCCTGGGCGGCGTGGGCGCCCTGCTGCTGGTGGGCGGTGTGGCCTACGGCACCACCGTGCTGCCCGCCACGCCGGCCGCGCTCAACACCGGCGCTGCCCCCGCGGCACTGTCCGCCGCCACCGCCCAGTACGTGTGCCCGGCCGCACCTCGGCTGCCCTCGGGCGCGGACGAGGCCACCGACGTCGACTTCTCCCCGCTGTCCTCCGATGCCTCCACCGAGGCCACCGTCAGCCTGTTCTCCGACCTGGCCGGCCGATTGCCCGGCTCCACACTGCGCCCGGCCACCACGGCAGGCGATGCCCACGGCGGGCCCGAAGCGGCCGCCGCCTCCGGTGAGGAACTCACCACCTCCCAACCTGATGACATCCAGCAGGGCGCTCCCGCCACCTCGGGTGCCGACGGCGTGGCCGTGCGTGACGCCGGGGCCCACCGGGTCGGCGCCCCCGGCGGCGAACAAGGGCTGCCCAGCGTGGTCACCGTCGAACCCCTCGGCGGTCAAGCCGGGCTCGGCTCCGCCATTGCCGCCTATTCGGCAAGTGACGGTGACCTCACTGGTCTCGACGTCTCCGCCTGCACCGTTCCCAGCCACCAGCAGCGCCTCACCGGCGCCACCACCACCTTGGGTTCCACCGCCATCCTGGTGCTCACCAATCCCTCGGCCTCTGCCGCCACCGTGGACCTGCGCCTCTTCGGGGCCGAGGGGATCATCGACTCCCCGGGCACTTCCGGGCTCGTCCTCGGCCCCGACCAGACCCGCTCCTTCGTGCTGGGCGGGCTCGCCCCCAACGAAGAAAACCTGGCCGTGGAAGTCCGCTCCTCCGGCGGTGCGGTCTCCGCCAGCATCCAGCAGCACCGGCTCTTCGGCGTCATGCCCGGCGGGGTCGACATCATCACCCCCAACGCCGATGCCTCCCAGCGCCAGGTCGTCCCCGGGGTGAGCTCGCCGGGTGCGGACGCCCTGGAGGAATTGAACAGTCAAGACGACGTCGACGTCGCCCCGGCCGTGCAGATCGCCGCCACCGGCTCGGCCACCACCGCCGAAGTCACCGCCCTCGGACCGGACGGTCCAGCCTCCCTGGGTAGCGGCTCCGTGGTGGAACTCGCTGCCAATGGCACCGGCAGCGTTGACCTCTCCAACCTGCCCGCCGGCGAATACACGATCGTCGTGGAGGCGGACGCTCCGGTGATCGCGACCGCCCGTTCGGTCAGCGGTGCCGCGGAAGAATCCGTGGACATGGCCCTGACCCCCTCGACCTCCGAGCTCGCCTTCGACCAGTTGGTATCCCTGCCCTCCCACGGCACCTCGCAGTTAGTGGTGTACGGCTCGGCCGCCGGCACCATCGAGTATCAGCTCGTCGATGAATCCGGGAGCCTGGGGGAGACCCAACAACAAGAAGTCGCCGAAGGTGACAGCGTTACCCTGGATCTCGACGACGTCGATGCCCCGGCCGGGGTGCGCATCTCCACCACCGACACCGGGCTGTTCGCCGGTGTGATCGTGTCCGACGGCGCCACCGGCCTCTCCGGCTACCCGGTCACCCCGGCCGCCGCCAACGGCACCGGCGTTCCGGTCCGTGTGGGCTACTGAGCCGCGGAAGGGTCAATCTCCTCCACCGGAATCCCGGTCCACCGCGACCAGGCCCGCACCAGCGCCCGGTACGTCAGTTCTTCGATCATGGCGGTGGCCAGCTCATCGTGATCGGCGTGCGGATCCGCGCCCCGGGTCGACACCCTGGACTCAATAGCCATCCGGTGCACCGTGATCGTCGGAATGTCCGTTGCGCCGTGTTCGACGTCGGAGAGCAGATCGCCCACCGCCTCGGCGCCGCCGCCCTGAAACACCTGCAACCGGCGCTCCAAATGCAACGGGATCATCGTGTATCGGAAGCTCACCTGATGCACGTCCTCGCCCACCACCTCCGCCAGCCGGTCAATGGCGTTGGCCAGGGTCTCCCCAAACCGTAAGTGGCGGCTGCTGTACCGGGGCAGCGACTGCGGATGCAACGGCCCGCGCAGTCCGCGCCCGTGCCGGTTCCGGCGACGTCGCGAACCTCCCGTCACCGGGGTTTCCGCGCCCTCGGCGGCGGTGATGGTGACGGAGGTGAACATGCACTCCAGTCTAGGCCGGAATCGCGGCACCTCGGAAGAGACGCCGGGACCGCGTGTGCTCTCCGGTACGTGCCAGCACAGCCGGTAGAGTGACGTGCTGTGGGAACGAATCGTTATTGCACCAAGACCGGCTGCCGCGGTGCCGCCGTGGCCACGTTGACGTACAACTATGCCGACTCGGCGGTGGTGCTCGGGCCCATGTCGCAACGGGCCGAACCCCACGCCTACGACCTGTGTCAGCGGCACTGCCGCACCATGACGGCCCCGGTGGGCTGGGAGCTGCTGCGCCTGGTCTCCCTCGAGGACCTGCAGGCCCCTCCCGCTGCAGATCCGGATGACCTGCTGGCCCTAGCCGATGCGGTCAAAGAAACTCCGGAAGAACAGGTCTCGACGTCCGACCCGCTGGACGACGTCACCCCCGATACCTCGGCCCACCGGGTGGATCGCAGCGTTCAGCCCGTGGCGGATTCCGACGTCGTCGATCCGCGCCCCGTCAGCGGTGAGACCCGGCCCAGTTTGAGGATCCTGCGCTGAGTCGAATCATGACTCGAGCCTCTGCGCGCGGCCGCGTGACGGTCTAGGCTGGAGAGCATGACGCAGAATCCCGCAGAAACCCCTGACCTCGCCGTGCCCACCACCGCCGGCCCCGGTACCGACCCTGCCTTCTCGAACCGGACCACCGTGCCCGGCGCCGAGTTCGACTTCACCATCCGCGACATCACCCTCGCCGAGGCCGGACGCCACCAGATCCGCCTGGCCGAGCACGAGATGCCCGGGCTGATGGCCCTGCGCGAAGAGTACGCCGAATCTCAGCCGCTGGCCGGGGCGCGCATCGCCGGTTCTCTGCACATGACCGTGCAGACCGCGGTGCTCATTGAGACCCTCACCGCCCTGGGCGCCACCGTGCGCTGGGCGTCCTGCAACATCTTCTCCACCCAGGACGAGGCCGCTGCCGCGATTGTCGTGGGCGAGGGCACCCCCGAGAACCCGCAGGGTGTTCCGGTGTTCGCCTGGAAGAACGAGTCACTGCCGGAATACTGGTGGACCGCCGAACAGATCCTGAGCTGGCCCGGCGCCGATGAGGACCCCGAGCTGGGCCCCAACATGATTCTCGACGACGGCGGCGACGCCACCCTGCTGCTACACAAGGGCGTGGAATTCGAGGGCGCCGGGGCCGTGCCGTCGGCCACCGACGAGGACCCGGAGGAGTTCCGGATCATCCTGGCCCGCCTGCGCGCTTCCCTGCAGGCCGATGGCCAGAAGTTCACCCGCATTGCTGAGCAGATCCGCGGCGTCACCGAGGAAACCACCACCGGTGTGCTGCGCCTCTACCAGCTGGCCCAGACCGGTGGGCTGCTGTTCCCCGCGATCAATGTCAACGACGCCGTCACCAAGTCGAAATTCGACAACAAGTACGGCATCCGCCATTCCCTGCCCGATGGCATCAACCGCGGTACCGATGTCTTGATCGGCGGCAAGGTTGCTGTCGTGTGTGGCTACGGTGACGTGGGCAAGGGTGCGGCCGAGGCGCTGCGTGGCCAGGGTGCCCGCGTCGTCGTCACCGAAATTGACCCCATCTGTGCGCTGCAGGCCGCGATGGACGGCTACCAGGTGGCCCGTCTCGATGAGGTGATCGGCACCGGTGATCTCTTCATCACTACCACCGGCGGCAAAGACATCATCATGGCCGAGGACATGGTCAAGATGAAAAACAAGGCCATCATCGGCAACGTCGGCCACTTCGACAACGAGATCGACATGGCAGGACTGGGCAGGATCCCGGGCGTGGTGAAGACCGAGATCAAGCCGCAGGTGCACGAGTGGACGCTCGACGCCGGAACCGAGGCCGAGCGCTCGATCATCGTGCTCTCCGAAGGTCGGCTGCTGAACCTGGGCAACGCCACCGGGCACCCCTCGTTCGTGATGTCCGCATCGTTCACCAACCAGGTGATGGGCCAGATTGAGCTGTTCAACCAGCACAACGCCGCCGGTGCACTGACCGGGCGCACCTACGAGAACCAGGTGTACACCCTGCCCAAGGTGCTCGACGAAAAGGTGGCCCGCCTGCACCTGGACGCCCTGGGTGTGGGACTCACCGAGCTGTCGAAGTCCCAGGCCGAATACCTGGGTGTGGACGTGGCCGGACCGTACAAGCCGGACCACTACCGCTACTAAAAGGAGCGACTGCGCACCAACCGGGACGCGCGTTCTTGCATGGCCTCACGACGGGCCTGCAGGATCGCGTAGTCCCGGTTTCTGCGTTCGGCGACCACCGCGTGCAGAAACGCCTCGGGCGGAACCTGGGCACCGGGACCCGGCGCCACATAGGGTGCCACCTGCTGGGTGAGGTTCCAGGCGGTGCGCTGGCGGGCCTCGGGCAGCATCCTCTCGGCCTGCCGCAAGAACCGAGTAATAGCCACCGCCAAGGAATCCGGCAACCGGCCGACGTCGGCCGTAGAAGCCCACTGGCGCAGCGGGGCCGGGACGTCCGGCAGTGGGGGAGGCGGCTTCGGTAGCCGCTGGGTGATCAGGTAGGTCCCGGCCACCATGTCGCCGAGGCGCTTGCCGCGCTCGTTCATCATCGAAGCGATCACCGCAACCGAGCCCGCGGTCATCCACACCTCAAAGACCCCGGTGAGCACCCGGGCCAGCACGTGGCGGGCGCGCACCCCGCCGCCGTCATCCCGTACCGCACGTAATCCCAATGCCCACTTGCCCAGGGAGCGGCCCCGGGTGAGCGTCTCCACGGTGAAGGGCACCAGCACCAGCAGAAAGACCATCGCGACGATCACCGCCGCTTGTCCCGCGGCCTGGTCTAGCGTCACATCGAACTGCGCCAAAGCCCAGATCAGCCCCACGGTCAGGAGCGCCAGCGCCACGCCGTCGATGAGGGTGGCGGCCGCGCGCTGAATGATCGTGGCCGGGCGCAGCTGCAGGACGACCGCCTCACCAGTGATAACGGTGGCTGAACTCATATGGGGCACCCCTGACGCTTCGGTACTGTCCGGGCACCACCTTACCCGGTAGCCTGTCAGGGTGGATCTTGACGCCTTCACCGCCGTGAACCAGCAAGACTGGGACCGTCTGCGCACCCTGTCCAAGCGCCGGCGCCTCAGCTCAGCGGAGATTGATGAGCTGGTGGAGCTCTACGGCCGGGCTTCCACCCACCTCTCCGTGGTCCAGGCCCAAGACCCCGACGGCCCCCACGCCAGTGGCCTCTCCCTGGTGGTCGCCGCGGCCCGCACCCGGCTCACCTCCGCCACCGAAAATCCCGGCTCGGTGGTGCGAGAATTCGTCTCGCGGCAGCTCCCGGCTGCGTTCTATCGGATCCGCTGGATGACGGTGATCCTCGGGGTGCTGTTCTGCGCGGTGGGTACCGCCTACGCCACCTGGGTAGCCACCTCCCCGGAGGTGCTGGCCTCGCTGATGACCCCCGAAGAACAAGAAGCCTTCGTCCAAGAGGACTTCGTTCAGTACTACTCGGAAAATCCGGCCGGCTCCTTCGCCTCCCTGGTGTGGACCAACAACGCCTGGATCGCCGCCCAGGAAGTAGCGTTCGGGATCACCGGGTTCTTCGTGCCCTACGTGCTCTACACCAATGCCCAAAGCATCGGCATGTCCGCCGGGGTGATGGCGGCCCATGATGAGCTGGACACTTTCTTCTTGTTCATCCTGCCGCACGGGTTCATGGAGCTCACCGCCATTTTCATCGCCGGTGCCGCTGGACTGCAGATTTTCTGGGCCCTGGTGGCTCCCGGCCGCCAAACGCGCATGGCCTCGGTGGGTTCCGCCGGGCGCTCGCTGATCACCGTCGCCATCGGTCTCGTGGGCGTACTGTTCGTCTCCGCCCTGGTGGAGGCTTTCGTCACTCCCGCCGACTGGCCCGATCCGGTGCGCCTGGGTATCGGTGCCGCCGTGCTGGCCGGGTACTGGGTGTACACCCTGCTGCTCGGGCGCCGTGCGGTGCGCGACGGCGTCACCGGAGACCTCTCCCGCACCGACTCTGGAGCCCATCAGCTTACCGCCTGATCCGCGGTCGCCGATGCGCCGCACATCGGTGGGTCACTCCTCACAGAACTCCTCCGGGGCAGTACGCTCGGAGGAGAACCACCATGAGGCGGGCTTGTACGGCTCGGAAACGAGGTAGAGATGACGACTCAGGACCCTGAACAGCAGGACCCGAAAGCCACATCCGAGGATTTCGAATCCGGTCTGGATTACAGCGCGTTCATCGACGACGAGCCGGAGAACACCGCCGACGCCGATGCCGAATCCACCACCGAGGCGCCCACCACGGAGACCCCGCGATTCCTGCAGGACTCCGATGCCGACGCCGAAACCACCCCGATCGCCCGTCAAACCGAGCTGGACCACGAGCACGACGCCCAGCCGGACGATGCCCAGCCGGACGACGCCCAGCACACGGAGGTCATCGGCGATGCTGAGACCACCGACCTCACGTCGGAGGAGCCCCAGCACACCGAGGTGATCGGCGAGGCCGATGACCACCAGCACACCGAGGTGATCTCGGATCAGGAGCCGACGGCGGATTCCCCTGCGGCCGAGCACAACTACACGGTGCCGCTGCCCGACCTCAGCGCGGACCAGAAAACCGGAGACCCCACAGGTGCTGGAGACACCGGGGACACCCGGGTCCTCCACAAGACCGCCACCGAGGCTGAACCGGTCGACCCGTTCACCGGGGTGGCAGCCGTGCCAGCCTCGGCCGGAATGGGCCACGCCGAGACGGATCGACGCACCCGCCGCGAGGCCGAGGCCCGCGCCATGGCCCGGGACGAGGCGTTGGAATCGCCGCGCACTGTTTCTCGGGTTTTGCAGGTGCTGTTGGCGATTTTCGCGCCCATCGTGCTGCTGATCGCCGCGATCCGCCTGGTGGCCTCACCGATGTTCCTGTGGCTGGAATACCGCCGCCCTGGGTTCCCCTCGGACGATTTCGGCTTCAGCACCGAGGACCGCACCGTCTACGGCTCCTACGGGCTGGACTACCTGTTCAACCTGTCGAACTCCCGTTATCTCTCGGAGCTGACCTCCGGTGAGGGCCAGAGCCTGTTCACGGCCGAAGAGGTCTCGCACATGCACGACGTCAAGATCGTCATGCTGATCACTATGCTCGCCGGGATCGTGCTGGGGCTGGCCTGCCTGGCCTTCATGATCATCCTGGCCCGCACCCGCAAGGGTGGCATCCGCCGCGGCCTGTTCGCAGGCGCCGTCTGGCTCATCGTGGCCACGATCGGCCTCGCCGTGGTAGCCGTCCTGGGTTGGGAAGCATTCTTTGCCGGGTTCCACTCGCTGTTCTTCGCCGATGGCACCTGGACGTTCTACGCTTCTGACACCCTGATCCGGCTCTACCCGAACCAATTCTGGATCGACGCAGGAATCGCCGTGGCAGCACTGACCCTGATCACCGCGATCGTGACCCTGGTCTTCACCTGGCCCACGCGCCGTCGTCGCGAGGACTCCAAACAGGACCAAATCCAGCTGATCACCCGCAAAAACTACTGGTCGAGCGAATCAGCCCGCTGAGTCAGCGCTGGTAGAGCCGCTCGATCTCCTCCGGATGGTCCTCGATCACCCGGTGGCGCTGGAGCTTCTGTGACGGGGTTACGTGACCCGAAGCCTCGGTGAGCTCGCGGTCCAGAATCAGGAATTTCCGCACGGACTCGGCCCGGGACACCTGCTCGTTGGCCAGGTCCACGAACCGCTGCACTTCCGCGATGATGCCCTCATCCTCGGCGGCTTCTGCCAGGCTCATGGGGGAGCGTGAGTGCTCGGCGGCCCACCGATCCACGGCTTCGGGGTCGAGGGCGACGAGCGCGCCGATGAAGGGACGATCGTCACCGACCACTACCACTTGAGAGACCAGTGGCGCGGTGCGGATGGATTCCTCCAGGGGAGTGGGCACCACGTTCTTGCCGCCCGCGGTGACGATGAGCTCCTTCTTCCGCCCGGTCACGTACAGGTAGCCGTCATCATCCAGGCGGCCCAGGTCACCGGTCTTGAAGAAACCGTCCGCGCTGAACGCCTCGGCGCTGGCTTCGGGACGGTTGAGGTAGCCATCGCAGATGACGATGCCGCGCAGCCAGATTTCGCCGTCCTCGGCGATCTTGACCGTGGTGCCCGGCACCGGCAAACCCACCGACCCCAAGCGGGTGTGCCCGGGGATATTCAGAGTGGCCGGGGCGGTGGATTCGGTCAGCCCGTAGCCCTCCTGGATATTGATCCCCATGCCGCGGAAGAAATGCGCCAAATCCGGGTTCAACGGGGAAGCCCCGGAGACGGCGAAGCGTGCCTGCCCACCCATCAGGGCCCGTACCTTCGGGTACACGAGGCGGTTGAACAGTGCGTGCTTGGCCTTCAGTGCGGCTCCGGGGCCCTTGCCTTCGCCGCGCTGCTCGGCTTCGATGGCACGTGAATAGGCGATGGCGGTGTCGCGGGCCACGGTGACGATGCGTTCCTTGCCGGAGTCGCGGGCGTTGGCGAGAATGCCGGCCTCGACTTTTTCCAGCAGGCGGGGCACCAGCAGCAGCCAGGTGGGGTGGAAGCTGGCCATGTGCTCGGTGAGCCGAGACAGGTCCGAGGTATGGGCGATCTGGATCCGCCCCACCAGGCAGATGTACTGCACCGCGTGGGCGAGCACGTGGGCCAGCGGCAGGAACATCACGGTGCGCTGTTCGCCGCCGCCGATGATGTCCTGGGCGAAGGTCAGGATGTTCACCGCACCTTCGGCCAGATTGCGGTGGGTGATTTTCGCGCCCTTGGGCTGACCGGTGGTGCCCGAGGTGTACACCAGGGTGGCGGTGTCATCGAGCACCGGAGTGCTGCGTGCCTCCTCGATCACCTCGTCGGCCAGGTGAGCTCCATCGTGGGCCAAGCGCACCAGGGCGGCGTCGTCCATGGAAAACACGGTGAACGCGCTGGCATCCACGCCCTCGGTCTCGTCCAGGGCTCGCGCCACGGAGCGGTGTTGCTTCTCGCCGCCGGTGAACACCAGGCGGGCGCCGGAATCCGAGAGAATGTGCCGGACCTGAGCCGGGGAGGAGGTCTCGTAGATCGGCACCGATACGGCGCCGGCGAACCAGATCGCCTGGTCAATCAGTGCCCACTCGTAACTGGTGGGTGCCATCAGCGCCACCAGATCCCCGGGGGCCACACCGTGGTGCGCCAGCCCCTTGGCCAGCGCCCGCACCCGATCAAAGAACGCCTGGTAGGACACATCCAGCCAACCGCCGGTGCCGTTGGGCACCGCGTACACGGGTGCCTCGGGGGTCTGCTGTGCGACAGCCAGGGCCAAGTCAGTCAGATTCGAATCGTCTGGCAGAGTCGCCGTCGGCGCGGTGGAGGTTTCCAGCACGAGAGCCTTCCCAAGAAAAATGAATTGTCAGGAGCAACCTGGTCGATGGTATCGGGTGCCGAGGTCGAGAGCCTAGATCCAGGAGTCGAACCACATGCGCATCCGCCAGGAATCGTACGGGATCTGCTGGCCGGTCCACAGCGGCATGAAGTACGCCGACAACAGAACTACCGCCAGTACGAATCCGAGCACGATGATCAGACTGCGCCGGCGCGGTCGCAGTCCGTCCGCGGTGTCGATGGCGCCCCGGCGCAGGATCAGTCCCAGGCACATGGTCACGGCTAACACCAGGAACGGGGTGTAGGCGATGGTGTAGAAGAAGAACATGGTGCGTTCCGGCCACAGCGTCCACACGAGCTGGCCGGCCACGTAAACGCCGAGAATGGCACCGGCCCGCCAGTCGCGCTTGCCCAGCCACAGGAACACCATCACCAGCATGGCCAACAGGCCAGACCACCACAGCAGCGGATTGGCCAGGTCCAGAATCGCTTCGGAACAGCCGCCCTCGGTGGCGCACCCCAGCTCGCCCTTGTCGGTGCCGACATAGTGGAACGAGACTGGCCGGCCCATAAACGGCCATGTCCACGGGTTCGAGGCGTAGTTATGGCCCGACGACAGGTCCGTGTGGAACTCGGTGGATTGGGAGTGATAGTGCACCAGGCTCCGGAACCAGTCGGGCACCAGCGCTTCCAGCCCGCTGGCCGGATGCTCTGCACCCCAATTGCGGTAGAAACCACCGGAGGTGAGAATCCAGCCCGACCAGGTGATCAGGTAGGTGATGCCCCCCACCACGACGACACACACGAACGCATACAGCCCGTCGCGCACCACACCGGCCACGAACCAGCGGCGGATTCCGGCCACCCGGCGCGCGCTGATGTCCCAGCACACGATCATCAGCCCGAACACAGCAACAAACGCCAGACCCGACAGTTTCACCGAGCAGGCGGCTCCCAGCAGCACCCCTGCGAGCATCCGCCACGGACGCCAGCCCAGCCACGGACCCCACTGCAGATACCGTCTCAGCTGCTCGGGGGAGTCCTGCGCCCGACCCGCAATGAGCCGGGCCAGGCGTTTTCGGCCCGCATCCCGGTCCAGAATCATGGCCCCGAACGCCGCAAGAATGAAGAATGAGAGGAAAATGTCCAGCAGTCCGGTGCGTGACATCACCAGGTGATGCCCGTCCACTGCGAGCAGCAGTCCAGCAATCCCGCCCAGGGCCACCGAACGGAACATATGCTGGGCGATCAACGCCACCAGCAGCACCGAGAGCGTGCCCACCACCGCGGATCCCAGGCGCCACCCAGTGCCAGATTCCGGTCCCATCAAGGCCACCCCGGCACCGATCAGCCACTTACCTAGCGGGGGGTGCACCACATAGGAGGCTTCGTCTTTGGCGGCGATCTCCCCGTTGGCGAATGCTTCGTCGGAGTCTTCTTCCCAACCGACCTCGTAGCCGTGTTGCCAGAGACTCCAGCCGTCCTTGACGTAGTAGGTCTCATCGAAAATGAGCCGGTGCGGATGATCCAGCGCGGTGAAGCGCAGAATCGCGGCGAGGAAGGTGACGAGGGCGGGAACGATCCAGGCCGCCGCCCCCAGCGGAAGGCGTTCGCCGATCAGGCGCGCTCGCAGTACGGTGTCGGTGTACGCTTGCGACGCTGACGACACCCAGGATGGGGCGACGGAGGCGGGGCGGCGATGCACGCACACCATCGTACGTGACGATTTGAGGACTACATGGGCAGCATCATTTTGGCGGCGACGCCGTTGGGTAACATCGGCGATGCATCGGCCCGACTGCGCGAGTTGTTGAGCACCGCTGACGTCGTGGCGGCCGAAGACACGCGCACTCTCGCCCAGTTGGCCCGGGCCTTAGGCACCCCCATCCGGGGACGCACGGTGGCCCACCATGAACACAACGAAGCCCACTCCGCCCCGGAGCTGGTCCGTCTGGCCGCCGAAGGTGCCACCGTGGTCATGGTCTCCGACGCCGGCATGCCGTTAGTCTCCGATCCGGGGTTCCGGCTGGTCCAAGCCGCCGTGGCCGCCGGGGTGGACGTCACCTGCGCACCAGGCCCATCTGCGGTGACCACTGCGTTGGCCCTTTCCGGGCTGCCGAGCGACCGCTTCGCTTTCGACGGATTCGTTCCGCGCAAGGACGGGGAGCGGCGCCGTTGGCTCAGCGAGGTCGCCGAAGACTCCCGCACCCTGGTGTTTTTCGAATCGCCGCACCGGCTGGCGGCCACCCTGCAGGCCATGAGCGAGGTCTTCGGTCCGGACCGTCCAGCGTGTGTCTGCCGAGAATTGACCAAACTGCACGAGGAAGTCGTGCGCGGCCACCTCGCTGGCCTCGCCGAGTGGGCGGGAGCCGGAACGGTGCGTGGCGAGATCGTCATCGTGGTCCAGGGACACCAGCCCGATCAGACCACCCCGGACCTCGAGACCCTGGTCAGCGTGGTGGAAGAACGGGTGTCTGCGGGGGAGAAACTGAAATCCGTGGTCAAAGAGGTCGCCGCCGCTGCCCCAGGGGTGGCCACCCGCGATCTGTACAACGCAGTGTTGGCCCGTCGCGAGGCATGAGCGCCATGCTTAACCGGCATGAGCGCCATGATTAACAACGGCAACAACGACAAAAACAGACACACGTGCGCAAGCTCACCCGGACCCCCTAGTCTGGAAGCACGACGTCAGGTTCGGCGTCACTCCGTCTCCGCGGCTTGGAGCAACCCCAGCACTACGCTGTAGGGCACACCGAGCGTGAACGAATGAAAGAGGTAGCGATGACCGTGACGGCACAGCGTGAACAGGAACTGTTGGCTTCGGTTCCCACCGGACTGCTCATCAACGGAGAATGGCGTGACGCCTCCTCCGGCAAGACCTTCGACGTCCACGACCCGGCCACCGGCAAGGTGCTGACGTCGCTGCAGGACGCCACCAGCGAAGACGCGCTCGCTGCACTGGACGCGGCAGACGCCGTGCAGCGTGAGTGGGCCCTGTCGGCCCCGCGTGATCGCGCCGAGATTCTGCGCCGTGCTTTCGATCTGGTCACCGAGCGCGCCGAGGACTTCGCCCTGCTGATGACCCTCGAGATGGGCAAGCCCCTGGCCGAGGCTCGCGGCGAAGTCGCCTACGGTGCCGAATTCCTGCGCTGGTTCTCCGAAGAGACCGTGCGCCACTACGGCCGCTACTTCACCTCGCCCGAGGGTAAGAACAAGATGATCGTCACCCACAAGCCCGTGGGTCCCTCCCTGCTGATCACCCCCTGGAACTTCCCGCTGGCGATGGCCACCCGCAAGGTCGCCCCGGCTGTTGCTGCCGGATGCACCATGGTGCTGAAGCCGGCCAAGCTGACTCCTCTGACGTCCCAGCTGTTCGCGCAGACTATGATGGAAGCCGGACTGCCGGCTGGCGTGCTGAACGTGGTCTCGGGTACCTCTGCATCCTCGATCTCCGGCCCGCTGATGAAGGACCGTCGCCTGCGCAAGGTGTCCTTCACCGGATCCACCCCGGTGGGTGTGCGCCTGATGAAGGACGCCGCCGAGAACGTGCTGCGCACCTCGATGGAGCTCGGCGGCAACGCCCCGTTCCTGGTCTTCGAGGACGCCGACCTGGATGCTGCTGTGCAGGGCGCAATGGCAGCGAAGATGCGCAACATGGGCGAGGCCTGCACCGCAGCCAACCGCTTCCTGGTGCACGAGGCCGTGGCCGAGGAATTCACCCAGAAGTTCGCCGATGCCATGAAGGCACTCAAGCCGCTGCGCGGAACCGATCCGGAGTCCACCGTGGGACCGATCATCGATGGTGGCGCTCGCGACGACGTTCACGCCCTGGTCACAGAAGCCGTGGATGCCGGTGCTGATGTCGTCACCGGCGGCGCCCCGGTGGAAGGCGATGGCTACTTCTACCAGCCCACCGTGCTGAAGGTGTCCAGCGGCAGCCCGATCCTGGGCCAGGAGATCTTCGGTCCGGTGGCTCCGGTCATCACCTTCTCCAGCGAGGAAGAGGCCATCGAGCTGGCCAACGCCTCCGAGTATGGTCTGGCCTCCTACATCTACACCCGCGACGTCAACAAGCTGTTCCGCGTTTCCGAGCAGATCGAGTTCGGTCTGGTCGGCTTCAACGCCGGTGTCATCTCGAATGCTTCCGCACCGTTCGGTGGCGTCAAGCAGTCCGGTCTGGGCCGTGAAGGCGGCGCCGAGGGCATCGAAGAGTACACCACCGTGCAGTACATCGGCATCGCCGACCCCTACGCTGCGCAGTAACGCACTCAGTGGCTGACTGATCGTTAGCCTTCCTCTGGAGCCCTGGTCGTGAAGATCGGGGCTCCTGTGCGTTGACCATGGATGTTGCCGACGTCACGGGATACTCTGCATCAGAGTAGACGTCATTATTGAGGAAAATGAGCACCAGCGCGTGCGAGGAAAGAGGACACATGACCGCACCAGCTCTGTATCGTCACCTGTTCGGCCCTGGCCCGACGAACCCGTACCCAGAGGCCACCGCCGCCCTGGGTCTGCCCCTGCTGGGCCATTTGGACCCAGAGTTCATCGCGCGCATGGATCGGGTCAACGCCGGACTGCGCACACTGTGGGGCACGCAGAACGAGCGCACCATGCCGTTGAGTGCCACAGGTTCTGCCGGCATGGAGGCCGCGTTCGTGAACACGCTGCAGGACGGTGACGTCGCGGTGATCGCGGTCAACGGCCTCTTCGGTGAGCGGATGTGCGACGTGGCGGCCCGCTGCGGGGCCGAGGTGGTTCGGGTGGATCACGACTACGGCACCCCGGTGGATACTCAGCGGGTGTTGGAGGCCCACCCGAATCCCACCGTGATTGCTGCTGTGCATGCCGAGACCTCCACCGGTGTGCGCTCGGACCTGTCGGCCATCGGCGCCAACAAGGGTGAGGCACTGCTGATCATGGATGCTGTGACGTCGATCGGCGGCATGAAGGTCGAAGCTGACGCCTGGGGCGTCGATGTGGCTTACGCGGGCACCCAGAAGTGCATCGGTGTCGCTCCCGGTTTGGCGCCGTTCACGTTCTCGGATCGTGCCTTTGAGCGTCGGGTCGAGAAGCCCCAGTCATGGTACTTGGATCTCGGTCTGCTCGGTGGTTATGCATCCAGTGCCTCTGGCGGCAAGCGCGCCTACCACCACACCGCACCGGTGGCGATGGTCGCCTCCCTGGAAGCCGGTATCGACCGGATCCTCGGCGAGGGGCTCGAGAAGGTGCAGTCCCGCCACGAACAAGCCGGCGCCAGCCTGCAGGCCGGGCTCCAGGAGATGGGGCTAGAACTGTTCGCCGCGGAGGGGCATCGTCTGCCCCAGCTGACCTCCGTCAGGGTCCCCGAGGGTGTTGATTCGGCCTCGGTGCGTAGCTTCCTCTTGCAGGAATACAACCTGGAGATCGGTGCCGGTGTCGGCCAGTTCGCTGATTCCGTGTGGCGTATCGGCCTCATGGGACCGAACGCCAACCCCGCCTCGGTTGCCTTGATCTTGACTGCTCTCAAGGATGCGCTGAGCCGCGCCTGATGGCGGCAATGAAACAGGAGAATCGAGGAAACCGATCCGTCTTGTTGACAACCTTGAGCTACCCGCTGTTTCTGGGCGGCGTGGTACTGCTCCTCAGCGGGGGAGGCATTGAAGCTGGGTTGATCATGTTCTCGGGGGTCTTCTTGATCGGGGTCAATGAGTTGTGCTTGTATCTCCACATTTAAGGCCCCGACTCGCAGCAGCGAGTCGGGGCCGTTCGAGATTCATTAGGTGAACCTGCGAAATCTGACCAAAGTCAGGGTGTCAGCACTCCACGACGTTGACGGCGAGTCCGCCGCGTGAGGTCTCCTTGTACTTGGATTTCATATCCTTGCCGGTGTCGCGCATGGTCTTGATCGCCTGATCCAAGGTGACGCGGTGTTCGCCGTCGCCGTGCATGGACAATCGGGCGCCGTTGATGGCTTTCACCGAGGCGATCGCGTTGCGCTCGATGCAGGGCACCTGAACCAACCCGCCCACGGGGTCGCAGGTGAGTCCCAGGTTGTGCTCCAGACCGATTTCTGCTGCGTTTTCGACCTGACGCGGGCTGCCGCCGAGCACGGCGCACAGCGCGCCGGCTGCCATGGAACAGGCGGAGCCAACCTCGCCTTGGCAGCCCACATCGGCGCCAGAGATCGACGCGTTGAGCTTGTACAGCTTGCCGATCGCACCGGCGGTGAGGAAATACTCGACCACCGCGTCATCCTGCTCGGCCGACCCCACCTCGCCGTCGTGCACGAAACGCGTGTAGTAGTGCAGCACGGCCGGGATGATGCCGGCCGCCCCATTAGTTGGAGCGGTCACGATGCGCCCACCGGAGGCGTTCTCCTCGTTGACGGCCAGCGCATAGAGGTTCACCCACTCCAGTGCCCACAGTGCATCCTTGGTGACCCCTAGCTCCTCCTGCTCGCGTAGCCGTCGGCGCAACTCGGGAGCACGCCGGCGCACCTTGAGACCACCGGGAAGAATGGTCTCCTCGCGCGTGCAGCCGTTCTCAACGCATTCCTGCATCACCGACCAAATGCCCAGGATCTGGGAACGAAGGTCATCTTCGGTGTGTTGGGCCAGCTCATTGGCCAACATCACTTGCGCGATGGACAATTTTTCGCGCTCGCAGATCTCTAGCAACTCATCGGCCGTGGTAAACGGGTAGGGTTCTTCGACGCCGGAGCCTCCGGTGGTGCGCTCGTCGCCGTCTGCTGCTGCGAGCTCTTCGGCGGTGACGACGAATCCGCCACCCACCGAGTAGTACTCGCGGCTGTGGAGTTCCACTTTCGCCTCATCGTAAGCGGTAATGCGCATCCCGTTGGGGTGTCCGGGCAGCGATTTGCGCATGTGCAGGATCAGGTCTTTGTCCCGGCGGAATGCCAGCACCTTCTCGCCGCCAAGGTTGAGCTCGCGGGAGTAGATGACCTGCTCTACGGTGCCCTGCGCGGTGTCGGTGTCGATGGATTCGGGCTGTAGGCCCAGCAAACCGAGGATCACCGCATGGTCGGAGCCGTGACCCACACCAGTGGCCGAGAGGGAACCGTAGAGCTCTGCTTTGACGCGCTGGACCTGAGCTACGAGCCCGCGGTCACGCAGTTCGTCAACGAAAAGTCTCGCCGCTCGCATGGGTCCGACCGTGTGCGACGACGACGGTCCGATCCCAATGGAGAACAGGTCCAGCACGCTTAGCGTCATAGCAGTTCCTCGCCAACTTCCTGGTAGTTGAATTCCAGCATTCCATCGATCAGCCAGCGGACGAGGTAGTCCGTGAACGAGGCGCGCGGGTAGATGCGGAATCGTTCCGCGTCGACCCGATGCAACACCACCGGGACGGTGCCGATCTGGGTGGAGACGCCGGTGCCGGTGGGGCAACCGGAATCGTGCAGATCAACTGCACAACCCTTCTCGAGTACCGCCCGGGCCGAGGGCCCGGTGAGCTCGAGGACGGCGCGGTTGGCCGAGACGTCGATGACCTGGCCAGGCAGGCCCTCCAGGCTTGCTGCCGCTTCGGCGTCGGCTCCGGGGGACTGTTCACGGGAGACGTCCATATAACTGAACTCGTCGGGGGAGAGCCAGATGATGTGGGCGCCGTGCGGGTCGCCGGTGACCTGGCCGTGCGCGGTCGGCAAAGCCACACCGAGCGCCTGCTCGACGGCGGTGGCCGACGGGGAGCCCGGCTGGGCACGGATCACCATCTGCACGGGGAAGGACAGCTCGGAGAGCGCCACCCCACGATCGCCGGTGACTTCGGCTTGGGACATCTCGTCAGCCAGATGGGACGCCGGGGTGCGGCGCAGGTGGTTCAGGGTGTTCTCAGCCATCTCGGCGTGCTCCTTCTGGGTCGTAGAAAACCGGTGAGGTGATCTCTACCTCGACCGCATCGTTCGGGTCGGAACTCAGCGGGGCGATGACGATCTCACCGATGCGGTTGCGGCCGTTCTCCACCAGGGCCAAGCCGAAGGGGCGGCCCAGGGCGGCGGAGAGGTAGGACGAGGTGACGTGGCCGAGCATGGGCACCGGCCCGTCCGTTGCGGTGACCGGGGAGCCGGCCGCGACCAGTTGGGCGCCTTCCGGCAGTCGGGTGGTGCCGTCCACCGGCAGCACGCCGACCAGGTGCTTGCGGTCTTCGCGGGCGGTGTCGATGCGCGAGTAGGAGCGCTTGCCCACGAAGTCCTTCAGCTTCGAGACGATCCAGTCCATGCCCGCATCCTGCGGGGTGACGGTGCCGTCGGTGTCCTGACCAACAATGATGAAGCCCTTTTCGGCGCGCAGTACGTGCATGGTCTCGGTGCCATAGGGGGTGATGTTGAACTCCTCCCCAGCCTCGGCCACCAGCTCCCAGGTGCTCAGCCCGTAGAAGGTCTCCACGTTGATCTCGAACGCCAGCTCTCCGGAGAAGGAGATGCGGGCTACGCGGGCCGGCACTCCGTTGGACAGGGTGGTTTCCCGGAACGCCATGAACGGGAATGCCTCGGCGGAGACATCCAGGTCGGGGGCGACCTTCTCCAGTACGGCCCGGGACTTCGGTCCCACCACCGCGATGGTGGACCACTGCTCGGTGACAGAGGTGAAGACGACGTCGAGGTCCGGCCACTCGGTCTGGTGCCACTCCTCGAGCCAGTCCAGCACGGTCGCCGCGCCACCGGTGGTGGTGGTCATCAGATAACGGTCATCGGCGATGCGCAGGGTGACGCCGTCGTCGAAGATCATGCCGTCGGGCTTGCACATCAGCCCGTAGCGGCCCATGCCGACCTTGAGCTTGGCGAAGCCGTTGGTGTAGATCCGGTTGAGGAACTCACCGGCGTCGGTGCCGCGGATCTCGATCTTGCCCAGGGTGGAGGCGTCCATGAAGCCCACGGATTCGCGGGTGGCTGCACACTCGCGCAGGACAGCCGCGTCCATGTCTTCGCCGTCCTGCGGGTAGTACCAGGGGCGCTTCCATTGTCCGACGTCCTCAAACAAGGCACCGTGCTCCACATGCCAAGGGTGGATGGAGGTGCGGCGGGCCGCATCGAAGAGGTCTCCACGACGACGCCCGGCCAGGGCCGCGAACGGCACCGGCGTGTAGGGCGCACGGTAGGTGGTGGTGCCCAGCTTCGCCGGATCGGTGACGCCGATGAGGTGACCGATGATGCCCATGGCGTTGACCCCGGAGGTCTTGCCCTGGTCATTCGCGGTGGAGATCGAGGTGTAACGCTTGACGTGCTCCACCGCGCGCATGCCTGCACCGGTGGCACGCACGATGCTGGCCACGGTCTGGTCGCGCTGGAAATCCACGAAGTGGGTGTGCCACTCGGAGGGCTGGCCCTCGGGGGCGGGCACCAACCACAACGGCCGGAAGGTTCCGGTGCTGGACGGCTCCGTGGTGGAGATGGTCAGCGAGGCGGTGCGGCCCAGGGCCTGGGCGGCGCCGCGACCGGCGGTCGCGCCCTCGGCGAGGGCCTCGGCCAACTGGTAGGAGCCGTTCAGCGCGCCGGCGGTCTGCTGGTCGCGGACCACACCACCGGGCACGAAAGCCTCCACATGGTCGGCCCAACGCAGCGCACCCTGACGCTGTGAGTGCAGGTGCACCACCGGCGAGAAGCCACCCGAGACGGCGAGCAGGTCGGTCTCGATGCGCTCGGTATCTCCCGTCAGTTCACCGGTGTCGATGATGGCGGAGACGGTGACTGCGCTGACCCGGTCCTGCGGGCCCTCGCCTTCGGTGCCGATGACGGCCGAACCCGGGATACCGCGGACCCCGTTGGCCTCCAGCACCGCACGGGCGGTATCGCTGAGTTCGGGGCGGGCATCCACGACGGCGGCGACCTGGACTCCGGCGGCGGCCAGGTCCTCGACGAGTGCGTAGGCGGAATCGTTGGTAGTGAACACCACTGGATTCTGACCCGCCACTGCAGCCCAACGGTTCAGATAGCTGCGCACGGCCGAAGCCAGCATGATGCCGGGACGGTCGTTGTCGGCGAAGACGATCGGGCGTTCATGAGCACCGGTGGCGAGTACGACCTGGGCGGCACGGATGTGCCAGATGCGCTGACGCGATACCCCGGGGCGCTCGGCCGGTGCCAGGTGGTCGGTGCGCTTCTGCACGGCGATCACGTAGTTGGAGTCGTAGGACCCGAACGCGGTGGTGCGCGGCAGATAGGTAAAGTCCTCGGCGTCGGAGGTGAGGCCGGCCACCGTCGATCGGGCCCAGGCCACCGCCGGTTCGCCGTCCACGGTCTCACCGCGGGAGGACAGCAGCGAACCACCGGGGATCGGCTGTTCGTCGAGCAGCAGAGTGCGGGCCCCGGCGACGGCGGCCTCACGAGCGGCCGACACCCCCGCCGGACCGGCGCCGATCACGAGCACATCGGTGTGAACGTACTTGTGGTCGTACACCGAGGTGTCGTCTCCCGGATCCAGGCGACCCAGAGTGGGCAGGTACTCGGCACTCAGGCCATCCACCGCAGCCACGGTAGTGGCGGGCAACATGGACTCGGCCACGCCGCCATCGGAGCGGGCGGCCACATGTAACAGCGCGTTGGACTCTTCCACACCGGCGGCCAGGATGCCGCGGGAGCGGGACTCGTAGTGCGAGGATCCGCAGTCCAGACGTCCGCCGGCCACCAGTGCGGAGGCCACGGTGTCGCCGGCTCGGGCCGGGTAATCGACGCCGTCCACGGTGATGGTGAACTCGGCGACGTCAGGGCGCAACAGCCCGTGACCGATGCCGAGCGCGCTGATGGTGGTGTCGCTCAGTCGTGTCGATGAGATGGAGGAGCTCATCACATTCTCCCTTCGACGGTCGCCGGTGCCGGCGCCGGGGCAGTGTCGTTGGCACCGTAGGTGGCCAGGAACTCATAGGTGTGGGTGTCGCGGACGGCGTTGAACCATTTCCGGCAGCCGATGGAGTGCTGCCAGCGCTCCTCGAACCGTCCCTTGGGGTTATCCCGGTAGAACAGGTACTCGGCCCATTCCCGGTCGTTCAGCGCGTGCGGGTCTTCGGGGTAGGCGACGTGCGCCTGTCCGCCGTAGTGGAATTCCACTTCGTCGCGTGGCCCGCAGTGCGGGCAATTGATCAGCATCATGGCAGTGCAGCTCCTTGGAAGTCGCGAATCCGCGGGTCAGTGGGCCACGGCGGCGGCGCCGTGCTCGTCGATGAGGTGGCCGGTCTCGAAGCGATCCAGGCTGAACGGTGCGTTCAGCGGGTGCGCTTCACCGGTGGCGATGGTGTGGGCGAAAGTGAATCCCGAGGCAGGAGTGCCCTTGAATCCGCCGGTACCCCAGCCACAGTTCACGTAGAGATCATCGATGGGGGTGTTGGAGATGATCGGCGACGCATCTAGGGTGGTGTCCACGATGCCGCCCCAGGTGCGCAGCAAGTGCGCACGGGCGAAGATCGGGAACAGCTCCACGGCGGCAGCCATCTGCTCTTCGATGACGTGGAACGATCCGCGCTGGCCGTAGCCGTTGTAAGAGTCGATACCCGCGCCCATGACCAGCTCGCCCTTGTGGGCCTGCGAGACGTAGACGTGCACGTGATTTGACATCACCACGGTGGGGTGGACCGGCTCGAACAGCTCGGACACCAGTGCCTGCAGCGGGTGCGACTGGATGGGCAGCCGGAATCCGGCCAGCTCCGCCAGCACCGAGGAGTGCCCGGCCGCGGCCAGACCGACCTTGCCGGCGTTGATACGCCCGCGGGTGGTCTCGACACCGATCACGCGGTCGCCGTCCTTGTAGAACCCGGTGACTTCGCAGTTCTGGATCAGGTCCACGCCCATCTCGTCGGCCTTGCGGGCCAGGGCCCAGGCCACGTGGTCGTGCTTGGCAATACCGGCGCGCGGCTGGTAGGTGGCGCCCATTACGGGGTAACGGATGTTGTCCGTGATGTTGATGATGGGGCACACCTCCTTGACCTGCTGGGGGTCCAGGAATTCAGCGTCGACGCCGTTGAGCCGGTTGGCGTTCACGCGGCGCTGGGCCTCGCGCACATCCTGCAGGGTGTGGGCCAGGTTCATCACGCCGCGCTGGGAGAACAGGAAGTCGTACTCGAGCTCTTCGGGCAGACCTTCCCACAGCTTGAGCGACTTCTCGTAAATCGCGGCCGACTCATCCCACAGGTAGTTCGAGCGGATGATGGTGGTGTTGCGGGCCATGTTGCCCCCGGCCAGCCAGCCTCGCTCCAGCACCGCCACATTGGTGATGCCGTGGTGCTTGGCCAGGTAGTAGGCGGTGGCCAAGCCGTGGCCGCCGCCGCCGACGATGACGACGTCATAGCTGGACTTGGGGTCGGGGTTGCGCCAGAGGAAATCTGGGTGCTCGGGCAGGTGATTTGCCATGATCAGGCTCCCATCGGAGTCAGGTCGGGGTACAGGGGGAAACGCTCAGCCAGGGCTGCCACGCGCTCGCGAAGACCGGCCAGGGACTCCTCGGCGGCGCCGTCTTCACCGTTGGACTCGGTGCCGGCGATCAGGGTCTGGGCGATGATGTCGGCGACCTCGCGGAAGGCGTCGTCGTCGAAACCGCGGGAGGCGAGCGCCGGGGTGCCGATGCGCAGGCCGGAGGTCACCATCGGCGGACGCGGGTCGAAGGGCACGGCGTTGCGGTTGATGGTGATGTCGACGGCGGCCAGCAGGTCTTCGCCTTGCTTGCCGTCCAGGGAGGAATTGCGCAGATCCACCAGCACCAGGTGCACATCGGTGCCACCGGTCAGCACCGAGATGCCGCGAGAGCTGACGTCCTCAGCACTGAGCCGCTCGGCCAGGATCGCCGACCCGCGCAGGGTGCGTTCCTGACGCTCGCGGAAGCCGGCCTCGGAAGCGATCTTGAAGGCCACGGCCTTGCCCGCAATGACGTGCTCGAGCGGGCCACCCTGCTGACCAGGGAAAACTGAGGAGTTGAACTTCTTGGCCAAATCGGCGTCGTTGGTCAGGATGATGCCGCCGCGCGGACCCGCCAGGGTCTTGTGTGTGGTGGAGGTGACCACGTGGGCGTGGGGGACCGGGCTCGGGTGCAAACCGGTGGCTACGAGGCCTGCGAAGTGGGCCATGTCCACCATCAGGTAAGCCCCAACCTCGTCGGCGATCTCGCGGAAGCGGGCGAAGTCGAGCTGGCGCGGGTAGGCGGACCAGCCGGCGATGATCAGCTGCGGTCGGTGCTCTCGGGCGGCCTCGGCCACGGTGTCCATATCGATCTGGTGAGTCTCTTCATCCACACCGTAAGCAGCTACGTTGTAGAGCTTTCCGGAGAAGTTCAGCTTCATGCCGTGGGTGAGGTGACCGCCGTGGGCCAGGTTCAGACCCAGGATGGTGTCGCCGGGCTTCAGCAGTGCCGACATGGCCGCGGAGTTGGCCTGGGCGCCCGAGTGCGGCTGGACGTTGGCATGTTCAGCGCCGAACAGTGCCTTCACGCGGTCGATGGCCAGCTGCTCGATCTCATCGACGAACTCGCAGCCACCGTAGTAGCGCCGACCGGGGTAGCCCTCGGCGTACTTGTTGGTCAGCACCGACCCTTGAGCCTGCATCACGGCCAGGGCGGTGTGATTCTCAGACGCTATCATCTCCAGTCCATCTCGCTGACGGCCGAGCTCCGAATCGATGAGCGAGGCGACGTCGGGATCAATGGAGCTGATCTGAGCGGTGAGCTCGTGTGGGATCTGCTGGGTGGTGGACAAATCGGCCCCCTTCGGAACGGTGCGGCCCGGTCGACCGCGGAACGTTAATCACCAGATATGCACGGTGATTGAAACTGATATATCAGAGTGTTTATGACGAGTATCACTCTTGTCAAGTGAATGGGCGTATCCGAAACGTTCCCGAAATATTGCCCGCAGACCTCTTGACTGTGATGTGACTCACTGCCATTATTCATTGCAACAAGGTTGCGCGCAACGCAACGTATGGCTGCTTCATTCGGAGCACTGAAGAAAGGGAGCCTTGATGACTCAGCAACAAGGCCAGTTCGACACAGAGCATCCGACACGTCGCCCCGCGCGCGAGCGAAAAGTGAGTCTTCCGCGCTTCCGTGGCAGGGTCATTCCCGCACTCGATCGGGTGATCATTATGACGGCGCCGCCGACTCTGATCATTCTCGTCATCGTGCTCGTCCTGACCAACCAGGACGGCGCGTCCGGCGTCATCGAGATCGGCCGCACTTTCGTCACCAGCGGATTCGCTTGGCTGTTCGTGCTGTATTCCCTCGTTGCGGTGCTCGTCTGCGCCTGGGCTGGGTTCTCCCGCTTCGGCAAGGTCCGCCTCGGCGGCCCCGACGCCAAACCCGAGCACGGCAACTTCGCCTGGTACTCGATGCTCTTCGCTTGCGGGCAGGGCATTGGGCTGATCTTCTGGTCTGTGGCCGAGCCGATGCTGCTGGTCAATGAAGCGCCGTTGATTCCCGCCACGGATTCTCATGGTGAACCGGGGATCGTCTGGACCTACTTCCACTGGGGGTTCACCGCGTGGGCCATGTACTGTGTGGTCGCGCTGTGCTTGGCGTACTCCCACCACAACCTGGGTAAGACGCTCACGTTCCGTGAAGCCACGGTCGACATGCTCCCCAAGAAACTGCAGCGTCCCGGCGGTGTGGTGGTCGAGCTCATCGCCATTATGGCCACCGTGCTCGGACTCGGCACCTCCTTCGGCTTCGCGGTCATGCAGTTCTCCTCGGGTATCGCCAGCTTCACCGGACTGAGCACCTCATCGACGATGTGGCTGATGGTGATTCTCGGCTTCGGGCTGCTCACCGCTATATCCGCCTTCGTGGGTGTGAACCGCGGTATGAAACGGCTCTCGGAGGCCAACTCGGTGCTCTCCATCGTGCTGGTCGTCGGCGTGTTCATCTGCGGCCCCACTGTCTACATCCTGTCCAACGTGACCCAGACCTTCGGTACGTTCTTCCAAAATTTCGCGGCGATGAGCTTCTGGACGGAGGCCGGCCTGGCCGGAACCGGCATGGAAAGCTGGTCCGACTCCTGGATGGGTTGGTGGACCGTGTTCATCTGGTGCTGGGTGATCGCCTTCTCGCCCTTCGTAGCAGGATTCATCGCCCGCATCTCCCGGGGCCGCACCATCCGCGAGTTCGTCATCGGTGTCACCGTGGTTCCCACACTGATCGTGATGGTGTGGGTCGGCATCATTGGCTCGGCCTCCACCCACTATGACGAAGAGACCGGCGGCATGATCGCCGCGGCCGTGGGCGAAGACAATTCCACCGGACTGTTCCTCACCCTGGAGCGCATCCCGCTGATCGGCACCCTGTTGCTGGTAGTCGCGACCATTCTCGTGGCGACCTACTTCATCACCTCGCTGGACTCCGGTACTTACGCCCTGGCCGATTTCGTTTCCGCGCCGAAGAAATCTGGGCCCTGGTTCCGCGTGGTGCTGGTGATCAGTATCGCCACCGTGGCCATCCTCTTGCTCTTCATCGGCGGAACCAATGCCGTGGATACGGTGCAGACCGGCACCATCATCGGCGGCTTCCCGTTCTCGATCATCATCCTGCTGATGATCGCCAATTTCATCCGACGACTGCGGGCCCGGAACAAGGAGATCCGCCGTCTGGAGAAAACCATCAATGACCCCCGTCCGCTCAGCGAGGACGACAACGTGGATGCTGATGGCATTCCGCTGGACGCCTACCGGGACGGAAAACACTAACCGACTCAACCGAACCAACCAGCACATACTAAGGAGCACTGACATGACCCCTAACAACGCCGCCTCCGTTGCCGAACTCGAGCGCCTGAAGACCCTGCACAACGGGCAGAAGCAGCCGCTGACCTTCTCTGACGCCGAATTCGAGCGCCGCCTGAGCGGGCTGCGCGCCATCATGGAGGAGAAGGGTCTCGACGCCGTGATCCTCAACAGCTACCACGGCATCAAGTACTATTCTGATTTCCTGTACACCACCTTCGGCCGCAATTATGGGCTGGTGGTCACCGCGGAGAACTCGACCACCGTGACCGCGAACATTGACGCTGGCATGCCGTGGCGCACCAGCTATGGCGAGAACATCGTCTACACCGACTGGCAGCGGGACAACTTCTTCTACGGCCTGCAGGAAGCCTTGCGCCGGGACGGCGTGACTGCATCCCGCATCGGCGTCGAAGATGACTTCCTGCCCGTGATGACCCGGGCCCGGATCCAGGACGCGTTCCCGGACGCCGAGCTGGTGGATGTTTCCCAGGCAGCCATGCGTCAGCGCATGATCAAATCCGCCGAAGAGATTGAGGTCATCAAGCACGGTGCCCGCATCGGCGACCTGGGTGGCGAGGCCATCAAGGAGGCCATTCGCGAGGGCATCACCGAGTACGAAGTGGCTCTGATCGGTACCGAGGCCATGACCCACGAGATCGCTAAGACCTTCCCACATCGCGAGGTCCGCGACACCTGGGTGTGGTTCCAGTCCGGTATCAACACGGATGGTGCCCACAACTGGGCCACCACCCGCAAGCTGCAGCGCGGCGACATCCTCTCGCTGAACTGCTTCCCGATGACCTCGGGCTACTACACGGCTCTGGAGCGTACGCTGTTCCTCGGTCAGCCTGACGAGCGCAGCCTTGAGCTGTGGAACGTCAACGTCGAGGTGCACCGTCGGGGACTGGAACTCATCAAGCCCGGTGCGGTCTGCAAGGATATTGCCGCCGAGCTCAACGAGATCTACATCGGCTACGGACTGTTGCCGAACCGTACCTTTGGTTACGGCCACTCCTTCGGTGTGCTCTCGCACTACTACGGGCGCGAAGCCGGCCTGGAACTGCGCGAGGACATCGACACCGTACTGGAGCCGGGCATGGTGGTCTCCATGGAGCCGATGATTACCGTGGCTGAGGGGGAGCCCGGTGCCGGCGGCTACCGCGAGCACGACATCCTGGTGGTCGGCGAAGACGGTGCCGAAAACATCACCGGATTCGGGTTCGGCCCGGAGCACAACATCATCGACGCCTGATCACCGCAGATCGGACGATGAACTGATCCATCTGGGGAGGGCGCGGAGCCGCGGTGCGACCGAACGACGAGCCGGTCGCACCGCGGCTCTCGGCACCCATCGAACTTTCATGGAAAAATGCCACCATGTCATCCACCGCTGACGCTGACTCCGAGCGCACCTCCTCGCCCGTCCTGAACCTGATCAATGTGCTGCGGTGCTTCACCACCGAAGCACCGGAACAGGGCGTGACCGAAATCGCCGAGAGGGTCGGGGTGCATAAATCCACCGTGTCGCGGCTGCTGGCCACCCTTGAAGGCGAGCAGCTGGTCGAGAGGGTTCCCAGTTCACGCAAATACCGGCTGGGACTCGGGCTGATCGGCATCGCCGGTCCGCTACTGGCCTCCCTGGATGTGCGCCGGCTCGCCTACCCTGTCCTGACCGAACTTTCCGCGGTGACAGCCGAGACGGCCGCGCTGATGGTGTGGGACGGCTCAGCTGCGGTGACGGTGGAGCAGGTGGCGGGTCCGCAACGGGTCAAGCACACCTCCAGCATGGGCACCCGCTATGCCACCATGCACTCGGCCAGCGTGATGGTTCTGCTGGCCTACCAGGAACCCGGGTTGGCGCGGAAGCTCTGTACCAGCGGTGCGCTGATCGGCGATGGGCCGGAGCCCTCTATCTGGCCCGAGCTGATCGACGAGTACGAAGCCGAGCTGGAGGAGGTCCGCGCCACCGGCTACGCCGTTAACTTCCGCAGAACCTTCGACGACGAGGTTGGGGTGTGTGCCGTGGTGGTGGATCATCGTGGGGATCCGGTGGCTGGACTGCTCATTGCCGCCCCGGCCTATCGTGTTGATGAAGCCCGCTGTGCCGAGCTGCTGGAGCGTTGCCGCGCGGCGGCGGCGGAAGTGTCATCCAGATTGGGCGGCGCAACTGATATACCACCAGGTACCATCTAAGGAGCCCATTAGCATTCAACGCAGAAAGGGGCGAAAATGACCCTGCAGCGTGTGGACGGCCCCGCAGGTACCCTCGCCGAACAAGCCTATGCCAACCTCCTTGATCGTCTAGTGCTCCTCGAGATCGCTCCGGGAGATGTCATTAAAGAGCAGGCGCTCGCCGTCGAGCTGGGATGCGGACGAACTCCACTGCGGGAAGCGTTGAAGATTCTGGAGCGCGACCAGCTGATCGTCACCTACCCGCGACGTGGCACCTTCGCTGCGCCGCTGACCTTGACGGACCTGTCGGTGATATCCGATATGCGTGCCGTGTTGGACCCCCTGGCCACGCGGCGCGGCGCCGAACTCCACGGCGGTGAGCAGCGCGAAGCCCTGCAGCGACTGCGGGACCAACTGCTCGAATTGCGCGCCGCCGATCACGACAAGCTCACCCCGCGCGAGCTGATCCATCTCGACCTGCACACCCACCGCGTGTTGTACGCCGCCACCGGTGAAGCGCTGCTGGAGCAGACCCTGCTCCGCCTGCTGCATTTGGTGACACGCATGTGGTGTGCGGTGCTAGACCGGGTGCCGGACGTGGAACAGCATGTCCAGGAACACCTGGACCTGCTCGACGCGGTGCTGTCTGGGGATGCGGACCGTGCAGCGGAGCTGTCGGCAGAACACGTCCGACACTTCGAAGACGTGTTGCGCGCGAACCTCTGAGCCTGATTACAGTGGATTCATGACCAACGAGTCGATCGACCAGGTGCCCGCCGCGTACCGTCCTACAGAGGATCCGGAGCCCGCGAACACCTCAGGCCCCACCGCACTGCACCAGCGTTCGAGCCGGGAAGAGAAAACCGGACGCAGTCGTCGTCTGGAATATCCGCCAGCGCCACAGCCACTGGTCGGTCCCATCATCGACAACCACACTCACCTGGATTTCAGAGATGGTCTGGTCGAGGTCAACGTGCACCAGGCCATGGACGCCGCCGAACAGGTGGGCGTCATCGGAGCCATCCAAGTGGGTTGCAACCTGGAAGCCGCGCGTTTCACCGTGGAAGCAGTCGAGGCTGAGCACCGGCTACTCGGAGCGGTCGCCATTCACCCCAACGACGCGGCCCGGATGGCCCAGCGCGGTGAACTGGACGACGCGCTGGATGAGATTTTCACGCTGGCCAACCATCCGCGTATCCGCGCGGTGGGGGAGACCGGGCTGGATTACTTCCGTACCGGACCCGACGGCATCGATGCGCAAAAATACTCGTTCCGCCGTCACCTCGATATGGCAGTCCGGCTGGACAAGGCCCTGCAGATTCACGATCGCGATGCCCACGACGACGTCGTCGAAATTCTGGACCAGGCCGACCAACTACCACGCCACGTGGTCTTCCATTGCTTCTCCGGGGATGCTTCCCTGGCCCGGATCTGCAATGACCGCGGCTGGATGATGTCCTTCGCCGGCCCGGTGAGTTTCAAGGCTAACGACGCGCTGCGTGAAGCCGCCCGGATCGCGCGTCCCGAACTGATGCTGGTGGAGACGGATGCCCCTTTCCTCACCCCGCATCCGTATCGCGGACGTCCCAATGCCCCGTACCTGACGCCTCTGACCCTGCGTACGTTGGCTTCCGTGCGTGGTATCAGCGAGGAAGCCATGGCACAGACGGTGCTGGAGAACACCCTGCGTGTCTATGGAGCCTTCGACGCTTCCTGAGTGTTCGCTCACAATATTCGTAATCAATTTGAGATCTTCGTTATCGTTCCGTTATCGTCTGATGAGTGGTTCCGGTCTGCACAGGCTCGGACAACCCTCATTCGCAACGATTTGGACTTGATTCATGGCACGTATGCTCAACTCCCGCCTGTCGAAGATTTTCGCCCAGGTAGCGGCAATGGCGCTCGTCGTCGGCGGTCTCGCCGTCTTCGTCTTCACCCAGGCCAACGGCACCGGCACCGCGGAAGCGCAGCCGACCGACGGCTCGGCGCAGAACGCGGAAGCACTCGACATTGAGCTGGCCTCGGCGGTGGCCCCCTTGGGTAGCACCCAGGTGGACCTGCCGAAGGCCGTGACCGCGCAGCGCGGTGACGCCACCGAGCAGTTCGTCTCCACCGCCACCACGGTGGAAGAAGCACTGGAGCAGGGCGGCGTGACCGTCGGAGCCAACGACCTCGTCGAGCCAGCACTGGATTCCGCCCTGACCGACGGCGCCAAGATCACGGTGAAGGTCGTCGAGAAGTCCGAGGTCACCGAGACCCGCACCGTGGAGCACGACTCCACTGAGGAAGACGACTCCAGCCTGGAGAAGGGCAAGACCAAGGTCAAGACCGAGGGCAAGGACGGCGAAGAAGAGGTGACCTTCGAGGTGACCACCGTCGACGGCGTAGAGACCGAGCGCGAAGAGATCTCCGCCACGGTGACCACCGAACCGGTCACCGAGGTTGTTTCCGTGGGCACCAAGGAGCCGGAGCCGCAGCAGTCCTCCTCCTCCTCCTCCTCCTCCTCCTCCTCCTCCTCCTCCTCCTCCTCCTCCTCCTCCTCCTCCTCCTCCGCTGATTCTTCTTCGTCTTCCTCCGAGTCCTCCAGCGCCTCGCAAGCCTCCGCTCCGACCTCCGGTGTCTGGCAGCGCCTGGCTCAGTGTGAGTCCGGTGGCAACTGGTCGATCAACACCGGCAACGGCTACTACGGCGGCCTGCAGTTCAACCCCAATACCTGGGCCGCAATGGGCGGCACCCAGTACGCGCCGCTGCCGCACCAGGCAACTCCTGCCGAGCAGATCGCCGTGGCCACCAAGCTGCAGGCCGCTGCCGGCTGGGGCCAGTGGCCGCACTGCTCGAGCCAGCTGGGACTGCGCTGATCCCCTCCTAGAGCACCCTAGAGCGAAGGACCCGCTGAAAAGCGGGTCCTTTGCTCGTTAAACACTCACAGCAGGGCGGGGGATAACATCCGCCGGGTCGAGTTCAACCACGTAGGATGGACTCCGTGACTGAGACCGATGATTCCCTGCTGTCTGCCACCGATATCCGTCGGATTGCCGCAGAAGTGGGCCTGCGCCCCACCAAAACACTTGGGCAGAACTACGTCATCGATCCCAACACCATCCGCCGTATCGTGGCCTCGGCCCGCTTAGGTGGAGGATCCCACGTGCTCGAAGTCGGGCCGGGACTGGGCTCACTCACCCTGGGGCTGCTCGACGCCGCGGAAGCGGTGACCGCCATCGAAATCGATCCGACTCCGGCCGCCCGGCTGCCGCGCACCGTCTCCGAGTTTCGTCCCGGTTCCGAAGACCGATTCAGCCTCATCACGGACGACGCCATGCACGTCACCGAGGCCGACCTGGCTAGGGCTCGGCCCGCAGCTGCGACCACCGGGCCCACCTCACTCGTGGCGAACCTGCCCTACAACGTGGCGGTGCCGGTGCTACTACACTTGCTCGCTGAGGTGCCCACCCTGACCAGTGGACTCGTGATGGTCCAAGACGAGGTGGCCGATCGACTCAGCGCCGGCCCCGGCAACAAGATCTACGGGGTGCCCTCCGTGAAACTCGCCTGGTACGCCCAGGCCGAGAAAGCAGGCGTGGTGGGCATGAACGTCTTCTGGCCCGCGCCGAAAATCCGCTCTGGACTGGTGCGATTCACCCACCGCGAGCCACCACACACCACAGCGACTCGTGACGAGGTGTTTGCGGTGATCGATGCGGCCTTCTCCCAGCGACGCAAAACGGTGCGCGCCGCGCTGGCATCCTGGGCGGGGTCACCGCAGGCGGCCGAGCACGCACTGGTGGCCGCCGGCGTGGACCCGCGTGCCCGCGGTGAAGTGCTCACGATCGAGGACTACGCCGCCATTGCCGAGCACCGCCCCTCCCCGGACATCACAGAAGAAACGTCGTGATGAGCACGGCGACCAGGTCAGCCCGGTTCTTCGGACACGTCACCGCTTTCGCGCCGGGCCGCGTCACCCTGACCCTGCAGGTCGGGGCGATGCAGGAAGACGGTCGTCACGAGACCGCCGGTGTCGCCATGGCTATCAGCTTGGGAAACGACGTCACCGCCACGCGACGTGACGATGGCGAGATCATGGTCACCGTCAACGATGACTCCGCCGTTGCTGTGGACCATGAAGACCTGGAACTCGGCGAATCCAACATCGTGTGGCGGGCCGCCCATCTACTGCGCGAGCACCTGGGACTGGACCCGGAACATATCGGCGTCGATCTCGAACTCACCCTCAAGATCCCGCTCTCGGGAGGTCTCGGAGGACAGGCCGCCAACGCCGCCGCCGTACTGGTGGCCTGTGCTGCCCTCTGGGAAGCTGGGGTATCGCGCCAAGAACTCGCCGATCTGGGAGCCCGCCTCGACGACGACGTGCCGCTGGCCATTATGGGTGGTGCTGCCGTCTCGGTCGGCCCGGAGCAATCCCTCTCACCGATCCTCACCCGCTGCACTCTGCACGGGGTCATTGTGCCCGCCTCCGTCACGATAACCTCTGAGGAAGTGTACGAACTGCTCGACTATCTGCGCGGCACCGAATCCGTCAATGCACGCGAGGAACTGGGCATCGACACCGAACTCATGCAGTCGCTATCCCGCGGCGATGCCGAGGTGCTGTCCCTGATGATGCACAACGACCTACAAGCACCGGTGCTTGTGCTCGTGCCCGAGGTCAACAGTCTGCTGGACCTGGGGATGGATGAAGGCGCACTGTGCGGGATGGTCTCGGGATCGGGCCCGGCCACGGTGTTTATCACCCGCGACGCCGAAGACGCGGTCCACCTGGCCGGGCGCATCGCAGAACGCACCGGCATTGCCGCGATTCCCATGCACGGTCCGGTCCAGGGCGCGCGGCTGCGCTGAGGTTCACTATCCTGGAGGGGATGGCACATTTACTGGGCGCTGAGGCGCTGCACCTGGACTACCCCACGAAAACCGTCTTCGAATCGGTGACGGTCGGGATCAATGAAGGCGACCGCATCGGCATTGTCGGCCGCAACGGCGACGGCAAGTCGAGCCTGCTGGGCATGCTGGCTGGCACCGTCGAGTATCAGTCGGGGCGCGTCACCAAGCGCGGGGGAGTGCGATTCGGGGTGCTCACCCAGCGCGATGACCTCGACGCCGATGCCACCGTGCGAGCCTCCATCGTCGGGGACATGGCCGAGCACGAATGGGCGGGGGACTCCCGCATCCGCGACATCATCGCCGGGCTGGTCGCCGACCTGGACTGGGAGGCTCGGATCGGCGAACTCTCCGGCGGCCAGCGACGTCGTGTGGCTCTGGCCGCACTGCTGATCGGCGACTGGGACCTGTTGGCCCTCGACGAACCCACTAACCACCTCGACGTCGAGGGCATTGCCTGGCTGGCCGAGCATGTGAAGAACCGCTGGCCGAAAAACGCCGGTGGACTGCTGGTGATCACCCACGACCGTTGGTTCCTGGATGAGGTCTGCACCGACACCTGGGAAGTCCATGACGGGATCGTGGAGCCCTTTGAAGGCGGCTACGCGGCCTACGTGTTGCAGCGGGTCGAACGCGATCGCATCAACGCGGCCACCGAGCAGAAGCGCCAGAACCTGATGCGCAAGGAACTGGCGTGGCTACGTCGCGGTGCCCCGGCCCGTACCTCGAAGCCGAAGTTCCGTATCGATGCTGCGAACCAGCTCATCGAGGATGTCCCGCCGGTGCGCGACAAGATCTCACTGCAGGCGCTCGCCGTCTCACGGCTGGGTAAAGACGTCGTGGACCTCGAGGACGTCTCCGTATCCTTCGGCGATCGCACCATTTTGAACAACGTCACCTGGCGCATCGCACCGGGGGAGCGCACCGGTATCCTCGGCGCCAACGGCGCGGGCAAATCCACCCTGTTGGGCGTGATTGCCGGCACCGTGCAACAGACCTCCGGGCGCGTCAAGCGCGGCAAGACCGTCCAGTTGGGCATCCTGGACCAGCAGTTCTCTCAACTCGACGACATCCAGAACGACCGAGTGCGCGAAGTATTGGCCCGCACGAAAACCAGCTTCAACGTGGACGGCAAGGAGCTGACTCCGGCGCAGCTGCTGGAACGGCTGGGCTTCGCCCGAGAACACCTCTCCAGCCACGTCGCCTCCCTATCCGGCGGACAGAAACGGCGGCTGCAACTGCTGATGGTGCTGTTGAGCGAACCCAATGTGCTGATTCTCGATGAGCCCACCAACGACGTCGACGCCGATATGCTCGCCGCCATGGAGGATGTCCTGGACTCCTGGCCGGGCACGCTGCTGGTGGTATCCCACGACCGGTACCTCCTGGAGCGCGTCACCGACCAGCAGTACGCGATTCTTGGCGGCCGACTCCGGCACGTGCCCGGCGGTGTGGATGAGTATCTGCGGTTGCGAGACGCGCAGGAAAGCGGTGGTACCGCGGCTCCGTCAGGAAACCCCTCGACCGCTTCCGCACCATCGGCCACCAAGGCCTCCGGGCCAACTGGTGCTGAGCTTCGGGCAGCGCAGAAGGAGATCCAAGCGATCGAGCGAAAATTGGAGAAACTCGGCGATCAGATCCAATCGCACCACGTCTCGATGGCCGAACACGACCAGTCGGACTTTGAGGGACTGGGAAAGCTCACCGCAGAACTCGGCGCGCTCAACCGGCAACAAGAAGAGCTAGAGGAACGCTGGCTGGAGCTGTCTGAGCTGGCGGGCTAAACCGACTTATCCGGCTTTTCCAGCTAATTTTCGTCGGCCCACAGTTCCATCACGAACACGGTGTCGGGTTCATCGTCGTTGACGCCGACTTCGTAGAGCAGACAACCGATGTCGTCGTTACCGAGATGGGGACGGGAGATGAGGGCGACGACGTCGTCGCGATGACCGGGCTTCACACCGAGTGTGCCAACATGCGCGAAAGTCATAGCTGAAGTCTAAGAGCGCGGCTAAGACGCAACCAGGGTTGGTGCTGCGCGAGGACGTCTACCGGCGAAACCGCGTGTGTATTGTTCAGATCAGTACACCAGCGTCGCGTTCGTCGTGGCGCCTGTTGAAAGGAACCCCTCATGGTGATTGCCGGGCTCATCCTCACCGGACTTGCCGCACTCGTTCACGTCTACATTTTTGTGCTGGAGTCCCTGGCCTGGAGCGGTCGTCGTGCGCAGGCCACATTCGGCCACACCGCTGACCAGGTGGAAGTCACCAAGGCGTTGGCGTACAACCAGGGCTTCTATAACCTTTTCCTGGCCATCGCCGTATTCCTCGGGACCATTTTCATGACAGCCGGACAGACCGCGATCGGAGCGACTCTGGTGTTCACTGGTGCCGGATCCATGGTCGCGGCGGCTCTGGTGTTGCTGCTGTCCAACCGCACGATGGCCTCCGCAGTCCTCAAACAGGGCGCGATACCGGCGCTGGGCATCATCGCGCTGGTGCTCGGACTCGCGTTCTGACACCCACCATCCCTAGATCGCTGGGGTCAGGATTTCCTCGCGGACGAGAGCGGCGCCGGCGCTGAGGGCGTTGAGCTTGCCCCGGGCGACCTCGCGGGAGAGCGGTGCCATTCCGCAGTTGGTCGACGGGTAGAGCTTGTCGGCGTCGACGAAGCGCAGGGCATTTCTGAGCACGTCGGCGACTTCTTCAGGTGTTTCGACCTCGTTGGTGGCGACGTCGATCGCACCCACCATCACCTTCTTGCCTCGGATCAGCTCGATTAGATCCATCGGCACCCGGGAGTGTTGGCACTCCAACGAAACGATGTCGAGACTTGAGCGCTGCAGGAGCGGGAAGAACCGCTCGTACTGCAGCCATGCTGAGCCCAGGGTCTTCTTCCACTCGATATTCGCTTCGATGCCGTAGCCGTAACAGATGTGCACCGCCGTCTCGCAGCGCAGACCCTCCACGGCGCGCTCCAGAGCGGCGACGCCCCAGTCGTTGACCTCATCGAAGAACACATTGAACGCCGGCTCGTCGAATTGGACGATGTCGACGCCGGCAGCTTCGAGTTCTTTGGCTTCCTGATTCAGGATGCCGGCAAACTCCCAGGCCAGTTTCTCGCGGCTGCCGTAGTAGCTGTCGTACAGCGTGTCGATCATCGTCATGGGCCCGGGGAGCGCCCACTTAAGTTGACGGTCTGTGTGCTGGCGGGCGAAGGCGGCGTCCTCGACGAACACCGGCTTCTCGCGGGACACCGCACCGACCACGGTGGGGACGCTGGCATCGTAGCGGTCGCGGATGCGCACAGTCTGCCGGGTCTCAAAGTCGACGCCGTCCAGGTGCTCGATGAAGGTGGTGACGAAATGCTGGCGGGTCTGTTCGCCGTCGCTGACCAGGTCGATGCCCGCGGATTCTTGTTCGTGCAGGGACAGGCGCAGGGCGTCACGCTTGCTTTCGAGCAGTTCGTCATCCTGCCATCGCCAGGCCGACCAGAGCTGGCCTGGTTCGGCCAACCAACTTGGCTTCGGTAGGCTGCCGGCGGTGGAGGTGGGCAATAGAGAATTCATGGCGATCAACCTTGTCTCGCGACGGCACGCTGCCCGCGATCGGCGGTCCAACGTTCCAGAACGGGTTTGTAGGGTTCGATGAAGTGCTTTTGGGTGAAGAGTCCTTGGCGCTGAGCCAGCTGACTGCGCTCACGGCGGTCGTATTCGATCTGGGTGAACGAGCAGTCCGGGTTCTCCAGGCTCGGTTGAAAGTGCGCACCCGCGGGCGAGTTCGCGTTGTAGATCTCCGGGCGGTAAATCTTCTGGAACGACTCCATGGCGCTGACCACGCTGATCAACTCAAGGTTGGTGTAGTCCGTGAGTAAACCTTCGCCTGCATAGAAGGCCAAGGGAGCCACGCTGCCGGTGGGCATGAAGTAGCGCGCCTGGAGCCCCATGCGGTTGAAATACTGGTCCGTCAGCGAGTCGTCATCGTGGAGGTACTCCACGCCCAGAATCGGGTGAACGTTGGTGGTGCGCCGGTAGGTTTTGCTGGTGGAGACGCTGAGACAGATCACCGGTGGCTTGGCGAACGCCTCGCGGTAAGTATCCGAGTCGATTACGAACTTGAACAACTCTCCGTGGAGGAGACCGAAGTCCTCCGGAACCTCCCGCCGTTCGGTATTGATGTTGTAGGCGGGAAGGCGCACGCTGAAGTCGTAGTCGCGGACATAGGACGACAGGCTGTTCCCGGTGACGCCGGCGATGCGTTGCTGGGTGTGATGATCCACGATGGTGGTCTGCAGCAGCTCGATCGCCGGGAACGTCTTGCCCTGACCATCCACGTCAATGTCGATGGTGACGATCTCGATCTCCAATGTGTACCTGTCGCCGGTGGGGTTGTCCCAGTTCGCCAGGTGGTTGAAGCGGGAATTGATCATCTGCAGGGTGTTGCGCATGTTCTGCTGACGGTGTTCACCGCGCGCCAAATTCGCGAAGTTCGTGGTCAGTCGGGTGCCCTCGGCGGGACGATAGTCCTCGTCGAAGGGAATCCTGCTGATGGTCAGTGTGAAGTCGTGGCTCATGGTGATCTGTCGCCCTCATTCCGGAGTCTGCGACTCGTCGGTCGGACCGTGTGGGTGGTGGAATGTGGCAAGCCTAAGTGCCGCCCTATCCCGCCTGGCAACTAGGACGGTCACACATCCTTGGGGCGCGTAAAGTACGGGCACTCATCGATCAATGCCGGATTCTCTCGCCCGTGCCGGCGTCACGAATTGACGGGTGGGGCGGCGTCTTGCTAAACGCGACGTCACTCCAAGGGGACGCGGCGAGCACCCGCTCCGGTATCGCCGAGCTCGTCGTCGGGATTGAGCAGTGTGCACGCTTTCATGGACAGGCAACCGCAACCGATGCAGCCGGTGAGTTCCTTCTCGAGACGTTCGATGCCCTGGCGACGTTGCTCCAGCACGCGTTTCCAGCGCCGTGATGCTTTTTGCCAGTCTTCGTGGCTCGGGGTCCCCGTGAGCGGGACGTCGGCGAAGGCTTCCTGCAGATCCGACAGGGGAATGCCGAGCCGCTTGGCCACGGAGACTAGCGCGACGCGACGCAGCATGTGCCGCGGGAAGCGGCGTTGATTTCCGGCGGTGCGGAATGAAGTGATGAGACCCATGCGCTCGTAGTAGTGCAGCGCGGAGACGGCAACTCCGGTGCGCTTGCTCATTTCCCCGACGGTCATCAGCTCGTCGGGGTGGTGGTCGATCGTTGATAGTTCAGTAGCGTCGTCTGCCTGTTGTGACACCTTGCATACCTTCCGGGCTTTGACCTCAACCATACTTGAGGTTCTACAGTGTGGGTAGTCGTTCTTTCTCCCTGGAGGTCCCGTCTCGTGACGTATGTGATTGCTCTGCCGTGTGTGGATGTGAAGGATCGGGCGTGTATTGATGAGTGCCCGGTGGATTGCATTTATGAGGGTGAGCGGATGCTGTATATCCACCCGGATGAGTGTGTGGATTGTGGTGCCTGTGAGCCGGTGTGCCCGGTGGAGGCGATCTATTATGAGGATGATCTTCCTGAGGAGTGGGAGGATTACTACGGTGCCAATGTGGAGTTCTTCTCGGATTTAGGGTCGCCGGGTGGTGCGGCGAAGATGGGCGTGATTCCCAAGGATCATGCGTTGATCTCCGCACTGCCCCCACAAGGAGAGTACGCATGAGCCGCCCTGTCGAGGCGAAGGTCGACGTCTTGACCGCTTTCAAGAACGCCTTCCGTGAGCATCCGGCCGGTATTGCGCTCATCACTGCGGCCACACCGGATGGACCAGTCGGCCTCACCGCCTCCAGCGTGGCCTCGGTGAGTGTGGATCCGCTCGCGCTGTCGTTCTCGGTCACCCGGGCGACGGGTAGCGCCGGTGCCATCATCCGCAGCAACAGTTACCTGGTACACCTGCTGGACCACCGACATCAGGACATTGCTCAGCACTTCAGCGTCACCGGCGGCGAGCGTTTTACCCCTGAGCAAGGATGGACCGTGCTGGATACCGGAGAGCCGTATCTGCCGGGCGTGCGAGCGGCACTGCGCTGTCGCACTCTTCAGCAGGTGCCGGTGGGGTCCTCGACCCTGGTGGCTGCGGAGGTCCTAGAGATTGTGTCCGGTGAGAGCGCGGATCCGATGGTGTATCACGACCGGACCTTCACCCGACTTTCACGTCCTGGTACCTGAGGGCTCCGAGTCCCCGAGCCCGACCAGTTGGCGCGGGGTGTGCCAGAGAAGGTCGGCGAGCGCCTCCCGCCCTAGTCCCCACCGGTTGATGACCTGGAGCTGGTGCGCATAGGGGTAGGGGATGTTCGGGAAATCCGTGCCGAGCACGATCCGATCGGCAATGGCGGCGATGTGGTCCGGGAAATCGGTCGGCAGCGGAGCGATCGACTCCATGTAGTCGGTGCCCACCATCGTGGTGTCCAAGTGCACGTTCGGGTACTGGCGGACCAAATCGAAAAATGATGCGTAGTCTGGCAGTCCGGCGTGGGCGATCACCAGTGTTAGTTCCGGATGCCGTTGGAGCAGCTCCTGCACCGGTTCCACACCGGTGAACCGGCCGCGGTTCGGCCCGTGGCCGCAGTGGATGACCACCGGGGTACCCCGCTTTTCGAGATGCTGCCACACAGGGTCGAGCAGTGGGTCTACCGGCGAGAAGCCGCCGACCTGTATATGGACCTTGAACAGTCGTGCGCCGTCGTCCAACGCTTGTTCCACCACCTCGACGACCTCGGGCTCCGGGAAGAAGGTGGCTGAGTGGATGGATTCGGGGTGCTCTGCTGCGAAACGGGTGGAATAGTCGTTCAGCCAGGCTGCCATTCCCCTCCGGTGGGCGTAATTAAGGGTGCCGAAGTGCTTTACCCCGATGTCGCGCAGGGTACGCACCCGTTCAGCTTCGTCGGTGCGGTAGGTGATGGACCACGGAGGGACTCCAGGGCGATCCACGGCGTCAAAGAACTGCCACACCTTTCGCAACACATTGTCGGGCATGAAGTGAACATGGAGGTCGGCAATGCCCGGAATATTTGTCGCGCGTCAGACTTAGTGGCAGGGCCGTTATGTAGGTCCTGAAGGAGAGTCAGACATGGGTAGACCACCCTCGATTCCGGCGGAGAAGAAGACCCGGATAGTGCTGAGCGTGCTGGCCGGCGAGATGTCCATCGCCGAAGCGGCACGCAAGGAGAAAGTCAGTGAGCAGTCCATCGGACGGTGGAAGGCCGAGTTCCTGGAAGCCGGCAAGACCGCCCTGGTGGCCGGCAGGTCCGGACCATCCTCCCGAGAGGAACAGCTGGAGGCCGAGGTCGCCGAGCTGACCCAGGCCTTGGGCGAGGCACACCTGGAGGCCAGGGTGTGGAAGAAGTCCGCGGAGGGCCGGCTGGGCCCTTCGAGGACCTCGAGGTGATCCGCGTGGAAGCGGGCATGTCGACCGCGAGGTTCTGCCAGCTCTTCGACATGCCCGAGCGGACCTGGCGCCGCTGGCAGGCCAAGGCCCGCACCGGGACGGCGGTGAAGGGACCGTGGCCGCAACCGGCACGGCAGGCCGCCAGGGAACTGGTGGTCAAGCACGCGCTGGCCCATCCGGCGTGGGGGCATCGGAAGATCTGGGCAATGGTCCGCCACGACGGGCATGTGGTTTCCGAGGCGACCGTGCTGCGAATCCTGCGCGACGAGGGGCTGATTCTGCCCGCGCAGTACCAACGGGAGCGACGGAAGCTGGCCGAGCGGCGCAAGGCCGCGTTCGCCACCGAGCCCTCAGGCCCGAACCAAGTCTGGCAGCTGGACTTCAGCGAGTTCGAGACCACCACCGGAGGGACCTGGCGGCTGGCCGGGTGCCGGGACTACTGGTCCAAGTACGAGCACCCCTTCCACGTTTCGCCCACCGGGAACCAGCACGACGCGATCGACGCGATCGAGTTGGCCCTGGCCGACTACGAGGCCATGTTCGGTCACCCGCTGGTCGAGGCCTGCCCGGTCGATCCCGAGACCGGTGAGCTGTTGCCCGTGGTGACCATCGTGACGGACAACGGCGGGCCGTTCCGGTCCTTCCGCTTCGAGTCCTTCATCGCCGCCCACCCCGAGCTACACCACGTGCGCACCCGAGTGAAGACCCCGGGGCAGAACGGGTCCCGTGAACGCGGCTTCGGCACGCTGAAGTACGAACGGCTCTACCTGGACGAGATTGACGACGCGATCGTGCTCGCCGAGCGGGCCGAGGACTACCGGATCGAGTACAACGAGCTCCGGCCCCACGAGGCCATCTCATGGAACCGGCCCAAGGAGGTGCACCTGGGCCTGGCCGACCCCACCACCCCGACATTCAAAACCAAGGAAATCCTGCCAACTACTTGACGCGGGACATATTCAGCGACTCAAGCCACGCTGGAATTTGCTGATCCGAGGCGGGTTCCATGATGGAGGCTCCTTCACCGGTGGTCGTGCGATACAGTGCGAAAGCACCCCTGGATGATCCACAGGAGACCCTGCTTTCATGACACTGAACACCACTCTAACCACACTTGATGGTTTCGCTCTCGCGGTGCAACAGGACGGCCCGGACGATGGTCCGACGCTGCTGCTGCTTCCCGGGCAGGCGAATTCGCACCGATGGTGGAACGGGCTGCGGGAGCGGTTCCACGACCGGTTCCGCACCGTGACCTTCGACTATCGCGGTACGGGCGAGAGCCGTGGTGAGATCGGGCCGTGGACCACCCGCAGTTTCGCCGACGACGCGCGGGCCGTGCTCGATCATGTGGGTGCCGATCAGGCTGTTGTCTACGGAACGTCCATGGGCGGGCGGATCGCTCAGTTCTTGGCAGCCCGGGAGCCGGCGAGGGTGAGCGCATTGCTTCTGGCCTGCACCACGCCCGGCGGCGAGCATGCGGTGGAGCGCAGCAATGAGCTGCGGGCCCGGCTCGGTCGCGCCGATGCTGCCACGCGGTTGCAGATGCTTTTCGAGCTGTTCTACACCCCGGCCTGGGGCGGGACACCGGAGTCGAGCACGCTGCTAGGGGATGCGAGCATGACGGGACCGGAACGCGCGGCACACCTGAAAGTCAGCGACCTGCACGACGCCTGGGAGGTGCTACCGGAGATCACGGCGCCCACCCTGGTGCTGCACGGCACCGACGACGAGATGGCGCCGGTGGTCAACGCCGAACGTATCGCGGGCCGGATCCCCGGAGCGCAGCTACGTCTTTGGGCGGGTACCCGGCACGGATTCTTCTCCGAGCGGGCCGACGAGGTGACCGCCGAAATTCTCCGGTTCCTGGACGCTGAACATAGCTGAACCGAACCGACCAGCGTCAGGATTCTGCCGGAGGGAACGCTCAGATCAGGGCGTCAGCCCAGGTGCCGAGCCACCAAGCGGCGTCGTAACCGCCCGCGAATTCCCGGTAGACGGTGTCAGCGCCACGCAGTGTGAGTACCTGGTTCAGCCACCGGTTGCCCAGGACTTGCCAGACGCGCGCCGGCGGCGGGCCGAACTCCCACATGCCGCACTCTTGGTAGAGCCGGAGCTGGTCCAGTACGGTTTCTTTGGCGTCGAGAAACTCTTGGATCAGCACGGGAACCGGCTTCGTGCCCACCAGATCACCCTCTGTCTGGTCCCGATGGGCGTACCAGCATGAGGGAGACTGCATGATCGCCACCCCGAAGGACTCTGGGTGGTGCAGGGCGGTGAAGTCGGTGTTTGCCGCGAGTTCCGGATGGCGCAGATTCAGTGGGTCGACGAGGATCACCACACCATGCCGGATCATGTCCGACTGTCTCAGTGCATCACGGACGGCCGGTGCCGTGTGCTCGGCGGTGCCGTGCTGACTGAGCTCGGCTGCGAGCTACCCGCCAGCGCGCAGAATTTCCCCGGATAAAGACACTGTCAGTGATGAGCTCATCGGGAACATTGATGCCGATGTGCTGTTGGTGACCCTGAGCCCTGCGGAAGAGAGTGCAGACTGGTTCCTCGACAACCCGCTGTTCCAGGCGGTGCCTGCGGTGAAGGAGGGACGCTGCGCGGTATTGGAACCCGAAGCGGGTTCCACCTTCGCCGTCGTGGCCTGGGCGCTACGCATGCAAAGCCCACTGAGCCTGCCCTGGGTGGCTCAAGAGCTGGAAGCGCTGGCCAACGAAGCAATTGGCTGATTCGTCCTGTCGCGCGGCCAGTGCGCCTCGGGGCGAGACCGACAGCGGTAGACTGCTCCTCATGCTTTCTTCCCTTCGCCCCGTGGCGCGCGCCGTGCGGCTGAGCGCTGTGGCCCTCGTGGGCGCATGTGTGCTCAGCGGCTGCGTGACCAATGAAGAGCAGGGTCATCCTGAGGGCTGGCAGCCCGTGGAGGTCGAGGAATCGGCCGACGTGGCGGCACTCGTTCCCGAGGATATCGCCGAGCGCGGCTACCTGACCATGGGCACCAACCCGCCCTTTGCGCCCTTCGAGTTCAAGGACTCCCACGGCGAGATCGTCGGCCTGGAAATCGACTTGGCCACGGCGCTCGCCGGGGCGATGGGGCTCGAACTGCGCCCCGTTGAGCAGGATTTCGCGATGATCCTGCCGGCGGTGTCCTCAGGCACCATCGACATCGGTGGTTCCGGTTTCACCGATACTGAGGAGCGCCGCACCAACTTCGACTTCGTGAACTCCCTCTACGCCGGTATTCAGTGGGCCCAGGCCACCGATTCCGAGCACGGAACGATCGATCCAGACGACGCCTGCGGGCTTACCGTGGCAGTCCAGCGAAACACTGTCTCCGAGACCGATGACCTGCGTCCGAAATCCGAGGCGTGCCGGGAAGCCGGCCGCCCCGGGATCGAGATTCTGTCCTACGACACCTCGGATACCGCGGCCACCGCGTTAGTGCTGGGCCGGGCTGATGCCTTCTCCGCCGACTCACCGATCACGGCCTGGGCGGCCGAGCGCGCCGACGGGAAGATCATGGCCACCGGGGAGATGTTCCAGGCCGCGCCCTACGGGTTCGCCGTACCGAAGGATTCCGAGCTCACCGAGGCGCTCGCTGCCGCCATGCAGCATCTCATCGACACCGGCACCTACGCCGAGGTGCTGGGCCAATGGAATATCGATGAGGGCCTGATCGACCAGGCACTCATCAACGAAGAGCCCTACTCATCCGCCGACCGCACCCCTGCAACCAGGGAGAGTTCATCATGACCCCGACCGACACTGCACGCCCGTCTGCTGCGCCCATCCAAGCCAAGCCGCTGCGCCACCCCGGACGGTGGATCGCTGCCGCCGTGGTGTTGGCACTGGCCGCCTGGTTCATCATCGGTGCGCTGAACAACGATAACTACGGCTGGGATGTGTACCGGCAGTACCTGCTGGACACCCGCATCGCCACTGCTGCGCTACACACCCTGGCGCTGACGGTGCTGTCGATGCTGATCGGCGTGGTGCTCGGGGTGGTGCTGGCCGTGATGCGCATGTCACCGAACCCGGTGTTGCGCGCCGTCGCCTGGGTGTACCTCTGGGTATTCCGCGGCACTCCCGTCTACGTACAGCTGGTGTTTTGGGGGCTGATGGGCTCGCTGTACCAATCGCTGAACCTTGGCTTCACCGAAATCGACCTGCAGGCGCTGCTGAGCAATATGTTCTTCCTCGCCGTCATCGGGCTGGCCCTGAATGAAGCCGCGTACATGGCAGAAATCGTGCGTTCCGGTATTCAGGCGGTGCCTACCGGGCAGATGGAAGCCTCCAAAGCGCTCGGCATGAGTTGGTCGCTGACGATGCGCCGCACCGTGCTACCGCAGGCGATGAAGATCATCATCCCGCCCACTGGCAATGAGGTCATCTCGATGCTGAAGACCACCTCGCTCGTCGTCGCCGTGCCTTACTCCTTGGAGCTCTACGGACGCTCCATGGACATCGCCAATGCGCTGTTCGACCCGGTCCCCATGCTGCTGGTGGCTGCCACCTGGTACCTCGCCGTCACCTCGGTGCTCATGGTCGGTCAGCACTACCTGGAGAAGCACTACGACCGCGGTGTCACCCGCGAACTCACCGGCCGCCAGCTGGCGGCGCTGGCCGACGCCGAGGGGTCGATCCCGGCGAACATGACCGTGGCGGATAACCAGCCCTACCGAAAGGGGAACTGAGATGACGAACCTGATGGTAGACGCCCGGGACCTGCACAAGAGCTACGGTGCGGTTCCCGTGCTGAAGGGGATTGACCTGCAGATCGCCCCTGGCACCGTGACCTGTCTGATCGGGCCCTCTGGATCTGGCAAGTCCACCCTGCTGCGCTGCGTGAACCACCTGGAGAAGATCACCGCCGGACGGCTCTACGTCGACGGCGATCTGATCGGATACCGGGAGCGCAACGGCGTGTTGTACGAAATTTCCGAGAAGGAAGCCGCCCGGCAGCGCGCGGGGATCGGCATGGTGTTCCAGCAGTTCAACCTGTTCCCGCACCGCACGGTGCTGGAGAACATCATCGAGGCCCCGATCCACGTGGCTGGCATCACTCCGCGCGAGGCCAAGGCCCGCGCCCATCGGCTGCTCGAGCAGGTCGGTCTGGCCGACAAAGCCGGCTCTTACCCGAACCAGCTCTCCGGCGGGCAGCAGCAGCGGGTGGCAATCGCCCGGGCCGTGGCGATGGAACCGAAACTGATGCTCTTCGACGAGCCCACGTCCGCTCTGGATCCGGAGCTGGTGGGCGAGGTGCTGCGCGTGATGAAGCAGCTGGCCGAAGACGGGATGACCATGCTGGTGGTCACCCACGAAATGGGCTTCGCACGAGAGGTTGCCGATACGGTGGTGTTCATGGACGGCGGCGTCGTCGTGGAATCCGGTGAACCCGCCACGGTGATCGAGAACCCGCAACACCCGCGCACCCAGGAGTTCCTCTCCTCGCTGCTGTAGCTGCCACGATAGAGCACCTGAACCATTCTCGAAGGAGCACCCCGTGACGACCGCTCGCATTCGGAAGGCCACCCGCGATGACATTCCTGCCGCGCAAGAACTGAAGCTCGCCTGCTGGCGTGAGGTCTACGCGGACCTACGCGACGAGGAGTTTTTCCGCCGCGCCGAGGCCCGCCTTGATGAGGACATTGCCTGGTGGCAGCGCGGCATTGACGCCGGAGCCGAGTTCCACGTGGCCGAACTGGAGGGCACCTTCGGCCCCCAGATCATCGGCATCGCTGGTGCCACCCCGACCCTGCCCGAGGACGCCGACGCTGGCGTGGGCATCGAGATGGGGATGCTCTACGTGCTCCAGAAACACGATGCACCCGCGGCGCCCGGGGCTGGGGCTCCGGGGCTGCGCGCGCTGCTCTTGGAAACGGTGTTGCAGGGCCGTGAGGCGCTGGTGTGGGTGATCGAACAGGACCAGACAACCCTCAACTTCTACCGCGACCATGGTTTCACCCCAGACGGCGCGCGAGAGTCGCTTGACGGCGAGTGGGCAGGGTTGAGCGAGATTCGGCTGGTCCGCCGCCCCTAGTGTCGGCACGGGTTCGCTCCGTAGGCTGAAGGTGACGAAAAATCGACCCACTGAAAGGGGAACCATGCGTGCCCTGCTGATTCCGGAGAAGGGTGCCGCACCCGTGCTCTCCGACGACCTCGACGACCAGACCATCCTCGGCGCGGAGGCCCCCGGCGCCGCCGATACCGACGCGGTGATCGACGTCGACTGGTCCTCCCTGAATTTCAAGGACGGCATGGCGTTGTCCGGCCGTGGCATCGTGCGCAGCTGGCCTCTGGTCCCCGGCATCGACGCGGTGGGTACCGTGCGTGATCCGGGCGCTACCGGGCTTTCCGTCGGCGACACCGTGGTGCTCAACGGCGCCGGGGCCGGCGAGTCCCGTCACGGTGGCTACGCCGAGGCAACCCGGGTGCCCGCGGAAGCAGTCGTGCGGGTGCCGGAGGCGTTCACCGCAAAACACGCCGCGGCGATCGGCACCGCTGGATTCACCGCCATGCTGTGTGTGCTGGCCCTTGAGGACGCCGGCATGGTGCCCGAACACGGTCCGATCCTGGTCACCGGTGCAGCCGGTGGTGTGGGTTCTGTGGCGGTGTCTCTGTTAGCCGGACGCGGATTCCAGGTGACCGCCTCCACTGGACGGGTGGATTCTGAAGGGGACTTCCTGCGCTCCCTCGGCGCCACCGAGATCATCCACCGCGACGAACTCTCGGACACCTCGCCTACCGAGAAACCGCTGCAGTCCCAACGCTGGGCCGGTGCCGTGGATTCCGTGGGCTCGACCACGCTGGGCAACGCCCTGGCCCAGACCCGCTACGGCGGAGCAGTGGCCTGCTGTGGGCTGGCGGCCGGACCGGATTTGCCCACCACGGTGCTGCCGTTCATCCTGCGCGGGGTACGGCTGCTGGGTGCCAACTCGGTGGACGCACCCCTGGCATTACGCCAGCGGGCCTGGGACCGCCTGGCCGAGGAACTCGACGTCGCCGTACTGGATTCGCTCACGGAGACGATCGGACTGAGCGAGATGATCGACGCCTCAGAACGCATTCTTGCCGGGGGAGTGCGCGGTCGTACCGTGGTGGACGTGAGTCGCTGAGTCCGCCCCGGGCGCTGGGATAGGGTGGAGCCATGCCAGAATTTGCAGGACGATCGGTCTCAGAGCTATCGACCAGCACCCAGAATTATCTGAAATCCATCTGGACGCTGTGCGAGTGGTCGGATGAGCCAGTCACCCCGTCCCTGATCGCCGGGCGGGCCGGCGTCACCCTGTCTTCGGCGTCGGATGCGATGCGCAAGCTCGCCGAGCAGGGCCTCGTCGAATACGAACGCTACGGGCAGCTGCGTCTGACCCCGGCCGGGGACCTGCTGGCGCTGGCCATGGTGCGGCGCCACCGCCTGATCGAGACGTTCCTCGTGACCGTGCTGGGCTACCAGTGGGATGAGGTGCACGACGAGGCCGAGAGCTTAGAACATGCCGTCTCCGACCTGATGATCGAGCGTATCGACGAGCACTTGGGACATCCCAGCCGCGACCCGCATGGTGATCCGATCCCGGCCGCCGACGGCAGCATTGACCACGTGGCCGCCGAGGTGCTCACCGACCTGCCGCTGGGTCAGCGCGCCCGGATCGAGCGGATCTCAGACGATGACCCGGAGCTGCTGCAGTTTTTCGCCGCCCAGGGAGTCCAGATCGGCGCAGTCGTTGAGGCACGCGAGGCTCAACCGTTCTCCGGGTCCCGCCAGATTCTGCTCGTCGACTCCGGGGTGACCCTCCCATTGGGACAGGCCGCCACCGACTCGGTCTGGACGGTGCCGGTCTAACTCTGGACTGCACCACCCCCGTGGTGAACTGGCTCGGGGGCACTCTCCCTACATGTCGTAGTCCACGTCGAGATTTATTCTGGATGGCAGGTGCTCACTGACCAGCGGTCCTGACTTCTCAAAGAGGCGCTTCAGAACCGCTTCGAGCTCGTCGTCGACATAGTGCTGGTCGCTGAAGGCGATGTCGTTGCAGGCCACGGCACACTCTCGCGGAACCTCAACCAGTGAGTGAGGGAGGCAACTTTCCGCATTTTCCTCCCGAAACGGGCCTGATTGCAGGGTGTACAGTTCGGCGTTGGGCGTGAGGGGGATGCGCGACACATTGGGGCCGAAACGAAGGCTGTAGGTCATGGGGTGTGGACCTCTGAACGCTGGACTGCCTGAGCAGCAGACTCTCGGATCAGCTGGTATCCGGCCTGGCGCCGTCGTTGAGCTCCGAGCAGGTGCCTCACAAGTAGCACCGCCGTGAACATGAGCCCCAAAAAGACTGCAATACCGGCACTGGTGGCGGCATTGAGCACGTACGCGAGCCAGAATCCGAGGAAAGAACCGCCCGCGGCGAAGCCGAGCGTCAAGGCGATCATCGTGGACATCCGGTGCGCCAGCAGCGCGGCGGTAGCCGCGGGCACCACGATCAGGGCGAGCACCAGAATCGCTCCCACCGCGTAGAAGGCAGCGGTCACGGTCAGCGCCACCAGGAACATCAGGGTCGTGTTCAGTGCCACGGTGCGCAGCCCGAGGCTGGCGGCGTAGGACTGGTTGAACGTCGTCAGTTTCAGCGCTGGATAGCACAGCGCGATAAAGGCGACGTCCAGTGCCAGCACGCCCAGCATCACATACAGATGCGTGGGCCCAAGCACGGTGCCGCCGATCACCAGCTGATCGAAGGCGGCCAGGTTCAGGTCTCCCACCAACACGGTGTGAGTGTCCAAGTGCAAGTTCGAGAAATGCGTCGAAACCATCAGGATGCCGATCGAGAAGAGCGCAGGGAAGATCAGCCCCTGCGGAGCATCACCAGCCACCAGCCCGGTGCGCTCAAGGAGTTCGGAACCCAGCACCACGATCAACCCCGACAGTGCTGCCGCCAGCAACAACCAGGGCGAGCTCAGGTCCTGGGTGAACCAGTAGCCGACAACGATGCCGGGGAACACTGCGTGGCCGATCGCATCCACCAGCATCGAATTCCGCCGCAGCACCACGAAGGCCCCGAGCAACGCACAGGCGAGCGCTGTGCCAACCGCCAACAGGATCACGCCGATCAGGAAGCTCATGCGCGCACCTGCTCACGGTTCTCGGCCAGCAGCTCGGCGCGCAGTCGACGCCGCGCGCGTACCCGACGCATCGCGGCAGCCACCACACTGCGTTGCGGGGAGCAGAGCAGGGAGACGACGAAGACGGCGAACAGCACCAGCACGATCACCGGTCCGGTGGGCACATCGCCGATCGCGATGGAGAGATAAGCACCCAGGCTGGATCCCAGCCCCCCGAAGATCCCGGACAGCACCACCATCGGCCCCAGTTTCCGGGTCCATTGGCGAGCGGCAGCCGGGGGAGTGACCACGAACGCGACCATCAGCACCAGGCCCACCGCCTTGACGCCGATCACGGTGGCCACCACCACGGAGGTGAACATCACCGCGTCGATGACCTTCCCGCGGAATCCGAGCACCTCGGCGTGGTGGGGATCGAAGCTACGTAGCGCGAATTCCTTCCAGCACAGCGCCAGCACGACCAGCGCGATACCGCCCACCACCCAGGAGGTGGTCAGATCGGCCCGGGTCATGACCGAGGCGTTGCCGAACAGATAGTCCTGGATACCGCCGATACCCACCAGACCCGAATTGGAGATGACGCGCATCATCAGCATTCCAGCACCGAAGAATAGAGTCAGGGAGATCGCCATCGCGGTGTCCACCCGGATCGGGGAGATCGCAGTGATCAGGTGCGCGAACCCGACGGCGGCCGCGCCCACCACCATGGCGCCCATCACCAGTAGCCCCATATTCCGTCCATCGACGCCGAGCACCAACACGGCGGCGAGGAAGGCAACCAGGGTTCCGGGAAACGCCGCGTGCGAGATGACATCCGACATCAGCGACTGTTTGCGCAGGTACGCGAACGCGCCGAGGCATCCGGCGACGACGCCAATGACCGCGGTTCCGAGGAACACCACGCGGTAGGTGTGATCGGACCAGAATTCGAGCAGACTCATCCGGTGGCTCCAGGGAGCTGAACGGCAGGGTCATACGTGGCGCGGATCGATTCAGGGGAGAACGCGATATCAACGGGACCGGAAGCCACCACCGAGCGATTCAGCAGGGTGACCTGATCGCAGTATTCCGGCACGGTAGCTAGATCATGGTGGACCATCACCACGGTCTTGCCCTGGTCTCGCAGAGTATGCAGCACATCGACAATGGCCTGCTGGCTGCGTGCATCCACCCCCTGGAACGGCTCGTCCATGAAGAACAAGTCCGGATTCTGGGCCAGCGTGCGGGCCAGGAACACCCGCTGACGCTGTCCGCCGGAGAGCTGGCCGATCTGACGGTCCGCCAGGTTCGTGATCCCGGTCTGCTCCAGGGCGGAGTGCGCCGCCTCGCGCTGGGTGCGTCCGGGGCGGCGGAACCAGCCCAGCTGTCCATAGGTGCCCATCAGCACGACGTCGAACACGGTGGTGGGGAAATCCCAATCCACCGACGTCGACTGCGGCATGTAGCCCACTCGGGAGCGCACCCGGTTCAGGGGTTCGCCGAAAAATCGCACCGAACCGGTCAGCGGTCGGACGAGTCCCAGCATGGCGGAGATCAGGGTGGATTTGCCCGCGCCGTTGGGGCCGACCACTCCCATCACCACGCCGGCGGGAATGTCGAGATCAACGGCCCGCACCACCGCCTCATCGCGGTAGGCGACGCTCAGGTGGCGGGTGCTGCAGGCGATGTCGCCGTTGCTACTGTGCTTAGTCGGCACTGTGCTCGTCTCCCAATGCGTTCACGATGGCCTCGGTGTTGTGACGGAACACCTTCAGATAGGTGTTGACATTGTCCCCCGCGCCGAGGGAATCTGCGAACAGCTCCTCCTCCGAGACGGCCACGTCCCACCCCCGAGACTGCACCGCCTCACGCAGGGAGGTGATGGCCTGCGGGCTGGCCTGGTTGTCGTAGAAGATGACCGGCACCTCGTGCTCGGCGATCAGATCGGCCAGCTCCGAGAGCTCCCCGGCGCTGAGCGCGGCATCGGAGGAGATGAAATCGGTGGCGTGCACCTCGAGGTCGTAGGTGTCGCCGTAGTAGTTGAACGCGTCGTGGCCAGTCACCAGAATCCGCGGCGCCGGGATCGAGGCGGTGGCGTCTGCCGCTTCGTCTGCGGCCGCCTGAATCTCGGAGAGGTAGCCCTCGGCGCGCTGCTGGTAGTCGTCCGCGCGCTCCGGGTCGTGCTCGCTGAAGGTCTCGGCGATCACTTCCACTGCTTGCGACCACGCTTCGGGGCTGTTCCAGATGTGCGGGTCGCGCATCGGCTCGCCCTCCTCGTCGGCATCCGGCCACGGCAGCAGCAACTCCGCGTCGATCTCCTCGCCGACGGCGACCTGAGCATCACCCAGGCTGCGCAGCTGGCCCTCCATCTGGGCTTCGAGGTGCAGCCCGTTCCAGAGCACCAGATCCGCGTTCTGAAGGGTTTGGATGTCCTGGGTGGAGGGCTGGTAGGTGTGCGGATCGCCGCCGGGGCCGACCATGGTCGTGACTTCGGCGTCCGGGGCGATCACGGACACCGCATCCGCCAGATACCCGGTGGTGGCGTAGACGTTCAGCGCGCCCTCGACCGCAGCATCGTCTGCGCCTCCAGACCCGCCGGGGGAGGCCTCCGAGGAGCAGGCGGTGAGCACCAGTGCTGCACCCGCACCAACGGCCAGCAGGCCGCGGTGTCGACGATGTCGATCAGTCAGCCGAGCCGAAAATCGAGAAGAACGGGATGAGAGGGGCGAGTGAGAACGTCCCAAGACATAACGCATGAGATCAGTGTAGACATAACTTAAGATACGGCAACGCGTATCTTAAGTCGCTGTTGTCATAGTTGCGTTCAGTGCACCACTGTTGTTTCTGTTGCAAAGGCAGTACGCTGTGAAGAGCATCACGAACCGTGAGGAGATCTCTATGAGCACCGTCGACCTTCGTTACCTGGACGCCCACCAGTACGGGCAGTGGTTGCAGCAGCCCGGGGCTACCGTGATCGTGCCGGTGGGTGCTTTCGAGCAGCACGGGCCGCACCTGCCGATGGCTTCCGACGAAATTCTGTCCGGCCACATGGCCCGCGGCGTGGCCGAGCGCACGGGTGCCAAGGTCGCCGCCCCCATGAACTACGGCTACAAGTCCCAGCAGAAATCCGGCGGGGGAGACCATCTGCCCGGCACGATCTCGCTGGATGCCGCCACTATGATCGGCATCACCCGCAGCATCGTGAGCTCCTATCTGCGCCAGGGGGTCACCCGACTGGTGCTGCTCAATGGGCACTATGAGAATTACCAGTTTCTCTACGAGGGCATTGATCTGGCCCTGCGCGAGGGAGGATTCACGACGTCGAAGGCCGGCGCGCCCGCGGTCCTGTTGCTCTCCTATTGGGACTATGTCACCGAACAAACGCTGGCCGAGGTGTACCCCGACGGTTTCCCGGGCTGGGATATTGAGCACGGCGGGGTGCTGGAGACCGCGCTGATGCTGCACCTGCAGCCCGAACTGGTGGACCTGGACCGGGCGGTGGATCACCCGGCCGCCGAGCTGCCGCGCTTCGACCGGTTGCCCGTGGTGGCCGAGCGTACCCCCGTTACCGGGTGTCTCTCCGCGCCCACCGGTGCCACCGCAGACAAGGGTCGACTGCTGTACGAGCAGGTGACGATGTCGATCGCCGCCGATCTGGAAGAAGAGCTCGGTTCTTCCCCAGCGTGAATCGACCTCGCAGATATGGAACAATAGGCGGGTGCCGTCGGAGGCGACGGCACGGTCCGCCCTGGTGTAACGGCAGCACGCCAGCCTTTGGAGCTGTGCAGTATAGGTTCGAATCCTATGGGCGGAACGTCATGCAGTACCGGATCAAGGAAGTGACCGTCTGTGACCGAGTCCGTATACCCCACGGAGACCTCTGCCCCCTCGGCAGTCATCGTTCTGGCCGCTGGTCAGGGCACCCGGATGAAATCCACCACCCCTAAAGTGTTGCATCCTATTGGGGGTCGGTCCCTGGTTGGACACGCACTGGCCGCAGCGCAGACCTTGAACCCTCAGCACCTGGTGGCCGTGGTGCGCCACGAGCGCGACCGGGTGGCCGCCCATCTGACCGAACTGGTTCCGGACCTGGTTATTGCCGACCAAGATGACATCCCGGGCACCGGCCGCGCCGTCGAGCAGGGGCTGGACGCGCTTCCCGAGGACCTGGATGGCACCGTCGTCGTCACCTATGGTGATGTTCCGTTGCTCACGTCCGAGACGCTCACCGAGCTGGTCTCCACGCACCAGCGTGACGCCAACGCGGTCACCGTGCTCACCGCCTCGTTGCCCGACCCCACCGGCTACGGTCGCATTGTGCGCGACGACGCCGGGTTGGTGGAACGGATCGTGGAGCATAAGGACGCGCTGAAGATTCAGCAGGACACCGGCGATGCTTCCGTGCTGGCGCTGACCGAGGTGAACTCCGGTATCTATGCGTTTGACGCTCGCGTGCTGCGCCGCACCCTGGCACAGGTGTCCACCGACAACGTTCAGGGCGAGAAGTACCTCACTGACGTGCTCGGCCTGGCCCGCGCCGAAGGCGGCCGGGTCGCGTCCCTGATGACGGCCGACCAGTGGGAGGTTGAGGGCGCGAACGATCGCCGCCAGCTGGCCGAACTGGGTCGCGAACTGAACAACCGCCTCACCGATCACTGGATGCGCGCCGGGGTGACCATCATCGACCCGGCCTCCACCTGGATCGACGTCCAGGTCAGCCTGAGCCCCGACGTCGTGCTCAAGCCCGGCACTCAGCTACACGGTGCCACCACCGTGGGCGTGGGCTCCGTGATCGGCCCCGACACCACCCTCACCGATGTGACCGTCGGTGCCGGCGCCACCGTCAAGCGCACCGACGCCACCGATTCGGTCATTGGTGACGACGCCACCGTCGGCCCTTTCACGTATCTGCGCCCGGGCACCGTACTGGGCGAGGAGGGCAAGATCGGCGCGTTCTACGAGACCAAGAAGGTCACCATCGGGCGCGGCTCCAAGCTCTCGCACCTCGGCTACGCCGGCGACGCCGAAATCGGGGAGTACACCAACATTGGCTGCGGCAACATCACCGCTAACTACGATGGCGTGAACAAGCACCGCACCGTGATCGGCTCCCATGTGCGCACCGGCTCCAACACGGTGTTCACCGCACCCGTAGAAATCGGCGACGGCGCCTACACCGGCGCTGGAGCCGTGGTCCGCAAGAACGTTCCGGCCGGGGCACTGGCCCTGACCGTTGCCCAGCAGCGCAACATGGAAAACTGGGTGCGCGAAAACCGCCCCGGTACCGCTGCTGCTGAGGCTGCCGGCCCTGCCGCTCCCACCTCCTGATCTCAACCGCCGCACCGAACCACCGTCACTGAGGAGAACCCGATGAGCGAACTCAGCCATCACGTCAACAAGAAGCTGGTCATCGCCTCCGGACGTGCGCACCCCGAGTTGGCGGAGGAGATCGCCGAGGCGCTGGGCACCGAGCTACTGCCGCTGAGCGCCTACGACTTCGCCAACGGTGAGATCTACGTGCGCCCCGGGGAATCCGTGCGCGGCAAGGACGTCTTTATCCTGCAGTCGCACCCGGCCCCGCTGAACAACTGGCTGATGGAGCAGTTGCTGCTCATCGACGCCGCCAAGCGCGCCTCCGCTCGCCGGATTACCGTGGTGTCCCCGTTCTACCCTTACGCCCGCCAGGACAAGAAAGGTCGCGGCCGTGAGCCGATCTCTGCCCGCATGGTGGCCGATCTGTACAAGGCCACCGGTGCTGACCGCGTGATGAGCGTGGACCTGCACACCGCCCAGATTCAGGGCTTCTTCGACGGACCGGTGGACCACCTCTTCGCCATTCCGCTGCTGGCCGACTACATCCGCGGTCGGGTGGGCAACTCCGACGTCACCGTGGTCTCCCCGGACACCGGGCGCGTGCGCGTGGCCGAGCAGTGGGCGGACCGTCTCGGTGGCGTGCCACTGGCGTTCGTGCACAAGTCGCGTGACCTGACCGTTCCGAACCAGGCCGAGTCCAAGACCGTCGTCGGTCAGGTCGAAGGCCGCACCTGCGTGCTCATCGACGACATGATCGACACCGGCGGCACGATTGCCGGAGCCGTGCGCGTGCTCAAGGAAGCCGGCGCCAAGGACGTCATCATCGCCGCGACTCACGCGGTGTTCTCCGACCCGGCCGCCCAGCGCCTGGCCGAATGCGGGGCCCGCGAGGTCGTCGTCACCAACACCCTGCCGATCCCGGCCGGCAAGCGTTTCAATAACCTCACCGTACTGTCGATCGCCCCGCTGATCGCCCGTGCCATCAAGGAGGTCTTCGAGGACGGCTCCGTGACGAGTCTCTTCGACGGCAACGCCTGAGCGGAAGTGCTAAAATAGTCGCTGTTGCCCAGGCGAGGGAGCGTCACGCTCCGTGATCGACGAGGCTGCCAGCGAAACGCATCGCGGATCCTGGCCTGTCCTGACTTTCCTGCCTGGAACCAAAACCACAGGAGGACAACTATGAGCGACCGCATCAAACTGCAGGTGGAGACCCGCGACGACTTCGGTAAGGGTGCATCCCGCCGCGCCCGTCGCGAAGGCAAGATTCCCGCCGTGATCTACGGCCACGGCACCGAGCCGAAGCACATCCTGATGCCCGGCCAGGAAACCTTCCTCGCCGTGCGTAACCCCAACGCCCTGCTGACCCTGGTCAATGGCGGCGAAGAGACGATGGCCCTGCCGAAGGACGTCCAGCGTGATCCGCTGAAGGACACCATCGACCACATCGACCTGCTCATCGTGCGCAAGGGCGAGAAGGTCACCGTCGACGTCTACGTTGAGGTCGAAGGCGAGGTCGCGCCGGGCGCGATTCACAACCTTGAGGAAGTCACCGTGCCGGTCGAAGCCGATGCACTGAAGCTGCCTGAGCGCGTCACCGTCTCCGTCGAGGGACGCGAACCCGGCCAGCACCTGCACACCACCGACGTCGTTGTCGACGGCGAAGGCGAGGTGCTCCTGGAAGAGGATCACGTCATCGTCACCGTCAACGAGGTTGTCGAGCAGGATCTTGGTGAAGAGACCGAGGACGCCGCTGAAGGCGAAGAGGCTGCCGAGGGCAAGGCTGCTGAAGGCGAAGAGTCCGGCGAGTCGGCCGAGTCCGACAGCGAGTGATCTGCGGCTAGCCAGCAGTGAACACCACCGCGGAGTCCAACCCCACCACCGGCCCCTGGCTGGTGGTGGGGTTGGGCAACCCCGGTGATCAATACGCGGGAACCCGGCACAATATCGGCCACATGGTGGTTGACGAGCTCGCCTCCCGTCACGGGGAGCGCTGGAGCCGCCACAAGGCCGGCGCCGCCGTCGTCGAAACCCGGCTGCGCCCCGGGGCGCCCAAAATCGTCCTGGCCAAACCCGCCAGCTACATGAACCTCTCCGGGAAACCGGTCAGCGCGCTGGTGCGCTTCTTCTCCCTGACCCCGGAGCATCTCATCGTCGTCCACGACGAACTCGACATCGACTTCGACACTATCCGCCTGAAACGCGGCGGTGGTGAAGGAGGGCATAACGGGCTGAAATCCATCAGCCAATCCCTGGGTACCCGAGACTATGTGCGTGTGCGCGCCGGCATCGGCCGCCCCCCGGGACGCATGGATGTGGCCGACTATGTATTGCGGCCTTTCGGCACGACCGAGCGCAAGGAACTTCCGCTGCACCTGGACCGCTGCGCTGACGCCGTCGAATCCCTCATCGAAGACGGTATGGCAGCGGCCCAGAACCGCTTCCACTGATCAGCGGGACTGGATCCACGCTTTGACTTCGCGGGCCTGACGATTCACCACGCGGCCTACCTGAGGCTCCGCGAACTGGGCGATCTTTGCCCCCGCGAACGGAATGCCGCAGGTCACCGAACCAGAGACGGTGATGCGGGTGCCTTTCTCCGTGGGCTCCAGCACCTGGGTGACATCCGCGGTGACCTTGCCGGCCGGAACGGTGACGGTCATGCTCGCGGTACGGGCGCCTTCAGCCGACGCCGTCGACCACTGATCCTGTTGCTGCACTGAAATCTGGCCCTTGACGAACCGCTTCGCCATCTCCGGCAGCTTGGCCGCAGGAACGGTGCGGGTCATCGACACGAGGGTGGCGCCGTCGCCGCCCTGAGGGGTGGCCGAAAACTCCGTCAGCTCGCCGCCGAGCGACTCGGAGACCGAGCGGTTGAAGGCCTCGTCGGTGAGGACGGCGAAAACCTCTTCCACGGGGAAGGGAAGCTCGGTGGATTCAGTGAAAGCCATGGCAAGGGCTCCTGTTCTCGCGGGGACGGGTGCGCGCCCCGCGCCGTGCGGTGGGTTACTCGGAAAGAGTCTACGGGACGCGACATCGAATCCGGTTCTGCCAGGCGGCGCAGAGTCGATATGCTGGAGGCCGCGTCATCGTGAAGGCAAAGGAATCTGTGTGAGCTCAGCCCCATCACCCCTGGCACCCCTGTTGTCCTTGTTGAGTCGGGATACGGCGGTGTCGGCCGCCCGGGCGGGCGCCGGGCGGTCGGATCGTACCGCTGACCTGGCGCTGGCGTTGCCCGATGGGGCCCGCCCCGCCGTCGCTGCCCTGCTCGCTGATGCGCTGGAGAGTGCTGCCGGGGAACATCCGGTGGTCCTACTCATCACCGCCACCGCACGCGAAGCCGAGGACCTCACCACCACGCTGGGCGCGTGGATGGACCCCTCGGCGGTCGCGCATTTCCCGTCCTGGGAGACCCTACCCCACGAACGGCTGTCCCCACGCTCGGATACGGTGGGTCACCGACTGGCCGTGCTACGACGTCTGGCGCACCCCGAGGCCGACGGCCAGCCCCCGTTGCGGGTGATCACCGCCCCGGTGCGCTCGGTGCTGCAGCCGCTGGTGACCGGACTGGGGGACCTGCAGCCGGTGAGCGTGGCCGTGGGGGAAGAACACGACTTCGATGACGTCGTCGCCCGGCTTTCCGATGCTGCGTACTCTCGCGTGGACATGGTGTCCCGCCGCGGAGAGTTCGCCGTGCGCGGTGGGCTGTTGGATGTCTTTCCGCCCACCGAGCCGCACCCGCTGCGCATCGAGTTCTTCGGCGATGAGATTGAGCAGATGCGGTACTTCTCGGTGGCCGATCAGCGCTCGCTCACCGACACCTCCGACGACGGGTCCGCCACCCCCACCCGGCTGTTCGCCCCGCCGTGCCGGGAGCTGCTGCTGACGCCTGAGGTACGGGACAAAGCGCGTGCGCTGCAGGCACAGATGCCCGGATCCGTGGACATGCTGGAGCGGATGGCCGAGGGCATCGCCGTGGAGGGCATGGAATCGCTGGCCCCACTGGTGGCCGAGATGGTGCCGTTGTTGGACCTGTTACCGGCGGGCTCGCTCAGCGTCGTCGTCGAACCCGAGAGAGTGCGGCATCGTGCTGATGATCTGCTGCGCACCAACGAAGAATTTCTGGAGGCGGCCTGGGCCTCGGCAGCCGGTGGTGGGTCCGTGCCGATTGACCACCAGCAGCAGGCCGGCGGTTTCGCCAGCCTGGCGGAGGCGCGCGCCCTGGCGCATCTGCGGGATCAGGGTTGGTGGCAGCTGAGCTCCCTGGAGACCGATACGGAGCTGTTGCCCGAAGTCGACTCGCTGACCACCGGCTTCCGGGCCCCGATACAGTTCACCGGCGACGTGCAGCCGATGATCGACCTGGTGCGTCAGCGCATGGAACAGCAGTGGTGCGTGGTGGTGGCCACCGACGGCACCGGATCCGCCCGGCGCATCGCGGAGATGATGCTCGAGGCCGGGATCACCGCCTCGCTGGTGGACCGGCTGGAGACGGGCTCAGGATTGCCGGCCTCTCAGGTGCTGCTGATCACGGCCGTCACCGGACGCGGCTTCACCTATCCCGACGGGCGCTTCGGCGTCGTCACCGAGCAGGACCTGTTCGGCCGCAACCACGTCAGCGCCGAGCGCGGGGCCAAGCGCTCCCTCGCTCGAAAGCGGCGCAATGCTGTTGATCCGCTGGCTCTGCAAGAGGGCGACTATGTGGTGCATGCCCAGCACGGCATCGCCCGGTTTGTGGAGCTGCAGCGCCGAAAGGTAGCCGGCTCGGTGTCGGCCGGCGGGGAAGGCTACCGCGAGTACCTGGTGCTCGAATACGCCGCCTCGAAGCGCGGTGGGCCGAAAGACCGCCTGTTCGTGCCCACAGATCAGCTTGACCAGGTCTCCCAGTACGTGGGGGGAGAGGCGCCGAGCCTGTCGAAAATGGGTGGTTCGGACTGGGCCGCCACGAAATCCAAGGCGCGCAAGGCCACCCGCCAGATCGCCGGGGAGCTCATTCAGCTGTATTCCGCGCGGATGGCGTCCCGCGGGCATGCCTTCGGCACTGACACCCCGTGGCAATCCGAGCTGGAGGAGTCCTTCCCGTTCATCGAGACCCCGGACCAGCTGACCACGGTGAATGAGGTCAAGAAGGACATGGAGTCCGAGGTGCCGATGGACCGGTTGGTGTCCGGCGACGTCGGCTTCGGCAAGACCGAAGTGGCGGTTCGTGCTGCCTTTAAAGCGGTGCAGGACGGCAAACAGGTGGCGGTGTTGGTGCCGACGACGCTGCTGGCCCGCCAGCACACCAGCACCTTCACCGAGCGCTTCGCCGGATTCCCGGTGCGGGTCAAGACCCTCTCTCGGTTCCAGAACGCCAAGGAGTCCCGCGAGATCCTGCAGGGCCTGGCCGACGGCACAGTCGACGTCGTGATCGGCACCCACCGTCTGCTCTCCTCGGAGATCGAATTCAAAGATCTCGGTCTCGTCGTCGTCGATGAGGAACAGCGTTTCGGCGTCGAACATAAAGAGGCGCTGAAGAAGATGCGCACCAATGTGGATGTGCTGGCGATGTCGGCCACCCCGATTCCGCGCACCCTGGAGATGTCGCTGACCGGGATTCGTGAGACCTCTACCCTGGCCACCCCGCCGGAGGAACGGCACCCGGTGCTGACCTATGTGGGCGGGTACACCGATCAGCAGGTGACCGCCGCGGTGCGACGTGAGCTGATGCGCGAGGGCCAGGTGTTCTACGTGCACAACCGGGTGTCGTCGATCGATTCGGTGGCCGCGCGCATTCGCGAGCTGGTGCCCGAGGCCCGGGTCGAGGTGGCGCACGGCAAGATGTCGGAGTCGCGGCTGGAGCAGATCATGGTGGATTTCTGGGAGAAGCGCTTTGACGTGCTGGTCTCCACCACCATCATCGAAACCGGGCTGGACATCGCCAACGCGAACACCCTGATCATCGAGAACGCGAACAACTACGGGCTCTCCCAGTTGCATCAGCTGCGTGGACGCGTGGGACGTGGCCGCGACCGGGCGTACGCCTACTTCCTGTACAACCCGGAGCGGCCGTTGGGGGAGACCGCGCTGGAACGGCTGAAAGCGGTGGCCGAGCACAACGAGCTGGGGTCCGGGATGCAGCTGGCCATGAAGGATCTGGAGATCCGCGGGGCGGGCAACCTGCTGGGCGGAGAGCAATCCGGGCACATTGCCGGGGTGGGTTTCGATCTGTACCTACGCATGGTGGGTGAGGCCGTGGCCGACTTCAAGGGCGAAGAGGAGACCGGGGCCGCCGAGGTGAAGGTGGAGCTACCGGTGAACGCGCATCTGCCGCACGACTTCGTGCCGGGGGAGCGGTTGCGTCTGGAAGCCTACCGGAACCTGGCCCAGGCCAAGGACGACGCCGAAGTGGATGCCGTGGTGGAGGAATGGACCGACCGGTACGGAGAGCTGCCCGAACCCGCCCAGCACCTCGTGGCCGTGGCCCGCTTCCGCAACCAGGCACGCGCGCTCGGGGTGCACGAAGTGATGCTGCTGGGAAAGAACGTGAAGTTCGGTCCGGCAGAACTGCCGGAATCGCGCGAGATGCGCCTGGCCCGGATGTACCCGGGCGCCTCCGTGAAGCCAGCGCTGAAAGCCATCCTGGTGCCGCGGCCCAAAACTGCCGGGGTGATGGGCAAGGACCTGGTCGACGGCGAACTGCTCGCCTGGGCACAGGAACTCTTGCAACGGATTTTCGCCCCGGAGCCGGTCGCGTCGTCGTCCTGAGCGCGTCGGCTGAGAGGTTCCGCAGGACGTTTAGAGACCCCGGAGCGTGTCTAGGAGGCGTTCGGCCACGGTGTCGGCGACGTCGGGGTGGTAATCCTCCGTGGAGTCGTCGATGAACAGATGGGTGTCGACCTCGTACTCGTACAGGGTTGCGGCGGCGATCCCGCTGCGTGCGGCAGTGCGACGTCAGCTGCAGGCTGGCTAGGACGTCGGCGCAGAACCTGAGGCGGCATCACCGGACGAGGAAGCGGCCGCGGCGCGACGTCGTTTCCACCATTCGGGGGCGGGTACTCCCGAGAGCAGCGGCGACAGGGGAGTGGCGTTGATGAGCAGGCCCAGCGCCCAGGAAATCAGCACGGTCAGGGCGAATCGCGAGAAGTTCTCATCCACATTGAACTGGGCCAGCTTGATGATGATGTAGCCGTGGGCCAACACGACCACGGTGCCGGTGCGCACCAACGCGTTGACCGCGGGGCGGGCCCAGCCGAGCGCCATGTTCACCCAGGTGCCGAATATCAACAGCATGCCGGTGGCCATCACGACGCCCACGATCGGGGTGATCAGGAACAGTCCGAAGCCAGAGAATTTGATGTTGTGTGAGGGGATTCCGGCGGCGACGGCGAGTCCGCCGAGAAGTACGAGCACGATACCGAGGCTGGCCAGCTGGTGCGGGCCGAGCCGGCGGGCGCCGTCGTGATGTTCCAGACGGGTCCCCGGAATCGATGCATAGCGGGCTAAGACCTCGTAGCGGAGGAACTCCCCGCACAGAATGTAGAACATGCACGGTAGGGCAAGACCGATGCCCAACGGCAAGAGCCCCATGGGGCCGGCCGGGTAATCGTCACCGCCGGTGATCTGCGCCAGACCCAGGCCGACCATCGACACGGCCCAAGCCACCCAGCTGGGATAGCGCTCCAGCCAGCGGCGCAACAGGGTGGTGAAAAACAGCACCGAAATGAACCAGAACGCCCACCACGGCGGGTCCTGCCAGGAGCCGCCGTACCAGCCGCGCGCCATGAGCTCCCAGAACTGGGCAGGATCATCGGAGTTCCAGCGCCAGGCGGCGAGGCTCATCAGCACGCCCCACGCCAGGTAGGGTACCGCCAGGGTGCGCCACCGTTGTCGGGCTTCAAAGGCGAACGTGCGCCCGCGGGTGAAGAAGAACCCGGAGAGGAAGAAGAACAGCGGCATGCGCCAGATCTCCAGGTAGCGCCGCCACTCCAGATCGGAGGCGTAAACATGCCCCACCACCACCGCCACGATGGAGACGATTCGCAACACATCGACCCCGGTATTGCGGGCGGTGGATCCGGTCCGCGGGGAAGTCGATGGGGGCTGTGGTGTCATTCAGCGGTGAGGGATGGGGCAGGTTCAGAAAATCGTGTGAACGACCCGGTTACCTCAGTGGTGGGTGGAGGCCGGGGCGGTCTGGACGCGGTGGATGTCGTTCTTCTCGAGGGTGTCACCGCGGCCGAGCAGGTTCTTCGGAACGATAAAGGTGACCACGGCCAGGCCCAGAGCGATCAGGCCGGGTGCCCAGGCGTTGCCCCAGGCCGCGCCCAGGTCCCAGTAACCCATGGCGAACAGGGATCCGCAGAACACCAGGAACAGCACCAGGGTCACCAGGATGTTGCCCCAGAAGCCGCCTTCAGCGGAGTGGTTGATGGCCTTTCCGTCACGAATCACGGTCTACCTCGTTCCCTTCGGTGAGTGAGCGTCAGATGAGTCTGACTCGGAGTCTTCTTCCAGGATAGCAAGAGTGGAGGAGGCTCCCAGACGTGTGGCGCCGGCATCGAGCATGGCCAGGGCGGTGGCACGGTTGCGAATACCGCCGGACGCTTTCACCCCGAGGCGATCACCGACGGTGTGGCGCATCAGTGCCACGGCTTCGACCGTGGCGCCGGTGCCGACAAAACCTGTGGAGGTTTTTACGAAATGCGCGCCCGCGGCCTCGGCGGCCTGGCAGGCCAGCACGATGGCGTCGTCGTCGAGTGCGCCGGTTTCCAGAATGACCTTCACGACGACGTTTTCCCCGGCGGCCTGCACCACGGCGGAGATATCGGCCATGAGTGCGGCCTGATCACCGGCGACGGCGGAGGCGTGGTGGATGACCATGTCGATCTCGGTGGCACCGTCTGCCACGGCAGCCGAGGCTTCGGCGGCTTTGACCTCGGAGGGGGTGGAGCCGAAGGGGAAACCGACAACGGCGCAGACCGGTACCGTGGAATCCTGCAGTGCGGCGGAGGCGGTCGCTACCCAGATCGGGTTCACACAGACGCTGGCCGCGGAGACCTGGTCGGCTTCGGCACACAGACGCAGGATGTCTTCGCGCAGGGCAGTGGGGGCGAGCAGGGTGTGGTCGATCACGGAGGCGAGGCTCGCGGAGGGCGCAGTCATGCTTCCAGCCTACCGGCGTCGTCGATCATCTCGCGCACCGCGGCGGTGAGTTCCTGGAGCCGGTGGTGGGCGTCCGGGACGGTGCCGGCCACGGCCTCCAGGTAGCACTTCAGTTTTGGCTCGGTGCCCGAGGGCCGCACCATCACCCGGGCGCCGTCGAGCTGAAACGTGAGAGCGTCGGTGTCCGGCAGGAAATCGATGACGTCGAGCACCGGGGCGCCGGCGAGCGTGGCGGGGGCGGTAGCGCGCAGTCGGGTCATCAGGGTGCCGAGCTGGCTCAGATCGGTGACCCGCAGGGAGATCTGCCCGGTGGCGGTGGGGCCGACCTGGGCTTGGAGTCCGTCCAGTTCCTCGCCCAGTGTGCTGCCCCGGGCGGCGAGTGCGGCGGCGGTGTCGGCGATGAGCAGGGCCGCGGCGATACCGTCCTTGTCGCGGACCACCTCGGGCGCCACGCAGTACCCGAGCGCCTCCTCGTAGCCGTAACCCAGGGCCGGTGTGCGGGCGATCCATTTGAACCCGGTGAGGGTGCGGTGGTGTTCGACGTCGGTGCCGGTAAGTAGCCGCTCGAGCATGCTGGAGGAAACGATCGATGACGCCGCGGTGGTGTGGGTGCGCTGTAGTTCCGGCAGCAACCGATGGCCGAGCAGTAGCCCGACTTCGTCGCCAGTGAGCATCCGGTATCTGCGGTGCTCGGGAGTGCTGGTGGCGGAATCGGGGATACCGACGGCGAGTCGGTCGGCGTCGGGGTCATGGGCGATGATCAGATCGGCGCCCAGGTGCGCGGCCAGCTCGAGGGCTGCGTCCATGGCGCCGGGCTCCTCGGGGTTCGGGAAGGCCACGGTGGGGAAATCCGGGTCGGGCTGTTGTTGCTCGACGACGACGTGATGGTCGGTGAATCCGGCCCGCTGCAGGGCCTCGGCGAGCACCGCACCGCCGACCCCGTGCAGGGCGGTGGACACCAGACGCAGTCCGGCGCGGTCGGTGGTCGGCGCGTTCAAGGGCAGCGCGGTGAGGACCTCGTGGAGGTAGTCGGTGACGACGGCGTCGTCGAGCACCGTCCAGCCCGAGGCGGCCAGCTCCGGCATCGTCGCGGCATGGCGGGCAATATGGGCCGTGATCTCGGCATCGGAGGGGGCGGTGATCTGCACGCCGCGACCGTGCTCGTCGGTCATCCGGGCGCCCAGATACACCTTGTAGCCGTTGTCCCGCGGCGGGTTGTGGCTGGCGGTAACCATGATGCCCGCGTCGGCGTCCAAGCGGCGGACCGCGGCGGCCAGCACCGGGGTGGGCAGCGGCCCCGGGAACAGCAATGCTTCGCACCCGGCGGCGGTGACGACGGCGGCCGAGTCTTCGGCAAAATCCGCCGAACCGTGGCGGGCGTCGTAACCGATCACGATCCGTGGGGGAGTGTGCTCGCGGGCGTGCGGGGATGTGTGCGGAGGCGTGTTCAGGGCGGCGAGGAGATAATCGGCGATGCCAGCGGCCGTGCGGCGCACCACCACGCGATTCATCCGGCGCGGACCCGGGCCGAGCTCAGCGCGCAGCCCGGCGGTGCCGAAGCTCAGAGTGCCCGCGAACCGCTCGCGCAGTGCTTCGCCGTCGCCGCGGGAGATCTCGTCCTCCAGGATGCGCGCGTGCTCGGGGTTCGGGTCGATGTCCATCCAAGCGCGGGCAGCGTGGACCAGTGCCGGGTCGGTCGGCGCAGCGAAATCGGGAGTCATCGGCTCAGATTCGATGGATGATCTCGGCGAGCAGAGCCGCAATGCGCGGACCCGCCTCGGTGCCGGCCTGCAGTACCTCGGTGTGGGAGAGCGGCTGATCCGACACCCCGGCGGCCAGGTTGGTGACCAGCGAGATCCCAAACACCTCCAGTCCCGCGTGCCGGGCGGCCACGGCGTCGAGCGCGGTGGACATGCCCACCAGGTCCCCGCCGATGGTCCGGGCGTAGCGCACCTCTGCCGGTGTTTCATACTGGGGGCCAGCGAACTGCACGTAGACGCCCTCGGTCAGCTCGGGGTCCACATCGCGGGCGATCCGACGGATCCGCGGCGAGTACAGGTCCGTCATGTCCACGAACTCGGGGCCGCGCAGCGGGGTGTCGCCGGTCAGGTTGACGTGGTCGCTGATCAGCACCGGGGTGCCTGGGGTGAGTGCCGGGTTGATGCCGCCGCAGCCGTTCGTCAGTACCACGGTCTCGGCCCCCGCCGCAGCAGCGGTGCGCACGGTGTGCGCCACGGCGTCGACGTCGCGGGATTCGTAGTAGTGGGTGCGTGAACCGAATACCAGCGCGTGAGAGCCATCGGGCAACCGCACCGAGCGCAGGGTGGGCCGGTGGCCGGGTACCGACGGAGCGTTGAATCCAGGCAACTCGGCGGTGGGCACGGTGGCCACGGTCTCGCCGAGGCGGTCGGCGGCCTGGCCCCACCCCGATCCCAGCACGACGGCGATGCGGTGGCGGTCCACGCCGGTGGAGTCGCGCAGGGCTTGAGCGGCCTCGCGGGCCTGGGGGAATCCGGGGTGGTTGCCGGTCACAAAGCGTTCATCACTCACGCACACCACCCTACTCACCGGCGGTGGGTTTTGGATTTAGGCCACCCCGCCAGGACAATGGTGACGTGAGTCCTCTCGAAAATGTTCAGCGTCCCTCTCTCACCATCGTCGGCGGCGGGCCGGGCGGTTACGAAGCTGCCCTGGTGGCGGCCAAACTCGGTGCCACCGTCACCGTGGTGGAACGCGCCGGACTCGGTGGCGCTGCGGTGCTCACCGACGTCGTGCCCTCCAAGACCCTCATCGCCACGGCCGACTCTCGCCGTCGCGTGATGAAAGCCCCCGCGCTGGGCGTCAAGCTGGACACCGAGGCCATCCAGACCGACATCCAGGCGATCGATCGGCGCCTGCTCCAGCTGGCTTCCGACCAGTCGCGGGATATTCGTACCGCCTTGGAGCGCCGCGGCGTCAAGATCATCATCGGCGAGGCGAAGCTCACGTCGGACAAGACCGTCGCCGTGACCACACCCGAGGGCACCGAAACCGTCACCTCGGACGCGATCCTGCTGGCCACCGGCGCCTCACCGCGTGAACTGCCCACCGCCATGCCCGACGGGCAGCGGATCTTCAACTGGAAACAGGTCTATAACCTCACCGAGTTGCCCGAGCACATGATCGTGGTCGGCTCCGGCGTGACCGGTGCTGAGTTCGCCTCCGCATACAACCTGCTGGGCGCGAAGGTTTCCCTGGTGTCCTCGCGCGATCAGGTGCTGCCGAACGAGGACCCCGACGCCGCCCGCGTGCTGGAGGACGTGTTCACCCGCAACGGCGTCAACGTCGTCTCCCGCACCCGCGCCAATGCGGTGACCCGCACCGAGAACGGGGTGCAGGTGGAACTGTCCACCGGGGAGATCCTCGAGGGCAGCCACTGCCTGCTCGCCGTCGGCGGAGTCCCGAACACGCAGAACATCGGGCTAGAAGAAGTCGGCGTGCAGCTTACCGAATCCGGTCACATTGCCACCGACTCCGTCTCGCGGACCTCGGTGCCCGGGATCTACGCGGCCGGCGACTGCACCGGTGTGTTCGCGCTGGCCTCCGTGGCCGCCATGCAGGGACGTGTCGCGGTGGCGCACCTGATGGGTGACGCTGTGCAGCCGATCAAGCACCACCTGGTGGCTTCGAATATTTTCACCTCACCGGAGATTGCCACCGTGGGACTGACCGACGCGCAGGCTCGCAGCGACCAGTACCAGGTGGATGAGATCAAGATGGATCTGACCACCAACCCGCGCGCCAAGATGGCCGACGTCTCCGAGGGATTCGTCAAGATCTTCGCCCGCAAGGGTTCCGGCACGGTGGTGGGCGGCGTCATCGTCGCCCCGCGTGCCTCCGAGCTGATCTACGCGCTGGCGCTCGCCGTCACCCACAAACTGCACGTGGATGACCTGGCGAACACCTTCACCGTGTACCCGTCGCTGTCGGGATCGGTGGCCGAGGCGGCTCGACGCCTGCACGTTCGCGGCTGACCTGGGAGGGGCGGGCGACCTGGTGCAGAAAATCCCGGTGCACCGTCGTGTCGCCGGTGAGTTCTGGGTGGAACGCGACAGCGGTGAGGTGCCCCTGGCGCACCCCGATCACCCGGCCGCCGTCGCGTAGCCGGGAGATGACCTGCACGTGTGCGGCGTGTTGCACCACCTCGGGGGCGCGAATAAACGACGCCGTCACCCGCTGTGGCACCGGACCCGTTTGCTGTGCGTCATCGGTAGGGGACGGGGTCCACTCAACGACGGCGCGCATCGAATCCAGTTGCGGACCGAAGGCATTGCGGCGCACCTGGACCGCCAGTCCGCCCAGCGGCACCAGTCCCGCCGCCGGATTCTCGACGTCGTCGGCCAACAGCACCATGCCCGCGCACGTGCCGAGCACCGGCAGCCCGGACGCGATCAGGCTTCGCAGCGGGGCGCGCAGCCCCACGATGTCGATCAGCCGAGACAGGGCGGTGGACTCCCCGCCGGGGATCACCAGTCCGTCCAACTGCGGCTGCTGCGCGCCCGGTCCACCGGGCAGATCCTTCGGCCCGCGGATCGCCACGGTCGTCGCACCGAGTGACTCCAGCATGCGCCGGTGCTCGATCACTCCGCCTTGCAGGGCGAGGACGCCGATCCGGTTCACCAACCGCGCTCGGCCAAACGATGCGGAGCCGGCAGATCCGCCACATTGATCCCGACCATGGCCTCGCCCAGACCGCGGGACGCTTCCGTGATGGCGTCGGCGTCGTCGAACTGAGCCGTGGCCTTCACAATGGCAGCAGCGCGGGCGGCGGGGTCACCGGACTTGAAGATGCCCGAGCCCACGAACACGCCGTCGGCGCCGAGCTGCATCATCATCGCGGCGTCGGCGGGCGTGGCGACACCGCCGGCGGTGAACAGCACCACGGGCAGCTTGCCGGTGCGCGCCACCTCCTGCACCAGATGCAGCGGGGCCGCCAGTTCCTTCGCCGCCACGTAGAGGGCGTCGGGATCGCGCAGGGCGGTGGCTTGGAGCTGGGCGATTTCGGAGGTGATGGTGCGGATGTGACGGGTGGCCTCGGAGACGTCTCCGGTGCCCGCCTCGCCCTTGGATCGGATCATGGCCGCGCCCTCGCCAATGCGGCGCAGCGCCTCACCCAGGTTGGTGGCGCCGCACACGAACGGTACGCGGAACCGGGTCTTGTTGATGTGGTGCACGTAGTCGGCGGGCGAGAGCACCTCGGACTCATCGATGAAGTCGACGGAAAGGGATTCCAGGATCTGTGCCTCCACGAAGTGGCCGATGCGTGCCTTGGCCATCACCGGGATGGACACCGCGTTGATGATGGACTCGATGAGGTCCGGGTCCGACATGCGGGCCACTCCGCCCTCGGCGCGAATGTCGGCGGGAACGCGCTCCAATGCCATGACGGCGACGGCGCCGGCGTCCTCAGCAATGCGAGCCTGTTCTGCGGTGACGACGTCCATAATGACGCCGCCCTTGAGCATTTCGGCGAGGCCGCGGCCCAGCTGGGCGGCATCATCCGGGGTGTTCTGGTGGTTCCGGTTGGTGTGGTCGGTCTGATCAGTGGTGATGGTTTCAGTCATGGGTCCCATTGTGGTCCGAGTGTGTGGACCAAAGATAGGGCCAGATTCTGATAGTTTTTGTGGACCAGTTTGTCTGCCCGAGGAGGCCCGGTGGCCCGCTTTGCCCCGTCGTTCGAGCTGCCGCTGAGCATCGACCGCACCGCACCCGGTTTGCCGCGCCAGCTGGCCGAGCAGGTCCGTGCCCTGATTCACGCCGATCGGCTGCGCCCCGGGGACCGGATGCCCTCCACCCGGGCGCTGGCCCAGGAACTCGGGGTGTCCCGCGGTTCGGTGAGTGCGGCCTATGAGCAGCTGGGCGAGGAAGGCTATCTGCAATCCACCCCCGGCGGCACCGTGGTGCATCCGCGTCTGGCGCCGGCACCTGCACCTGCTTCGGGGCGTGAACCGACCACCACGGAGCTGACAGAGTCCGCGCGGGCGTGGCACCGGGACGTCCGCAGGGAATCACCGATGGAGACCACTCGTGCGGCGCCGCTGCGCCCCGGGCGCCCCGACGTTTCGGTGCTGACCTCCACCGCCTGGCGGGCGGCCTGGCGTGCCGCCGCGGCCCAGCCCAGCCTCGGATACGTGGGCTCTGGGTCAATGACGCTGCGGCGGCAGATTGCCGAGCACCTGCGTTCCGTGCGGGCCATGGCGGTCGATCCTGAAGCGCTGGTGGTGACCGCGGGTGCCCGTGATGGGCTGCGCCTGCTGATCACGGCGGCCAGCGCTCGTCACTCGGGGCCGCTGACGGTCGCCGTGGAGGACCCTGGTTATCCCTCGCTGCACCAGGTCCCCGCCTCCATGGGGCACCGCGTACTGCCCCTGCCTGTGGACGACGACGGACTGCGGGTGGACGCGCTTCCCACCGGCGCCCACGCCCCCGCGATGGTGATCGTCACCCCGTCACACCAGTATCCGCTGGGATCATCCATGTCGGCCGGGCGCCGTCGTGACCTGATCCGCTGGGCCCAGCACAACAACGCCTTGGTGGTGGAGGACGACTACGATTCCGAACTGCGCTATGTGGGTGACCCACTGCCCTCCCTGGCCGCCTCCGACACCACCGGACGGGTGGCCACCCTGGGCTCCTTCGCGAAACTGGTCACCCCCGGGCTGGGGTTGGGGTATGTGGTGGTTCCGACGGATGTGCGTCAGGCGGTGACGTCGTTGACGGCGCAGGCGGGCACCCCGGTGTCGGGAATTGTGCAGGATGCGATGAGCACGTTCATGGCCCAGGGCGGACTGCGCCGCCACACCGCACGGATGCGCAGGGAGTACCGGCGTCGTCGTGATGTGGTGCTCCAGGTTTTCGAGGATGCCTCCATGCCGTCTTCGGTCACCGTGCTGCCGATGGCCGGGGGGCTGCACGCGGTGTTGACACTCGACGACGCAGCCCAAGAGGCCCGCGTCATCAGCGCGGCACGGGCAGCCGGGCTCGGCGTGCAGGGGCTGGGGGATTACTGGAGCCGGGGGACCTCGGCGCAGCCCGCCATGTCCGGCGTCGTGTTGGGCATCGGTGAGACGTCCCGGGAGCGCCTGCAACAGCAGCTGGAACAACTGCGGGCGGTGCTGGTCGCTGCCCTCCAGTGAAGGGACAGCGATCAGCACCGCCCGGTCGTTGTCAGATCCATCCAGATCAGACCAGTCCAGATCAGCGAATGGTGACCTCGTCAAGGTTACGGGTCTTGGTTTCCGGGGCCAGGATCAGTGCGAGCGTGGTCAGCACGGCCGCAGCGGAGAGGTAGTACCCCACGTAGGACACGTCGAAGCTCTGCACCAGCCACGCGGCGATGAACGGGGTCAGCGCGGCACCCAGAATCGAGGAAACGTTGTAGGCGACGCCGGATCCGGTGTAGCGGGTGTTCGTCGGGAACAGCTCCGGCAACACCGCAGACATGGGCCCGAAGGTCAGACCCATCAACGCCATGCCGACCATGAGGAACGCGACCATGCGCACGGCCGAAATACCGTCATCGGTGATCATGTTCTCGGGGGAGAGCCACCAGCCGAAGGTCAGGCCGAACACCACGATCAGCGCGGAAATCACGATCAGGGTGGGACGTCGTCCGAAGCGGTCCGCCAACAGGCCCGAGACGGGTACGAAGGCGGCGAAGAAGAGGATGCCGATTAGTTGCAGCACCAGGAACTCGTTGTAGGACTCGCCCAGGCCACCGCTTTCGCGGCGACCGATGGCGTAGGAGAGGATCCAAGTGGTCATCAGGTAGAACAGCACGTAGGTGGCGTACATGATGAAGGTGCCGAGAATCAGCTCCCACCAGTTGCGCTTGAAGACCTCGCTAATGGGGGCTTTCACCCGCTGGTCATTGTCGATGGCGCGCTGGAAGACCGGGGTTTCCTCGAGTCGGACGCGCACCCACATTCCCACAGCCACCATGACGGCGGACAGCAAGAACGGCAGGCGCCACACCCAGTCGATAAACACGTGGTCGGCGCCGTGCTCCACGGAGTTGTAACCGAACGCCACCACCAGAATCAGGAACAACCCGTTGGCCAGCATGAAGCCGATGGGCGCACCCAGCTGGGGCCACATGGCGGCCCAGGCGCGCTTGCCTTCCTTCGCGGTTTCGGTGGCGAGCAGCGCCGCACCGGACCATTCGCCACCCAAGCCCAGGCCCTGGCAGAAGCGCAGGATGGTGAGCATGACCGGCGCCCACAGCCCGATTTGGAAGTAGGTGGGCAGGCAGCCAATGAGGAAGGTGGCGATGCCCATGGTCAGCAGCGAGCCGATCAGGGTGACCTTGCGCCCGATGACGTCGCCGAAGTGACCGAAGATGATGGATCCCAGCGGCCGTGCCACGAAGGCGGCACCGAACGTCGCCATCGAGGCCAGCAGTGCGGTGGATTCGTTGCCATCGGCTGCGCCCGCGAAGAAGATCAGCGGGAAGACCGACACGGCGGCTGTGGCGTAAATGTAGAAGTCGTAAAACTCAATCGAGGTGCCGACCAGTGAGGCGATCACGACGCGGCGGCGGGGCACTCCGAGTTCGGCGGTGCCGTCGTCGGGGCGGGAGCCCTCGACGGTGGTGGTGTCTGCGGACATGCAGGTTTCTCCTGAACAGGTGTGATTAATTTAGTCGGCGATGACGGCGATGACGGCGCCGGCGGTGACTGTGGCACCGGCGTCGGCGGCGAGCTCCGTGATGGTGCCCGCTTTGTGGGCCGTCAGTGGCTGTTCCATCTTCATGGCCTCGAGCACCACAATCAGGTCTCCTTCGGCCACGGTGTCACCCACGTGGGCGGCCACCTTGACGATGGTGCCCTGCATCGGCGAGGTCAGCGTGTCCCCGCTGGCCCCGGACGCGGTGGCGCCTCGGGCTGAACTGCGGGAACGGCGACGGCGCGACCCTGGTTTTGAGGCCGCACCACCGGAGATTGATGGTACTGCACCGTAGCCGCCGGGCAAAGACACCTCGACGCGCTTACCGTTGACCTCCACGGTCACAGTGCGGCGTTCGTCGTCGTCGGACTCAGCGCCACCCGCGGCCTCGGCGCCGCCAACAGGACCCGCGTAGGGGGCCAGCTCGGTGGCGAATTCGGTTTCGATCCAGCGAGTGTGCACGCTGAAGGGCTCGTCCGAGCCGTGCACCTCGGGCGCAAAAGCAGGATCGGTGACCACGGCGCGGTGGAATGGCAGCACGGTGGCCATGCCTGCGATCTGCATCTCGGCCAGGGCGCGCCGGGATCGACGCAACGCCTGCTCGCGGTCAGCGCCGGTGACGATGAGCTTGGCCACCATCGAGTCGAAGGCGCCGGAAATGGTCTCGCCCTCCTCGACGCCGGTGTCCACGCGTACGCCGGGGCCACCCGGCAGGCGGAAACTGGTCAGGGTGCCCGGTGCGGGCATGAAGTTGCGACCCGGGTCCTCGCCGTTGAGGCGGAACTCGAAGGAGTGTCCGCGCACCTCGGGGTGGTCGTAGCCCAGGGTCTCACCGCGGGCGATGCGGAACTGTTCGCGCACCAGGTCCAGCCCGGTGACTTCCTCGGAGACCGGGTGCTCTACCTGCAGGCGCGTGTTGACCTCGAGGAAGGAGATGGTGCCGTCCTGGCCCACCAAGAACTCGCAGGTGCCGGCGCCGATGTAACCGGCGGCACGCAGCAGCTCCACGGAGGACGAATAAAGGCGCTCGTTCTGCTCGGTGGTCAGGAACGGGGCAGGTGCTTCCTCCACGAGCTTTTGGTTGCGCCGCTGCAGGGAGCAGTCGCGGGTGGAGACGACGACGACGTTGCCCGCAGCGTCGGCCAGGCACTGGGTTTCCACATGGCGCGGTGCATCCAGGAAGCGCTCCACAAAGCACTCGCCGCGTCCGAACGCCGCGGTGGCCTCGCGCACGGCCGATTCGTAGAGTTCCGGAATCTCGGCACGCTCGCGTGCCACCTTAATGCCGCGACCACCGCCACCATGAGCGGCTTTGATGGCCAGGGGGAGTCCGAATTCGTCGGCGAAAGCCAGCACTTCATCCGCGCTGGTCACCGGATCGGGGGTGCCCGGAGCCAGGGGAGCACCGACCTGCTGGGCCAGGTGCCGGGCCGAGACCTTGTCACCCAGCTGTGAGATGGCCGATGGCGGCGGGCCGATCCACACCAGCCCGGCATCGAGTACCGCCTGAGCGAAATCAGCGTTTTCGGAAAGGAACCCGTAGCCGGGGTGCACGGCGTCGGCACCGGAATCGCGGGCGGCCTTCAGGATCTTGTCCACCACGAGGTACGAATCGGTGGCGGTCACCCCGCCCAGGGCGTAGGCATCGTCGGCCAAACGCACATGCAGGGCATCGCGGTCGGCGTCGGCGTACACCGCTACCGCCTCCAGACCCTCATCGTGAGCGGCGCGGATGACCCGGACCGCGATCTCGCCTCGGTTGGCGATCAGCACCCGCGAAAACGGGCGGAGATTCATCGGCTCACCGGTGGTGGCGGTCATGCAGGTCGGCTCCTTGAACGTGCTCGGTTGCCGCCAACGGGGCAGCATCGGGGTCTTCGGTGACCTCCCCGGAGCCGCTGGGCACCCCGCTGGGCTCGGTGGGTCACCCTGAAAAGGGTATGCCACCAGACGTGGGATTCCTACAGGATGACGCGCGGAACATGCCCGAATCGGTCCATCTCTTGTAGGAATCCTACAGTTGACCCGCTGTCAGGGCGCGGTTAGTCCGCCCAGACGGAAGTAAGCGAGTATCCCAGCTCGTTGAGCATTTCGCGCAGGGCCAGCACGGACAGGCCCAGCACCGCATTCGGATCACCCTCCACCCGGCGCACCAGGGCGGCCCCGCGGGCCTCCAGGGTGAAGCCACCGGCGCAACCCAACGGTTCCCCGGTGGCCACGTAGTCCTGGATCTCTGCCTCACTGGCATCGGCGAAACTCACCTGGGCCGAGACCGTGCGTCGGCGCTGCCGGGTCGGGTCCGGCAGTGCGCCCTCGGCATCGGGAATCTCGATCACGGTATGCCCGGTGTGCAGGGTGCCGGTGCCGCCGGCCTGGGCCCTCCAGCGTTCCAGCGCCACGTCGGCGGTGCCGGGTTTGCCGTGGGCTTCGCCGTCGAACTCGAACACCGAATCGCAGCCCAGCACCAGCAGGGCGGGCTCGTTCTGCGCGGGTGTTGCTGCGGTGCCTGCGTGATCTCCGGTGTGATCCTCGGGTGCGTCATCCACGTCGGTCAGGAGCGTGGCGACGACGTCGAGGGCCTTCGCCCGGGCGAGCTCGCCGGCCAGTGTCTCTGGATCCGGCGAGCCTAATTCTGCGGCCACCGCCTCTTCGTCGACGTCGGAGACCATGGTCATGAACGGGATCCCGGCCCGGTGCAGCACCTCGGCCCGGGCTGACGACGCCGAGGCCAGCACCAGGCGGAACGGACGACTCATGCCAGGGCCTCGCGCAGGGTGTCGAGTCCCATTGAGCCCAAGCGCAGCGCCCGGGTGTGGAACGCCTTCAGATCGAACTCGACGCCGTTCTGCGCGGCGCGCTGCTGGTGCTCGGCGCGGATCTGTTCCCAGATGCGCTGACCGACCTTGTAGGAGGGCGCCTGGCCGGGCCAGCCCAGGTAGCGGGTGAACTCGAATTTCCGCTGGCCTTCGGAGATGTCCAGGTGGCGGCTCAAGAAGGCGTAGCCGTTCTCCGGGGTCCAGTGTGCCTCGCCGACTTCCTCTGGCGGGGTGAACCCGCAGTGCACGCCGATGTCGAAGACGACGCGTGCGGCGCGCATGCGCTGCATATCCAGCATGCCCAGGCGGTCGCCGGCATCGGAGAGGTAACCGAACTCGTCCATCAGCCGCTCCGCGTACAGGGCCCAGCCCTCGCCGTGTCCGGAAGTCCAGCAGCCGTTGCGGCGCCAGTCGTTGAGCTCGTCGGCCGCGGTCATCGAGGTGCCCACCTGCAGATGGTGGCCCGGAACGCCCTCGTGATACACCGTGGTGGTTTCGGCCCAGGTGGTGAAAGAATCCTCACCGGCCGGCACCGACCACCACATCCGCCCCGGGCGCGAGAAATCCTCGGACGGGCCGGTGTAGTAGATGCCGCCTTCCTGCGTGGGTGCGATCATGCACTCGATCCGGTCGATCTCCGCCGGGATCTCAAAGTACTGCTTCATGGCGGCCAGCGCCTCGTCCGAACGCTGCTGCATCCACTCACGCAACGCCTCGGTGCCGTGCAACTGACGGGCCGGGTCCTCGTTGAGTAGCTTCTTGGCTTCCTCAATGGTGGCGCCGGGGGAGATCTGCTGGGCGACCTGCTCCTGTTCGGCGACGATGCGGGACAGCTCCTCGATGCCCCAGGCGTAGGTGTCCTCGAGATCCACGGTGGCGCCAAGGAAATCGCGGGAGGCGAGACGATACGCTTCGATGCCCACGGCGTCCTCGGTGGGGGCCTCGGGGCGCAGCTCGGCGCGCAGGAACTCGGCGAAATCGCGGTAGGCCTGCGCTGCGGCCTCGGCATGTTTCTCCACCTCGGCGCACAGAGCCTCATTGACGTTGCTGTTGGCCGCGGCGCGCTGCACCAGGGTGGGGAAGAAGCCACCGTCGGCGCCGTGGGCTTCGGACTGCTCGATCACGATGTCGACCTGGCGCACTGCAGCGATCTGGCCTTGTCTCGCCGAAGAACGCAGCGATTCCTGGTAGCCGACCAGGGCGCTGGGGAGGTTGGCTAGACGGCCGGCCAAGTGCTGCCAGTGCTCTTCGGTCTCATCCGGCATCATGTCGAACACCATGCGGATCCCCTGAGCCGGGGAGGCGATGTTGTTGAGTTCGGTGCGGCCGGTGGCGTGAATTTCACGGGCCAGTCCAACGCGTTCACGCAGGGCGGCCAAAGTGACCAAATCGACCGAGTCCACCGGGGTGATCAGATCCAGGTCGGCCAGCAGTTCCGCATTGACCCGATCCACAGCCTCGGTTCCGGCTGGCGAGTAGTCCGGGTACTCGGTCTCGTGGCCGGGGCGGCCCAGCTCGGTCGCGGCAACGGGGTCCAATTCCAGCAAGTTGGCGAAGTAACGGTTCGCGCGATGATCAATGTCTGACAGGGGGCGAGGGGAAGCAGATCCGTGCTGTGCCTCGGTGTGATTCTCGGTCATGGTCACATCCTACGGGTCGATATCCAAGACCGTCGCATGTCAGTAGTTCACCGAAGCGGGGACCGAGCCAGCAGCCGAGCCCGCAGCCGAAACAACAACGGAAACAGCACCGGAAACAGCACCGGAAACAGCACCGACCCGGCGACGTAGCCTCGCGGAAACATCGGTCGTGCAGACTGATCCACGAACCTTGGAGTCACCTGGACATGGTGCTGGTGTGACGTTTAGGGTAAAAGTGATGTGTACCACAGGGGCGCGTGAGCCGCGTCTCTGCAGATAATCGACCTTGTTAAGGACTGGGGGCATGATGAGTGTTTCTTCCGCCCAAGAGCACACCCAGAACACACCGCCCAACGCGTCGCCCCTGGTGCGTCTGCACGAAGTAAATAAGCACTTCGGCAGCTTCGCTGCGCTGACAGATATCAACCTCGACATTCCGCAAGGCCAGGTTGCTATTGTCATCGGCCCCTCTGGCTCCGGCAAGTCCACGCTGTGCCGCACCATCAACCGCCTGGAGACCATCGATCCCGGCGGCACCATCGAAGTCGACGGTAAGGCCCTACCCGAAGAAGGCAAAGAACTCGCCCGACTGCGCGCCGATGTGGGCATGGTGTTCCAGTCCTTCAACTTGTTCTCGCACAAGTCGATCCTGGAGAACGTCACCCTCGGACCCATCAAAGTCCGCGGTGTGAAGAAGAAGCAGGCCGAAATAGAAGCTATGGAGCTACTCGACCGCGTCGGAGTGGGCCACCAGGCCAAGAAAATGCCAGCCCAGCTCTCCGGTGGTCAGCAGCAGCGCGTCGCGATCGCCCGCGCCTTGGCCATGAAGCCCAAAGTGTTGCTCTTCGACGAGCCGACCTCCGCACTGGACCCGGAAATGGTCCAAGAAGTGCTTGACGTGATGGTCGACCTGGCTAAGGGCGGGATGACCATGGTCGTCGTCACCCACGAGATGGGCTTCGCGCGCAAAGCCGGCGACCGACTGATCTTCATGGCCGACGGCAAAATCCTCGAAGACACCACTCCGGAAGATTTCTTCACGAACCCGAAGACCGATCGCGCCAAGGACTTCCTCGGCAAGATTCTGGCTCACTGACTCACACACCGAGCAACCGCTCATTCATCACCCACGCAATCGAAAGGCATACGATGCGCACTCCCTTGAAGACCACCCTCGCCATGGCAGCCGTGGCCGCACTCGCCCTCGTGGGCTGTTCTCCCGCTCAGACCGAAGATTCCGATGAAGGCGGCGAGAACGGCGGCGCCGGCTCGATCACTGTCGGCATCAAGTACGACCAGCCCGGTCTGGGCTTCCGCGAAGGAAACAACGATCCCACCGGCTTCGACGTCGACGTCGCCAAAGCCGTGCTGTCCGAGATGGGCTACGAAGAATCTGACATCGAATGGGCCGAAGCCGAGACCCCGCAGCGTGAGAACCTGCTGGAAAACGGCCAGGTCGACATGATCTTCGCGACCTACTCGATCACCGACGAGCGTGCCGAGCGCGTCGATTTCGCCGGACCGTACTTCGTGGCCGGTCAGGACATCCTGGTCCGCGCCGACGACACCGAAATCAACGGCCCGGATGACCTCAACGGTCGTAATCTCTGCTCAGTGACCGGCTCGACCCCGGCACAGAACGTACAGGAACGCTACGCCGATGACGTGAACCTGGTGGAGCAGAACGGCTACGCCGAGTGTCTCACCTACCTGCAGTCCGGTCAGGTCGACGCTGTGACCACCGACGACATCATCCTGGCCGGCCTGGCCGCCACCGATGAGTACGCCGGTGAGTTCAAGGTGGTCGGCAACCCCTTCACCGAAGAGCTCTACGGTGTGGGTCTGCCCCCGGAGTCAACGGAGGTGTGCGAGGAGGTCAACGCCGCGATCCAGACCCTGTTCGACAACGGCACGATCAATGACCTGCTGGCGGCGAATACCGAGGGTGTTGAATACGAAGCCAACGAAGAGCTGAACACGGACATCGAGCTGCAGTCCTGCTCCTGATCGCCTTCAGCTAGTGAGCTGCAGTGACCCGTGGCGGCGGCAAGAATCGTCGCCGCCGCGGGTGCTGGCTCGCACCCATCATCCTTGCCCGCGCCTCGAGACCCTGTGAAGAGGAGGTGAACCGTCGTGGACGGGTTCCTCAGTCTGTTTGAGACCTACCCCATCATGGAGGGCTTCTGGACGAACATTCGGCTGGCGTTCTTCTCAGCAATCGCCGCGTTCATCCTCGGTGTCATCCTGGCCCTGTTCCGTATCTCCCCGGTTCCTTCCCTGCAGTGGATCGGCACCGCCTACGTGAACGTGGTGCGCAACACCCCGCTGACCGCCATTATGGTGATCGGCATCCTGGTGGTCTGGGGGCAGCTGAGCATCCAGTTCTCCTCCGATTTCAACCTCAACTTCTTCATCCTGGCCACGATCAGCCTGACGATCTACCACGCGCCCTTCTTCTGTGAGGCGATCCGTTCCGGGGTGAACACCGTCCCGCTCGGACAAGCTGAAGCAGCCCGGTCTATCGGGCTGAGTTTCCTTCCCGCGGCTCGCCTGGTGATCCTGCCGCAGGCGCTGCGTGGGGCCATCACCCCGATCGGAAACACCCTGATCGCGCTGACCAAGAACACCACGGTCGCCGTCGCCGCCTCCGTCACCGATATTTCGGCGGTGATGCGGGCGATGATCGAATCCAACCCGAACCTGATGATCTACATCTTCCTGACGATCGCCATCGGGTTCTGCCTGATCGTGATCCCGATCGGGTTGCTCACCACCTGGCTGTCCAATCGATTGGCGGTGCAGAATTGAGCCAGCAGACCGTTCTCTTCGACGCCCCGGGCCCTAAAGCCCGCCGGCGGATTCTGATCACGAACATCGTCGCGGTCATCGTCGTCGCCGCGCTGATCGCTCTGGTGCTGTGGCGCCTGTGGGACCAAGGTCAACTACGCCCGCACCTGTGGCTCAACGCCATCAACGGCAACGCCTGGACCAACTACTTGCTGCTGGGTCTGCAGTTCACGCTGCAGGCCGCGGCTATTGCGGTGGTGACCTCGCTGATTTTCGGCCTGGCCTTTGGCTTCCTGCGGCTGGCCCCGTATGCACCGATCCGTGGGTTCGCCACGGTGATCGTGGAATTCTTCCGCGCCGTGCCCGTGTTGATCCTGATGGTGTTCTTCTTATCGTTTTACTCGCAGATCATTGCCCCCACGGGACTCATCGATCCGCGGAATGCTCCGTACTTTTCCGTGATTACCGCCCTGACGCTGTACAACGGCTCGGTGATTGCCGAGCTCGTGCGCTCCGGTGTGAAGTCCCTGCCGCGCGGCCAGCGTGAGGCGGCGATGGCGGTTGGTATGACCAATACCCTGTCGCTGCGCACCGTGGAAGTGCCGCAAGCGGTGATCGCGATGTTGCCGTCGTTGATCTCTCAGTTCGTCATCATCCTGAAAGACTCGGCACTGGGATACCTGATCGGCTTCTCCGAGCTGCTGCGCTACGCCCGTCAGCTGGGCTCCGGCTACGGCAATATTTTGCAGTCCATCACGGTGGCCGCGATCCTGTTCATCCTGCTCAACTTCCTGCTCGGATGGGTGGCCACGAAGCTGTCGCGGCGGCTCAGCTCGCGCACCGCCGGTGATACCACCGCGGAGGCGCCCGGAGGGGCGATCGGTAAACCCGCAACGCCGTAAGTCTCAGCGCAGCCCGGCAGCGGAGCGCCAGGTGCGCACCTCGGAACCGGCCCAGGTGGACATCCGGCGGCGTCGGCTGGCCTGTGCTGAAGGATCGGCGTCGTCCTCCGTCGAAGTATGAGCCGCGGACTGCAGCGACTGCACCACCAACAGGAGTGCGGCGGTCTCTTCTTCGGTGAGTCGGGACCCGGTGATGCGGATCCCGGTGGACTCGGCTTCGGTGGACGGGGCAGACATCACAGCGGGATGTTTCCGTGCTTGCGGGCCGGGCGCGATTCACGCTTGTTTCGGGTGGCGCGCAGGGCCCGGACCACCTGGGTGCGGGTTTCCGAAGGGGCGATCACCTGGTCGATGTAGCCCAGCTCGGCTGCCTGGTAGGGGTTGAGCAGCTCTGCTTCGTAATCTTCGACGATCTGGGCGCGTCGGGCTTCGACATCGCCGCCGTCCTCACCGACTGCTTTGAGCTCGCGCCGGTAAAGGATGTTCACGGCACCCTGGGCACCCATCACACCGATCTGGGCGGTGGGCCAGGCCAGGTTCACGTCGGCGCCGAGCTTCTTCGAGCCCATCACGATGTAGGCGCCGCCATAGGCCTTGCGGGTGATGACGGTGATTTTCGGGACAGTGGCCTCGGCGTAGGCATAAATGAGTTTGGCGCCGCGGCGGATGATCCCGTTGAACTCCTGGTCGGTGCCGGGCAGGAACCCCGGCACATCGACGAGGGTGAGGATCGGGATATTGAAGGCGTCGCAGAACCGGACGAAGCGCGCGGCCTTCTCTGAGGCCGCGATGTCCAAGGTGCCGGCAAACTGCATGGGCTGGTTCGCCACGACTCCCACGGTGCGGCCCTCGACCCGGCCCAGCCCGCACACCGCATTGGGGGCGTAGAGCTCCTGGGTCTGCATGAAGTGGCCGTCGTCGACGATCATCTCGATGATGGTGAGCATGTCGTAGGGCTGGTTCGCCGAATCGGGCACGATGCGGTCCAGCTCCAGGTCATCGACCGTGATGTCGAGCTCTTCGACAAAGTCGTCGACGGGCGGGTCAGAGAGGTTATTGGAGGGCAGGAACTCCAGCAGATCGCGCACGTACTCGAAGGCGTCCATTTCGGAGGCTGCCAGGTACGAAGCAGTACCGGTGGTGGAGTTGTGGGAGGTTGCCCCGCCCAGGGTCTCCATGTCGACATCTTCACCGGTGACGGTCTTGATCACGTCTGGCCCGGTGATGAACATGTGGGAGGTCTGATCCACCATGATGACGAAGTCGGTCAGAGCCGGTGAATATGCAGCACCGCCGGCACAAGGTCCCATGATGATCGAGATCTGAGGGACGACTCCGGAGGCCATCACGTTGTTGCGGAAAATGTCGGCGAACATCGCCAACGAGGCCACGCCCTCCTGGATGCGGGCGCCGCCGCCGTCGTTGATGCCAATCACCGGGCAGCCGTTGCGGGCGGCGAACTCCTGGACTTTGACGATCTTCTCGCCGTTGACCTTGGACAGCGAGCCGCCGAACACGGTGAAGTCCTGAGAGTAGATGGCGACGAGGCGGCCGTCGATGGTGCCGTACCCGGAAACCACACCGTCGCCCAGAGGGTGCTTGGCGTCCATGCCGAAGGCGGTGGAACGGTGCACGGCCAACTGGTCGAACTCCACGAAGGAGCCCTCATCGAGGAGCATCGCGATGCGCTCGCGGGCGGTGTTCTTGCCGCGGTCATGCTGCCGGTCCACGGCGGCCTGACCGGCGGGAACCTCGGCGGCCTCGCGCCGACGGTAGAGATCCTCCAGCTTGCCCGCTGTGGTGGTCAGGTCCGGGGTGGCGTCGAGATCCTGCCGGCTACTGTCGCTACTCACATCAACTCCATTCCGTGCACGCACGGATTTAGACGGTTCGTACTAACGATCACTCAGTCTACTGCCAGTCTGCTGGGTCGCAGTTGTAGGAAACCTCCAGATTTCGTCCGCTCGCGTCGAGTCAGGCTTCGTGGAGCAAGCCTCGCTAGGCTGGAGAAATGATGCCCTCCCGCACCGGACTCACCTGGATCGACCATGTCTCCTCAACACAGGACGTCGTCCTGGACCACAGCACCGACCTGGATCATGGCGCGGCCGCCGGTACGGATGATCAGCGCGCAGGCCGAGGGCGCAACGGGCGGATCTGGGAGGCCCAACCCGGCCAATCGGTGGCCGTGTCCACCCTGCTGCGTCCCTCCCGCCTAGACCCACCGCTGCCGGCGCAGCGCTGGCCCTGGATCACCTTGAGTGTTGCCGCCGCCGTGGTGGAGGTGGTGCGCGGCTGGGGTGTGCCCGCCTCCGTGAAATGGCCTAATGACGTGATGATTTACGACGATGACGGCACCGGGCGCAAGCTCGCAGGCATTCTCGCCCAGGTCACCCCTGATGCCAGCGGGGTGGTGCTGGGGATCGGACTGAACCGGGATTTCAGCGCGGGCCACCGCCCTAGCGAACTGGCTGTGGCGCTCAGCGACTGGACGGCACCGGGCGAGCTGCCGGACTCGCCGCGCCTGGCTGAAACCTTACGTGGCACCGTGCTGGACGCCGTCGATCATCTCGCTCGCAGCCCCAACCCGGTGGCACGGGTACGTCCGGTGATGCACACGCTGGGCCAGCGCGTGCGCGCCGAGTTGCCCGGTGGCGTGACGCTGGTGGGGACCGCTTCCGGTTTGGGGGAGTCGGGGACGTTGCTGATCGAGGTCGAGCAGGTGAGTGCCCCCGAATTCGACAACGCGTCGAAATCCTCGGCGACCATCGACGAAAGGGCCGGAATTCGTGGAAAGATAGTGACGGGTGAGACCTACGAGGTCTCAGCTGCCGACGTGGTCCACCTCCGGCCGCAGCATCCGCCAGTAGTGTCGGAGCGAGTGGAGGGCGCCGCGCACAAGACCAATATGTATGACCAGAATAAAGGGCACAGGGCAGGGGAGTGACCATGGCGCATCGTCTGCAGCCGGGCGAGCAGGTCCGGGTGCGCACCCGGACGCATGCACGCGGGCTGTTGAAGCCGGCCATCTGGTTAATCGTGCTCTGTTTGGCCGCGGGCATCTGGCAGGGGTACCTCTCCCGTCCTGACCTGCCGTTTTGGGTGAGTGATTACCGCGGTGCCTGGCAGATCACCGGTTATGTTGTGCTGGGGCTGCTGCTGTTCTTCGGTGCCGTGCGCCCGCTGTGGCGTTGGCTGACCCGGGTCACTTACCTGACCACGCTACGAGTGTCGCAGCGTATCGGATGGCTGAGGGTACAACGTCGCTGGCTGACCCTGGAAGCGATCGAGCGCGTGCAGATGCGCCAGAGCCGGCGCCAACGGTGGGCTCGCCGTGGGGACCTGCAACTGTGGTCCTATTCCGGCCACGTGTGGACGCTGCGCAACCTCCCCGAAATTCAACGATTCACCCAGCTGGTCGAAGCTGAGCTCTACTCCGTGCGGGCCCGCTACGGATATGGTTACCCGGGAGTCGCGCCGAACGGCCCCGCTTCGTATCAAAATTTCCACGACCACAGCTCTGATCCGGGGGTGAGACGATGACCGAGTCACACGACGACGCAGACGACGTAGCCGTGCCGCGCGACCCGCATCCGACGGCTCCGCTGCCCGTGGTGCCGACCACCCCACCCGGGGCGAGCTCACCCGACGTCGATCCTCAGCCCGCCGACATTCGCAAGGTCGCTGAAGAACTGGCTCAGGCCGAGGACCCGGCCACCTGGACTCAGGCCATCCGAGTGCTGGACGAGGAGCTCATCGGCGGCCCGCGCCTGCTGACCCGCCGCGACCTGGCCAACCGGCTTGGCGTCTCCCTGGTCTCGGCCCGCAAACTCTGGCGCGCACTGGGCTTCCCGAACGTCGGCGAGCACGAGCGCGTGTTCACCGATCAGGACGTTGACGCCATGTCCGGCGTGATCGACCTGGTGCGCCGCGACGTCCTCAATGAGGAAACTGCCATTTCGGTGGCCCGCTCCATCGGACAGATGACCGACCGCATGGTGGTCTGGCAGATCGAGGCGCTGGTCGAAGACAAGATCAGCTCCCAGCGTTTCAGCGACCCGGAGGCCCGCCGGGAGGTAGTGAAGCTGATTCCCCAGGTCATGGAGACCATGGAGGAAGTGCTCACCTACTCTTACCGGCGCCAGCTCAATGCCGCACTGCAGCGACTGACGGTGCGTGTCCAGGCTGGCCTGGATGCCTCCGAAGCCGGGCGCGACGGTACCGAAGACGACGCCCCGCTGCCCCTGGCCCGCGCCGTCGGATTCGCCGATATGGTCTCCTACACCTCCCTGTCGCGCCAGATGTCCGAGCGCACCCTGGCCCAGATGGTGCAGCGTTTCGAGTCCAAGTGCGCCGAGATCATCTCGGTCGGCGGCGGCCGCCTGGTGAAGACCGTGGGCGACGAAGTGCTCTTCAACGCGGAGACCCCCGAAGCCGGCGCCGAAATCTCCCTGGCCCTGGCCAAGTCCATGTCCGAAGACCCAGTGCTGCCGTCCGCTCGAGTGTCGCTGGTCTGGGGGCGAGTACTCTCCCGGCTCGGCGATATTTACGGACCCACCGTGAACCTTGCCGCACGGCTGACCTCCATCGCCGACCCCGGCACCGTTCTAGTAGACCAGCTGACCGCAAACACCCTGAGCCAAGACGAGCGCTATCTGCTCATCCCGCAGCCCCCGCGCAGCGTGCGCGGATTCGGAGAGATCCGTCCCTCCATGCTGCTGCGTGGCTCCGGTGAAGGGTTGCAGGTCGACTGATGACCTCGCAGAATTATCGGTATCGCGCCGGTGCTGCCACCGATGTGGGCCTGCGTCGCGAGCTCAACGAAGACTCCCTGCTCGTCATGGACGACCTCTTCGCTGTGGCCGACGGCATGGGCGGACACGACGCCGGGGAAGTAGCCTCCAGCAGCTGCGTGCAGGCGCTGCGCGAAATGCGCCAAGACATGATCGCGGCCGACCCACCCCAGCACATGGACCTGGAGGCGCTGCGCTCGATGATCGGATCTGCCAACACCTCGGTGCTGGTAGCCGGACAAGGTCGAGCCGGGACCACCCTGACCATGCTGGCGGGCATCCGGCACGACGACCCCGCCGGAGAGCACGCGCTCGCCGTCGCCAATATCGGTGACTCCCGCGCCTACTGGTACCAGGCTGCCGCGGATCAGATGGTGCAGATCACCGAGGATCACTCTGCGGTGCAGGAACTCGTCAACCGCGGCATCATCACCGCCGAAGAAGCCCGGACCCACCCCGATCGCAACGTGATCACCCGGGCCGTGGGCACCAGCCCCCACATCGCCGCCGACGTGGCCGTGCTACGTCCCGAACCCGGTGATCGGTTCCTGCTGTGCTCGGATGGGCTGACCAACGAAGTCTCCGACGACGACCTCGCCTGGGCCATATCCTCCAGTGACGACCTCGACGCGATCGCTCACGACCTGGTGGATCAGGCCAACGAGGCCGGCGGCCGCGATAACATCACCGTGATCATCGTCGAGATTCTCAGCTGAAGAAGCTGAGCAGGATCCCGCCCACCGCCACGATTCCGGCGACCACCACAAACACGTTCGACGCCGCACCGCGGAAACGCTCCAGCGCGGGCACCTTGTGAATGGCGTACATCGGCATCAGATACAGCACCGCTGCAATGACCGGCCCGGCGAGTGATTCGATGAGCGAGAGGATGCTGGGATTCAGCACCCCGGCCAGCCAGGTCGTGACGATCAAGAACACGCTCACCCCGATGCGCACGCCGCGTTCCGTGAACCTGCCGCCGCGATCCACCATGGTGGTCACGACGCCCGCAGCGCCTTCGGCCGCACCTAGCCAGTGACCGAAGAACGAGGAAGCGATAGCAGTGATGGCCACCGCAGGACCCAACCACGCGATCAGCGGGATGCCCATCTCATTGGCCAGATGAGAGAGCACCGGGATGTTGGCGTCTTTCGCCGCCTGCAAGCCATCTGGACCCAGCGCCAGCACGCACCACCACACGAACCCCATGGTGAACAGCACCAGCATCACCGCGGTCACCCTCAGAATGGAGGATGCTTTGTCAGCGGCGGCGTGACCGTAGCGGGACCGCAGTGCCACCGAGAATTGCGAGATGGCCGGGGAATGGTTGAACGAGAAGATCAGGACCGGAAGCATCAGCCATAGCGCCATGGAGAAATCTCCGATCGCCGGGAACGCCCCGAACCCATCGAAGCTCCAGGAGGGGATCAACAGCAGGGTGACGGCGAAGAGCACCACGATCAGCGGGTAGACGATCCACTGGGTGACCACCAGCATCACCCGCTGCCCGGCCAGCATGACGACGGACATGGCCAGCACCAGCACGGCCGCCAACAGCCAGCGTGGCCACGGCTCCATCCCCAGCTGATTCACCATCAGCGAGTCCACCGTGTTGGTGATCCCGACCCCGTAGATCAACACAATCGGGTAGATGGCCAAAAAGTACAACACGGTGACCAGACGTCCGGCATTCTCGCCGAAATAATCGCGGACCACCCCGGTAATGTCCTGATCCGGATTCGGCGAGGCCACCACCATCCGTGACAGCCCGCGGTGGGAGAAATACGTCATCGGACCGATCAGCAGGGTCGCCACCAACAGCGGCCAGAACCCTCCCAGCCCAGCGTTCATCGGGAGGAACAGGATGCCGGCCCCCACCGCCGTGCCAAACAAGCTGATGGTCCAGCCGCTGTCGAAACGGTTCCAGCGCGCCGCTGCGGTAGCGGTCTCCTGCGCAGTCTGTGCGGGTTGGTCCGGGGAGGACATGGTGGACTCCTGGCGGTGGTGGTGCGAGGTCGTGGTTCAGTAGACCACGATCGACGAGGATGACGCGACTTTGCCGCGGATCACTGTCGAGACATCCGCGCTAAGCTGGGACGGGTGAGCACCGAGAACACGAACGAGTCGATCTCCACACCCCGCGAGCAGGACATTCCCGACCAGCAGTTGCGCGAAAATTACGAGCAGCTGATGGAAGAGGTCCGCCACCATCGCACCGCGTACTACCAGAATGACGCCCCGGAGATTTCCGACGCCGAATTCGACAACCTCTTCCGCCGTCTTGAAGACCTCGAGGCGCTGCACCCGGAGATCGTCTCCAACGATTCGCCCACCCAAGAAGTCGGCGGCGATGTGTCGTCCGCGTTCGCCCCCGTGGAGCACTTGGCTCGGATGTACTCGCTGGAGGACGTCTTCTCCCTGGACGAGCTGCGCACCTGGTTCCATCGTGCCGCTGGTTCCCTGCAGCAGATCCGCCCTGGCGTGAAGCCCAGTTGGTTGGCCGAAGTCAAAATCGACGGGCTCGCGATCAATCTCCTCTACCGCGACGGTGAACTCGTGCGCGCCGCCACCCGTGGAGACGGCGTCACCGGTGAAGACGTCACCCACAACGTGCTCACCATCGAAGACATCCCCACCACCCTCACCGGGGATGACATCCCCGCCGAGGTGGAAGTGCGCGGCGAGATTTTCATGCGCACCCAGGACTTCCGCGACTTCAACGCCCAGCGCGCCGAAGCCGGGTTGCCGCCCTTCGCCAATCCGCGCAATGCTGCGGCTGGCTCCCTGCGACAGAAGGACCCGGAGCAAACCGCTCAGCGACCGCTCACCATGTTCGTCCACGGCATTGGCGCTCAGCAGGGGCTGAGTGTCGGCTCTCAACACGAGGCGTACGAACAGCTGGCCGCCTGGGGGCTGCCCACCAGCCCCTACAGCGTGTTGGTGCCCGGCGACACCGACATCGAGCCGGAATCCTCAGCGCCACTGGCCAAGCTCTTGGACTTCATTGCCGAGCGCGGAGAGCAGCGCCACGACCTGATCCACGAGATCGACGGCATCGTCATCAAGGTCGACGATTTCGGCCTCCAGGCCCAGCTCGGTCACACCTCCCGCACCCCGCGCTGGGCGGTCGCCTACAAGTACCCGCCGGAAGAAGTGCACACCCGGCTGCTCGACATCAAGGTCAACGTCGGACGGACCGGGCGAGTGACGCCTTACGCCGTGATGGAACCCGTGCTGGTGGCCGGGTCCACGGTCTCGATGGCCACTCTGCACAACCAGGACGTGGTGCGGGCTAAGAACGTCAAGATCGGCGACACCGTTGTGCTGCGCAAAGCCGGAGACGTCATCCCCGAAATCGTGGGACCGGTGCTGCCCCTGCGCGAACAGCATGAACGCGACGGCGAGCTGCGCGACTTCGTGATGCCCACCCACTGTCCGTCATGTGGTGAACCGTTGGCGCCAGCCAAAGAAGGCGACGTCGACCTTCGCTGCCTCAACGCCCACCGCTGCCCGGCGCAGCTCACCGGGCGCATCGAGCACGCAGGATCCCGCGGCGCCTTCGACATCGAGGCGCTGGGGGAGGAAGCCGCTACCTGGCTCACTAACGGCCCGGGGGAGGACCCGGCCGAGAATCATGGACACGTCCAGCCCGCTGGTGAGGGCGTCATCACCGCCGATGCGCAGCTCTTCGACCTGGCCGCTGACGGCGACGAGGAGCTCAAGCAGCGCCTCGCGGAAGTGCGCGTCTGGCGGGAGAAGCGCAGCAAAGGCCAGGGCACCGGAAAATGGGAGCTGGTGCCGTACTTCTACACCAAGGCCACCGCTAAGACCCCTTCAAAGCCCACCGCCAATACGGTGAAGCTCTTCGACGAGTTGGAGAAGGCCAAGTCCCAACCGCTGTGGCGCGTGCTGGTGGCACTGTCCATTCGCCACGTGGGCCCCACCGCCGCCCGCGCGCTCGCCGGTGCCTTCGGCTCCCTGCCGCAGCTGCAAGCCACCGCCCTGGATGAGGAGAACGGCCGCCAGCGACTGTCCGACGTCGACGGCGTGGGACCGACGATCGCCGACGCCGTGTCCGAATGGTTCCGTGACGAGGTCAATCGCACCACCGTTGAGCGCTGGGCCGCGGCCGGGGTCCGGATGGAAGACGAGATGGATGAATCCGTCGCAAAGACGCTCGAGGGACTGACCGTCGTGGTCACGGGGTCGCTGCAGAACTACACCCGCGACTCGGCGAAGGAAGCGATCATCTCCCGCGGCGGTAAAGCCTCGGGGTCGGTGTCGAAGAAGACCGACTTCGTGGTCGCTGGCGAGAACGCCGGTTCCAAACTCGACAAAGCAGAATCGCTGGGACTCACCGTGCTCGACGAAGACGGTTTCACCGCGTTGCTGAAGAACGGTCCTAGTGGAGTGGACGAAGGGTCGGTATAGACGGTTGTGAGCGAAGCAACCTGTCAGGATTTCTTACAAGTTCAGTTTCTCAACGACTGCAACGCTTTGAAGCGCACTCGCGAGTTGTCGCAAGAACTGCGACAACTGCGTTGCTTACTGCCCGGGCTCTAAATCCAGATCGGTTGATTTCCCGTCTTCTTTGTCCGACAGACGTTGTGCGATCCGGTCTGAGATGCCTCGATTCAAGCGACCTTTTGCCGCCTTCGCACTCCCGACGGTTCTGACTCCGAAGCGACGAACGGCATCAACGCCCTCGCTACCTGTTTCGAAGGTCTTGTCACGTGCCTCGGCGACGGCTGCCACCCATCGCTTCGCCGCGATGTCGTCGCGGGATGAATCGATTCCGATGCGTTCGTTAAAGATGATGATGTCAGTTGCGACCTCGTTGCTGGAACGAACGGCGCCACCGGCTTTGAACGGACGCAATAAGGTCTTGTCGTTCGCTGACTTCGCAACCGCGTCGATTCGGGCGAGCAACTTGCCGGTGGTGCCAGCGATCTGTGTGCGACGTCGATCCCGTGCGGCTTTGAGTCCCTTGCGGTAGCTTTCAAGCTCTGCCGGTTCAGCATCCATGACTCGGTCTAGTTCCAAGATGGCTAGGGCACCGTAGAGCTGAAAGCAACGAGCAAGAATGGCCAGCCATTCTTCAACGGAACCGGTCGCTGTACTTGCGACATCCGCTAATTCACCGACGCGGTGTTGTTTCTTTTCTAGCTTCTCGGCTAAAGCATCGAGTTGGCGCAACGCATATCCCTGGACCGATGCAACCGTCTCTGAAGCACCTTGGACCTTGGACCACATGACATCCGACACACGATTCGTGTGTTCGCGCTGCGTCATGACACTGTCCACGGTCGAGCCGACACCGATCAGTTGAGAAATCTGGGCGTCCTTCTGAGCCCGCAGAATATCGTCAACCTTCTCGTCGATGGTCTGTAGATAGTCGGTGATCTCGTCCATCGTTTGTTGCATGGCACACTGCGCCATGATTCCTGCGGCCCCAGAAAGAATCGCCGGGTTGGTGAGGATAGATCCTGCGGAACTGGGATTCACGTATTCGAGAATATTCGTGATCTTGCCCTTGTCTCCGGTCACGATGGCTCGACTGAGTCCGTCTGAGGAGCCTTTCATCGCAGTGCCGAGTTTCAGACTCTGTGAGGAATCTTTGGTGAGCTTGATCCACCGGCCAGAATTCGCAGCAGCCTCAGAACCAGCTTGTGCCACGCCGGAACCTGTCTTCAGGTAGGCGTTCGACGACGGGGGAAGTTTGATTTCCTTCGACTCCACGCCAGCCGCTTTGAGGAACAGGTCAATCTCGTGAGCATCTCCGAAAACGGCGACACCGTCGCCGTCGCTTATGAACTCCATCTCGCCGTCCATGCTAAGCCTCCCCAGAGCGTTTGATGACGTCAGAATACCTTCAGTCTAGGCATTCGCTGGTACACCAGCTATCTGCGCTCAACGGTCACTCCGAACTGGATGCCTTGAGATCAGTAGACTGAGCCACGAAGTGGATGGCTACATTGCACATCCTGCCCGTTTTCGCCCTGTTCTGGAGGAACTCAGCCATGACTTCGTCTTCCGACGCCCCAACTGCCAACACACCGGCACTGTCCACGCTGCTGACGGTGGCGCGGGCCGCGGCGCGCGCAGGGGCCGACGTGCTTGCGTCCCGACCGCGTACGGTGCTGCCCCTGCAGAAATCTGACCTGGGCGCGGAGACCAAGTCGTCGGGCTCGGACTGGGTGACGGATTTTGACCGCCAGGCCGAAGAGAGCGTGCGTAGGGTTATTACCGGATACCGGCCGAACGACGAAATCTACGGCGAGGAATACGGCTCGACGCGTCCGGAGAATCCGACCGGTTATCGATGGTCGATCGACCCCCTGGACGGGACCACGAACTTCATTCGGGGAGTCCCGCACTATTGCACGTCCGTGGCCGTTGCTGGACCGGACGGGGACTGGCTGGCCGGCGCCGTCGTCGCACCAGCCCTGGGACGGATCTGGTACGCCTCCCGCGGAAACGGAGCCTACAGTGTGGCCGAGGTCCCCGGAGCCGACGAGATGGTGGGCATTGCCAGCCACCCGGCAAAGCCGCAGCTTTTGAGCGGGCCGATTCTGGGACGGTCCGGTCGACTGCTGGCCAGCGGATTCGGCTACGACGCGGAACGGCGCCGCTTCCAGATCGGGGTCCTCTCGGAGTTGCTGGCAGAATTCGGAGACTTGCGCCGGATCGGCTCGGCGGCGCTGGATCTGTGCATGGTGGCCGACGGCACCTTGGACGCTTATGCCGAGTACGGGACGCAGGAGTATGACTGGGCGGCCGGGGCACTCATTGCTGAAGAAGCCGGTGTGCCCGTACGCCGCCCTCAGTGGCCGGAATCGAGCGAGACTCCCGATTGGATGATCGCCGGGGACATTGGTCGTCCGTTGTCCGAGATGCCGCACGCACTCGGTCATCCGCACGTCTGAGAGACCACGCATCCGGATTTCGGGTACTCTGGAAGGGGTTGTCGAACGTCACATTCGACAACCGCGCCGCTGACGGATGGTGGGAGAGCTCCGCACCACACCAGGGGCGGGCACCGAAGGAGCAACCCCTCCCCGGGAAACTCTCAGGTCTCCGTACCGCCATCACGAGGCACCTCTGAAAAGCAGTTGCGTTCGGAAACGGACACGACTCACCGACGGTGCAAGCCGGTCCTGCGTAAACACGCGATCCGGTCAAACTCTCAGGTTATTCAACAGGGTGGGGAGGATCAGTGACTCGCTGAGACGGCGTGGCCTCGCCGTCGTACGCACCGTTGCAACCGATCCGACAGATCCCTGGAGAGTTTCGATCATGACTCAGACCGTGCCTTCGGCCCCGTTCACCGACCGCCATATCGGTCCCACTCCCGATGACGCGACCGTGATGTTGCAGACCCTTGGCTACGACAGCCTCGAGGCGCTCATCGACACCGCCATTCCGAAGTCCATCCGCCAGAGCACACCCCTGGACCTGCCTGCTGCGAATGAGACCGAGGTGCTCGGCGAGCTGCGCCGGATGGCCTCCCGCAACATCCAGCGCACCCAGATGATCGGGCAGGGCTTCTACGACACCGTCACGCCCGCCGTGATCCGTCGCAATGTGGTGGAAAACCCGGCGTGGTACACGGCGTACACTCCGTACCAGCCCGAAATCTCCCAGGGGCGCCTCGAAGCCCTGCTGAACTTCCAGACCATGGTGATGGACCTGACCGCCCTGCCCATCGCCAACGCCTCCCTGCTCGATGAAGCCTCCGCCGCTGCCGAAGCCGTGCTGATGATGCGCCGCGCCAACAAGCGCAAGGCCGATGGGCTGATCCTGGTGGACGCCAACACGTTCCCACAGAACCTCGCCGTCATCGAGACCCGCTCCCGGGCGGTGGAAGCCCAGACCCGCGTGGTCGATCTGTCTGTCGGGCTCAGCGACGAGCTGCTGACCGAGATCAACGAGGTGGGACTGTGCGGCATCGTCGTCCAGCAGCCCGCCAATGACGGCTCCCTGGTGGACCACACCGCACTCTTCGCCCAGGTGAAGGAACTCGGCGGCATGATCACCGTGATCGCCGACCTGCTGGCCCTGACCCTGATTCAGGCACCGGGGGAGCAGGGCGCCGATATTGCGGTGGGCTCCACCCAGCGCTTCGGTGTGCCGCTGTTCTATGGTGGCCCGCACGCCGCCTACATGGCTGTGTCCAAGGGCCTGGAGCGCTCCATGCCCGGTCGCCTGGTGGGTGTCTCCACCGATGACGTGGGCCGTCCGGCTTATCGCCTGGCTCTGCAGACACGCGAGCAGCACATCCGCCGCGAGAAGGCCACCTCCAACATCTGCACCGCCCAGGCACTGCTGGCCATCTGCGCTGGACTCTACGCCGTGTACCACGGCCCCTCCGGCCTGAAACGGATCGCACAGCACGCCCACCGGCAGGTCAGCCGGCTGGCCGCCACGCTGACCACGGGCGGATACACGCTGGCCTCGCAGAGCTTCTTTGACACGATCGTCGTCGAGCTGAAGGATGAGACCTCCGCGCAGCAGGTCTTCGACGACGCCGAAGCCGCCGGCATCAACGTGCGCCGCTTCGCCGCCGACCGCATCGGCATCTCCGCGGACGAAACCACCACCGAGGCGCACCTGTCCACGCTGGCCGACGTCTTCGGTGTGGAGCTGACGGCAGGGGAGTTCGACGGCGAGTCTTCCGCGATTCCGGAGGCGCTGCGTCGCACCTCGGACTATCTCACCCACCCGATCTTCCACTCCATCACCTCCGAGACCCAGATGATGCGCTACCTGCGCACCCTCTCGGACCGTGACCTCGCCCTGGACCGCACCATGATCCCGCTGGGCTCGTGCACCATGAAGCTGAACTCCGCCGTGGAGATGGAATCCATCACCTGGCCCGAGTTCGCGTCTATCCACCCCTACGTTCCGGCATCCCAGGCGCAGGGCTGGCGCGAGCTGATCGACGATCTGGAAGCCAAGCTGGTGGCCATCACCGGTTACGCCGGGATCTCGGTGCAGCCCAACGCCGGCTCCCAGGGCGAATACGCCGGTCTGCTGGCGATCCGCCGCTACCACGACGCCAACGGCGACCGCCAGCGCACCATCTGCCTGATCCCGGCTTCGGCCCACGGCACCAATGCTGCCTCGGCTGTGTTGGCCGGGATGTCCGTCGTCGTCGTCAAAACCGCCGAAGACGGCACCATCGACGCTGAGGATCTCGACGCGAAGATCGACAAGCACGGTGCGGAGTTGGCCGCGATCATGATCACCTACCCCTCTACGCACGGCGTGTACGAGGGTGATGTGCGCCAGGTGTGCGACAAGATCCATGCCGCCGGCGGCCAGGTGTACATCGACGGTGCGAACCTCAACGCCCTGGTCGGGCTGGCCCAGCCCGGTGAGTTCGGTGGTGATGTGTCCCACCTGAACCTGCACAAGACCTTCTGCATCCCGCACGGCGGCGGTGGCCCGGGCGTGGGTCCGATCGGCGTAGGCGAGCACCTGTTGCCGTACCTGCCCGGTGACGCCACCGGTCAGGACGACGCCGCCACCCGCCTGGGTGCCCCCGTGACCGCCACCGTGTTTGGTTCGGCGGGCGTGCTGCCGATCTCCTGGGCCTACATTGCGCTCATGGGTGGGGAAGGCCTGACCAAGGCCACCGGCACCGCCATCCTGAATGCCAACTACCTGGCGCGCCGGCTCTCCGAGCACTTCCCGATCCTCTACACCGGTGCGGCCGGGCTGGTCGCCCATGAGTGCATCCTGGACCTGCGGGAGCTCTCCGCGCAGTCCGGCGTCACCGTGGACGACGTCGCCAAGCGCCTCATCGACTTCGGATTCCACGCCCCCACCATGGCGTTCCCGGTGGCCGGCACGTTGATGGTGGAGCCCACCGAGTCTGAGGACCTGGCCGAGATTGAGCGCTTCATCGAGGCCATGGCCGTGATCCGCGACGAGATCCAGCAGGTCATCGACGGCGCCCACGCCATGGAAGAGTCCCCGCTGCGCCGCGCCCCGCACACCGCGGCCGCGGTGATCACCAGCGACTGGGACCGCCCTTACACCCGCGAGCAGGGCGCCTTCCCGGTGGCCAGCCTGCGCCAGGACAAGTACTTCGCCCCGGTCGGACGCGTGAACCAAGCTGCAGGCGACCGCAACCTGGTGTGTGCCTGCCCGCCGCCGGAAGCCTTCGAGACTGTCCCCGCCGAAGACGAGGAGAACTGACCATGACGACCGAACTGCGCCGCACCGCGCTGCACGCCGCCCACGAAGCCGCGGGCGCTCGCTTCACCGACTTCGGTGGCTGGGACATGCCGCTGCGTTACGCCTCCGAGCTTGCCGAGCACGAAGCCGTGCGCACCGCAGCCGGGCTCTTCGACCTCTCCCACATGGGTGAAGTGTGGGTGACCGGACCCGACGCCGCTACCGGGCTGAACTCGGTGCTGGCCGGCAACCTCGCCGTCATCAAGGTCGGCAAGGCCAAGTATTCGCTGATGCTCGACGAGGACGGCGGCATCATCGACGACCTCATCGTCTACCGCCTGGCCGAGGACCGCTACCTGGTGGTTCCTAATGCCGGCAACGCTGAGGCTGTCACCGCCGAGCTGCAGCGCGTACTCGTGGATTCCGGGAACTTCGACGTTACCCTCGACGACGCCACCGCCCGCACCTCGCTGCTGGCGGTGCAGGGCCCGGCCGCCGAGCAGATCGTTGCCCGGTTGCTCACCTCCGAGGCGGACCATCAGGCCCTGGCCGAGCTGCGCTATTACGCCGCCATCGAGCTGGACCTCGCCGTCTCCGTGAATGCGGCCGGCGAACCCTCCGACGTCACCTTCCCCGTGCTGGTGGCCCGCACCGGCTACACCGGTGAGGATGGATTCGAACTCATCCTCGACCCGGCCCACCCGCGGGCTACCGAGGCTGGCGCCGACGCCGAGGCCGTGCCGTCTCAGCTGTGGGATGCGCTGCTCGCCGTCGGTGAAGCCGATCAGCTCATCCCGTGTGGGCTGGCCGCGCGCGACTCGCTGCGCCTGGAAGCCGGCATGCCGCTGTACGGCAACGAGCTCAGCCGCGACCGCACCCCCTTCGACGCCGGACTGGGACCCGTGGTGTCCTTCAAGAAAACCGAGGACTTCCCGGGTCGGTCGGCGCTCGAGCCGCTACGCGAGCAACCCAGCGCGTGGCGTCTCATCGGACTCCAAGGCCTGGAGCGGCGCGCGGCCCGTCCGGGCAGTGCGATCCTGATCAACGGTGAGTCCGCCGGCGAGGTAACCTCCGGGTTGCCCTCGCCCACTCTGGGGTACCCGATCGCCCTCGGTTACGTCTCCACCGAGGCGGCCGCCGGTGTCGAGCCCGACACCGAGCTCACCGTGGACATCCGGGGCAAGGCCCACCCGTTCCGCGTGGTTCAGCTCCCCTTCTACACTCGTTAATCACCAGCATCATTTGTGAGGAGAATCACTATGCCCGTTGTTCCTTCATCCCTGCACTACTCCGCCGAACATGAGTGGGTGGACGCCACCGAAGGCACCGTGAAGGTCGGCGTCACTGCGGTGGCCACCGATCAGCTCGGCGAAATTGTCTACGTCGACCTGCCCGAAGTGGGTGACACCGTGACCGCGGGCGAGACCTGCGGCGAGATCGAGTCCACCAAGTCCGTCTCGGATCTGTATTCCCCGGTCACCGGCACCGTCGCGTCCATCAACGATGACGCCGTCGACAACCCTGCCTCTATCAACGAGGAACCTTACGGCTCCGGTTGGCTATTCACCGTGGAGGTGTCCGAGGTGGGCCCGCTGCTCACCGCAGAGGAGTACGCTTCCGCGAACGACGCCACGGTGGAGTAACCTGGCGGAATGAACCATCAGACCAGTCACCAGCCACTGGATCTGCGCTTCGGCGGCGTCACCGTAAGGGACGCCGCCGAAGGCGATTTTGAGGCCATCGCCGCCCTGACCTACGCCTCCTATGTGGAAGCCGGGCACATCCCCGCCGACGACGACTACGTCGCCCAACTCCTGGACGTTCCCGCCCGAGCCCAGGGTCCGGGGCGCCTCGTCGTGGCCGAGCTTGACGGCGCGGTGGCCGGTTCCACCGTGTTGCTCACCGGGGAGATGGACATGGCCGAAGTCGCACACCCTGGCGAGTTTGAATTCCGGATGCTGGGTGTTGCGCCCGCGTTCCAGCGCCGCGGGGTTGGCCGCGCTCTGGTGGCCACTGCCGAAAACCACGCCCGGGCACTGGGCTGCTCCGCCATCGTCATCACCACCATGGCCTCGATGACCGATGCTCACCAGCTCTACCGCGCCTGTGGATTTGAACGCTGGCCCGACCGTGACTGGTCGCTGGGGGAGCGCGGCTGGCTGGAACCGGGCGAACGCGACGAGACGTTCCTCGCGTTCGTGCATCCGCTCGCGCCGCGCGACTAGACTGGACGCCGATGAGAATTCTCCCTGCCGTTTGACTTGAAGGAGTCGTATGTCTGAGATCACTCGCGAGAACGTGGTGCATTTGGCACAGCTGGCTCGCATCGACATGAGCGAGGCCGAGCTGGATCAGCTCTCCGGCGAGCTCGCCGTCATCCTCGACTCGGTGGCTGCCGTGTCGCAGGTAGCCGGTGACGACGTCGAGCCCACCTCGCACCCGATGCCGCTGACCAATGTATTCCGCGACGACGTTCCGCGGGGGCTGCTCACCCAGGAGCAGGCGCTGGCCATGGCGCCCGACGCCGAAAACGGCCAGTTCAAGGTTCCTGCAATCCTGGATGGAGAGTGATCGAGATGTCAGATCTGATTCGACTCACGGCCCTGCAGATGGCCGAGAAGCTGCGCTCCGGTGAGATCACCTCGGTGCAGCTCACTCAGGCTCACCTCGACCGCATCGCCGAAGTAGACGGCGTGATCGGCGACGACGGCGCCCCCACCGGGGTGCACGCGTTTCTTCACGTCTCCGCGGACGAAGCCCTGGCCACCGCCGCCGAGGTGGATGCGATCCGCACCGCCGGAGGTGCCGAAGCCGAGGCGCTGCACCCGCTGGCCGGTGTGCCCATCGCGGTGAAGGACAACATCGTCACCACCGGGCAGCCCACCACCGCGGCTTCCAAAATGCTCGAGGGCTGGATGAGCCCCTACGACGCCACCGTAGTGGAGAAGATCCGGGCTGCGAAGCTGCCGATTCTGGGCAAGACCAACCTCGATGAGTTCGCCATGGGCGGCTCCACCGAATACTCCGCCTACGGCAACACCCGTAACCCCTGGGACCCCGAGCGGGTGCCCGGCGGCTCCGGTGGTGGCTCGGCTGCCGCCGTCTCTGCCTACATGGCCCCGCTGGCTCTGGGTTCCGACACCGGCGGCTCTATCCGCGAACCCGGCGCCTACACGGGCACCGTGGGCGCGAAGCCCACCTACGGTGCGGTCTCCCGGTACGGGCTGATCGCTATGGCCTCCTCCCTGGACCAGATCGGTCCGGCCGCGCGCACCGTCGCCGATACGGCCGCGCTCCAGGAGCTCATCGGCGGGCATGACCCCAAAGATTCCACCTCGCTGCCACAGGACCTCACCGGGCTGCTGGAGGCTGCTGAGAGCCGTGACCTCACCGGGCTGCGCGTCGGCGTCATCGCCGAACTGCAGGGGGAGGGCTACCAGGAATCCGTGCAGCGGATCTTCAAGGACAACCTCGATACCCTGCGCGCTGCCGGTGCCGAGATCGTCGAGGTCTCCTGCCCGCATTTCCGCTACGCCTTGGGCGCTTACTACCTGATCATGCCCTCGGAAGTCTCCTCCAACCTCGCCAAGTTCGACGGCGTGCGCTACGGCCAGCGCGTCGTTCCTGAGGGCGGGGGCACCATCGAGCAGGTCATGTCCGCCACCCGCGCCGCCGGTTTCGGTGACGAGGTCAAGCGGCGGATCATCCTGGGCACCTACGCCCTCTCCGCAGGCTACTACGACGCCTACTACGGCTCCGCACAGAAGGTCCGCACCCTGGTACAGCAGGACTTTGCAGCCGCCTTCGAGCAGGTCGATGTGCTGGTCTCCCCGGCTTCGCCGCGACTGCCTTTCCGTTTCGGCGAGCAGATTGACGACCCCGTGACCCTGTATCTCAACGACGTCACCACCATCCCCGCCAACCTGGCCGGTGTGCCCGGCATCGCGGTGCCCTCCGGTGTGGTCGACGGACTCCCCGTCGGTGTGCAGTTCATGGCACCCGCCACTGAAGACGCCCGCATGTACCGGGTGGCCGGCGCCCTGGAAGCACTGGTCACCGACCAGTTGGGTTCCCCGATTCACACGCAGGCGCCCGAGGTGCCCGCCGCCGCACTGACCATCGCAGGAGGCCAGCACTGATGACCACCGAGATCATGAGCTACGACGACGCCATGGCGCAATTCGACCCGGTTCTGGGCTTCGAAGTGCACGTCGAGCTGAACACCGCCACCAAGATGTTCTCCTCGGCGCCCAACGCCTTCGGTGATGAGCCGAACACCAACGTCACCGAGGTCGACCTGGGTCTTCCCGGTGTGCTTCCGGTCGTCAACGGCACCGCGGTGGAGTACGCCATCCGCCTCGGCCTGGCTCTGAACTGCCAGATCGCTGAGTCCTGCCGTTTCGCCCGGAAGAACTACTTCTACCCGGACACCCCGAAGAACTTCCAGACCTCCCAGTATGACGAGCCCATCGCCTTCGAGGGCTATCTCGACCTGGAACTGGAAGACGGCGAGGTCTTCCGCGTGGAGATTGAGCGCGCCCACATGGAGGAAGACGCCGGCAAGCTGACCCACCAGGGCGGCACCGGTCGTATCCAGGGCGCCGCCTCCTCGCTGGTGGACTACAACCGGGCCGGGGTCCCGCTGATCGAGATCGTCACTAAGCCGATTGTCGGCGCCGGTGAACGCGCGCCCGAACTGGCGCGCGCCTACGTTACCGCCATCCGCGACATCGTCAAGGCGCTCGACATCTCCGATGCCCGCATGGAGCGCGGCAACGTGCGCTGCGACGCCAACGTCTCACTGATGCCCAAGGGCGCAGAAAAATTCGGTACCCGCACCGAGACGAAAAACGTCAACTCCACCCGCGCGGTGGCTCACGCGGTGACCTTCGAGATCCAGCGCCAGGCCGCCCTGCTGGCCAGCGGTGAATCCATCACACAGGAGACCCGGCACTGGCATGAGGACACCCGCACCACCACCTCGGGTCGTCCGAAGACCGACGCCGACGACTACCGCTACTTCCCGGAGCCAGACCTGGTGCCGCTGCACATCGACCGCGAGTGGGTCGAGCGCGTCCGCGCCGACCTGCCGGAGCTGCCGGCGGTGCGCAACAAGCGGCTCAAAGCCGAGTGGGGTTTCTCCGATGAGGAATTCCGCGATGTCGTCAATGCCGGCGTACTCACCGAGATCGCTGCCACGGTTGACGCCGGCACCACCGCCGGTGCGGCCAGGAAATGGTGGATGGGCGAGATCGCCCGTCTGGCGAACCTGGCCGAGAAGGAGATCGCTGAGCTCGGCGTCACCCCGGGCCATGTTGTCGAGATCGAAGAGCTGATCTCATCCAAGACCATCAACGACAAAATCGCCAAGCAGGTCCTCGGCCACGTGGCCGACGGCGAGGGCACTCCTCAGCAGATCGTGGAAGCCCGTTCCCTGGCGGTCGTGTCCGACGACGGCGCCCTCACCGAGGCGATTGAAGCCGCCATGGCGGATAACCCGGACGTGGTCGAGAAGGTCAAGGCCGGCAAGGTCCAGGCCATCGGCGCTCTCATCGGCCCCGTAATGAAAGCGACCCGCGGCCAGGCCGACGCCGGACGCGTGCGCGAAATTGTGATGGAGAAGCTCGGCGTCTCCTGATCAGCACTCATTGCCGCGAGTACAGCCCGGCGGAGCATCGGCTCCGCCGGGCTTTGCCGTACGTTAGGGCAGATTTCATACCGCGTTGAGATCCGCACGCAGTTTCGTTTAGTCCGGGTTTACCTGGCGGCAAGGTGGCTTCGTGAGGGTGGAGGTGGTGGTGCGTTCACCGAACCATCACTCACACCTGAAACTCACCTTGAAGAGGTCTTACCGATGTCACGACGACTGCTTGCTGTCTCCTCCGCCGCTGCCGCGGCCCTGCTGCTCACCGCCTGTGGAGGCGACGCCTCCTCCTCCGAGGACGCAGAAGGGATGACCGATCAAGCTGGTGCCGACAGCGCCGCCGCCGTCTGCTCCGAGTTCGAACCCCTGCGCTTCTCCGACACCGGCGTCGAGGGTCTGGAAACCCTGGTGCTGGAATTTGAAGACTTCCGCGTGGCTCTGGAGGAGGTCACCGGTCTCGAGGTCGAATTCGAGCCCATGGCGTCCCGTACGGCTGCTGCCACCGCCCTGCAGTATGACGATCTCGACGTGTTGCTCACCGGCCCCGCCGAGTACGTGGTGCTCAAGGAAGAAGCCGACGCTCTGCCGCTGGCCGGGGTGACCCGCGAGAACTACAAGGCCGCTATCTTCAAGCGCGCCGACTCCGACCTGGAATCCGTAGAGGACCTGGAGGGCGGCACCTTGATCACCAAAGAAGTCGGCTCCACCTCCGGCCACCTGGGTCCCCTGGAGATGCTCGTGACCGCCGGACTGGACCCGAACGTCGGTGACGTCGATGTCGTGCCGCTTTCCGACACCCACATCGAAGCTTTCGCTACCGGCGACGGCGACGCACTGGGAACCGGCATCTCCGATCTGGAGACCATCCAGGAGATGATGGGGGAGGACGCCGTCGAGGTGCTCGAAGAGGGCCCGGACCTGCCGAACGACCTGTTCATCGCTCGCACCGGCCTGGGTGAAGACTGTGCAGGGTATCTGCAGGACGCCCTCGTGGAGAACCAGGATGTGCTGCTGGAGGCCATCGTGCAGACTGGTGAGAACGACAAGTACCTCGAGTCCGAGTTCGTGGAGGCTGCCGACTCCGACTACGATCCGACCCGTCGTGCTTTTGAAGCGGCAGGATTCTCCCAGTACGCCGACCTGCCGGACGAGGACGAGCAGTAATGCCTCAGTCTGACGACCTGGGATCCACCGTGGTCCACCTCGCCGGGCTGAGCAAAGAGTTTCCCCACGGAATGCGCGCACTGGACGGCATCGACCTTTCGGTGCGCGCGGGGGAGACCGTCGTGCTGCTCGGTGCCAACGGCTCCGGAAAATCCACCTTGCAGAAATGCCTGACCCGGCTCGTGGCACCTACCGCCGGGACCGCCCGGGTGCTGGGCACCGAGGTGACGACGGCGTCGACGTCGGAGATCACCCGCCTGCGCCGCCGGGTGGGGGTGGTGCACCAGAAGATCAATCTGGTGCGTGAACTCTCCGTTCTGACCAACGTGATTCACGGGTCTTTGGGGCGGGTGCGGGCGCCACGCAACTGGTTCGCCGCTACTGCCCGTGCCGAGGAGCGCGATGAGGCCATGGCCGCCCTGGAACGGGTGGGTCTGGCTGATGTGGCCGGGCGCCGCGCCGAGCAGCTCTCCGGTGGCCAACAGCAGCGCGTAGCGATCGCCCGGATGCTCATGCAGCGTCCTGAACTGGTGCTGGCTGATGAGCCGGTGGCGGCCCTGGATCCCCGCGCCGGACGTGTGGTGATGGATATGCTCTGGCAGATCGTCGCCGAGCACGGCATCACCCTGATTTGTACCCTGCACCAGCTTGAACTGGCTCGCGCTTATGGCGACCGTGTGGTGGCCCTGCGGGATGGTCGCATCGAGTTGGATACGAGAATGAATCTGGTGGCCGACGCCGAGCTGGAGGGGCTTTACACCAGCGACGACGACGCCGACCATGCCCAAGGAGTCCGACCATGACCGTCCAGATCACCCCGAGCGCGACCGAGCGGGCGGGCGCCCGGGCGGATCCTACCGCGGAGATGCCGCCTCGCTGGCGCTGGCCGAAGTGGACATCGCTACTGATCGGATTGCTACTGCTCGGGCTCGCTGTCAACGGAATTCGGAGGATGGATATCTCTGGGTCACGCATAGCTCAGGGGCCGGAGAACATCTGGGGGTTCATCACCGGGGCATTCCCGCCGAATATTGAGCGGTTCCCGAACCTGGCCGAGGCCATGCTGGAGACGCTGGAGATCGCGATCATCGGCACCGGTATCGGCGTGATCCTCAGCATTCCTGCTGCCTTGCTGGCCGCACAGAACACCACCCCATTCCCGGCGTTGGGATTCGCGGTGCGTTTCGTGCTCACTGTACTGCGCTCGGTGCCCGATCTGGTGTGGGCGCTGATCTTCGTGATGGCAGTGGGTCTGGGGCCGCTAGCCGGGATCCTGGCGATCGCCGTGGACGTGCTGGGCTTTGCCGGGCGGTTCTTCGCCGAACGCATCGAAGAGGTAGAGCGTGGCCCGATTGATGCGCTGCGCTCCACCGGTGCCAGCGGCGTCGCCGTCGTGGTGTCGGCTGTGCTGCCAGCGTCGTTTGCCTCATTCACCGCGACGAGCCTGTATTGCGTGGAGAAGTCCATCCGCGGTGCCACCATCCTGGGAATGGTGGGGGCCGGCGGCATCGGTATGGAACTCACGCCGGCATTCAACCTGCGCCAGTTCGACACCGCGTTCACGATCATCATCATGATCCTGGTGGTGGTTTTCCTGGCTGAGCAACTCTCCTCGCTGGTGCGGCGCAAGATGCTGGGAGCAGACCAACTGCGCCGAGCCGTCTAGGGACAGCTCGGCGCAGCGCGTCTGCGGTTACGGTTCACCGAACCGCGTTAGAACCTCAGCAGTGCCCCGACGTTCTCAATGCGGCCGTCAGAGATGATGACGAGGTTGCCGGAACTATTCAGGGTGTCCAGGATCGCCCGGTCGACGTCGCCGTTGCCCTCGGAGGCACCCAACGAGGGGTTGATGAACAGCGTGTCTACCCGGCCCTGTTGGGCGGCTTCCCTGATCTCGTCGGGCTGGGCGATGCCGTTGCCGGTGCCGTGCGCGGCCGCAAACCGGTCGTAGGCAGCGTCGTCGTTCTTCTCGAACCAGGCGCGGGCGATCTTCCAGGCGGCAGCGTGGAGTTCGGCGGGCCCGGTGGCGTCGTGATTGCCGGAGATGAAATCGTCGAGTAGCACCGGGTAGGCACTGAGCCGTTTCATCAACGGATGTGCCTCACTCACCGCGGCCAGCACCATGGGTTGGCTACGGGCCTTGCCGAGGAGTGTGCCCAGGCCGTCGCCGACCGCCTTGACGAATTTTTCCTTGTCGATCTGGTCGATCTCGTCGCCTGAGCCGTGACCGTGGAACATCGCCTTGCCGCCGCCGGTGGAACGATGCTGCAGGTGCTTCTGCCGCTCTTCGGGATCGATGACGTCGTCGATACTACTGGGGACTGTGTCACCAAGGTCGATCGGGTGGATGGTGTCTTCGGTGGCATTGAACAGGCGCACCTTGTTGCGCGACAGCGCCAGCACGTAGAACGCGTGCGATTGTGTGAGCGCCGAGGCGATCGGGCGCAACACGAAGTGGTCGTTGACGGCGACGTGCTCGTCCAGCGGCAGTCCCAGTCGGTAGACGAAGTGCACGCCGTCGGCCGCGAACGCCGCAATGCTTTCGGATTGGCTGCGCAAAAACGCGCCGTCGGTGGCGAGCGCCTCGAGCGGGGCCACAATGCGTTTGGCAGTAGCCTCATCGGTGCCCTGCTCAAGGAACGCTCGCACAGCGGAGGTGGTCAGAGACTTCAGGCGGATGCCCGTGTCCTGGGGTTGGTGGTGTGCCGGGGCGGTGGGAGCGAAGAGCGAGACTACCGGTCCCGTGGCCGCCGCCATGGCTTTCAGATCGTCGTGGGTGATGTGGTCGAATGAGCCAAGAGTCTTCGATGCATCCATAGGTCCACGTTACTGATGATCCTCGACTTTGACGAGACCCTGATCACAGGCAGCCAGTATGGACCCGTTCAGGTCAGCACTACCGTGCGGTTCCCGCTGAGGAACACGCGGCGCTCGCAGTGCCACTTCACCGCGTTGGCCAGTGCCTTGCACTCGGTATCGCGACCGACTGCCACCAGATCCTCGGGCCCGTAGGTGTGATCCACCTGGAGCACCTGCTGGGCGATGATCGGCCCCTCGTCCAGCTCGTCGTTTACGTAGTGGGCGGTCGCGCCCACGGTCTTCACGCCGCGATCATAGGCCTGGTGGTAGGGCTTCGCGCCCTTGAACGAGGGCAGGAACGAGTGGTGGATGTTGATGGCACGGCCGGTCAGGGCGGTGGTCAGCTCATCCGAGAGGATCTGCATGTAGCGGGCGAGAATGACCAGGTCGATATCGAACCGGTCCACCAGCTCCAGCAGTTTCGCCTCGGCGTCGGGTTTGGTTGCGGGGGTCACCGGGACGTGGAAGAAGGGGATGCCGTGCCATTCAACCAGCCCGCGGTGGTCTGGGTGGTTGGAGACGACGGCGCCAATCTCCACCGGCAGTTCGCCCACCCGGGCGCGGTACAGCAGGTCGTTGAGGCAGTGGCCGAACTTCGAGACCATGATGAGCACCCGCTGCGGGGCGCCATGGGCGGTGAGGCTCCATGCGGCGCCGTAGGACTCGGCCAACTGGGCGAGTTCTGCCCGCAAGGGACCGTCGGCGCCGGCCACGGAGGCATCGGCTACCGAGAAATGCAGACGCAGGAAATAGTGGTTCGCCCGCGGGTCGTCGAACTGCTTGAGTTCAATGATGTCGCCGTCATGCTCGACGAGGGCGCCGGTGAGGGAGTGGACGATCCCTGGACGCTGGGGGCACGAGAACGTCAGGACGAACTCATTGCTGGACGTGGACGATGACGCCGGGGATGCGGAGCGAAGCGGGGTTGACATGGTGCGGGCCTCCTGAGAACGCTGTGAATGTATCACTAGACACATTCTGATATATCAGCTCTAATTAATATAGTATGAGCTAGCTCACGCTCGTGGCAAGTGCACTTTCTGACCTGTGGGGCCGATGATGGAGTTGTGTCGTTTGAGGGGTCGTCACGGAGGGGAATCCAATGCTCGATCATCGTCTCGTGGTGCTGCGCACCTTCGCCGTTGCCGGCACGCTCGGCGCCACTGCGGATGCGCTGGGTTATTCGCCCTCGGCGGTGTCCACGCAGCTACGCGAATACCAGCGCTTACTCGGGGTGCGCCTGGTGGAAAAGGACGGGCGCGGGCTGAGGCTCACCCCAGCCGGTGCGGCACTCGTGGAGCGAGCCGATGAGTTGGTGGCGCTCTGGGAAGGGATCCACGCCGAACTACGCGAGCGCAGCGCCGAGGCCGTGCCGACCCTGTTGCGTCTGGGCGGATTCTCAACCGCCACCGGTTCACTGCTGTCACCGACGGCGGCGGATCTGAAGGCGAAGTATTCGACGTTGGACGTCCACATCGTGGAGGCGGATCCGCAACGGTGCCTGGAGCTGCTGGTGGCCGATCGGCTCGACGTCGCCGTCGTGGTGGCCATGCAGGCCACTCCGCAGGTCAATGATCAGCGTCTGGAGCAGATCACCCTGGTCGATGACCCGTTGGATGTGCTGCTGCCGCGCGACCACCGTCTCGCTGGGCGCGACTTCATTGAGCTGAAAGAGCTGGCGGGGGAGTCCTGGATTACGGATCGCCCCGGTACGCCGTACCGGGCGCTGTTCGTCACCGGATTTACCGCCACTGGCGTGATACCGCAGGTGGTGCACCAGGTCTCCGACTGGGGATCTCAGGAGGCGCTCGTCGGCCACGGGCTGGGCGTGGCGTTCATTCCGCGGTTGATGCGGTTGAGCCCGGATTCCGATGCGGTGCGGGTGCGCCTGGCGCCGGAGTCGGCCCCGCATCGACGCATTCTGGCAGTGCTCCGCCGGGGCACCCGCTCTCACGCACTGTTCGTCGAGGCGCTGGAGACACTGCAAGCTAAAGCAGCGTGCTACCAGGATTCGGCTGTCGAATGAGGGGTGCCCCGGCGGGATGTATCCGGGATGAGGTCGGGGTTAGCTGCGCGGGATCAGCCCGTGCGGATCGATCACGAACTTCCGGGCCGCGCCCTCGTCGAACTGGGCATAACCCTGTGGTGCCTCGTCGAGCGAGATGGGGGTGGCCTTGACGTTCTTGGCGATGCTGACCTTGTCCGAGAGGATGGCGTGCATGAGGCCGCGGTGATACTTCATCACCGGGCACTGGCCGGTGACGAAGGTGTGCGATTTGGCGAAGCCGAGGCCGAACCGCATGGACAGCGAGCCCTGGCGAGCGGCTTCATCTTCGGCACCGGGGTCACCGGTCACATAGAGTCCAGGAATACCCAGGCTACCGCCGGCGCGGGTGATCTCCATGAGCGAGTTCAGCACGGTGGCCGGTTGCTCGGTCTGGGCGTCTGAGCCGTGGCCGCGGGCTTCGAACCCGACGGCGTCGATGCCGCAGTCGACTTCCGGTACCCCGAGAATCTGCTCGATCCGACCGCCAGGGTCGCCCAGGGACACATCGACTGTCTCGCAGCCGAAGCTGCGCGCCTGCGCCAACCGGTCCTTGTTGAGGTCACCGACGATCACGACGGAGGCACCGAGCAGCTGTGCCGAGGTGGCGGCGGCCAGGCCGACCGGTCCGGCGCCGGCCACGTAGACGGTGGAACCCACGGTGACCCCGGCGCCGACCGCGCCGTGGAATCCGGTAGGGAAAATATCCGAAAGCATCGTCAGGTCCAGGATCTTCTCCATGGCCTGATCGCGGTCGGGGAACTTCAGCACGTTCCAGTCCGCGTAGGGCACCAACACGTACTCGGCCTGGCCGCCGACCCAGCCACCCATATCCACGTACCCATAGGCAGATCCGGGGCGATCCGGGTTCACATTCAGGCAGATGCCGGTCTGGCCCTCCTTGCAGTTGCGGCAGCGGCCGCAGGCAATGTTGAACGGGACGGACACTAAATCGCCGACCTTGATGAACTCGACGTCGCGTCCCACCTCGACCACCTCGCCGGTGATCTCATGGCCCAGCACCAGTCCCTCCGGTGCGGTGGTGCGACCGCGGACCATGTGCTGATCCGAACCACAAATATTGGTGGCAACGGTGCGCAGGATGACGCCGTGATGAACCTGCCGACCGACGTTAGCCGGGTTGACGCCAGGACCGTCCTTCAGCTCGAACTCCGGATAGGGGGTATCGATGACGTCGACGACCCCGGGCTTGATGTAGCTGACTGCGCGGTTGCTCACCGTGTGCTCCTCTGATCGATGGTGCCTCGTCGTGGTGTCGACAAGGGTGGATGCACGATGAGTCTTTCCCCGAGCATCGCGCGTGTCAAGCGTCACAGTCGTGCGAAATCGGCTGGTTTTTACTCGGGGTGCCCCTGGATCCGCATCAACTCGCAACACCGTTGAAACACCGCGGAAATCGTGCAAAAAAGGCGCACGATAACGGTGAAGAATTTGCGCTGGTGCTGACGTATTGGCGATCCATACGATGGTTGATCATCGCACCCATTCCGCGATGCTCGTAGCCCGACTGGCACGCTTGCACCGGCCCTTCAGATGGGAGTCACCCATGACGTCTACCGTGAATAAACCAGCCACCCGTGGTCGCCTGACCGGGTCGATGAGCGAAGAGCGTCTTGACGAGATCCTCGCGCTGTTCGAGCAGCGCCGTCTCGGATACTCCCTTGACGCGCCCTTCTATACCGACCGGGATATTTTCGCCGCCGATATGGAGGGCATTTTCGGGAAGCACTGGGTGTTCGCCGGCTCGCTGGCCGAGGTGCCCGAGCCCGGGGATTACATCACCGTCGACTTCGGCCCGTACTCGCTGATCGTGCTCCACAATGACGAGGGCGGCGTGAACGTGCTGCACAACGTCTGCCGCCACCGCGGCGCCCGGGTGCTCACCGAGAGCTCGGGCACCACCGGCAACATGGTCTGCGGCTACCACTCCTGGACCTACGACCAAGAGGGCAATCTGGTCCACGCCTCCGCACCAGGCGAAGTGGACTTCAACAAGGGATGCTTCGCGCTCAAGCGCGCCCACTCCCGCGTCGTCGCAGGCCTGATCTTCGTCAGCATGGCCGCCGAACCACCAGAGGATTTCGACGAAGTTGCCAAGATCTTCGAGCCCTACCTCGGCCCCCACGAGATCTCCAAGACCAAGGTCGCCTACCAGCAGCAACTCATCGAAGAGGGCAACTGGAAGCTGGTCATGGAAAACAACCGCGAGTGCTACCACTGTGATGGGCACCCGGAGCTGGCCTGCTCGCTGTTCCCGACCTGGGGACTGACCGAAGAGACCGTGCCCACCCACCTGGCCGACGTCTGGCAGCGGAACCTGACCGCCGAATCGGACCTGCGCTGGCGTTGCGAACGTTACGGTCTGCCCTACGAGGTCATCGAAGAGCTGGACACCCGCGTTCAGGGCTTCCGCATCTCCCGTGAGCCCCTCGATGGCGACGGCGAATCCTTCTCCGCATCGGGGCGTCGTCTGTCCAAGAAACTGTTGGGCGATCTGCGTGACTTCCGGCTGGGGCGGTGCTCGATGCACCTGCAGCCGAACAGCTGGTTCCACTTCCTCGGGGACCACATCATCACCTTCTCCGCCTTTCCGGTGAGCCCGGGGCAGACCTTGGTGCGCACCACCTGGCTGGTGGCCGATGACGCCGTCGAGGGGGTCGACTACGACCTGGACGAGCTCACCCACACCTGGAAGCAGACGAATATTCAGGACAAGGACTTCGTGGAGCTGTGCCAGCGCGGCGCGTCCAGCCCCGCCTACGAGCCCGGACCGTACATGAAGAGCGAATACCAGGTCGAGGCATTCATCAACTGGTACGTGCAGCGCATGAAGGAGCACCTCGCATGACAGCGACGGTGAGCACCTACACACCCATCTCTGAGAATATCCACATCCGCGGCCTGGAGATGCCCTGGAACCGGGTGCTCCAGGCCTCGGCGGAACCGGCCGGAGCCGCGCGGGCCTTGGGTCCATGGCACCCGCAGGAGTTCCAAGCCGAATGTGTGGAAGCGGTCGCCGAAGTGGGCGACATGCTGACCCTGGTGTTCCGCCGACTGGACGGGGCGCCGCTGGCGTTTCGTTCCGGGCAGTACCTGAATATTGCGTTTCCGGTGCATGGTGAGCACACCGAACCAGTGGACCGCAGCTATTCGCTGTCGAGCGCACCGACGGAACCGTGGACCTTCGCCATCACTGTCAAACGCGAAGCCGATGGCGAGGTCTCACCCTGGGTGCACGATCATGTGCGCCCGGGGATGATTCTCGACATGCTCGGACCGGTGGGCGCGTTCCACCTGCCGGACGCCGATCGCCGCGCCCGCTACCTGTTTTTGGCGGCCGGCTCGGGGATCACCCCCATCATGTCGATGGTCCGGACGATCCACTCGCTGCCCGGCAGCGCCGACGTCATCGTGCTGTATCACGGGGCCGAACCGGGCGCTTTCGCGTTCTCCCGCGAGCTGGAATACATCTCCTCGGTGGACTGGCGCATCCGTGTCTACTACTCGCTGGGGGATCGCAGTATTCCGGGAAACTGGGAAGGCATGGTCGGTCGCCTGACCGCGGAGATGATCAATGAGGTCGCCCCGGACGCCAACGGGCGCCAGGTGTATGCCTGTGGTCCCGAAGGGTATCTGACGGTGGCAGAAGATCTGCTGCGCAAGGTCGGCGTCGATGAGACCTCGATCCACGTGGAGTTCTTCTCCGGCGGCAAAGACGCGCTCCAGGAGTACGTGGAGGAAGTCGCGCTCGCCGGTGAGATCGCCGAGGACGTCGCCGCCACCGGGGAAGGCTATTACGCGCCGAACGCGGAGCCGGTGGATCTTTATGGTCCGGACTACGATTCGGGCGGTCTCGGCGAGCCCATCGAAGAGACCGAGATCTTGAGTGTCGAGACCAGCACGCTCTCGGCGACGGCGGAGGAAGCCTCCGCCGCGCCGGTGGTGTCCGAGGCACCGGAGGACACCGACCCCGACGCTTTCCAGACGGTGGGCGAAGGCGAGCTGGTGATGTCGTTTCTGCGCACGCGGCTCAAGGTGCGGATTAACCGGAACGAGCCGATTCTGGGCGCGGCGAAGCAGGCCGGGATCCGGATCGGTTCCAACTGCATGGACGGCATGTGCGGTTCGTGCAAGATAGTCAAGGTCTCCGGGGAAGTGGACATGAACCACCAGGGCGGCATTCGTGCCCGTGAGATCGATGCCGGCAAGTTCCTGCCCTGCTGCTCGACGGCGACCACGGACCTGGTGATCGACGCCTAAATCAAATTCGCCAAACGCGCTCCCTTCATTTTTCGAAGGGAGCGCGTTTGTGTGTCGGGGGCACACCGCCCATCGAAGCATCGTCCAGGGCCGAGGGGACACAAGACGTGCAGGAAGTACACGAAACACGCAGAACGGACGAAAAAGGGGCTTCCCTCGTGGTGTTCACGAGGGAAGCCCCTTCAGGGCAAGGTGCCAGGCGACTCGCTTAGCGGCGGATGCGCGCCATGCTTGAGTCGTAGACCGGCTCAGCCAGCACCTCGGCCTGGATTTCCGTGCCGAAGCGCAGGATGGAGAGGGCGGTGCCGACCTCTGCATATTCCGCGGGCACCCAGGCAAGACCGATGACCTGCCCGGTGACGTAGCCGAAATCGGCGCTGGTCACCCAACCGATCACCTTATCGGTGTCCGCCGCCAGCACCGCGGCTCCGGCCTCCGGGCGACCGGCGTCGAGGCGAGCCCCGAATGCGACCAGGCGGCGTCCGTTCGTGGACCGCTCGCGTAGGGCATCCTGGCCGATGAAGCCGCCTTCCTTCTCCATGCGGACGGCGAATCCGAGTCCGGCATCCTCCGGGGTGTCCTCGCGAGTCATGTCCGTACCGAAGGAACGGTAGCCCTTCTCCAGGCGCAGGCTGCTGAACGCGGCTCGTCCGGCGGGGATGATGCCGTAGGGGGCGCCGGCGGCTGCGATCTGGTCCCAGAGCCGCAGACCGTGAGCTGCCTGTGTGTAGAGCTCCCAGCCGAGTTCGCCCACGTAGCTGACGCGCAGCGCCAGCACCGGAACGCCGGCCACTCGAATCTTGGCCGAGCGAAAGTACTTCAGACCCTCGTGGCTGACGTCGCCCTCGGTGAGTGGTTCCAGGACGTCGCGGGCGTGTGGGCCCCACAGTCCGATGCAGCAGGTGCTGGTGGTGATGTCCTCGATATGCACGGTGCCGGAAGCGGGTAGCAGCCCGGTGAGCCGGTCCAAATCCAGCGGACCGTTGGCGCCGATGAAGTACTCTTCGTCGTCGAGACGGGCCACAGTGACATCGGAGAGGATGCCACCGCGCTGGTCGAGCATCAACGCATAGGTGACCGCACCGACGGTCTTGCCGATTTTGTTGCTGGTCAGGCCTTCGAGCCAGGCCGTGGCGCCAGCACCCTTCACCCGGTAGCGCGTCAGCGACGACATGTCGTACATCGCCACGCGGTTGCGGGTCGCCCAGGCCTCGGCCGCGGCGATGGGGGACCAGTTCACCTGATCCCAGGCGTCACGTCGAGGAACCGCGACCGGCACAGGAGCGTCGATGTCATTGCTGACGGCAGCATCATCGAGCGCCGACGGGGCCTGCGCTGACGCACCGAACGCCTTGGGTGCGCGGGAGAGGAACTCCGGGTCGCTGAAGAGGGAAGCGTTCTGCTGATGCCACAGGGCGCGCTCCCAGCCGTTGGCCTCGCTGAACACGCCGCCGGCGTCCTGGATGCGGGTGTGGAACGGGCTGGTCTTCAGGCCACGAGTGATGGTGGTGTCTTGGTGTGGGAAGTGGACGTCGTAGACCTCGTCATAGCTCTCGGACGCCTTGCCGCGGATCCACTCATCGCTGAGCAGGTCGGGATCGAAGCGGTTGAGGTCTAGACCGTGGGTGTCGATGCCGGGGTGGCCGGTGAGGATCCACTCAGCCACCACCTCGGCGCAGCCGGCGGATTGGGTAACCCAGATGGCCTGGGCTGCCCAGAACCCCTCCACGGTGGAAGAGGGGCCGAGCATGGGCCCGCCGTCGGGAGTGAACGAGAAAACACCGTTGAACTCGTCCTCCAGCGGGAGGTCCTTGATAGCGGGGAAGAAGCGAGCTGTTTCCGCCCGGCAGAACTCGAAGTCCTCCTGGGTGAAAGCACGTTTGGCCGGTTCCTGTCCGGTGGACAGCAATTCGGGGGTGTCCGTCAAATCCTCCGGGGCCAACGGGATCGGGCGGTGCTCGTAGGCCCCGATGCCGATGCGGTTGCCGAACTCGCGGAAGTACAGCCCTGAGCCCTGGTGCCGGATGATGGGCCGGCCCGGCTCATTGTCGGCCAGTGGCGTGCCGTCGGGGGCGGCGCCGGGTAGCTCCGGCACAGGCGCGGTCCAGGCAAAGCCATGCTCCATGGGGTGCATGGGCAGGCGCATCCCGCCCAGCTTGGCCAGGGGGTGACCCCAGATGCCACCGGCGGCGACGACGATATCCGCCGGTATCGTGCGCCGATCTTCACCCGTGGTGGCGTCCTCGACCAGCACACCGGTGACGCGGCCGTCCTCGGTCTCGACCTCGACCACGCGGGTCAGCCCCATCACGGTGGCACCGCCGGCTTCGGCGCGGCGAGCCTGGAACTCCACTGCGCGGGCCGAGTAGACCACGCCGTCGGTGGGGGTGTGCAATGCGCCGAGAATCTGGGTGACGTCGAGGCCGGGCCACAGCTCCACGGTCTGCTCGGGGGTCAGTAGCTCCGCGGGCACGCCCCAGGCGCGGGCGAATCCGTAGCGACGCTTGATTTCCTGAAGCTGCCCCGGGGTGCTGGCCAGTTCCAGCCCGCCGACTCGAGCGGACAGCGGCTTGCCGTCCAGCTCGAGCCCGTCGAGCTTGTTCATGGTGCGTTGCGCGAGCTGACACATGGTGCGTGAGGGGCTGGTCTGGAAGACGAAGCCGGGGGCGTGCGATGACGATCCACCTGTGTGATAGAGCGGTCCCTGATCCACCAGGGTGACGTTCTGGGCGCCACGGGTGATGAGCTCATCGGCCAGGGCGGCGCCAACGACGCCGGCGCCGATGACGACGATGCGAGCCGACGGGTCGGCGGGGGTGGTTTCCGGCATGATGCCTCCTGCAGTGCGATCCCGGAGTGTTGCATATTGTGCAACTAATTCATATAGTGCAACTATTCAATCGGAGTTACTGAGGTCACGTCAAGAGTTTCTCGGGCAGAAAATGGGGTGCATGATGGGAATCCAGTCGGTAGACCGGGCGGTCGAGATCATGGAGGCGCTCACACAGGGACCCTCTACGGTGGGGGCCATCGCCGAGCGGTTGGACGTGCACAAGTCCACGGCGTCGCGCATTCTTTCCTCACTGGCCGATCATGGGCTGGTGGAAAAGAGCTCGAGCTCGGGCGCCTACAGTCTGGGATTCGCGCTGGTGCGGTTTGCCTCGGCGGTGACCCGTCGCATGGACCTCTCCGACACCGCGCAGAAACTCTGTGACGAGGTCTCCGCGGCACTGAAACTTACTGCCAATGTGGCGATCCTCGATGAGGTGTTCGCCGTCAATGTCTCTCAGGCGGTGGGTGGCGGACTGCTGGCGCCGCGGCATTACGTGGGGCTGCGCACCCCCGGTCACGCCACCAGTTCCGGCAAGGTGCTGCTGGCGCACGACGAGGTCGCCGCCGAGGCAGCACTGTCCGATGTGCTCGAGCCGCACACCGAGCGCACCATCACCGACCCGGAGGCGCTGCGTGCCGAACTGGAGACGGTGCGTGCCCAGGGCTGGGCCGCCTCGAACGAAGAGTGGGAACAGCACATCACCGCGGTGGCGGTCCCGCTGCGACTGCATGACGGGCGGGTGGAGGCCACGCTGACCGTGACCGGTCCGACCCACAGCCTGCCGCCGGAAAGCTTCGCCGAGGTGGCCCAGCGCATGCTCGCCCTAGCTGCCGTCACCCACCGCTGGACCTGACTTGGGCTCGCGGCCCAGCACCTCATCGAAGAGCTGCTCGGACTCGTGCTCCCAGCCCGTCGCGGATTCGGAATACTCCGGAGTATCGAAGGCTTCCTCGCTGATCGGATCCTTGAAGGTAGCCGGTTCCACCCAGTTCAGCGTGCCGGTCTCCGGGTTTACCGTGGTGGCGTGGGCTGGTACTTCGTGCATGGCCAGCACCAGCTCATCGGTTTCGTACTGCACTGGTGCCTGAGGACGACCGGCGGTGTGGGTGAGTCCGCCCAGGGTGGCCGAGGCGGAGGAGAAATTGTGTCGGAACGAGCGCGCCTGGGTGGTGAGGATGTCCCGGAGGCTGCGCTCCAGGTCCGGCCCATCGGCACGACCGGCCACCTCACGAGCGGTATCGACCAGTGCGGCCTTGGAGGGCTGCTGGCGGATGCGGATGTACTTCGGCATGGTCGCCGTTTCGTAGCGGAACATCCGAATCATCGCCACCACGGCCAGCACCATCACGATCGATAGGGGCAGTGCGGCGGCAATCGAACTCACCTGAAGCACGGTCAGTGCTGCGGAGCCGCCGACCACCAACAACACCGTGGCGACGATACCCTCCATCAGCGACCAGAACAGCCGGGTGATCCGGTGCGTCTCGGTCTTACCGCCGTAGGAGAGGATATCGACCACCAGCGATCCGGAGTCCGACGAGGTGACGAAGAACAACACGATGACGATGATCGCCAGCACCGAGCTGATGGTGGACCAGGGCAGGGTTTCGAGTAAGTGGAACAGGCTCGTGTTGGTGTTCACGGCGCCCTCGGCGTCGACCATGTCGCCCTGACTGAGCTGACGGTACATGCCCGTGCTGCCGAAAATGGTAAACCAGATCATCCCGATAATCGTCGGTGCCAGCAGTACCCCGGCCACGAATTCGCGGATGGTGCGGCCGCGGGAAATCCGCGCGATGAACATCCCGACGAATGGTGCCCAGCTCATCCACCAGCCCCAGTAGTAGATGGTCCAGCCCACGGTCCAGCCGTCTTCGGCGCCGGCGCCGGAGGCGAACATCAGCTGGGGCAGTGCCATCGCGTACTCACCGGTGTTCTGGACCAGTGACTGCAACAAGAAAAGTGTGGGCCCGGCCAGTAAGACGAAGAGCGCGAGGACCGCGGCGAACATCATGTTGATATTGGACAGCCACTTCAGTCCGGCGTAGAGCCCGGAGATGACCGAGAGGGTGGCCAGCGCGGTAATGCAGGCGACCAGGGTGATCAGGAATGCGGGGGAGGACTCGACCCAGCCGAGGAACTCCAGGCCCGCCTCGATCTGCAGCACACCCTGGCCCAGGGACGTGGCCACACCGAAGAGGGTGCCGACAATGGCGACGACGTCGATGACGTGACCCACCCAGGACTCGATGAGCTTGCGCCCGAAAATCGGCTCGAGCAGCCAGCGCAGTGCCAGTGGGCGACCTCGGCGGAAGGTCATGTAGGCCAGGCCGAGCCCGACGACGACGTAGATCGCCCAGGCATGCAGCCCCCAGTGGTAGAAGGTCTGTCCGATGGCGGTGGCTGCCGCTTCGGCGGTCCCGGGCTCGACGCCGGCCATGTCAGGAGGGCTCATCATGTGATTCATCGGTTCGGCCACGCCCCAAAACACCAGGCCGATGCCCATGCCGGCAGAGAAGAGCATCGCGAACCAGGTCAGCCGTGAAAATTCGGGCTGTTCGTCGTCGCGACCCAGTTTGATCTGTCCGGCTTTGGACACTCCGGCCCAGATGGCGAACACGACGAACCCGGTGGCGATGAGCACGTACCACCAGCCCACCGAGGAACCGATCGCGTCGCGTAGCGCCACGAACGCTTCCGCGGCGTCGTCGCCGTAGGTCGCTCCATACCAGGTAGCCCAGATCAAGGCGGCGGTGATGACGAGCACCGCCGGAATGAAGACCGGCTTGTACAGGCCACGCCAGGCCTCTCGGGGTGACCAGTGTTTCATAGGTTTCTCGGAGTGCGAGGCCATCGGTCCCTCTTTCGCTCAGACAATGGACATCAACGACGAGGAAAGCGCGAGTCGGCGTTCACGAGCTGGGTCTCGGGTGCGAATGCTCTCCACGCGGTTGATGATGAAAAAGTGTGTCGTACCGCGTAAACATTGTTAAGCGTCAAATTCGGGGTCGATACGTTCGAAAAAATGCGCTGGTCAGGTGAGGGTGCGTGTGCTATTCGCGCGATATAGAGTGCGTGGAATGTCTGGTGCGGGTGTCCTTGATGGCTGGCGCGTCATAGTTCGTCATATTCAATGGTCGGCTACTCAAAAGTCACTTCTTGTGCCGGATGAGTTCACGTGTTGTTCATCTGCGTCAGGATGCCGAAGTTGCGGATTCGAGGAGGCCGGGGCGGGAAAAATGTGACGGACTGGGGCGCGAGGCGGCCCAAGGGCGGCGGAGAAAACGCTCGAATCGGGAGGCTCGGCTCTGGTAGGTTTTTCAACGTCGCGACGCGCTGGTAACCCGGTGGCTGCGTAGATTTCGGAGCGGTTTCCGCTTCGTGAGGCCTCCCCTGATGCTTGTTCAGTCCCTTGCATCACGGGAGGCCTCGCTGTTTCCCGGGTGGGTAGAGTGGAGGTATGACTTCTCACCCGCAGGACCACGCCTCGTCAGCGGACCGGGTGATCGACTCCCTGCTGATCCGCGACGGACACGCCCGCGCCCTGGACCGCCACCGCCGGCGATTCCAGCGCGCCGTCGAGACCGCTTTCCCCAACATGACACCACCCCCTTCGGCCGATGCCGTCTGGGATGAGCTGCTCGCGACCGTGCCGCGCGAAGGATCGTGGTTCCCGCTGGTGGAAGCCCGACGCGCGGAGGACGCACGGGTGGAGCTGAGCGTTCAGGTGCGGCCGGCCCCACCGTTGCGCGCCCACACCCGACTGAGCGCGGTAGCCGATCGTCGTCGTTTCCCCCAACTCAAAGGGGCGGACCCCGTGATCACCGCCGAAGACCGTCACGCCGTGGTGACCCATGGGGCCGATGACGCCCTGTATGTGACCGAGGCCGGGCGCTTGCTGGAAGCGGCCAACGGTGCCGTGGTCGGGTGGAACGGTGCCGACCTGCATGTGTGCACGTCCGAGCGGGTGCTGGACTCGACCACCGTGGGACTGTTGGTGGGCGAGGCCGAATCAGGTCGGCCCGGCGTACCCTTCACCCGAGTGGTGCGCTGCCCCGAGGGGATCGACACCGCGGTGGTGCAGGAACTCTGGTACCTCAACGCCCTGCACGGCATCACCCCGGTCACCCAGCTCAACGGGGCACGGATGCGGGTGGACGACGACCGACTCATCTTGTGGCAGCACATCGCCGAGACCTGGTGGCGGCCGGTGTGATCCTGGTTCTCGACAACCGCGATTCCTACACGTTTAACCTGGTGCAGCTCTTGCGCGAGCGCACCGATCGCGAGGTACGTGTGGTAAGCGCCGACGACGGCGAAACCGCCCTGGAGCTGTTGGCTTCCGGGGAGGTGGCCGGGGTGGTGATTTCGCCCGGCCCCGGACACCCGGATGACCCTGACTATTTTGCTGCTTCTGGCGCCCTCATCGACGCCGTATTGGAGCGGGGTGGTCTGGCTGGTTCTGGTGGTTCTGAATGTGACGCGCTGCCGATGCTGGGCGTGTGCCTGGGGCACCAGGGGCTGGCCCGCCGGTTTGGCTACGAGGTGGTCGCGGCACCGCGGCCGCGCCACGGGTGGCTCTCACCGATCCAGCACACCGACACCGGGATTTTCGCCGGGATGCCCCAGGGCGCCACCGTGACCCGGTACCACTCGCTGGCCATTGAACCGGGGAAGAACCCGGACCCTCGACTGCACGTGACCGCCCGCAGTGAGGACGGTGTGATTCAGGGGTTCGAAATAGAGGGAGCGCCCTGGTACGGGGTGCAGTTCCATCCCGAATCGGTGGCGTGTGAGCACGGCGCACTGGTGCTGGAGCGATTCTTGGACGCCGTGGAGCAACGGTCCGGATCCACCCTACATGTGGCCACCGCGCGCTGGGAGCTCGACGACTTCGGACTGAGCGCGCGGCAAGCATCCCGGGCGGTGTACCGCGGGGTGCTCGAGCGCGGTCACGGCTCGTTCTGGTTGGATTCCGCGTTGCCCGATGCGGATCAGGCGCGGTGGTCGATGCTGGGCGACGCCTCCGGGCGGGGTCGGATCGAACGGGTCGAGTTGTCTGATATTGCCGACATGGCTGTGCTGCCCGCCAGTGCTGACCCCATGGTGAGGCTACAGGAAGGTCTACGGGCCATCCGGCATACGGTGGGGGCCGAGGATCTGCCGTTCCGCGGCGGAGCGGTGGGCTGGTTTGGCTATGAACTGGGCATGCGGTTGCTGGGCGTTGAGGTACCTCAGCCTCCAGTCGGATCGGACCCGGAAGCCGGACCGAAAGCACCGGCAGAGCAGCCAGCACCGCCGGCATCGTGGTGGGTGTGGCCGGAGCGGTTCGTCGTCGTCGACCATCGAGACCGTGTGCTGACGGTGTGCGTGGCCAGCACCGATCCCGCCCAGGCGCAGGAAGAACTCGGTGAGTACCAGCGCCGGGTGCTGGACGTCCTGGGAACGGAACCTGGACCTCAGCTGCCACACACCCCCGGAACGGAGCCGGAAACAGACCCAGGAACAGCGCCGTTGATTCCGGGTGCCTGGCGCGACGACCGACCCGAATACCTCGACAAGATCCGGCGCTGCCAAGACGCGCTGGTGGCCGGGGAATCCTATGAGCTGTGCCTGACCAACACCTTCACCGCCGACGTGCAGGCGAGCGCGGGGATCGATCCGGCCGATTTGTTCGAGGACCTGATCGAGCATCACCCCACCCCGTATGCGGGATTGATCGAGGCGGATGCAGAGCTCGCCGTCGTTTCGGCGTCTCCAGAGCGGCTGCTGCGCGGGCGGAACGCGGTGTACTCGACCAAGCCGATCAAGGGCACCGCACCCCGCGGGGACACCCCCGACGAGGACGCCGCTCAGATGGAATTTTTGCGCACGGACCCGAAGACGTTCGCGGAAAACCTGATGATCGTGGACCTGCTGCGCAACGACCTGGGGCGGGTGAGCGTGCCGGGATCCGTGGAGGTCACCGAGCTGATGGCCGTGGAAACCTACGCCTCTGTGCACCAGTTGGTGAGCACTATTGAGGCGGTGGCCGAACCCGGGGTGGACGCCGTCGACGTCGTGCGTGCGCTGTTCCCGGGTGGGTCGATGACCGGGGCGCCCAAGGTGCGCAGCGTGCAGATTCTCCACGAACTCGAAGCCGCCGCGCGCGGGGTGTACTCCGGTGCGCTGGGGTTCTTCAGTGCCGACGGCGCGGTGGAACTCTCGATTGTGATCCGCACCGCCGTGCGTTCGGGTGGGAGGTGGACCATCGGGGCCGGCGGCGCGATCGTGCTGGATTCGGACCCGGAGACCGAAGCCGACGAGGTCGACCTCAAAGCGTCCGCCCTGCGCCGAGCAATGCATCGGGTGGCCGGGTGATGCATCGGTTGAGCTTAGCCGAGTAGTTCGGCCGCGCGCTCCAGCCGGGGCAGGGCGCGGTTCAGCAGGCGCCTCCACTTTTTCGGCGCGATCTGCTCCAGCCTGAGTCCGGCGTCATAGAGCGACTCCAGCGCCATCGCGGCCAACCACACCCGGGCCCGGTGGTGTTCGTCGTCGTCGAGACACAGCTGCCCCAACTTCTCCTCACCGTGCCACAGGCTCAGATACGCCGGATTCAGGGCAGGATCCCAAAGGCAGGCCAAGTCCCAGTCGAGAATCCCATTCAGCCGCCACCGGTCTTCCCCCGGAATCGGCAGCCAGCGCATATTGTGCCCGGCCAGATCCCCATGGACCAGAGAGGGTGCGACCACCGGGAGCTCCGTCCACTCGTGCACCGTGCGGATGATCCTGCGCGCAGTGTCCTCGAACGTGTGCCGGGTACAGGCCGGGAAGAAATCGGGCCAGGGTACCGAGGAATCACGCTGCTCCAGGCGCTGCGGCAACAAGACCAAGGCGGCGATCTTGGGCGGCGTCCAGGGACCGCGAAAGGCGAAGGGCTGCGCCACATGAGGGTGAAGCGAGGTGGTGTCGACAGCGGCAAGAACCCGGCAGATCTCACGCAAATCCTCGGGGCGACCACAGTGCGGCGGGTGGGCCTGACCGGGAACGTAACGCTGCACGACGACGGCGGCGCGGTGTGAATCAGAAGGGTCGGTGCCGAAATCTGTGCCGGTATCCGCGAACACCGGTCCGGCCAGAGGGAGCGGGAGCTCCCAGGGCAGATTCAGGGCGTGCAGGGCGCGCAATAGTTCGGTGGTGCGGGTCAGCTGGGCGGCGGCGTCGGCGGTGCGAGACATGCGCGCCACCACCGTGGGAGTACCGGGTGCAGTGTTCGTCCCGATTCTCGTCTCCGTCCCGGTGTTGATCTCCGTCTCCGTGCCGGGGATCAGTACTAGATGGTGTTGGCCGCCCTCCTCCACCAGGCTGCGGGACCAATCGACGTCGAGCCCCGGGGCGGGTCGGTCGAACTGGGCCTGCGCACAGTGGGAGGCACGGGCAGCGAGCGCGGCTTCCGCCGTCGTGGCGCATCTGACCATGGCACCACCGTATCGCGCACAGACCTAGACTGGGGACGTGACCGCCACCGAATCCGCCCCGCACCCGGCCGACACCCTCCGCTACCCCTCGCGTGCGGTGGTGTGGTGGGAGATCATCATTGTGCTTGCCCTGTCACTGGGCCGTTCCGGGGTGTACGCCGTCGTCGATCTGATGCAGAAAGCGATGACGGCCCCGCTGAGGGATCAGACCACCACCCTGAACCCTTCGCTGGCGAACGAGGAACTGTTTGACCTGATCCGCCAGCTGCTCTCCATCGGGTTTTCGCTGGTGCCGGTGCTGCTGGTGTGTCACCTGGTGTGGATCTACGGGCGCAATCCGTTCCGCACTTTTGGGTTGGATTTTCGGCGGTTCTGGACGGACGCCGGGCTGGGCGTCACCCTGTTCGTGGTGATGGGGGCGGGCACGCTCGGGGTGTACGCGCTCGGCCGCACGCTCGGGCTGACCACCGCGCTGGTCGGATCAGCGATGAACGAATACTGGTGGACCACGCCCGTGCTGGTGCTCTCGGCGCTGCGGCACAGTCTGCTCGAGGAAGTGATCGTGCTGGCGTGGTTGCTGGACCGGATCGGATACCTACAACAGCTGCGGGGCACCCCGACTGCGAGGCCGAAGACCTTCCACACGACGATGACGGGCGCCTTCCGACCCGGGCCAGCGGCGGGGCTGGTGGCCGCGGTGGCGGTGTCGGCTCTGGTGCGCGCCTCGTACCACTTGTACCAGGGGATCGGTCCCGGCGTCGGCAACCTGATCATGGGGGTGGTGTTCGCCGTCGTGTATCTGCGCTACGGCCGGGTGATGCCGTTCGTGTACGCCCACGCGCTGCTCGACATCGCCGGATTCGCCGGGTACCCGCTGCTGGCGCGGCTGGGCTGGTTCGGCGGCTAGCCCGCTGGAACCGGAACAGGCCGGTGGCCAACCGGAACAGGCCAGTGGTTAGAGCGTGACGCTGCCGCGCGGCGTGGTGAAGGTGACCTCCATGATGCCCGGGGTACCCGACGGCGCCACGAATTCCACGTCCACATCCTGCACCGACTTCTCGGGCTGATCCAGACCCAGCCAGTCGCGTACCCGATCCCGGGAACCGCCGATGGTGATCTGCTCGATGGAGCCTTCCGGTGCAGCCGCCTGGGAAGGATGCAGATCCTCGGTGCCGTCGTCCCAGCGCAGAATGTAGGGCAGCTGCGGGTCCGCAATGAGGCCCTTGATGCCGATCTGCCGCCAGGTCAGCTCGCGACCATCCGGGAACTTCCGCTGTGCGGGCACGGCGCCGCGGCCCAGGCGCTCCTCAAACGGTGCCAAATCGTCGACGGCGACGACCCAGCCCATCCAGCCGCCGCCCATTTCCTTGCGGGCGCGCACGGCCTGACCGAACGGCGCCGAATCAGCCGCGGGATGGTCGAGGACCTCAACGATCTCCAAGTACTGCCGGTTGGTCATCGGGAACAGGGCGTTGCGGGTGCCGAAACGCGGATGTACCCCGCCCTTGACGCGGTCGATCCCCAGCGCGGAGCTGATGCGCTCCACGGTGGCGTCCAGCCCCTCGGGTCCGACAGCGTAGGAAACATGGTCTAAACGCATCATGATCTCATCGTGCCACGTCCAGTGGGGCGGGTCTCATGAGTCCAGGCTCAGCGTTTAACGGGCGTCAACTAGGAGGTATTCTCCGCATCGCACTGTTCGTGCGCGAGGTGGCGACGGCGGTCCACGGGTCTTCCGGCCAGGGATGTTTGGCGTAGCGGGCACGGTTTTCCGCTCGCACGGCCGGATAGGCATTCTCCCAAAATGAGTTCAGATCCGAGGTGACCGCCAGGGGTCGTCCGGCAGGGGAGAGCAGGTGCAACAGCACGGGAACCCGGCCCTCGGCCACGGTGGGCCCGGTGCGCCAGCCGAAGCACTCCTGCAGTTTCACCGCGAGAACCGGTGGGGCCGGCGTGTCGGCGTCGGGATTGTTCTGAGAGGGGTGGTCTTCGGGGGCCGGCCAGTCCAGGGTGATCTGCGAGCCCGAGGGCACCGTCAGCCGGAGCGGGGCGAGCTCGTCGAACCGGGCGGCCTCGGGCCAGGGGAGCAGCCGGCGCAGCGCGGAATGGAGGTCCAGTGAGCGTTCGGCGGCACCGGCGGCGAGCTGGTCGATTTCCGGGCCGAGCCAGTCCTCCACGGTGGCGGTGAGTGCGGCGTCGGTCACCTCGGGCCAGGGGGCGCCGTACACGCGATGCAGGAAGCCCAGCCGATTCCGCAGGGTCGTCACCGATGCTCCGGCGCGCTGCATCAGGGCGAGCACCCCGGTCTCGCGCCATTCGGCGACGACGGCGGATCGGGCGTGTTCGGGCTGTGGCGGCACCGGGGTGGAACTGAGTTCGATGGCGCCCAGACGGCGGATTCGGCGGGCGGTGACCCGGCGGTGAGTATCGGAGGCGGCGTCGAAGCGGGCCACTGTCTCGTCCACGAGCAGAGGGCCCGCTGCTAACTCAGCGTGCTCGGGATCCAGCTCGACGGCGGCGCGAATCACCGCATGGTCGCCGTGCAGGCTCAGCTCGGCCACCGCAATCCATTCGGCCCCGATCAGCGACGACGACGCCGGCAACCGGGCCGCGGTGCCGGACGCGAGCAGGTATTCGGCGTCCCGGCGTCGGGCGATCTGCTGCGGGTAGGCCAGCGCGGTGATCAGACCGAGTGCGTCGTGGTGAAGGTGATGCTGGTCGAGAGGCCCTCTGGCGTCGTCGTGTCCCTGCGACTGCGGGGCGCGGTCCTCCGCCACCACCGCGGCCCGGGCCAGCCGATCGACGTCATGACGCCAGCCCGGATCCGAGCGCAGCTGCCGGTAGCGCGCCATCAGATCGGCCCCCGGTGCACGCGTGTCCGCGGCCAGGGTGGCCACTGCCTCGGCCGCCACCCGGGCGTCCCACAGCTCTGCCCCGTCGAGCAGGGCCCGGCCCAGATGGGGGTCCACCGGCAGTCGGGACATCCGCGCACCCAGCTCCGTCGGGGTGCCGTCGTCGTGGACCGCGCCCAGTTCCTGCAGGCGCTGCTCGGCTCGATCGGCGGCCGCCGTCGGAAACGGGTCCGGCAGCCGCAGGCCAGCACCGCGCGGGGCTCCCCAACAGGCGACGTCGAGTAGTGCCCGGCCGAGCTCGTTGCGTCCTGCGGTGCGGATTTCGGGCGCAGTGTGGGCCGGCCGTGCCGCGTATTCGGCCTCGCTCAGACAGCGCACCACCGTGCCGGGCGCCTCGCGGGCCGCACGCCCACCGCGCTGCACCATGGCGGATTTGGACGCGCCGAGGGTGATCAGCCCGGATACCCCGCGCCGGGAATCCTCCCGCAGGGCCCGATCCAGACCGGCGTCCACCACCAGCCGCACCCCGGGCACGGTCAGCGCCGATTCCGCCACATTGGTGGCCAACACGATGCGCCGGGGAAACTGTGAGGCAGTGTCGGTACTGCGGGCCAGAATCCGGTCCTGTTCCCGGGCCGGCATCGACCCCAGCAGAGGCAGCACCGCGGTATCGGGCGCCAGGCGCGGGTCGCTACCCAGCCGGGCCGCCACCCGGTCGATCTCACGGGCGCCGGGCAAAAACACCAGGGTGTCACCGGGGCGATCGGGACCAACGGGGGTACGCGGGAACTGGTGCAGATGCTGATACTCGACGACGACGTCGGCCACATGATCCAGAAAACCGGGTGCGACCCCGCGGGCATCCAGACTGCGCTGCGCCTGCGTTCCCCAGGGTGCCCAGATCTCCTGCAGCGGATGCGGTTCGGTGGCCACCTCAAGCACCCGTGCACCCAGCAACTCCGCCCAGTGTCCGACGTCGAGGGTTGCCGACATCACCACCACATGCAGGTCCGGGCGCAGCTGACCCAGCTGTTCCACCAAGGCGAAGGTCAGATCGGTGTCAAGGTGACGCTCGTGGACCTCGTCGAGCACGATGGCGCCGATTCCGCTGGCTTCCGGGTCCGCGATCAGCCGACGCAGCAGCACCCCGGTCGTCACGAACTCCACCCGCGTGGCAGCCGAAACGTGTCGGTCCCCGCGCACCGTGTAGCCGACCTCGCGGCCCAACTGCGCACCGCTGAGTGAGACGAGACGACGCGCGGCAGCTCGGGCGGCCATCCGGCGCGGTTGCGTGACGACGACGCGGCCCGCCGACACTGCAGCCAGCGCCGGTGGCACCACCGTGGTCTTGCCGCTACCGGGCGGCGCGGAAATCACGACTCGGATGCCCGCCGTTCCGGCACCGGAGTCTGTTCCTGGCGCGGTGAGCTCAGCCTGCTCGGCCAACTCACATCCGGCCAGCCCAGTCAGTTGCGGCACCAGGCGGGCCGCGGGCAGCCCCTGAACGATCCGTTCCCATGGGATCTCCCAGGAATCGGCGGGTTGGTGCGCGGCGGGTGTGTTCGTCATGATCGGTTCCCCGCCCCTCTTTCCTTCAGCACTGTCACCGACCCCGGTGCCCCGCGCGTCGTCGGGTTTGCCGGGTTTGTCGGGTTTGTCGGAAATACGGTATCAACCCCGAACCCGCCCCTGCAGATGACGCCGCGTCTCGCCCGTGACCGCCGGCGAGATGAAACCGGCGGTGCATTCTGGCACAATGACATCCAGGTCACGAGTGTCAGCGACAAGCCCCGGCTAGCTGATCGGCAACCCTCCAACCGCGGTGGGGTGCCCCGGGTGAGGACCAGGCGATCGAGGAACCCCTCGACCGCAAGCGCGGGCCATCGCCGGCCGCCTCTTCGGCCTCGGAGCGGCGATGGTGATGGCCCTGACAGAACAGGAGCCGCCATCATGTCCGCTTCAGCAGACTGGTCGTTCGAGACCCAGCAGATCCACGCCGGGATCACCAACGATCCCACCACGGGAGCCACCCAGCTGCCGATCTACCAGACGACGTCGTTCAGCTTCCCGTCCACCGAATCTGCCGCGGGACGTTTCGCCCTGCAGGAGCTCGGCCCCATCTACACGCGCCTGACCAACCCGACCACCGACTCCGTCGAGAACAAGATCGCCGCGCTCGAGGGTGGGGTGGGCGCGGTATTGCTCTCCTCGGGGCAGTCGGCCACTACCCTGGCGATCCTCAACGTGGCCGGGGCCGGGGACCATATTGTGGTTTCGGCTTCGCTGTACGGCGGCACCCAGAACCTGTTCAAACACACCCTGACCCGACTGGGTATCACCACCACGTTCGTGCAGGATCCGGACGATTTGAACGAGTGGCGTTCGGCCGTTCAGCCGACGACGAAGGCGCTGTTCGGTGAGGTATTGGGCAATCCGCGCGCCGATGTGCTCGACATTGCCGGGGTGGCTCAGGTGGCGCACGACGCCGGGGTGCCGCTCATCGTCGACTCCACCCTGACCACCCCGTACCTGGTGCGACCCTTTGACCACGGGGCCGACGTCGTCGTGCATTCGGCCACCAAGTTCCTGGGCGGGCACGCAGCCGCCCTGGGCGGCGTGATTGTGGACTCCGGCAACTTCGACTGGACCGCCGATCCGGAACGGTTCCCCGGTTTCAATGAACCGGATGAGTCCTACAACGGCATCGTGTTCGGTCGTGATTTCGGGGCCGACGGCGCACTGGGTGCCAACGTCGCGTACATCCTGAAGATCCGCACGCAGCTGCTGCGTGACCTGGGCACGTCGGCCAGCCCGTTCAACGCGTTTATTCTCAACCTCGGATTGGAGACGCTCAGCCTGCGTATGGAACGTCATGTCGCCAACGCCCAACGGGTTGCCGAATATCTTGAGGCTCACCCCCAGGTGCATTCGGTCGCCTACGCCGGTCTGCCGTCGAGCCGGTGGCACGAGCGGGCATCGCAACTGTTGCGGGGTGCCGGTTCCGTGGTGGCATTCGAGATCGACGGCGGAGTGGCAGCCGGGCAGGCTTTCGTGGAGGCGCTGCAGCTCCACCAGCACGTGGCGAACGTCGGCGACACCCGTTCGCTGGTGATTCACCCGGCGTCCACCACCCATTCTCAGCTCACCGAGGATGAGCGGCGCGCCGCCGGGGTGGGCCCGGGGCTGGTGCGACTCTCGGTGGGGCTGGAGCATGTTGACGATATTCTGGCCGATCTCGAGGCCGGATTTACCGCGTCCGGTAGGGCCTGAGGGCCCGAATCGAGAGTGACCAATATCCCAGACCAGACGGCGAAAGAAGCAGGAACACATGACCATCGGAGTGGACCCGATGCCCGGCAGTGACACCAGCAGCACCACCAACACCGCTGACAACAGTGTGGTGGCACTAGACCTGCCGGGCGGACTCCGCTACGCCGATCTCGGCCGCTTCGATTTCGAGACCGGCGGCCGGCTCCCGCAGATCCGGCTGGCCTATGAGACCTGGGGCGAGCTCAACAGTGACGGTAGCAATGCCATCCTGATCGAGCACGCGCTCACCGGTAATTCCCATGTTGCCGCCTCCGACGCCTCGGACGAACCCGGCTGGTGGGAGGGCCTGGTCGGTCCGGGCCGCCCCATCGACACCGAAAAGTGGTTCGTGGTGTCGGCGAACATGCTCGGCGGTTGCGACGGTTCCACCGGTCCTTCGAGTCTCGACGATGACGGTCGGGCCTGGGGGTCGCGCTTCCCGTTTGTCACCATCCGCGACGCCGTGCACGCCGAGGCCCGACTGGCGGATGCCCTTGGAATCCGGGTCTGGCATGCCGTGCTGGGCGGTTCGATGGGCGGCGCCCGGGCTCTGGAATGGGCCGCCACCTATCCGGACCGGGTGCGTGGTTTCGGGGTGTTCGCTGCCGGTGCGCACTCCACCGCCGAACAGATCGCTTTCGCTCAGGCGCAGGTGGAGGCCATCCGGTTGGATCCGAACTTCCACGGCGGTGACTACTACGACGCCGACCAAGTTCCCTCCGGTGGTCTGGGGATCGCCCGTCGTATCGCGCATATCACCTACCGGTCGGAAGCGGAGCTGGAGGCGCGGTTCGGCCGCGCGGCCCAGCCCGGGGAGGACCCTTTCGGTTCGCCGACCCGTCGCAACGGCCGCTACCAGGTCGAGTCGTACCTGGATTACAAGGCGATCAGCTTGGCCAAGCGGTTCGACGCGAACAGCTACCTTGCGCTCACGGAAGCGCTGATGTCACACGACGTCGGCCGCAACCGCGGGGGAGAAGCGGCAGCGTTGAGCCGGGTGACGGCGACGCCGTTCATCGCAGCGGTGACGTCGGACCGGCTCTACCTACCGGAACAGTCGGATCAGCTGGCCGCGCAGCTGCCCGGGGACGTTCGGGTGTACATGATCGACTCACCGATCGGTCACGACGGGTTCCTCACAGACCTGGAGCAGCTTTTTGACGAACTGGTCGAGACCCTGAGCCTGTAATTGTCGCGGCTCGTGTAGCGTCACGGGACGTCAGCGAGCGGACTCGCCGTGATCGTCGGACGGCTCTTCGTGCGGGTCGCTGCCCTGAGGCATCGGGGCACCGAACATGGGTGCCGCCGTCGGGCGCTTCGCCGTCGTGTGGTCGCCGGAAGATTGGCCGCGCAATCGTCGCAGCACCCACGGCAACAGGTGGTCCTTCGCCCAGATCGCGTCGGCGGTACGTGCCTGACGCCAGGTTCGTTCTACCGGGGGTTTCGGCTCCAACGGGGAAAGCTGGTGCGGCACGTTCAGGGTGTCGAGAACCATGGAAGCGATGGTGTGATGACCGGTGGCCGAAAAATGCAGCCGGTCCTCGGCCCACATCTCCGGTCGCGTCAGCTCACGCAGTGCCCACATATCGGCGACGACGGCGTCGTGCCGGGCCGCCACCGCCCGCACGTTTTCATTGTAGATGGCCACTTTGCCACGAATCCGCCCCATCACCGGGGTGTCTCGGATATCGGGGCCGTTGAACACGACGACGGTGGCGCCACTGCCCGTCAGGCGCTCGACCACCGCATCCAGCTCGGTGGCGATGACATCGGGATCACCGGAGGGGCGTAGCACGTCGTTTCCGCCGGCGCAGATGGAGATCAGGTCGGGCTGTAGTGCGAGTGCCGGTTCCACTTGCTCGTCGCGAATCTGGCCCAGCAGCCGGCCGCGGATAGCGAGGTTGGCGTACGAGAAGTCCTGATCGGCGGGTACGGTTCGGGCCAGTTCCTCGGCCACGCGGTCGGCCCAGCCTCGGTGGTATTCGGGATGATCGTCGAGGGGTTGGGGGTCGCCGATGCCCTCGGTGAAAGAGTCTCCGATGGCGACGTACCGGCGCCACGGGTGTGGAGTGAGAAGAGCATTCATCTTTCCATTCTGTCATTATCTGTCGTCTTGCCAACTTTCGAGTAACCCCACGATCGGCCAGCGATGCCTGGTGGACCATGGGGTGCAGGTCGATGGTGACGCTGATCTGCGGGCGGGTCGTTCGGGACAGCCTCGGTGGAGTCGGCCGGGGAATCGGTGGGAGAGGCCATGCGCCGGGCCAAGCCGGCAGGCGCCCGGCCTTTACACTGGTGAGTATGGCTGAATCCTGGAACCCCACCGTGCGCTGGTCCCGACCCGAACACGAACGCGAGGGCACCGATCTCCTCGTATTCCTCCACGGCTACGGCGCCAACGAACACGATCTGTTCCCGCTGTCCCAGTACCTTCCGCAGCGCTACACGGTCGCCTCGGTGCGCGCCCCGATGGCCATGGAATTCGGCGGCGTCGTGCAGGGGTACACCTGGTTCCCGCTCGCTCAAGACATGGGATCCGACCCCGCACTCGTGCACCAAGCCACGGTGGACCTGCAGTCATGGGTGGCCGCACAGCGCTCGCAGTTCCGTTCCGTCAGTCTCCTCGGATTCTCCATGGGCATGGTGATGGCTACCTCGCTGCTACGCATGGAACCCACCGCATATGACCGCATCGTGGGACTCTCCGGTTTCGTCATCAATATTGACCCCGACAGCCCCGCTATCCGCTACCCCGTGGATGATGCCCTGCGCTCGTTGTTTCACGACGACGAGGTCGCTGTTGCCCGTCCGAAGGTGTTCTGGGGCCGGGACCCGCAGGATCCCATCATCCCGGTCGAGCAGGTGGACTACGCCCGCAGCTGGCTCAGCGACCATGTAGAGCTCACCGCGGAACAGTATTCCGGCGTCGGGCATGGCATCCACCCCAACGAAATTCAGGACGTCGCCCGGTTTCTCGAGCAGAGCCCCCACGCCGCAGAGTAAGTCCAGCGGTCAGGGACGCGTCATCACCGGTTCACCTTCCGGCCATGATGGCTCCCTAGGGTGAGCGAGTCATTGACTCACCGTGAAGGAGCCCACCCATGTCTTCATTCCGTCACCGCGCGGGCGCTGCCGCCCCGCTGATGGTGCTGGCGCTGGTCGTCACTCCGGCCACCGCGCTGGCCGATACCACCGAACAGCCCGGCACCCCTGACGATGCAGCCGGCGAAACCGCCACGCTGACCCTGCTGAACTTCAACGATTTCCACGGTCGACTCAACGACGACGGTCTGGCGATGGCGAAGAACATCGAGGCCGAGCGCGAGGCCAACCCGAACTCGCTGCTGGTCTCCGCCGGTGACAACGTGGGCGGCACCCTGTTCGTTTCCTCCGCCAGCGACGACAACCCGACCTTGGACTTCCTGAACGTGCTGGGCCTTCAGGCCTCCGCCCTGGGTAACCACGAGTTCGATCAGGGCCGCGAAGACCTGGACACCCGCATCGTGGAGCGCTCCGCGTTCCCGCAGTTGGGCGCCAACGTGCTGGAAGCCGACGGCGAACCGGCCTACGAGCCCTACACGCTGCTGGAGACCGAATCCGGTCACACCGTCGCCGTCATCGGGGCCGTCACCCCTGAGACCACCACACTGGTCAGCCCCGCCGGCATTGCCGATCTGACGTTCGCGGATCCCGTGGAGCATGTGAACCGCTACGCTGAGGCCCTTTCGGATGGCGACGACGCCAACGGTGAAGCCGACATCATCGTCGCCGCTTACCACGAGGGAGTGAGCCAGGCTGATCCGCTCAACGCCCCGATCGTCACCGACACTCACGCCGCCGTGGACGTCATCTTCACCGGTCACACCCACCAGGAGTACATCATCGACGCCCCGGTCCCCGGTGACGCGGAGCGTACCCGCCCAGTGATGCAGTCCGGTGAGTACGCCGACCATCTCGGCACCGTCGACCTGGAGATCTCCGCCGACGGCGAGGTCCTCGGCTACACGGCCGAGAACATTGCCTCCGTGGTGCCCGAGAGCGACGACGAGTACGCCCAGTTCGAGGCGGAGATTGCCGCGAACCCGATGCTGGCCGAGCTCAGCTCTATTATCGACGACGCCGAGGCTGTGGCCGATGAGGTGGGCAGCGTCGAGATGGGCACCATTCAGGATTACGTGACCACCGGCATCCGCGAGGGCGAGGGCGGGATGAACTTCGACCAGCGCGACCTGGAGTCCACCATGGGTCACCTGGTGGCCGACGCCTGGCTGTACGCTGCGAACGAGACCGAAACCGGCGCCGGCGAGGTTGACTTCGGCATCGTCAACCCCGGTGGTCTGCGTGACGAGTTCCCGGGCGGTCTGCGCGGCGACCAGTCGCTTCAGGTTCCGGCCACACTCACCGTGGCTCAGGCCGTGGGTGTGAACCCGTTTGCTAACACCCTGTTCTTGGTGGACATCACTGGTGCGCAACTGCGCGAGACCTTGGAGCAGCAGTGGCAGACTTCGGCCTCCGGTGAAGTCCCGGGCCGTCCGTTCCTGCAGTTGGGCCTGTCGGAGAACGTGCGCTACACCTACACCACCGAGGTGCGCACCTCCGGGGACGACACCGTGGGCCACGACACTCGCGGATCGAACATCGACCAGATCTGGGTCAACGACGTTCCGGTGCTCGACGAGGACGTGTTCACCGTCGCTCTGCCGTCCTTCCTGGCGGCCGGTGGCGACAACTTTCGCGCCCTGGCCAACGGTCATAACCACCGCGACACCGGACTGATCGACACCGACGCGTTCCACAACTACGTGCAGGACGGTCTCGGCGGCGAGGTCGGCCCGCGCTACAACAAGCAGGCCGTGCAGCTGACCGAGCTGGCTGATGAAATTTCCGTCGACGGCGAACTGAGCCTGACCTTGGCCGATCTGGGCGTGCAGTCGTTCGCCGCCCCCGACGCCGGCCAACTGACCGCCGAGATCGCCGCCTACCCCGGTGACGATGCTCACGAGCCGCTGGCGGATGACACCTACCAGTTGTTGGGCACTGTGGCGGTGGATGCCGACTCCGCTTCGGCTGCCGTTTCGCTGAACCTGGCCGAGGCACAGCTGAGCGCCGGCACCCACGTGCTGCGCTTCACCGATGCCACCACTGGCACCGTCGTGACCCGCACCGTCGAGCTGGTGGGTTCCACCGACGACGCCGACAACACCGGTGGCAGTGGGACAGGCGACGTCACTGCCACCCCGACCCCGAGCACCGGCGGCTCGGGCGGTTCCGGCGGTGGTTCGGTTGGTTCGGATGACAACACCGACAACACCGACAACGCCGGTGGCGCCGACAACACGGACGGTGCAGACAACACCAGCGACGCAAAGACTGCCGGCAAGGATCGCGGCGGCGCTCTGGCCGCCACCGGTGCGGAAATCACCGGTCTGGCCCTCGGCGCGCTGCTGATCCTTGGCACCGGCGTCACCCTGTTCCTGGTGCGCCGCCGCAGCGCCCACTGAGCGGAGTAAGACCGGCTCGCTGACGCACCCGCTCCACCGGAGCACAGCAGGGGCCGCCGGAGTTCATCCTCCGGCGGCCCCTGCTGCTGTTGTTTCGTGGTCGGCCGGTCAGTCTTCGTCGTCGTGGGTGATCAGGAGACGTTCCTCACCGAAGACGATCACATCGCCGGGGTGCAGCTGGCGCCCGCGGCGGGTCTCCACTTCGTCGTTCACGGAGACCTCACCGTGCTCGATCACGTGCCGGGCATGCACGCCATCTTCCACCACATTCGCCAGCTTCAGGGCCTGGCCCAGGCGGATCATGTCATCGCGGATCTGGACCGGTTGCGTTTCATCGCTCATGGTCCCATTGTCGCAGGCACGCCGCCTCCGGATCGAGATGAGCAAAACCGGTGCGGCCACGTAGACTGGGGCGGTGACGTCGACTCCGCCGTCACCCCACCTTCGACCCCACGGAAGTGATAGACCTATGGCTGCACCGTCCACTCTCGACCAGGTGATCTCTCTGGCCAAGCGCCGGGGATTCGTGTTCCAGGCCGGTGAAATCTACGGCGGTTCGCGCTCGGCCTGGGATTATGGGCCCTTAGGTGTGGAGCTGAAGGAAAACATCAAGCAGCAGTGGTGGAACACTTTTGTCCGCTCCCGCGCAGACATGGTGGGGCTGGATTCTTCCATCATTCTGCCGCGCGATGTGTGGAAGGCCTCCGGTCACGTGGAGACCTTCACCGACCCGCTGATCGAGTGCACCTCCTGCCACCGCCGCCACCGTCAGGACCACCTGCAGGAGGCCTACCAGGCGAAGAAGGGCAGCTGGCCGGAGACCATGGACGATGTCGTCTGCCCCGACTGCGGCACCCGAGGCCAGTGGACCGAACCGCAGCTGTTCTCCGGGCTTGTCAAGACCTACCTGGGCCCCGTGGATAACGAAGAGGGCCTGCACTACATGCGCCCGGAAACCGCCCAGGGCATCTTCGTAAACTTCCTCAACGTGGTCAACGCCGCCCGCAAGAAGCCGCCGTTCGGCATCGGCCAGATTGGTAAGGCGTTCCGCAACGAGATCACCCCGGGTAACTTCATCTTCCGCACCCGAGAATTCGAGCAGATGGAGATCGAGTACTTCGTGCACCCGGACGAGGCCGGCACCCACTTCGACACCTGGGTGGAAGACTGCTGGAACTGGTTTGTGGACCTGGGCATCAACCCGGACCACCTGCGCAAGTTCGACGTCCCCGCCGACGAGCGCGCCCACTACTCCGACGGCACCATCGACCTGGAGTATAAGTTCGGGTTCCAGGGCTCCGAATGGGGCGAGCTGATGGGTATCGCCAACCGCACCGACTACGACTTGGGTCAGCACACTCAGCACTCGGGCACGAAGATGCAGTACTTCGACCAGGGCTCCGGGGAACGCTACACCCCGTACGTCATCGAGCCCAGCTTCGGTCTGACCCGCTCCATGATGGCGTTTTTGGTGGATGCCTACGCCGAGGACGAGGCGCCCAACACCAAGGGCGGCGTCGACGTGCGTACCGTGCTGAAGCTGGATCCGCGCCTGGCTCCGGTGAAGGCCGCTGTGCTGCCGCTGTCCAAGAAGGAAGAGCTGGCGCCGACCGCCCAGAACCTGGCCGCCGAACTGCGCAAGAACTGGAATATCGACTACGACGAGTCGGGTGCAATCGGACGCCGCTACCGCCGCCAGGACGAGATCGGCACGCCGTTCTGCATCACCGTCGACTTCGACACCCTGGAAGACCAAGCGGTGACGATTCGTGAGCGCGACACCATGAACCAGGAGCGCGTGGGGCTGACCCAGGTGCGGAGCTGGCTGGCGGAGCGCCTGAGCCGATGAGCATCACGCTGCGCCCGTGGCAGGACGGCGACGACCTGCGCTTGTTGGAAATTTTCGGCGACGCCGAGAACCCGCAGCAGCATCAGGACCGGGCGCTGTTGCGGGCGGCATCGGACACCCCTTTCACCCGCTGTCTAGTGGCCGAGGACGCCGGGGTGCCGGTGGCTGCCGCCGTCGTGTCGGCCTCGGCGGTGCACCCTCAGCGGCTCTGGTTCTATGCGGAGACTGCCGCGTCGGAACGCCGTCGTGGGATCGCCACTACGCTGCTGACCGCACTGCGCGAGGAGATCGGCGCGACGTCGGTCGATGTTCCGTCCGCGCTGAAAACGAGGTTCGCCGAGCCGTCCCCGGGTACAGAGGGCTTCCTCACCGCTCAGGGTTTCGCCCCCATCCAGACCTCGCGGCGCGTGGTGGTGGGTCCCGGGTCTCTGGCCGTGCCCGAATTCACCGAGGACGGGCTCCAATTGCAGGACCTGGCCACCGGTTCGGTGGAGCTGACCGGCATGGTGCAGCGTTTCTACGAGGCCACCCACGAGTGGGATCCGGCGCAGGTGAGCCTGGGTCGAATCCAGCAACTCCTGCTCGCGCCCGAGACCGGTGCCGGCGGTGCGGTGGTGCTGCGTGACAGGCCCCAGGCCGCCGGGGGGCGGATTCTCTCCTTTGCGGTGTCCTACTCGGCGATGCGCGACGACGAACACATCACTGAGGTGCTGCTGGGCTGGAACCCGGACCTTTCCGAGACCGAGGCGCAGTTCGCCCTGGCCGGTTTGCTGGCCATGCTCACCACGCAGCACCCGGTGGAGCTGGAAGTGGATGAGTCGATGGTCCCGCTGCTGCCGATCATCGACGGACTGATTCATACTGGTCACGCCCGGGAAACGCTCACCACGAGGATCCTCGCCACCGATGCCTGAGGCGCCGGAACAGCAGGGTCACGAGGGCCACGGGCACGGGTTGCCCGCCGGCCCCTCAGCCGACTGGCTGCTCGGCGGGAGTCGATCGTCCCGGCGTCGGGTCACCGTGGCGCTCACCGCCATTCTGGCCCCGCTGACCGTGCTGCTCATCGGGGCGATGTTCGTGCTCTGGCCCTCCGGGTCTTACCAGGAGCTCTCGCTGGATAATCCGTACGGCACCGCCGAGGGATTCAGCATGGTCAACTCCACCGTCACCGACACGCTGCCCCGGGACTGCACCGGCCAGACCGGAGTGCTGGATACCTCCCAGGGCACCACCACCCAGATGCCCGACGGCACGGAGCTGTCCTGCATCTACGCCGTCGTCGATGTGGACGACAGCGCGGATCTGCCCGCGGACAGCCACGAGCAGGCCTATGTCGAAATTCCTCCGGACATCACCGCCTCTATGGACGTGGAACCCGGCGACCGGCTGCGCGTGATTATCCTGAACGGGCTCTCCGAGATCGACGGGTACGAGGAAGCGGTGTTCGTCGACTTCCAGCGCACCGTGCCGGTGGCGTTGCTGGCCGGACTCTACGCGCTCGTCGTGTTGGCGGTGGCTCGGTGGCGGGGCCTGCGCTCGATCATCGGGCTGGTGCTATCCTTCGGCGTTATCTTCGGATTCATGATTCCGGCTCTGCTGGAGGGTGGACCGCCGCTTTGGGTAGGCCTGGTGGGTTGCTGCCTGATCATGGTGGTGGTGCTCTACTTTGCCCACGGTTTCTCGTTACGTACGACGACGGCGCTGCTCGGCACCCTGCTCGGGCTGGGGTTGACCGCGCTGCTGGCCCTGTGGGGGACCGAAGCTGCCTATCTCGTGGGCCTGGGGGAGGAATACTCCTATATTCTGGCGTCCGTGGTGCCGGAGGTTCGGCTGTCGGGCATCGTGCTGTGCGGCCTGCTGATTGCCGGACTCGGGGTGCTCAACGATGTGACCATCACCCAGTCTTCGGCGGTGTGGGAGCTCCAGGCGGCGAACCCGAGGACGTCTTCACGCGAGCTGTTTGCCGCGGGGATGCGCATCGGTCGTGACCACATCGCCTCCACCGTGTACACCATCGCGTTCGCCTACGCGGGGGCGGCGATGCCGGCGCTGATGGTGATTTCGCTGTACGACCGGTCCCTGCTGGAGACCTTGACCTCGGGGGAGATGGTCGAAGAGGTGGTGCGGATTCTGATCGGCTCGATCGGGCTGGTGCTGGCGATCCCGATCACCACCGGCATCGCCGTCGTCGTTGCCAAAGCCGTGGCCCAGGATGACGCGCATCCTGTGCCGTCACCGGATGACGAAATTCAGGCGCCGAGGCCTTCCGGCCCGTCCAGGTCATAGCTCCAGGTCCAGCCACCGTCGAGCCACCAGGGGCGGAATGCGATCTCACCGGCCCGGTCGGATACCTCCAGCACGACCACGCCCTGCACCGATTCTCCAGGGCCGATCTGGCTGGGGAGCTGTTCGGACGACGACAGGCACATCATGGTGGCAAAGCTTTGTGCGTCGTTCATCCGCTGACCATCGGCGCCAAACGAGATCCATTCATTGGTCAGGTCGATTTCACCGTAAAGCTCATCCCACGAATCCTGATGCTCTCCCGAAGCAGGCTGCGTGATGGCTGTGATGTCTACGGCAATGAGCCTGTTGCCTTCTGCTGCTAAATCATCGGGCGTCCAGAGGGGGTCGGTGCATTCCGTTTCTTCAACGCTGTCGACGGTGAAGGAAATCGTGGGCGACTCAGCGTCGATATTTCCCACCCCAGCGGGTTCGCCAATCTCCTTGATCAGGTCCCCGCGGTCGTTACGGGCCGGTGGGGTGGGAGAAGGTGTTTCCGGTTCCTGAACGGTCTCGACGGACGGGGCGTTTGCTGGAGTGGTCTCGTCCGCTGCATCAGACGAGCAGGCGGTGAGTGCGATAAAGCCGATAGAGAGGGCCGCGAGTGCCCCACGACGACAGAACATGATGCCTCCACGTGGCGAAAATTTGGCGTGTGAGTAGGTGAGCGAGTGATGGTGAGCAAACTCTGATTCCATGATCGCCTCACGGAATGACACGTTGAGAATCCTGCACCTAAATGACGAGAAACGCCCCGCCCGACGAGGCATCGCGCGAAACTAGTGACGCGGAGTAGTGTGGATCACAGTCCACCTTTCACTACTTTCCACTTCTTTTCACTGAAGGAGTCGCTATGAGCCAGGCAGCGTACATCGTCGAAGCGGTGCGGACCCCGGTGGGTCGCCGCAAGGGCGGCCTCTCCCAGGTTCATCCGCTGGATTTGGCAGCGACTCCGATCCGGGCGCTGATCGAGCGTCTCGGCGTCCACACCGACGACTACGACGAGGTGATTCTGGGCTGCATCGATCAGATCGGCCCGCAGTCCTTCGACATCGCACGCAACGCCTGGCTCGCCGCGGGTGGGTCTGAGGGGGTGCCCGGCACCACCATTGATCGGCAGTGCGGATCCGGCCAGCAGGCGGTGCACTATGCGGCGCAGGCGGTGATGTCTGGGACCGCGGATCTGGTGGTGGCCGGCGGCGTGCAGGCCATGTCCACGGTGCCCCTGGGCGCGGCCAACGTCATCATGAAAGATCAGGGATTCCCCACCCCTTTCACTGGGTCAACATCGTGGGACGAACGCTACGGTGACCAGGAGATTTCGCAGTTCCGCGGTGTGGAGATTATTGCGGAGCGCTGGGGCATCACCCGCGATCAAGCCGAGGCCTTCGCGATGGAATCGCACCGTCGTGCCTTGGCTGCGCAGGCGGCGGGGGTGTTCCGTGACGAGATCGTGCCGGTCGGCGAGCTCCGCGACGATGAAGGTCCGCGCGAACCGAACCCGGAGAAGATGTCGCAACTGGAGCCGATCCGACCCGGCGGAGTGCATACGGCGGCCTCGGCGTCGCAGATTTCCGACGGGGCCGCGGTGCTCGCCATCGCGTCGGAGCGGGCGGTTGAGGAACATGGGTTGAGGGCTCGCGCCCGGATTCACCATATTTCGGCACGCGGCGACGACCCGGTGGCCATGCTGACCGCCCCGATCCGGGCCACCCGGTACGCCCTAGAAAAGACGGGGATGTCGATCGACGACTTTGACACGATAGAGATCAATGAGGCCTTCGCCGCGGTGGTGCTGGCGTGGCAGCAGGAGCTGCAGCCGGACCCGCAGAAGGTCAACCCCCAAGGGGGAGCGATCGCGTTGGGGCATCCGATCGGTGCTACCGGTGCGCGGCTGATGACCACGCTGTTGCACACCCTGGAGTCCATCGGCGGACGATTCGGACTGCAGACGATGTGTGAAGGCGGCGGTCAGGCCAACGTCACCATTATTGAGCGGCTCTGACGGCTGCTCGCCGACCGGCTCAGCGGTAGGTGGAGGGCCAGTCGGTGCGCAGCCGTACGATGCGCCCGTTGGCCTGACGCTGTAGGCGCCCCGAGACCAAACCCTCGCGAATGCCATCCTGTAGCTGGTGCTCCACTTTGCGGCGCCCCGAGCCACCGAAGAGATTCTGCGGGACGGAATCGCCCAGGATCTTTTGCATGCCTTCGGGCAGGCTCTCGATGCCTCGGTGGATGGACTTGTTCAGACCGTCGTTGAGTCCCTGCGTCCAGGTCGCGGCGCCGCGGGAGGTGATGTCCATGCGCTGCTTGAGTTGCTCGAGCAGTTCGTCTTCGGTGAGCCCGCGTTCGTCGTCGAGAATCACCCAGGCCGCGTTCGCCACCTCGATGGCCGGTGCTTCGTGGAGTGCAAGGTCTGCGCTGCGGCCGAAGGTGCGGAAGGTGCCCCAGTGCTCCACCGTGATGGCGGCGGGCCAGAGGATGCCGTGCTGGTCGGCGCGGTAGCGTCGGGTGACGATCAGCTGCTCGAGTGCTTTTTCGGCTCGTTTTCCGGCGGTGTACCCGCCGCGCTGCTTGACCGCCTGTATGACGGCGTCGCGGTGGACCGGGAAGATCGCGTCCAGAAAGGACTTCAGGGCGGGAACGCCCGAGACGTCATCCAGGGCCGGCACCGGCGGGAAGACGGCGGGCCGACCCCAGCGGTGGTCCAGCATGAACTGGGCGTGGGGCAGTCGGTGGTCACCGGGGCGGGTCCACCCGGTCATCCGCACGGCGCGGTCCGTCTCGGTGTAGGCGTCTTCGAGCTGCTCGACCACCAGCTCATAGCGTTCAAGGTCGGTCTCTGAGGGCGCGAGCCGGGACGCAGAGTCGGCGGGAGCTTCGAGCGCTTTCTGTATTTTTTTCTGCTGGCCGGCGGTGGCGGCCGGGGTGTTTCGTTCCAGTTCGGCGCGACGCTGCTGGGCGCGTTTCAGGGTGCTGGAGAAACCGCGGACCAGGGGATTGGACCTGTCCAGCCAGCCGGGGGCGGCCAGCGCCCGGTGCGGGTCGGTTTCGACCTGAGTGGAGTCCACGGTGACCCGGTCGAAACGCTGGTCGAGGGCGCGCCAGCGCTGCTGCCGATCCGTGAGCTTTCTGCGGTTCATCGAGGTGACCGACCCCCATCCGAGGAGTATGGCGAGGGAGATGAGAAGCGGGATGAGCCAGAGTTCCATGCTCTCCTGTGCCGTCCCTTCTCTCACGGCGGTGCCGTGGGTGTGCAGATGTTTGTCTCAGGTTATCAAGGCCGTGTTAGGTGGCGTTGTTCCGGTAAGTGCCTGGCCAGCTACTTCGGCCCCGTCCGATGGTGCCGTCAATGCGGCGCTGTAGCCGACCGGTCAGCATTCCGGTGTGCACAGCGTGGGCGACCAGCCGGTCCCAGTGGGCGGTGCGCCGGCTGGGGGACTCGCCGCGACGGCTGGTGGGTAAGCCGTTCGGATAGTCGGTGAGCTCGAGGTGCTCCTTCAACTGCTCGGTGATGTCCTTTTCCGTCATGGACTCGCCGTCGAGCATCACCCAGATGGCGTTGGCGATCTCGACCGGAGAGGTGTCGAAGACGCTGAGATCTGCTTCCGGTCCAAAGGTGCGGTGCACGCCCCAAGAATCGACGTCGACCCAGCGTGGCCAGAGGAAACCGTCGGCATCCTCGGTGACATGGGGCATCAGTAGGTCGGTGAGTTCCTTACCTCGGACCGGTCCGACACCCCGGGCCCGCAGGGCTTGCAGGGCATCGGTGCGGGTGATCGGGAAGACCTCCTCGATGAAACGGCGCACATTCTCGGAGCTGTGCTCGCCGTCGAGCACCACCCGGGCAGGCAGGAGAGCGGGTTCGCCCCAACGGTGGTCCAGGAGGAACTGCGGGTGGGGTGCATTCTCGTGATCGTGATGCGCCCAGCCACTGAGCCGCAGTGCCTGGTCGATCTCCTCAAAGGTGGCCGCAAGGTCTTGAATGATGTCCTCAAAAGAGGAGAGCTGCTCGTCGGATACCCGTGATGGCGTCCACGTGCTGGGGACGGGGTCGGGCGACCTGCGGGGGCCGAAGAGCAGTGCCGCACGCCGATCCTGGGCTCGGGCGACAGCAGTGGCGTAGGAGCGCACCAGTGGACTAGAAGAATCGAGCCAGCCCGGGGTGGTCAGCGCTTGCTGCGGGTCTGATTCGTGCCGCTCGACGTGGGTGCAGAGGGCTTGGAAGCGGTGATCCAACGCAGCCCACCGTTCGCGGTTGACTTGTTGCGCCTGGGCCGCGGCCATCCAAGAGATGAACCCCCAGATGGCCAACCCGAGGACGATCACTCCGAGCACGATGTACCAGTATTGAATGATGTACCAGTATTGAATGATGAGCCCGAGTAGCACCATCACCACGATGATGGCGAAGCACCCGCTGCCGCCTCCTCCGCCCTTCATGGGGTGTCCTTCCGTTCACGAGAGATGTGGATACCGTGATTCTTCCCGTTCGATAGGACACGATAAAGATCTCGGGTGAGCGACGTGGTTGGGCTCTACTTCCAGCCCAGCAAGCGGAACACTTCAACCCAGCCCTCGAAGAGATGACGGTTAAACTCGACGCCGAGCTGATTCGGATTGGCGAAGAGTACCCAGTCGGCGGCCTGCACCGCCTCGTCTTGGCTGAGCATCTCGGCCAGCTGTTCCACCGTCCCGGTGTAGGTAGGTCCGGAACGGGCCGGGCTGCCGTCCAGGTATCCGGCGGAGTCGGAGAGTTCACGACGTCGACTGAATCGCATCTCATCCTCGGCCGAGCGGATCGGGAACATCGAGCGCGTGACCGCGGTGGCGCCGCCGGTCGTCAGCCCGGATTCGGTGTATGCCTCGAGGTAGCGGGCGATCTGGTCGGCCTGCTGGACGTGGAACGGGCGGCCGTCATCCTGCAACAGCAGCGTGGAGGAGAGCAGATTGTAGCCCTGTTGACCGGCGACGATGCCGGACGAGGTGGAACCGGATCCCCACCAGAGTCGATTCAGCAGCCCGGGGGCCTGCGGTTGCACGTTCAGGCGCTCGGCCCCGTGCGGCGCCCAGCCGGAGGAAGGGTCGGCATGGGCCACCGGGGCGCCGGACAGTGCCTCGCGAATCCGCTGACCACGTTGCTGAGCCACCTGGTTCCAGGTCTGTCCGGGTTCCAGGTCGTAACCGAACTGGTGCTGGCCGTCGCGGGCGGCCTCCGGTGAGCCTCGGGACACGCCGAGCTCGAGTCGGCCCCCGGCGATCAGATCGGTCGTCGCAGCTTCTTCGGCGAAGTACAGGGGATTCTCGTAGCGCAGGTCGATGACGCCGGTGCCTAGATGAATGGTGGAGGTCCGGGCCGCCATCGCCGCCAGGGTGGGGAACGGCGCAGAGAGCATGTCCTGGAAATGATGGGAGCGGATCCAGGCGCCGTCGAGTCCGACCTCTTCGGCGGCGACCGTCATCTCGATCTGATCGTGCAGCGTGGCGGCGGCGTCGGGGGAGCGGGAGCCCGGCGCGTGCTTCCAGTGTCCGAAATTCAGGAAGCCGAGTTTTTTGGTCGTCTCAGTCATACTCAGCGCAACCCTTCAAAACTGAAGAGTATTCCCGTCGGGCGCGACGGTGAGGCGTTTCTGTCGTTCACGGCAGAATTCGTTGCCTTCGATGTCTTGCATGACAACACAGGATTCGTTTTCGTCGTCTGCTGGCCAAAAGCGAAGGCGACGTGCCCCCAGTGCTTCAAGACGGGTTGCTTCAGCCTGGAGCGCGGCCTTCCCAAACCCCGCTACCTGGCCGGGCGCTTCGCAGTCGAAGGTCATCTGCACGTGCTTTACGGCATTCATGATGATCAGCGTATTCCTCGGTGCGTTGTGCACGGAGCCTCTATCCAGCGGGAGGTCCGAAGACCGACGTGTTCTAGCACCCCGCCGTTTCGACGTCGTACGCGGTGAGAACCACCGTCGTCAGACCCCTGAATGTGTTCGTTTCATTGCGAGCGAGGCGGGTGGGGGCGATTTGGCGCACCGTCGACCGGCGTGTATCGTTTACACCTGTAAATGACTGACAGGTGTAAAGAAGGCGGGGATGAGTGTGAGCGCGATGCCGGATCATGATGGTCTGAATGAGGCGGCCACGAGTCCGACGACGATGGACGCTATCGTGGACGTTCGACTGCGGCGCTCCCGGGACGCGATGATTCGTGCTGTCGACGGTCTCATTGCTGAGGGGGTCGGTCTGGAGTCGATGTCCGTGACCGACGTCGTGCGTCGGGCCGGGGTATCTCGACCGACCTTCTACAAACAGTTTGCGGATGTCGCGGAGCTGCTACGCGCCTCGGCCATGACGCGGATGACCGCCATGCTTGAACGGGCTGTGCAGCAGCGCAGCGACGCATCGTGGTCCGAGTTCATGACGCACACGTTCTCTCGGCTGCTGACCGAGCTGATCTCTGACAGTCCCTACTACCTGACGGCGCTCGAGGCTTCACCGGAGCTGCTGAGCAGAGAGGTGACCAGACTGATCGCCGACCGGCTGCTGTGCCATTCGCCGCTCGCGGAGGAGCTGCAGCGCCGGCCCGGACCGGTGACTCCACGACAGCGTGCGGAGTTTTTGGCGGCCGGAACGGTCTGGCAGGCGCGTACCTGGCTGCAGTCCCGCCGCTGGGCAGAACTGACCCCGCAGCAGCTGGACGAGGCCGTGCAACAGGAAATGACAGTCCTGGCCACCTTGCTGGTGGACACCGCCGGCGTCGATCTGGACGTTGCCGAACCAGCCGTAAGGGAGAGCCGATGATGCTGGAGAGAATCCGTTCCATTCCCGCGTCCGTCTGGATCAAGACCGTTGTGGTGCTTACCGGGATCTCCCTGGTTCCGCTGATCTATGCTGGCGCGCTGACCTGGGCCAACGAGGATCCCATGGACCGGCTGGACCAGATTCCGGCCGCCATCGTGAACCTGGATGCTCCCGCTACCCAGCCGAGCGCCGCCGGGACGAGCGGGCAGGACCAGGACGCCACCACGCTGACGCTCGGCGAGGACCTCACCCAGGAGCTGCTGGACTCCGAGGAGTCGCAGAACTTCGACTGGACCCAGATGAGCGCCGACGACGCCGCACGGGCGCTGGAGGAGGCGGACATCTACGTCGTGCTGACCATCCCTGAGGACTTCTCCGCGGCGGCGGCCTCGCTCGGGGCGGACGACCCACGGGATGCCCTGTCATCGAAGCTGGAGATCACCGCCAACGACGGCACCAACGTCATCGCCGGCAACATGGCCAACAGTGTGGGGCGGGTGGTGGCTGACACGGTGCGCTCTCAGGTCTCCGAGGAGTATCTGGAGAACATCTACGTCGGATTCACCACGATCCACGGTCAGGTGTCCGACGCCGCCGATGGTGCCACCGAGCTCGCCGACGGCGCCTCCGACGCCGAAGGAGGCTCGGCCGAGCTGGTGGTCGGCCTCAACGAGCTCGGCTCGGGCGCGTCCTCTCTGGCCTCCGGGGCTGCCGAGCTGGCCACCGGAGCCAGCAGTGCCCACGACGGCGCAGCGCAGCTGGCCACCGGCAGCGCCGCACTGGATGAGGGCGCCCACACCCTCAGCAGTGGAGCGCAGCAGCTCTCCGGAGGACTCTCCACGCTCTCCGATGGTGTCCAGGACGCCGACGACGGCGCACAGACCCTCGCCAGTGGCATGGTCGAGGCCGATGATGCCGCCCAGCAGTTGTCTTCTGGGCTCAGCGAGATTAACTCCTCGGTGTCCGGGCTGCCCGATACCCTCGATGCGTTCGTCGAGGAAGCGCAGGGGTTTGCGGACGCCGGCAGCGAGCTGGTCGACGGTCATGAGCAGATCCGTGAGAGTGCGGACGTGGTGACCTCGAGCAGTGCCGACGCCGCAGAGCGCATCGACGCCGCGACCTCAGCGGCGCAGGGGGTCAAGAGTCAAACCTCCACATTGGCGGCCTCAGCCGATGAGGTGGTGGCCGGGCTGCAGAACTGGGACACCCTCTCTGAGGCACAACGGGACGAGGTGCTCTCCGGCGCGCAGCAGCTGGCCGGGGGATTGAATGACGTCGATGCTGGCGTCGGTGAACTGCTCGGCACCGAGACCTCCGGAACCGGACTCGCCGGGGCGCGGGACGCCTCCGACCAGGTGCGCCAGAGCGCCGCAACGATCTCCTCCGGCGTCGACGAGGTGCGCGACGGCATAGAGTCGCTGACCACTGGTTCGGCGAACCTGGACGAGCTGGTCGAGCCGGTCAGCCAGCGCCTGACCACGCTGACCGATGCCATCGCCGCCGCCGACGACGGGTCGTCGCAGCTCGCTGACGGCACAGCACAGCTGCGCTCGGGAGCATCCGCGCTCGCCCAAGGCACCTCCGAGCTGCGCTCCGGCGCGGCCTCAGCGGATACGGCCTCGACCCGACTGGCCGACGGTGCCTCCGAGCTCGCCGCCAACACCTCCACCCTGGCCCAGGGGGCCGGCGATCTCTCCGAGGGCGTCGGTCAGCTCGATGCCGGTGCCCAGCGCCTGGCCGAGGGCAGCGCTACCCTGGCGGAGTCCCTCGGCACGGCCGAGGGTGGCGCCGCGGAACTCAACACCGGGCTGGGGCAGCTGTCCACCGGAGCCGACCAGCTCGAGGACGGGCTGGTCTCCGGGGCGGAGGAGATCCCGATGTACGGTGATGCCGACGCCGCGCATCTCTCCGGGGTGGCCGCGGACCCAGTGACGGCGTCGATGTCCCGGGCCAACGAGGTACCCGCGCTCGGCTACGGCATGGCTGCGTACTTTGTGCCGCTGGCCCTGTGGATCGGCGGGCTGAGCTTCTACCTGATGTTCCCCGCGCTGCGGGCTCGGGCCATCTACTCCCGCATGCGCTCCTGGCTCATCGGTCCCGTCAGCCTGCTGCCCGGCGTGGCGATGGGGGTGCTGCAGGCGCTGCTGGTTTGGTCGATGCTGCGTTGGGGACTCGACATCGCCCCCGCCCAGCCAGCGGGTCTACTGGGGATGATGCTGCTGATCAGCCTCACCTTCGTCACCTTCAACCAGGCGCTGGTCGCACTGCTGGGCAGCCCGGGCAGATTCGTCGGGCTGATCCTGCTGGTGCTGCAGCTGGCCGCGGCCGGGGCCACCTATCCGGTGCAGACGGCGGCACCCTTCTTCCAGGCCGTGCACTCCTGGCTGCCCATGACTCATGCGGTCAACGCAGTCCGCTCGTTGATTGCGGGCGGCGGCTACGGTGTCGGCCACGCCGTGGTCGTGCTGCTGCTGTGGTGTCTCGGTGCTCTGTCCGTCACGGTTGCCGCCGGGGTGATCCAGCGTCGTCGCCATGATCGTGGCGCCGAGGTGGAAGAGGGATCGGAATCAGTGGGCATGTCGCTGATCGAGGCGAGCCTCGCGGGCCGACGGCCCGTCACCCGCGGCTGAATCATCCCGTCGGCGCGGAATCCTGGCTACACTTCCACTGGAAGTTGACGACGGCGGATCCTGCCGCAGAGGATCCGCCACCGACCCGGTGTGGAGGGGCGCTTGGAGGCACTCGATCGTGCGCTGTATGACCACGACGTCGATGCGGTCCGGCGATGGAGTCGCGAGGCCCTGGAATCCGGTGAGGCCGGTGCCGTCGATGAGGCGCTTGCCGTGCTCGCCCGCCACGCCCGCGACTATCCTGATCAGCCGCTGGCGGCCGAAACGTTCCTGGAAACCCTCGACGCCACCGGGGTGGTGCGCCGTTACGCCAGTGGCGCGTTGCTGGACCAGGGCGCGGTCGACGATGTCAGTCAGGAAGCACTGATCTCGATCGCCGGTTCGCTGAGCTCCTATACCGGGCAGTCCAAGGTCACCACCTGGGTGCACAGCATCGTGCGTCGTCGGGTGGTGGATCATCTGCGGCGGCAGCGCTCTACCGCCCCGCTCACCGAGGACCTGGGCCCGGCCGCCCGGATGAGCTCGATGATCGCCACCCGGGCCACCGTGCAACAAGCCCTCGACGCACTGCCGGATCTGTACCGAGAGCCCGTGGTGCTGCGAGATCTCGAAGGCCTGCCGTACAACGAGATCGCCAAACAGCTGGATCGACCTGTGGGTACCGTCAAGGCACAGATCAACCGCGGACGCGCACTGGTGGCTGCCGGGCTAAGAGGCGACGGAGCCGACGGAGTGAGCGCATGACGGCGGGGCTGGACCGCTACCGCCTCGAAGAGGTCATCGGTGTTGGATCTTTTGCGACCGTGCACCGGGCGGTGGACTCGCTGTTGGAAGACACCGTCGTGGTGAAGCTCCTGGCCGAAAACCACTCGCTGAACCCAGAGGTGCGTGAGCGGTTCATCGGGGAAGGCCGTAGTTTGCGCAAAGTGGTCGGCCCGCATGTGGTCTCCGTGTACGACATTGGTGAATCCCCGCGTCAACAGCCATACCTGGTGCTCGAACATGCCGACCGGGGTAGTCTCGCCGAGCGGGTAGACCAGCTGCGCGCCACCGGCTGGACGGCGGAGGCCGAAGACCTGCTCGCCGTGGCTCGCCCCCTGGCCGCCGGCCTGGATGGGGTGCACCGAGCGCATTTGGTGCACCGGGATTTGAGCCCGTGGAATCTGCTGCTCACCTCCAGCACCCCCGAGAACCCCTCCGTCCGTCCGGGGGATGCTTCGGTTGGATTACCGCCTCGCGCACCGAAAACCGTGGCGCCGGACGAACGCCTACTGTTGGCCGATCTGGGGATGTGCAAGGACCTGGCGCTGAACTCCGGGCTGACCGTCTCCGGCGGCACCTCCGGTTTCCGGCCCCCGGAACAAGCCGGTCCCGGCGTCGTGGATACTCGCGCCGATATTTGGGCAGCCACCGCACTCCTGGCCTGGATCAGCGAAGGATCCCACCTACCCTCGGCGTTTACTCGATTCCTGCGTCACGGCATGCAGGCCAAGCCCGCGCGCCGTCCGCAGACCATCATGGCCTGGCTCAACGAGCTCGAAGACGCCCTGGCGCCGCAACCCGAACCTGAACCCACCGTGATCCAGGCCGTACCCACCGACGAGCCGGCCCCGACCCGGCGTTGGGGATTGTTACTCGGGCTGGGCTCAGCCATCGCCATCGTGGCGGTAGTGATCGGCGCGATGTTCGGTATGAGTCTCGGCGACGACGAACCAGTCTCCGCGGTGGATGACGCCTCCATCTCCATTTCCGGTCCCTCGGAAGTGACCGTCGGGGAGACCGCCACCTTCACTGCCGACACCACCGGGGTGGAGAGCTGGGTGTGGACCTTGCCCAGCGGCACCTACCGCACCAATGAGCCCGAGGTGGTGGTCACCGCCACCTCACCGGGAACCACCGTGGTGGTGCTGCGCGCTCAAGGTCCGGACGGTCAAGAACTCGAGAGTCGACATCCTGTGCGCGTCGTCGAATGACCCAGCCGCGGCGGCCGTGCGAAAAAATTCTTCGGAACCGTGCAACTTTCTGGCCTGTTACGACGACTCATGAATGAACGCACATGACCATAGACCACAGCACGCCACAGCAGAACACGCCGATACCTGAAAGAGGAGCTGATGATGTTCGCCACCACCTCGCCCCGACACCGGGCCGCCACGCTGAGCTTGGCTGGGGTCCTCACGAAGTTCGACGTCTGCGAAGAGGCCGAACACTCGGACACCGCCACCGTCACGTGGTTGGAAGACGAGGTGTTCCCGGAGGATGAGACCGCCGAAGCGGTCCCACCGCAAACCGTGGAAACCGATAAAGGCGACATCGAGATCCCGGGTGCTCCCGCCGCCGTCGTGCCGGAGCGTGTGGGGCAGGGCGGCTGCGTTATCGAATACGACGCCCCCGGAGGGTGCTTGCCCTCCGTGGAGATCTCTGGCTCCTACATTCCCGGGTACACGGTTCCCGAGCGTCAGATCCCCGCTGGCGAACTCTCCGGCGGTGACACCCACGAGGCGCTCGTCCAGGAGCCCATGACCGTCGAGGCGGTGGAAACAGAGGGTGTTCGCGCCGACGAGAAATGCCAGCTCGATGAGGACGACGCCGTGGCCGGTCGCGTGGTTCCCGCGGTGTCGCGTGAAACGATCACCCGGAAGACCCTGTCCCAGGGGGCGGAGCCTCGCCGGACGCTGACCGAGAGCGCCAGCAACACCGATGCCGGCCGGATCCCTGGATACGGGCTCAACGGCTACAGCGTCGCCGGTCTGTCCGTGTCAGGCGCCTCGATGCCCGGGGAGACCCTCTCCGGGAAGATCCTGGAGGGGACCGATGGCACGGATACGGCCGAGCGTGACGGCGAGGTGTACTTCACCACCGAAGGCGATGTCCTCTTCGACAGTGATGCCCACGAGCTGCGCTCCGGCGCCGAGACCGAGCTGTCCGCCATCGCCGAGGAAATTGCCGAGCAGGGTGAAGGCGTGTCGATCACGGTGGAGGGCCACACCGATAACCTGGCCACCAGCGTCTACGACGACAACCAGGACCTCGCGGAACAGCGCGCCGAAGCTGTGGTGGACTGGCTGGTCAGCAATACCGACGTACCTGAATCGGCCATCACCGCGGAAGGACTCGGTGAAGATTACCCACGGGCTTCCAACGACACGGATGAGGGGCGTCAGCTCAATCGCCGCGTCGTTATCACCGTCACGCCTGCGGATCACGAACCCAAGACCGACATCGATGTCGAAGACAACTGAGACGTTTCAGACGAAGGAGAACACCAACATGACCGCACGTACCTCCACCCGCACCACGCTGTCGGCCCTGCTCCTCACCGGAGCCCTGGCCCTGAGCGCCTGCTCCACCGATGACTCCAACGCCGGATTCACCGAGGGGGACGACGCGACCGAACAGGCCGCCGTCACCGAGGAGACCACCGATGACGCGGCGCCAGACGAGGGCACTGACGCCAACGCCTCCGACGGCGAGAACAACGAGAACAGCAACAACAGCGTCCCCAACACGCAGATCACCGCTGATGACGCCGTCGAGACCGTCACCTATGACATCCCCAACGACGACATCGATGGCACCATCACCGTCGGGTTCCACAGCCTGAAGGTGCGCGGCGAGACCATGGAACTGACCCTGACCTACACCCCGGAATTCGAGGGCGGCAATTCTTACAACTTGTGGCAGTTGCACAGCAGTGATCACTCTGCCGTCGCCCCGGCGCTGTTCGACCGCGAGAACCTGAAGCGGTACGACATTCTGCGTGCCGGACCGGAGTGGGAATCGGGGGATGTGTGGAATTCGAGTCACCTCGTGACCCGGCTGAACTCCGGAGACACCCAGGTCTACCAAGCCACCTTCGCCGCGCCGCAGGACGACATCGACACGATCAACGTTGCCGTCTCCGCGGCCCCAGAATTCGAGGACGTGCAGATCGAGCGCGAGGGAGAGTCGTCCGGATCTTCGTCTGAGTCGGCATCCACAGAGGAGACGACGGAGGAGGAGAACTGATGCGCCGCCACCACCAGCTACCACGCACCGCGACAGCGGGCCTCGCCAGTGCCGTCATGGTGATCGGACTGACCCTCACCTCGGCACCGTTCGCGCTCGCCGCCACCACCGACGACTCCGAGGCCGCCATGCCCGACGTCGACTGGGAGGTGACCGACAAGATCATCTCCGAATCGATCACCGAGTTCAGCGTGGATGATTCCATCACCCAATTCGCTGTGGAGGAGTCAGTCATCTCCCTCGGTTCCGCAGAATCCGACGAAGAAGACGTGATCGTGCTGGAAGCCGACATCCTGTTCTCCGCCATGCTCTGGGACCTCTCCGATGCGGCGGAAAAGCGGATCGCGGAGCTCGCCGAGGAGGTTCCCGACGGCGCTAGCGTGCAGGTTCACGGACACACCGATTCTCGCCCCATGCCCGAGGGCCACGAGGTGGACAACCAGGGACTCTCAGAAAACCGCGCCCAAGCGGTCGCCGATGCCCTGGCCGAAGCCCGCCCGGACCTGGAACTGGAGGTCGAAGGATTCGGCGACACCCAGCCGGCAGAGACGGAGTCCGAGGACGATCCGGGGTCCTACGCCGCGAACCGGCGCGTAGAGATCCGCTTCGGCTGAGCCTGGGTCCACAAGCAGAACCACGCAGGTAGGAGACGCGCCGGGTTTCTGGGATAATCAAAGGTAGTATGACTGCTCTTTCCCAGAACCCGGCGCCCGCTGCGCCATCCCAGACTCCCGCACCCGGTGTCCGGCACGCCCGTAACCGGGTGATCGGTGCACCCTCTGATGAGGGCTCCCCGCATCCGCCGGCCCGCTCGTCCACCATCTCACTGCCCCCACTGCAGCTCGGCCCGCTCACCATTGATGTACCCGTGGTGCTGGCTCCGATGGCCGGCATCACCAACACCGCTTTCCGCCGCCTGTGCCGCGAATACGGGGGAGGCCTCTACGTCTCCGAGATGGTCACCGCTCGCGCGCTGGTGGAGCGCAACCCGGAATCGATGCGCATCATTCACCACGACCCGGACGAGACCCCGCGTTCAGTGCAGGTTTACTCGGTGGACCCGGTGACCACCCGTGACGCGGTGCGGATGCTGGTTGAAGAAGACCACGCCGACCACATCGATCTGAACTTCGGATGCCCGGTCCCGAAGGTCACCAAGAACGGCGGCGGCTCCGCCCTGCCTTGGAAAATTGATCTCTTCGCGTCCATCGTCGCCGCCACCGTGCGCGAAGCCTCGAAGAAGAACATTCCGGTCACCGTGAAAATGCGCCGCGGCATCGACGAGGACCACCTCACTTACCTCGAGGCCGGACGGCGCGCCGTCGATCTTGGGGTCGCCGCCGTCGCCCTGCACGGTCGCACCATGCAGCAGCACTACTCCGGCCAGGCCAACTGGGACTCCATCGCCCGGCTGCGCGAAAGCCTCCCCGCCGAGGTGCCCGTGCTGGGCAATGGCGACATCTGGTCCGCCGAGCACGCGATCGCCATGGTGGAGCACACCGGGGTCAACGGCGTAGTCATCGGCCGTGGCTGCCAGGGCCGCCCCTGGCTGTTTGGCGACCTGCAGAATGCCTTCACCGGCTCCACGGAGCGCTACCGTCCCAGCCTCGGCGACGTGGCCGATTCCTTCTACCGCCATGCCGAGCTGTTGGTCGACACCTTTGGCGGCGATGAAGCCAAAGCACTGCGCGATATCCGCAAGCACGTGGCCTGGTACTTCAAGGGCTACCCGGTCGGCGGCGAACTGCGCGCCTCACTGGCCCAAGTGATGGACCTGGCCATGCTCGAGGACCTGCTCAGCCAACTCGACCGCGAAACCCCCTACCCGGGCGCCGACGTCGAAGGACCCCGCGGTCGAGCCGGTTCTCCCAAACGCCCGCACCTGCCGCAGGGCTGGCTGGACTCCCAGGAGCTCAACGAGCGCCAGCGCGAACTCATCAAGGCAGCCGAACTGGACGTCTCCGGTGGCTGAGCGCTCTGGGCAGCGGCAGCCAGCCGCGGTGCAGCAGACCCTGTTCGGCCCCGAGGGACGCCCTCCCTACGCCGGACGCCCCGCCGACACCCCCGGTTACGGCGCCTGGGACCGTGCCCGCTGGCTCCCCGAGCCACCCAAGTCCTCGTACCGGTCCGACTTTGAACGTGACCGGGCCCGGGTGCTGCACTCCTCGGCGCTGCGCCGACTCGGCGCCAAAACCCAGGTGGTTTCACCCGGCGACGACGACTTCACCCGGACCCGGCTCACTCACTCGCTCGAGGTCGCCCAGGTGGGCCGCGAGCTGGGTCGGTCCCTGGGCTGCGACCCCGACGTCGTCGACACAGCGTGCCTCTCCCATGATCTTGGGCACCCGCCCTTCGGTCACAACGGCGAGAAAGCACTTGATGCGATTGCCGAGACGATGGGCGGATTCGAGGGCAACGCCCAGACGCTACGGCTACTGGCCCGACTGGAGACCAAGAAAACCTTCGATGACGGCTCCTCGGCCGGGCTCAACCTGACGCGCGCCTCCCTCGACGCCGCGTGCAAGTACCCCTGGCTGCGCGAAGACGCTCCGCTGAAGGCCGATGGCACCCGTTCCAAGAAATTTGGGGTCTACGCCGACGACGCCGAAGTGTTCGACTGGTTCCGCCACGGCGTCTCCGCCCACCGCCAGTCCATGGAAGCCCAGGTCATGGACCTGGCCGATGACATTTCTTACTCCGTGCACGACGTCGAGGACGGCATCGTCTCCGGACACTTCCAGTTGCAGTGGCTCACCGGCACCGAGCACCGGGCGCGCGCCATCGAGACCACCCGCACCTGGTACCTGCCCGACACCGACCCGGCCGAGATCGAAGCCGCCCTCACCCGTCTGGAATCCACTCGGGTCTGGGTGACCGACGCCGATGGCTCCCGTGCCGCACGCGCCGCGCTGAAGGACATGACGTCCCAGCTCATCGGTCGCTTCTGCACCGCCGCTTTTGATGCCACCCGCGAGGTCTACGGCAACGATCCGCTCACCCGGCACAACGCCAACGTGGTCGTCCCGCCGCAGACCGCTATCGAGATTGCCACTATGAAGGGCATCGCGGCCGCCTATGTCATGTCTTCCGAAGACCGCCGCCCGCTCTATGAACGCCAGCGCGAGCTGCTCACCGGGCTCGTCGAATTCTTAGCCCACACCGAGGGGGAATATCTGGAGCCGATGTATGCCTCCGATTGGAAGCACGCAGCTGACGACGCCGGACGTATGCGCGCCGTGATTGATCAGGTGGCATCGCTGACCGACTACGCCGCCCTGGAATGGCACACCACCCTCGTGCAGGGTAAGCGGTATCCGGGCGGCGCAGTCTAGACGAGACGTCTACGGCTCAGCTCTTGAGCAGTCCCAGTGCGTGCGGCTCCTGGAACTCACGGAGACCGATGACGCCCATCTCGCGACCGATCCCGGACTGCTTGACACCGCCGAAGGGCGCGCGCTGATCCAACAGTGCGGGGCCGTGCGTATTGTGGAAGACGTAGCCGGACTGGAGTCGGCTGCCGACCTCCACCGCCCGATCCTCGTTGGCGGTCCACACGCTGTTGCAGAGGCCGTACGGGCTGTCGTTGACCATGGCGATGCCCTCTTCGACATCGTCGAAAGTGATGATCGGAATCGTCGGGCCGAACTGTTCCTCCGTCACCACCCGCAGCTGCGGGTCCGGGTCGAGAATCAGCGAGGGGCGCATGAAGTACCCCTCCGACCATTCGCCGCCCGGCAGCTCGCCGAATTCCCGCACCTCGGCGCCGGCAGCACGTGCCTCTTCGACGAGTTCGGTGACGAATTCCAGCTGAGCCTTCTGGTGGAAGGGGCCCATAGTGGTGTCCGGATCGGTCGCCGGACCGATCTTGACCTGCTCCAGCCGACGGGTGAGCTCCGCGATCAGCTCGTCCTTCTTCGAGGAGTGCACGTAGATGCGCTTGGCATTCATGCAGACCTGGCCCGTGGTGCCGAAAATCCCCATGAACAGCAGGTCCATGCCCTGCTCGGTGAACTCGGCGTCATCGAGAATGAGCACCGCGTCGTTGCCACCGAGTTCGAGAGTCACATTGGTCAGGGTCTCCGCGGCCATGGTCATGATGCGCTTACCGCCACGGATGGATCCGGTGAAGCACACCTTGGCCACGTCGGGGTTGGACACCAGTGCCTCACCGATCTCGGCGTCCTCACCGGTCACAATGTTCAGCACACCGTCGGGCAGCTTTTGGGCGTAGCGCTGCAGCACCCGGGTCATCGCTAGTGGGGTGGAGGGTGGCGGCTTCACGACGACGGAGTTACCGGCCATCAGTGCGTAAGGCAGGGAGGCACCGAGGATCGCTAGCGGCCAGTTGAACGGCACGATGATCGTGACGACGCCCATCGGCTGGTGGCTCACCCGCACCTCGGTGGGAGGCCCGGGCAGGATCTCGACGGCATCCACGTCATCGACCAGCCCACAGGCCAGCTCTGTGCGCTGTTGCAGTCCCATGAGATCGAAGGTGGATTCGCCGACGACCTTGCCGTTCTCGGACGACAAGATCCTGGCGTCTTCCTCCGCGTTTTCCATGATGGTGCCGGCAGCGGCCTGCAGAGCTTGCGCGCGGTCTTGGGCCGACGTTGCTGCCCAGGCCGGGAACGCTGCCTTGGCTGCTGCCACTGCTGCCAACGCCTGCTCTCGCGAGGCAGCCGCAGCGGTACCCACGGTCTCCGAGGGACGGGCGGGGTTTCTGACATCCAGTGTTTTTTCTGTGGTGTGTTCCTGACCGCCGTAGAACAGCGGGGTTGAGATCGCAGACATGGTGTCCCCTTTCGGAGCGACGGGAATGAACAGCGAATACTATTCAAATGTGAGATAACTCACTTAGTCTTGAGTGAATCAAACCCGAGGGCAGGCGTCAAGGGTGCTGTGCAGTATTCACGACAAAGCGCCGCTGGAATCCAGGAGCAACTCGGGCAACAACTCGGCTGCTGTACCCCGAAGCGTCACCGTTGCGTCATCACTGAGTGGGGTGGCTTCCGGGTTGATCTCGACGACGGCGGCTCCGGATCCCAGCGCCCGATAGGGCAGTGACGCAGCGGGCTGAACGAGTCCCGACGTGCCCACTACGAGGGCCAGATCGCACTGTTCCACCGCCGTCTGTGCGGAACTGAAAGCGTCCATCGGCAACATCTCTCCGAACCACACGATTCCGGGACGCAAGGTTCCGTGAGCACATTGACTACAGATCGGTGGAGGAGTCCGCAGCATCTTTTCCAGATCCTCTTCTGTCCCCATGTGTCCGGCCTCTGCGGTACCCGGGTCGAACTCCGCGGGCGCATCGCAATCGGCGCACCGATATTCGAACAGCGAGCCGTGTAGATGGGCCAGCACCTCGGCCCCGCCGCGCTCGTGGAGATCGTCCACGTTCTGGGTCACGACCTGCAGTGAGCCGCCCCGCTCCGCGCATCGGTGCTGTGCGACGCCGAGCGCCCGATGCCCTGCATTCGGCTCGCAGGCTCTCACCATCCGGGCCCGCCACAGGTACCAAGACCACACCAGATCCGGCTCTGCCCGAAACGCCTCCTCGGTGGCCAGCTGTTCGGGGGAGTACCGCTCCCACAGTCCCGTCTGAGCGTCACGGAACGTCGGAACCCCCGACTCGGCGCTCATCCCGGCGCCCGACAACACCACCACACGCGTGGCGTCCTCGGTGAGTTTACGTGCGGTATGGAGTAACCCCGATGCAACGGTCATGACACCACGGTGGCACAGCGCGATGTTTTCCTCCACAGGCTGACACGGTCGCGGCACGTCGTCGCGCCTGTTGGATCTAGACTGGAGGCCATGGCGGGACTGATCAAGCGGGAGGACATCGACAAGGTGCGCGAGAGCACCGATCTCAAGGAGATCGTCGAGGAGTACGTCACCCTGCGCAGCGCCGGCGTCGGCTCCTTCAAAGGGCTCTGCCCCTTTCACGACGAGCGCACGCCCTCCTTCCACATCCGCCCCTCGGTCGGCACCTATCACTGCTTCGGCTGCGACGAATCCGGTGACGTCATCAGCTTCCTGATGAATCTCGAGCACACCAGCTTCACCGAGACCGTGGAACGATTGGCGGCGAAAGCCGGTATCGAGCTGCGTTACGAAGACGGCGGTACCGGGCCGGACAAGCATCAGGTGGGCCAGCGTCAGCGACTGTTGGAAGCAAATAAGCTGGCCGATGAGTTCTTCCACACCAACCTGGGCGCGCCCGACGCCGAGATTGGGCGGACCTTCCTCAAGGACCGCGGTTTCACTCGAGAGGATGCCAGCCACTTCGGCGTGGGATACGCTCCGCAGGGATGGGACAAGCTGCTGAATTACCTGCGCCGCAAGGGGTTCAACGACGACGAACTGCGCGCCACGGGGTTGTTCTCCGAAGGTAACCGCGGGCTTTATGACCGCTTCCGTGGCCGACTCACCTGGCCGATTCGAGATATGACCGGCTCCACCATCGGCTTCGGTGCCCGGCGCCTGCACGACGATGACCAAGGCCCCAAGTACCTCAACACTCCGGAAACGGCGCTCTACAAGAAGTCCCAGGTACTCTACGGGCTGGATCTCGCGAAACGCGATGTGGCCAAGTCCCGGCAGCTCGTCGTCGTGGAGGGCTACACCGACGTGATGGCGGCCCACTTGTCCGGGATCACCACCGCGGTGGCCACGTGCGGCACCGCTTTTGGTGCGGAGCACATCAAGATTGTGCGCCGTCTGATCTCCGACGACGGTAGCGGGGGAGAAGTCATCTTTACCTTCGACGGCGACGCCGCCGGTCAAAAGGCAGCATTGCGTGCCTTTGAGGAGGACCACCGGTTCCTGGCTCGCACCTATGTCGCGGTGGAACCCTCCGGTAAGGACCCCTGCGACGTGCGCCTCGAAAAGGGGGACCAGGCAGTCCGGGATCTTATTGAATCGCGTCGACCCCTGTTCGAGTTCGCGATTCGTGCGGGGCTGAAGAACCACAACCTGAACACGGTGGAGGGCCGCACCCAGGGGTTGCGCTATGCCGCCCCGATCGTGGCCGATATTCGTGACTCGGTGATCCGTGCTGGCTACACCCGCGAGCTGGCCGGGTGGCTGGGCATGGATCCCGGCATCGTCACGCGAGCCGTGCAGGCCTCGCAACGCTCCGGGAACACCCCGGGGCACCAACAGCAGGGGCGAGGATCTCAACAGGATCAACAAAGTGCGGAAGGCGCGGAGCAGTCGCAGCGGTCTTCCTTCCGGCCCGATCTGAATGACCCAGTGTCGCGCATGGAGAAGGAAGCCCTGGAAGTGGTGCTGCAGCAGCCCACCCAGCTCTCGGCCGAACAGTGGCAGGCGTTCTACACCTCGCAGTTCAAGGTGCCGGCTTTCGCCGCCATTCATTCCGGTGTGATGGCAGCGGGATCCGCCGGGGCGACCCCGACCAACTGGGTAGACAAGGTGGTCGACGAGGTGCCGCAGCCGCTGGCGTCGCTGGTAGCCGAGCTGGCCGTGACGTCGCTGCCGGCCCGCACCGAAGAAGATCTGGCGCGCTATTGCCGCGACATCATGAACCGCCTCTTCGAGCTGCAGATCACGCATCGCAAGGCGGATCTGATGGGGCAGCTGCAGCGGCTGGGGCCGGACGCGGATGCGGAGACCTTCACCCGGATCAATGAGGAGCTCATGGAGCTCGAACAACGACGACGCGCCCTCCGCTCAGGTCGCTGAGCACAGGGCGCGTCGGGCGTCGATGTCTGTTGTCGACGTCAGGATCAGTTCGCGGGGATCGTGAGCTCGGCCAGATCGCGGCCGTCCTCGTCGTCCAGGTCGATGTCCCAGACCAGGCGGTCGTCGTCATCGTCCAGCTGGGCTTCGTCGAAGACGGAGCCTTCCTGCTGGTTCAGTGCTTCCTGAATGGCTTCCGCCGCGGTGACGGTGGCCTGCTGAGCCTCGCGGACATCGTCATCGTCGCCTTCTCGGTCATCCTCGCGGATTTCGCCGTCGACGGTGACCTCCAGCTCGATGACCTCGTTGCCGACCACGACGTCGACGTCGTATCGGTCGCCGCGGTCTTCACGGTCGATATCGACGATGAAACCGTCGGCGTACTCGGCGAGCACCGCGTCGATCACAGCGAAGACCGGGTCGTCGCCCTGGGCGCCAGCGTCGTCACCGGCGTCGTCCGATGCGGTGTCCGCGGCCTCGTCTGCGGTCTCGGTGGACTCGGTGGTCTCCTCGGCACCGGCATCCGTGGCCGAAGCCGAGGGAGTGTCGATCGGAGGCTGGGAGACGGTGTCGCCGGAACCTTCTTCGGTGGTGCAGGCGGCCAGCAACGCGATGGCGGCCAAGGCCGCGCCGGTGGTGGTGGCGATACGGCGGATCGTGGTGGTGTTCTCGGTGTTCATCACTCATCACTCCTCAGTGATCGACGGGTGCCGATGGGGCTACACCGGCGGCTCATGGCATCAGCGTAACGAGGCCGTGTGAGAAGCCGCTGAGAGCAGGTCTGACCATGGACCCGTCAAAGGGCGCTCTTCACACTGAGGTCATGACTTCTCGTGCGGTACGCCCTGGAGCGCTGTCATGGATAGCGCCCTCCGTCGCTGGCGCCCTGGCGCTGAGTGCTTGCGGCGCGGCAGAACCCGAGGCTGATCTGGTTGGTGACACCGACTATGCGCCAGCCTCGCTCCAAGAAGCCAGCTCCGTGGACGACGTCGTGGCCGCCACGACGCGGATCGGCGTCGACGCCCAAGGATCCTTCAGCAACGGGACGGAGAACGCGGTGGTCTCTCCGGCATCGATCGTCATGGCCTTCAGCATGCTGGCCGAAGGCGCCAACGGCGCCGCCTCCGAAGAACTGGACGAATGGTTAGGCACTTCCGGCGAGGACCGCACCCATGCACTCAGCGCGCTGCAGGCCTCGGTGCGAGAGTTTGACGGCGACCCGAGCGCGATCCAGGAAGACGACCTGCCTGAGGTGCCGTTGCTGCACCTGGCGAACCAGGTGACGGTCCGTGAGGGCGGGTGAGTGAAAGAACCGTTCCTGAATACGCTGAGCCGTTGGTATGACGCCGGTGTCGGGGAAGCAGACTTCACCTCCGCTACGGCAAAGGAATCACTCGATGAGTGGGTGAACCACCATACCGGGGGACTGATCGAAGAGTCCGCGATCGAGCCGGATGCCCAGACCCTCGCGGTGATCCAGAACGCCATCCTGATGGTGGCACGGTGGGAGAGCCCCTTCGACCCGAACCTCACGAGGCCGACGGACTTCAATCGTCTCGACGGTAGCACCGTCGAAACCGACTCGATGACGCAAGTGGTGGAAGCGCGCTACCACGAGACGGAATCAGGCCAAGTGATCCGGCTGCCCTACACCGATGGGTTCGCCATGGATATCGTACTGCCAGCACCCGGATCGGCGCCGGAGAGCATCACGGCCGCTGACTGGCATGTCGTTTCGCAAGGGTTCGACAACCAACGGCTGACCGAGGTCGACTTGCAGATGCCGGTGCTGGATCTGGAAACCCCGGATGGGGCCTCCGACATGCTGCCCTTCCTTCAGGAGCAGGGGCTGGAGTCCACCCTGGACGGCGATCTGCTGGACGGGATCATGGAATCAGACCTCTGGATCGATGCCGTGGGGCATCAGGCGCTGCTGCAGGTTGATGAAGAGGGGACCGTCGGCGCCGCAGTCACCGAAGTCGAAGTAGCGGAAACCTCAGCACCCGTGCAGGCTGAGCCACCGGTGACGATGCACGTGGACCGTCCGTTCACCTTGCGTGTGGTGCATGTCGATACGGAATGGCCGCTGTTCATGGCCACCGTGCACGACCCGACTGCCTGAGATCGACAGGCACGACAATGAAAAATCCTCGCCCCGCGATGCGGGACGAGGATTGAGATGAGCTCCCCCGACTGGACTCGAACCAGTAACCCTTCGGTGAACTCCTGCCCGTACACGGAGATGTCAGTGCGCTTGCCGCCGTGGGCCTTCACGAACTCGGCCGATTGCACGAACATGCCGCCCGAGCCAGCTGCGGGGTCGTAGACGCGTCCCTTGTATGGCTCCAGCATCTCCACGAGCGTGCGGACGACGGAGCGCGGGGTGTAGAACGCTCCCGCGTCCTTGCCGGTCTCTTTGCCCGCAAACTGACCCAGGAAGTACTCATACACGCGCCCGAGCACGTCATCGGCGCCGTGGTCGTCGGTCTCGGTGAAGCCGATCGACCCGATGAGATCGACCAGCTCGCCGAGGCGCCGCTTATCGAGGCCATCACGCCCATAGTTACGGGGCAGCACGCCGCGAAGCGACGGGTTCTCCTTCTCGATGGCATCCATCGCGTTGTCGATGATCTCACCGATCTGCGGATGCTTCGCCGAGTCCTGGACTGATCCCCAGCGAGCCTTCACCGGGACCCAGAAGATGTTCTTGCTCGTGTACTCGTCGCGCTCCTCCAGGAACGAGTCGATCCGCTCGGCCTTGATGCCATCAGCAGCGAGCTCCTCCTTGAGCTGCTCGCGACGCTCCTCAAAGCGATCTGAGACGTACTTCAAGAACACCAGACCCAGCACGACATGCTTGTACTCGCTGGGCTCCTGGTTGCCGCGCAGCTTGTCTGCTGCCTCCCAAAGCGTCTGTTCAAGTGTTTTGGCTGGTCTCGGCTTCGCAGCACGTCTCGACATCTGTGTCGCTCCTCCGCGCGAGAAACGCGCCTCTTTCTGTACTTATCTGCGTTCCCTGATCCTACCGGTGAGCACTAACATGCATGTGAACCCTGCCTGTAACGCGCCGTCGGACGACCATGAGACGCCACTCGTGCGCACCGGACGCCACTTGGAGACCGAGGACGAGGTCGATTGTTTTTGGTGTGCAACCTGGGTCTTCACCTTAGTGTTGGGCTACCTTGTTCTGGAATGGAGTTCACGGCCCCCATCCCGTAGCGAATTGCCGTTTCGACTGCCCAGTCCTTGTCCTTTGTTACCTCGGTGGTGGGGGAGGGGGATGGGTTTGTTCTGGTGTGTTGGCCGTTTTCGCCGGTAACGGTCGCGGTCTCTGGGATGAAACGCTGTGCTTCTTGGTCCCTGGTCACTCCAATGCTCGGACTGAGTTCAAATTGGCTGAATCGCACGGGCTCATTGGTAGCGAGCACGGTGTTCCTCGGGCTGGCCAGCACAGAGTGTTCGTTGCCCTGCATGTCCCTGATCTGCAACAAGTCAAGATGAATCTGCCTGCCAGAATAATCTCGGGCTGCTTGCGTCGTGGTGCCAACCAGCTCACCGGACACAATCCCCGCAACGGATTCTCCCCTCACATCAATGCTCTCTACCACGACGTACTGTCCTGGCTCATCGGCCTGAAACACGTCATGTGCTGTGGTCTGTTTCGTGGTGTCGTGACCGGCCAGTTCCATCAGTTCCGCCATCGTGCACCCTGCTCTTGGCCGGTCCAGCACGGTGACCTTCGTGGTTGCCTTTTTCTTCCCACTTCCTGATTCCGAGGCTCCCCGGTATCCGAGATCGACCATCCCCAAGGGGAATCCCGTGTCCGTGAGAGTGACGGGCTCTTTCGTCTTTGCTTGAGAGTCAATTTCAGTGGAGACCACCACGTCCCCGGCCCTCAATTCTCCGGCCGGCACGGTGAACTGCTCTGCACCAAAGAGTCTCTTTTTCTCGTCACTGGTGAGCATGATCGGTGCCCGGGTCTTCCACTCGCCAGTGCCCGGGAATCCACCCTGTTCTCGGGCAATCCCGGTATCCGGGGACACAGCGACTCGTCCGGTTCTCATCGCCCCGCCGGTCATCACAAGGTCACCCGCGGACCCGAAGTTCTCGATGTCTTCTTCCAACACTTCTCCTGGGGAGAACTGGCGCGGATTGCGCATTCGCTCACGTCGCGCAGCTTCCTCTTGCTCGGCGCGTTGTTCTTCCGGTGTAGTCACGTTCAGCGCCATATACCCGGTCCCTGCCCGACCATGGTCCCGCTGTGTCATCCGGGTGCCATCATCGAGAACGATCACGCTGGCTTCCAGCACGCCTTCTTTGATCTGGTGATCTTCGGTTTCGAATCGCAAGCGGGTGCCTTTCTCCACTCCCCAGAGGTGCTGTTCGTGCCGATGGTGGCCCGTGTCCAGATCCATCACGTTCTGTTCGAACTCGGAGAGCTGCTCGAATTCTCTGGTCACCAGCTTTCCGTCAGCAGAGAGCATCAACTCACTGACCATCGTGTCATTGATCCGTTCCGGCTTGTCCTCTTCTGATGGCCAGCCGAGGACACGTTTCTGTCCGTCTTCTGTGGTGAACTCTCCGATCCGGTAGTACCCCTTCTTATAGGCCCACACGTCCCCGGCCCGCACGTCACCGTGACGCAGGAACAGTTTGTCCTGAATGTCCTGGCCAGTCAGCACCCGAGCCGATGCTCCGGTTTCGGTGTCCTCGTTCATTCCCATCTCGTCTTGCAGCTCCGCACTCTCAGTCCGAAGCCGAGCCAACTCATCGGCGTGGTCAAACCCCATCTCCAACGCCTGCTGGGTGCGAGGAATCTGCGCCTGCAGCTTCGTTTGCTCTGTATGGCGTTCTGCCACATCTTCACCAATCCGGCTCAGGAACGCCTCCACCGATTGTGTGGTTCCCCGTCCGGAGGGGGTCTCGGCCACCAGTTTCGGAACTGGCCACGTCCGCCGAACCGCGGGCAATGCGGTGGCCACCAGGTACACGTTGTTCGCGTGCCGGACGGTCCCTAACTCGATCCCTCCCACCTCTCCCACGACCCGGGGTTCGGTCGGGTCGAGGAAGTCGGGCTGATCTGTCCGGACAGCTTCGGCCCGCAACGCTTTGGCCACCACGTCACCAGCTGCTTCCCGATTGGTCAGCACCCAACCTTCGGTAGTGCGGAACCGGAACGCGTCTCCGCTGGTATCTCGGATCTGAGAAGCCAGCCGTTCGAGTTGTGGGATGAACCCTTCCAGATACTCGACCCGGGCCGTTGCGGTGCGGAGCTGCATGCGCGTCTGGGATCGTTCCGAGCGCCAGGAAGATTCCAGACTCACCAGTTGCTCGATTCTCATCTGCATTTCCGCTAGTTGCTCGATCCTCGGGTCTCCAGACAACTCGGAGGCAGCACGGGAGGCGCTGAACTCCAGATCAGCGACCGCGTCCTCCATCTCGCGTCCGGCTAGAGCTCCGCGCTTCATCTGTCCAATGAACCGTGCCTTGCGGGCGATCATGTCCCAGGACGCCACATCGAAAGTGTTCTCCGTGGCGTATGAGTAGATTTCCACGGTCTCGTTCTGGTTGCCCTGCCGGATGATCCGGCCCTCACGCTGCTCTAGATCTGCCGGGCGCCACGGGCAATCCACGTGATGCAGTCCCACCGCGCGCTGCTGGATATTAGTGCCCGTGCCCATTTTCCCGGTGGAGCCAACAAGCACCGAGACCTGCCCCTCTCGACACGCTGAGAACAGGTCCTGGCGTGCTTGATCTGTCTCAGCGTCGTGGATGAACCGTATTGTTTCAGGGTCCATGCCGCGCTGGGTGAGCTGGTCCCGGATCGCGTCGTACAGGTTCCACTCATCCCGGGGCGTGGACTGGTCACAGAACACGATCTGTAACCCACCAGGGGTGGGGGCGAGGTCCCCGGTCTCGGTGAGGTACTGGGTGTGCTTGGTGCGCTCGTGTAGGTCGATGATCTGCTCTGCCACACTCGCGGCGCGACCACCGTCAGCGTCCGCGTCTAATCCGACCAACCGAGGATCCAAGGCGACCTTCCGCCCGTCTCCGGTGATGGCCAACATGTTGTCCCCGCCCTTCTCAGGTGGCCCGGACAGGTTCTCGATCCGTTCGGAGAGCTCTCCGATATAGTCCAGCACCTGCTCCGAGGGTTCCCGACGCAACAGAATTCGGTCTCCGGTTGCCACACTCGGCAGACTCACTTCGAGTTGATCACGCAACACGGTGTCCGTGAACGCACCATTGAGCCGCATCAGCTCGGGCACGTTCACGTAGCGCCCGATCCGAGTGACCTGATCAAACCCGTCCCCAGTGATCTTCGGCTTCAACGTGGTCTCCGACGTGGTGAACTGCTGCCCCCAGGCCGTCACCGTGTCGGTGCTCGTCGCCGCCAACAAATCCGGGCGCAGATAGTGCTGCATCACCCACATTTCCGCCATATTGTTCGACACCGGTGTCCCGGTGGCGAACGTCGCCACCGAGGGCTGATAGGTGGAGCTCATCATCCCGGCACGCTGGGCAGACAGGATCTTCTGTTCTCGCAACGCACGCAGCTTGAAGTCCAGGTCCATGGCCCGCCTCGACCCCGCACAGGATAGCTCCGCTAGATCCGAGGTCCGAGCCAGGTTCTTGAAATGATGAGCCTCATCGACGAACAGGTAATCAATTCCTGTCTGTTCGAACGTGATCCCCGGGTCGGACACCCTTTGTGCTTTCGCGTACTGGGTCTCCAACCGCTTCTTCGCTGCTTCGATGCGCTTCACCGAGAGCCGGTCGTCATCGGCCGAGGCACCCATCGCCTCAATTTCATCAATCCGCTCTCGCAACCACTCAGCCTGTTTGCCCGGGTCAATCTGGACACGCTCAAACACTGTTTGAGGCAAGATCACAGCGTCCCAGTCCCCAGCCGCCGCCATAGCCATCCACGCCTGACGCTCCGGATTCTCTAACCCAGTCGGTACAGCTAGCACGTTCGCACCGGGATACCATTCAACGAACTCACGGCTGATCTGTTCCACCAAATGATTCGGGACCACCATGGCCGGCTTATGAGCAATCCCCGTCCGGCGCAGCTCCATCGCGGACATCACCATGGTCCCAGTCTTACCGGCACCGACCACATGATCCAGCAACACGGCAGGCTCGTTCACCACCCTGGCCACCGCGGACCGCTGATACGCATACGGTGTCCGCGACTCGGCCAGCCCGGGCAGGCTCAATCCTTCCCCTGCGCTGGCGTAGTTCGGGGCCACGTGTGCGTTGAACGCCCGGTTATATCGGTCTTGAAGCACTTCCGCACGCGCCGGGTCTTCGGTGACCCACTCGTTGAATCGCTTCCGAATGGCTTCGACCTTCTCCCGGGCAGCAGTCGTCGCCTTCTCATCCTTGTGTGAGACTCCGTGACTGTCCTTGTACCGGACCACCACGGCGCGGTAGTTCATCGCGGCCGCCAGCAGATTCGCCGGGGTCCGTTTCGAGGTGCCCCACTGGAAACGCACGTGTTCGTTGAACCCACCCTTCGGGGAATCCACCTCCCACTGCTCGTTCACGCGATTCCACTTCACATCGCAGGCCACCTCGAACGTGTCCCTCACAAAATCGGTGTAGACCTCGTGGGGAACCCACTGCACCCCGGGATTGACGACGACGTCGCGAATATCCACTTCATCGGGGACTACCGCTTCCAACGCCACCACATTCGCCCGGTACTGATCATCGAGAGCCGCCTCCTCTCGCGCCTGGTCCAGCTTCCCCCGCACATCCCCGGCCAGATAGGTCTGCGCAGGGACTAACACGTCGGTCTCTGGGTCCCGGTACACGTACCCGGCCATCCGCTGAAGCGCGGTCTCCTCGTCAACCCCCAGCAGCCCGGCCACCCGGTCAGGGTTTACCGTCCGGGATTCCTCCAGGCTGATTGCGATAGCATCCTGCACCCTGTCCGCGGTCTCCGGGCGGGGCCGGTACTCGATGACATCACGCACCAACAATGCGGCAGGTTCCGCCGACTGTTCTTGCTCATCGAAAGATTCACAAGCGCGCAGTAGCCCTAGTTTCGGGTCGCCCGCCAAAAACACGAGGTGCGGCTGACGACGGGAATGGAACACCCGCTGCGCCGCCTCCTGCTCCCATCGCCTAGCCAACTCTTCAGGCACCGGTGTCTCCCTCGGATCGAGGTCCCCATCCTCTGGCAGGCTTGCCCGCCACTCCTCTTCCGACTCCCGGACACGCGCACGCTGCGCAGCAGCCGTAGGGGTCTTCCACACCTCATCAGACCGATTGATCGGCCCGTACTGATCAACGTAGCGCTGCCACGCCTCACGCAGATCGTCTCTCGCCTGTTGCGATGCCTCTGCGCCGTGACCATCAGACTGCGCGGACATCGTGGCTACCGCCAGATCACGGACGCGCAGCAATGCCTGAGACTCCGCTGCTCGAGCGCGAGGAACCTTCACCGGTTCCCATTGCATTCCGGCACCATAGCGTTCAAACCCGTTACTCTCCGGATTGAACCGCACATGTCCCACGTCGGCTTCCGCCTCCAACGGGAAGCGCAACCCCGGCTGGTGCACCACGCCAGCACCCACCGGCGCGTAGGCTAGGCCATTCTGCCCGGCACGATCCACCACATCCGCCAACCGGGCCTCGAGCTGGTCTCCCACCACGCTTAGATCCTCAGAGCGTACCTCGTAAGTGATTCCCCACGGGCCGGTATCGGCGCGCACCTCGCCCAGTACGTTCTCTGGATGCTCTGAGAAGTAGCGGCTGAACCCGACCTGATGCGCTTCACCGTCACGGTCGGTGATGGTCACAGATCCAGGCTCCACCCACGCGGTGATCGCGTCCTGGTCTATCTCCGCATCCGGTTCACGCCGTCGGAACACCAGAACATCCGCGGTGACATCCGTGCCCGCCGAGTCCCGCATCGCTCCCGAAGGCAACCGGACCGCCCCGACCAGATCCCCGTACCGGGCCATTTCCCGACGCGCCGTCGTACGGGAGGAATCCATCGTCCACGCGGACGTCATCACCGCCACGTACCCGCCCGGGGCTGTCATGCGCAGCGACTTGACGATGAAGTAGTTATGAATGGCGTGGTTCTGCGCGTTGAACGCCCTATCGGCCACCGAGAAATTCCCGAACGGGACATTACCGACCGTGGCATGAAACCCTGATTCCGGAAGCTGAACAGACTCAAACCCGGCGGCATGAACCTCAGCCGAAGGGTACAACAATGCACTGATCCGGGCCGTGGTCTCATCCAGCTCGACGCCAGTCATCTGCGCTCCAGCAGGTGCTTGCCCGATGAATTCGCCCGACCCTGAGCCGGGCTCTAACACTTGCCCCTGTTCGAATCCAGCTCGCTGCAATGCCCGCCACATTGCTTGCGCGTGCGCTGGGTCCGTGTAGTGCGCGTTCAGGGTGGTGGCTCGGGCTTGTGCCCACCCCTGCTCACCTAGAAGACGGCGCACATGGTCGCGGTCTTCCTCAGTGACTCGTTCATCCAACGGGTCGAAGACCTCCGGAAGTGCACCCCACGATGACCACCCTGACAGCGTGGCCTGCTCCGAAGGCGTGGCATATCGCTGTTCATCCCGCACCCGCTTCAGAACTTCTAACGCCGCGATGTTGGCGTTCAACCGGGCACGGAACCCAGAGGGCCGAGATGTACCACCCGCCCAATCAACCGGGTCCCCAGACAGGGCTACTGGTTCGGAGCCTGCCCGTACTTCTTCTTCACCTTCGTGCTCACCATCGGCAGTGAGACCCGTCCCGGAATCGGTGTCTGATTCTGCTGGAGCATCCACTCGAAGACGATCGCCGCCAGGTTCTCCAGTTTCTCCAGCTGGTGTACTTGCTGACTCAGCGGCAACGCCTCGAACTCGTCCAGCTCGATCGGGGACACCCGATCCCGAGCCACCTGGGAAAACCTCGACATCACGATTGACTCCAACAGCTCCCGAAACCGTGGTGTCGCCCCCTGGAGTTCCGGTAGCTCCAAGTACTGGTCCACGACCGTCCGGGTCTGCGTCTGCCGGAACTTCTCGTCCCAGTACTCCGCGATCGTCCTCGCGTAGGGTGTCGTTTCCGTCGGGTTCTGCCACACGTTCGGGTCCTCGTCCCACTCCTGCATCCAGCGCCCCATAAATTCCTGACTGTCCTGGATCGGGATGGGGTCCCTCAGATTCTTGTACTCCTTCATTGTCCTCAGCCGCTCCTAACCCGAGTTCGTCGCCGCCTAACTCATCGAAGATGCTGAGCTGTCCGGCAATTTCATTCTTTCGGCGTGCCACAATCACACACTCCTGTCTTGACATAACTCCACAGCGGTCGGGGGTGAGTCAACCCTCGACCGCTGTTTTGAAGCGGTTTCCCTGAGAACGTCGATGAGGATCAGCTGATCCCTGGCCCACCGGCCTGATGCTGTGGCGCGGACATTCGCGACTGTTGGGCTACGGCCCATGCCTGGGCGTTCGCGTCCTGCACGCCCCTACCGAAATCCTCGACGGGCGGTGCCTGGGTTGAACCTGACTGCAACCGTGGCTCCCACCCGGACACATCACTGGGAACCTCCGCCTCGGCACGCTGGACCTGCTCGACACCAGCCCCTGCCGCCTGTACTCGCGGGGACTGCTCACGCTCGACACCCGGGTCAATACTCACCGTCGTATGGCGCAGGGAAGCAGCGACCTCGCTGGCGCGGACATTGATACTGATAACGGGGCGGGGTCGTCTGTGACTCTCACTAGGACTGACCAGTTTGTGTCTTGATCGTGATGTGTCCACCGGCCCCGCTGCCTGTTCAGGATTCTGACGACCGGGCTGACATCGCGGTGCGTGGCGTGGAGGATGGGCGTGAGGCCCTCTGGTGTGGCCCGGCACAAGGACTGAACATGAGTTTCCTGCTTGTGATTTGCCCACTGGATACCGGGGTCTCGCCCTGGGGTGATCCAGCCGGACGGACATGACCTCATAGGAGCCTGGTGGTCCCGGCCTCGTCAATGTCTTGTCTGCCCGCCCGGCCGGAGCCTTCCCGGAGATCAGAACAACGAGAAAGGCAGTTCCATCATGACAAGTTCTGTACTGGATGTATATGCCGGTGTTGATACCCATGCCGAGACCCACCACGTCGCTGTGATTGATGGATTGGGACGTCGGCTCGGAGACGCGGAATTCCCAACCACGGTTCTCGGTTACCAACAACTCTTGGTCTTCGTGGGTGAGTTCGGGACGGTGCAACGTATCGGTGTGGAGGGCACTGCTTCGTATGGGGCTGGACTGACGGCTTATTTGCGGGCTGAGCGGATCAGGGTGCGAGAAGTTATTCGTCCTAGCCGGGCTGCTCGCCGTCAGGGTAAGTCCGATCCCATCGATGCTTATGCTGCGGCCCGGACCGTTGCCGCCGATGATGATCTGCCGATCCCGAAGCTGTTGGACGGAGACGTTGAGCGGATCAGGGTCACACTCAGGGCCCGTAGCAGTGCTATCAAGGCCCGTAGTACGGCCATGGTCCAGATCAAGGACTTCCTCACCACCGCACCAGCCCGGGTACGAGAGGCTTACCGGTACTTGTCTGATGAGGAACTCATCGAGGTACTGGCCGCTAGTCGTCCGCAATCAGATCAGACGCTGAAGCGGGTGTTGCGTCGATTGGCGCGGCGCTATGAATACCTCGGTGAGGAAATTGACCAGGCGGTCGAGGAGCTGGAGGTGCTGACGGTTCGGGTGGCTCCGGAGCTCACTCAGGCTCGAGCGATCGGTACGATCACCGCAGCCCAGTTACTTGTCACTGCCGGGGCTAATCCGGAACGGGTCAAGTCCAAGGCTGCTTTCGCAGCATTGTGTGGTGTGAGTCCGATCCCGGCTTCTTCCGGTAAGACACAGCGTCACCGCCTCAACCGAGGCGGGGATCGGCAAGCGAATTGGGCGTTGCACCGGATCGTGATGGTCAGGATGGGCAACGATGAACGTACTCGTCGCTATGTTGAACGCCGCACCGCTGAGGGAAAGGGAACCAAGGACATCATGCGATGTCTGAAGAGATATGTGGCTAACGAGGTCTACACATTGATTCTTGACCCTGATCAAGTCCCGCCCTCAGACGACCTTCGCCCACTGCGGCATCAGCAACATTTGACCCTGACACAGGTCGCTGATCACTTCGATACTTCGCCGGGGAAGATCTCCCGGATCGAACGCGGCCAAAGCCGAGATGATCACTTCACAAAGCAGTACCGAAAGTACCTCCTACAAACGCTTTGACACCATATAGGAGCATCACGATAGTTCTCTCCGACGCGGCCGTCCTGGGGCTCCCCGCAAGTCGTGGACACGTGAACCACGTCACGCAGCCTGCGTAGACACTTCCTCCTGAACCCGGCCGGCACTGTGCTCGGCCCGGAACTTCTCCTCAAACTCCACCGGCGGGACCATCCCCAACGCCGAGTGCAACCGCCGCCGGTTATATACCACCTCGACCCACCGAGCGACTTCCCGCATCGCCTCAGCCCGAGTCTGCCAGACCCGGCGTTCGAAGAACTCAGTCTTCAGTGATGACCAGAACGACTCCGACATCGCATTATCCCAACACACTCCAGTCCGGCCTACCGACTGCTTGAGCCCCAGCTCCACAGAGGCCTGATGCAACTGCGCTGACGTGTACTGCGCTCCTTTGTCGGCATGAAAAATGACGTCATCTGGAACCATTTCTCGTAGCGTATGAGCCATCCTCAACGCTCGTTCCACGAGGTCAGAATCTTGTCTGGCATCCATCGCCCAGCCGAGCACTCGGCGTGAGCACCCATCGCGGATGACGCACAAATACACGAACCCTTCCCACGTGCGCAGATACGTAATATCGCTGATCCACACAGCATCCAACTCACCTCGGTCCCAGACTCGTTTCACGAGGTCCGGAATGTGATGAGTCGCCACACCCGGCAGTGTCGTCACCGGCCGAAACCGACGTGGACTGATGCCTTCAAGGCCCTGCCTGCGCAACGAAGCCGCGACCGTCTTCTCGTCCACACTCACGCCTTGTCGAGCCAGTTGCGCTGCCACCCGTGGTGCCCCATAGACACCATCAGACTCCGCATGAACCGCTGCGACTTGCCCGTCAAGATTCCGTTGCGCTCTCGCGCGTTTCGATGGCCCGGCCTGCCGACGTTTCTTCCATGCGTAGTACCCAGATTTCGTCACCTCGAGGAGCCTGGCCATCCGGCGAATCGCATAGTGGGCCTTCTCCGAGTCCATCAGCTCGAATTTCTCTTGTTTCGAGGCTTCGACGCGAAGAAGGCGGCTGCTTTTCCCAGGAACTCGTTGTCCTGTTTCAGATCGAAGTTCTCCCGCCTCAACCGTGCCAGTTCAGCCCGTTCGTCCTCGTTCAACGCACCCGTGGGTTCACCCTCGGCGCGGCGTCGGTCTTTCTCGGCTTTGACCCAGGTGCCCAGGGTCTGTTCACCGACTCCGATTTCCTTTGCCACCGCGGCGATAGACCTGCCGGTGTCAATGACGAGATTCGCCGCCTCGATCCGATATTCCGGGGTGAAAGAGCGACGCTGTCGCTTCTGGTCTGACATATTGAACATCCTTCCAGCAGGACTGCGAATCCCGCTAACTTGGGTGTCCACTATTCGAGGGTAGCCTCAGTCCTTTGTCACGTATGGTTCGGTCTTGGCCAAACCCTGAACCACGACCCGATTGCCCCTACTCAGGCTGGATTCCACATTCTCACCGAGCTGCTGACTGTTGACCGTGGTATCCCAATATGTGGTTTCACCATCGCGCCACTCATTCGTCTCTCGGTCCAGGATCCGCTTGTTCTCGGCCACTGTGAACGAAAGGAACGTTTTTCCCTCGGCCGTGGTGATTCGCTTGGGGTCATCGGTTAGATTCCCCGTTACCGTCACTTTGCCCAGATTCGCCATCACTCTCACACCTTCACTGGTCACGTCTACATGAACGCTCTGTCCACGTCGGACACCACCAGTTCGGATTACTTGCTCGTCCGATGAGGGCGACACACATTTCTTTTGTATGATCTGATCACAAAGCGGATGTTGTTCAGAACGTTGGATTCGAAAGATCGGTTGCACACATGATCACCGACGGGACACCAGAGGACCTACCGGACTTCGCTTTTCGAATTGGCCCTAGCTACGTCAAATGGTGGACACACCAGTTTGAGCATTTCGAATCCAGTGTGTCCCAGAGTATGGCGGTGACCGGTCTGGAGACGGCACTTCTGCGCTTGCTGGAAAAACGAGACGCCTTGCAAATAGCAAGGGGCCCGTTCGGGCCAGTCAGCATCTACTACCCGGAAGCTCATCCGACGCGGCAGCAACAGAAAGCACTACACGCGACGACGGTCGAATTCTTTGACACCTACTACGCGGCGGTTGCAGCTCTCAGCACGGTTGTAAAGCGATACCGTTCCACGTTCGGAGACTCGCCAAGCAACTCCGTTTCGAGATTTCTTAAATGGTGGAAGTCGAAAGGCTTATTTATGGATGAAGCCTATGGGGTCTTGGAGTCGGCTCGAGCGTTCCGAGCAATGTTTGCTCATGCCGAATCTAGGCCTCCCTATGATTGGCATACCGCGGTGGACGGGAACTTAACCAAGCTGGTTCTCATTGGCGAATCTAGGAAGAGTGGCGTTCTGCCCGAGGGAGCTTCCAGTTTTGACGGAGAGCAACAGTGGTCGTTTTTGGCGCCCGATGAAGATCTTGTCGTCTCGGCAATTTCCGTCCAGCTCAACGCTCTAATTCCCGAACTCGGTGCCGGCCAAGATATTCAAAGCGCCCTAGAGTGCACCTGGACTTCACAAGACTCAGATCAAGATGTCACGCTGAATTATCCCATGTTCGCGCATAGAGATTCCGTCGTCGACGAGCTTTATGAAACCAGGTCCACTATCCACACAGAGGTGGTTAGGTTGCGGACCGACGAGGATGACGCCCAAACAAGGAATTAAACGTCCGCGCCAGCGCGCTGCACGATGCTGCCGATTCGTCCTGTAGTTGAACCGAACGCCAGTCAAAATGTAACTGATTCTCCAGTCTTCACTCAGGGCGAGCCATAGCCAGTGTGCCCAGCGAACAGCTAGTCCATAAACGGTGGTTTCTGGGCTCTTCACAGATGAGGGTGTAGGTCGGCCGGGCGCGTCGGTCCGCAGATAGACGTCGAGGTCTCCCGACGATGGAGGTTCCTACGCCATCCATCCGAAAGACCTCGACGTGTCCGACGCTACCCCGCCGGCCGGCTTCGGCCGCCCTGACCTGACCGCCTTCGCTCGACTCGACGGCCTCGGTCTGAGCGTGACCGGACAACGACTTGAACCGGATCGTGCGGTCCTCGCGTGCCGCGTGGTGGAACCAGATCAGTGGTGCCGACGGTGCGGCAGCGAAGGCGCTGCTCGTGACACCGTGATCCGGCGGTTGGCCCACGAGCCGCTGGGCTGGCGACCGACCGTGCTGGAATTTGTAGTGCGCCGCTACCGCTGTGCCGACTGCGGACACGTGTGGCGCCAAGACACCAGCGCCGCGGCGGAGCCACGTGCGAAGCTCTCGCGCACCGGGCTGCGGTGGGCGCTGGAAGGGATCGTGGTCGCACACCTCACCGTCGCCCGTGTCGCCGAGGGACTCGGGGTCGCGTGGGACACCGCCAACAACGCGGTCCTGGCTGAAGGCAAGCGGCTGCTGATCAACGACCCCACGCGGTTTGAGGGCGTGAAGGTCGTTGGCGTCGATGAGCACGTCTGGCGCCACACCAGGCGTGGTGACAAGTACGTTACCGTGATCATCGACCTCACCCCGGTCCGCGATGGCGCCGGCCCAGCAAGACTGCTGGACATGGTCGATGGCCGGTCGAAGGCGGCGTTCAAGACCTGGCTCGCCGACCGCGACGACGCCTTCCGTGACGCGGTCGAGGTGGTCGCGATGGACGGCTTCACCGGGTTCAAGCCCGCCGCTGCAGAGGAGATCCAGGACGCGGTCACGGTGATGGATCCCTTCCACGTCGTGCGCCTGGCCGGTGACGCCCTCGACAGGTGCCGGCGCCGGGTCCAACTCGCGATCCACGGGCACCGTGGGTTCAGGGACGACCCGCTCTACAAGTCGCGGCGCACGCTGCACACCGGCGCGGACCTGCTCACCGACAAGCAGAGCGACAGGCTACGCGCGCTGTTCGTTGATGACGCTCACGTCGAGGTCGAGGCGACCTGGGGTGTCTACCAGCGCATGATCGCCGCCTATCGCCACGAGGACCGGCAACGTGGCCGCGAGCTCATGGAGAAGCTGATCACCGACCTCAGCGCCGGCGTCCCCAAGGTGCTCACCGAGCTCACCACCCTGGGCCGGACCCTGAAGAAGCGAGCCGCTGACGTGCTCGTCTACTTCGAACGACCTGGCACCAGCAACGGGCCGACCGAGGCGCTCAACGGACGGCTCGAACACCTGCGCGGCTCCGCACTCGGGTTCCGCAACCTGACCAACTACATCGCCCGAAGCCTGCTCGAGACCGGCGGCTTCAGACCCCAACTCCTACACCCCCGATTGGGATGAGCCGGTTTCTGACAGTAGTCAAAAGTTGTCGGCAGATTGCAGGACGCAGTAGTTGATTCTGCCCCATTGAAGACAAGCAACGGTGAATTAGAGTCCGAATGCCCCGCCGCTGATGAGGATGATGACTCCCAGCGCAATGAGCACAGTCGGGAATAGGATACTTTCCCAGCGTTCGAGGGCTTCGGCGATGGGTTTCCGTGATGTGAGCCAGCGGGCGGTGAAGACTAAGGTGGCGACCAGCAGTAGGAAGACTATGCAGAAGGCAAAGACAGAAGCCCAGCTGATGCTAACGAACACTGGCACATAGACCCCAATGTTGTCCCCGCCGTTGGCGAAGGTCACCAGCGCTACTGTGCCGACAGAGACCCGTTTGCCCTGTAGCTGAGCTTCGTCGTTGTCTTCCTCGCCTCGATTGCGCCATGACCGCCACGCGGCCCAAACACCAAGACCTAGGGGAATCAGCCCGAAATAAGGCAACAGTTCGTCAGGCAGAATCGCGTCCGCGCCTACGGCCACTATGACGGCAGTCCCCAAAATTGCGATGAACCCCAGGTATTGACCTAGCAGTATTCGGCGGGTGGTCCCTGGTTGGCCGTGACCTCGGCCGAAGAAGAGGGACAAGATGATGATGTCGTCGATGTTGGTGGCGATGAAGAGGACAACGGCCTGTGCAGCAGCAGTTATCATCAGGTCCGGCTGCCTGCCTGTGTGCATTCGGGAAGTGAGCAGTCTGGGTCGATGCAGGCAGCATTCTCATCAACAGCAAGCGTGACCTCCATCAGGTTGTTCAGCGCCCGGACAAGGTGGGAATCGGCGATTTCATACCGGGTTTGTCGGCCTTCGGGTTCAGAGACCACGATTCCGCAGTCTCGGAGACAGGCCAGGTGGTTCGACACATTGGTTCGGGTTAACCCCAGGTCGCGGGAGAGCTGTGCAGGGTAGCCAGGAGCTTCCAGCAAGGAGAGCAAAATTCGGGAACGAGTCGAATCCGCCATAGCTCGGCCAAGTCGGTTCATCACATCAAGGCGAGAAGAATTAGTCAGCATGTACTGACTATACAGCGAGTACTGACTTATTCAAGAATAGTCATTGTCGGTCTTTCCTCACGGCCTCCTGGGTGCAACTTCCTCGGCGACCACTAACGGTCGTTTCTGACCACTTATCGTTGCTGGCAGGCGGCGCTGCCGACATGTGACTTCTGCGTTTAAATGGCGGGGTTCTTCCGACGTTCCGTGGCAGGCCGGGGTCAGGTGACGCCGATGACCAGGGTGCTTTGGGCGGCTTCGATGACATCGTTGGTGATGGTGTCGAGTTCGTTTATCTTCAGCACGCGCTGGATCTGGGGGATGAGGCGTTCGAGCAGCCGGAAGTTGCCGCGGGTGACCCGCGCGATGGCGGCGATGGCTTGGGCGTCGGTGAAGTCTTCGGGGTCGAGGGTCTTGCCGAGGGAGCGCCAGTGTCGTTGCAGGACGAACAACAGTTCGTCCTGACCCAGGGGTCGGTATTGATGGGCGAACCCGACCCGGCTGTAGAACTGGGGGTAGTGGCTGAACTGCTTCTCCAGTCCGGGCATGCCGATCAGGATCAGTGCGATGTCGTCTCGGTCGTAGCGGTCGCGCAGCAGTTCCAGGGCGGCGGGGCGGAGCCGTTCGGACTCGTCGACGATGATCAGCTCCACGTAGTTCCTGCTGCGGCGCCATCCCCAGGTCTCGGGCGTGACGTCGCCGTGCGGCGCGAGGTGCTGTTCGATGCAGATGTTGGTGCGGGTGATGGCCTGATTGAGCTCATCCTTCAGGGTCCGCGGGGTGGTCAGCACGCTGGGGGTGTAGAGCACGGTGCGGCTCCGGTTCAGGGCGGCGTAGATCTTGGCGTCGTCGTCGGAGCGCGGCCCCCAGTAGGTCAGCAGATCGAGGGCCTTGTCCCAGTGCGCGTAGCGGCGCGCCGAGAGCGTCTTGCCCACTCCGGCCGACCCGAAGCACAGGCCGATGGTGTGGCCGCGGCGCACGGCGTCGGCGAACTCGGTGAAGCGGCGGTATTCTTTGGTGACGATGAAGCGCTGGCTCACCTCAGGTCCTCCTTGTAGACCTTCAACTTCCGTTTCGGCGTCTGCGCCGCCGCTGGTTCCTCCGCGGGAGGTGGTGTCTCGGTGGTGTGTGCGGCCACGACAGCGATGCGTTCGTTGATGCCGGCCCGTAGTGCCCGGCGTCTCGCGTTGCGAGCGGCCTGGATCTCTTTGAGGCTGACCTTCTGGTCGTGGTGCTCCTGGTTGACGGCCTTGCAGAGGAACTCGTCGTGGTCGAAGACGCGGATCTCGGTGATGTCGCGAGGGTCGTAACGGATCACGACCGACTGTCCGACCTAGCCGGCTAGGGTCGGGGAGACGTAGCGCAGGCCCTGGAATCGGATGCCATCGCGGCGCACGACGCGGGTCTTGGCCACGGTCAGCAACAGTCCGTCGAGAGCTTCCAGGCTCTCGGGCATGCGGGGCAGCCAGCCCTCGGCGATCCACGCGCTGCGCGGGGAGGTGCCGATCTCGCTGTGCGTGCGGTCGTTGTAGGTGGCCACGAACCTTTCGACGGCGGTGTCGAGCTCGGCCAGGGATAGTGTCGGTGTTGGCCAGGGCTGGCCTTCGCCGATGTATCCGGGCAGGTCGGCCAGCAGCTCGGTGTTGACGGTGCCGAAGAACCGCTCGATCTTGCCCCGGCCCTGGGGGCGGGCGACGGTGGAATGGATCAGCCGGATGTGGAGGTCGACGGCGGTGCCGGCGAGCTGGTGGCTGATGAAGTCGCTGCCGTGATCGACGTAGAGCACGTCCGGTAGGCCGCACATCGGCCAGGCCGGGTCGGCCTTGTGCCAGATCGCCTGCCGCAGCGCCAGCGCGGTGTTCATCGCCGACGGTGCGCCCAGGAAGACGGTATAGCCGCAGATCGCTCGGGAGCAGTCATCGAGGATGGTCGTCAACCACGGCCGGGCAGGTTTGCCATCGGTGCCGACTACCAGGATGTCGAGCAACGTGTGATCGGACTGCCACATCGCGTTGGGCCACTCCGCCTGCCGGCGCAGCACCAGCTCGTGCTTGTCGCGGTAGGACGCCGCGCCTTCCAGGGCGAGGGTGACCATGCCCGGGTCCAGGGCGCGCACGATCTCCCACACCACCGAATAGGACGGGACCGGCCACCCGTGGATGCCGCAGATGCCGGTGACCTTGCGATGGATCGTGGCGATAGCCGGCCGCGGCTTGCTCAGCGCCAGACCCTCGATCACGTGGACGAGATCGGTCGGCAAGCGGTGGGTGCCGGCGTCCATTCGCGGGGCCGTCTCCAGGCCCGCGTAGCCGTCGGTCCGGTAGCGGGCGTGCCAGCGCTCCAGGGTCCGCAGCCCGACGCCGGACTCGCGGGCCAGACGCGCGAGCGGAACCTCGTCCTCCACATGGAGCCGGAGAATGCGCCACCGCGCCGCAGCGTCCATCGCGCACCTACTGCACGCGGCTCTCGCGGCCACGCTGCGCGCGCTCAAGGGCACGGTAGACCGTGGAGCGGCCGACGCTGAACAGCTCGGCCAGCTCGCCCACGGTGTGCTCCTTGGCGGCATGCAGGTGGACGAGGTGAGCCTCCTGTCGTGGGGTGAGCTTCGGAGACTTCCCGCGCAGCCGGCCCTTGGCCTTGGCGACCTTCATCCCTTCGCGGGTGCGGGCGCGAATGAGGTCGGCTTCGAACTCGGCGACCATCGCCAGCACGTTAAACAGCAGTTTGCCCATCGGGTCCGTCGGGTCATACACCGATCCGGCGATGCTGAGTTTCACCTCGCGGGCCGCGAGGTCATCGGCAATCTCGTGAGCATCGCGCACCGAACGTGCCAACCGGTCGAGCTTGGTGACCACGAACGTGTCACCGGCCCGGCATGCCGCCAGCGCCTGCCGCAGCCCGGCGCGATCCGCGTTGCGGCCGGTCAGTCCGTGATCGACGTATATGCGCATCGCGTCGACACCGAGAGCGCTGAGGCCATCGCGCTGGGCGGTGAGGTCCTGTTCATCGGTGGAGACCCGGGCGTACCCGACCTTCAAAGCGGACATGCTTCTAAGTGTGTCATATAAGGCCCCGTCACCGAACAGTTCACCGGACGGGTCTTACGGGACACCTCGTCAGGCATGCTAGTAGGACTCCCATGTCGGGAGTGGGTGTGTCCGGTCGAGGTTCCCCATGCGGGACCCTCGGAAGTGTGCCGTCGAGGGACCGTCGCGAGGTGATCGATGGTGATCGGGTCACCGGCGGCGCGCAGCCGCAGCAACGGGACCAGCAGGGCGGTCTCCTCGGACCGGACGAGCCGGTCTGCCAGGTCGGTGGTCTGTCAGGTCGGTGGTGAGGATCGTCTCATTGAGTGCGTCCAGTTCTATTGGGGTGAGTGCGCGGTCAGGCGCAGCAGGACAGCTTCGAGACGTCGGCGGTGAAGGCCTTGGCGACGATGCGGATGCCTTCGGCCATGGTCAGGTATGGGGCCCACGCGTCGGCGACTTCTGCGATGGTCTTGCCGAGGATGTGGACGCCGGCGGCGGCGAGCTCGCCGGCGTCCTTGGCGACAGCGGTGAGACCGAGGATCTCGCCGGTGTCGGCGTTGGCGACCATCTTGATGAACCCACGCATGTCCCGGTTCACCAGCGCACGGGGCACGTACTCCAGTGGCAGGACGCGGCAGTCGCAGCGGATCCCGGCCGCGATGACCTCCTTCTCGGTCATCCCGACCGCGCCGATGGCGGGACCGGTGAACGTCACCCGAGGCATCCGTGTGTAGTCGACCGAAGTGTTGGCGTCGGTGAAGGCGTTCTCGGCGACGATCGTGCCGTGCCGGGCCGCGACATAGACGAACTCGGGGTGCCCGGTGACATCCCCGCCCGCCCAGACGCGGGGGTTGGCGGTCTGCAACTGGTCGGTGACCACGATCTGTCCGGCCTCGCCGGTCTTCACCCCCACGGCCTCGAGGTTGAGCCCCTCGGTGACCGGGCGGCGTCCGAGCGCGACGAGGATCTCGTCGGCACGGAACTCCTGCTCGCCGCCCGAGACCTCGGCCATGACGACGACCTGCCCGGTGACGGTATCGCGGGCAACGCGGGAGGGAACAGCGCGGCGGACCACCCGGATGCCCTCGTCGGCGAAGACTTCCTGCAATGATCTGGAAACCTCCGGCTCCTCCTTCGACGCCAGCCGAGAACGCACCAGCAGGGTCACCTTCGAGCCGAGCCGGGCGAACATCTGGGCCAGCTCCAGCGCCACGTAGCCACCGCCGAGCACCAGCAGCGAGTCGGGGCGCTCGGACAGTTCCATCGCCGACGTCGAGGTCAGGTACTCGACGCCGTCCAGCCCCTGGATGAGCGGGACCCAGGGACGGGTGCCGGTAGCGATCAGGTAATGGGCGGACTCGATGGTTTCCACGGTGCCTTCAGCGGCGGTGACCTCCAGCACAGGCGCATCCGGGGTGCCGGCGAAGGCCGCCTGGCCCTGGCGGACCGGCCAGCCGTAGGCTTCGGCCACGTCGAAGTACTTTTCACCCCGCATCGCCTCGACCAGGTCCTGCTTGCCACCCACCAGCCCGGGCATGTCGACCGCGCCCGCGGTGGCGGCGATCCCCGGGAACCGGGAGCCCGCGTCCGCGGCCACGTGGCGGGCCTCGGCGGCCGCTATCAGCGCCTTGGACGGCACGCACCCGGTGTTCACGCAGGTGCCGCCGAACGTGCCGCGCTCGACCATCACCACCGACTTGCCCAGCGTGGTGGCGCGGATCGCTGCGGCGAACGCCGCGCCACCCGACCCGATCACGGCCAGATCAATCTTCGACTGCATCCCGAACCCTCCCCGGACTGTTGAGAAATCCTCCTGATGCGGCGATACTAAAGCTTCCAGTACAGGGGAAGGTCAAGGGTGAGACCTGTGACACACGAGGGGTGAGGATGCGGATCGGGGAGCTCGCTGAAGCGGCCGGCACGACCACGAAGACTCTGCGGTTCTATGAAGACCAGGGGCTCTTGCCCCCGGCCGAGCGCACGCCCGGCGGCTACCGCGACTACACGACCGAGAGCCTCACCCGGATCGACTTCATCCACCGCGGCCAAGCCGCCGGACTCTCCCTCGCCCAGATCCGGCAGGTCCTCGACATCCGCGACCACGGCCAAGCTCCCTGCGATCACGTACGCGACCTGCTCGACGCACGCCTGACCGACATTGACCTGAAACTCAGACAGCTCCACGACCTGCGCGACACCCTCGCCGGGCTACGCGACCAGGCCGAGCACGTTGAGCCCGACACGTGCAGCTCCGACCAGGTCTGCCGGTACCTGTAGCCAAGCCCGACGCCGCACGGACACGCCATCGAGGGGTGGTGGTCGACCGAGCCCCAGCCGCACAGCTGGAACGTTCCGCCTCGACCTACTGACACGAAAGTGTCAGCGGCGCAGTGGGCATCGGAACTGCGCCCGAGGGACTCACAGCACGTATCGATCCGGGTGGGTCGACAGGGGTGAGGGTCGCCAACCCCGGTAGTCGTATGGGGATCCTCTTGCGGGACATTGTTCTCACTCCCAGCAAGCCTTGCCTGCGGGAGCGGAGACCGCCGCGGAGCGCCTGACGAACCCCGCCATTTAGCTCACAAAGTCACAGATCAGTGGAAATATGATCTGTGTGTCACGTAAACGAAGGTATAAGTGATGGAGGTTTGGCGATGCTGGTCGGATACATCCGAGTGTCGAAAGCCGACGGATCTCAAACCACGGATCTGCAACGGGATGCACTCACCGCCGCCGGCGTCGGCCCCGAACAGTTCTATGAAGACAAAGCCTCCGGTAAGAAGGACGACCGTCCGGAGCTCTTGGCTTGCCTGAAAGCTCTCCGGTCCGGTGACACCCTGATCGTGTGGAAACTCGACAGGCTCGGCCGAGACCTGCGCCACCTGGTCAACATCGTCCACGACCTCACCGACCGCGACATCGGGCTTAAAGTACTCACCGGACAAGGAGCAGCCATCGACACCACCACCGCTTCCGGAAAATTGGTGTTCGGCATCTTCGCTGCGCTGGCGGAGTTCGAACGAGAGCTCATCTCCGAGCGCACCAAGGCTGGGCTGACCTCAGCTCGTGCTCGTGGGCGGAAGGGCGGCCGGCCCTTCAAGATGACGCCGGCGAAAGTCCGATTGGCGATGGCTTCAATGGGCCAGCCGGGCACTCACGTCGGAGACCTATGCAAGGAACTCGGGGTCACGCGGCAGACCCTGTATCGCCACGTCTCTCCCACTGGTGAACTTCGGTCCGCCGGAAGCAAGCTACTGCAGCGGTGACTGGCCGCCTCTAGGTTCCCCCGCGCTCCAGGTCGAAGGCGTTATGAGAGCCGGTAGGTTGCTGTGGCAATCGGTTGAGGAAATTTCTCAGACGAGTTTGGAGCGGATGTCATTGGCGGTAGCTTTCGCTGTTGCTCCGACGCCGATGAGGGTGGCTGACCCTGGCCCGGTCCAGTCGCCGTAGCCGACGAGATAAAGGCCCGGGATACGTGTGGAAGCGGTCCCGTTCAGATCGATTGTTCCGTCGGATTCCCGGAGGTCGAGACGGCGTAGATGGCGCAACGCTGGACGGAAGCCGGTGCACCACACCACGGCCTCAATACAATGCGTTCTTCCGTTGGGCCAAACCACGCCGCCGGGACTGAAGTGCTCAAACATCGGTTGAGCGGTCAGCAACCCAGCATCACGTGCCCGCCTGACAGGTGGGACAGCGACGATGTCGCCCAGATCGCTTACCCCGCCGGGATCGGGCTGGCCTGTTGCTCTCGCGCGCACCTGCTGGCTTGCCACTCGGAACAATTCGCGCCCGTCGACGTCATCGGGCAGGTAGCGAGGCTCTCCGCGTAGACACCAGGTCACCTCGGCGCTGCCAACGAGGTCCGCTGCGATCTGAGCGCCGGAATTCGCCCCACCGACGACGAGCACGGAAGAGTTCTCGAACTGTTCTGGGCCGCGGTACCAGGCGCTGTGCACCTGGACTCCCTGGAACGTTGACTGCCCCGGCATGGACGGCCAGAACGGTTGAGACCAAGTGCCCGTCGTGTTCACGACGATGCGTGCCAGCCAGTCTTCGTAGTGCGTAGCTACGCGGAACCCCTCGGGCCCATGCTCGACGTGGTCGACCTGGATCGGCCGCCGCACGGGCAGTCGGTAGCGCTCCTCGTAGTCAGCGAGGTAGTCAATCACATGAGACGCGTCGGGGTTGGCGCGCGGCGACGCGGGCATCGGACGGCCCGGTAGCGATGAGTACTGTGCTGGTGAGAACAGGCGCAACGATGGCCAGGTGCTCTGCCATGCGCCCCCTGACCTTTCGCGGTCGTCAAGGATCACGAACGACAGGCCGGCACGACGAAGATAGTAACCGATCGCCAGCCCTGCTTGTCCGCCCCCGATGACTACGACATCGACGCGCTCAGTCACTCTCGGTCCGCCCCCGTAGCGGTCAGTCCAGCGACAAGAATTGACGCAGCTCTGCGAATGCTTCGCGCACGACGGTGTAATGGGCCCATTTCCCGCGCTGCTCTCGGGTCAGGAGGCCTGCTTCGACGAGTTTCTTGAGGTGGTGGCTGATCGTGGGCTGGCTGATGTCGAGGACGTCGATCAGGTCGCAGGCGCACACTGCGTCGCAGCCTTGGGCCGCCACATGCGACAAGACGCGCAATCGCGTCGGATCGGACAGCGCCTTGAGCTTCTTCGCCATCCGGTCGGCATCTGAGACCCCTAGCGGGGACGCGTCCAACGCACAGCATTCGGTCGCGGCTCCGAGACGCAGCTCACTGGTTTCCACTGAAGTACTCATCACACCATCATACATTGACGCTCATCGATGCATGCGCTTAGTCTGTTCCATAGACATCCATCGATACAAGGAGCTTAGTGCCGATGAGCACCACTGCAACAACGGCTGCGCAGAACGCGGTGCCGGTGGCGAAGGAGATGTCCTTCCTGGACCGGTGGCTGGCGGTGTGGATCCTGATTGCGATGGCCGTGGGTCTGCTGCTGGGGCGCTTCGTGCCCGGGCTCGACACGGCCTTGGACTCTGTGAAGGTCGGTGGGATCTCCGTGCCGATCGCGATCGGTCTGCTGGTCATGATGTATCCGGTGCTGGCGAAGGTCCGCTACGACGAGATGCACCGGGTGACCGGGGACCGGAAGCTGCTGGCTCTGTCGCTGTTCCTCAACTGGGTCGTCGGTCCGGCCTTCATGTTCACGCTCGCCTGGGTCTTCCTGCCCGACCTGCCGGAGTTCCGCACCGGACTGATCATCGTCGGCCTGGCCCGCTGCATCGCCATGGTCTTCATCTGGAACGACCTCGCCTGCGGCGACAGAGAGGCTGCCGCGGTGCTGGTTGCCATCAATTCCGTCTTCCAGGTTGTGGCCTTCGGTGCGCTGGGCTGGTTCTATCTGCAGGTGCTGCCGTCCTGGCTGGGACTGGAGACGACTTCGGCGCAGTTCTCCGTGTGGGCGATCGTGGCATCGGTGCTCGTCTTCCTCGGCATCCCGCTGCTGGCGGGCTTCCTCACCCGCGTATTCGGGGAGAGAGCCAAGGGCCGGGAGTGGTATGAGGAGACGTTCCTGCCGAAGATCGGCCCCTGGGCACTCTATGGGCTGCTGTTCACGATCGTGCTGCTGTTCGCGATGCAGGGTGAGGCGATCACATCGCAGCCTCTGGACGTGGCGCGGATGGCGGTGCCGTTGCTGCTGTACTTCGTGCTCATGTTTGCAATCAGCCTGTTCGCGTCGAAAGCGGTGGGGCTGAACTACGCGAAGTCGACCAGCGTGGCCTTCACCGCCTCGGGAAACAACTTCGAACTGGCCATCGCCGTGTCGATCGGCACCTTCGGTATCACCTCGGGCCAGGCGTTGGCGGGAGTCGTCGGCCCGTTGATCGAGGTCCCCGTCCTCGTCGGCCTCGTCTACGTCGCTCTCTGGCTTGGGCCCAAGCTTTTTCGCAACGACCCGACCGTCCCGAACCGTGCAGTCGCGGGGGTGCGATCATGACCGGCAAGCCCAGCGTGCTGTTCGTCTGCGTCAAGAACGGCGGCAAGTCGCAGATGGCCGCGGCCCTGCTGCGCCACCGCGCTGGCGACACGGTTGAGGTCCACTCGGCAGGCACCGCGCCGGGCGGCTCTCTCAACAGCCTCTCCGCAGAAGCGGTCGCCGAAGCAGGAGCCGATATGGCGGATGAGCAGCCCAAACCGATTGACCCGGAGCTGCTGCGCCGCGTCGATCGAGTCGTCGTGCTCGGCCAGGAGGCCCACGTGGAGCCCGTCGCGGGCATGACGGCCACCATCGAGACGTGGACGACCGATGAGCCCTCCGAGCGCGGCATCGAAGGACTTGAGCGGATGCGCCTGGTCTGTGGCGACATCGACGCCCGCGTCCGTGCCCTGCACGCCGAACTCCTCCCCCGCTGACCCCACCCCCTGATTGGAAGACACCCCATGACTTCTGCACCCAAGCCCAGCGTCCTCTTCGTCTGTGTCCACAACGCCGGCCGCTCCCAGATAGCGGCGGGTTACCTCACCGCTTTGGCCGGTGACCGGATCGAGGTCCGCTCGGCCGGCTCCGAACCTGCCGACCAGATCAACCCGGTCGCCGTGGAGGCAATGGCCGAAGAAGACATCGACATCACCGCAGCGTCCCCGAAGGTGCTGACCACCGAGGCGGTGCAGGCCTCCGATGTCGTGATCACCATGGGCTGCGGCGACGCCTGCCCGATCTTCCCCGGCAAGCGCTACGAGGACTGGGAACTGACCGACCCGGCAGGCAAGGGCATCGACGACGTCCGCGTGGTCCGCGACGACATCAAGTCCCGTATCCAGCAGCTGATCAGCGAACTGATTCCGACACCGACCGCATCGAACTGAGACGACGACACGATGACGAACTCACCTCTCGACACGACCGATGAGCTGATCATCATTGGTTCCGGTCCCGCCGGTTATACCGCTGCCATCTATGCCGCCCGTGCGGGATTGTCCCCGCGCGTGATCGCCGGGTCTGTCACACACGGTGGTGCTCTCATGAATACCACTGACGTGGAGAACTTCCCCGGCTTCCCCGGCGGCATTCAGGGCCCGGACTTGATGATGGGTCTGAGCGCGCAGGCCAGCAGATTCGGTGCCCGCATCGAATACGACGACGTCACCGCCGTGGAACTCACCGGGACTCTGAAAGAGGTCACCACCCTGGCAGGGGCGACGTACCGCGCACCTGCGGTGATCGTGGCGACCGGTTCGGCGTACAAGGAACTTGGTCTGCCCGAAGAGAAGCGACTCACCGGGCACGGCGTGTCCTGGTGTGCCACCTGTGACGGGTTCTTCTTCCGCGACCAGCACCTCGTGGTCGTCGGTGGTGGGGACTCCGCGATGGAAGAAGCTCTCTTCCTCACCCGCTTCGCCCAGACAGTGACCATCGTGGTCCGCCGAGACACCCTGCGCGCCTCGAAGATCATGGCCGAGCGGGCCCGGGAGAACGAGAAGATCCGCTTCGTCTACAACAGCCACATCACCACCATCCACGGCGAAGACAAGGTCACCGGAGTATCCCTGATGGACTCCGTGTCTGGGCAGACCACCTATCTCGACGCCACCGGGGTGTTCGTCGCCATCGGACACCTGCCCCGCACCGAACTCCTCCGCGGCCAGCTGGATCTGGACCCGGACGGATACATCCTCGTCGACGCTCCGACCACCCACACCAACCTGCCCGGCGTCTTCGCCTGCGGCGACGCGGTCGATCACCGCTACCGCCAAGCCATCACCGCAGCCGGCACCGGCTGCTCAGCGGCGCTGGACGCCGAGCGCTACCTCGCCACTATCGCACCACCGGCCCTCACCCCCGTCCTTCAGGAGATCAGCCATGCGTGACCTCGCGAGTGCCCACCAGGATCTGCCCGTCGTCATCATCGGTGCCGGTCCCGTCGGACTGGCCGCCGCCGCCCATGTCCGCGAACGAGGCCTCACCCCTGTGGTCCTCGAAGCCGGAGACACCGTGGCTGCAGCAATCCGCACATGGGGGCACACCCGACTGTTCTCGCCGTGGCGCTACAACATTGATGAAGCCGCCAGGCGCTTATTGGAGCCCAACGGGTGGCAGGAGCCAGACCTCGACGCCCTGCCCACCGGCCACGAACTCGTCGACGACTACCTGACCCCGCTGTCAGCAGCACTGGGCCACGTCATCCGCACCAGCACCCGGGTCGTTGCGGTCTCTCGCCAGGGCATCGACAAGACCCGCAGCCAGAACCGCGACAACACGCCGTTCCTCGTCCGCATCGCCCAGACAGATGGCTCATACGACGACGTGCAGGCCCGCAGCGTCATCGACGCCTCCGGCACCTGGGAGCAGCCCAATCCGCTGGGACGATCAGGTCTTCCCGCACCCGGAGAAGCCGAGGCCGCGGCGCGTGGTCTCATCACGCAGCCCCTGCCGGCCGTCACGGATGCCCATCGCGATCGATTCGCCGGCCGTCACATCCTCGTGATCGGTGCCGGACATTCGGCAGCGAACACACTGCTCGACCTAGCCGAACTGGCCCAGGACGCCCCGGAGACCCGGATCAGCTGGGCGGTCCGCTCTGCTGACGTCACCGGCGTCTACGGCGGAGAAGACCGCGATGAACTCGCCGCACGTGGAGCACTCGGGTCCCGCCTGCGCGCACTCGTCGAATCCGGCGTCATCGACGTCCACACGACGTTCACGATCTCCGGCTTCGAAGCTGCCGGTGACCAGCTCCGAGTCCTCGCAACCGGGTCTGCCGGGCCCGAGGAGCTGAGGGTCGACCTGCTCGTGCCGGCCACCGGCTTCCGCCCGGACTTGTCGATGCTGGCCGAGCTGCGCCTCGAACTCGATCCCGCAGTGGAGGCTCCCCGCCAGCTTGGACCGCTCATCGACCCGGAGTTCCATTCCTGCGGCAGCGTCGAGCCGCACGGCGAGAGCGTCCTGTCCCATCCCGAAGCAGGCTTCTACATCGTGGGTATGAAGAGCTACGGTCGGGCGCCGACGTTCCTCATGGCCACCGGATACGAGCAGGTCCGCTCCATCGCCGCGGCGATGGCCGGTGACCGTGCCGCCGCGGACGAGGTGCACCTCAACCTTCCGGAGACCGGTGTGTGCAGCACCGACCTCGGTGGATCCTGTGACGCGCCCGCAGAACCCCAGCTGGTGACGATCGGCGCACCTGCTGCCGCCTCGTGCTGCTGAGACTGAAAGGACGTGGCCATGACCGCCGAAACCCCGCCCCTCGATACCCGGGTTCTCCAGCGCACAGCTGCTGATCTCTCGCGCGTCTACGAGGGGACCTTCTCCCCGGAAACAGTTGAGCGATACGTCTTTGAGTCCTACACGACCCTCTCGCGAACAGCGAAGATCCGCACCTACCTCGCGATCCTCGCTGAACGCTTCGCCACCGACCGTCTGCGAGCTTTGGCCATCGCACAAGGGAAGATCGCGACGACTGTTCCTCAGGTTCTTTTCGTTTGTGTGCACAACGTCGGCCGGTCGCAGATTGCAGCCGCGCTGCTGTCCCACCTGGCTGGTACCGCCGTAGAAGTCCGTTCTGCCGGCTCACTGCCCGGCTCCGAAATCCACCCACTTGTCATCGAAGCGCTGGAAAGTCGCGGCATTGATCTTGCCGGAGCCTTCCCGAAACCACTGACCGATGATGTCGTCCGCGCCGCCGACTACGTCATCACCATGGGCTGCGGTGACGCCTGCCCCATCTACCCAGGCAAGCGCTACCTCGATTGGGAACTCGCCGACCCCGCCGAAGAAACACCCGAACGGGTACACGACATCGTTGACCAGATCGAGGACCACGTCCGCAGCCTGTGGGCCGACATCCAGACGTGAGTGCGTGCCTTGCGTGAGGAGCCAGCGTGTCTCGTTGGCTCCTCACCGTTCCACCTGCGCACGACCTGCCCCGACATACTGGAGTCATGAGACCTTTGCCAGGTTCCCCACACAGTCTCGCCCATGACTGACCGTCTCCGTGGTGGTCTCGTCGCACTCTGCATCGCCGAGACCACCAGCTGGGGGCTGCTGTACTACTCACTGCCCGTCGCTGTCGCGCCCATCTCCGAGGACACGGGGTGGAGCCACACCGCGATCACAGCTGCCCTGTCCGTGGGCCTGCTCGTGTCCGCGATCGCCGGTATCCGCGTCGGCAGAATCCTGGACACTCAGGGGCCACGCACCGTCATGACGCTGGGAGCACTCATCGGAGTGCTCTCCCTGGTGCTCGTCGCGTGGTCTCCGAACCTGCCAATGTTCTACCTTGCATGGCTGCTGGCAGGGTTCGCCCAATCCGCAGTTCTCTACCCGCCCGCGTTCGCTGTCATCACACGCTGGTACGGTCCCCAGCGCGTCGTCCCGTTGACGACCTTGACTCTTGTCGCGGGACTGGCCTCCACGATCTTCGCTCCGATCGTGGCCTATCTCATCGATCAGGTCGGGTGGCGGACCAGTTACCTCATCATGGCCGGCATCCTCGCTGCTGTGACTGTGCCACTGCACGCCTTCTTCCTTAATAGCTCCTGGACAGACAACATCACCCACTCTGCTCACGGGTCGAAAGCCCACGTCCGCGCCATCACCCGCACTCCGCGCTTCGTCATCCTGCAGATCACCATGGCGCTGGCGACGTTCACTCTTTTCGCCGTCACGATCAACATCATCCCCGTACTCCTGGAACGAGGGATCTCTTACAGCACCGCTGCCCTCACCCTCGGTCTCATTGGTGCCGGGCAGGTGATCGGACGAATCGGCTACTCGAGATTGGCCAGATCTACCGCTGCGCACACGCGCACCGCACTCATCTTCGGTCTTGGTGCTAACGGGCTCTGGCTTCTGGCGTACGTCCCCGGTCCCGCCGCACTCCTCATCGCCATCGCTGTCTTGCTCGGCGCTGTCCGTGGATGCCACACCCTGCTGCAAGCCACTGCTGTCTCTGACAGATGGGGCACACAGAACTTCGGCACGATCAACGGTGTCTTCACCGCGCCAATGACCGCTGTCGGTGCCCTGGCTCCCGTTTCTGGCCCAGCCCTTGCCAGTGTGCTCGGCAGCTACTCAGCTATGGCAGTTGTCATGGCCGTGATACTGACTGTTGCGGCACTCTCTTCCATGCGTTCCTGACCTCTGGTCAATCTGCGCCGAGTGGAGAGTGCGCTGACGCGATTGCACTCGACTTCTGAATTCAATGCAGACAGCTTCTGAAACTGACAACACTCGTAGGGGACTGGCTTACGCTCGAGCGCAAGGTCGAGTGGGTGGACGCCCCACGGTGATGTCCGAGCAACGTAGACGTGCAGCTGAGGATCTGAAGGCCCAAGGCCATAGCCTCAACGAGATCGCGGCCGCGCTAGGAGTCAGCCGGTCTAGCGTCTGGAGAGCGCTGAACCGTGTTGATTGAGTCGGCTCTGGTTTGTAAGTCTGTCATCCGTACTTGCCCCGCGCCCTGTTGTGCTTCTTGATCGCCTCTAAATGGGCGTTCAGCACGCGTCTTTCGACGTGGTGTGCGTCCATCCAGGCGGTGCGGGTGACCCACCGGTTGACCTCCCACTCGGCCTGGACCATCGTTTGCGTCCAGGCGATCGCGTATCCGTCGAAAGTTGCGCCCTCGTCGTTGGTGACCGTCACTGCTATGGGTTCAGATGCTTGAGTTACATGCCCAACTGGGTTTCCATGCTCATAGATCATGCGTCCTATTATAGGTGGGCGTGTCCGACAAGGCATTTCGATCCCTGCGTATTAGATGCTCTTGAGGCTCATGATTCCAGTAATGGTGACACTCACGATGATGGCGGCCACTACGACGATCACGAGCCACGTGATATTCCTCTGAGTGAAGGTCCCCGGACGATACGCATTCCTCCGCAGAAATGCCGCAACGGAGGCGAACGCTGTAGCGACGAATACACCCCTGATTCCAGCTACAACACTCACAGTCAGCGTCACCGCTGCCACGAATGAGAAGTAGGTGGCGATTCCCAAGGTGACGAACATCAGTACCTTGTGGGTTCCTGAAGTTCCTGGAAGCTGGACTCTGACTGGCTGCTCACTAATCCGGATCCTTCTCATCGGCTATTGTTTTCCAATCCTGGCCATCCGTTGACTGCTCCCACACCAACCCGGCATCTTCAGGTGTGCCGACGACTGTCGCGGACAGTTCTGCTTTCCCCGTGGCCATGGATCCGAATTCGAGTCCCACGTGGGCGTCGGGGAGCGGTGCATCTGCTCTCAGACCGATGGGAGACGACACGGCAAGCCGTTCGCCTTTCGCGCTCACTGCAGCGGCTCGCACATATCGGACACCGGTTTCTGGCCGGTCTACCAGCTCGGCGCGTCGGATCGTGGAGGCATGCACGCGCCAGTCTGTCTCGTTGTAGTCACGTTCGTAGGCGCCGATGCCTGATTTGTATCCGGTGGGCTCTTGGTGGCCACCGTTGTTCGCGCACCCGGCTTTCTCCGTCATGGCGCGAACCCGGTAGAGCATCTGTTGTAGATTCGGGTGCCACATCATCATGGGGGAGAGCCCTGGAGCTTGTTCTTCCCACACCTTGTATTCCATGCACATCGCCGCGTAGAGTTCCGCGGTGATGTCAGGGTGGTGATACCAACAATCCGGGATTTCCTGGGCGCTGACCCGGTACTCGTGGATGAGCCAGTCCACCCATCGCCGCAACCCGTTCCAGGCGTCCCACTGCTGCTCCGGGGGAATCTCTCTCCACCGGACACCAAACCAGGCCGGCGGCCCCTCCGCCAGCAGCTCCGCTGCGATCTCCGGGTCCATATGCGGTAAAGGCGTCCCCACCCCGGGCCTTTTGTTCTGGCCGGTTTCCGAGTTCTCCCGCACTTCGGTGTCGAGGTCTTCGTCTTCCACCCACGGACTACTCATAGTGTGATGCGCTCCTGACCTGTTTCTTGATCGTAGAATTGCCACGTCTGAGGACGCCCGCCGTTCAAGGGGAAACGCCACAGCAGTGCCCGAAAACAATCTCGGCAATGCCCGACCGCCCACGCATCAGTCTCATCGTCGAGCAGATAGTGCTCGGCAGTGAGCCGATGGCCACCGAGGCCAGCAGCGAAACAATCAGGACGCGAGAGCATCCTGTGAGCCTCCTCCCGGGTCTCCGGGGCTCGGATCATTCCCCATTGTTCGCGCAAGAACTCGGCGGCATCGCGGGTCTCGATTTCGACCCATCGGCGCATCAGATGGTTGTTCAACGAAGCCGGGGGCGACTGCACGTCGTGCGGACTGACACCTTGCCACATCACCTCATCCAAGAACGGAGTCATCTCCGCTGCACCACTGAGCACCGCTCCCTTTCCTAGGGTCAGCAAAAGGAACCAGTCCGGTGCGACTGTGAGGCTACCCTCGAATAGTGGACACCCAAGTTAGCGGGATTCGCAGTCCTGCTGGAAGGATGTTCAATATGTCAGACCAGAAGCGACAGCGTCGCTCTTTCACCCCGGAATATCGGATCGAGGCGGCGAATCTCGTCATTGACACCGGCAGGTCTATCGCCGCGGTGGCAAAGGAAATCGGAGTCGGTGAACAGACCCTGGGCACCTGGGTCAAAGCCGAGAAAGACCGACGCCGCGCCGAGGGTGAACCCACGGGTGCGTTGAACGAGGACGAACGGGCTGAACTGGCACGGTTGAGGCGGGAGAACTTCGATCTGAAACAGGACAACGAGTTCCTGGGAAAAGCAGCCGCCTTCTTCGCGTCGAAGCCTCGAAACAAGAGAAATTCGAGCTGATGGACTCGGAGAAGGCCCACTATGCGATTCGCCGGATGGCCAGGCTCCTCGAGGTGACGAAATCTGGGTACTACGCATGGAAGAAACGTCGGCAGGCCGGGCCATCGAAACGCGCGAGAGCGCAACGGAATCTTGACGGGCAAGTCGCAGCGGTTCATGCGGAGTCTGATGGTGTCTATGGGGCACCACGGGTGGCAGCGCAACTGGCTCGACAAGGCGTGAGTGTGGACGAGAAGACGGTCGCGGCTTCGTTGCGCAGGCAGGGCCTTGAAGGCATCAGTCCACGTCGGTTTCGGCCGGTGACGACACTGCCGGGTGTGGCGACTCATCACATTCCGGACCTCGTGAAACGAGTCTGGGACCGAGGTGAGTTGGATGCTGTGTGGATCAGCGATATTACGTATCTGCGCACGTGGGAAGGGTTCGTGTATTTGTGCGTCATCCGCGATGGGTGCTCACGCCGAGTGCTCGGCTGGGCGATGGATGCCAGACAAGATTCTGACCTCGTGGAACGAGCGTTGAGGATGGCTCATACGCTACGAGAAATGGTTCCAGATGACGTCATTTTTCATGCCGACAAAGGAGCGCAGTACACGTCAGCGCAGTTGCATCAGGCCTCTGTGGAGCTGGGGCTCAAGCAGTCGGTAGGCCGGACTGGAGTGTGTTGGGATAATGCGATGTCGGAGTCGTTCTGGTCATCACTGAAGACTGAGTTCTTCGAACGCCGGGTCTGGCAGACTCGGGCTGAGGCGATGCGGGAAGTCGCTCGGTGGGTCGAGGTGGTATATAACCGGCGGCGGTTGCACTCGGCGTTGGGGATGGTCCCGCCGGTGGAGTTTGAGGAGAAGTTCCGGGCCGAGCACAGTGCCGGCCGGGTTCAGGAGGAAGTGTCTACGCAGGCTGCGTGACGTGGTTCACGTGTCCACGACTTGCGGGGAGCCCCAACTGGAGTCCCGTTCAGGGGGATGGTCCGTTCTCGATCAAGGAACTTTCGGGTTTTCGTTGCCATGGTGTTCTGCTCCTGGATTTGCCTGGTCAGTGTTGCTTGCGTCGATACCGCCGCGGGGGAGCGAATATCGCTTTCGAGAGTCTGGCGAACATCGCATTCACCGCCTTCTCAGCTGCCCCTGGACCGGGATGAGCGCTCATCCACCGATGGACGGCGTCTTCACACATCGTGCATAACCACACCCCGGTCTCAGGGTCGCTGGTAGTTCGACAGTGAGCACGGTCGACGATGTCAACCGAAGTCGCATGGAAAACCAACGGTTGAGAGCGTTGACAGATCCCACACGTCCCCAGCGGAGACTCAGGATCGGACCAATCCCCGTGAATGACTTCGTTCCAGTCCGCGTTCTCGTTCATGATTCGTTTTGTCCCCTCCGGATCACTGATTTCTGCGTAGATGTCGAATCATCCGAGCGATGATCACCACCGTTGCGCGGCGGCGGTCCCACCCGTAAAACTCTTTGCGTCCGTCCATGATCCGGTGAAGATCTCGGTGATGGTCTCTACACAGTGACACGAGATCCTCATCCGTTTCCTGTGCCCGCCACTTACCTGTGGATGAATCTCTCCCCACCCCCCGCATAGGAGACGTGGTGGAGGTCCAGCGTCCCCGCCTCTGCCAGTGTGATTCCGCAGACCTGGCACGCCGGCTCGAATCCTTCCTTGCGTTGATCACGAAACCACCGCACCCGTCGAAAACCCCATTGCGGGGAGCGCAGGTACTCGCGGTAACTGGAGGAACCGGTCCGGTGCAGCGACAGTCTCGACATGTTGTCATCACCGGACCGGCACCGGCAGGCGACCATCGAGGTCCGCGTTCACATCCACGTCCCTGGTCGACGGGCCCGAGGACAATACGTCAGCACCACCCAGCAACTCTGAGAGCAGCGCCTGATTGTACGCACCGGCCGCCGCCTTGATCTGCTTAGCGTCAGCGCGGTCTGGCCATTTCGTCATCTGCATCACGATCGGTCGACCGTTGCGATTGAAGAGAATGCCCCACCCGAACGGCAGCCGCCGCAAATCAGAGATATTCAACACCTGCAGCTCCGCGACCTGTTCAGAGGTGGAGACCGAATCTCTAGAACGGGACTTCGAGAACCGGGTGATCTCCCTGGATCCCGCCAGTTTCGAGAAGGTTTCCAAATCTGAGACGTTAGAGGCTCCACCGAGTTGGATCTTCACGGTTGCGGAATCGAATAGGGCGGTGGCTTGTTGTTCTCCCCATTCGTTGCGGGCCTGAGCCAGGGACTGAAAGACCGCGAACACGCTGATCCCGACACCACCACCATCGGCCATGAGTTGTGTGAGTCCCGGCCACGCACCAGAGATGTTCGCAATTTCATCCAGCACCAATGACAGGGGAGGGTCCAGTCGGTTTCCTGGTGACTTCGCAGCTAATTCACGGGCACGTTCGGTGATCGCGTCCATCATCGCAATCAGGAACGGTCCCGCCGAGGAACCACCGGTCTTGGTGCCCACAATGTAGAGGGTGCCGTTCTCGGTGAGGAAGCGGTCGATGTCGAAGGTTTCATCCACCCGGGCCGGGTTCAACACGGCTCGTACCTCCGGCACCGCGAGCCCTTTGACCGCGCCCTCAACGCCGAACCACTTATTCTGCAACAGCTTCGGATCGCCCTCGATGATGCCTTGCAACACCAGGTTCCAGTTCGACGCTGCACCTGGATGATCCGAGAGAATCCGGACGGCTTCTTTGGCTTCCATCGGGTTATTGCCCCACCGCATCAGATCATCCACCGTCCGGTGGCCCAATGCGGCAGCGTGCAGCAAACACTCCATGATCGTCGTGGCCGGTGCCCGCCACTCTTGATTTCCCGCGGACGCACCCAACCCGGATGCCCCGATCAGTGATGTGGCCCGCTGATTGGCGACCATCGGGCGTTCACACCCAGTGATAGGGGACCATTTCAACGTGGTAGCACGACCCGTTAGCCCCTGTGGGTCAAACAGGGCTACGGGTCCTTTCTCCTTGCGCAGATCCCACGTCATGGCCAGATTGTCGGCTCGTGACGAGGTGGTGATCACTGGGCCAGGAGCATCCAGAATCGCCCCTACCAGCAGGTGCAGGCCCTTACCCGACCGTGGTGGCCCAATCAGACACACCGATTCCTCCAGTGACGCCCACACCGGGGACCCCTCAGAGACCCCGAGTTTCAGCGCACCCTGTACGGGTTTCGGATTCTTCAACGACGGACGGACCTTGCCCACGCGCTTACCCACGGACCGTGTCCCCACGGTACGGCGCACCTCGGAAGATCGGGCGATTCCTTCACGACGGCGCAGATCCTTCAAAAACGCTCGGTCTGATTGCTTCCACTTGGCCCGCGCCCAGAACCCGACTCCTACCAGTAAGGCTACAACCACGATCGCCCCGACGAGGACGGTCACGACCGCAGCGGTGGGGGCACTACACCCGTCAACGGTTCCGAACACGGTGGTGTCCCCGCTGGTGAAGAAGCTCATCGGCCCAAACAGCGATTCTGGGAACCCGCCTGGTCCGCACACCGCCCGGGTGGCTCCCATCCCGGTGAGCACGAACAGCCCATACAGTGCTGCTATGCCCAGGCCAATGAGGATCAGTCGTTCCTGATTGCCAGTACTGTTCTCACTCATGGGTCCGTTTCCCTCTCAGCTCTGTCCCTGACCGGCCAAAACGGTTGCGTCTTCGTCGGTGATGTCGAGGGTGCGCATCCGCTCGTCGGTGTCGAACAGCGGTGTCTCAGCGCGCGACCGGTCGTTGGCGACCTCGAAACTCGACTCCCGCAGCCGCCACAGCCCCACCCCTTTATCCAGGGACTTAATGAGTGCGCGTTCCCGGTCGGAGAGATCGAGTTCGTCCATGGTGACCTTCAACGCGGAAGCGTCTTGGCGGTAGATGACCTTCACATCAGAATCTGCCAGCAGTGACCGGGCCATAGCAGCCATCCGAGATTTCTGATCTCCGGCCATATCCAGGTCACTGATCTTGTGCATCACCAAAATGTTGAACAACCCATAAGCCCGGGCCAGTTTCCAGGACTCCACCATCCGTTGCAGGTCAGCTTCCGAGGAGATGTTGTCCCAACCCTCTTCATAGATGACCAGCCGCTGACCGTAATCACTGTTAGTGATCATCGCCTCCGTCCATGCACCCGCACAGGCATTCACCACGCGCACCGCTTCCGGACTGGCCCCCGACAGCGCTGAAGAATCGATGGAGACCGCTGGGGCGTTCGGGTCGAAGGTCACCGTGGACTCCCCATCAAACATGCCCGCCAGGTCCCCGCTGGTGATCCTGTGTAGCGTCAGCTCAAGGTGGCCGGCGGCTTTTGTCAACGGCGGCTGAAAAGTGGACATTAATCGACGTCTGAAAACTGGACACTCTGACAGGTTCAGGTCGTGATGTTGGTGTTCTTCTCAAGGAGTTCCCGTCGGGTTCGTGTCCGATAAGACTCTCCATCGAGGGTGAGGACCTCTGAATGATGGATCAATCGGTCAATCATCGCTGCTGCAATCGTGTCATCAGCAAAGATCTCACCCCACCGGCTGAAGGGCAGGTTAGAAGTAATGAGCAACGAACCCTGCTCATACCTTGAGGCGACTAGCTGGAAAAACAGATTCGCAGAGTCAGCGTCTAAGGGCAGGTACCCGAGCTCATCAATAATGAGTAAGCGGTATCGTCGCAGGCGTTTGATTTCAGCTGCTAATCCTCCATGACGCTGATGAGCAACGCTAAGCCTGTTGATCCACCCAGCAGCGGTATCAAACAACACGGGATACCCAGACTGACAGGCCCGAATGCCGAGTCCGATCGCTAAGTGCGTCTTGCCTACTCCGGGCGGGCCAAGCAAAATCACGTTGTCAGCTTTCGGAATGAAACTCGTGGTCCCTAGATGCGCGATCAGATCACGGCGTAGGGTTGGCTGAAAATCAGGGTTGAAGTCCTCGAGAGTCTTCATCGCTGGAAACCGGGCGGTGGAAATCCTCAAGCTGGTGCCATTGGCTTCGCGATCAGCAACCTGACGTTCAAGCACGGCAGCTAAATACTCCTCGTGTGTCCATCCCTGCTCACGAGCGGTGTTGGCCAGTTGTTCCCAGACCTTCGCGATCGTGGGAGTCTTCATCGCTCGAGCTAGATGTGACAGCGTGGCCCCGATCTTCTCTGGATTGGTCCTCATACTGCCTCCTGTTCCGTCACCGGCGCCGGTGCAGCCGGTGCAGATCTCAATCCGAAGAGCTCGTCGTAGACGCTCAGAGGTCGATACGCGACCTCAGTATCGCGCCCGACAGGACGACGTCGGATCTGGTTGTAATGGGCTCGGAGCATCTTCGCGGTAGCAACATGACCGGGATCAGTGATCGTTTGCGCGGTGGCCCAACAACGGGGGTGATCAGCAACAGTCTCCCCATCACAGACCACGAGAATCCGTTCTAGGGTCGTGGTGACTTGTACCAGTCGCCCGATGTATCGGGGATCCACACTGTAGTCATTGGTATCGACACGAACGTAGTAGTCCCGGCCTAGTCTGATCTGGAAATTCAACCCGACAGCCGGTGGTGACGGAGGAAGCGCAGTCATAGCTGCTCGATCCTGATCAAGTACATTCACTGGACGATCTCCCAGGCTGCGCACGAGTCGTTGATTAGCGCGTGTCTCTAACCACGCTTCCATCTGGGCGTTGAAATCTTGGGGTGAGCCGAAGGTTCGCCCCGGCAGGAAACTCGTCTCGAAGAACTGGTTATTTCGTTCCGTCATGCCCTTAAACTCTGGGTCTCTGGCCGGAGCGATAATCATCTTGGCCGCGATCGTGCCGGCGAAGCCTTGGACTGCAGGCAGAGGCTTTCCCTTCGGTGCGATTGCTGCTTCACGGTCCCAGATCAATGACTTGCTCACAGCGCCAACGCCAGTGATCAGATGCCACATACCTGCCAGCAGATCCCCCGACTGTCTCGAGGGAATCATCCGAGCACGAAGGAATCTACTGAAAGTCAGAGTCATCACTAGCACCGGTAAGACGCGTACTTGGCTGAACCCCACCGGGATCTTCGGCTCGGGAAACCACAAATCGAACTGGGCAGCCTCACCAGGAGCATGCTCTAACCGGTCCGCTGGATCTACCCCGGTATACAAAGGACGGATCTGACGCACGCGATCTTTGAGGATCGTCATCGAATGCTGCCACTGCAAGCGTTCCGCGATAACGAACGGTCGCTGGCATCCTCGGAGCGTCTTTAAGAAGCTTATGGATCTCTGGGACCACCGCATCTACAATCGAGCCCTTCGACGCTCGTTGATACTTCGGTGGCTCTGTTGACTCAAGAGCTCGATACACCGTGGTCCGAGAGACTCCCAATCGCTCAGCGATCTGCTTCTTCGGCATCTTCTCCGCACGATGCAGCCGACGGATTTCAGCCCAATCTTCCATAGTGATCATGCCTCCTAGCATGGATGAAACTGTCCAGTTTTCATCCGTCGCTACGTGCCCACTATTCACCCGTCGTCGACAGCTTTGCGGACCTCGTCCTTCCGCTCAGTCTCGCTGGCCTCGGCAAGCTCATGGATCACGTCTGGGATCACGACCTCCCGGCCCCGCCGCGCAGCAGCATTCACCGCTCGGTCCAAGCCCAGGGAGAGTGCGTAGCGCTGCTCTGAGTCCATGTCGTGGTTGCCGATCAGGATCTTCACCAGCGTGCCCAGAATTGCCATGCGACGGGTGCGCACGATCATCGCCCACTCATCATCGCCCATCGGTTCCCCTTTCGGGTTCTGCACCGGACGGTGACCCTCATCCAGTGGGTTCAACCGGTTCCTCGCCCCGGGACCGACCTGGATCACGACCCCACCTAGGGCGTGGATGACTTTCGTCCACTCACCCTTTTTATCCGAGGGCACCGCCAGCTTCCGCCCGATCAGGACCTGCCGCACGGCCAAGGACTTCGCCAACGTGGACTTACCGGTGCCAATCTGGCCGAAGAGCATCATCGACATTCCCGAGATGACACCGCGCTTGTAGAGTTCCCAGGGGTCGAACGTGAACGCGCCACCGCCATTGAGATCCCGGCCGATGTACACCCCTTCGGGTCCCAACGAGGGCCCCGCCACATAGGGGTAAGCGGTCGCGGCTGTGTGTGCGGTCGTCGGGATGCCCTTGACCGTCAGCGGTCGTGTCCCGCGCAGTGACCTCGGACGATTCTGGCCTCCGGCTGACCACGCTTGTTTCGGCAGCCCATACTCATCGTCGTTGTTGTCTGCTTTTTTGGCTTCGGCTCGCTGTTTTAGCGCTGCGCGCGTCTGCTTCACCAGCTCACGTCGAGCTGCACGAGTGTTCTCCGTGAACCCGAAACTGGTCGTGGTTTGATGCTTCGTGCTTCCCATACGGACCCACACCTACTTTCTGATTCTTCTTCGTCCCGGGTTAGCGTTTGATCCACCCGAACGGCAGACCAGCGGCGAGCATGCCCGATCCTTGTTCGGCGTAGAGGACACGTAGCTCACAGTTGGCTTGGACCGCCCGGCCGAGAAGATCAGCACAGTTCGCTTCCAACTCGAGTTCGTCTTTGCCCGTCACCACCACAAACGCGGCAACATCCAAGGGCGCGTGCCCGTCGACCAGCTCTGCTTCTTCTGCCTCGATGTCGTCCCATTCCCGCTGGTGCTCCAACGAGGGAGGACGATCCAGTTTCGTGAGCATCCGGTCCGAGGTCGTCCAGGTCGCTTTACGCCCACCCACGCGGGCCTTGGCCTTCCTCAAATCACCGGGAAGGTAATACACAGTCACCGTGTGGCGGAACTCGCCGGAAAAGACGAAAGCATCGAGAAACCCCAACCGGGCCTGCCGCTGCGGGAACTCCGAGACCTTATACACCCGGTGCAGATACCCATCCGTGGCCAAATGACTCACGAACACGTCCAACGCCATCGGACCCGCCTGCGACGGGGAGGCACCAACCCAGGAAGCGGAACGCTCAGAAATCATCACAGATGAATCCGGGTCAAACGCCGACCTCGACAACCCCGCCAACGAACGCGGGGAATGCCAGGACACCACCTGGGTCCCAGACGGTGGCAGCACTCCTTCAATGGTGGACATTAGCTTCAGCGCGATCTCCATGAATCCAGAGAGCCCTCCACCCAGGACCTTGATACGTTTCCCAAGTTTCTCCTTCGACAACACCACGGTCAGCCACATCTCGTGGACTGGCATATCCTGGGCCTCTGTCATCAGATCCTCAAGCCCGGCGTGTAAGAACGGGTCCACCTCGGCACCGGCTTTACCTCCAGAGGCCACGGTGTCTTCAACACGGGACTCGTAGAATCTCTGGATCCTTGACCCCGAGATCAAGGTGGTCTGATCACTGCACTGAATCCTCAAAACTCCCGGGAGATTTGCGACGGCGGTCAGCCCGTCGCGCCAGTGCCCGGTTCGTTCTTCTTGTGAGTCGAAGGACTCCAACGCGAAACCCTTCGAAGTCATGATCTTTGCTGAGACCATGCCTTCACCGGTGCGCGGGTCATAGCAGAAACCAGCCCCGCCAGGCAGCTCATAAGCCAAGAGCTCTCCGGCTTCACCCGGCAGTTGGAACCGCCACCCCCGACCAGGAATAATCCGACCCTTCTTGTCACGACGCTGCGCATCTTCCACCTGATCCGAAGCGGAAAGCACACCAGCGGAGGGTTCACCCACCTCATCGTAGGAATCCGCCTGAACATACGACAGTTGCCCTCGGGACCCCTGGACACCATGACGAATCAGAGCCACGATCCAATCCGCGACCGGGACGCCCTGAACTTTCGGGATCGCAAGACCTGCGGCGAGCAAGACGACGATCACGGCCAGGATCAACCCCGTCGGTGCACCACCGGCGATGATGAACACCATTCCCAGACCAATACCGGTCCCGGCGATGATGACTTGTCGAAGGTTCAGTCCCAACACCACCCCGGAGGATTGCTCTTTAGCGAAGTGCGCTCCATCCCATTCGGAGGCCTCCGACGTCGGGGTCTGTGCGTGCTGTGCCATCGCTTAAGTCCTTCCAGTTTTCTTGAACTGATTCTGTTCTCAGCGTTTCGCTGTTCTGACGGCTGCTCGTGTCATGCTCGTCGCACGGCGAGCACTACCCGCCACCACGCGGTTTCCCTGCCGGGCGGCGGAGCGTCCCATCCCGGTCGCGGCGCGTTCCATTGAGTCCGACGCCCCACCGGTGGCGAAGGCTATGAAGGTGAGCATCACGACCGGCATCGCCGCCGCCATCAGTACAAGCACCATCCCCGCCACCAGCTGAATCCAGTTGTTGCTGATGGCCGAGGCGACCAGCCCGAACTTCACGATGACCGCCGCCACGGGTTTGGCGAGCAGTAACGCGACGATCACCGACACCCAACGGGTAGCCACGGCTTTAGCCGGCTCCAGAGCTAGTGAGTAAATTGCCACCGGGCCGAAGGTCAACAAGATAAGAATCGCCACGAGTCGGAAGATCATCATCATCTGCAAGATCAAACCCAACGCGAAAATGATGATCATCGCTCCCAAGGGGACAATTATTTGGCCGGGTTCGTTTCGATTCACGGCCATTTCCCAGAGCATGAAGTTCTCATCCATGATGATCTCGCCCGAAGATGGGTCGTAGTAGAGACCGAACAATGCCAGGATGCCGCCCGCTGCGGACGTTTCGTCATCGCCGCCGATTTCGAGGATCCATTGGGTTATCTGATCGGTGGCGATTAGTAGCATCCACCCGATTCCGGTGGTGATATAGACGCTAGGCACGGAAACAAGAGCCACGACGAAGGCTCGGACCACACCTTCAATGGAGGACCGGAAGAGTGACCAAATCACTTGAACTGCGACGAAGATAATCAGGAGCGGGATCATTGCCACGACCATCACGTTGAGCATGCCGGGATGGTCGATCACCGTCTGAGCGCCGTCGACGTCTACGATGATCGTGCCACCCACCAGCACGGCCCACCACTCGGCCGTGACGGCCCCGGCTTCAAAGGAATTCCGCAAGAACTCCCACGCAGCCAACGCCAGCCCGAGAATGCCGTCGTTCATGAACTGGTGCAGCCAATCCGACCCGAAATCCATCACATCACCTCCTTACCCTCGATCACCTCAAACCCTTAAATCAGTGGCAGCCCTGCCGCCCAGCCCACCAGGCCACCGATCGCGCCGACAATCCCGGCTGCGAGCAGTCCCCAGAGGATGATGCTGATTCCCGCGTCTTGGCCCCGCCCGGATGATCCGAGCTTGCTGGCGATCCACACCACGGCACCGACCACGAGAACGATCACGAGTACCACCAGGGCAGT